>NZ_VIUE01000003.1 GCF_007828215.1 Pseudomonas sp. SJZ074 | reverse complement strand
ACAACCGAATCAGGCTCCACAGCCATAACAACTACCTGCCGCCAATAGCCATGGAGCAGCAGGCAGCTTGATCACCGTAATCGGTGTCCGGAAAAACTTGACCAGAACAGGCTCGCTCCCACAGGTTTTTTCAGGGTGTGGAGGAAAAGTGAACACCCAGAAACAACAAAGCCCCCGCATTTCTGCGAGGGCTTCGTCTTGTATGGTGCCGGCACCAGGAGTCGAACCCGGGACCTACTGATTAAAAGGAAGGTGCTTAAGACTTATAAAACAATGAGTTAAGTGGTTCCTTGTTACGTGCGGACACGCCAAAACCCTTATGTTCCGCGGGCTCTGGCTCGCCTGTTACGTGGCGGATAGGCACTCAGAGATTCTCGGATATGAGGATTGGCATTTCGCGTGACCATTCGCCTAACCCCTCAATATCGAGATCGACACGGAATCGATACCAGCCACCCTCACCGACAGTGTCGATTTGCTCAATCGAAATAACCTTCCGAACACAGCGCAACGGCGTCGTCGGCGGTGTTATGCCGTGGCTGTCTACGTATGGAATTGCGGCCATCCTAATCGCCTCCAGCTTGATTAGACGTGGAAGCCAGGGCGAGCCAAAGAAACCGACGGAATACTCACGAATTCGCGTGCCGTAGCTGGGAGCGAAGTAGGACTCCGCACGGCTCATTGAAAGACACGTTTTGACTTGTTGAGGGAGCGCCTCCAAGCCTCTTATACGAGCGAGACTTCCGTTGAGTATTTGAAAGTCATGGTCGTCACCCAGTGCCATCGTCATTGGAAGCTGATGGACATCGATCTTCGGAAAACTGGGCTTAACCAGAGTTGTGATCACGCAGTCATTGCCGGTTTTCGACCATGACGGCGCGGCCAACAGTTCGCGGCCGTCACCAAGTTCATTGACGAGCACGTATTTATCATAAGGATCTGCGCTTTCGAACTGGTCTATGTATCTCAACAGTTCAGAAAGATTTCCTATTACGAAGTGCTCTACGCGATAGCTCCACTTGCTCTGCTCTGCAGCTACTAAATCACCGACAAAAACTATCGACGGGCCGATGGCTATGAAGTCAAAAGCGTTTCGTCCAGGGTTTAAACCGGAAATTTCAAGATTTATGCGCGCTTCGTGCTCGGCTTTCATTGCGCGGAGTAAGTGTGCGGGGTAGACAGAGGGATCAACATCGATGAGCCGAGCGTGAATTTTACACATCCATATCCCGTTGCTGATGCTAGTCCTCTGCTCTGGGGTCAGGGTGGGATCGTACCGCGCGCCTCCCGGTGCAGCAGCGGTGATATGGGCAGCCTCACCGATGCTTATGGTTTTGGTAATGGCGGAATCGCTTGGGCCGATGGTTGTCTTGTCGCAGTTTCTAAATGAGCAACGGTAGGCAACGCGCAGTGCAAGCATGCTTTTCGTAGTAGAACTGAACTCATCTCGCGCTGATTTAGCGATGCGTCCTTTGCTCGGTTCGTCAGTTCTCATGCATCGTTTCCCTACGTTGGCCGCATTCAGCCGTGGCTTGTCAGCTTAGCTTTTTTGCGGCTGCCTCCGCTATTTTTTGAAGGCAACTGCCCTTCTCAGGATAGAGGTGTCAGTCAGCAGTGAAGCGGGGAATTTACCGCAATCTGTTTCCAGTTTCTCTACGTTAGGCGCCATTGCTGTTGATCTTTCCAATCATTTGGAAATCCCATGAGCCTCAAGTAATCCAGTTCCTGCTGATCCATGATTTCGGCCAGGCGAAGCTTCCACTGGCTGTCTGGGCTGATCAAGTCGGTTAGGTAGGCCAGCATCGTCAATACGACGTATAGCCGCTGTTTGGGCTGAGGCTGGTCGGCGGGGGCAGTGGGAATGGCCCATTCTTTAGGTAAGGACGGTCGAATCGAGAGCTCTCGGTTCCATAGTCGTGAGTGGTGGGCACAGCAGTTGCGAATGAAGGTCAGCGTGTGTAGCCAGGAGGCCAGTACTTCGAAGGGTAGGCTGAATCTGGTGGCGATAGCTTTCTTGTCGGCGCTTTTGCCTATGGCATTGAAGAGGGTAGATACCGTCCCAAGGCTGAGTTCTTCCAGGACCGCCCAGGCGGGTGGCAGCTCAGGGGAGGCATAGGTTGCAGCGTAATATCGGAAGTAGTTGTCACGCATGCGGTTTTCTATCCGCTGTTGTTGGAGCCCATCGGCTTGCCGGCCCTTTTTGATGCGGTCGATATCTCGTCTGAGTTTGTTGCGTTCCTTATTCAATTGCTCCCGCAACGGACGCAACAGATCGGGGTGTGAGTATGAAGAGGAGAAGACTGACGCGTCAGCTATCCAGTCAGGCCCGTACTTGGGGCACATATGATTGCTGATAGTCGCTCGTATGGCGACTTCGACACGTTCGATGGCATCCATGGTGATGCGCCGTAACGAACCATCGAAGCGGTAGATATCGACGATTGCCTTCAGTTTGCTGCCGGGCTTGAAAGTATGTTCAGGATCTGACTCCTGAAAGGGGCGCATATAGGGACTCAGGCGAAACAGCGTGACCACTTCGAGAAAACGCATGGCCCGATCATCGTTGGCGATGTGCAAACCTCGTTGCTTTAGCAGTTCCAATTGCTGTTCTACGCTGAGAGCCGGTTTGTCGAAGGGCCTCATTGTAGTTTTCTCCGGGCAAAAAAAACCCGCACGATTTGAGCTTGCTGACTGGGTCAACCTAGGCTTGGCGGGTGTGTTGGGGTGCATTATAGGTCGGTGTAAGAGACCGTCAACATTGTCCTGACGTGAAATTGTAACGGGTAGGTGCGCAGGCAAGGTTCGGTCTGTGGATGCCGATAAGGCGATATCGGTCTTATCTAGCTCCTAGGAAGGTTCAACCTCCAGAAACAACAAAGCCCCCGCATTTCTGCGAGGGCTTCGTCTTGTATGGTGCCGGCACCAGGAATCGAACCCGGGACCTACTGATTACAAGTCAGTTGCTCTACCATCTGAGCTATACCGGCGTGTGGGCGACGATTATAGCGATTGAGTGATTTCTGTAAACCCCTGAATTCTGACTATTTTTGCCCGGACCTTAGGTCGGCTGAGAACCGGAAGCTTTCCTGGTTTGTCCTCGGCTTGGCAGGCACGGTTGTTCAGGGGGACCTGGAGCACGCCTTGACCTGTTTGGCGCAGGTAGGGATGTGATGGCTGGTGCTTTCCACTCCTGATTTTTCGACCGTTATGCCGATTTGCTTGGGCGCTTATGCACAACGGACACGACTGGACGAATGGCGTCTTGCGATTTTGTGACAGCCTTCTCGTTTGCTTGCAAATGCCTGTTTTAATGGTTTTTTCTGTTGATGAGCAAAAAATGATCAGTTGTAATTTGCTTAACAAAACGCGGATTTATTGGATCCAGGCATATTCCATCAACAGAGTTATCCACAGGCTGTTTCACCTCGGCAACGCTCTGCCAGCAGCATCAGATTTCGCGGTGTAATGGGTGTTTCGCAGAAAGTGCCAAGGCGAACGTCGTAGCCTTTTCCAGTGAGGAAAAGAGCTCGATCCAGTGCCAGCCAAAGTTCCAGTGGCCGTCGGAAAAGGCCACGCACCAGTTCCAAGTTACGCACCTCGACCAAACGTCGATGACCTGCGGCTTCTAGGGCGACCCAATCCGGCGAGCCAACGATGGACAGGTTTTTCAGGGCTGCCAGATCGATGCAGTATTGATCGAAGGATTTATCCAGCCACGCAGTGGGTAATGAGGGGGTGGGTAGGTAGTCGTTGTGGCCTCGGATCTGTCGTTGCAGTAGGTCGAAACCCAGGCGCCGGGCCATGGACTGATCTCGTTGTCTGCGCACACGGGCCCCGGCGGTAACGGTTTCGGTCAGTGGCAGGCCGAGATCGTCGATGGACAACTGCAGGGCTGAGTCCCGTGCGGCGTCGGACAGTGGCTGATAACGGTCAGCGCTAATGCGGTTATAGCAGCAGGGTGCAATCGCCAGCTGGGTGCAACCAGCGGCGGAGGCCAGTTGCATCAGACGGACATGCAAGTCACCGCAGGCGTGCAGGGCGACCGGTGTGTGCTCGGCATGGATCGCCTGGGCTGCCTCCGGTGCCAGTACATCTTGCTGCAGGTGCGTGGCGGCCAAATGGTGACGCTGGCTGAGTTGTTGGCCGTTGATGACCAATGCTGGATCGTATTCCAGACAGGTCAGTCGTTGGTCACTGTGCAGCAAACGTCTGCCGAGGTGGCCCTTGCCGGCGCACCAGTCGAGCCAGTGGGTCGGTTCGGTGGAGAATTGCAGGCGGCTGGCGAAGGCTTCGATCTGCTGCCACTTGCGCCCGGGTACGTCGACGTTGAGGCGCTGGGTTGGCGCTTCGAGTCGTCTGCCGGGCAGTTCCGCGACAGTGCTCAATGCATGGGAGCGCATCGCCAACTGCGGAAACGGCGCTGGCGCGTGCTCGATCAGCCAGGGCTGGTGATGGTCGTTCTCCGCATCTTCCAGCGAACGCCGGCGTAGCCACTGGGCGAGTTCCGGATACGATGTTTCCCAGGGCAGTTGCAAGTGGGTAAACGGGCGGGGTTCCCACAGCGCCTGGTGTGTCGTGAGAAATTCATCCAGTTCGACGAAGCGGGCGAGCAACGCTGCGCCCGTCAGCACGTCGGCTTCAGCGCCCCTGGCAGGCATCGACGCGTAACCAGCGTTCTAGCTGCTTGAAACCTTGCACCAGCAGGAACGCTATCACCAGATAGAACAAGCCCGCCGCGAAAAAGATCTCCACGGGCAGGTAGGTCCGGGCGATGATGGTGCGGGCCATGCCGGTGAGTTCCAGCAGGGTCACAGTGCTCGCCAGGGCGCTGGCCTTGAGCATCAGGATCACTTCGTTGCTGTAGGCCGGCAGCCCGATTCGCGCGGCCCGCGGCAGCATGATGTAGAACAGCGCCTTGGGTCGCGACATGCCCAGGGCCCGGGCGGCTTCGATCTCGCCTTTGGGGATGGCCTGGATCGCGCCCCGCAGGATCTCGGCGATGTAGGCGGCAGTGTGCAAGGTCATGGTGGCGGTGGCGCACCAGAACGGATCCCGCAGGTATGGCCACAATGCGCTGCTGCGTACGGCGTCGAATTGCGCCAGGCCGTAATAGACCAGAAACAGCTGGACCAACAACGGTGTGCCGCGGAAAAAGAAGATGTAGGCGTAGGGCAGTGCCCGCACGTACCAGAGGCGCGAGGAGCGGGCGATGCCCAGCGGAACCGCCAGCAACAAGCCGGCGATCACGGCGATGGCAACCAGTTCCAGGGTCAGTGTCGCGCCTTGGGCCAGTTTTGGCAGCCATTTGATGATGACTTCCCAGTTCATTGGGTGCTCCTGGCAAAGCCGCGGGCGGCGCGTCGTTCCAGCATATGCATGCCAGCCATGGCCAGGACCGTCAGGCCCAGGTACATGAACGCGGCCACCATGTAGAAGGTGAAGGGTTGCTTGGATACGGTCACGCCGATCTGTGCGTGGCGCATGATTTCTTCCAGGCCTATCACCGAAACCAGTGCGGTATCCTTCATCAGGATCATGAACAGGTTGCCCAGGCCGGGCAGGGCAATGCGCCACATCTGCGGCATGATCAACTTGGTGAAGATCCGCCATTTCGACAGGCCCAGGGCCACGCCGGCTTCACGGTGACCTTTGGGGATCGCCAGGATCGCGCCACGAAACACTTCCGTGGCGTAGGCACCAAAACACAGCCCCAAGGCGATGACGCCGGCGGAGAAAGGATTGAGGGCCAGGTCCGGGTTGCCGAAGTACTTGCCCAGGGCTCCCATCAGATTGATGGTGCCAAAGTAGATCAGCAGCACCCAGAGCAATTCCGGGACGCCGCGGACCAGTGTCGAATAGGTGCCACCAAGCCATTGCAGCGGCTTATGGGCAGAGGTCTTGGCCAGGGCGCCGAGCAGGCCGAGCACCAGTCCCAGGCACAAGGCCGAGAGCGCCAGTTTGACGGTCATCAGTGCGCCAGCGGCAAGCGCCGGGCCGAATCCGTAGAGGTCGATCATCATGGGTATGTGTTCATATCGCGGCAGGCTTTGCTAAGGGCCGGCGCTGCGGTACAGCAGCGCCGACCAGGCACGTCCGCATCAGTAGATGCTGAACGGGAAGTACTTGTCGTTGATCTTTTTATAGGTGCCGTCGGCAACAATTTCTTTCAACGCGGCGTTCAGCTTGTTGCGCAGGTCGTCGTCACCCTTGCGCACGGCGATGCCGATCTTGTCGCTTTCCACCACCGGGTCGCCCTTGAATTCATAAGCGCGGCCGGCGTCGGTTTTCAGCCAGTCGTAGTTTACGTATTTGTCCGCCAGGATCGCGTCGACGCGGCCGGAGGTCAGGTCCAGGTAGGCGTTTTCCTGGGTGTCGTAGAGCTTGGCCGTGATGTCGCTGCCCAGTTCGTCTTCCAGCCAGGTACCGGCGAGGGTCGCGCGTTGAGCACCGATGACCTTGCCTTTGAGTGAAGCCTTGTCGGTCTTGAACTCGACATTCTTCGGCGCGATGAATTGCAGTTTGTTGGAGTAGTACGGATCGGTGAAGTCCACGGCCTGCTTACGCTCTTCGGTAATCGACAGAGAGGAAATCAGGAAGTCGAACTTCTTGGCGTTCAGGGCCGGGATGATGCCGTCCCAATCGGAGGTGACCACTTCGCATTCGACTTTCATCTTGGCACACAGGGCGTCACCGATGTCCTTGTCGAAGCCCACGACCTGACCACTGGCGTCCTTGTTGTTGAACGGCGGGTAGGCGGCTTCGATGCCCATTTTCAATTTTGGGGTCTCCGCGGCATTGGCCGAGAGCACCAGGCTGGCGACAGCGGCCAGGAGGATTTTCTTGTAAGTCTGCATATGCACTGCTCCGTTAGCGGTTGCTGGACATGAATTGCTTGCAGCGCGCCGAAAGCGGGTTTTCGAAGACCTGCTGTGGCGATCCTTGCTCTTCGACCAGGCCCTGATGGAGGAACACCACTTCGCTGGAAACCTGACGGGCGAACCCCATTTCGTGGGTCACCAGCAGCATGGTGCGACCTTCTTCGGCCAGGGCGCGGATCACATTAAGTACTTCCTGGACCATTTCCGGGTCAAGGGCGGAAGTGGGCTCGTCGAACAGGATAACCTTGGGTTGCATCGCCAGGGTTCGGGCGATGGCGGCTCGTTGCTGCTGGCCGCCGGACAGCTCGGCGGGATAGGCGTGACGTTTGTCGGCGATGCCGACCTTGGCCAGCAAGGCTTCGGCTACTTCGACTGCTTCGGCCTTACTTTGGCCGAGTACTCGGCGTGGGGCTTCGATGATGTTGTCGAGCACGCTCATATGTGGCCAGAGGTTAAAGTTTTGAAACACAAAACCAATCTCGCTGCGCATGCGATTGATCTGTTTGCCGTCGGCGGCCACCAGTTCACCGTTTTTCGCGGCCTTGAGCTTGAGCGCTTCACCGGCCACCAGGATCTCGCCCTGGTTGGGGTTCTCCAACAGATTGATGCAGCGCAGGAACGTGGACTTGCCGGAACCGGAGGAGCCCAGGATCGAGATCACATCGCCGTCGCGGGCGGTCAGCGAGACGCCTTTGAGCACCTCCAGCTGCCCGTAGCGTTTGTGCAGGTTGCGGATTTCAAGCGCGGGCGTGGCCTGGGCCATGTGCGGTCCTCATGATAAGTGCTCCCTTGCTGTTGGCAGCCTTCCTGGCGAGGCGGCCAAGCTAGCATGCGTCCGAACGGCAGCCAACAGCGCTACGGGTGGTAAACCGGTGATGTGCGGCAGCTTGTCGCATCGGCACAGCAGACTGTCGCGCCATCAACAACCGAACGGCTGTTTGAACCGTGTTTGCCGGTGAAGATCCGGGGGAGTCGCGTAAAAAAAGGCGCGATGGTGCCAGCTTTGGGCGGGGGTTGGAAGGGTTAACCGGATGAGCGTTTCATTCCAAACTGCATTCGAGCCAACTTCCAATTGATCTAAACCCGAACGTTGGTTAACCAATCAAATGAGATGGCTTTCCAGAATCAGGAGTTGCCATCATGAAAACCCTCCATTGCCTTATCGCAATTGGTGCACTGCTGTTCCCCATCATGCTCAACGCCACCAACCTCGCTCCAATAGACAACGCCGGCGTGCAGGTTCAGCCGCTACAGCAAAACGGCATCACCTACCTGTCCGGTGGTATTGGCGAGGACGAGGCCCGGGCCATCAGGCAGGCGCAGGGGTACAACCTGCACATGATTTTTGCGGTCGGGCCTGAAAACAAATACATCCCTGATGTGCACGTCACGATCCACAACGCATCGGGGCAAACACTGCTGACGCTGGATGACGCGGGACCGTTGGTTTATGTGCAACTGCCGCCGGGCAAGTACGCCGTGATGGCGACACGTAATGGCGAAGAGCGCCGCGACACCGCCGACATAGGCAACGGGGCCGCACGCAATCTGGTGTTCCATTGGAACGGTGACGAATAGCCAATCGGCTTACTCGCCGGCGGGCTCTTCCATCGATTGGCGATAACGGTCCAGCGCTTCGCTGAAGTCCTTGATGAATTCGGGAGTGCTGAGCCAGCGCCGTGCCGTTTCGCGGTCCATATCGTCGGCCCACATGCGGTAATCCACCAGCATGTCGGCGGCCAGGTTGGTTGCCGCCATGCTTTCGTTCTCGGCGTTCTTCAGATCCAGCAGGCCCGGGCGTTCGCTGATCATCACGCTCAGGGAAGAAAGCAGCGTATCGAGCAATTCGCTTCGACCGACGGCTTCGGCTTCGCGCAGTTTGGCGAACAACTCCAGTACGTAGACGGGTGGCTGAGCGGTAGCGTGGGCCGGATCGCCATACATTGGAATGGATTTGCGCCCGGTCATGCGGATCTGCTTGGCTTTGTCTTTGGCGCGCCTGGCGCGTTTCTGCTGCTTATTCAATGAGGCCATCGGGCTTCGGTTTCCAATTCGTCAGGTGGCAATGTCCGCCTCAAGCCATTTTGGCAGGGTCGGTGGTCTGTTAGACGGGTAGTTTACCGCTTCGGACTCGGATAATGCCCAGATCAGCGTGAGGGGGTCAGTTGCCTTCAGCCGCTGTGCCCGATGCTCGTTCCTCAAGTCGCGCCCGCTCACGATCCAGTTCATTGCGTAGCTCTTCTTCTGTAGGGAGTACAAGCTGGTACTGGCTGGCGAAAAGTTGTTCGTTGCCTTGCAATACGGAGTAGCGCACTACCGACTCGTCCTTTTGCGCGCAGAGGATAATTCCGACGGTGGGCTTGTCGTCCGGGCCGCGCCTCTGGTCATCGTAGAGGCGGACGTACATGTCCATCTGGCCGATGTCCTGATGGCTGAGTTCGCCACGCTTGAGGTCGACAATCACAAAGCACTTGAGCAGATAGTTGTAGAAGACGAGATCGATGTAGAAGTCCCTGCTCTCGGTGCTGATGCGTTGCTGACGGGCAACGAAGGCGAAGCCCTTGCCCAGTTCGAGGAGGAAACCCTGTAGCTGGTCGAGCAAGGCCTGTTCCAGATCGGTTTCCAGCAGGAGGCCGGCATTGGGCAGCCCGAGGAACTCCAGGACGACCGGATCCCTGACGATATCCCTTGGGCCGAGTTCGAAGGCTTTCAGGTTGTCCGAGGCCTCCTGCTTCACCTTGGGCCGGTCGCGGCTTGCCAGCAGGCGCTCGTAGCAGAAGGTTCCGATCTGGTGTTCCAGAGCGCGGGTGGACCAGTTTTGCGTGGCGGTTTCGTTCATGTACCAGTGCCGGGCGTTATCGTTTTCCACCCGTAGAAGCGAGCGGTAATGGGTCCAGCTCAATTCGTGACGCAGTGCGTCACACTTTGGGAATGCCTGATAAAAAAGCCGCATATAGCGCAGATTCGAGGCATCGAAGCCTTTACCAAACTTCGCCGTAAGTGTTTTCGCCAGAATTGGCAGCAGCCGTTTTCCATAAGCTGCACGCTCTGCTCCTCTCTGCTCGAATTCAACGATATGCCGTCCAATCTGCCAGCAGGTATGTACTTGAAGCGTATCAACGGCGCGCAGCACTTTACGGCGTGCCTGCTGGATCAGCTCACCGAGTTCGTTGATCAGTGGCGCAAGCTTTGGATCGTCTTGGGGTAAAAGTGGACTCATCGAGTATCAGCCGAAGTGGTGGGCGGTCCAAAAAAGAATGCTCCAATCGGTATGTTGATGATGCCGGACGAGGCTGTTTGGCCTGGGTGAAAAGCGACGGATTCATGCGGGATCGGTTTGAGGCGGGGCTATGTCAGTTGCGTCAGGACCTGTAGGCACTGTCCGAATAAAATGTCGGTGTGCGGAAAATTCTGACGCAGGCTACCCGGTTCGACCGGGCAGCTTCGTGGGCAGCGAAGTTAATCGGACGCTTGCGTCAGTTCCCGGGACGCCGCGACGTAATCGGCCTGGAATTGGGGGCTTTCGACCCAGTCCAGCGCGGTTTGCTCGTCGACACCCATGGTCAGGCGACGATATTCGATCAAGGCGGTAAAGATGAAGTCCGTGGCTTCTTCTTCACCTTCCTGCTCCAGCACCAGCGCCAGCAGTGGATGGCCGAGGAAGGCCGCGCACATGGCCTGCTGGCTGACTTTTTCGGCGATGCGCATCTGGTTGAACAGATCGGACAGATCCACCGTTTCCAGATCGATGCGCTCATCGTTCGGGTCCAGGAAGTCATTCGGCGCAGCTGCACGTTGAACGCGGTTCTGCTTGGCTTTCGCCTTGGCGCGCTGGTTACGTTTCTGCTGTTTGTTCGCCGATGCCATGGGCCGGATTCCTGACGTGAGATAAGGCTGTATATCCTACAGCCTCAAGGCCAATGCTTCGAACCTCAATCCACCACGAACAGGGTGGCACCCTGGGATGTCGAAGAACGGTGGGGCTCGGCCTGGTCAGCCACCTGATAGCTCATGCCAGGCTTGAGCACGAAGTGCCGTCCATCCTCCAGCTCGGTGTTCAGCTCACCTTTCAGACAAAGCAGGATGTGCCCCTTGGTGCACCAGTGGTCAGCCAGATACCCCGCCGTATATTCCACCATTCGCACCCGGATGTTCCCGAATTGTCGTGTCCGCCAATACGCCGTGCCGGTGATGCCTTTGTGTTCGGTGGGTTCGATGGTTGACCAGTCGGTGGTGCCAAAGGGAAGGTCTGTGATGTCCATGTCGGCTCGTTTGTCGGGAGGGCAAGTGGGAGTCGAATGTAGCCGAGTCGCAGACGCGGCGAAAGAGCCGGGACCTCGCGCCAGTTGTGTGATGCAACGTGGGAACGGGTCGGGGTGAGGTAAGATGCGGGTACTTTAAATCTGGGTTCAGGTTGCCATCCGAAGAAACTCGCGAGTCATAAGGACATAGTTTGAACAAAGAGCGGTTGGAGCAGCACCAGATTTCGATCTACTTCGGTGCTGTCATCGTCGCGGCCATCGCCGGCCTTGCTGCGCCTGCTGCCTCCCAGGCCCTGAGTGTGCTGGTGACTCCCGTCATCGCGGTGCTCATGTACGCCATGTTTCTCCAGATCCCGTTTCTCGATCTTCGCGAAGGGCTCGGCAACAGGCGCTTCATGCTGGCCCTTCTCATGGCAAACTTCATCGTCATTCCGTTGTTGGTCTGGGCCTTGACCAGGGGGCTCACTCATCACCCGGCGATCCTTGTAGGCGCCTTATTGGTTTTGCTCACCCCGTGTATCGATTACGTCGTGGTATTCACTCATATCGGCAAGGGTGATTCCAGACTGACTCTGGCAGCCACACCGGTACTGCTACTTCTGCAACTTGTGCTGTTACCCCTGTACCTGGCCTTTATGCTCAGTGGCGATTCAGCTGTTGTGATCTCTATCGGCCCATTCGTCGAGGCCTTTGTGGTGCTGATTGTTTTGCCGATGGTGCTGGCGATAGCCACCGCTGCCGGGATAAAGAAATCACCCTTCATAAAAAGGTGGCACAACGCCTGGGCCTGGATGCCCGTTCCGGCCATGGCCGCTGTCTTGGTCGTGGTAATCGCTTCGCAGATTGGGTGGGTTGTCAGGGACGTGGATAAGTTATTGCCGGTCGTCCCTGTTTATGTTGCCTTCATGTTCCTGGCACCGCTGCTGGGGGCCTGGGTAGCCCGGCTCTTCAAGTTGCCCGCGACAACGGCCAGATCGGTGGCGTTCAGCAGTGCTACGCGTAATTCATTGGTGGTGCTCCCACTGGCGCTGGCCCTACCGGAAGAGATCAGAGGGCTTGCAGCGGCTGCGGTCATCACTCAGACCCTGGTGGAACTGGTCAGTGAGTTGATTTACATCCGCGCGATTCCCGCCTTGGTTCGGTCCGGGAAGCAGTTTTCTTCGGGTCGTTGATCCGCCACCCTGTCGAGCGCCAAGGGTTTGGGAAGGACACTGGTCAGATGGGGCAGCCCTGAAGAGGCGAACGTGCAACAACGCTCTGAGCGACCATGCATGAAACCTTGTGTCGCTCACATGGCCAAGGTCCTGTCATCAGAATGGTCCGCTGATAAAACAACAGGCAATAAAAAACCCCGATCAATTTCTTGATCGGGGTTTTCGGTATTTTGGTGCCCAGAGACGGAATCGAACCGCCGACACGGGGATTTTCAATCCCCTGCTCTACCGACTGAGCTATCTGGGCAACGGGGCGCATTAAACGGGTTTTTCAGGGGGGCGTCAAGCAAGTTCTCAAAAAATATTTAATTATTACCGTCGCTTACGATTCGCCCCGAGTCCGGACAGCTTATTCGGACGGCGGCACGTAGCCTTCGGCCTTGGCATATTCTTCGCCGGAAAAGAACTTCGCCATTTCGCCCTGAAGGTATTTGCGGTCGTCGGCGTTCATCATGTTCAGGCGTTTTTCGTTGATCAGTAGCGTCTGGTGTTTCTGCCAGTCGCCCCAGGCCTTGGCCGAGACGTTGTCGTAGATATCCTGGCCGATGGGACCCGGGAAGGGGGCTCGTTCCAGGGCGGGCAGTTCTTCTTTGTATTTACGGCACATGATGGTGCGGGTCATGACAGCTCTCCTGCGTTCAATACGGCGGCCGCGCGCTCGAGCAAGGTTTTGACCGGGGCGGCCAGGCCCAGGCGCGGTGGGGTGGCGAGGTTATACCAGAGCCAGTCGGCCTCGGCCACGTGATGGCCGTTTTCCCGAACCTGGACCAACCAGGGTTCGATTGCCAACTGGAAGTGGCTGAAGGTATGTACCAGGCCGGGCATCTCCTGCTGCTGGCCCAGCTCCAGGGCATGTTGCAGGGCCAGGTGCTGAAGGTCGTCGAGGTCGTCGAGTTCCGGCAGGCTCCACAATCCGCCCCACAGGCCGGTGGAAGGGCGACGATAAAGCAGGATGGCGCCTTCACGGTTGGCCAGCATTGGCATCAGCGTGCGTTTCTTGGGGACCTCCTTGCGCGGCTTGGGGATCGGGTAGCGGGTTTCCAGGCCCAGCATGTGGGCTTCGCAACCTGACTTGAGAGGGCAGAGCAGGCAGCTGGGCTTGCTGCGGGTGCAGAGCGTGGCGCCCAGGTCCATCATCGCCTGGGTATAGGCGTTGACCCTGTCCTGTGGGGTGAAGCGCTCGGCGGTGGCCCACAGTTGCTTGGCGACCTTGGGTTCGCCCGGGTAGCCTTCCTGGGCCGTAAAGCGCGCCAGCACCCGCTTGACGTTGCCATCGAGGATTGGCGCCCGCAGGCCCATACTGATGCTGGCGATGGCGCCGGCGGTAGACAGGCCGATCCCCGGTAGTTCGGTGAGTTTTTCCACATCCCGGGGGAATTCACCGCCGTACTGGTCGACGACGATCTTTGCGGTCTTTTGCAGGTTGCGCGCGCGGGTGTAATAGCCCAGGCCGGTCCACAGGTGCAGTACTTCGTCTTCCGGCGCGGCGGCCAGGGCTTCGACGGTCGGCAGTGAGGCCATGAAGCGGTCGAAGTAATTGAGCACGGTGCTGACCTGGGTCTGCTGCAGCATGATTTCTGAGACCCACACCCGGTACGGAGTGATGCCTTGTTGCCAAGGCAGGTCGTGACGCCCGTGGCGGTCGAACCAGTCCAGGACAGCGGAGGAAAACTGCTCGGCTCTCATCGTTTGAACAGCCCCTTGAGCGCGTCCTTCAGCTCGGGACTGACCTTATCGCCCAGCTTCTCGTCGATCTTGTCGCCGAGACGGTCGCCGGCCAGTTTTGCCGCCACCTTGCCCAGCCCGTCGTTGTCCAGACGGCACGCCTTGGCGCCGAGTTCCAGCGGGCCACGGCAGCGCAGCGGCCATTCGACGTCGACGTAGCGTTCGTTGACCTGGCAGGCCGGGTCGGGCATATCGCTCTTGTCACCTTCGACGATGACGCCGACGCGGTAATCCATGCCGAGCACGCGCAGGTCGATGTCACCGTTGCCGTTGACGGCCATGCCGGGGATGCGGACTTTCAGGTCCGGGTTGTTGGCCACGCCGTTGTGGAAGGTCAGGTTGCCGTCGAGTTGCTGGAACGACGTGTCCTTGCCCCGAGGTTCGCCGCTGAGGCTCTTGCGGTTCAGTAGGGCGATGCCCTTGCACAGTTGTTGTTCGAGGTTGGCGTTGAGCAGCACACCGTCGTTGATGACGAATCCGGCGTTGCCGTTCAGGCTTTCGATCAAGGCTTTCTGGCTGTTGCCGCTGGCGGTGACGGCGCTGTTGAGTGTCACCAGTCCCTTGACCGGCGGATTCTTGCCCTGGCTCTCGATGATTTTCTCGGCGGGCACCCGGTTGATCCGGGTTTGCAGGCTCAACTGCGGCGTGGGCTGGCGTACATCCAGCGTGCCCTTGGCTTCGAAGTTGCCGTTGAACAGATCGCCCCGCAGGTTCTCCAGGGTCAACAGGCCGCCCTGGCCGGTGGCCTTGAGGGCCGCATCCTGGATCGGCAGCTTGTCGAGGGTCAACAGGCCGAAAGTCAGGTCGGCATCGAGGTCCAGCTTGCTCAGACGCTCCACCGGAAAGAGCCGGTCGTTGCTCCAGGCGCCCTGGGTCGGGGCGTTCGGCAACGGCGTGGTGCCGGCGCCGGCCATGGCGCTGGCCTCGGTGTTGCTGACTTCCTCCTCGCGGGCGGCCTTGGCGCTGTTGGTCTCGGCGGACTTTGGCGGCAGGTAGCGATCAACGTTGAACGTGTCGGCCTTGAGTTGCGCGCGTAGGGACTGCTTGGCGAAGTCTTCCACGGCGATACGGCCGCTGAAGCTGCTGTCGTCGACCTTCAGATTGATATTGTTGAATTCGACGCTGCTGGGTGTACCGGCGATGCGGCTGACCAGTTCGACCTTGGTCAGGCTGCCTTCGCCCATGGCCGGCAGTTTCTGGCCGATGCTGTCGACGAAGTTCGCCAGGTCGAACTGGGCGATCGATACGCCGCCGTTCAACTGCGGGGTCTTGTCGAGGTCGTTGACCTTCAGCTCGCCCAGGGCACGCAACTGGTTCAGGGACAGCTTGATACCGGTCCATTCGGCAACGTTCGCGGCCCTGTCCAGGAACAGCTGGCCCTGGGCGTTGAAATTCAGGATCTTGCCCTGTAGCGGATCGCCGGTGACTTCGCCGGACAGTTTCAGGTCTTCGAACTTGTAGCGCTGCAAGGCGCGTTCGAAGCGCAGTTCGCCGGTGACCTCGGTTCGCACGCGTACGGCTGGCTGGCTGCTGGACAGGAAGGCGGTCAATTTGACCGGGATGTTGGTGGAGTCGTGGACCGCGCCGGTGCTCAGTTGGATACTTTCGGCGCTGAACTGCTTGCCGGTCTGCTCGTCGGTGTATTCGACCCGGGCGTTGTTCACGGTCAGGCTGTCGATGTCCAGGCGGGTCGGCTGGGTTGGTTTTTCCGCCGGGGTACTGGCCGGCGGAGCAGGCTGCTCGGCCGGTGCCGGCGTGCCTGCTGTGGTTGAGGATGCGGGGGGCTTGCCAATATCTTCCCAGTTGCCGTGGCCGTTCTTGTCACGGTTGAGGCGCAGGTTCAGGCCTTCGACCCGCACGTCGCTCATCTGTACTTCCCGGCGTAACAGCGGCATTACCCGTACGGAAAGACCGAGCATCTGCAGGTCGGCAAAAGGTTGTGTCGGGTTGGCCAGCGTAGCGACGCTGGCTTCGTGCAGTTCCAGGCCCAACCATGGGAACAGGCTCCAGCCGATGTCGCCATTGAGGGTCAGCTCAATGTGGGCCTTGTCGCGGGCTATCTGGCGGATCTCTTCCTTATAGTCGTTGGGATCGAAGAGGTGGGTCAGGGCGAAGCCCAAGGCCACAATGATCAGCAACAGCCCGAGAAGTACCAGACCCAGGATTTTGCCGAACGCTTTCATGGGCGAGTCCTTATAGGTTGAGTTCAGAATTGGCCTGCGAGTATAACGCCGTGGATTGCTGGTGCGTTGGGGTGATCGTTTTTCCGTGGCGCTCAACCTTCGTCCAGCGTCAACTTCAACTTGGCTGCCAGGGCCTGGGCCATCAGATGCCCGGCAGGGGCCAGCAGCCGCAGTTCGGCACCCTCTTGCCGGGCCATCCGCTGTGCTTCGCCGACCAGTCGCTCTGCTACGCCACGACGACGGGTCAAGCTTCGTACGCACATCTGAGACAAGTGCCAGACGTTCTGGTGCCGTTGCAGGCGTGCGGCGCCGAGCAGTCGATCGTTGAAGCGCGCCGCGATCAAAGAGCCATCCTGCAGGTAATTCTGAATCAACCGAGTGGCGTCGCTGAACGGCTCGAGCAGCCAGGGCGGGGCGTCCAGGTAGATTTTATGCAGGTCCTGCCGATCCTGGCCGGTGGCTTCAATCAGCTGCTCGACGACAATGGGCATGGAAGCTCCTGAAAAATAAATGACTTTTGCCCTATAGAAAGCAAACAGGGGTGCGATAAGACAGATGACGTGAAAAAGGTGATGTCACTTTGGTTTTTCTGTCACGAGCAAATGGTAACCTTTACCCGTTCGCCCGTCCTTCTGCGACTTGATGTCACACCGACGGGGAGCTTCACCAGAAAATACAGTCGCGCCTGCGTGCAAATAAGGCTGAGGGTGATGCGTGGCTGGCGGACCATTCTAACAATTGGGGGATACACAATGAGCACGAGCATCACGGCCGGCGGCGTTGCCGACCAGCCTGCGTTCCTTTCCAAGGAACGTATCATCGCCAAGTCCGGTTTCAACCGGTGGCTGGTTCCACCGGCCGCGCTGGCCATTCACCTGTGCATCGGCATGGCCTACGGCTTCTCGGTGTTCTGGTTGCCGCTGTCCAAGGCCTTGGGTATCACCAAACCGGTGGCTTGCGCACCCGACATGAGCTTCATCTCACAAGTCTTTTCATCCCAGTGCGACTGGCCGATCTCGATGCTCGGCTGGATCTACACCCTGTTCTTCATCTTCCTGGGGTGCTCGGCAGCCATCTGGGGTGGCTGGCTGGAACACGCCGGGCCACGCAAGGCTGGTGTCGTGTCGGCCTTGTGCTGGTGCGGTGGCCTGCTGATTTCCGCGTTGGGTATTTATACCCATCAGATCTGGCTGATGTGGGTCGGTTCCGGCGTGATCGGCGGTATCGGCCTGGGGTTGGGCTACATCTCCCCGGTGTCCACCTTGATCAAATGGTTCCCGGATAAGCGCGGCATGGCGACTGGCATGGCGATCATGGGCTTCGGCGGCGGTGCGATGGTCGGTGCTCCGCTGGCTGCAGCGCTGATGAACCATTTCGCTTCGCCGACCGGCGTGGGCGTCTGGCAGAGCTTCCTGGTCATGGCCGCGATCTATTTCGTGTTCATGATCGGTGGTGCCTTGTCGTACCGCGTGCCACCGACCGGCTGGAAGCCTGAAGGTTGGACTCCGGCGCCGAAGAAAGCCGCGAACGCGATGATCACCCATCGCCACGTTCACGTGAACGTCGCCTGGAAAACCCCGCAGTTCCGCCTGGTATGGCTGGTACTGTGCCTGAACGTATCCGCCGGTATCGGCATCCTGGGCATGGCTTCGCCACTGCTGCAGGAAGTGTTCGGCGGTAAATTGCTCGGCAACGACCTGCCTTTCGGTCAACTGGATGCCACGCAACTGGCCCAGATCGCCGCCATCGCCGCCGGCTTCACCGGTCTGCTGAGCCTGTTCAACATCGGCGGGCGGTTCTTCTGGGCATCCTTCTCGGATTACCTGGGCCGCAAGAACACCTACTTCGTGTTCTTCGCCCTGGGTGTTGCCCTGTACTCGCTGATTCCGAACCTCGGTCACCTGGGCAGCATCGCGCTGTTCGTGGCGGCGTTCTGCATCATTCTGTCGATGTACGGCGGCGGTTTCGCCACTGTACCGGCCTACCTGGCGGACCTGTTCGGTACGCAAATGGTCGGCGCAATCCACGGTCGCCTGCTGACCGCCTGGGCTGCGGCCGGCGTGCTGGGTCCGGTGCTGGTGAACTACCTGCGTGAATATCAGCTGAGCATTGGCGTTGAACGCGCCGCGGCCTATGACATCACCCTGTACATCCTCGCCGGTCTGCTGGTGCTGGGCTTCTTGTGCAACCTGATGGTTCGTCCGGTAGCGGACAAATACTTCATGACCGACGCTGAACTGGCCGCCGAACAGGCGTTGGGCCATGACAAAGGCGCCGACAGCACCACTTCCCTGGAGTGGAAAGCCGCACCGGGCACCAAGCTCCTGGCGGTCGCCGCCTGGCTGGTGGTGGGCATTCCGTTGGCGTGGGGTGTGTGGGTGACCCTGCAGAAAACGGCGGTGTTGTTCCACTAATAGTTGAACAAACGCTGCGTTCCTTGTGGGAGCGAGCCTGCTCGCGATGAGGCAGTGTCAGTCGACATCTTAGTCGGCTGACCCACCGCTGTCGCGAGCAGGCTCGCTCCCACATTGTTTTTGGGTCTGTCCATTTGCTTGTATGGACATGTCTATCCCCGATAACTCGGCATCCAGCCCGTCAGTCATATCACCGTTCATGTTTCTGTTTGTCGCTCGCGCCCCTATAATGGCTGCCTTTTTCGCCCAATGATTTTGCGGAGCTGGTGATGGCCGAACGTAAGGCGTCTGTCGAGCGTGACACTCTGGAAACCCAGATCAAAGCCTCGATCAACCTGGATGGCACCGGAAAGGCCCGGTTTGATATCGGCGTGCCTTTTCTTGAGCACATGCTGGACCAGATCGCCCGTCATGGGCTGATCGACCTGGACATCGTCAGCAAGGGTGACCTGCATATCGACGACCACCATACGGTGGAAGATGTTGGCATCACCTTGGGCCAGGCCTTTACCAAAGCCATCGGCGACAAGAAGGGCATCCGTCGCTACGGTCATGCCTATGTGCCGCTCGATGAAGCACTGTCGCGGGTGGTCATCGATTTCTCCGGTCGTCCGGGCCTGCAGATGCACGTGCCGTACACCCGCGCCACCGTCGGCGGCTTCGATGTCGACCTGTTCCAGGAGTTCTTCCAGGGCTTCGTCAACCACGCCAACGTGACCCTGCACATCGACAACCTGCGCGGGCACAACACCCATCACCAGATCGAAACCGTGTTCAAGGCTTTCGGCCGCGCCTTGCGCATGGCCGTCGAGCTCGATGACCGCATGGCCGGGCAGATGCCCTCCACCAAGGGCGTCCTGTAATGCAGACGGTTGCGGTTATCGACTACGGTATGGGCAATCTGCACTCGGTGGCCAAGGCCCTTGAGCATGTGGGCGCTGGCAAGGTCCTGATCACCAGCGATGCCGACGTGATTCGCGAAGCCGACCGGGTGGTATTCCCCGGTGTCGGTGCGATTCGCGACTGCATGGCCGAGATCCGCCGCCTGGGCTTCGACGCGCTGGTCCACGAAATCAGCCAGGATCGTCCGTTCCTGGGCATCTGCGTGGGCATGCAGGCTCTGCTCGAGCGCAGCGAAGAGAACAGCGGTGTCGATTGCATCGGCATGTTCCCGGGCCAGGTGAAGTTCTTCGGCAAGGACCTGCATGAAGACGCCGAACACCTGAAAGTCCCGCACATGGGCTGGAACGAAGTGAAGCAGGCGGTGGACCACCCGCTGTGGCACAACATCCCGGACCTGGCGCGCTTCTACTTCGTGCACAGCTACTACATCGCGGCCGGCAATGCGCGGCAGGTGGTGGGCAGCGGTCACTATGGCGTCGATTTCGCCGCAGCCCTGGCCGACGGGTCGCGATTCGCCGTGCAGTTCCACCCGGAGAAGAGCCACACCCATGGCCTGCAACTGCTGCAGAATTTCGTCGCGTGGGACGGCCGCTGGTAATGGCACGCAAGAAGCCGCCCATCCTCAGCCTCACGCCCGAGCAGGAGAGTGAGGCCAACCGCAAGATCCAGCGGTTCATGGAGGAGCGTTTCGAATTGGACCTGGGTTCGTTCGAGGCGGCGGAAATTCTTGACCTGTTTACCCGCGAAATTGCTCCGCACTATTACAACAGGGCGATTTTCGACGTGCAGGCGCACCTTAAGGAAAGGTTCGAAAGCATCGAAAGCGACCTGTGGGCACTCGAAAAAAGCAGTTGAGAGCTTCAAGCTTCAAGCTGCAAGAGAGAAACATAAACGCATGCTTGCAGCTTGTGGCTCGCAGCTTGTGGCTCTTTTGACGAAGGAAAAAGCATGCTGATTATCCCCGCTATCGATCTCAAGGACGGCGCTTGCGTACGTCTGCGTCAAGGCCGGATGGAAGATTCCACGGTATTTTCCGATGATCCGGTGAGCATGGCCGCCAAGTGGGTGGAAGGTGGCTGCCGCCGCCTGCATCTGGTCGACCTGAACGGCGCCTTCGAAGGGCAGCCGGTGAACGGTGAAGTGGTTACCGCCATCGCCAGGCGCTACCCGAACCTGCCAATCCAGATCGGCGGCGGTATTCGCTCGCTGGAAACCATCGAGCACTACGTCAAGGCCGGCGTCAGCTATGTGATCATCGGCACCAAGGCCGTCAAGGAGCCTGAGTTCGTCGCCGAAGCCTGCCGCGCCTTCCCGGGCAAGGTCATCGTCGGCCTGGACGCCAAGGACGGTTTCGTCGCCACTGACGGCTGGGCCGAAGTCAGCACCGTGCAGGTGATCGACCTGGCCAAGCGCTTCGAGGCTGACGGCGTGTCTGCCATCGTCTACACCGACATCGCCAAAGACGGCATGATGCAGGGCTGCAACGTCCCGTTCACCGCCGCCCTGGCCGCCGCCACGAAGATCCCGGTCATCGCCTCCGGCGGTATCCACAACCTGGGCGACATCAAGACACTGCTCGACGCCAAGGCGCCCGGCATCATTGGTGCGATCACGGGCCGCGCTATTTATGAGGGCACGCTGGATGTGGCAGAAGCTCAAGCTTTTTGTGATGGCTATGCGGCCAGCTCCAAGCGGTAAGCTGCAAGCTGCAAGCTAAGGCGCGATCGCAATCCGCTCTTTCTTGCCGCTTGAAGCTTGAAGCTTGCAACTCGAGGACTAACCATGGCACTAGCAAAGCGCATCATTCCCTGCCTGGACGTGGATAACGGCCGGGTGGTCAAGGGCGTCAAGTTCGAGAACATCCGTGACGCCGGCGACCCGGTGGAAATCGCCCGGCGCTACGACGAACAGGGCGCGGACGAGATTACCTTCCTGGACATCACCGCCAGCGTCGATGGCCGCGATACCACGTTGCATACCGTCGAGCGCATGGCCAGCCAGGTGTTCATCCCGCTGACCGTGGGCGGTGGCGTACGCACCGTGCAGGACATCCGCAACCTGCTCAACGCCGGTGCGGACAAGGTGTCGATCAACACTGCGGCCGTGTTCAATCCTGAATTCGTCGGCGAGGCCGCCGAGCGTTTCGGCTCGCAGTGCATTGTCGTGGCGATCGATGCGAAGAAAGTGTCCGGCCCGGGCGAATCTCCGCGCTGGGAAATCTTCACCCACGGCGGCCGCAAGCCCACCGGCCTCGACGCCGTTGAGTGGGCGAAGAAGATGGAAGGCCTGGGCGCCGGTGAGATCCTGCTGACCAGCATGGACCAGGACGGCATGAAGAGTGGTTTCGACCTGGGCGTCACCCGGGCCATCAGTGATGCCCTGGGCATTCCGGTGATTGCCTCCGGTGGTGTCGGCAACCTGCAACATCTGGCCGACGGTATCCTCGAAGGCCACGCCAGCGCGGTGCTGGCGGCAAGCATTTTCCACTTTGGCGAATACACCGTGCCGGAGGCCAAGGCCTACATGGCGCAGCGCGGGATCGTCATTCGCTGAGCCGGTGCCGATAGAACCGATGCCCTGAATCAGGGAGTTGCCGGATCGGCATCTCGCGAGCCTGTCGTGGGCTTCAAGATGTCGATCCTCGGCTCGGATGCCTGTCCTGATTTGTCGTAGGCGATCGTGCAGAGCTTCACCGGCAGTTTTGTATCGTCAAACCGGAGCTCCAGGTAGGTGTGGGTTGCGTATCCGGCATCCTTCGAGCAATCCGTGGTTTCTACCGGACCGAACTTGGCGGCGTAGCTCTGATGTTTTTCGGTGCGTGCCAATTCTACGATGACGCCGGTAGTGATCGATAAATCGGGTTGTGCCGTGGGAAGGTCATCCAGGAGTTCTACTGGCAGAGACAGGCTATTCCTGATGAGTCCGAATTCAGCGCCTTGAGCTGCGGAGTCGACACCGAGGATGCATAGGAAATAGAAACCGGGCTGGCTACCGATCTCGGAGTTTATGAAGCTGTCGTTGGCACTGATCGCGTCACTGTAATGGTGACCACTTTCGCAATCCTTTGCTGTGCGAACGGTTTTATAGCGATAAAAAGCCGTGCTGATGGAAAAGCGGTAATCCCACGTTGGAGTGTGCACCGTGCCATCGTCTCCTTTCTTCAGCTTCCTGTACCTCGCCGGAGCGTTTGAGTCGGCGCTCACGGTAAAGGCCGGATAGAGCGAGCACGAGGACGACGCATCGCTGGCCAGATGGCCCTGTATGAAGCAACCATTGAGAAGAACCGTTGGATTCCCGTATATATTTTCCGCAATCGCCTTGTAGCTATCGCCTATTCGCGTGCAGGGTGCATCTTCGTCGCAGGGGGTCAGGCCGGCAGCCAGGTTGCCGGTGCCTACCACGCCGATGATCTCGTTCGAATGACGATCAAGAATGGGCCCTCCCGAACTGCCTCCCGCTATGTCCTGACAGCGAGTCATCAAGTTATTTCGCCATACCCATGGGCCTTCAATGATTTCCTGGGCGGGCTGCAAGGTGCAGGCGGCCATGCGCAACGTGGCATTCTCGAAACCGAGTGGGGCGCTCACAATTAAGACGTCAGTGTCGTAGGCTGGTTTTTGCTGGGCCAGCTCCAGTGGCTGTATTCCTTCATTGATGAGTTCCTGAAGACTGGCATCCAATTCGACGATGGCCAGATCGACACCTTGCATGCTGCGCCACGCGACTTTTTTCAGTGAATAGGTTTTGAATTGGGGCGTATCGGCAAAGTAATCGAACTGCATGATTCCGCTCACCGGCTTATCCGTCACGATGTTGCCATTGCCTGTTTCGATACAGTGTCCTGAGGTGAGTACATAGGCAGGGGTTGGCCCGGTCAATGAAGGTTCACGTGTGTCGAGAAGCGTTGCGGTACAAGAACCCTTGATGTACAGACGCCCGATACCTCGCCAGTGGTTGTACGATCCATCGGCATTTTCAAGGACCTTCGAGGCCGTGAAGTTCTGCATGTTTTCGCCGTAATCCAAGGGGTGTGCAATTGCGTTTGGAGCCAGCGAGTAAAGCGCGCCAACCAGCAGGAAAAAGAGTGTTTTCATCGAATGATGTCTCTGATTAATTGAACGTAACCGGCAACGGCCGGTGGTTCCAATTAATCAGTTGCAGGCATACGGATGGCGGTAATTAATTACCTCAGCTGCGACATCACGAACACCTATTCTGAGGGGTTGAAAGTGTCACGAAAGTAACGGGCGGTGGACATGTCTGCAGGCCCAAGGCACTCTTGGGCACACCATGGATTGCGGTAGCCCGACATGCTCAAACGTCTCGTTCTTGCCTTTGCCGGTGCCACGCTGATACTCGCAGGCACCGCCAGCGCCGCCGATACGTCACTGGTATTGCTGACGGAGAACTTCCCGCCTTACAACATGGCCAAGAACGGCAAGAACTTCGCCCAGGACGAGAACATCCATGGCATAGCCGTGGATATCGTCCGCGAGATTTTCAAGCGCGCCGATATCAGCTATAGCCTGACGCTGCGTTTTCCCTGGGAACGCATTTACAAACTCGCCCTGGAAAATCCCGGCTACGGTGTGTTTGTCATGGCGCGGTTGCCGGAGCGTGAAGCACTCTTCAAATGGGTTGGCCCCATCGGTCCGGATGACTGGATCATGCTTGCCAGGGCGGACAGCAAGATTGCCCTCGACTCGTTGGCGCAGGCGCGCCAATACAGGATCGGCGCCTACAAGGGCGATGCAATCGCCGAGACGTTGGCCAAGCAGGGATTGAAGCCGATTGTCGTGTTGCGCGATCAGGACAACGCCAGGAAACTGGTCAACGGCCAGATCGACCTGTGGGCCACCGGGGACCCGGCCGGGCGTTACCTGGCACGTCAGGAAGGGGTGAATGATCTCAAGACCGTGCTGCGATTCAACAGTGCCGAGTTATACCTGGCGCTGAACAAGGATGTGCCCGACGACGTCGTTGCACGGCTGCAAAAAGCCCTGGATGAGCTGCGCAAGGAAGGGGCGGTGGACGCGATCATGGCGCGGTATCTCTGAGACCGCGTCGCCTCCATCGCGAGCAGGCTCCCACAGGCTATTCAGGGCGGACATAAGATTTGAGTTCGCTGAAGATCCAGTGTGGGAGCGGGCTTGCTCGCGAAAGCGGTGGATCAGCTTGCACTGATGTTGAATGTGAGGGCGCCTTCGCGAGCAAGCCCGCTCCCACATTTGGACGGAGTTCACAGGTCCATGTGGGAGCGAGCCGCGGTTACCGATACACCCCATCTTTCCCATGCCCCGCCATCGCCCGATTGCTGCGCAGGCTGATCATCGACTTGATATCGATCCACTCGATGTCCTGGGCCTTGAGCTTGGGTAGTTCGCGCTCGAGCACCGCCAGGGTTTGCGGGTAGGGATGACCGATCATCACGGCCGAGCCCTGGCGGCGGGCCAGGTCGATGGCGGTCTGTAGCTGGTGAGCGATGGCGGCTTCGGTGCGCTCGTCGTCGAGGAATACGTCTCGCGACACACTGGCGAGGCCAATCTTCTGGGCTTCGGCGGCGGCGACGGTCTGGGCGCTGGTGCGGCTGTCGACGAAGAACTTGTGCCGCTGTTGCAAATCCGCCATCAGCCACGCCATGGCCTGGGGCTGGGCGGTCATGCGGCTGCCCATATGGTTGTTGATCCCACTGGTATAGGGCACAGCGGCGAATGCGGCGTCGAGGCGTTTGCCGAGCTCTTCAATCGGTAGCTCAGGATGCCAGGCGAACGGCCCGGTCGCCGGATCCATAGGCATGTGCAGCATGACGATCTTGCCGGCGCGGTGAGCCTCGCGGGCGAACTCGGCGGCGTGGGGCGTGTCGGGCATGATCGCGGTGGCGACCGGGCCGGGAAGCATCAACACCCGGCGATCCCGGGGCAGGTTTTGCCCCAGGTCGTCGATGATCAGGCTCAGGTAGGCTTTGTGCGGTGACACCTCAGGCGTGCCGGGCGCCGCAAAAGCTACGCTCGCCAGGCAGCACAACAGGCCGAGGATGAAACGCCGGCCCATCTCAGCGGCCGGAAGTGATGTTCAGTCCTTTGAGCAGGCTCAGGGCCTGGGCCAGTTGGTAGTCGTCATCCTGCGGCATCGGCTTGCTCTTGCCGCCGGAGCCGCTCGGCTTGTCGGCACCGCCGTTGCCATTGCCCAGGTGACCTTGCAGGTCGGCTTCCTTGAAGTACTCGCTGTCCTGCTCGTTGGTGATCTTGGCCTTGCGCACCTCGATGTCCGGAACGATGCCCTGGGCCTGGATGGAGCGGCCGTTGGGCGTGAAGTACAGCGCAGTGGTGATCTTGAGCGCACGGTCATTGTTCAGCGGCAGCACGGTCTGCACCGAACCCTTGCCGAAACTGGTGGTGCCCATGACCACGCCGCGTTTCTGGTCCTGCAGGGCGCCGGCGACGATTTCCGAGGCCGAGGCACTGCCCCCGTTGATCAACACCACCAGTGGCACGGCTTCGCTGAGGTCGTTGCCGGTGGCCGAGAAGCGCAGCTCGGAGTTGGCGATACGGCCTTTGGTATAGACGATAAGGCCCTTGGTGATGAAGTGATCGACCACTTCCACCGCCGACTGCAGCACGCCGCCGGGGTTGTTGCGCAGGTCCAGGACCAGGCCGTTGAGTTTCTTGCCATTGTCCTTGCGCAGCTTGGCCAGGGCCTTGGCGACTTCTTCGCCGGTCTTGACCTGGAACTGGGTGATGCGGATGTAGCCGTAGCCCGACTCCAGCAACTGGCTCTTCACGCTCTTGACCTGGATCACCGCCCGGGTGAGGGTCACGTCGAACGGCGTGCCGCCATCGCGCACCAGGGTCAGGGTGATCTTCTGGCCGATCTTGCCGCGCATCTTGTCCACGGCTTCGGTCATGCTCTGGCCGCGGGTCGGCTGGCCGTTGATCTTGACGATGAAGTCGCCGGCCTGGATTCCGGCCTTGGAGGCCGGGGTGTCGTCGATCGGCGAGACCACCTTGATGAAGCCGTCTTCGCTGCCGACCTCGATGCCCAGGCCGCCGAACTCGCCACTGGTGCTTTCCTGCAATTCGGCAAAGTCTTCCGGCCCCAGGTAGGCCGAGTGCGGGTCGAGGTTGCTGAGCATGCCCTTGATGGCGTTCTCCAGCAGCATTTTGTCATCCACCGGTTCGACGTAGGCGGCCTTGATCCGGTCCATGACTTCGGCGAAAGTGCGCAGTTCATCCAGCGGCAGCGGGGCCTTGGTGGTCGCGGCCGTGGCGGCAGGCGCGGATGGGGCCGGTCCGGCGGCAAAAGCCAGGGGCGCACCGATCACGAGAGCGATCGTCAGGGCCAGCGAGGTGAGGCGGGACAAATGCAGCATGTCGAACGAACTCCTTAATTGGATGGGCGCGCTTATCCTTGCGCACGACACCATTGGGCCGGGTCACTGGGGCGACCCTGCTGACGAATTGCGAAATACAGTGCGGGCGTATCCTGCCCGCCACTGTTGCCGACCGTGGAGATGGACTCACCGGCCTTGACCACGTCTCCCGCCGACTTGAGCAGCGTCTGGTTATGGCCATACAGACTCAGGTAACCGTTGCCGTGGTCGAGGATCACCAGCAGGCCGGCGCCGCGCAGCCAGTCGGCGAACACCACGCGCCCGCCATGTACGGCATGCACCTGGCTGCCGGCGGATGCACTGATCATCACGCCGTCCCACTTGGTACGGGTGTCGTCGCCGCGGGTTTCACCAAAGCGCGCAAGTAATCGACCATTGACCGGCCATGGAAGTTTGCCCCGGGCGGAAGCAAAGGCGCCGCCGAAGGTTTCGCCATCGCTGGAAACCAGCGCGCCGGGGCTGTATTTCGTCGTTTTGCGCGGGGCGTCGTCCGCGTCCGCATCAGCCTGGGCTTCACGTAAACGCTTTTTTTCCGCTTCCTGCTGGGCGATCAGCGCTTTCTGCCGCGCTTCCTCTGCCTCTCGCGCCTGACGGGCCAGGGTTTCCTCGATGGTTTTCAAAACGTTTGCCAATTCGGCCTGGTCTTGCTCGCGAGCCTTGAGCTTGCTGTCCCGCGCCTTCATGTCGTCATTGAGTTTGGCCAGGGCCACCGCGCGTTCCTTGCGTACTTTCTCGAGCTCTTCGCGCTGGGTGTCGAGGCTGCTTTTCTGCACCAGCAACTGGGCCTGCTGCAGTTCGATGTCCTTTTCGACGTTGGCCAGTTGGCGCAGGGTTTCGTTGAATTTCTTGAGTTGCTCCAGGCGTGCCTGGCTCAGGTAGTCGTAATAGGTGAGGGTGCGGGCGAATTTCTCGGGGTTCTGCTGGTTGAGCAACAGCTTGAGGTACTCCTGACGGCCGCTCTGATAGGCCGCACGGGCCTGGATGGCGATCAGGTGTTGCTGTTCAGTGCGCGCGCTCTGGAGTTTTTTTTTCTCTGCATCGAGCCGCTGCAGCTCGGATTCGCTTTTCTTCAACTCTTTTTGCAGGGCATCGACCTGTTTCTCCAGGTTGCCCATTTCGGTCTCGGTGCCACGCAGCTCTTTCTGTACGCCGGCTTTCTCTTCCTGCAGCTTGCCCAGCAGCTTCTTCAGCTCTGCAATGTCCTGGCGCGTGGCTTCCAACTGTTGTTGGGTTTGCGCGCGCTCGTCAGCGAAGGCCGGTTGGAGCAGGCAGGTCAGAGCGAGGGCTATCAGGACGCGAAGCATAGAGGCGGGCGATACCAGGGAAAGGGACGGCCTAGTATGCCCGCCCCACGCCGCAAAAAAAACGCCCATTTGGGGCTGTGTGATAACTGGCCGGAAAAACACCTCAAAACCAATGTGGGAGCGGGCTTGCTCGCGAAAGCGGTGTGCCAGCCACAGTGATGCAGACTGTCACGGCGTCTTCGCGAGCAAGCCCGCTCCCACCGTCGATTTGCGGTGTTCCAACCAATCAAACCAGAATCGAAGTCCCGGTCATTTCCGCCGGTTTCTCCATCCCCAGCAGCATCAGCATGGTCGGCGCCACGTCAGCCAGCACACCCCCCTCACGGACCTTGAAGTCGCGCTTGCCGACATAGATGAACGGCACCGGCTCGGTGGTGTGGGCGGTGTGGGCCTGTCCGGTGGATTCGTCGGACATCTGCTCGACGTTGCCGTGGTCGGCCGTGATCAGTGCTTCGCCACCGACCTTTTCCAATGCGTCAACGATGCGGCCAACGCAGGTGTCCAGGCATTCCACGGCCTTGACCGCCGCTTCGAACACGCCGCTGTGACCGACCATGTCGCCGTTGGCGTAGTTGACCACGATGACGTCGTAACGCTGGTTTTCAATGGCGTCGACAATCCGGTCGGTGACTTCCGGAGCGCTCATCTCGGGTTGCAGGTCGTAGGTGGCGACTTTCGGCGAGGGGATCAGGATGCGTTCTTCGCCCGGGAACGGTTCTTCGCGCCCGCCCGAGAAAAAGAACGTCACGTGGGCGTACTTCTCGGTCTCGGCGATGCGCAGCTGGGTCTTGCCGTTCTTCGCCAAGTAGTCGCCAAGCACGTTTTCCAGGCTGCCGGCGGCGAAAGCCGAGGGTGCGGGGATGCTGGCGGCGTACTGGGTCAGCATCACGAAACCAGCCAGTTTTGGCTGGCGAGGGCGTTCGAACTCCTTGAAATCGTCTTCGACGAAGACCCGGGTCAGCTCGCGGGCACGGTCGGCGCGGAAGTTCATGAATACCACGGCGTCGCCATCCTCGACCCTGACCGGCTCGCCGATAGTGGTGGCTTTGACGAACTCGTCGCTTTCGCCGCGCTCGTAGGCGGCTTCGAGGCCTTCCTGGGCGGTGGCGGCGTTGAATTCGGCGTTGCCATCGACGATCAGGTTGTAGGCCTGGGCGACACGATCCCAACGGTTGTCGCGGTCCATGGCGTAGTAACGGCCGACGATGCTGGCGATGCGACCCTTGCCGAGCGCCTGGAAGGTGGCGTCCAGCAGCTCGATCGAAGAGGCGGCGCTTTTCGGCGGGGTATCGCGGCCATCGAGGAAGGCGTGCAGGTAGATCTTCTCGGCGCCGCGTTTGAAGGCCAGTTCGGCCATGGCGATCAGGTGGTCTTGGTGGCTGTGCACGCCACCGTCGGACAGCAGGCCCATGAAATGCACGGCTTTGCCGGCGGCCACGGCTTTGTCCACGGCGGCGCAGATGGTCGGGTTCTCGAAGAACTCGCCGTCGCGGATCGCTTTGGTGACGCGAGTGAAGTCCTGATAAACCACGCGGCCCGCGCCGAGGTTCATATGGCCGACTTCGGAGTTACCCATCTGCCCGTCCGGCAGGCCGACGTCCATGCCGCTGCCGGAGATCAGGCCGTTCGGCACGGTGGCCCACAGGCGGTCCAGTACAGGCTTGTTGGCCGAATACACAGCGTTGGATTCGTGGCTGTCACTGTGACCGAAGCCGTCGAGAATCATCAGGACCAAAGGTTTAGGCGTGGTAGTCATGGAATCCACTCGTGGCTGGTTAAAAGAAGACGATGGAAAAGGGACGGGCAGTTTAAAGGTAAGTTCCGGTGCCGTCACCGCCGGGCGGGGTTTGGCCGACCCTGAGTGCTGTGTATACTGGCCGACATTTTAACGCCCTGGAACCTCCTTCGATGGTTGCTCACCTGATTGAATTTGCCACTAACCACTACATTCTCGTCGGTATCTTCGTCGTACTGCTGGCATTGCTGGTCGCCCATACGATGCAGGGCGGCGGCCGCAGCCTGAGCACCGCCGAACTGACCGCGCTGGTCAACAAGGATGCCGGCGTGGTGGTGGACATTCGTCCGGGCAAGGAATTCGCCGCAGGTCACATTGTCGGCGCGTTGAACATTCCCCAGGACAAACTGGCCGCGCGTATCGGCGAACTGGAAAAGCACAAGGCCAAGACCATCATCCTGGTCGATGCCATGGGCCAGACGGCCGGTACCCATGCCCGCGAGCTGATGAAATCCGGTTTCACCGCCGCCAAGCTGTCCGGTGGCGTGGCGACCTGGAAAGCCGACAACCTGCCCCTGGTGAAGTGAGATGACCCACGTCGTTGTCTATTCCAGCGATTACTGCCCCTATTGCTCCAGAGCCAAGTTCCTGCTCCAGAACAAGGGCGTGGCTTTCGAAGAGATCAAGGTCGACGGCAAGCCACAGCTGCGCGCCGAGATGACCCGGAAGGCCGGACGCACCTCCGTGCCGCAGATCTGGATCGGCAACACCCACGTGGGCGGTTGCGACGACCTGTATGCCCTGGAGCGCGCCGGCAAGCTCGACGCGTTGCTCCAGGCCTGAATCCCCTGAAGAACCTTAAAGTAAGAAGGATCTGCGATGACTGACCAACAGAACACAGCTGCCAGCGAAGAAGAAGCCGCACCGCAATTCTCCTTGCAGCGCATTTATGTGCGTGACCTATCCTTCGAAGCCCCGAAAAGCCCGGCGATCTTTCGCCAGCAGTGGGAGCCGAGCGTAGGCCTGGACCTGAACACCCGCCAGAAAGCCCTGGAAGAAGACTTCCACGAAGTGGTGCTGACCCTGTCGGTTACCGTGAAGAACGGTGAAGAAGTGGCGTTCATCGCTGAAGTCCAGCAGGCCGGGATCTTCCTGATCAAGAACCTCGATGCCGCTTCGATGAGCCACACCCTGGGCGCGTTCTGCCCGAACATCCTGTTCCCGTACGCCCGTGAAGCGCTGGACAGTCTGGTGACCCGCGGCTCGTTCCCGGCCCTGATGCTGGCCCCGGTGAACTTCGACGCCCTGTACGCCCAAGAGCTGCAGCGCATGCAGGAAGAAGGCGGCGCGACGGTTCAGTAAGCGCGACAGCCGGCTACAAAACCTGTGGGAGCGAGCCTGCTCGCGATAGCGGTGTGTCAGTCAACAGCGATGTTGCTGATCGATCGCCATCGCGAGCAGGCTCGCTCCCACAGAGTTTCTGGCGTTATGAATTCAGGCGAAACCGTTCTGCCGCCACGCCTCGTAGACAGCCACCGCTACCGTGTTGGACAGATTCAGGCTGCGACAGCCTTCGCGCATTGGTAGCCGCAAGCGCTGGTCTGCCGGTAGCGCGTCCAGCACGTCGGCCGGCAGGCCGCGGCTTTCCGGTCCGAACAGGAACGCATCGCCGGCGACGAAACTGGCGTCATGGAAGGGCCGCGAACCCTTGGTGGTGAAGGCAAACAGGCGCGGGTGACCGAGGCTTTCCAGACAACTGGCGAGGTCGGCATGACGTTGCAAGGTGGCATACTCGTGGTAGTCGAGACCGGCTCGGCGCAGGCGCTTGTCGTCCATCTCGAAGCCCAGCGGCTCGATCAAATGCAGGTGGCAGCCGCTGTTGGCGCACAGCCTGATGACATTGCCGGTATTCGGCGGAATTTCCGGTTGAAAAAGGATGACGTGAAACATGCACGGCTCCGATAACAAAGATGATGCGCATTCTACGCTGCAAACCGATGAGCGTTCGAAGCTATTCCCGCGGGTCATGGGCTCGCTGGCAATCTTCGGGATGATGATTGGCCTGATGATCGGCCGCTTGACCAATCCCGAACCGAGCGTGTTGCAGCGGATCGAGGTGGGCGATGGGGTGCTGGTGGCCTGGTTCAACGATGAGCCCAAGCTGCACGGGGAAATCGTCGATGGCTCCGTGGCGCTGTTGTTCGAAGCCGAAGGCTCGGCGCAGAAGGGACAGTTGAAACTCAACGGCAAGGACGTGAACTGGCGGGTGCGCTTGAGTGACAAGGGGTTGCTGCTGACGCTGGTGGCGGCGCGTCCGTTGCGGGGTGAGTGGACCGGCAGCGAGGCGGATGACCGCTGGCGGTTGGAGGTCCGTCTCCAGGAGCAATAAAAGAGGGAAACCTTGACCTGCCTGTATCAAGGCCCCCAAAACGGTGGGCTCGATGAGCCCGGATAAAATGGGGAATCCCCGGCCTGCCTGTACCAAGGTCCCCGAAACTGGGTAGTGATTGGGTTATTGCAGGGGGCGTGCCAATTTTAAATGGCTTGTCACGAAAAACTTTCTGATGTCGCGCAAGGCCCCGTATTCCGGGGCTTTTCGCTTCTCTGGTACAGATTTTTTGTGGTGGCTCGATTGGTTTGGGCCTGAATGAAACGCGCAGTTGCGGTTCGTGGTGCATTGGTGTGGTGCACGGGACTCCAGGGTTTCAACCGGCGCGCTCATGTGGCTGGCGCTGCAGCTTTACTTGTGGGAGCGGGCTTGCCCGCGTATGCGTCATGTCAGCCAACATCAAATTGACTGATATGCCGCTTTCGCGAGCAAGCCCGCTCCCACATGGGTTTTACGCCGGGGTGAAAGGCAATTCAGCCCTCGTCGCTCTCATCATCATCCCCGCCATCGACCTTCATCCCCAATTCCTTGATCTTGCGGGTCAAGGTATTGCGACCCCAGCCCAGCAGCACGGCGGCGTCGCGGCGGCGGCCGGCGGTGTGCTTGAGAGCGGTTTCGATCATGATGCGTTCGAAGCTCGGCACGGCGCTGTCCAGCAGGCTCGACTGGCCACGGGCCAAGGCCTGGTCGGCCCACTGGCGCAGGGCCTGTTCCCAGTTGGTCACCGGGGCCGAATCCTGGGGCAGGCTCAGCAATTCCGGTGGCAGGTCGCCGATATGCACCTCTCGTCCCGAGGCCATGACGGTGATCCAGCGGCAGGTGTTCTCCAGTTGGCGCACGTTGCCGGGCCACGGCAGGTTCTTGAGGTATTCCTCGGTCTCGCTCTTGAGCAGCTTGGGCTCCACCGCCAGTTCCTGAGCGGCACGGCTGAGGAAATGCCTGGCCAGGGTCGGGATGTCTTCGCGACGATCCGCCAGGCGCGGGATATGAATACGGATCACGTTCAGGCGGTGGAACAGGTCTTCCCGGAATTTGCCGGCGTGTACCAGGGTTTCCAGGTTCTGGTGGGTCGCGGCGATGATGCGTACATCGACCTTGACCGGGGTATGGCCGCCCACCCGATAGAACTCGCCGTCCGCCAACACGCGCAACAAACGGGTCTGGGTGTCGGCCGGCATGTCGCCGATCTCGTCGAGGAACAACGTGCCGCCGTCGGCCTGTTCGAAGCGCCCGCGTCGCAGGTTGGCTGCGCCGGTGAATGCGCCTTTTTCGTGACCGAACAGTTCGGACTCCATCAGGTCCTTGGGAATCGCGGCCATGTTCAGCGCAATGAATGGCGACGCTGCCCGTGGACTATGGCGATGCAGGGCATGGGCCACCAGCTCTTTACCGGTGCCGGATTCGCCATTGATCAACACAGTGATATTGGAATGGCTCAGGCGTCCGATGGCGCGAAACACTTCCTGCATCGCCGGCGCTTCGCCGATGATCTCCGGTGTGCGGGCCAGGGCCGGCACTTCTTCCAGGCCCTGTTGTTCCTGGGCGTGCTGGTTGGCGCGCTTGACCAGCGACACCGCTTCATCGACATCGAACGGCTTGGGCAGGTATTCGAAGGCGCCGCCCTGATAGGACGCCACGGCGCTGTCCAGGTCGGAGTGGGCGGTCATGATGATCACCGGCAGCCGGGGATGCTGCTCGCGAATCCGCGCCAGCAGGTCCAGGCCGCTGGCGCCGGGCATGCGGATGTCGGAGATGATGACGTCCGGTTGCTGACGGGCCAGGCGGCTCATCACGCCATCGGCGCTGTCGAAGCTCTGGGTGGTCATGCCTTCCTGTTGCAAGGCTTTTTCCAGGACCCAGCGGATAGAACGGTCGTCATCGACGATCCACACGGTTTCACTACGGCTCATGTCGATGTGGCTCCTTGTTCCAGTGGCAGGAAGATCGAAAAGGTGGTGTGGCCGGGGTGGCTCTCACACTCGATCAGGCCCTGATGCTGACTGATGATGTTCTGGGTAATGGCCAGCCCCAGCCCGGTACCGTCCGGACGGCCGCTGACCATGGGAAAGAAGATGGTTTCCTGCAATTCCGTGGGGATGCCCGGGCCGTTGTCGATGATCTCGATCTTGGTCACCAGGCGATGGCGTACATGGCCGATGGTGAACTGGCGCAAGGCGCGAGTGCGCAGGCTGATGCGGCCCAGGCGCAGCTCGTTCTGGCTGCCGATGGCCTGCATCGCGTTGCGCACGATGTTCAATACGGCCTGGATCATCTGTTCGCGATCGATCAGGACATCGGGAATGCTTGGATCGTAGTCGCGCACCAAGGTGATGCAGCCCTGGCTTTCGGCTTCCACGAGGCTGCCGACGCGCTCCAGTACCTCGTGGACGTTGCATAGAGCCAGGGACGGCAGCTTGTTGGAGCCGAGCATGCGATCCACGAGGTTTCGCAGGCGGTCGGCTTCCTCGATGATGACGTTGGTGTAGTCCTTGAGGCTTTCTTCGGGCAGCTCCCGGGCCAGCAATTGCGCAGCGCCACGGATGCCGCCGAGGGGATTCTTGATTTCATGGGCCAAGCCACGCACCAGCATCTTGCTGGTTTCCTGCTTGGACAATTGCGCCTCTTCCTTGGTGATGCGTAGCAGGCGATCACGAGGGTGGACCTCCAGCAGCAACAGGGTGGCGCCGTTGCTCAGGATCGGGGTTACCGCGTAGTCGACCGTCAGCGTCTGGCCGGTCAGGGCGGTGAGCATCGCTTCACGCTTGGTGAACGGATGAGCCTGCTCCACAGCCTGGCGCAAGGAGTTGAGTGCCTCGGCGGATTCGGTGAACAGCTCGCTGATGAACTGTCCATGGCTGCGCTGGCCGCTGACGGCCAGGAGCATCTCCGCCGCCGGGTTCATGTACTCGAGGCGCAGTTCAGCGTCGAGCAGAATGGTCGCGGTGGTGAGGTTGTCGAGTAGCAAACGGTGTAGTGCGTCGCTGATGGTCATCGGGACCTCTTTTGAAGCGTGGCAATTCGGGGCCGGTCCCAAATTGCGCGCGCGATGTAACGCGCTGATAGAAGGAAAATGCAAAAACCAAACCAAGGCTCCGAAAAGAAGCGTTTAGAGCCTGAAAAGGGCTTCTTTCGCCCGATTGCGTGGCGTTCTGCCAGTTTTTCCGGGTACTTTCGAACCAAAATGGGTTCGCGCCTTGGGTAGAGGTGCAACGATGTGCACCAATATAGTGCGATACCAGGGCGGGGCGTTAGAAGAACGGCAGGATGCTGCTTTCTTCTTCGGGTTTGTCAGCGAGAGGGCATTCGGGGCGCTGGCCGTAGTCAGCCGTGGCGCAAGGCTTGATGCGGCGCTTCTGTGCCAGGGAAATGCGTTGCATGTGGAAGGGCTGGTTGGCGGTGCGTTCGACGATGCGGTCTTGCTCGTCGAGGATTTCTACCGCCAATTGGTGAGTGCCTCGATCGATGTTACTCAAGGCAAACACTGGGCTTGGTCCTGGTTCGCCAGTGGGCCGACCGTCGAGCAGCAGGCGGTAGCGATGACCCTTTTTCAGCCCCGGCTCACTGGTGGCGGTGACGATCAATTCCCCCGCTGTGCTGCGTATCGTCGCGTCCGGTTCCGGGATCAGCAGCCGGAGCATCTCATAATGAAACAGGGGTTTTGGCTGGGCTTCGGCGGTTGGCGCCGCGGTTGCAGCCGCAGGCGGCGTGGACATCCGGTTGCCGGGTGGCAGCTGGACTTTTTTCGCATTGCCGGGGCGCGGTTGATCAGTGAAGACCCGATTGCCCTGGGCGTCGACATAGGTATAGACCTGCGCCATCGCCGGCAAGGCGGCCAGCGACAGGCACAGCGCAAGCACCCGGCGGCTCATGGCTGGTGCACCCGCTGCACGGTAAACGTAACGGTTTCGCTCTGTTGCACAAGGTTTTCCCCATCGATGACCTGAACCGCCAGGCGATGCTCGCCCCGGTCGATGTTAACCAGCTGCAGGCGCGGCACGTTGGAGGGCTGGCCGTAGGGCTGGTCGTCCAGCAGCAGGCGGAACTGATGAGGGCTTTGCAGGCGCGGTTGCGTCCGAACGCCGACGGTGAAGGTGCCATTGTTGGCGCGCAGGGCTTGCTCGGTGGGAATGTCCGTCAGTTCGAGTGTTTCGTAAGCCTTGCGCGGCGCTTCACTGTTGGCGGGAGCTGTCGGCGCATCCGGGCGGGTTGGAGACTGGCGTTCGATGCTGTTGAGCGGCGGCAATTCCACGGTCTGGGCCGGTACGCCTTGGGGCGGCTGGTTGCTATAGGCGGTGTTGCCGTCGGCGTCGGTGTATTTGTAGATCTGGGCTGCTGCGGGCAGCGCCAGTAGCAACAAAACGCCAGGAAAGACACGACCCATAAAAATCGACCGGAAACTGAAAGTGTTGAATGCAGCATAGGACACGGCGGCGATTGGCCCAACCCCAAACGTCCCCACACTGGAATCCCTGTGGGAGCCTGCTCGCGATGGCGATCGCTCAGCAACATGGCTATTGCCTGACACACCGCTATCGCGAGCAGCCTCTCCCACAAGGGGATGTGTATTGCCTCAGTTTTTGGCTATGCACAGCTCTGCAGTCGCCCGGATCAGGGCAAGCCGGTGCACCGGGTGCTGTTTGTTGTTGTGGGTGGCCTGGGCCAGCCATGTCGGGCATTGTGGGTCGGTACGGTAGGGGGTGAAATCGGCCAGTTGTTGCAACAGGCGCTTTTGCAGTCGATCAAGTTGCGGGCGGATTTGTCCCACCAGGTCCGGACGCGGCAGGTCCGGGGCCTTGCCTGCCAGGGCCCAGTCGGACAGGTCGATGTACTGCACCAGTTTGTTGGCTTCTATCTGGGCGCTGAAAAACGCTTCAACGGTTTCACCAGACAACTTGTAGACCGGCGCCTGGGCGACGGCGGCGGCAATGACTTCACGCTCGCGCTGGCGGTCTTCTACCGGTTTATGGCTGTCCCATTTGCTCAGCGCCACTTGATCGGCAAGGGCTATGCGTTCGCCAATGGCGTTCAGCAAAGGCGTCAGAGCGTCGGGAGCCGGTGTGGCTTGGGCGTTGGAGGCCAACAGCGCGACCGAAAGGGCAAGGCCAGATGTGAAGCGCAAGTTCATGGACAGTCTCTTCTTCGGGAGGGGCGGCAGTCATCATGCAGTAACCTGCGCCCATGAAAAAGGCCTCCCGAAGGAGACCTCTGTTGTTTCACGCCGCGTGTACGAGCGCTACTGGATCAGCAGCTGTAGTACAGCTCATATTCCAGTGGGTGTACGAAGGTGCGAACCTTGATTTCTTCTTCGCTTTTCAGTGCGATGTAGGCGTCGATGAAGTCATCGCTGAATACGCCGCCCTTGGTCAGGAACGCACGGCCCTTGTCCAGCTCTTCCAGGGCTTCTTTCAGGCTGCCGCAAACCTGCGGGATTTCCTTGGCCTCTTCAGGCGGCAGGTCATACAGGTTCTTGTCGGCGGCATCGCCAGGGTGGATCTTGTTCTGGATACCGTCCAGACCGGCCATCATCAGTGCGGCGAAGGCCAGGTATGGGTTGGCAGCCGGATCCGGGAAGCGGGCTTCGATACGGCGGGCTTTAGGGCTGTTCACGTAAGGAATACGGATCGAGGCGGAACGGTTGCGAGCCGAGTAGGCCAGCATCACCGGCGCTTCGAAGCCTGGGACCAGACGCTTGTAGGAGTTGGTCGACGGGTTGGTGAAGCCGTTCAGGGCCTTACCGTGCTTGATGATACCGCCGATGAAGTACAGGGCGGTGTCCGACAGACCGGCATAGCCTTCGCCTGCGAAAGTGTTCTTGCCGTCCTTGGAGATCGACATGTGAACGTGCATGCCCGAACCGTTGTCGCCGTACAGGGGCTTCGGCATGAAGGTCGCGGTGCGGCCATAGGCATCGGCAACGTTGTGCACGACATACTTCAGGGTCTGCACTTCGTCAGCCTTCTTGACCAGCGTGTTGAACTTCACGCCGATTTCGTTCTGGCCGGCAGTCGCCACTTCGTGGTGGTGAACTTCCACGGTCTGGCCCATTTCTTCCAGTGCGTTGCACATGGAGGTACGGATCTCGTGGTCGAAGTCGAACGGTGGTACTGGGAAGTAGCCGCCTTTCACGCCTGGACGGTGGCCCTTGTTACCACCTTCCACGTCCTGGTCGGACATCCACGAACCTTGTTCGGAGAAGATCTTGAACATGGAGCCGGAGATGTCGGACTTGAACTTGACCGAATCGAAGATGAAGAATTCAGGCTCAGGACCGAAGAAAGCGGTGTCACCGATGCCGGTGGACTTCAGGTATTCCTCGGCGCGGTGGGCGATGGCGCGTGGGTCGCGGTCATAGCCTTGCATGGTGGATGGTTCGATGATGTCGCAGACCAGGATCAGGGTCGGCTCTTCGGTGAACGGATCCAGGACGGCGGTTTCGTCGTCCGGCATCAGGATCATGTCGGATGCTTCGATGCCTTTCCAGCCAGAGATGGAGGAACCGTCGAACATCTTGCCGATTTCGAAGAAATCGTCATCCAGGGCATCACGGGCCGGCATGGTTACGTGATGTTGAGTGCCTTTGGTGTCAGTGAAGCGCAGATCAATCCACTTGACGTCATGATCTTTGATGAGTTGAACCGACTTCGACATATGTCCTCCGGGTGGCTTCGGGCGGGGTAATGGTTTGCCCGTAGATATGAGTGATGCCGGCGCGAATACTCTGCCATGGCAACCTGCCTCACAAGGGAGCAAATTGCATGCCAGTGCCCCAGCTTGGGTTTTTTGCACCAAACCCACGCCTTTTGAAGGCTTGAACGGTAGATTGTCAGACAGTCGTGCACTGTAATGTAGCGGATTGGTCGGTGCGAGACCTGTTTTGGTGCATTGAAAACCAGGCACACATTAATTGGTCAAACCTTGAGCAATTTCCGCTATAATCCGCGCCCCCCTTTTTCGGCTGGCCGTTCGCGCGCTGTTTTCATGAAACTAATCGTAAAAGTCTTCCCCGAAATCACCATCAAGAGCCGCCCGGTCCGGACGCGTTTCATCCGGCAGTTGGCCAAGAACATCCGTGCCGTGCTCCGTGATCTGGACCCGGTCGTGGTGGTGAATGGCGTGTGGGACAATCTCGAGCTGGAAACCCGCGTCAGCGAACCCAGGATTCTGAAGGAGATGACCGAGCGGCTGACCTGTATGCCGGGCATCGCGCATTTCCTGCAGGTGGATGAATATCCGCTGGGGGATTTCGACGACATCGTCGCTAAGTGCAAGCTGCATTATGGCGATGCGTTGGCCGGCAAGATTTTCTCGGTACGTTGCAAGCGTGCGGGCAAGCATCCGTTCAGTTCGATGGACGTGGACCGCTACGTCGGCAGCCAACTGCGCCGGCAGTGTGGCGCCGCTGGTATTTCGTTGAAAAACCCGCAGGTCGAAGTGCGCATCGAAATTCGCGACCAACGGTTGTTCGTCATCCACAGCCAGCACAACGGCATCGGCGGGTATCCGCTGGGGGCCCTGGAGCAGACACTGGTGCTGATGTCTGGCGGCTTCGATTCCACGGTCGCGGCCTACCAGATCATGCGGCGCGGCCTGATGAGCCATTTCTGCTTCTTCAACCTCGGCGGGCGTGCCCATGAACTGGGCGTGATGGAAGTGGCGCACTTCATCTGGAAGAAGTACGGCAGCTCGCAACGCGTGTTATTTGTGAGTGTGCCGTTCGAAGAAGTCCTGGGGGAAATCCTCGGCAAAGTCGATGACAGTCATATGGGCGTCATTTTGAAGCGTATGATGTTGCGTGCCGCGTCCAGCATCGCCGACCGCCTGCACATCGATGCGCTGGTCACCGGCGAGGCGATCTCCCAGGTATCGAGCCAGACACTGCCGAACCTGTCGGTCATCGACTGCGTCACCGAAAAGCTCGTGCTGCGTCCGCTGATCGCCAGCCACAAGCAGGACATCATCGACACGGCCAACGCGATTGGCACTGCCGAATTTGCCCGGCACATGCCCGAATACTGCGGCGTCATCTCGGTCAACCCGAAGACCGCCGCCAAGCGCGGACGCGTGGAGCACGAAGAGAAAGAATTCGATATGGCGGTGCTCGAGCGTGCGCTCGAAAACGCCAGGCTGGTGCCGATCGATCGGGTGATCGACGAATTGGGCCAGGACATCAAGGTTGAAGAAGTCGGCGAAGCGCTGGCCGGTCAGATCATCATCGACATCCGTCACCCGGACGACGCTGAAGACGACCCGTTGAGCGTCGCCGGTATCGAGGTACAAACGATGCCGTTCTATGCAGTGAGCGCGCGTTTCAAGGAACTGGACCCTACTCGCCAGTACCTGCTGTATTGCGACAAAGGCGTGATGAGTCGCCTGCATGTCCACCATCTGCTCAGTGAGGGGCATGCCAATGTGCGCGTTTATCGACCGAGCTAAGTGCCCGGGGCTGTTTGCCTGTGGCCTGCGTCACCGGCCCCCCGACGCCGTCGACAAGCTGTAGCGGCTTTGTCGGACTCAACGTAAATCGCTGCCACGACCTGTCAGCACACCGAATCCTCTGATCGAGATACACAAGTGATCGAAAATCTACGCAACATCGCCATCATTGCCCACGTTGACCATGGTAAAACCACCCTGGTAGACAAACTCTTGCGTCAATCCGGCACCCTGGAGCGCAACGAGCTCAACGACGAGCGCGTGATGGACTCCAACGACCAGGAAAAAGAGCGTGGTATTACCATCCTGGCGAAAAACACCGCCATCAACTGGAACGGCTACCACATCAATATCGTGGACACCCCGGGCCACGCCGACTTCGGTGGTGAAGTAGAGCGCGTGATGTCGATGGTCGACTCCGTGCTGCTGCTGGTCGACGCCCAGGACGGCCCTATGCCGCAAACCCGCTTCGTGACCAAGAAAGCGTTCGAAGCCGGCCTCAAGCCGATCGTCGTGATCAACAAGGTCGACCGTCCGGGCGCGCGTCCTGACTGGGTTCTGGACCAGATCTTCGACCTGTTCGACAACCTCGGTGCCACCGACGAACAACTGGACTTCCAGGTCGTCTACGCCTCGGCCCTGAACGGCATTGCCGGTCTGGACCACACCGACATGGCTGAAGACATGACCCCGCTGTACCAGTCGATCGTCGACAACGTACCCGCACCGGCCGTTGACCGTGACGGTCCGTTCCAGATGCAGATCTCGGCCCTGGACTACAACAGCTTCCTGGGTGTGATCGGTGTTGGCCGTATCGCCCGTGGTCGCGTCAAGCCGAACACCCCGGTCGTCGCCATCGACGTCGACGGCAAGAAACGCAACGGCCGTATCCTGAAGCTGATGGGGCACCACGGTCTGCACCGTGTGGACGTCGAAGAAGCGGCTGCCGGCGACATCGTCTGCATCAGCGGCTTCGAAGAGCTGTTCATCTCCGACACCCTGTGCGACCCGAACGTTGTCGAGGCGATGAAGCCACTGACCGTCGACGAACCGACTGTTTCCATGACCTTCCAGGTCAACGACTCGCCATTCTGCGGTAAGGAAGGCAAGTTCGTGACCTCCCGTAACATCAAGGAGCGTCTGGACAAGGAGCTGCTGTACAACGTGGCACTGCGCGTTGAAGAAGGCGACTCGGCCGACAAGTTCAAGGTCTCCGGCCGTGGTGAGCTGCACCTTTCGGTACTGATCGAAACCATGCGTCGCGAAGGCTTCGAAATGGCGGTAGGTCGTCCGGAAGTGATCATCCGTGTCGTCGACGGCGTGAAGCAGGAACCGTTCGAGAACGTCACCATCGACATCCCTGAAGAATCCCAGGGCAAGGTCATGGAAGAAATGGGCCTGCGTAAGGGCGACCTGACCAACATGTCCCCGGATGGCAAAGGGCGTGTGCGCCTGGAGTACAACATCCCGGCTCGTGGCCTGATCGGTTTCCGTAACCAGTTCCTGACCCTGACCAACGGTGCTGGCATCCTGACCTCGATCTTCGATCGCTACGACACCATGAAATCCGGCCACATGTCCGGCCGTCAGAACGGCGTCCTGGTATCGGTAGAAACCGGCAAGGCGCTGACCTACTCCCTGGAAACCCTCCAGGCGCGTGGCAAGCTGTTCGTCGAGCACGGCCAGGAAATCTACAACGGTCAGATCGTAGGTCTGAACAGCCGTGACAACGACCTGGGCGTCAACCCTACCAAGGGCAAGAAGCTCGACAACATGCGTGCTTCGGGTAAAGACGAAACCATCGCCCTGGTTCCACCTGTTCGCTTCACCCTGGAACAGGCACTGGAGTTCATCCAGGACGACGAATTGTGCGAAGTGACTCCGAAGTCGATTCGCCTGCGCAAGAAGATCCTGGACGAAGGCGAGCGTACCCGCGCTGCCAAGAAAGCCAAGGCTTGATCGTTTAGCCCCGGCTGAATGAAAAACGCCCCCGGTCGTGAGACCGGGGGCGTTTTTTTATGCATGGAGTTTATGCAGTGACCGGCAGGCCGCTTTCGCGAGCAAGCCCGCTCCCACAGGCTCAGCGCTGTCCTTGTGGGAGGCGAAAACGGTAGGTCAGGCGCTAAATAGTCAAAACCGATCCAACGTCCGCGGATTACGCTCGCGCTCCACTTCCTTGGGCTTGTACGCACAGTATCCCGGCCGTGGCCCGACCCGTGGATGATTGCGGCAGGTGTCCGGGCGTTTCTCGTAAATGGTGCACAGCCGGCTCTTGCGGTCCAGATAAAGGCAATCGTTGTTGCTCATGCGCTGGAGCGTGAAGATCTCCGACTTCTGGTTGTAACGCTCGACGATCCCTTCCTTTTGCAGGCGCTTGGCGATGTTTTTCGGCGGGTCGCCCAGTTCGAACTCGTCGACGATGCCGATCCGGATCAGGTCCTTGATCTTGACCTCGACCGGGAGCGTGCAGCAGCTCGACACGCAGGAACCGCACATCGGGGCGGAGTACTTGGCCCAGGTATCGAGTCGGTCGATCTCCGCGGCGGCGATCAGGTTGGGCTTCATCATTCTAGGTATACCGGCATGCATCAGGGCGCGCGATCATACCGGGACTGGTGAAATTTTGAACGACCATCCGCCGGTTTTTTTTCGCTCCGGCAAACCCCCTCCTTGGGCGGCATGGCCCCTGCATTCATTCATCCATTGGCAATTTCCTGGCGGCAATTCTCCGGCATCGGGGGAAAACCACCGAACCAAGAGCCTTCGCCGTCTGTCAGACCGTCTAGGCTCAGACAATTCCATGCTCGTTCGAGGTCTTATTCATGACTCAAGAACCACTTGTTCGCGAAGCTGAAGTGGCCGCATTTCGCGACGCTGTGTTGACCAAACTCACTTATGCCGTCGGCAAGGACCCGGATCATGCGTTTGATCACGATTGGTTCGAAGCCATTGCCCTTGCAGCCCGCGACCACATGGTCGAACACTGGATGGATCACACGCGACAGATCTATCGCAAGGGCCAGAAGCGGGTCTACTACCTCTCCCTGGAATTCCTCATCGGGCGCTTGCTCTACGACAGCCTGAGCAACCTCGGCCTGCTGGACACCGCCCGCGAAGCCCTGACCGAACTGGGCGTCGACCTGGAGCGCATCCGCTTGCTCGAGCCTGACGCGGCGCTGGGCAACGGCGGCCTCGGTCGGTTGGCGGCGTGCTTCATGGAGAGCATGTCCACTCTGGGCATCGCCGGCCACGGCTACGGCATTCGTTACGAGCACGGCCTGTTTCGTCAGGCGATCGTCGATGGCTGGCAACAGGAGCAGACCGAGCACTGGCTGGATTTCGGCAACCCCTGGGAGTTCGAGCGGCCGGAGGTGGTCTACCCGATCGGCTTCGGCGGTAGTGTCGAGACTGTCACCGACGACACCGGCAAGACCCGTCAGGTCTGGTCCCCGGCTGAAACCGTGCGGGCCATTGCCTATGACACCCCAGTGGTGGGCTGGCGGGGTGCCAGTGTGAACACCTTGCGCCTATGGCGTGCGCGAGCCGTGGAAGACCTGCATCTGGAGCGCTTCAATGCCGGCGACCACCTCGGTGCCGTGGCCGAGGTAGCCCGGGCCGAAAGTATTTCCCGTGTGCTCTACCCGGCCGATAGCACCGAAGCCGGCCAGGAACTGCGCCTGCGCCAGGAATATTTCTTCGTTGCCGCCTCGTTGCAGGACCTGCTGCGCCGCCATCGCAACATGCATACCTCGGTCCTGACCCTGGGCGATCACGCGGCGATCCAGCTCAACGACACCCACCCGTCCATCGCCGTGGCCGAGCTGATGCGTCAACTGGTGGACGTCTACGACGTGGCCTGGGACGCCGCCTGGCAGATCACCCAAGACACGCTGTCGTACACCAACCATACGTTGCTGCCCGAAGCCCTGGAAACCTGGCCAGTTGGCTTGATGGAACGCATGCTGCCGCGGCATATGCAGATCATCTATCTGATCAACGCTCAGCACATCGATTCGCTGCGGGCCAAGGGGGTACACGACTTCGACGTGCTGCGCTCGGTGTCGCTGATCGAAGAAGACAACGGCCGCCGGGTGCGCATGGGCAACCTCGCGTTCCTCGGCTCCCATAGCGTCAACGGCGTTTCCGGGTTGCACACGCAGCTGATGCGCAGCACGGTGTTCTCGGAACTGCACAAGCTCTACCCGGAGCGGATCAACAACAAGACCAACGGCGTCACCTTCCGCCGCTGGTTGTTCCAGGCCAACTCGGAATTGACCTCGATGATGGTCGATGCCCTGGGCCCGAGCGTGCTCGACAACCCTGAGGAACGCCTGATCGAGCTGGAGCCGTTCGCCGACAAGCAGGCATTTCGCAAACTGTTCGCCGAGCAGCGCCTGCACAGCAAGAAGGCCCTGGCCTACCTGATCCATGAGCGTTTGGGCATTGCCGTGAACCCGGCGGCGATGTTCGACGTGCAGGTCAAGCGGATCCATGAGTACAAGCGCCAGCTGCTCAACCTGATGCACACCGTGGCGCTGTACCAGGCGATTCGCGCCGAGCCGGAGGTGGACTGGGTGCCGCGGGTGAAGATCTTCGCCGGCAAAGCCGCCGCCAGCTATCACCAGGCCAAGCTGATCATCAAGCTGACCAACGACATCGCCCGGGTGGTGAACAACGACCCGACCGTGCGCGGCCTGCTCAAAGTGGTGTTCCTGCCCAACTACAACGTCAGCCTGGCCGAAAGCATCATCCCGGCGGCAGACCTGTCGGAGCAGATCTCCACGGCCGGTTTCGAAGCGTCGGGCACCAGCAACATGAAGTTCGGCCTCAACGGCGCGTTGACCATCGGCACCATGGACGGCGCCAACGTGGAAATGCATGAGCGGGTGGGAGGTGAGCACATGTTCATCTTCGGCCTGACGGCCGAACAGGTGGAAGCGCGCAAGCGCAACGGTGAATTCAGCGCCGCGCCGGACATCGCCGCGTCCCATCGCCTCAGCGATGTGTTGCAGGCGATCCGTGGCGGGGTATTCTCCCCGGACGATCCGATGCGCTACACCGGCCTGGTGGATGCGCTGGTGGACTATGACCGCTTCCTGGTCTGCGCCGATTTCGACGCCTACTGGAATGCCCAGGCCAAGGTCGAGGAGCGTTGGCACGATTCCAAGCAGTGGTGGCGGTCGGCAGTACTCAACACTGCACGCATGGGCTGGTTCTCCTCTGACCGGACCATCCGCGAATATGCCACCGACATCTGGAAAGCTCTGGAATAGCATCTGTAAGAAATGTGAGCGAAGCCCAACGGCAAGTGGGCTTCGTCGATATACTGAGCGCCAGTTTCGCCGGGCTCCGATGCCATGGCTCAGTCAAAAGTACCCCCTGTGGGAGCGAGCCTGCTCGCGACAACGGTCTGTCAGTTAACGGAAATGTCGACTGATAGGGCGCTATCGCAAGCAGGCTCGCTCCCTCAGGGTGTGGGGTTGTTCCGCTAGACTGAGCCATACACCGCATCACCCGGTTATGCCCGCAATGGGCCGCTCAGGGATATCAACCATGCAATGGATTTTGACGCTGTTGGGCCTGGCAATCGGCTGGGTGGTGGATGAGTCATTCGCCGATGCGCTGATAGGCGCATTGTCGGGGCTCGGCATCGCTCTGGTCTTGCGGCTGCGCCGTCTCGGGGCCCAGGCCAGCAAACAGCAGAGTCTGCTGGAGGCGACCCAGCAAAACCTGCTGACGCTGGAGGCACGTCTTGCCGTGCTTGAGAGCGGCACGGTGTCCGCGCCGGTGTCTGCCCCCGCACCCGAGATCGTAGTGGCCCAGGCCCCGCAGCCCGAAGCTCGCAGCGAAGCAGCACCAGAGCCCGAACTGGATTTGGTCTGGGAGCTACCGCCTGACCTGGCGCCGGCCCCGGCGATGGTCACGCAAGCCAGTCAACCGCTACCCGACGACATCTGGACCCCTGCACCAGCCACCTCCCGCCGCGAGGCCCGCGCAGCCGAGCCGCTGGAGCCGATTGTCACGCCGCCTGCCCCTCGCGGCCCCGGCTTCATCGAGCGTGCCGTGGCCGTTGCGCGCAACTGGCTGTTCGGTGGCAATACCGTATTGCGGGTTGGCGTGTTGCTGTTGTTTCTCGGCCTGGCGTTTCTATTGCGCTATGCCACCGAAGGCATGGTGGTGCCGATCGAACTGCGTTACGCCGGTGTTGCGGCCAGTGCGTTGGGCCTGCTGGGCCTGGGCTGGTGGCTGCGCCAACGCAACAACAGTTATGCGCTGATGCTCCAGGGCACCGGTATCGCCGTGTTGTATCTGACGGTGTTCGCCGCCATGCGCCTGCACCCGCTGCTCGATGCGAAGGCCGCGTTGGGGTTGCTGGTGGCGGTCACGGTGTTCTCGGCGATCCTGGCGGTGACCCAGAACGCCCTGGGGCTGGCGGCTGCCGCGGCCCTGGGCGGCTTTGCCGCGCCGATCCTGACCTCTACCGGCAGCGGTAACCATGTCGCGCTGTTCAGCTATTTCATCCTGCTCAATACCGGCATCCTCGCGATCGCCTGGTTCAAGGCCTGGCGCCTGCTCAACCTGATCGGTTTTGTCGGCACCTTCGGCATCGGTATCGCCTGGGGCCTGCGGTCATATACACCGGCACTGTTTTTCAGTACCGAGCCGTTCCTGATCGTCTTCTTCCTCATGTACTTGGCGATTGGCTTGTTGTTCACCCGGCGCAAACTGCTGGAGATGAGCGACGGCCCCGAGGATGACAGCCGTGAAGCGCTGCTGCGCTGGTCGGCGCGCAAGGGTGATTATGTGGACGGCACAATGCTGTTCGGTCCGCCGTTGGTGGGCTTCGGCTTGCAGCTCACGCTGGTGATGTTCCTGGATCTGGCCGCGGCGTTCAGTGCCCTGGTCCTGGGCATGATCTACATGGGCCTGGCCCGTGTGTTGATGAAGGGGCGCGCCCTGTTGCTGGCCGAAACCTGCCTGGCGCTGGGGGTGATTTTTACCAGCCTGGCGATTCCCCTGGGCCTCGATGCCCGTTGGACCACGGCCGCATGGGCGGTGGAAGGCGCGGGGATTTTCTGGCTGGGCCTGCGTCAGCAGCGACCATTGGCGCGTGCGTTTGCTTTGTTGCTGCAGCTGGGCGCGGCGCGGGCTTTCTTCGGTGAATTGCAGATCGGCCAAAGCAGCCTGCTTCAGGGCGCTCCATTGGGTGCGTTGATGCTTGGCGGGGCCTTGCTGTTCAGCTTCTATCAATTGCGCAAGGCGCCGCCCGAGCACACCGCGAGCTGGGAGCGCCAGGTGCTACCGGCGCTGGCTGTGTTGGGCCTGGGCTCGCTCTATCTGCTGGCGCCGCTGTTTTTCTTCACCCACGGTACCGCTATCGCCTGGGCGCTGGCCGGCCTGGCGACGCTGTTCGTCGGCCTGCGCCTGCAATCTCGCGCCTTCCTGTTCACGGCGTTCGGCGTGCAGCTGCTGGGGGGCGCGCTGTTCTTGATGCGCTTGCGCGGCGCTGAAGGGGATTCGGCGGCGGTGTTCGCTGCCGGCTGGAGCGGCTTGCTCAGTGCTTCGTTGATCGGCCTGGCATTGATTGGCGGCATGTTGCTGGCCGCTCGCGACGAGATGGTGCGCAACGACGTTCGGTTGCTGCGCGGTTTGTCGGTGGTATTGCCGGCGGGGCTGGCGTTGATCAACCTCGCTGTGTTGTTCGTCCTGCCCTGGCAAACGGCGAGCGGCGTGTGGGCCGCCAGTGGCCTGTTGATCATCTGGTTGAGCCTGTACCTGAAACAACGCATGAGCTTCGTGTTCGGCCTGCTCCTGCAATTGCTGGGCGGTGCGGCATTCCTGGTGGCGGGGCCGGCCTTGCTGGGCCCGCTCGACGGCGAGGGGCTGCGGCCCCTGGCCCACAGTGGTTTCTGGACGCCGATGGTGCTGGGGCTGGCGGCGCTGGTGGGTGCGTGGCGACTGCAGCGAGGCCATCCGGCGGCGGTATTCGAGGCCCTGGGCCTGCAGCGTTTGTCCGAGCTGCTGCTGATCTGGGGCGCCGGTTGGTGGGCACTGACCTGGGTCAGCGAAGTGCTGCGCTTCGCACCGGTCCATCTGCAGGGCAGCTTGTTGCTGATTGTCGCGGCGCTCAGTGTCGCGGCGTGGACGATTTTGGCGCTGCGTTTGCGGTGGCCGGCGCTGGGATTGCTGTGCACCTTGCTGATTCCTGCGGGGGGCTGTGTGCTGGTCGCGACCTGGCACAGCCGTTACCACCCGGCGGCGGATTTCGGCTGGCTGGCCTGGCTGATCCTGTTCGGTGTGCATTTCCTGTCGCTCAAGCGCTTGGCTTCGATGCTCCCGGATCCGGTCCGCAGCACCGCCCATGTGCTCGGTTGTTGGTTGTTGATCGGCGTGTTGGCGTTGGAGCTGCGTTATGGCCTGCTACTGTTGTCCGAGCAATACAACGCCTGGCGTTGGCTGGGTTGGGCGATCCTGCCGAGCCTGTACCTGGTGCTGATGGCTGCGCCGCGGGCCTGGCCGTGGCCTGTGTCGGACCAGCAGCGGGAGTACCGCGTCTACGCGGCGGCGCCCCTGGCCGTGTTGATGCTGGGGTGGTTCTGGCTGGCCAACACCTTCAGCAATGGCGTCGCCGAGCCGCTGCCGTATGTGCCGCTGCTCAACCCGTTGGAGCTGGGCTTGCTGTTTGCCTTGTTCGGTGTCTACGTATGGGCGCGCAGTGCGGTGACGCAGTTGGCGATCCGTTGGGCCCATGCCGAACACGTCGCCCAGTTGGTCGCCGGGGTCTCGCTGTTCTCGTTCTTCACCGCCCTGGTGATGCGCAGCGCCCACCATTGGCTGGACGTGCCGTTCGAACTCGATGCGCTGCTCGAATCCATGTTCGTGCAGGCCGGGTTGTCCCTGGTCTGGACCTTGATCGCCCTGGGTCTGATGATCGGCGGACACCTGCGGCATCGCCGCGAGGTATGGCTGATCGGTGCCGCGCTGATTGCCGTGGTGGTGGCCAAGCTGTTCTTTGTCGAATTGAGTAACCGCGGTGGCCTGGCCCGGATCGTGTCGTTTATCGGCGTGGGTGTATTGCTGCTGGTGGTGGGCTACTTCGCACCGCTGCCGCCCAAACGTCCGGAAACGGTTGCGGAGGCCGAACCGTCGATGCCTGTCAGTGAGGGAGTGTCATCTTGAGTCGCAAGTTGAGTCGGATCGGCCTGGGAGTGGTCGGGTTGTGGGTGGCATTGTCGGCTACGGCCCAGGAGAAACCGACGGACTTCGCCCACCAGGTGCCGTTGACCTTGAGTGGTGAAGGACCGTGGTATCGTCTGCCATTGCCGCTGGAGGTCCAGCTGCAGGCGCGGCAGACCGACCTGAGCGACCTGCGGGTCTTCAACGCGGCCGGGCAGCCCCAGGCGTATGCGCTGGTCCGCGAGACAGCGCAGAGCCGGGAACAGCGCACCGTCACCGACGTGAAATGGTTCCCGTTGTACAACGCGGCCGATGACAACGAGCGCGCCCCCAGCGTGCGGGTGCAGTCGAACGCCAACGGCACACTGGTGGAAGTCCAGCCGGCCAGTCGGCTCGAGGCAGGTGAGGAAGAACTGCGCGGCTGGCTGCTGGACGCCAGTGCGATCAAGGCCCCCTTGCAGCAGTTGATCCTCGACTGGACCAGCGAGCGCGACGGCTTCCAGCGTTTTACCATCGAAGCCAGCGACGACCTGCAGAACTGGCAGGCGTGGGGCGAAGGTCAGGTGGCACGCCTGACCTTCGCCGATGAGCGGGTCGAGCAGCATGAAGTCAGCCTGCCGGGACAGTCGGCGCGTTACCTGCGGTTGTTGTGGGATTCGCCGTCTTCCGCGCCGGTGCTGACTTCAGCCCAATTGCAGAGCGCCAGCCGCGAAAGCCTGCCGTTGCCGCTGGCCTGGTCGCAACCATTGGCCGGCAGCACCACGAAGGCCGGCGAATACACCTGGCAGTTGCCCATGGGGTTGAATCTCGAAGAAGTGCAGGTGGAACTGAGCCAGGCCAACAGCCTGGCGCCGGTGACCCTGGCCGGCCGACGTGAGAGCAGTCATCCGTGGCAACCGATGGGCAGTGGTTTGTTGTATCGGCTCACTCAGAATGGTCAGGATGTGGTGCAGAACCAACTGCAGTTGTCCGGTCAGACCGTTCAGCAATTGAGGTTGACGGTGGACGAGCGCGGCGGTGGCCTTGGTACCGAAGCGCCGTCCCTGCGCTTTGCAGTGCGTCCGACCCAAGTGGTGTTCCTCGCGCGTGGCGAAGGGCCCTACAGCCTGGCGCTGGGCAGCGCGACGGTGAAGGCGGCCAGCCTGCCGCTGACGACGCTGGTGCCCGATTACCGTCCATCGCGCCTGGCGACCCTGGGGGCGGCGACAGTGAATGGGCCTACGACTTCAACACCGGCGGCCGAAACCGCGCCGGCCGTCGTCGGGACCAACTGGAAAAAAATCGGTCTGTGGGCGGTGCTGGTGCTCAGCGTGTTGTTCCTTGGCTCGATGGCATTCAGCCTGCTGCGCAAGCCGCCGGTCAAATCCTGAAAGCGGGTGTTTTGCACCCATCGCGAGCAGGCTCGCTCCCACATTGGATTGTGTTTCCCCTGACAGAATCCGATCAAGTGTGGGAGCGAGCCTGCTCGCGATGACGCCACTCTGTGAACTCAATCTTCCATTCCCCGTCTCATAGGAGGAATTAAGTCCCGACACGCGCTAAACTGCGCTGGTTTTTCCGTCCCCTATTCTTCGGAGCCGTCCATGTCTCGCGTTACCTTGAGTCGCTATTTGATTGAGCAGACCCGCAGCAACAATACCCCTGCCGATCTGCGCTTTTTGATCGAAGTGGTGGCGCGTGCCTGCAAGGAAATCAGCCACGCCGTATCCAAAGGCGCGCTGGGTGGTGTCCTGGGCAGCATGGGCACCGAAAACGTGCAAGGCGAAGTGCAGAAGAAACTCGACGTGATCTCCAACGAGATCCTGCTCGAAGCCAACGAATGGGGCGGTCACCTGGCCGGCATGGCGTCCGAGGAAATGGACAATGCCTACCAGATCCCGGGCAAATACCCCAAGGGTGCCTACCTGCTGGTATTCGACCCCCTGGACGGTTCGTCGAACATCGATATCAACGCCCCGGTCGGCACCATCTTCTCGGTATTGCGTTGCCCGAACGAGTACCTGAGCCAGAACGAAGCCCTGAACGAAAAGGCCTTCCTGCAGCCAGGCACCCAGCAAGTGGCCGCCGGCTATGCCATCTACGGTCCGCAGACCATGCTGGTGCTGACCTTGGGCGACGGCGTCAAGGGCTTCACCCTGGACCGTGAAATGGGCAGCTTCGTGCTGACCCACGAGAACATCACCATTCCTGAAACCACCCAGGAATTCGCCATCAACATGTCCAACCAGCGCCACTGGGAAGCCCCGGTACAGCGCTATGTCAGCGAGTTGCTGGCCGGTGAAGAAGGCCCGTTGAAAAAGAACTACAACATGCGCTGGGTGGCCGCGATGGTTGCCGACGTCCACCGCATCCTGAACCGCGGCGGCCTGTTCATGTACCCACGCGACAGCCGCGAGCCGACCAAGCCGGGCAAACTGCGCCTGATGTACGAAGCCAACCCGATGTCGTTCCTGGTGGAACAGGCCGGCGGCGCTTCCACCGATGGTCACCAGCGCATCCTCGACATCAAGCCTGAAGGTCTGCACCAGCGCGTGGCGGTGTTCCTCGGTTCGAAGGAAGAAGTGGCGCGCGCCACGGCCTATCACAAGGAATAAATCATGGCCGAGCCTTGGCAGCCGTTGCTTGATTGGTGGTTCGGTTCAGCCGAGACGCCGGACGAAATAGCGGCTGAAAAGAACAAGCTGTGGTTCGGCAAACACCATGATCGTCAGGCGCGTGAGCGTTTTGGCGATCAGGTCGATCAGGCACTGGCCGGTGGATTGACCGACTGGGCGCAGCACCCGGAAGGTTGGCTGGCCCTGGTGATACTGCTCGACCAGTTCCCGCGGATGATCTTTCGCGACACACCCAAGGCCTTCTCCGGCGATCTCCGCGCCCAAGCGTTGGTGGCCCAGGGGCTGGCGGCGGGTTTCGACCGGCAGCTCAAACCCATCCAGCGCGTATTCATCTACCTGGTGCTCGAGCACTGCGAAAACCTCGCCGTGCAGAACGAGGCCGTGTCCCGGTTTATCGACCTGGTGCGAGAGCAGCCGGAAGCGGATCGGGCGGTGTTCGAAAGCAACCTGGACTATGCCGAACGGCATCAGAAAATCATTGCCCGGTTTGGACGGTTTCCCCATCGCAACGGGGTGTTGGGGCGCGAGTCTACGGCTGAGGAAGTGGAGTTTTTGAACAGGCCTGGGTCGCGTTTTTAGTGGCTGTTTATTGATTGCCTCGAAGCAACCGTTTCATGAGTAGCGCGGGCAGGCTTTTGCGGCTATCGGCAATGATGTGGATGTAGATCGTTTTGCCTCGCACTTCATAAATGATCCTGTTCATTCCTGACAGGACCTGCCGATACTGCCCAAGATTCAGCTTTTCTATTTCGTCTGGGATCGACCCCGCGTAAGGGAGTGTCGCCAAATGACGAATCGCAACCTTAAGACTGGTATGGGTGCTTTGCCAGGTCTGAACAGAAAATCGTTCGATCAGATAAGTGCGCAGTTCTTTGAGATCGGTCTCAGCCGATTGGAGGATTACGATCTTCAAACTCATCGTTCGTCGGCCGCGTCCAGTTCTGCGAAGACATCTTCGACATCTCGGTACTTACCTTCCTCGATTTCCTTATTACCCATAGCCAACAGCTTTAATAGCGCCATGGTGTCTTCTTGCTCTTCGAAGCTTTTCACATCCATGACCACGAGCTTGGCTTCGCCATTTTGAGTGATGACTAATGGCTCCCTGGTTTCTGTGATGCTCTTTACGACTTCGGCGGTATGGCTTTTCAAATAGCTGATAGGTTTGATTTGGGATGACAGCTTCATGATGGGACCTCTCAAAACTGAGTGGACTGAGTTTAGTCCTAATTCAGTCCTGCGTCAGGTCGTGTTGACTAAACGGTCCCCAGCGGGATAGGTCCTACCGCGAGCCGGCTCGCGATAGGACCTATCCCGGCGATTAAATCCGGAAGCTGCCCACCAATTGTTTCAACCGCGCCGCCTGCTGTTCAAGGTCGGTACAGGCCCGCAACGTGGCTTGCAGGTTTTCTACGCCTTCCTGGTTCAGCGTGTTGATTTCATTGATGTCGACGTTGATCGACTCCACCACGGCGGTCTGCTCTTCGGTGGCGGTGGCCACGGACTGGTTCATGCCGTCGATCTCGCCGATGCGCTGGGTCACGCTGCCCAGGCGCTCGCCGGCCTGGTTGGCGATGCCGACGCTGCTTTCACTCTGGCGCTGGCTGTCGGTCATGGTCAGCACCGCTTCCCGTGCGCCGACTTGCAACTCTTCGATCATTTTCTGCACTTGCTGCGCCGAATCCTGGGTACGGTGGGCCAGGTTGCGCACTTCATCGGCCACCACGGCAAATCCGCGCCCGGCTTCACCTGCGCGGGCTGCTTCGATGGCTGCGTTGAGGGCGAGCAGGTTGGTCTGCTGGGAAATGCTGGTGATGACTTCGAGGATCTGGCCGATGTTCACCGTGTTGCTGTTCAGGGTTTCGATATTGCCGCACGAATCGCTGATCTTGGCCGACAGCTGCTGCATGGCAGCGATGGTTTTATCCACCACCTGCTGACCGTCTTCGGCCAGATTACGGGCTTCGCTGGAGTGTTGCGAGGCGAGGGCGGCGTTCTGGGCGATTTCCTGGGCAGCGGCGCCGAGCTGATTGATGGCCGCCGCTACGCTGCTGGTGCGTGAGGCTTGCTGGTCGGAATTGAACATCGACGAGTTGGAGGCGCTGACCACGCGCAGCGCCACTTCGTTGACCTGGCCGGTGGCCGAGGCCACTTCTCGGATCGAGGTGTGGATGCGCTCGACGAAACGGTTGAAGGACGTACCCAGGGCGCCGAATTCATCCTGGCCGTGAATGGTCAGGCGGCGGGTCAGGTCGCCTTCGCCTTCGGCGATGTCATGCATCGCACGGCCCATGGTCAACAGCGGTTGCATCAGCACGCGGATCAACATGCCCAGCAGGGCAATGATGAAGACCACGGCAATGGCCATGGCGATCAGCGCCGAGGTACGGAACTCGCTGAGCATGGCCAGCGCAGTGTCCTTGTCGAGCACCAGTGCCACGTACCAGTCTGCGCCCGGCACGCCATTGACCCGGGTAAAGGAGATGAACTGGGTCTTGCCGTCGAGTTCGACTTCCTTCATGCCCGGGCTGACTTGAGGGGCACCGTTTGGGTAGGCCTCGGCCAGGGTCTTGAGGATGCGGTTGCTGTCGGGATGGATCAGGATCTTGCCATCGGCGCTGACGATGAACGCATGGCCGTGGCCACCGAAGTTCAGCGAGTTGATGATGGCGCTGACGCTCGACAGGTCGATGTCCGCACCCGCCACGCCGATCATCTGGCCCTGACGTTGTACCGGGGTCGCGACGGTAATTACCAGTTTGCCCGACGAGGCGGCAATATAGGGTTCGGTGACAATGGTCTGCTGCGCGCTGTTGGCGGCCTTATACCAGCCACGGGCGCGGGGGTCGTAGTCGGGGGCGCGATTACCGGCCGGCACCGAGAACATCACGCCGTCGACGCCACCGAAGTAGCTGAGCTGGAAGTTGCCGGTATAGGCGGGCAGGTCGATGGCCCGCTTGAGGCTGGCAGCGCTGTTGCCGTCGATGGCGACCTGCTGGGCCAGCGATTGCAGTAACTGGATACGCCCTTCGACCCACGTCTGAATGTTGCGGCTGGTCAGGTTGCCGAGTTCCTGCATGGACGTTTCGGTGCTGTTGTGCAGGCTTTGACGCTGACGGTAGTCGTTGAACAGGATGAAACAGGCGAACGCAACGGCTACCACAAGGGCTGCGGCCAGCAGGATTTTGTGGCTGAATTTCATGTTTCTGGTCATTAAGAGCGCTATCGCATAGGAGCTGGTCAGGAAGGGGCGTCAATTTGCCATACGGCAGGGTTTCGCGCTGTTCTTTTTATCGGCCCGCAACCGCCAGAGTTCAGGCGCCAGAGCGGCAAACCCGACGAAATGCACGACGCTGTCACAAACTGGTTGATTTACCGACGAACTACCCACTTTTACCCCAATAAATACTGGGTTCCCCGGGGAACCAGATAGGGGTTTTCTCTTCTAAGCTTCAGGTTGGCACCCTGCCACCTCCTTTCCGCTCCAGGAGTTCACGATGTCCCTGCGATCTATCGCGATGTTGTCTTTGTGTGTCTTGTTGACCGCATGCAGCAAGGTCAACCAGGAAAACTATTCGAAGCTGTCAGCCGGCATGTCCAAGGCCGAAGTCGAAACGTTACTGGGAAAACCGACCGACTGTTCGGGCGCGCTCGGCATGTCCAGTTGCACTTGGGGCGACCAGAAAAGCTTTATCAGCGTGCAATATGCCGGTGAGAAGGTGTTGATGTTTTCCGGCCAAGGCCTGAAGTAATCCGGGGCGACGTGCCCACGGGAGAAAAATAATGATGCGGTTATTGTTAGTGCTTTTAGCCGGCCTGGTATTGGCTGGCTGTGCCACTTCTGGCGAAGACCCGTTGGCGCCCAAGACCGTCAACAGCGTCAATCTCAAGCGTTACCAAGGGACCTGGTACGAGTTGGCCCGCCTGCCAATGTATTTCCAGCGCAACTGTGCGCAATCGGAAGCCCATTACACCCTCAAGCCTGACGGCAACATGGGTGTGTTCAATCGCTGCCTGACCTCTGACTGGAAGTGGGAAGAGGCCAAGGGTACCGCTACGCCACAGGTACCGGGCAAGACCGACAAACTCTGGGTCGAGTTCGACACCTGGGTCTCGCGGATCCTGCCGGGCGTCTCGAAGGGACAATATTGGGTGTTGTACGTCAGCGATGACTACAAGACCGCCATTGTCGGCGACCCTAGCCGGCGCTACATGTGGTTGTTGTCCCGTACGCCGACGGTCAACAGTGTGGTGCGCGAAGAACTGCTGAGCAAGGCACGCCAGCAGGGCTATGACACGACACGACTGATCTGGCGTGCCTCGGATCGGCAGATGGCCAAGACCTCGGATTGACCAGCCACTGAGATCAATAATGTGGAAGCGGGCTTGCTCGCGAAAGCGGTGGGCCAGTTGCATTAATGCTTGCTGACACCCCCCTTCGCGAGCAAGCCCGCTCCCACATTTTTTTGCTCGGCGTCAGCCCAGAAGTTCGCGCAATACCTGGGTAAACGCCCGGGCGCTGTCCTCTTCCGCGGCGTGATGCCCGTTACGCACCACCCACTTGCCGCCCACCATGACATCTCGCACCTGGCGATCACCGCCGGCAAACAGCCAGCGATTGAGGATGCCGTCGCCCTGGGCCGTGGCCAGGTAAGGGTCGTTACCGTCGAGTACCAGCCAGTCGGCACGCTTGCCTATTTCGAGGGCGCCGATGGGTTGCCCCAATGCCTGGGCGCCACCTTCCAGCGCCGCATCGAACAACGTGCGGCCGACCATCGGTTGATCTGTCCGATACAGACGATTACGTCGTTGATCCCGCAGGCGCTGGCCGTATTCCAGCCAACGCAACTCTTCCACCACGCTTAATGACACGTGGCTGTCGGAGCCAATACCCAGGCGCCCACCTTGGGCGAGGTAGTCCACCGCCGGGAAAATACCGTCGCCCAGGTTGGCTTCGGTGGTCAGGCACAGTCCGGCAATCGCCCGGCTCCTGGCCATGAGGCTGACTTCGTGGGCATTGGCGTGGGTGGCGTGGACCAGGCACCAGCGCTGATCCACCTCGGTGTTTTCATACAACCATTGCAGCGGACGGGCACCGCACCAGCTCAGGCAATCGTCGACTTCCTTCTGCTGCTCGGCGATGTGGATATGCACCGGGCAGTGGGCGTCGCTGGCGGCCAGTACCTCCTGGATCTGTCCGGGCGTGACGGCGCGCAGGGAGTGGAAACACAACCCCAACGCCTGCTGCGGCTGCCCGGTCAGGATCGGTTGCAAGCGAGACTGAAGCTTCAAATAGTTTTCGGTGCTGTTGATGAACCGACGCTGCCCGTCATTGGGCGCCTGGCCACCAAAACCTGAATGGCTGTAGAGCACCGGTAGCAGCGTCAGCCCGATACCGGCGGTGTTGGCGGCGTGGCTGATGCGCAAGGCCAGCTCCGCCGGGTCGGCGTAGGGCGTGCCGTCGGTGTCGTGGTGTACGTAATGGAATTCGGCGACCGAGGTGTAACCGGCCTTGAGCATTTCGATGTACAGCTGTCGGGCAATGATGCCGAGTTGGTCGGGGCTGATTTTTCCGACCAGGCGGTACATCAGGTCGCGCCAGGTCCAGAAACTGTCGTTGGGATTGCCCGCCACTTCCGCCAGGCCGGCCATGGCCCGCTGGAACGCGTGGGAGTGCAGGTTCGGCATGCCCGGCAATAGCGGACCGTCCAGCCGTTCGGCGCCGTCTGCCTGGGAACCGGCCTGGATATGGGTCAGGACGCCTTGGGCGTCGACTTCAAGACGTACATCATTGGCCCATCCACTAGGCAGCAGCGCGCGTTCGGCAAAGAAGGCGGACATGGTTCAACCTCATCGTGCGTAATTTGTATATACATATACAGACGTTTGCCTGCCCGGTAAACTCCGGCAAGCTAGCAATCTTTATAAGCAGAACAGGGAACCGCCGTGCCGACTCCGCCTGCCAAACCGCCGCTGGCCTCAAACCTGGGTGACAGTCCGGCACCCTTGTATGCCCGCGTCAAACAGATGATCACCCAGCAAATCGACAGTGGAAACTGGCCGCCGCATTACCGCGTGCCGTCGGAAAGCGAACTGGTCAATCAGCTGGGCTTCAGCCGCATGACCATCAACCGTGCCCTGCGGGAAATGACCGCCGACGGCCTGTTGGTGCGCATGCAGGGCGTCGGCACGTTCGTGGCCGAGCCCAAGAGCCAGTCCGCGCTGTTCGAAGTGCACAACATCGCCGACGAGATCGCCTCCCGTGGTCACCGCCACACGTGCAAGGTCATCACCCTCGAAGAAGAGGCTGCCGGTTCCGAGCGCGCCCTGGCCCTGGACATGCGCGAAGGGCAAAAGGTCTTTCATTCGCTGATCGTGCATTTTGAAAATGATATCCCCGTGCAGATCGAGGACCGTTTCGTCAACGCGCTGGTGGCGCCCGAGTACCTCAAGCAGGACTTCACCCTGCAAACGCCCTACGCCTATTTGAACCAGGTCGCGCCGCTGACTGAGGGTGAGCACGTGGTTGAAGCGATCCTGGCCGAGCCGAGCGAATGCAAGCTGCTACAGATTGAAAGAGGCGAGCCGTGCCTGTTGATCCGTCGTCGGACCTGGTCCGGGCGTCAGCCAGTGACCGCCGCCCGCCTGATCCACCCCGGTTCCCGTCATAGCCTCGAAGGTCGGTTTCATAAATGATGAGTCAGATAAAGGTCCTGCGCGCCGCTGATTACCCACGCATGCCCTGGAAAAATGGTGGCGGCAGCACCGAGGAAATCACCCGCGACGCCGGCACCGGCCTGGAGGGTTTCGGTTGGCGGCTGTCGATTGCCGATATCGGCGAGTCGGGCGGTTTTTCCACCTTCGCCGGTTACGAGCGCGTCATCAGCGTGTTGCAGGGCGATGGCATGACGCTCAATGTCGATGGTCGGACCACGCGGGCGCTGCATCCGCTGGATGCCTTTGCGTTCAGCGGCGAGAGCCATGTGCACTGCACGTTGCTGGGCGGGCCGATTCGCGACTTCAACCTGATCTATGCACCGCAACGTTACCGTGCACGGGTGCAATGGCTGAAGGATGAGCAGCGGTTTTTCAGTGAGGCGGGGACGGTGCTGGTGTTCAGTGCGGCTGCATCGCTACACGCCAAGGTTGGCGAGCCTGACGTGGACCTGGGCCTCTACGACTGTCTGCAATTGAGCGGTAACACAGGACTGTTGGAGATTTCCACGGACGGCCAGTGCTGCGTGATCGAACTGACTGCCCGCTAGTTTCAGCGGTACATCCTTGTGGCGAGGGGATTTATCCCCGCTGGGTCGCGGAGCGACCCAAATCAGTTGGTTCCGAAGCTGTTGAATTGGCACCAAGAGGGGCCGCTTCGCAGCCCAGCGGGGATAAATCCCCTCGCCACAAAAGCACGCCTTACTGTTTCTTCAGCTGCACCAATTTGTTACCGAATGCCCCAGTGTGGCGCAACACCACGCTTCTGTCCCGCCCATCCTCACCTCTGTAACTCCTCCTCCGAAAATTTAATCCCCTTCGCCAGCCCTTCAATTCCGTGCTTTCCAGCCGTTTCCAGGAAGATTCCTGAACGAGCTTCCAACAAGTTGGCCGCTTGATTGCATATGCTTGTACATACAAGTAAAGACGTATGCGTATGAGTTACCGAGATTCAACGCAACGTTCGCTAAATCACTGCCCGCTGCCCGGGCTGGTCTGGATTGATCGCTGAGGAGTTTTTGCTGTGACCGACGCTACCCGCAAACCCGAAAAATACCGTGACGTTGAAATTCGCGCCCCTCGCGGTAATACGCTGACCGCCAAAAGCTGGCTGACTGAAGCGCCACTGCGCATGCTGATGAACAACCTCGACCCGCAAGTGGCCGAGAATCCCAAGGAACTGGTGGTCTACGGTGGCATCGGCCGCGCGGCGCGCAACTGGGAGTGCTACGACAAGATCGTCGAAAGCCTGACCAACCTGAACGACGACGAGACCCTGCTGGTGCAATCCGGCAAGCCGGTGGGCGTGTTCAAGACCCACACGAATGCTCCCCGCGTGCTGATCGCCAACTCCAACCTGGTGCCGCACTGGGCCAGTTGGGAACACTTCAACGAACTCGACGCCAAGGGCCTGGCCATGTACGGCCAGATGACCGCCGGCAGCTGGATCTACATCGGCAGCCAGGGCATCGTGCAGGGTACTTATGAAACCTTCGTCGAAGCCGGTCGCCAGCATTACGACTCCAACCTCAAGGGCCGCTGGGTCCTGACCGCCGGCCTGGGCGGCATGGGCGGCGCACAACCGCTGGCCGCGACGCTGGCCGGTGCCTGCTCGCTGAACATCGAGTGCCAGCAGGTCAGTATCGATTTCCGTCTCAAGACCCGTTACGTCGACGAACAGGCCACCGACCTGGACGACGCCTTGGCCCGTATCGAGAAATACACCGCCGAAGGCAAGGCGATTTCCATCGCACTGTGTGGGAACGCTGCCGAAATCCTGCCGGAAATGGTCCGCCGTGGCGTGCGCCCGGACATGGTCACCGACCAGACCAGCGCCCACGATCCGCTCAACGGCTATCTGCCGGCCGGCTGGACCTGGGACGAATACCGTGCCCGCGCCAAGACCGAACCCGCCGCCGTGGTGAAAGCCGCCAAGCAATCGATGGCGGTGCACGTGAAAGCCATGCTGGCCTTCCAGAAAATGGGCGTGCCGACCTTTGACTACGGCAACAACATCCGTCAGATGGCCCAGGAAGAAGGCGTCGAGAATGCCTTCGACTTCCCAGGCTTTGTGCCGGCGTATATCCGTCCACTGTTTTGCCGTGGCATCGGTCCGTTCCGCTGGGCGGCGCTGTCGGGTGACCCGCAGGACATCTACAAGACCGACGCCAAGGTCAAGGAACTGATTCCCGACGACGCTCACCTGCACAACTGGTTGGACATGGCTCGCGAGCGCATCAGCTTCCAGGGTCTGCCGGCGCGTATCTGCTGGGTCGGCCTGGGCCAACGCGCCAAGCTGGGCCTGGCGTTCAACGAAATGGTGCGCAGCGGTGAGCTGTCGGCGCCGATCGTGATCGGTCGCGACCACCTGGACTCCGGTTCCGTGGCCAGCCCCAACCGTGAAACCGAATCCATGCAGGACGGTTCTGACGCGGTCTCCGACTGGCCGTTGCTCAACGCCTTGCTCAACACCGCCAGCGGCGCGACCTGGGTGTCGTTGCACCACGGTGGCGGCGTCGGCATGGGCTTCTCCCAGCACTCGGGCATGGTGATTGTTTGTGACGGTACCGATGAGGCGGCCGAGCGTATCGCCCGCGTACTGCACAACGACCCGGGCACCGGGGTGATGCGTCATGCCGATGCCGGTTACCAGATTGCGATCGATTGCGCCAAGGAACAGGGGCTGAACTTGCCGATGATCACTGGCAAGTAACGCAAATCCCTGTGGGAGCGGGCTTGCTCCGGGCGGCGATCCGACGAATGCGGTGTGTCATTCAACACATGTGTCGAATGTGAAACAGCTTTCGCGAGCAAGCCCGCTCCCACAGGAACGCAGCAGCGCAATGAACTCCAGAACAATCCACAGAGGTTGAACCATGGCCGTCACCAGCACACGCGCAAGCAGCAAACCGTTGATCGAAAAGCGCTCGATCGACTACATCCCGGAAGCGGAGCGGCACGGCCGTTTGTTGAGCCAGTTCACCCTCTGGATGGGGGCCAACCTGCAGATCACTGCCATTGTCACCGGTGCATTGGCGGTGGTGCTGGGCGGTGATGTGTTCTGGTCGTTGATCGGTTTGCTGATCGGCCAAGTGCTCGGCGGTGGCGTCATGGCCTTGCATGCCGCGCAAGGGCCCAAGCTTGGCCTGCCGCAGATGATCTCCAGTCGGGTGCAGTTCGGTGTGTATGGCGCGGCCATCCCGATCGTGCTGGTGTGCCTGATGTACCTGGGGTTCACCGCGACGGGCACCGTGCTTTCCGGCCAGGCGCTGGGCCAGTTGTTTGGCGTCAGCGACAGTGCCGGCATTCTTATCTTCGCCAGTGTCATCGTGCTGGTCACGGTGCTCGGTTATCGGGTGATCCACTTCATTGGCCGTGTCGCCAGCATTATTGGGGTGATTGCCTTCGTTTACCTGTTCGCTCGCCTGATCGGTCAGACGGACGTGGGCGCACTCCTGCAGATCCGCCATTTCAGCTGGAGCAGCTTCCTGCTCGCGGTGTCGCTGGCGGCATCCTGGCAAATCGCCTTCGGCCCCTACGTGGCTGACTATTCGCGTTACCTGCCGAGCAAGACGTCTTCGCTGAAAACCTTCTTTGCCGCGGGCGCCGGTTCGGTCATCGGCGCACAGGTGGCGATGATCCTCGGTGTATTTGCCGCTGCCTCGGCCAATGGGCAGTTCGCGGGTCACGAAGTGGCCTACATCGTTGGCCTGGGTGGCACTGGGGCCACCGCTGCGCTGCTGTACTTCAGCATCGCGTTCGGCAAGGTCACCATTTCCACGCTGAACTCCTACGGCAGCTTCATGTGCATTGCCACCATCATCAGCGGTTTCCGTGGCCAGTTGAACGTCACGCGCTTGCAGCGTCTGCTGTTCGTACTGGTCATTGTCGGCGCGGCGACCTTGATCGCGCTGCTTGGCCAGCACTCGTTCCTCGGTGCGTTCAAGTCTTTCATCCTGTTCTTGCTGGCGTTCTTTACGCCCTGGAGCGCGATCAACCTGGTGGACTACTACTGCATCACTCGCGAGCGCTACGACGTGCCGGCACTGGTTGACCCGAACGGTCGCTACGGTCGTTGGAACGCCCTGGGCATCAGCGTTTATACGCTGGGTGTGCTGGTTCAATTGCCGTTCATCTCCACCAAGTTCTATACCGGACCACTGGTGGCAGCGATGGGGGATGTGGATATCTCGTGGATTATCGGCCTGGTGGTGCCGGCGGCGTTGTATTACGTCGCGGCGAAGAAGTGGCACAGCGCTGTACCCGATCAATTGATCCTGCCGCTCGAGCAGGACGCGGTTGACGCACAACCGAGCAGGGCGGGCCGCATCCAAGCGGTCTGATGGGACGTTGACAGGGCTGGATGCCTCTTGACTGCCGTAAGCCAATTCACTGATTAGGAGCGTCACACAATGAAATCGAACAAGACCCTACTGACCACGTTGCTTTCCATGGGCTTGCTGGCCAGCGCCGGCGCCACCCAGGCGGCGGGTTGGTGCGAGTCGGGCAAACCGGTGAAATTCGCCGGCCTGAACTGGGAAAGCGCCATGCTGTTGACCGACGTCCTGCAAGTGGTGTTGGAAAAAGGCTACGACTGCAAGACCGACAACCTGCCGGGCAATTCCATCACCATGGAGAACGCCCTGAGCAGTAATGACATCCAGGTGTTTGCCGAAGAATGGGTCGGCCGCAGCGAGGTCTGGAACAAGGCCGAGAAGGCCGGCAAAGTGGTCGGCGTCGGCGCGCCGGTGGTGGGCGCCATCGAAGGCTGGTACGTGCCGCGCTACGTGGTTGAAGGCGACGCCAAGCGCAAGCTCGAAGCCAAAGCCCCGGGGCTGAAGAACATCGCCGACCTGGGCCAGTACGCCGCCGTGTTCAAGGATCCGGAAGAACCGTCCAAGGGCCGTTTCTATAACTGCCCGGCCGGTTGGACCTGTGAGCTGGACAACAGCGAGATGCTGAAAAGCTACGGCTTGGAAAAAACCTACACCAACTTCCGTCCAGGCACCGGCCCGGCCCTGGATGCCGCAGTGCTGTCGAGCTACAAGCGTGGCGAGCCGATCCTGTTCTACTACTGGTCGCCAACGCCACTGATGGGGCAGGTGGACTTGGTGAAACTGGAAGAAAAACCGGGTGTGGATAAAAGCGTGAGTATCAAGGTCGGCCTGTCCAAGACCTTCCACGACGAAGCCCCGGAACTGGTGGCGGTGCTGGAAAAGGTCAACCTGCCGATCGATATCCTGAACCAGAACCTCGGGCGCATGGCCAAAGAGCGGATCGAGTCGCCGAAACTGGCGAAGATCTTTCTGAAGGAACATCCTGAAGTCTGGCACGCCTGGGTAAGCGCAGACGCTGCCAAGAAAATCGACGCGGCCCTGTAGGTCGAATACTTCCCGGCCAACCTTGAGCTGGCCGGGACATTCACCGCATCCCCCTGATCGAGAGTCCCTTATGTTTCCCGAAAGCTTTACCTTTTCCATCGCCGACTGGGTCAACGGTTGGGTCGACGCCCTGGTGACGAATTATGGCGATGTGTTCCGGCACATCTCCGACACCCTGCTGTGGGCCATCGTCAATCTCGAAGGCCTGCTGCGTATGGCACCCTGGTGGTTGATGCTGGCCATCGTCGGTGGCGTGGCCTGGCACGCGACCCGCAAGGTCGTGGCCACGGCGGTGATCGTCGGCCTGCTGTTTCTGGTGGGCGCGGTGGGCCTGTGGGACAAACTGATGCAGACCCTCGCGCTGATGCTGGTGGCGACGCTGATCTCGGTGTTGATCGGCATCCCGCTGGGCATCCTCTCGGCACGCAGCAATCGCTTGCGTTCGGTGCTGATGCCGTTGCTGGACATCATGCAGACGATGCCGAGCTTCGTGTACCTGATTCCGGTGTTGATGCTGTTCGGCCTGGGCAAGGTCCCGGCGATTTTCGCCACGGTGATCTACGCCGCGCCGCCGTTGATCCGTCTGACCGACCTGGGCATCCGCCAGGTGGATGGCGAAGTGATGGAGGCCATCAATGCTTTCGGTGCGAACCGCTGGCAACAGCTGTTCGGCGTGCAACTGCCCCTGGCCTTGCCGAGCATCATGGCCGGGATCAACCAGACCACCATGATGGCCCTGTCGATGGTGGTCATCGCCTCGATGATCGGCGCCCGTGGCCTGGGCGAGGATGTGCTGGTGGGCATCCAGACCCTCAACGTCGGACGCGGCCTGGAAGCCGGGCTGGCGATCGTGATTCTCGCCGTGGTCATCGACCGCATTACCCAGGCTTATGGTCGTCCTCGGCATGAGGTGAGCAAATGAACAACGCAACTGTCAGCAAAATCGAAGTCAAGAACGTCTTCAAGATTTTCGGCAATCGGTCCAAGGACGCCCTGGATCTGATCCGTCAGAACAAGACCAAGGACCAGGTGCTGGCCGAAACCGGTTGCGTGGTCGGCGTGAACGACCTGTCGCTGAGCATCGGCACCGGCGAGATCTTCGTGATCATGGGCCTGTCCGGCTCGGGCAAATCCACCCTGGTGCGGCACTTCAACCGCCTGATCGACCCCACCAGCGGGGCGATCCTGGTGGACGGCGAAGACATCCTGCAACTGGACATGGACGCCCTGCGTGAATTTCGTCGGCACAAGATCAGCATGGTGTTCCAGAGCTTCGGCCTGCTGCCCCACAAGAGCGTGCTGGACAATGTCGCCTACGGCTTGAAAGTCCGCGGCGAGAGCAAACAGGTGTGCGCCGAGCGCGCGCAGCACTGGATCAACACCGTCGGTCTGAAGGGTTACGAAAACAAATACCCGCATCAGCTTTCCGGCGGCATGCGCCAGCGTGTGGGCCTGGCTCGTGCCTTGGCGGCGGACACCGACATCATCTTGATGGACGAAGCCTTCAGTGCCCTTGACCCGCTGATCCGCGCCGAGATGCAGGACCAGTTGCTGGAGCTGCAGAAGACCCTGCACAAGACGATCGTCTTCATCACCCACGACCTCGACGAGGCCGTGCGCATCGGCAACCGCATTGCGATTCTCAAGGATGGCAAGCTGATCCAGGTCGGCACGCCCCGGGAGATCCTGCACTCGCCGGCGGATGAGTATGTTGATCGGTTTGTGCAGCGCAGGGCTGCGGTGGTTTAGAGAACTCTGGTGACTGGGCGGGCCTCTTCGCGAGCAAGCCCGCTCCCACAGAGGACCGCATTCCAATGTGGGAGCGGGCTTGCTCGCGAAGGCGTCAGTAAAGCTGCATCAATGTTCAAGTTGTAAGCATGAGGTTAAAGATGTCCCAGGCTGAAAAAATCATCATCGCCGACGCCCCCCTGCGTTGGCAGGACGTAGTCGCTGTCGCCCGCTTCGGTGCCGGGCTCGAGCTGTCGGCCCAGGCCTGGGCGCGGATCGACAATGCCCAGGCCATCGTCCAGCGCATCGTCGAAAGCGGCGAGCGCGCCTATGGCGTCAATACCGGCCTGGGGGCCTTGTGCAATGTCTCGCTCAAGGACGAACAACTCAGCCAGCTGTCGCGCAACACGTTGCTCAGCCATGCCTGTGGCGTCGGCACGCCGTTGGCCGATGAGCAGGTTCGGGCGATTCTCTGCGCCGCCATCCTCAACTACAGCCAGGGCAAGTCCGGCATTCATCGCCGGGTGGTCGAGGCCTTGCTGGCGCTGCTCAATCGCGGCATCACCCCGCAAGTGCCGTCCCAGGGCTCGGTGGGTTACCTGACCCACATGGCCCACATCGGCATTGCACTGCTGGGTGTCGGCCAGGTCAGCTATCGCGGCCAGATCGTTGCGGCGCAACAGGCCCTGGCCGCAGAAGGCCTGCAACCGGTTCAATTGGGGGCAAAGGACGGCCTGTGCCTGGTCAACGGCACGCCATGCATGACCGGCCTCAGTTGCCTGGCCCTGGCGGATGCGACGCGGCTGGTGCAATGGGCGGACGTGATCGGTGCCATGAGTTTCGAGGCCCAGCGAGGACAGATCGCGGCGTTCGACGCCGAGATCATCGCGCTCAAACCGCACCCTGGCATGCAACAAGTCGGGGCCAATCTGCGTGCCTTGCTCGACGGCAGCGAAGTCATTGCCTCGAGCCTGGGCATTCGCACCCAGGATGCCTTGAGTATCCGCTCCATTCCCCAGGTGCACGGCGCCGCTCGCGATCAATTGACCCATGCCCGGCAACAGATCGAAACCGAACTCAACGCCGCCACCGATAACCCGCTGCTGCTGGGTACACCGGATAACTTCCGGGTCATGTCCCAGGCCAATCCCCACGGCCAATCGGTGGCTCTGGCGGCGGATCTGCTGGCGATTGCCATGGCGGAAATCGGCTCCATCGCCGAGCGTCGTCTCGACCGGTTGATCAACCCGCATGTCAGCGGACTGCCGGCCTTCCTGGTAGCCAACCCCGGTGTGAACTCGGGGATGATGATCGTGCAGTACGTCGCCGCCTCCTTATGCGCGGAAAATCGCCAATTGGCGCAACCGGCGGTACTCGATAATTACGTGACCTCGGGCTTGCAGGAAGATCACTTGAGCATGGGCACCAACGCGGCCCTGAAGCTGCACAGGGCGTTGGACAACTGCACGCAGATTCTCGCCATCGAATACCTGCTGGCGGCCCAGGCCTTTGAATTTCTCAAGGCGCAGCGCTTCGGCGCCGGCACCGGGCTTGCCTGGAAGCTGCTGCGCGAGCACGTGGCTGCCTATGACCAGGACCGCTGGCTGGCGCCGGACATTGCCAGCGTCGCCGGGCTGCTTAAAGACCCGAACCTGTTGGATAGCGTGTTACCGAATTTGAATTGATCAAAAAAGCGCCAGCGTGCCAAGGCACCTCTTGCCCTAAAGCATCGCTCAAAAAGCGGGGGTGACGGATAACGGAACATTCCGGAGCGACTGGCGAGTTAGAAAACAAAACTCTCAAAAGGAGCAATAAATGACTGCCTTAAACCTGATTCCCGGTCAATTGAGCCTGGCTCAATTGCGTGACATCTATCAGCAACCCGTGACCCTGAGCCTCGACGCCAGTGCCTCGGCGCAGATCGAAGCCAGCGTGGCGTGCGTGGAGCAGATCCTCGCCGAGAACCGCACCGCCTACGGCATCAATACCGGTTTCGGCCTGCTGGCTTCGACCCGTATCGCCAGCGAAGACCTGGAAAACCTGCAGCGCTCTCTGGTGCTGTCCCATGCCGCTGGAGTGGGCGAGCCGATCAGCGATGCGCTGGTGCGCTTGATCATGGTGCTCAAGGTCAACAGCCTGAGCCGGGGCTTTTCCGGTATTCGCCGGCAGGTGATCGATGCGTTGATCGCCCTGGTGAATGCCGAGGTCTATCCGCATATTCCACTCAAGGGTTCGGTCGGGGCTTCCGGCGACCTGGCACCGTTGGCCCACATGTCCCTGGTGCTGCTGGGCGAAGGCAAGGCTCGTTACAAAGGCGAGTGGCTGCCGGCGGTCGACGCGTTGAAAGTCGCCGGCCTCGCGCCGCTGACCCTGGCCGCCAAAGAAGGCCTGGCGCTGCTCAACGGCACCCAGGTGTCCACCGCATTTGCCTTGCGCGGCCTGTTCGAGGGTGAAGACCTGTTTGCCGGTGCCCTGGCCCTGGGCAGCCTCACGGTGGAAGCCGTGCTTGGCTCCCGCTCGCCATTCGATGCGCGTATTCACGCCGCCCGTGGCCAGAAAGGTCAGATCGATGCTGCCGCCGCGTACCGCGATCTGCTGGGCGAGCGCAGCGAAGTGTCCGCTTCGCACCAGAACTGCGACAAGGTTCAGGATCCGTATTCCCTGCGTTGCCAGCCGCAAGTGATGGGCGCCTGCCTGACCCAGTTCCGCCAGGCGGCCGAAGTGCTGGTGATCGAGGCCAACGCCGTGTCGGATAACCCATTGGTGTTCGCCGCCGAAGGTGATGTGATTTCCGGTGGCAACTTCCACGCCGAGCCCGTGGCGATGGCCGCTGACAACATGGCCCTGGCGATTGCCGAAATCGGTTCCCTGAGCGAGCGTCGCATTTCCCTGATGATGGACAAGCACATGTCGCAGTTGCCACCGTTCCTGGTGGGTAACGGCGGGGTCAACTCCGGCTTCATGATCGCCCAGGTCACTGCCGCTGCCCTGGCCAGTGAGAACAAGGCGCTGTCCCATCCTCATTCGGTGGACAGCCTGCCGACCTCCGCCAACCAGGAAGACCACGTGTCCATGGCCCCGGCTGCCGGCAAGCGCCTGTGGGAAATGGCCGAGAACACCCGTGGCATCCTGGCGGTGGAATGGCTGGCGGCGTGTCAGGGCCTGGACCTGCGCGGCGGCTTGAAGACTTCGCCGAAGCTGGAACAGGCTCGCGGTCTCCTGCGTGCCGAAGTGCGGTTCTATGAGAAGGACCGGTTCTTTGCCCCGGACATCAATGCCGCGAGTGAGCTGTTGGCGAGCCGTTGCCTGAACGAGCTGGTCATGGCGAACCTGTTGCCGAGCCTGTGAGGGCCTCATCGCGAGCAGGCTCGCTCCCACATTGGAATGCGTACCCTGTGGGAGCGAGCCTGCTCGCGATTCGATTCTGAATGAGACGAGGAAACCCGGGATGAAAACCCTCTGGCAAAACTGCCACGCCGCCACCATGGCCCAGGGCGTCTACTCGATCATCGAAGACGCCGCCATCATCACCCAGGGCGAACACATCCACTGGATCGGCCCGCGCGCAGAACTGCCGGCCGGTGACTATCCGACAGTCAACGACCTCAAGGGCGCCTGGGTCACCCCAGGCCTGGTCGACTGCCACACCCACGCGGTGTTCGGCGGTAACCGCAGCGGTGAATTCGAACAGCGCCTGCAAGGCGTCAGCTACGCCGAGATCGCTGCAGCGGGTGGCGGTATCGCCAGTACCGTGCGCGCCACCCGAGCCGCCAGTGAAGACGAACTGTTCAGCAGCGCCGCCAAACGCCTGAACAGCCTGATGCGCGACGGCGTGACCACGGTGGAAATCAAGTCCGGTTACGGCCTGGACCTGGCCAACGAACGCAAGATGTTGCGGGTCGCCCGCCGTCTCGCTGCCGAACTGCCGATCAGTGTGCGCAGTACCTGCCTGGCGGCCCACGCCTTGCCACCGGAGTACAAGGATCGCGCCGATGACTACATCGAGCACATCTGCACCGAGATGTTGCCAGCCCTGGCGGCCGAAGGGCTGGTGGATGCGGTGGATGCCTTCTGCGAGTACCTGGCGTTTTCCCCGGCGCAGGTCGAGCGGGTGTTCATCACCGCGCAACGACTGGGGTTGCCGGTGAAGCTGCACGCCGAACAATTGTCGTCTCTGCACGGTTCCAGCCTGGCGGCGCGTTACCAGGCGCTGTCGGCCGATCACCTGGAATTCATGACCGAGGACGACGCCAAGGCCATGGCCGCTTCCGACACCGTGGCGGTATTGCTGCCGGGGGCGTTTTATTTCCTGCGGGAAACTCAACTGCCGCCCATGGATGCCTTGCGCAAGCACGGGGTGAAAATCGCCGTGGCCAGCGACCTCAATCCCGGCACCTCGCCGGCGCTGTCGCTGCGCTTGATGTTGAACATGGCCTGCACCTGTTTCCGCATGACGCCGGAAGAAGCCCTGGCAGGGGCGACGATTCATGCGGCCCAGGCCTTGGGCATGGCGCAAACCCATGGTTCGCTGGAGGTCGGCAAAGTCGCGGATTTTGTCGCTTGGCACATCGACCGCCCGGCCGACCTGGCGTACTGGCTTGGTGGCGATCTGGAAAAACGCGTCGTGCGTCACGGCGTTGAAATCGATTGAGGAGAATGGTTGTGGAGAAGGTCCTGAATTTCAAGCAAGGGAGCGTGCCGCTGCTAGTCAGCATGCCCCACGCCGGCCTGCGCCTGACCCCGGCAGTGAAGGCCGGGTTGATTCCCGAGGCCCAGAGCCTACCGGACACCGACTGGCACATTCCCAAGCTCTATGAATTCGCCAATGAGCTGGGCGCCAGCACCCTGGCCGCCGAATACTCACGGTTCGTCGTCGACCTGAACCGACCCTCCGACGACACACCGATGTACGTCGGCGCCACCACCGGCCTGTACCCGGCGACGCTGTTCGATGGTGTACCGCTGTTTCGCGAAGGGCTGACACCCTCTGCAGAGGAACGGGCGACGTACCTGCAGCAGATATGGATGCCGTATCACCAGGCTTTGCAACAGGAGCTGGCGCGGCTCAAGGCCGAGTTCGGCTACGCCTTGCTGTTCGACGCCCATTCGATTCGTTCGGTAATCCCTCATTTGTTCGACGGCAAGCTGCCGGACTTCAACCTCGGCACCTTCAACGGCGCCAGCTGCGACCCGGTGCTGGCGAGCCAGCTCGAAGCCATCTGCGCCCGTCACGATACCTTCACCCATGTGCTCAACGGGCGCTTCAAGGGCGGACACATCACCCGGCATTACGGCAACCCGGCCGAGAACATCCATGCGGTGCAGCTGGAGCTGTGCCAGAGCACCTACATGGAAGAGTTCGAACCGTTCAACTACCGTGCGGACCTGGCGGAGCCGACCCAGGTAGTACTCCGGGAACTGCTTGAAGGTCTGTTGGCGTGGGGACGACAGACCTACAAGCGCTGAGTCGCTTATCGCAGATCGGTTGGAACAAAGGGGCCGGTCACATCAAACACTCCCTTGATGTTGAAAGTCTCAGCGTTTGGGGCTTTCACATTGAAGTCGAATATGGCGCCCCAGCGTTGAGGGGTTAGAAAAGGTACGAAGAAAATCTTTCCTTGAGTGCAAGGGAACTCATACGCCGCATCCACTTCGTTATCGTCATCGTCAGGGCTGTCTTCCAGCTTGTAGTAGCCAGCACTGTTTGGAGCGATCTGCGGCAGGACCTTGGGCGGTATCAGGTCCAGCATCACGGGACGGTCGGTTTTGCTCAGGTAGAACTGCAGGGTATTGATCTCCGTACTCTGGGTCTCTGGATTGATGGTGTCTTCGAACCCTTTAATGGCCCAGAACGTGCCCGACTGGGTAAGGAACTCCTGCAGTTTTACCCGATTAGCCGAGAAATGTTCCAGGTGGTCCTTGAATGTCAGGGTGGCTGTAAACGTGTTCAGTGGGGCCGTGGCTGCGTTATTCATGGTGCGGTTCCTCTGATGCTCCCCCAGGGAAAGGGGGGCTCAGGCCATTAACAAGGCTTTGCGGAATGTGAACTACTGTCGGAATCGACAGTTTTTTGTAGTTTTTCGCGATAAATAAAAATGTACTGATTCGAAGTCATTTTCGGGCGTCATCCTGTCGTAGCCGATAGAGATTTCTGCAGACAGGTCGTTGGCGTCACAGGGGGGCATGCCCATCAAGGCGATTCGGGTTTATGATGCCGGACGGCAGATTAAATAGAAGTCCCTACAGGGATGACTCGACCCCTTACGGAGCGCCCAATGCAGACTTTGTACCCGCAGATCAAACCCCATGCCCGGCACGATCTGGCTGTCGATGACACCCACACGCTCTATGTCGATGAAAGCGGCTCTCCGGAAGGCCTGCCGGTGGTGTTCATTCATGGTGGTCCGGGTGCGGGTTGCGACGCGCAGAGCCGTCGCTACTTCGATCCGAACCTGTATCGCATTGTTACTTTCGATCAGCGCGGCTGTGGTCGTTCCACGCCCCATGCCAGCCTGGAAAACAACACCACCTGGGATCTGGTCGAAGACCTGGAGCGCATCCGCAAGCATCTGGGCATCGAGAAATGGGTACTGTTCGGCGGCTCCTGGGGCTCGACCCTGGCCCTGGCCTACGCCCAGACCCATCCGGAGCGGGTCCATGGCCTGATCCTGCGTGGGATCTTTCTCTGCCGCCCGCAGGAGATCGAGTGGTTCTATCAGGCTGGCGCCAGTCGCCTGTTCCCCGATTACTGGCAGGATTACATTGCGCCCATTCCCCTGGATGAGCGTGACGATCTGCTCAGCGCCTTCCACAAGCGCCTGACCGGCAATGACCAGATCGCCCAGATGCACGCGGCCAAGGCCTGGTCGATCTGGGAGGGGCGTACAGCGACCCTGCGTCCGAACCCGCTGGTGGTCGACCGCTTCTCCGAGCCGCAGCGTGCGCTGTCGATCGCTCGGATCGAATGCCATTACTTCACCAACAACGCCTTCCTCGAACCCAACCAGTTGATTCGCAACATGGGCAAGATCGCCCATTTGCCGGGCGTCATCGTGCATGGCCGCTATGACGTGATCTGCCCGCTGGACAATGCCTGGGAACTGCATCAGAACTGGCCCAACAGCGAACTGCAGGTGATCCGCGATGCGGGACATGCCGCCTCGGAGCCGGGTATTACCGACGCACTGGTGCGCGCCGCCGGGCAAATGGCCCGGCGCTTGCTCGACCTGCCGCCCGAAGAAGCATGAAAGGGCTGTTGCAACGGGTCCGTGGGGCCCGGGTCGAGGTCGCGGGGGATATCGTGGGGGCCGTGGACCAGGGGTTGCTGGTCCTGGTGGCGGTCGAACCCGAGGATACCCGGGCCAGCGCCGACAAGCTCTTGCACAAGCTGCTTAACTACAGAGTGTTCAGTGATGCCGACGGCAAGATGAACCTGTCGCTGGCGGACGTCGGGGGTGGCTTGTTGCTGGTGTCACAATTCACCCTGGCGGCCGACACCAAAAGTGGCCTGCGCCCGAGTTTTTCGACGGCCGCGCCTCCGGCATTGGGAGAGGAACTGTTCAGCTACCTGATCGGTCAAGCGAAAGAGGTGCATGGCACTGTGGCATCAGGTAGATTCGGCGCCGACATGCAAGTGCATCTGGTCAATGATGGCCCGGTAACCTTTCTGTTACAGGTCTGAAAGCGTTTGAAACACCTTTTCGGTTCTGTTTCGAGGTTAAACAGGGAGTTTTCTCGATAAATACTTCGTTGCCCCTGATGCGTTGTCACGCGGCCTGCTAGATAATCGCGCGCTACGGGGGATCGGCATTCGCTGGTCCATTTGACTTAGGTAGAGACTTGTCCTGAGCCGTTTGGGGAATCATTTTGCCCCATCGGAGTCGGAACAATGCTCGCCAACTTGGCAAGAGTGCTCCGCAAGGTCGGTTTTTCTATGCCGTTACCAAGCGGATACTTTATCTGGCCGTTGGTTTTTTGATCTGTTTTCGGCGAGGGTTGCTCGTGATTGTTAGTCCCTGTAATGCACCAAAAATGTCTGCCAAACGGTTTAGAAGCGCTCTGGTAGCGGGTTCGGCGCTGCTGTGCCTGCTCGGTGCGGGTCAACTGTGGGCATTCAGCCTGGATGATGTATCGGCGAAGGCTAAAGAACTGGCCGGGCAAAAATTCGAAGCCCCGCGCAGCAATCTGCCGAACGAATTTCGCGACATGAAATTCGGCGACTATCAAAAAATCCGTTTCCGCACTGAAAAAGCCGAGTGGGCCGACCAGAAGACGCCGTTCCGGCTGTCGTTCTATCACCAGGGCATGCACTTCGATACGCCGGTGAAAATCAACGAAATTACCGCGACCAACGTCGAAGAAATCAAATACGACCCGACGCACTTCGACTTCGGCGACGTGCAGTTCGACCCCAAGGCTACCGAGCAATTGGGCTACGCGGGTTTCCGCGTGCTGTACCCGATCAATAAGGCCGACAAGCAGGACGAAATCATGACCATGCTGGGCGCGAGCTATTTCCGCGTCATCGGCAAGGGCCAGACCTACGGCTTGTCCGCCCGCGGCATGGCGATCGATACCGCGTTGCCGTCCGGTGAAGAATTCCCGCGGTTCCGCGAGTTCTGGATCCAGCGCCCGAAACCGACCGACAAGCACCTGGTGATCTTCGCCCTGCTGGATTCGCCTCGGGCCACCGGCGCCTACCGCCTGACCCTGCGCCCTGGCACCGACACCGTCGTCGACGTGAAGGCGCGCATGTTCCTGCGCGATCGCGTCAACAAGCTGGGCGTCGCCCCGCTGACCAGCATGTTCCTGTTCGGCGCGAACCAGCCGTCCAAGGTGTTGAACTACCGTCGCGAGCTGCACGATTCCAGCGGCCTGTCGATCCATGCCGGCAACGGCGAGTGGATCTGGCGTCCGCTGAACAACCCGAAACACCTGGCCGTGAGCAATTTCTCGGTGGAAAACCCACGTGGTTTCGGCCTGCTGCAACGTGGTCGTGACTTCAGTCACTACGAAGACCTGGACGACCGCTATGACAAGCGTCCGAGCGCCTGGATCGAACCGAAAGGCGACTGGGGCAAGGGTTCTGTCGATCTGGTGGAAATCCCGACCGCCGATGAAACCAACGACAACATCGTTGCCTTCTGGAGCCCGGAAAAACTGCCCGAGCCAGGCCAGCCGCTGGACTTCGGCTACCGCCTGCACTGGACACTCGACGAAGCCAGCCTGCACTCGCCTGACAGCGCCTGGGTCAAGCAGACCCTGCGCTCCACCGGTGACGTGAAGCAGTCAAATCTGATTCGCCAGCCGGACGGCAGTGTGGCCTACCTGGTGGATTTCGAAGGCCCGTCCCTGCAGGCGCTGCCGGAAGACGCCGAAGTGCGTAGCCAGGTGAGCGTCGGCGATAACGCCGAGATCGTCGAGAACAGTGTGCGCTACAACCCTGAAACCAAGGGCTGGCGCCTGACCTTGCGCTTGAAGATCAAGGATGCGAAGCAGGCCACCGAAATGCGTGCCGCGCTGGTCCGTCCGTTGACGCCTGTCGAAGCGCCGGCCGCGTCGCACTCCGTGACCGCCACCTTGGCCAAGGCCGACAAGATCGCCAAGCAACAAGGCGAAAAAGAAGCAGAAAAAGCAAACGAACAAGCCAAAGAAGAAGCCAAGGCCGTCAAGGCATCCGAGGCTGCTGAGGCGACCCCAACCCCGCAGGAACCGGAACCGACTGAACAAGTCCTGACCGAGACCTGGAGCTATCAGTTGCCAGCCGATGAGTAATACGCCAGTACCGCCAGAGACGCTCAGCGAATATCTGGCCCATTTGCCAATGACCGACCAGCAGCGCGCCGAGTTGGCGGGCTGCAAGTCCTTCAGCGAATTGCATGAACGTCTCTCGTCTTCGACCTTCGACGGTCCCACCGAGGCGGCGCAAGCCTCGGTCGGTCGTCGGCTGGTCCTGAGCACTGCCGAAGAGCTCGAAGATGCAGAGATGCTGGGGCTCGACTCCAGCGGTCGTGTGCGCCTGAAAGCCACGCCGCCGATTCGTCGGACCAAAGTCGTGCCGGAGCCATGGCGCACCAACATCCTGGTGCGCGCCTGGCGAAGGATGACCGGCCGCACCAACCCGCCGAAGCCGCCCAAGGATGAGCGGGTGCTGCCCCATGCCCGCTGGCGAACCGTAGGCTCGATCCGCCGCTATATCCTGCTGATTCTCATGCTCGGCCAGACCATCGTCGCCGGCTGGTACATGAAAGGCATCATGCCGTACCAGGGTTGGTCGTTCGTGGACCTGGATGAAGTCCTGCACCAGCCATTGCTGCAGACCGCCACGCAAGTGCTGCCGTATGCCTTGCAAACCAGCATCCTGATCATGTTCGGGATCCTGTTCTGCTGGGTTTCGGCCGGTTTCTGGACCGCGCTGATGGGCTTTCTGGAATTGCTCACCGGTCACGACAAGTACCGCATTTCCGGCGCCAGCGCCGGCAACGAGCCGATCCCCAAGGACGCTCGCACCGCACTGGTGATGCCGATCTGCAACGAAGACGTCCCCCGGGTCTTCGCCGGCTTGCGCGCGACTTTCGAGTCGGTGAAGGCCACCGGTGATCTGGATCGTTTCGACTTCTTCGTGCTCAGCGACAGTAACGAAACCGATATCTGTGTTGCCGAGCAGCAGGCCTGGCTGGACGTCTGCCGGGAAGCCGGCGGCCTGGGCAAGATCTTCTATCGTCGTCGCCGTCGTCGCGTGAAGCGCAAGAGCGGCAACCTCGACGACTTCTGCCGTCGTTGGGGCAGCGATTACAAGTACATGGTCGTGCTCGACGCTGACAGCGTCATGAGTGGCGAATGCCTGACCAGCCTGGTACGCCTGATGGAAGCCACGCCGGACGCGGGGATCATCCAGACCGCGCCAAAGGCCTCGGGCATGGATACGCTGTATGCGCGCATGCAGCAGTTCGCGACCCGGGTGTACGGTCCGTTGTTCACCGCCGGCCTGCACTTCTGGCAGTTGGGGGAATCCCACTACTGGGGCCACAACGCGATCATCCGCATGAAACCGTTCATCGAGCACTGCGCCCTGGCGCCGCTGCCGGGCAAAGGCGCGTTCGCCGGTGCGATCCTGTCCCACGACTTTGTCGAAGCCGCACTGATGCGCCGTGCCGGCTGGGGCGTGTGGATTGCCTATGACCTGCCGGGCAGCTACGAAGAGTTGCCGCCGAACCTGCTGGACGAGCTCAAGCGTGACCGTCGCTGGTGCCACGGCAACCTGATGAACTTCCGGCTGTTCCTGGTCAAGGGCATGCACCCGGTGCACCGTGCGGTGTTCCTGACCGGGGTGATGTCCTACCTGTCGGCGCCCTTGTGGTTCTTCTTCCTGGTGCTGTCCACTGCGCTGCTGGCGGTGAACACACTGATGGAGCCGCAGTACTTCCTCGAGCCGCGCCAGCTGTATCCGCTCTGGCCGCAATGGCATCCGGAGAAGGCCATCGCCCTGTTCTCCACCACCATCGTGCTGCTGTTCCTGCCCAAGCTGTTGAGCGTCATCCTGATCTGGGCCAAGGGTGCGAAGGAGTTCGGTGGCAAGTTCAAGGTAACGGTGTCGATGCTGCTGGAGATGTTGTTCTCCATGTTGCTGGCGCCGGTGCGGATGATTTTCCACACCCGTTTCGTGCTCGCCGCGTTCCTGGGCTGGGCCGCAACCTGGAACTCGCCGCAACGTGACGACGACTCGACGCCCTGGAGCGAAGCGGTCAAGCGTCATGGTCCGCAGACCCTGCTGGGCTTCTTCTGGGCACTGCTGGTGATCTGGTTGAACCCGAGCTTCCTGTGGTGGCTGGTACCGATCGTCGGTTCGCTGATGCTGTCGATTCCGGTGTCGGTGATCTCCAGCCGTGTCGGCCTGGGCTTGAAGTCCCGTGATGAAAGCCTGTTCCTGATCCCTGAGGAATACGCACCACCCCAAGAGCTGGTGTCGACTGACCAGTACACCCACGAGAACCGTTGGCATGCATTGAACGACGGCTTCATTCGCGCGGTGGTCGACCCACAGCAAAACGCCCTGGCGTATGCGTTGGCGACTTCCCGGCACGGCCAGGCCGAGCCGATCGAATGGTTGCGGGTCGAACGTGTTCGTCATGCCTTGAAGGTCGGCCCGGCCGGGCTCAACAACGGCGAGCGACTGGCGCTACTGAGTGATCCGGTGGCCCTGTCCCGACTGCATGAGCAGATCTGGAGTGAAAGCCACCCCGAATGGCTGGCGGCATGGCGTGCATCGGTCAAGGCTGATCCCCATGCACCGCTGCTACCGCTTCAGCCGGTGAGCGGACAGATTCAAGTAGCCTGATGTACAAAAAGCCCCGCTTCCCAAAAGGAAGCGGGGCTTTTTGTTGGGTACGATTCTTGTGGACACCATACCCTGTGGCGAGGGGATTTATCCTCGCTGGACGCGTAGCGTCCCTGAACCTGACAACCCGCAATCCTGATCAGGTGAGTTGAGACTCTGGGGCTGCCACGCAGCCCAGCGGGGATAAATCCCCTCGCCACAACATCACTCGGCCTCAGCTCGTGGGTCGACCCGATCCAGCGCCCGGTCCGCCAGCAAACCACTCAACTCGATCAACTGCTGAAGGCCCAAGGCAAAATGCCGCCGGGGTCCATCCAGCTCGAACGCCAGGTCGCTGGCCATGACATTGGCCGAAGCCAGGGTCTCGCTGAGGTTGGCCAGCAGGCATTCGGTGTCGATATCGTCTACAACGGTGAAGAGCTGGCCAGGGGGTGGCGCTTTATCGGGTTCGGCGTGTTTCGGTTTCAGGTAGAAATCCAATGCCCGCTCGGTGGCTTCCTGGAGTTTTTCGGGGTCGAGGCTGGTGTAGGAAGAGGTTGGGTCCGTTTCCGGAGGATTGGGTGTGATTTTGAACATGGTGATGCTCCTTGATTGATGGAGCCGCCACGATTCGCTGCGAAACGAAGGGAGGGTGGCAGCTGTACGCAGGTTCGCAGACCGGGAATCAAGGAACCCGGCATACCCGAAGGTATCCCGCGCACAGCCGCCATGACGATCCAGTAGACGAAGCAGCGCCCACTGAAAGGAAACGGTGGCGCAAGGCGCCTTGATAATTCCAGGCTGCGAAACCTGATCGCTACAGGATGCAACGACCCGCAAACGATAGAACCCAGACCCCAAGCGCACAAGCCGGCGGATTCTGGCGCAGTTGTAGGCAATGGCGCAAGACGATGTAGCCCTGCTCACAACTTTCCACAACAGCTCCTCATTCTGTGGGAGCGAGCCTGCTCGCGATGAACGGTAACGGGGCCTGACTGGGGAACGCTGGCATGCTCTTGGTCACTAATCAGCCCGTTCTGAAAATTCACGGACACAAAAAAACCGCCCTAAAGAGGCGGTTTCTTTGACACTTTACTTTCACAGAAGAGGGTATTAGCCCTGTCGCCTGGGTAGAGTTCTGCTCTCTTTGCCAGACCATGTATGTGGATGGTATTGGCCGTTGGCGCTGGTGTCAACTCGTCTGGCCTGTTAGATATCCTCGGTTTCGGTCTCATCGGCAGCATCCAGATTCCGCTGGAATTCTAGTTCTTCCTCGAACACAAGCCCCATGTCCACTGCCCACCTTTCGGCCAGATGCTGAACAGGAACAAGTCTTTCCAAGGCCCCGTCTCGGGCTTTCAGATCAGCTTTCAGTTGATCAATGATCTCCTGCAGCTGGTCAACTTTAAGCTGTGTTTGCAGCACATCATTGTAAGGAACATAACCGGAAGCGCCCACTGCATGAATTAGGGAGGCTTTCAGCTGTTTTGTCTCAGTACCACTGAGGGCCACGGTGTACTTTACATTTCTACCCGTATTCTTTCCCTCGCTGAAGTAGCTGACCGGTGGCAGGACTCTTTGGATCGATACACATTCGAGCATGCTGCAAAGTACGTAGCAATCTTTGCCGCTGTTTTGGTACCGCGGCATTCTGTTCAAGGTTGTTCACCGTTTCGAGATAACGAACAATGATCGTCTCCATATGCGTCCTTGTGAGTTGATGAACATCGTGCGTTTGATGCTCAGAAAGCGTAATTAATCGACAGAGCCCTCAAACAATAGAAGCCAGACCCCCAGGCGCACAAGCCGGCGGATTCGGGTGCAGTTGTAGGCAATGGCGCAGGACGCTGTGGCCTCCTGCTCAACTTCCGTTCTGTGGGAGCCGAGCTTGCTCGCGATGGCGACGTGTCAGCTTGCATCTATGTTGGATGTAACGCCGCCATCGCGAGCAGGCTCGCTCCCACAGTTTTTGCGGGGTTCATGGATTGGGTGTTTGTCGCTGGCCTTTTCTGTGGGAGCGAGCCTGCTCGCGAAGCGGTGGGACGGCTTGCAGCGATGTCGACTGTAATGCCGTTATCGCGAGCAAGCTCTGCTCCCACCGGGGAGGGGGTGTTGTCTAGACCTTGAACCGCCCCACCAACGTCTGCAAATGAACGCCGAGACGTGCCAGTTCGGCGCTGGAGGCGGCGGTTTCTTCGCTGGCGGCGGAGGTCTGTTCGGAGACGTCGCGCACGTTCAATACGCTGCGGTTGATCTCTTCAGCCGTGGCGCTCTGCTGTTCGGCCGCGGCGGCGATCTGCTGGTTCATCGACTGGATGGCCGAGACCGTGCGGGTGATGTTTTCCAGCGAACCGCCAGCCCGGCGGGTGAGTTCGACGCTGCTGGCGGTCAGGCCGCGGCTGCTGTCCATGATGCTCGCGACCCTTTCAGTTCCGCTTTGCAGTCCGAGGATGAGTTCCTCGATCTCTTCGGTGGATTTCTGGGTGCGTTGGGCCAGGCTGCGGACCTCGTCGGCCACCACGGCGAAACCACGCCCGGCCTCACCGGCGCGGGCGGCTTCGATAGCGGCGTTGAGCGCCAGCAGGTTGGTTTGCTGGGCCACGGACTTGATTACGTCCAGCACGCTGCCGATCTTGTCGCTCTCGTGCTTCAAGTCACCCATGGCGGCGGTGGAGTTGCTGACTTCGTTGGCCAGGCGCTCGATCTGAGCGATGGCTTCGCCCACCACTCGCTCACCCTCGCGGGCTTGCTGGTCGGCGGCAACGGCAGCCTCGGAGGCTTCCTCGGCGTTGCGCGCCACATCCTGCACCGTGGCGGTCATTTCGTGCATGGCGGTGGCGACCTGATCGGTCTCGATCTTCTGGCTGTTGACCCCGGCACTGGTCTGTTCGGTCACGGCCGACAGCTGTTCAGCGGCGCTGGCGATCTGGGTGACACCTTCGCTGATGCCACCGATCAATTGCCGCAGGCTCACGGTCATGCGTTGCAGGCTACCTTGCAGTTGGCCCATTTCGTCACGGCGGGCGACCACAAGGTCATGGCTGAGGTCACCCGAGGCGACACGTTCGACCGCGCTCAAGGTCTGTTGCAGGGGAGCAACGATCTGCCGGGTGATGATCCATGCCGCCAGCAGACCAAAGGCTAACGCCAGGACGGCGACGATGATCAAGGTTTCCTTGGCTTGTCCGGTTTCCTGATCGCGTTTCTCGATCTGCGAAACTGTCATTCGATTATTGAGCTCACTCAAGTGGCTCTCTTGCTCCAGCATTTTCTTGAAGGCCGAGGCGCTGACCACCTGCGAGTCGCGGAACTGGCTGACAGCGGCACGATAGGCCTTCATCGATTCGGCGGCTTGCTGCAGATTGGCGGTGTGCTGTTCCGGCAATTTGCCGGGCAGGTCTTGAAGGTTCTTCAGGACGTTTTCGATGGCATCCAGGGCGGGTTGTTCGGCGTCGGCCTTGCCGCTGTAGGTGTAGCCGCGCACTTGATAGCGGGCCTGCTGGAGCAGTTTGCTCAGCTCGACCACGTTATTGAATTGCGCGACGCTGTCGCCTTGTCGCAGGGCGTTTTCGACTTCCGTCACCTTCGCCACGGCATTGTCGGCGTTGGCCCCCAGCTTGGATCGGGCCGATTCGCGGTTCTGTGTCGCCTGGGTCAGGTCGCTAAAGCTGCGTTTGTAATCATCGAGGATAGCCAGTTGCTGATTGAGCAGTTCCTGGTCGGTCGGTCGTACAAACCGTTTGAGAGCAGTCTGTATGCTTTCCTGCAGCTTGCCTACCAGGTCGCTGACGGCAGTTGGTCCTTGTTCGCCGCGCCGCATCTCGTAGTCGAGGCTGGCAATTCGTAAATCCTTGGCCAATTCATTGAGACTGGCAATGGACGCCTGTTTGTCCGAGCGACTGATCACGCTGCTCAGGCTGCTCCAGCCGGCGAAGGTGCTCAGGAGAGTCATCAGCAAGACCAGGCCAAAACCGAACCCCAGCTTGCGATTGACACTTACGTTTCCCAGCTTTTCGGTTAGCCAACTGAACATGCTGATACTCCCACGGACCTTTTTGTAGGTCTTATGAGGAGAGTATCGACCATGCCATGCAGATCTGTAGGAAATAGGTGAGGGACTGGACAGGAGGGCGCTTGCTCTTGTTCGGTTACGAATCAGTCGCACGTCCATCCAGGGCGTAGCCGGCTTGCCCAGGCGAGAGCAAGCGCTCCCGCCTCGGGTTTCTTGTAGTCGTTTTTGAGCGCTTAGACCTTGAAGCGCCCCACCAGCGTCTGCAAATGAACGCCGAGACGTGCCAGCTCGGCACTGGAACTGGCGGTCTGTTCGCTGGCGGCGGAGGTTTGTTCGGAGACGTCGCGCACGTTCAATACGCTGCGGTTGATCTCTTCGGCGGTGGCGCTCTGCTGCTCGGCCGCGGCGGCGATCTGCTGGTTCATCGACTGGATGGCCGAGACCGTGCGGGTGATGTTCTCCAGCGAACCACCAGCCCGGCGGGTGAGTTCGACGCTGCTGTCGGTCAGGCCGCGGCTGTTGTCCATGATGGTCGCGACCTGTTCGGTACCGTTTTGCAGGCCAACGATCAGTTCCTCGATCTCCTCGGTGGACTTCTGAGTGCGCTGGGCCAGGCTGCGGACTTCGTCGGCGACCACGGCGAAACCACGCCCGGCTTCACCGGCCCGCGCGGCCTCGATGGCGGCGTTGAGAGCCAACAGGTTGGTCTGCTGGGCGACAGACTTGATCACGTCCAGGACGCTGCCGATTTTGTCACTCTCGCGCTTCAAATCGCTCATGGCGTTGATGGAGTGGCCCACTTCCTCGGCCAGGCGCTCGATCTGGGCGATGGCTTCGCCAACCACTCGCTCACCCTCGCGGGCCTGCTGGTCGGCGGCAACGGCAGCCTCGGAGGCTTCTTCGGCGTTGCGCGCCACTTCCTGCACCGTGGCGGTCATTTCGTGCATGGCGGTAGCCACTTGATCGGTCTCGACCTTCTGACTGTTGACCCCGGCGCTGGTCTGCTCGGTCACGGCTGAAAGCTGTTCGGCGGCGCTGGCGATCTGGGTGACACCTTCGCTGATGCCACCGATCAATTGCCGCAGGCTCACGGTCATGCTTTGCATGGCGCGTTGCAGTTGGCCCATTTCGTCGCGACGCTCGGAGGTCAGGTTGTGGCTCAGGTCGCCGGCGGCTACCCGTTCGGCGACCTGGAGGGTCTGGCCGAGCGGGACAACGATCTGCCGGGTGATGAGCAGGGCGGCAATGACGCCGAACAACAGGGCCAGCGCGGCGGCAACGATCAGGACGGTCTTGGCCTGGGCGACGTCGTGGTCACGCTTGGCTGTCTGGGACACGGTCAGCTTCTGGCTGGAGTCGATCAGCACCTGGCCTTGCTCGGTCATGCGCTGGAGGGCGGCGCCGTTCTCGATCTGCGAGTCACGGAACTGGGCGACCGCCGCGCGGTACAGATTGAACGAATCGCTAGCCTGTTGCAGATTGGCGGCATGTTCCTGGGGCAGTTGGTCCGGCAGGCGTGCCAGCAGCTTGAGCACGGTATCGATGGCTTCCAGGGCTGGCTGCTGGGCTTCGCTCTTGCCGCTATAGGTGTAGCCGCGAACCTGGTAACGCGCTTGCTGAACTGCTTTGCTCAGGGTTACCGCGCTGTTGAACAGGGTGACGTCGCCGCCTTGCAACAGTGACTGTTCTACCTCGGCGACCCGGGCCACGGCGTTGTCGGCGCTGGCGCCGAGTTTACTGCGGGCATCTTCGCGGTTGACGGTGGCGCGGGTCATTCCGGCAAAGGCGCTTTTGTATTCGGTCACGGCGGCCAATTGCTTGTCGATCATGGCCACATCGGCCGGCTGTTCGAGCAACTGGCGAGCATCCTTCAGCCCGGCCTCAAGCTTGCCCAGCAGATCGTTGACCTGTTGTGGCCCTTTCTCGCCCCGCGTGGCGTTGTAGTCGATGCTGGCCAGGCTCAAGTCCTTGCTCAAGTCGTTCAGGCTGGCAATGAATCCCAGCTTGTCGCCCCGACTGATGACGTTGCCCAAGCCGGACCAACCGGTGAAGGCGATCATCAAAGTGAGAAACAGCACCAGGCCGAAGCCGAAGCCGAGTTTGCGATTGACGCTTACGTTTCCCAGAGCCTGGGCAAACCACCGGAACATGCTGATACTCCCTTGAGGGACCAATTGGTTTTATGGGGAGCTATATCGGCAGCTTGGGCAGAATCTGAAGGACTTTTGCGGCGAGGGGATCAGAACAGCCTTGCGAGCAATGCCGTAACGGCGGTCTCGACCCGCAGGATTCGTTCGCCAAGCTGCACCGGTTGCAGGCCGGCCTTGCCCAGCAGGTCGATCTCGTAGGGAATCCAACCGCCTTCGGGGCCAATCGCCAGGGTGACCGGTTCCGTCAATGCCCGTGGGCAGGGCGGGTGGTCGCCAGGGTGACCGACCAGGCCCAGGGTGCCACTGACGATGGCCGGCAAGCGATCTTCAACGAAGGGCTTGAAGCGTTTTTCGATGATGATCTCCGGCAGCACACTGTCCCGCGCCTGTTCCAGGCCGAGGATCAGTTGTTCGCGAATGGCCTCGGGCTCAAGGAAGGGTGTCTGCCAGAAGCTCTTCTCGACGCGATAGCTGTTGACCAGTACCACACGGGGCACGCCCATGGTGGCGATGGTCTGGAACACCCGCCGGAGCATCTTCGGCCGCGGCAGGGCCAGTACCAGTGTCAGCGGCAGCTTGGCCGGTGGCGGCTGGTCGAGGGTTACTTGCAGTTCGGCTTCGCGAGCTTCCAGGCGCAGTACCTGGGCCGTGCCCATCAATCCGCCGACGCACCCGACCCGCAGGCTGTCGCCGACGGCGCTGCGGTGGACTTCCTGCATATGGGTCAGCCGGCGATCGCTCAGGACGACCCGGTCAGGACCAACGAAATCGGCCTCTTCGAGCAGCAGCAGGTTCACGGTTGGGTCGCAGGCGGCTGGTCGTTGTGATCGTCGGCCGTTTCAGCTTCCGGCTCTTCGCTACGTTTACGCACCAGGCCGCCGAACAGCACGCCGATCTCGAACAGCAACCACATCGGTACCGCCAGCAGGGTCTGGGAGAAGATGTCCGGCGGGGTGAGGATCATGCCGACCACGAAGCAACCGATGATCACGTACGGACGGATCTTCTTCAGGTATGCGACATCGACCACACCGATCCACACCAGCAACACCACCGCCACGGGAATTTCGAATGCCACGCCGAAGGCGAAGAACAGCGTCATGACGAAATCCAGGTAGCTGGTGATGTCGGTCATCATCTCCACGCCGGCCGGGGTGGCGGCGGCGAAGAACTTGAAGATCAGCGGGAACACCAGGAAATAGGCGAAGGCCATGCCGGTGTAGAACAGCAGGATGCTGGAAACCAGCAGCGGCACGGCGATGCGTTTTTCATGCTTGTACAGGCCCGGTGCGATGAAGCCCCAGATCTGGTGCAGGATCACCGGAATCGCCAGGAACAGCGAGACCATCATCGTCAGCTTCAGCGGGGTCAGGAACGGCGACGACACGTCGGTGGCGATCATGGTCGCGCCCGCCGGCAGATATTGGCGCAGGGGCGTGGAGACGAAGGTGTAGATCTGCTGGGTGAAGGCGAACAGCCCGGCGAAGATGATGAAAATCGCCGCCACGCAACGCAGCAGGCGGGTGCGCAACTCGGTGAGGTGCGATACCAGCGGCATCGGCTGATCGTTCTCTGGGATATTGCTCATGATGCTCGCGGTGGCTGTGTTGGGTCGTGGGGGGCCGGTGTCGGCGCCGTTGGGGCTGTCGCTGCCGGTTTGACTGACTCGGCCGGTACCGCTGCGGGTTCGTCCACCGGTACCGGGGACGCCGTTGCCTGTTCGGCCGGGGGCTGGACCGGCGTCGGCTCCTGCTGGGTCGGTGCGAGGATTTTCCGCGCCTCCTGCTCCAGGGACAGGATGTGTTCGTTGTGAAGTTGCCGACGGATCTCGTCGGCACCGATTTCACGCTCGACTTCCTGTTTGATCGCATTGAAGCTGCGCTTCAGGCGCCCGATCCAGAGACCGGCGGTGCGCGCAGCACCCGGCAGGCGCTCGGGGCCCAGCACCAGCAGGGCGACGAGGCCGACGAGCAGCAGTTCAGTGAAGCTGATCCCAAACATTAGTCAGTGCTCACGGGTCTTTACGGGTCGGCTCTTCGACTTTCTGTGCCTGCACATCGATGGTGTGCGGTGTACTCACAGGCTGCGTGGCCTGAGGCTGTACGGGTGGGGCCGGTTGCGCAGGCTGGGCAGGGGCTGCCGTCGGATCGGCCGGTTTCTCGTCGTCATTCATGGCCTTGCGAAAGCCCTTGATCGATTCGCCGACATCGGTACCTAGGTTCTTCAACTTCTTGGTCCCGAATACCAGCACCACGACAACCAGGATGACGATCCAGTGTTTCCAGTCAAAAATACCCATGTGGCTATTCCTCTCGATAATTGATCAGGCGGACGGGCGCGAGGCTTTCTCGACATGCCCGGACAGACCGAAGCGACGGTCCAGTTCATCCAGTACAGCCTGCGGGTGCTGCCCCAGTTGAGCCAGCATGACCAGGCTGTGGAACCACAGATCGGCGGTCTCGTAGATCACGTCGCTGCAGTCACCGCTGACAGCGGCGTCCTTGGCGGCGATGATGGTCTCGACCGATTCCTCGCCGACTTTCTCCAGAATCTTGTTCAGGCCCTTGTGGTACAGGCTCGCGACATAGGAACTGTCGGCCGCTGCGCCTTTGCGCTCTTCCAGCACCTGGGCCAGGCGGGTCAGGGTATCACTCATGGGTATGTCCTGAATAAATGGCATGCGGGTCCTTGAGCACCGGATCGACGGTTTTCCAGTCGCCGTTCTCGAAGACGCGATAGAAGCAGCTTTGACGGCCGGTGTGACAGGCGATTTCTCCGATCTGTTCGACCATCAGGATGATGACGTCGCCATCGCAGTCCAGGCGCATTTCATGCAGATGCTGCACGTGGCCGGACTCTTCGCCCTTGCGCCACAGCTTGCCACGGGAACGTGACCAATAGATGGCGCGGTTCTCGCTGGCGGTCAGGGCCAGGGCTTCGCGGTTCATCCAGGCCATCATCAGCACGCGCCCGGTTTTGTGATCCTGGGCGATGGCCGGCACCAGGCCTTCAGCGTCCCATTTGATTTCGTCCTGCCAGTTTTTCATCTTCGACTCCGACCATGGGCCTTGCACCTCAAGTCGGTGGGCCCAGCGTTGAAACAGTGTGCCAGTGCGAACCGGTGCTGGCTATCGACGAACGACCAGATACAAACCGACGATCACCATCACGGCGGCGGGCCAATGCCCCAGTTCGCTCAACGGTCCGCCGGCCGCCAGTACCGCGCCGCCACCCAGATGCGCAGCGCCGAGCAGGCGCAGCAACCAGTCGTCATTGCGGCGTTTCCATGGCGGTGCGGGGTCCTGGGCGTGGGGCTGGGACATGCGTTCGAGCAGGTCCCGGGTCATATTGGCCAGGTGCGGGATCTGCTCGAACTGGCTCTGCACATTGCCCAGCAGGGCCTTGGGGCTGACGCGCTCGCGCATCCAGCGTTCGAGGAAGGGCTGGGCGGTGTTCCACAGGTCCAGGTCCGGGTACAACTGGCGACCCAGGCCCTCGATGTTCAGCAGGGTTTTCTGCAACAGCACCAGCTGCGGCTGAACCTCCATGTTGAAGCGACGCGCGGTCTGGAACAGGCGCATCAGCACCTGGCCGAAGGAAATATCTTTTAACGGTTTTTCGAAGATCGGCTCGCACACGGTGCGGATCGCCGCTTCGAATTCGTTGAGCTTGGTCTCGGCCGGCACCCAGCCTGAATCGATGTGCAGTTGCGCGACGCGACGGTAGTCGCGCTTGAAGAACGCGAACAGGTTGCGGGCCAGGTAATCCTGGTCTTCGGGCGTCAGGCTGCCGACGATGCCACAGTCGATAGCGATGTATTGCGGGCTCCACGGCTGCACGGTGCTGACGAAGATGTTGCCGGGGTGCATGTCGGCGTGGAAGAAGCTGTCGCGGAACACCTGGGTGAAAAAGATTTCCACTCCGCGCTCGGCGAGCATCTTCATGTCGGTACGCTGGTCGGCCAGGGTTGCCAGGTCGGTGACCTGGATGCCGTAGATGCGCTCCATCACCAGGACCTTGGGCCGGCACCAGTCCCAATAGACCTGCGGCACATACAGCAACGGCGAGCCTTCGAAGTTGCGGCGCAACTGGCTGGCGTTGGCGGCCTCGCGCAGCAGGTCGAGTTCGTCGTAGATGGTCTTCTCGTAATCCAGCACCACGTCGACCGGGTGCAGCAGGCGTGCATCGGCGGACAGTCGCTCGGCGGCGCGGGCAAGGATGAACAGCCACGCCAGGTCCTGGGCGATGACCGGCTTGAGGCCTGGGCGAATGACCTTGACCACCACTTCTTCGCCACTCTTGAGCTGTGCGGCGTGAACCTGAGCCACGGAGGCCGAAGCCAGGGGCTCGACATCGAAACGGCTGAAGACTTCGTTGATCTTCCTGCCCAGTTGTTCCTCGATCAAGGCCACAGACAGTCTGGAGTCGAACGGTGGCACACGGTCCTGCAGCAGCATCAACTCATCGGCGATGTCTTCGGGCAGCAGATCGCGGCGGGTCGAGAGGATCTGCCCGAACTTGATGAAGATCGGCCCCAGGTCCTGCAAGGCCAGGCGCAGGCGGGCGCCGCGACTCAGGTCCAGCGTTCGCCGGGGGAACCAGCGCCACGGCAGCGCGAAGCGCAGTGCCAGCAGAAACCAGGGCAGTGGCAGGGCGAACAGCAGGTCATCGAGGCGGTAACGGATCACGACGCGCTGGATGCGCAACAAACGGCGGACGGCAAGCAGCTTCATGCGTTATCGCTTGGTTTCAAGGGATCGGGAAAGGCGCTCGAAACGCGCCTCGAGACGTTCCAGATCAAGTTTGATCCGGTCCAGTTCACTAAAACGGGCTTCGGCTTCGCGTTTGCCTACGAGCGTACGCGATTCTTCGGCCAGGTATTCACTCAGATTCTGCCCCAGGGTGGCGAACCCCTGCCGATACCAGCGCGTACGACTGCGCAAATGGCCGCTGATCAACTGGGTGGCCACCGGGCCGAGCCAGCGAGACAGCTCATATTCCCAGTCCAGCTCCAGATCCTGCAGGATGGCCGCGAGGTCCAGCAGCACACCGCTGTCGCCTTCGAGTTCGACGTCGGGGCTGTGCAGCACCGCAGTCTTGTCCTTGCTCAAGGCCAGGTTCAACAAGCTCGAGGCCGGGGCGCGCAGGGTGCAATCCGCCTCGGCTTCCCAATGAGAGGCGAGCATCAGGCCTTCGTCGCTGGGCAGGATAAACAACTGCAGCGCCGGGCTGCGGCAGTCGACGGCAATCACCTTGCCGCCCAGATGTGCCAGGCGCGCCAGCGCCGTGCTGTCCAGGCGCAATACCCGGTTGATGCCGAGTTCGACGCTGGCGAGCAGGCCGGCGAACAACATCAGGGTTTGATTCCGCGGTGCAGGGCCACGATACCTGAGGTCATGTTGTGGTAGGTCACGCGGTCGAAACCGGCTTCGACCATCATCGACTTCAGGGTCTCCTGGTCCGGGTGCATGCGGATCGATTCGGCCAGGTAGCGATAACTTTCCGCATCGTTGGTGATCAGCTTGCCCATCAGCGGCATGAAGGCGAACGAGTAGGCGTCGTAGGCCTTGGACATCAGCGCGTTGGTGGGCTTGGAGAACTCCAGCACCAGCAGGCGACCACCGGGCTTGAGCACCCGCAGCATCGAGCGCAGGGCATCTTCCTTGTGGGTGACGTTGCGCAGGCCGAAGGCGATGGTCACGCAATCGAAATGGTTGTCCGGGAACGGCAGTTTCTCAGCGTCGGCCTGAACGAACTCGACATTGCCGGCGACACCCAGGTCCAACAGGCGGTCGCGCCCGACCTTGAGCATGGATTCGTTAATGTCGGCCAGCACCACATGGCCGGTCGGGCCAACGATGTGGGAGAATTTCTTCGTCAGGTCGCCCGTACCGCCGGCGATGTCCAGCACGCGGTTGCCGCTGCGCACGCCCGACAACTCGATTGCGAAGCGCTTCCAGAGGCGGTGCATGCCGCCGGAGAGCAGATCGTTCATCAAGTCATATTTGGCGGCTACCGAGTGGAAAACCTCAGCGACTTTTTCCGCCTTCTGGCTTTCCGGCACGTTCTTGAAGCCGAAGTGAGTGGTGGGTTCGGCATCGCTGCCTTTGCGCTGATCAGTCATATCGCTGTCACCAAAAAAGAATGCGGGACATTCTAATCCCGGTGGAGGGCTTTGTCTTGGCAAGGCTGAAGGTAAGATGAACCACCGCCGGGACGTTTTGACGCAGTCCGGGCAATTGTCGATATAACAGGAGTCAGCGAATGGCCAAAATCAGTGTTGAGCGTACCCATGACCTGGGCAAGGAAGCGGCCCGCGCGAAGGCCGACCAGTTGGCGCAGAAATTATCCGACAGTTATGGCCTGAAGCCGCAATGGGTCGGCGACACGCTGGAGTTCAAGGGTTCCGGAGTCGAGGGCACGGTGGACGTTGGCGAGGACTTGATTCGCGTCGACGTGAAGCTGGGTCTGTTGATGTCGGCCATGAGCGGAATGATCAAGACGGAAATCGAAAAGGCGTTGGATAAGGCATTGGCTTGATCGATCGAAAGTGTGGGGTGGAACACATCCAGGTTCACTACCTACTCCTGTGGGAGCGGGCTTGCTCGCGAAAGCGGTGGATCAGTCGACATCAATAGTGAATGGTCCACCGCATTCGCGAGCAAGCCCGCTCCCACATGAAGTCATCGCCTTCAGTGTTGTGTCAGTTGTTAGGGTGCCGTTTCTAATTATTCTCCCTACTTTGTGCCTGAGCCCGTGCGCATGCGGGCAGTTCCTCGAACCTGTTTTCAAGTGAGGTGCACCATGGCCAAAGTTATTCTGAAGAAAAAAACCGACGTTGAATCTTCCACGCTCGGCGGCGTAAAAACGTACGCGCGCAAGATCTGGCTGGCGGGCCTGGGCGCCTACACCAAGGTCGGCCAGGAAGGCAGCGAGTACTTCCAGGAGTTGGTCAAGGCTGGTGAAGTCGTTGAAACCAAAGGTAAAAAGAACATTGCCGGAAAACTTGAAGCGGCCAACAGCGAACTGATTGAAGCCAGGGCCGACGTCAATACGTTCAAGGCCCGGGTCGAAATACAACTCGATAAAGTCGAGAAGGTATTCGACGCCCGTGTTGCAAGTGCCTTGAATCGTATCGGCATTCCGTCTAAACATGACGTTGAGGCACTCTCTGCCAAGCTCGATGAGCTGACGGCACTGCTCGAACGTGTGACGCGTAAACATTAAGGAGAACGGGATGGCTGGCAAAAAAACAACTGAAAAAGAAAGCAGCTCGTGGGCCGGGAAGATTGAAAAATATTCCCGCAAAATCTGGCTTGCTGGTTTAGGCGTGTACTCGAAGATCGACACTGACGGCAGCAAACTCTTCGAGTCCCTGGTTAAGGACGGCGAGAAGGCCGAAAAACTCACCAAGACGGCGGTCGGCAAACAAGTCGATGCGGCCAAGGACTCTGCCGAGTCCGCCAAGTCGCGAATGAGCGGCGTGAAGGATCGTGCACTGGGCAAGTGGGACGAACTGGAAGGAGCTTTCGACAAGCGCCTGAACAGCGCGATCTCCCGCCTGGGCGTGCCAAGCCGCAATGAAGTCAAGGCACTGCACAGCAAGGTCGACACCCTGACCAAGCAGATCGAAAAACTCACCGGCGCCAAGGTCGCACCGGTGGCGGCCAAGACTGCAGCGGCCAAGCCGGCCACCAAAACAGCAGCCAAGCCATTGGTCAAGGCAGCGGCAAAAACCGTCGCCAAACCTGCGGTGAAAGCCGCGGCCAAGCCTGTGGCAAAAACCGCTGCGGCCAAGCCTGCAGTCAAGGCGGCGGCCAAGCCGGTAGCGGCCAAAGCGGCAGCCAAGCCTGCCGCCAAGGCTGCGGCGAAACCTGCGGCAAAAACCGCGGCGGCCAAACCGGCAGCGAAGCCGGCGGCCAAGCCAGCAGTCAAGGCAGCGGCCAAGCCGGCAACAAAAGCGGCAGCCAAGCCTGCCGCCGCGAAGAAGCCTGCCGTGAAGAAAGCGGCAGCGCCAAAAGCAGCTGCACCCAAGGCACCGGCAGCCGTCGCAAATCCGGCTACCCCGACGAGTACGGCAAATTCCGTCTCGGCGCCGACCCCGGTGGTCAACCCGACTCCAGCGCCAGCTCCATCGACGCTTACCAGTCAGTCCTGATTTTTCAGGGCACACAAGAAAACGCCCGGCCTGCAAAGGTCGGGCGTTTTTTGATGGGTAGCAAAAGACCCTTGTGGGAGCGGGCTTGCTCGCGAAGGCGGTGTTCCAGTCACTATGATGTCGGCTGAGATATCGCTTTCGCGAGCAAGCCCGCTCCCACAGTTTGTTATTCGTGGTCTTCCAGATACCGCAACGCCAATCGTTCGGTCGCTACCTTGGCCGCCGGCAGCAGATGCGGGGCCACCAGCATCATGATCTGATAGACCACCAGCCGGCCCTCCCCTTCGCGATCAAGGATCCGCTGGTAGTCCAGCGAGAACAGCAACGTCAGGGTGATCTGTTCCACCAATTGCCCCAAGGCCTGGGTACCGCTGACCAGGAATCCCTGGGATTTGAGTTGCGCCAGCAGGGACGCCAGGGTCCGCTTCAGGGCATTGAGCAACTGGCGGATACCCTTGGCCAGTTTCGGTAGGCGCCCGGCCAGGTTCGACAGGTCCTGGAACAGGAACCGGTACTGGGCCAGGCGTTCGACAATCAGGTGCAGGAACAGCCAGTAATCTTCCGGTGCCAGTTGTGCGTCGGCGGGGGGATCCAGCAGCGGTGACAATTCTGCCTGGAAGCGCTCGAACAGCCCAAGGACAAGGGGTTCCTTGCCATGGAAGTGGTAATAGAGATTGCCGGGGCTGATGCCCATTTCATTGGCAATCTCCAGGGTAGAGACGTTCGGTTCGCCCTTTTCATTGAACAGATGCAGGGCGCATTCAAGGATGCGGTCGCGGGTTTTCATCCGGTTGTCTTAATGATGGAGTCGTGCCACGGCCGAGGGCTCGACCGTGGAGTGAGCGCTTCAGCGCACGCGTACATAGGTTCCGGGCGCGGCCTCCAGCGGTGGGTATTTGGCATTGCCCAGGGCCATCTGGGTTTCACGTCGGGTACCGGAGCGCGCCTGAATCCAGTCCAGCCACTGAGGCCACCAGCTGCCATCGACATGCTTGCCGTCGTAGTACCAGGCCCGTGGGTCGCCGCTCAGTTGCGGGTTCTCGACGTAATTGGCCTTGGGGTTGCCCGGTGGGTTGATGATGCTCTGGATATGGCCGCTGTTGGAGAGCACGAAGCGTCGCTCACCTCCTAATAGCAGCGTCGAACGATACACCGCGTCCCACGGGGTGATGTGGTCGTTTATACCGGCCACGCTGAAGCTGTCCACCGTCACCTTCTGCAGGTCGATCGGCGTGCCGCACACTTCCAGCGCCCCGGGGCGGGTCAGTGGGTTGTGCTTGAAGAGATCCAGCAGCTCGCCGTGATAGGCCGCCGGCAGTCGGGTGGAGTCGTTGTTCCAGTAGAGGATGTCAAAGGCTGGCGGCTCCTTGCCCAGCAGGTAGTTATTGATGAAGTAGTTCCACACCAGGTCGTTGGGCCGCATCCAGGCGAATACCCGGGCCATGTCACGGCCATCGAGGATGCCTTTCTGGTAGGACCGGCGCTTGGCGGCTTCGAGGGCCTGCTCGTCGAGGAACAGGGTGGCCGCGCTGTCGATCTCGCAGTCCAGCAGGCTCACCAGGTACGTAGCGCTGGCGACCCGGCGCAGTTGGCGTTTGGCTTGCAGATGGCCCTGCAGGGCAGCGATGGTCGTGCCGCCGGCACAGGCGCCCATCAGGTTGACCTCGCGGGCGCCGGTGATCGCCCGGCAGACGTTCATGGCTTCTTCGGTGGCCTCCACGTAGCTGGACAGGCCCCATTCGCGGTGGCGCACGTCCGGGTTGCGCCAACTGATGATGAACACCTGCAGGCCATTCTTCAGGGCGTATTGGACGACGCTGTTGGAAGGGGTCAGGTCGAAAACGTAGAACTTGTTGATCTGCGGCGGCACGATCAGCAACGGCTTGGCGTATTGTTTTTCGCTCATGGGGCGGTATTGGATCAGCTCCAGCAGTTCATTGCGGAACACCACCGCACCGGGCGTGATTGCCAGGGTCTTGCCGACCTCGAAGGCATGGGGCGTGATCTGCCGCGGCATTCCATCGTTGTGCAGCAGGTCGTCGACCAGGTGACTGATGCCGCGGATCAGGCTGGTGCCGCCGGAGTTGAAGAACTCCTTGACCGCCAGCGGGTTGAGCAAGGTGTTCGAGGGCGCCATGGCGTCGTTGAGCAAGGAGAAGGCGAAGTGCGCGCGTGCATGATCATCAGGGGTCATGTCGCAATCGTCGATCCAGCTCCTGACCTGTTTCTGCCAGGCCAGGTAGGCCTGCAGGCCGCGACGGTAGAAGGGGTTGAGCTCCCAGGTGGGATCGGCGAAGCGCTTATCCTTGGGATTGGTCGGGTGCAGGGTTTCCCCCAGCAGCACACGGCCCAATTGGCCGCCAAACTTCAACGCGTGGCGGGCACTGTTCACCGGATTGCGCAAACCGTAGGCGGCAACGTCGCGCAAGGTGGACAACAGGTCCTTGCCGCGCAGGCCGGTGACCGCACTTTGCACACTGATGAAGCTGGCAGGGGCGGGCGTGGAACCCTTCACCGGTTTGTCGCGCATGAGTCAACTCCTTCATCATCAGGCTAAAAACAAACACACCGAACCAGACAACATAGTCGCTGTTTCGGAAGTTGCGCGTTCCGGCTTCCTGCCAGGCGCGATGAAGCTGTCAGCCGCTACCCTGCGGCGTAGGGCGCGGATGCATGACCGCACGCTGACGTTCCTCTTCCAGGAATTTCATGATGATGGGCGCCACGGCCTCGGCCCTGGTGATCAGGAAGAGGTGGCCGTCATCAATGATGTGCAACTGGGAGTTGGGAATGCGCCAGGCCAGCATGCGCATGTTGATCAATGGAATCAGCGGATCGTCGTCGCCGGCCAGGATCAGGGTCGGCTGATGGATCTTGTGCAGCCAGTGGATACTGGTCCAGCCCAGGCCGGCAAACAGTTGCCAGTAATACCCGAGCTTGCCCGCCGAGCGGACCCGGGCCGCATGGCTCGTCGCCAGGCTCGGGTCGCGGCGGAACGAGCCGCCATAGATCAGCGGCGCGATGCGCAGCACATGGGAGGGCTGCACGTAGCGCCGGGGGCTGGCCATCATCCACAGGACTTTCGGCTTGCCCGGCACCATCACCGCTCCGGCGGCCGTGGCCGCCAATATCAGCTTCTTGCAGCGCTCCGGGTAATCGTGGGCGAACTGCTGGGCCAGGGCACCGCCCCAAGACACACCGACCACGCTGACCTGCCCGTAGTCGAGGTAATCGAGCATGCGCGCGGCAAGCTTTGCCAGGCCGGGAAAGCGATAGGGACGGCTGGGTGTCGATGAACCGCCGACGCCGGGCACGTCGAAGGCGATGACTTCCAGGTCCGGGTCCAGGGCCTCGATGAACGGGAACACCAGCTCCAGGTTGGCGCCGATGCCGTTGAAAATCAGCAAGGGCGTCAAGTGAGGCTTGCCTGGGCGTACCGCGGTGCGCAAGGTCTGGCCATCCAGATCGACGGTACGGAAGATGTACGGTTGCGGCATGCTTCAAGCCCTAAGAGAGAGGGAGCGACAAGTTATGAGCTGCAAGCTGCAAGCTACAGGCGGCAGATCAGGCCGCTTGCAGCTTGGGGCTTGCAACTTGCAGCTATCGTTCATGCACGTAAGTACCGGGCGCCGCTTCACCTGCCACGTAGGTCTTGTTGCCCAGCACGGTAGGCGCCTTTTTCAGTTTGCCCGAGCGCTCGGCCTGCCAGGCTTGCCAGTGCAGCCACCAGGAGTCGGTGTGCTTGGTTGAGTTTTCCTGCCAGTCCTCGGCCTTGGCGGGCATGTCTTCACTGGTCATGTAGCGCGACTTGGGGTTGCCCGGCGGGTTGAGGATGCTCTGGATATGACCGCTGCTCGATAGCACGAAATCCACTTTGCCGCCGAACAGTTGCGCCGACTTGTAGCAGGACTTCCACGGCGTGATGTGATCGTTGGTGCCCGCGAGGGCAAAGATGTCGGCGGTGACCTGCTTGAGATCGATCGGTGTGCCGCACACTTCCAGTGCATTGGGCCGCGTCAACGGGTTGGTCTTGAACATTTCGATGAGATCGCCGTGGAACGCCGCCGGAAGCCTCGTGGTGTCGTTGTTCCAGAAGAGGATGTCGAATACCGGTGGCTCGTTGCCCAGCAGGTAGTTGTTGACCCAATAGTTCCAGATCAGGTCGTTGGGGCGCATCCAGGCGAAGACCTTCGCCATGTCGCGGCCTTCGAGCACACCCGCCTGGTAGGAATGACGCTTGGCGGCTTCGAGGGTCTGCTCGTCGACGAACAGCGCAACATCGGTGTCCAGGGTAGTGTCGAGCACGCTTACCAACAGGGTCAGGGCATTGACTTTCTTCTCGCCGAGCGCGGCGTAATGGCCCAGCAGCGCGGTGCAGGTGATGCCACCCGAGCAGGCCCCCAGCATGTTCACGTCCTTGCTGCCGGTGATGGCCGTGACCACGTCCACCGCTTCCTTGAGCGCCTCGATGTAGGTCGACAGGCCCCATTCGCGTTGCTCCTTGGTGGGATTGCGCCAGCTGATGATGAAGGTCTGCACATTGCTGCGCAGGCAGAAGCGCGCCAGGCTCTTGTCCGGGCTCAGGTCGAATACGTAGAACTTGTTGATCTGCGGCGGGACCACCAGCAGCGGCCGTTCATGGACCTGCTCGGTGATGGGGCGGTACTGGATCAGCTCCAGCACATCGTTGCGAAACACCACGGCGCCTTCGGTCACGCCCAGGCTCTTGCCGACTTCGAACGCGCCCATATCCACCTGGCTCGGCATTCCGCCGTTGTGTACCAGGTCCTTGGCCAGGTGGGACAGGCCGTCCAGCAGGCTTTTGCCGCCGGTTTCGAAGAAGCGTTTGACCGCCGCCGGGTTGGCCGCCGAGTTGGTCGGTGACATGGCCTCGGTCATCAGGTTGATCACGAAATGCCCACGGCTGATGTCCTGGGGAGGCAGATTGCTGTCATCGATCCAGGCGTGCAGTTCCTTGCGCCAGGCCAGGTAGGTCTGCATGTAGCGCTTGTAGAGCGGGTTCTGGCTCCACGCCGGATCGTTGAAGCGGCGGTCATCGGCGGCGGGTTGCAGCGCGGACTTGCCAAACAGGACGTTCTTGAGTTCGGCACCGAAATGGGCCACATGCCTGGCACTGTGCAGCGGTTGCTTGAGGGTCTGGGTCAGCACCATGCGAGCAGAGGCCAGCAGGTCTTTTCTGCGCAAGCCGACGACAGGATTCAACCCCAGGGTATTTTCCGAGGCCTGGTACTTCAGGTCATCGTTGTTCTTGTTGCTCATCTACGACGCTCCATTGTCAGACGAGTACCGGGGCCGTGCCATGACGCCACACAGCCAATACCAGGTACGCTGCTCGGGTGACCGTTAATTCCGCATCGTGGCCAATGAGGAAACATGTGCAAGGGAACTCGCAGGTTCCTTTGCAGGGAACTTGCCAGCTCCATTGGTTACCCGAGTTTAATTTTTTTCGCAAGCAGGCCAGTCATTGACCTTGCCGGGCGGACATTCAAGCAGATGAATCTAGAAAGTTCGCCCTAACGCGCCAACCCTTGAGCTAGAGCATCAGCTTGACGACGGACTCACTGGGGTCGCGGGTTTTTCCGGCGGCCTTGAGCTCGGCAAGATAATCGTTCCACAGTTCGTCCTGGCGCACGGCCAACTGGTACAGGTACTCCCAGGTGAACAGGCCACTGTCATGACCGTCGTCGAAGGTCAGTTTCAGTGCGTACTGGCCGGCGGGTTCGATCTTGGACAAACCGACGTTGAGCTTGCCGTACTGCAGGATGGGCTTGCCGTGGCCCTGGACCTCGGCGGAAGGCGAATGCACCCGCAGGAATTCAGCGGGCAGGTGGTACTCCTCGTCCGGCGCGTATTTCAGCGTCAGGGTCTTCGAGGCTTTGTGCAGGTTGATGGCGCTGGGGAGTTTGGTCATGAAAGCAGCTTAAAGCTACAAGCTACAAGCTACAAGCGGGAGCTAACCGACTTGCAGCTTGCAGCTCGAGGCTCACAGCTTCAGAGGATATACCGCGACAGATCTTCGTTCTGCGCCAATTCACCCAGGTGGCTGTTGACGTACTCGGCGTCGATGAGGATCGGCGCTTCGTCGTGTTTGCTCGCCAGGTCGCCGGCGCTGAACGACACTTCTTCGAGCAGGCGCTCAAGCAGCGTGTGCAGGCGGCGAGCACCGATGTTCTCGGTCTTCTCATTGACCTGCCAGGCGATCTGCGCCAGGCGCTTGATGCCTTCGGGCGTGAACTCGATGTTCAGGCCTTCGGTCTTGAGCAGCGCGCAGTATTGTTCGGTCAGGGAGGCATGGGGCTCGCTCAGGATGCGTTCGAAGTCTTCCGGCGACAGTGCCTTGAGCTCCACACGGATCGGCAGGCGACCTTGCAGTTCCGGCACCAGATCACTGGGCTTGCTCAGGTGGAACGCACCGGAGGCGATGAACAGGATGTGGTCGGTTTTGACCATGCCCAGCTTGGTGTTGACCGTGCAACCTTCGATCAGTGGCAGCAGGTCCCGTTGCACGCCCTCACGGGAGACGTCGGCACCGCCGACATTACCGCGCTTGGCAACCTTGTCGATTTCGTCGATGAACACGATGCCGTGCTGTTCGACGGCTTCCAGGGCCTTGGCCTTCAATTCTTCCTCGTTGACCAGACGGCTGGCTTCTTCATCACGCACCAGTTTCAGCGCTTCCTTGACCTTGAGCTTGCGGCTTTTCTTCTTGCCCTTGCCCATGTTGGCGAACAGGTTCTGCAGCTGGTTGGTCATCTCTTCCATGCCTGGCGGCGCGGAAATATCGACACCGGCCATTTCGGCCACCTCGATCTCGATTTCCTTGTCGTCCAACTGGCCTTCGCGCAGGCGTTTGCGGAACAGCTGGCGGGTGTTGGAGTCCTGGGTCGCGGCGGAATCGGCATTGAAGCCCATGCGCGCCGGTGGCAACAGGGCATCGAGGATGCGTTCTTCGGCCGCGTCTTCGGCGCGGTGGCGGACCTTGGTGATTTCCTGTTCGCGCAGCAGCTTGATGGCCGCGTCGGCCAGGTCGCGGATGATCGACTCGACGTCACGGCCGACATAGCCGACTTCGGTGAACTTGGTGGCCTCGACCTTGATGAACGGTGCGTTGGCGAGTTTCGCCAGGCGACGGGCGATCTCGGTTTTACCGACACCGGTCGGGCCGATCATCAGGATGTTCTTGGGGGTCACTTCGACGCGCAGCTCTTCGGGCAGCTGCATCCGCCGCCAGCGGTTACGCAGGGCGATGGCGACGGCGCGCTTGGCATCGTCCTGGCCGATAATGTGGCGGTTGAGTTCGTGGACGATTTCGCGGGGAGTCATGGACATAGTAATTGGCGGTCCTCAAGCAAGAATGAGCCGGGGTACGGGCTTCATTCCGCGAGATCCTGCTCCTCAATGGTTTGGGTGTGGTTGGTGAAGACGCAGATATCGGCGGCGATGCCCAGGGCGGTCTCGACGATTTCGCGGGCCGACAGCTCGGTCTTTTTCAGCAGGGCACTGGCGGCGGCTTGGGCGTAGGCGCCCCCGGACCCCATGGCGATCAGGCCATCTTCGGGCTCGACCACATCACCGTTGCCAGTGATGATCAGCGAGGCGTCCTTGTTGGCGACCGCGAGCATGGCTTCGAGGCGGCTGAGGGAGCGGTCGGTGCGCCATTCCTTGGCCAGTTCCACGGCGGCACGGATCAGATGGCCCTGGTGTTTTTCCAGCTGACCTTCGAAACGTTCGAACAGGGTAAACGCGTCGGCAGTGGCCCCGGCGAAGCCGGCGATGACCTGGCCGTGATATAGGCGGCGGACTTTCTTCGCATTGCCTTTCATCACGGTATTGCCCAGTGAAACCTGGCCGTCACCGCCCATGACGACTTTGCCGTGACGGCGGACTGAAACGATGGTGGTCAAGGGAAGAGTCTCCACGCAGCGGGGCGAAAATGCCCGGATGAAAACTCATATGGGGGTGGCGTGGGGTTTTTCAACTGTGGGGTGGGGTAGGGGACGAGCGGCATCTGGCCGTTTGTACTGATCGTTCCCACGCTCCGCGTGGGCATGCAGCCCGTGACGCTCCGCGTCACTGGACGCGGAGCGTCCCCTGAGGCGTTCCCACGCGGAGCGTGGGAACGATCAGTAAGCCACTAGCGGCTCTGGCGTTGTTGTAACAACAGGTTGCTGAAGCCGCTGCTGGCCAGTTGTTTCTGCGCCTTGGTCAGTTCCTCGCGGTTGCTGAACGGACCGACCATGACTCTGTACCAGGTTTCGTCCTTCACGGTTCCGGACTCCACCGACACGGATTGGCCCTGCAGGATGATCTGCGCCCGGACCTTATCGGCGTCGGCTTCCTTGCGGAACGAGCCGGCCTGCAGGAAGAACTTCGTCACCGGTGCAGCTTTCTGCACCGGTGGCGCCGGTGGCGGCGTGATCCCAGCCAGGGCGGCCTGGGCGCGGGCAGTGTCGATCTTCGCGGCTTCGGCCGGGGTGACCGGCGTGGCGGGCACTTGTGGCGTCGGCAGGGTCTTTTCCGGTACCGCATCGGGCGGCACGATGACTTCCGATTCCGGCAGCAGGGTATAGAAGTCGTATTTCGGCTTCACCGGTTGCGCCGGGCTCGGCGGGGTCTTGTTGGCCTCGGCGATGCGTGTGGCTTTCTGCTGCTCTTGCTTGACACGCTTGACGTCATCGCCCTGGCCCGGCTCCAGTTTCATCAGAAACACGATGAAGGCGCCGACGCTCAGGCCGATCGCCATCCACAACCAGCCCGGAATCGGTTTCTTGGCCGGGGGCTGGTAACGACTGGCGCCGCGTTTGGGTGCAGGTTTTTTCTTGGCGGCCAACTTACATGCGCTCCAGCGTTTCCAGGCCCAGCAGTTCCAGGCCTTGCTTGAGTGTGCGTCCGGTCAGCGCGGCGAGGCGCAGGCGGCTCTGCATTTGCTCCGGGGTGTCGGCGCTGAGGATCGGGCAGTTCTCGTAGAAGCTGGAGAACAGCCCGGCCACGTCATACAGATAGGCGCACAGGGTGTGGGGTGTGCCCTTGTCGGCGACGTTGTTCAGCACTTCGCCGAACTGCGCCAGCCGCGCGGCCAGTTCCTGTTCGTGAGCGGCCTGCAGGACAATCCGGCCCTCCACTTCCTCGAAGCTTTTGCCAAGCTTGCGGAACACACCGGCCACGCGGGTGTACGCATACAGCAGGTACGGCGCGGTATTGCCTTCGAAATTGAGCATCAGGTCGAAGTTGAAGCTGTAGTCACTGGTGCGGTGCTTGGACAGGTCGGCGTATTTCACCGCGTCGATGCCCACGACCTTGGCGATCTGGCGCAGCTCTTCCTCGGCCAGGTCCGGGTTCTTGCCCTTGACCAAGGTGTAAGCACGTTCCTGGGCCTCGGTCAGCAGGTCAATCAGCTTCACGGTGCCGCCGTCGCGGGTCTTGAACGGACGGCCATCGGCGCCGTTCATGGTGCCGAAGCCCATGTGCTCCATTTCCATCGGGCGCGGCACGAAGCCGGCCAGGCGGGCCACTTCGAACACTTGCTGGAAGTGCAGGGCCTGGCGCTGGTCGACGAAGTACAGGACCCGATCCGCCTTCAGCACGCCGTTGCGATAGCGCACGGCCGCCAGGTCGGTGGTGGCGTAGAGGTAGCCGCCGTCGGCCTTGACGATGATCACCGGCAGCGGTTCGCCGTCGGCGGTCTTGAACTGGTCGAGGAACACGCACTGGGCGCCATTGCTCTCTACCAGCATGCCCTTGGCCCGAAGGTCGTTGACCACGTTGATCAGGTCGTCGTTGTAGGCACTTTCGCCCATCACGTCGGCCATGGTCAGCTTGACGTTCAGCAACTCGTAGATTTTCTGGCAGTGGGACAGGGAGATGTCCTTGAACCTGGTCCACAGGGCCATGCATTCGGCATCGCCGGCCTGCAGCTTGACCACCAGGCCGCGGGCGCGGTCGGCGAACTCCGGCGATTCATCGAAGCGTTGCTTGGCGGCGCGGTAGAAATTCTCCAGGTCCGACAGTTCGTCGCTGGTAATCGGGTTTTCCTGCAGATAGGCCATCAGCATGCCGAACTGGGTGCCCCAGTCGCCGACGTGGTTCTGTCGGATCACGGTGTCGCCGAGGAATTCCAGGACCCGGGCCACGCCATCGCCAATGATGGTCGAGCGCAGGTGGCCGACGTGCATTTCCTTGGCGAGGTTCGGCGCGGACAGGTCGACCACGGTGCGCTGCAACGGGCCGGCCTTGCGTACGCCGAGGCGTGCATCGGCCAGGGCAGCGTCCAGGCGCGAGGCCAGGGCCTGGGTGTTCTGGAAAAAGTTGATGAACCCGGGGCCGGCGATGTCTGCCTTGGTGACGTTTTCGTCAGCCGGTAGCGCGGCGATGATCTTCTCGGCCAGGTCCCGTGGTTTCATGCCGGCCGGCTTGGCCAGCATCATCGCGATGTTGCTGGCGAAGTCGCCGTGGGTCTTGTCGCGGGTATTTTCGACCTGAATCGCCGGCGACAGGCCTTCTGGCAACACACCTTCAGCGACGAGTTGGGTGATGGCTTGCTGGATGAGCTGGCGAATGGTGTCTTTCATGGTCTTCTCTTTCAACCGCAGGCGCGGCGGCGCTTCGATGCGCTGGTGGAAAAACTGGGCATTATCCGTGGGGAAGACGGGCTTGCCAACTGTAGCGGGTCGGTTGGGGCGTGCGGTGACCATTCTTGCTGGCCTGGATGTATGCGATCCACCTGTGGGAGCGGGCTTGCCCGGGAAGGCGGTGGGTCAGTTGTGGTGATGTTGGCTGTGCCGCCGCTTTCGCGAGCAAGCCCGCTCCCACAGGGGGCAAAGCTTGCGATCTGATCAATACAAATCCACCGGGTCCACATCCAGCGACCAACGTACCGCTCGTCCGCTGGGCATCTGTTCCAGTACCAGCAGCCAGGCGCTCAGCAGGCGATGCAGCGGCGCCCGGGCATTGGCTTGTAACAAGAGTTGCGCCCGATAACGCCCCGCTCGCCGTTCCATCGGAGCCGGTACCGGGCCCAGTAGCTCGATTCCGCTCAGGTTCTGCTCGGCCAGCAAACGTTCGGCCTCGCTGCAGGCATCGTCAAGAAAGCCTTCGGCCTGCCCCGGCTTGTGGGCCTCGGCCCGCAACAGTGCCAGATGGGCAAACGGCGGCAAACCGGCGCTGCGGCGTTCGCTCAAGGCCTGCTCGGCGAAGGCGAAGTAGCCTTGCTCGGTCAGTTGTATCAGCAGCGGATGGTCCGCCAGGTGGGTCTGGATAATCACCTTGCCCGGTTCCTCGGCCCGTCCGGCCCGACCGGCGACCTGGACGATCAACTGAGCCATGCGTTCGCTGGCGCGGAAGTCGCCGGAGAACAGCCCGCCGTCGGCATCCAGGATCGACACCAGCGTGACCCGGGGAAAGTGGTGTCCCTTGGCGAGCATCTGCGTGCCCACCAGGATGCAGGGCTGGCCCTTCTGGATCGTGGCGAACAGCTGGTTCATCGCGTCCTTGCGCGAGGTGCTGTCGCGATCCACCCGCAGTACCGGGTAATCGGGAAAGAGAATGCCCAGCCGTTCTTCGGCGCGTTCGGTGCCGGCGCCCACCGGGCGCAGGTCTACTTTGCCGCACTGCGGGCAGTGCCTCGGCACCCGCTCGGTGTGGCCGCAGTGATGGCAGCGCAGCTCGCCGTAGCGTTGATGCACGGTCATCCGCGCGTCGCAGCGTTCGCAGCCGGACATCCAGCCGCAGTCATGGCACAGCAGGGTCGGGGCGAAGCCTCGGCGGTTGAGAAACACCAGAACCTGCTGGCCGGCAGCCAACGTCTGGCCGATGGCTTGTTGCATCGGCCCGGAAATGCCGCTGTCCAGTGGGCGGCTCTTCACGTCCAGGCGCAGGAACCGCGGCTGTTTGGCGCCGCCGGCCCGTTCGTTCAGGCGCAGGAGCCCGTAGCGGCCGGTGTAGGCGTTGTGCAGGCTCTCCAGGGAGGGCGTCGCCGAGCCGAGGACAATGGGAATGTCCTCTTGGCGGGCCCGTACCAGGGCCAGGTCGCGGGCGTGGTAGCGCAAGCCTTCTTGCTGTTTATACGAGCCGTCGTGTTCTTCGTCGATGATGATCAGGCCGGGGTTCTTCATCGGCGTAAACAGGGCTGAGCGGGTGCCGATGATGATATCGGCTTCGCCGTCTCGGGCGGCCAGCCAGGCTTCCAGGCGTTCGCGGTCATTGACCGCCGAATGCACCAGGGCGATGCGGGCGTTGAAACGTTGTTCGAAACGCGCGAGGGTCTGTGGGCCGAGGTTGATTTCCGGAATCAGCACCAGGGCCTGCTTGCCTGCTTCCAGGGTCTGGCGGATGAGCTGGAGATAGACTTCGGTCTTGCCGCTGCCGGTGACGCCTGCCAGCAGGAAGGCGTGATAACTGTCGAAGCCTGCGCGGATCGCTTCGCAAGCCGCTCGTTGTTCGGCGTTGAGCGGCAGTTCCGGCTGGGCCGGCCAATGTTCGTGACGAGCGCCCGGGGCATGCCGGCGGACTTCCACCTGGACCAGGCCCTTGGCCAACAGCAGGTCGAGGCTGTCCTTGCTGAGCATCAGCTTGCTCAGCAACTGATGCGCCACGCCATGGGGATGCTGGGCAAGTGTCGTCAGGGCTTCGCGCTGGCGCGGGGCGCGGGCGATGCGCGGGTCATCCAGCGAAGCCCCCGGCGCCACCGACCAGAACCGCTCCTGGCGTGCTTCGGCCGGTTCGCCCTGGCGCAGCAACACCGGCAATGCCCAGCTCAGGGTATCGCCGAGGCTGTGCTGGTAATACTGGGCGGTCCACAGGCATAGCTTGAACAACGAGGCCGGCAGCGGTGGCGTGGCATCGAGCAACGCCAGGGCCGGTTTGAGCTTGTCGGCCGGGACCTCGCTGTGGTCGGTGACTTCCACCAGGATGCCGATCATCTCCCGCCGACCGAAGGGCACCCGCAAGCGCATGCCCGGTTGCAGCCGGGCACGCGGGACTCCGGCCGGGGCGCGGTAGTCGAACAGGCGGCGCAGGGGCGAAGGCAGGGCGAGGCGCAGGATGGCGTCGGGCACGCGGGGATCTCAATGACAGGCATGTTCAAAAGGCTGGGCGCAATCCCTGTGGGAGCGGGCTTGCTCGCGAAAGCGGTGGCACAGTCGGCATTACTGCAAACTGATTCACCGCCTTCGCGAGCAAGCCCGCTCCCACATTGGCATCGTGCATGAGGCCGGGAGCCTAGCAGACGGTTGGTACAAGGCATAGCTTGCGTCATCGTCGATGTCTGGTAGAATTCGCGCCCTAATTACGTGCGGTATTCAACAATAGTGTTGGATGGCGGCACGCTAGCCTGAGGAAAACACCATGAAAGCCGATATCCATCCGGAATACCCAGCCGTTGCTGTAACCTGCAGCTGCGGCAACAAGTTCGAAACCCGTTCGACCTACGGCAAAGCCCTGGCGATCGACGTTTGCAACGAATGCCACCCGTTCTACACCGGTAAGCAAAAGACTCTGGATACCGGTGGTCGCGTTCAGAAGTTCGCCGACCGTTTCGGTGCTTTCGGCGCCAAGAAGGCCTGAGACTGATCATTTTGACGGGTCGTTTCGACGGCTGCGAAGTGATGAAGAAGGCGTCCCTTGCGGGCGCCTTTTTTGTGTCCGCGATTTGGCTGACCGGCGCCCAGGCTTTTTGCCCGGCACCGACGGGCGCGACCGAGGTGACGGTCCGGCGGGTGGTGGATGGCGATACCCTGCGCCTGGCAGATGGTCGCAGCGTGCGCTTGATCGGGCTCAATACACCTGAGCTGGGTCGGCAGGGGCGTTCCGACGAGCCTTTTGCCGTTGTGGCCCGCCGTCGCCTGGAGGCCTTGGTGGCTGCCAGTGACAGGCGTGTAGGGCTGGTTCCCGGCAAGGAAAGCAAGGATCGCTATGGTCGGACACTGGCCCATGCCTACGGTGTCGATGGCCGCAACCTCGAGGCGCAGATGCTCGCTGAGGGCCTGGGTTTCCAGGTGGCGGTGGCACCGAATGTCGACCTGGCGGATTGCCAGCGATCAGCCGAACGCCAGGCGCGCAAGGCGCGTCTGGGGCTGTGGGGGCGTTCACCCGTGCTCAAGGCCGGGCAGGTCAAAGCGTCCGGTTTCGCCGTGCTGAGCGGCCGTGTCAACGCGGTCAGGCGCAATCGTGGCGGTGTTTGGCTGCAATTGGACGATTCGGTTGTATTGCGCGTTGCGCCCAATCTGCTGGATCGCTTCGATGTGGCTTCCCTTGAGCGCCTTGTCGGCAGACAGATCGAGGCACGGGGCTGGGTGATCGACCGTTCGCGACGTGGGAGCACCGGGCAGGGGCAAGGCCGATGGTTACTGCCATTGACCGATCCAATGATGCTGAGTCCCTTGCCCGGATAATAAATTGTCGACATTTTTTCTGTTGATTGTATGCATTGAGCCCTTGTGTTTCGTGGCCCTTGGCCCAAAGTCGTAGGGCAGGGCGCTTGACAGCGGTGACCGGTCAGTCTTGTAGGGACTTTGCGAGGCGCGTATCCTCGGCGGTCCGTCTGTCCAACACAGTAAAAAGCGGAATGCCCACATGTCTGATCTGAAAACTGCCGCTCTCGAATATCACGCTAATCCTCGTCCAGGAAAGCTGAGTGTCGAGCTCACCAAGGCCACCGCTACTGCCCGCGATCTGTCGCTGGCCTACAGCCCCGGCGTAGCCGAACCAGTCCGCGAAATCGCTCGCGACCCTGAACTGGCCTACCGATACACGGGCAAGGGCAACCTGGTTGCAGTCATTTCCGATGGCACCGCGATTCTCGGCCTGGGTGACCTGGGGCCATTGGCCTCCAAGCCGGTCATGGAAGGCAAGGGTGTGCTGTTCAAGCGTTTCGCCGGTATCGACGTGTTCGACATCGAAGTCGACTCCGAAAGCCCGCAAGCCTTCATCGACACCGTCAAGCGCATCTCCATCACCTTCGGTGGCATCAACCTGGAAGACATCAAGGCACCTGAGTGCTTTGAAATCGAACGCGCCCTGATCGAGCAGTGCGACATTCCGGTGTTCCACGATGACCAGCACGGTACCGCAATCGTGACTGCGGCCGGCATGATCAACGCCCTGGAAATCGCTGGCAAAACCTTGCCGGAAGCCAAGATCGTCTGCCTGGGCGCTGGTGCTGCGGCCATTTCCTGCATGAAATTGCTGGTGAGCATGGGCGCGAAGATCGAAAACATCTTCATGATCGACCGTACCGGCGTGATCCATTCCGGTCGTAGCGACCTGAACCAGTACAAGGCTGTCTTCGCCCACGCGACCGACAAGCGCACCCTGGCGGACGCACTGGACGGCGCCGACGTGTTCGTCGGTCTGTCGGGCCCGAACCTGCTGAGCCCGGAGAACCTGCTGCGCATGGCGCCGAACCCGATTGTGTTCGCTTGCTCGAACCCGGATCCGGAAATCGCCCCGGAACTGGCTCACGCCACCCGCAGCGACGTGATCATGGCCACCGGCCGTTCGGACTACCCGAACCAGGTCAACAACGTGCTGGGTTTCCCATTCATCTTCCGCGGTGCCCTGGACGTTCGCGCCAAGCGCATCAACGAAGAGATGAAAGTCGCGGCCGCCAACGCCCTGCGCGAACTGGCCAAGCTGCCGGTGCCTCAGGAAGTGTGCGACGCCTACGGTGGCATCAAGCTGGAATTCGGTCGTGAGTACATCATTCCGAAGCCAATGGACGCCCGCCTGATCACCCTGATCTCCGACGCCGTGGCCAAGGCTGCGATCGAGACTGGCGTGGCAACCCTGCCGTATCCGAAGAACTACCCGCTCAAGAGCGTGGATGACGTGTTCAACGGTTAAAAGCAGTCGCCCATAAAAAAACCTGGCCTCGGCCAGGTTTTTTTATGGGCTTCGAGCGGCAAGCTTCAAGCTGCAAGTTAGAAGCGAGGCATACCGCGCTTGCTTTGGCTTTACTTGAAGCTTGCGGCTTGAAGCTCGCCGCTGCTTTCCTAGAACAAATCGATCGGCGCCGCTTCATCCGCCGGCAGCGGGCTGCCCGGCGCAACGCCGTTGCCCAGTTCATTGACTGACGGCGGGGTGTCTTCGCTCTTGAACAGTTCGAAGTAGGCGCCGGGGGTGCCTGGAGTGGCCGCGCGACCGCTGACCGGGTCGACCCGCAGGCTGAGGATGCCTTCCGGTTCCGGCTGGGTGTGCGGCGGTTTGTCCTTGAGGGCGGCACCCATGTAGCTCATCCAGATCGGCAGTGCCACGGTACCGCCGAACTCACGGCGACCCAGGCTCTCGGGCTGGTCGAAACCGGTCCAGACGGTGGTCACGTAGTCGCCGTTGTAGCCGGAGAACCAGGCGTCCTTGGATTCGTTGGTGGTACCGGTCTTGCCTGCCAGGTCGGTACGGCCCAGGGCCAGTGCGCGACGGCCGGTGCCGAGCTTGATCACGTCTTCCAGCATGCTGTTGAGAATGTAGGTGGTGCGCCCGTCAACGATGCGTTCGGCGACAGCAGGTGCCTGGGTCGCTGGAGTGGCGGTGGTGGCTTCGCCCGGCGTCGGATTCACCGTGAACGTCTCGGCGGACGGTGCGGCGATGCCGTCGCTGGCTTGCTCGCCGGTAGGCACCCGCGGCGGGTTGGCCACGAACAGTGTCTCGCCGTTGCGGCTCTCGATCTTGTCGATGATGTACGGGGTGATCTTGTACCCGCCATTGGCGAACGTGCTCCAGCCTGTGGCGATTTCCATCGGGGTCAGGGTCGCGGTGCCCAGGGCCAGGGACAGGTTGCGGGGCAGGTCCTGCTTGTTGAAGCCGAACCGGGCGATGTAGTCGATGGTGCGATCCACCCCCAGCGCCTGCAACAGGCGGATCGACACCAGGTTGCGCGATTTGTACAGCGCCTCGCGCAAACGGATCGGACCGAGGAAGGTGTTGGTGTCGTTCTTCGGTCGCCAGACCTTGTCCAGGTACTCGTCGACAAACACGATCGGCGCGTCGTTCACCAGGCTGGCCGCGGTATAGCCATTATCCAGGGCGGCGCTGTAGACGAACGGCTTGAAACTCGAGCCCGGCTGGCGCTTGGCCTGCAATGCACGATTGTAGTTGCTCTGTTCGAAGGCGAAGCCGCCCACCAGGGAACGGATCGCACCGTCCTGCGGGTCGAGGGATACCAGTGCGCCCTGGGCGGCCGGGATCTGGCTGAACTTGAGAGTGTTGTCCGGCTGGCGCTGCACCCGGATCAGGTCGCCGACCTGGGCCACGTCCGACGGCTGCCGGGGGGCGGCCCCCATGCTGTTGGTGTTGAGGAACGGACGGGCCCATTTCATGGTGTCCCATTTCACGTGTTCCTCAAGCTCACCATTGCGCGTCAGGACCTTGATGCCGTCCTTGTCCACCTGGGTGACAATCGCCGGTTCCAGGCTGCTGATGGTGCGCTGCTTGGTCAGTTCAAGGGCCCAGGCCTCCTTGGTCTTGCCCGGCAGGCGCGACTCGGGGCCGCGGTAGCCGTGGCGCTGATCGTAAGTCATCAGGCCTTCGTGCAACGCGGTATTGGCCATTTCCTGCAGGTTGCTCGGCACTGTGGTGGTGACGCGGAACCCTTCCGTATAGGCGTCGCTGCCGTAGCGTCCGACCATCTCGGCCCGAGCCATTTCGGCGATGTACGGGGCGTTCACTTCCGGTGTCGGCACGTGATAGCTGGCGTTCAACGGCTCATTGATCGCAGCGGTGTAGTCGGCTTCGCTGATCTTGCCGAGCTTGTACATGCGCCCCAGGATCCAGTCGCGCCGCTCCTTGCTGCGCGCCGGGTTGGCCAGCGGGTTGAAGCGCGATGGCGCCTTCGGCAGGCCGGCGATCATCGCCATTTGCGCCAGGCTCACATCACGGATCGACTTGCCGTAGTACACCTGGGCCGCCGCCTCGATGCCATAGGCGCGGTTGCCCAGGTAGATCTTGTTCACGTACAGCTCGAGGATTTCATCCTTGGTCAGCTGCCGTTCGATCTGCAGGGCCAGGAGGATCTCGGTGGTCTTGCGCGAGAAGCTGCGCTCGCTGGTCAGGAAGAAGTTCTTGGCCACCTGCATGGTGATGGTGCTGCCGCCGGACTGGATGTGCCCGCTCTTGACCAACTGGCTGGCGGCACGCATCAGGCTGCCTGGATCGACGCCATAGTGGTTGGCGAAATTGTCGTCTTCGGCACTGAGTAACGCATTGATAAAGTTGGGCGGGATGTCGGCGAAACGGATCGGTGTGCGGCGCATCTCGCCAAATTCGGCGATCAGCTTGTTGTCGCTGCTGTACACCCGCAAAGGAATCTGCAACTGAATACTTCTCAGCGCCTCCACGGATGGCAAACCCGGACTAAGGTAAAGAAACGCACCGCTCAGACCCAGGAGCAGTCCGCAGAAAACGGCGATGACGGACCATCCGAAAAATTTCAGCAGACGAATCAAGGCTTTTGGATATCCAGGCAAAGAATGAAAAAGGCGTCAGGTGCAGGGAAGGACCCGTGCTTGCAGCAAAGCGAAAAAGCGCTGCGCATTATAAGCATTTTTTTCCGTCGGAAACGCCATCCGGACGTCCGTCGGGCTGGGGTGATTGAACGCAATGCGTATTAGAGAGTCCGTAACTCACGGATAGTCATAGGGAATTGGTAGTGCTACGACTCTTCAATAAAAAAGCCCATACGCTTTTGGGCATCGACATCAGCTCCACATCGGTGAAGCTGCTCGAGTTGAGCCGCCAGGGCGACCGTTACCGTGTCGAGTCCTACGCGGTCGAACCGTTGCCGGCCAATGCCGTGATCGAGAAGAACATCGCCGAGCTCGAGGGGGTCGGGCAGGCGCTGTCCCGGGTCCTGGTCAAGGCCAGGACGCCTTTGCGCAGCGTCGCGGTAGCCGTAGCGGGCTCGGCGGTGATCACCAAGACCATCGAGATGGACGCCGGGCTGTCCGACGACGAGATGGAGAACCAGCTCAAGATCGAGGCGGACCAGTACATTCCTTATCCGCTGGATGAAGTGGCCATCGATTTCGAGGTCCTGGGTGTGTCGCCGCGCAACAGCGAGCGGGTCGAGGTGCTGTTGGCGGCCTGTCGCAAGGAAAACGTCGAGGTGCGCGAGGCGGCGCTGGCATTGGCGGGGCTGACGGCCCGGGTGGTCGACGTGGAAGCCTATGCGTTGGAGCGCGCCTTCGGCCTGCTCGCCACGCAACTGGCCGCCTCCCAGGAGCGGCTGACCGTCGCGGTGATCGATATCGGCGCCACCATGACCACCCTGAGCGTGCTGCACAACGGACGCATCATCTATACCCGCGAGCAATTGTTCGGCGGTCGCCAGCTCACCGAGGAAATCCAGCGGCGCTACGGCCTGACCCTCGAACAGGCCGGCCTGGCAAAGAAGCAGGGCGGCCTGCCGGACGATTACCTCAGCGAGGTGTTGCAGCCCTTTCGCGAGGCGTTGGTGCAGCAGGTTTCGCGGTCCCTGCAGTTTTTCTTCGCTTCGGGCCAGTACTGTGCAGTGGACCACATCCTGTTGGCGGGGGGCACGGCGTCTGTGGCCGGGCTGGACCGGCTGATCGAACAGCGCCTGGGCACGCCGACCCAGGTGGCCAACCCGTTTTCCAACATGGCCCTGGGCAGCAAGGTCAATGCCGGTGCCCTGGCCAGTGATGCGCCGGCGCTGATGATCGCCTGCGGGCTGGCCCTCAGGAGTTTCGACTGATGGCACGGATCAACCTTCTTCCCTGGCGCGAAGAGTTGCGCGAAGAGCGCCGCAAGCGCTTCCTGCTGGCGTTGGTGGGGGCGCTGGTCGGTGCGGTAGGGGTGACCTTGATCGGGGTGCAATACCTGCACGGCGCCATCAACCACCAACTGGCGCGTAACGGACATATTTCCGAGCAGATAGCGGTACTGGACGAGCGAATCAAGCAGATCAGCGAGCTGAAGGCCCGGCGCCAACAATTGTTGGAGCGCATGCGCATCATCCAGGACCTGCAGGGCAACCGCCCGGTCAGCGGGCGTATCTTCGATCAATTGGTGCGGACGTTGCCGGACGGGGTGTATTTCACCGAGGTGAAAATGGAAGACCGGACGCTCTCCATCAAGGGCGCGGCGGAGTCCAACCATCGGGTCTCGGACCTGATGCGCAACCTGGACGCGTCGGATCTGTTCGACGCGCCCAGCCTGACCGAAGTCAAGGCCACGACGGCTGGGCAGCTCGACCAGGCCAACGTGTTCCAGCTGACGGTCCGCCAGACCCAGCCGGCCGACGCGGAGGACGCCCAATGAAACCGGGGGAGTGGTTCGACGCGCTGCGCAAGGTCGACTTCAGCGACCTGGACACCAATAACGTCGGCTCCTGGCCGATGCCGGTCAAATGGCTGGCCGGCGTCCTGCTGGTCGTCCTGGTCCTGGGGTTGGGCTATAACTTCGCCGTGAGCGATCTGGAGGATCAGTTGCAGCAGGTGCGCGAGGAAGAAAATACCCTCAAGGCGCAATTCGCGGGCAAGGCCCACATGGCCGCGAACCTGGAGCGCTACATCGAGCAGATGAAGCAGATGGAAACCTCCTTTGGTGTGCTGTTGCGGCAATTGCCCAGCGACACCGAGGTACCTGGCCTGTTGGAAGACATCACTCGCACCGGCCTGGGCAGCGGACTGGAGTTCGAGGAAATCAAACTGCTGCCCGAAGTGACCCAGCCGTTTTACATCGAACTGCCGATCCAGATCACCGTGACCGGTGGCTACCATGACCTGGCGACATTCGTCAGCGGGGTTGCCGGGCTGCCCCGCATTGTCACGTTGCACGATTTTGATATCGCCCCCGCGGATCCCGAAGGGGGATCGAAGCTGCGCATGAGCATCCAGGCCAAAACCTACCGGTACAACGAGCAGGGGACGCAGCCATGAAGCCGCTCCACTGCATGGGCCTGCTGGCGGGGCTGGTGGTGCTGACCGGCTGTAACAACGACACTGGCTTCGAGGACCTGGACGCCTACATGAATGAAGTGCGGTTGCGTCCGCCCGGCAAGATCGAGCCGACGCCGACCTTCAGGCCAAACGAAACCTTCACCTACAACGCATCCGACCTGCGCAGCCCGTTCTCACGGCAGGTCCGGGTGGATCAGGCTGAGCGGCAAAAAGGTTCGCGCAATGTCCAGCCCGATCCGAACCGGGTCAAGCAATACCTCGAAGGCTTCAACATCGAACAGTTTGAAATGGTTGGCACGATCGCCAATGCCAGTGGCGCCTATGCGCTGCTGCGCGGTGCGGGCGGGGTGCACCGGCTCAAGGTCGGTGACTACCTGGGGCGCAATGACGGGCGAATCGTCGCCATCGGTGCCACCCAGGTCGATGTGGTCGAAATCGTTCCCGATGGCGAAGGTGCCTGGCTGGAGCGACCACGGACCATTCCTTTGAAAGAGCACTCAGTGGAACTCGAACAATGAACAGGATTTTTACCGCCTTCGGTGTTTCGCTATGGATGGCGCTGATGTCACCGATGGTGCTTGGGGCGAGCCTGAAGACGCTGGATGTCGCGGCTTTGCCGGGGGGCCGGGTCGAGTTGAAGCTCACTTTCGACGGGCCACCCCCCACCCCGCGGGGCTATACCACCGAACAACCGGCCCGGATCGCCCTGGACCTGCCAGGGGTGACCAACCAGTTGGCGCGCAAGACCCAGGACCTTGGCAGCGGCAATGCGCGCAACGCCACGGTGGTCGAGGCGGGGAACCGCACCCGGTTGATCATCGGCCTCACCCAATTGGTGCCGTATAACGCTCGGGTCGAGGGCAATAATCTGTTCGTGGTGGTCGGCAAGGGCGCGGAGCCCAGGAGTGCCGCCCAGGCCCCGCGCCCGGCGGCGGCCGGGGTGGTGCCTGCCAGGAGCAACGCGCCGGTGGGCAGGGCCATCCGTGGCGTGGACTTTCAGCGCGGGACCCAGGGTGAAGGCAATGTAGTGATCGACCTGTCGGACCCCTCCATCGCACCGGATATCCAGGAGAGGGAAGGCAAGATCATTCTCAACTTCGCCAGAACCCAATTGCCTGAACCACTGCGGGTGCGCCTGGACGTCAAGGACTTCGCCACCCCGGTGCAGTTCGTCAACGCCAGCGCCGGCTCCGACCGGGCCACCATCAGCATCGAGCCCGGCGGTACCTTCGATTATTCGACCTACCAGACCGACAACAAACTGACCGTCAGCGTCCGGCCCATGACGGTCGAGGACTTGCGCAAGCGCGACACTGACCGTGCCGCCTACAACGGTGAAAAGCTGTCCCTGAATTTCCAGGACATCGAAGTGCGCTCGGTCCTGCAACTGATTGCCGACTTCACCAACCTGAACCTGGTGGCAAGCGACACGGTGCAGGGCGGTATCACCTTGCGGTTGCAGAATGTTCCGTGGGACCAGGCGCTGGACCTGGTGCTGAAGACCAAGGGGCTGGACAAGCGCAAGGTCGGCAATGTGTTGCTGGTCGCCCCCGCCGATGAGATTGCGGCCCGCGAGCGCCAGGAACTGGAGTCCCAGAAGCAGATTGCCGACCTGGCGCCGCTGCGGCGGGAGCTGTTGCAAGTCAACTATGCGAAGGCGGCGGACATCGCCAAGCTGTTCCAGTCGGTGACCAGCGCCGAGGCGAAAGCCGATGAACGCGGCACGATCACGGTGGATGAGCGAACCAACAACATCATTGCCTACCAGACCCAGGACCGCCTCGACGAATTGCGCCGTATCGTGGCGCAGCTGGATATTCCGGTGCGCCAGGTGATGATCGAGGCTCGGATCGTCGAGGCCAACGTCGATTACGACAAGAGTCTGGGCGTGCGTTGGGGCGGCTCGGTGCAGAACCAGGGCAACTGGAACTCTTCCGGTGTGACCACCGGCAGCTCCACCACTATCGGCACGCCGGGCAGTACCAGCACCAACCAGCCATTCGTCGACATGGGCGCGACGGGCAATACCTCGAGCATTGGCATTGCGTTCATCACCGACAACGTATTGCTGGACCTGGAGCTGACGGCCATGGAGAAAACCGGCAATGGGGAAATCGTTTCCCAGCCCAAGGTGGTGACGTCGGACAAGGAGACTGCAAAAATCCTCAAGGGCACGGAAATCCCCTACCAGGAAGCCAGTTCCAGTGGGGCCACTTCGGTGTCGTTCAAGGAAGCCTCGTTGTCGCTGGAGGTGACCCCGCAGATCACCCCGGACAACCGCATCATCATGGAGGTCAAGGTCACCAAGGATGAACCGGACTACCTGAACAAGGTGCAGGAGGTGCCACCGATCAAGAAGAACGAAGTCAACGCCAAGGTGCTGGTCAATGACGGCGAGACCATTGTGATTGGCGGGGTTTTCTCAAATACTCAGAGCAAGGTTGTAGATAAGGTGCCATTTCTTGGCGATGTGCCGTATCTTGGCCGCCTTTTCCGGCGTGATCTGGTTTCGGAGAAAAAATCCGAGCTGCTGGTATTCCTCACTCCGCGTATCATGAACAACCAGGCGATTGCTGTGAGTCGTTGATTCTGTGCGAAATTTGATTCTTGTTGGGCCGATGGGCGCTGGAAAAAGCACCATCGGCCGTTTGCTGGCCAAAGAGCTGCGCCTGCCGTTCAAAGATTCCGACAAGGAAATTGAATTGCGCACGGGCGCGAATATCCCGTGGATTTTCGACAAGGAAGGCGAACCAGGCTTTCGTGATCGCGAGCAGGCGATGATCGCTGAGCTGTGCGCATTCGAAGGTGTGGTGCTGGCCACTGGCGGCGGCGCCGTGATGCGCGAAGCCAACCGTCGGGAATTGCATGCCGGCGGACGGGTGGTCTACCTGCACGCCTCCGTCGAACAGCAGGTCGGTCGTACCGCCCGGGACCGCAACCGTCCGCTGCTGCGTACCGCCGATCCGGCCAAGACCCTGCGGGACCTGCTGGAGCTGCGTGATCCGCTGTACCGGGAGATCGCCGATCTGGTGGTGGAAACCGACGAACGGCCCCCGAGGATGGTAGTGCTGGAGATTCTCGAACGTCTGCAGCAACTGCCTCCCCGTTAATGCACCACGGGAAATGCGCTATCCTCGGCGTCTCGCCGTCATCCGCCCGGATGTAGCAGATGGCCGTCGAGTGGCGTCAGAGCAGACACCGTGGACTTTTCGTTAACTGCAGGCAGGACGCCTGATTCCATCTTTGACCGTGGGGACACATGCAGACACTAAAGGTTGACCTGGGCGAGCGCAGCTACCCGATTCACATTGGCGAAGGCTTGCTGGACCAGCCACAACTGCTGGTGCCGCATATCGCCGGGCGGCAAGTGGCGATCATCTCCAACGAAACCGTCGCCCCTTTGTATCTGGAGCGCCTGACCCGCAGTCTGTCGGCCTTCTCGGTCATTTCCGTGGTGTTGCCAGACGGCGAGGCGTTCAAGAACTGGGAAACCCTGCAACTGATTTTCGACGGCCTGCTGACCGCGCGGCATGACCGGCGCACCACGGTGGTGGCCTTGGGCGGTGGGGTGATCGGCGACATGGCCGGTTTTGCCGCGGCCTGCTACCAGCGCGGCGTCGACTTCATCCAGATCCCTACCACGTTGCTGTCCCAGGTCGACTCGTCAGTGGGCGGCAAGACCGGGATCAACCATCCGCTGGGCAAGAACATGGTCGGCGCTTTCTATCAGCCCAACGTGGTGCTGATCGATACCGCTACCCTCAATACCTTGCCGTCCCGTGAGCTGTCCGCAGGGCTCGCTGAGGTCATCAAGTATGGGCTGATCTGCGACGAGCCGTTCCTGGGCTGGCTCGAAGAGAACGTCGATCGCCTGCGGGCGCTGGACCAGGCAGCCCTGACCTACGCCATCGAGCGCTCCTGCGCGGCCAAAGCCGCGGTGGTCGGAGCCGATGAGCGGGAGTCGGGTGTACGGGCCACGCTCAACCTGGGCCACACCTTTGGGCACGCCATCGAGACCCACATGGGGTATGGTGTCTGGCTACATGGCGAGGCGGTAGCGGCCGGTACGGTCATGGCCCTGGAAATGTCCGCGCGCCTGGGCTGGATCAGCGAGCAAGAGCGTGATCGCGGCATTCGTCTCTTCCAGCGCGCCGGGCTGCCGGTGGTGCCTCCCGAGGAAATGACCGAGGCCGATTTCCTCGAACACATGGCAATCGACAAGAAAGTGATCGATGGTCGTCTGCGTCTGGTGCTGCTGCGCCGCATGGGCGAAGCGGTGGTGACCGACGATTATCCGAAAGAGGTTCTACAGGCCACGCTGGGCGCGGATTACCACGCCCTGGCTCAGCTTAAAGGTTAATGAGATTCCGATGACTAGTTTGCATGCCGACGAGGCTTTCCTCGGCCATTTCCAATTGAGTCACGACCCCTTCGCTCCACGGGTCCCCGGCTTCAAGTTTTTCCCGGCCCAGCGCAAACCGGTGCTGGGTCAGTTGCATCACCTGGCGCGCTACAGCCAATTGCTGCTGGTCGTCACCGGTCCTCAGGGCAGTGGCAAGACCTTGCTGCGCCAGGCGCTGGTGGCCAGCACCAACAAACAGTCGGTGCAAAGCGTGGTGGTCTCGGCCCGTGGTGCCGGAGATGCCGCCGGTGTGTTGCGCCAGGTCGCACAGGCGCTGAACCTGGCCCAGGCCGAAGTGGGCGCGATTCTCGACCAGATCGTCCAGTTGGCGCTGACCGGGCAGGAGGTCTATCTGCTGGTGGATGACGCCGAGCAGCTCGACGAGTCGGCCCTGGAGGCCCTGCTGGCGCTGGCGGCCGGTGCGCCTGAAGGGCGTCCCCATGTGTTCCTGTTTGGCGAGTCGTCGCTGATCGCCGATCTGGACCAGCTGGAGCTCGAGGAAGAGCGCTTCCATATCATCGAGCTGGCGCCCTACACCGAAGAAGAGACCCGCGAATACCTGGATCAGCGTCTTGAAGGCGCGGGTCGGGGTATCGAACTTTTTACCGCCGATCAGATCTCTGAGATTCACGAAGGTTCCGGCGGCTGGCCTGGCAACATCAACCAGGTCGCTCGTGATGCCTTGATCGAAGTCATGATTGCCAGCCGCTCAGCGGTGAAGCGTCCAACCATGGGGTTCAACATGCCGAAGAAACACGTATTGGCGATTTCCGCCGTCGTCGTGGTCGCGGTCGTCGCGGCCTGGCTGATGCCGGGTCGCAACAAGGCGCCGACGACCGGCGCGCCTGCCAACGAACAGGCACAACTGCCCCTCGGCCAGGGGGCGCCGAAGCCCAATGGCGGTGCGCCAGCGGTGGAATTTGCCGGCAGCACCCAGCCGATGCCGCTGCCGCTGGTCGGCCAGTCGCAACCGGTCATGCGCGGGCCATTGGCTGAAGCCGCCGGTGGAATCACCGAGGGCGACGATGGCGCGGCGCCACCGATCGACGACGGCGACACGCCGCCGACCGTGACCACCACGGCGCCGCCTGAGGGCGTGCCTGCCGGTCCGGCTCCGACACCCACGCCTGCTCCGGCCGCCAAGCCGACCCCGGCGCCGACCCAGGTGGCGACGGCCAAGCCTGCCCCGGCGCCGGCCGCCAAGCCGACACCTGCCCCGGCGGCCAAGCCTGCAGCACCGGCCAAGGCCGCGGGTGGCAACTGGTATGCCGGTCAGGCACCGGGCAACTACGTCGTACAGATTCTCGGCACCAGCTCCGAAGCCACCGCGCAGAACTTCGTCAAGGAGCAGGGCGGCGAGTATCGTTATTTCAAGAAAGTCCTCAACGGCAAGCCACTGTATGTCATCACTTATGGCAGTTTTGCCAACCGTGATGCAGCTGTTTCCGCTATCAAGGCCTTGCCAGCGAAGGTTCAGGCTGGTAAACCTTGGCCTCGCACTGTCGCCAGCGTCCAACAGGAACTGGCTGCAACCCGCTGAAGATTCGGCGGCCTTACCCAGGCCGCCTCTCCCGGCAACCTCAACATTTCCGCAAGAGCGAGCGACCTGTCAGGCCGCGCGCCTTGTGGTGTCTGCGTCACAGTAGCGTTTGAGTCGTAGCGGTCGAACCCAAAAAAGTTTTGACTAGCACAGCATATAGCTTTAAACCTTTCACAAATGCGACATGAATTTGCGACGTTTCGTCGTCAAATTTGTGGGCGTCTGTGTCGGCATGTACAATGACCTCCCTTTTGCCCCCGCAAAGCCGGCGTACGTTCGGCGCGACATGCAACTGGCTGAATTGAAAAGAAATTTGTCTCGAAAAGAGGCAGCCTGGTGAGAAAGTGTCTATGAAAGCAGGTCTGTACCAACCAGATGAATTCAAGGATAACTGTGGTTTTGGCCTGATAGCCCACATGCAGGGCGAGCCTAGCCATACCCTTTTGCAAACGGCCATTGAGGCCCTGACCTGCATGACCCACCGTGGTGGGATCAACGCCGACGGCAAGACTGGTGACGGTTGTGGCTTGCTGATTCAAAAGCCTGATGAGTTCCTGCGTGCCATTGCCCAGGAAACGTTCGGCGTCACCCTGCCCAAGCAGTACGCCGTAGGCATGGTGTTCTTCAACCAGGACCCGGTGAAGGCCCAGGCCGCTCGCGAGAATATGGACCGCGAGATCCTGGCCGCCGGTCTGCAACTGGTCGGCTGGCGCAAAGTGCCGATCGACACCAGTGTCCTCGGTAGCCTGGCCCTGGCGCGCCTGCCGCAGATCGAACAAGTGTTCATCGCCGGCGAAGGCCTGAGCGACCAGGAAATGGCGATCAAGCTGTTCAGCTCCCGTCGTCGCTCGTCCGTGGCCAACGCCGCCGACACCGACCACTACATCTGCAGCTTTTCCAACAAGACCATCATCTATAAAGGCCTGATGATGCCGGCGGACCTCACCGCCTTCTATCCGGACCTGAGCGACGAGCGCCTGAAAACCGCGATCTGCGTGTTCCACCAGCGCTTCTCCACCAATACCCTGCCGAAATGGCCGTTGGCGCAGCCATTCCGCTTCCTCGCCCACAACGGCGAGATCAACACCATCACCGGCAACCGTAACTGGGCTCTGGCCCGTCGCACCAAGTTCGCCAACGACCTGATGCCCGACCTCGAGGAGCTCGGCCCGCTGGTCAACCGCGTGGGCTCGGACTCCTCGAGCATGGACAACATGCTCGAACTGATGGTGACCGGTGGCATCGACCTGTTCCGTGGCGTGCGCATGCTGGTTCCACCAGCGTGGCAGAACGTCGAGACCATGGACCCGGACCTGCGGGCGTTCTACGAATACAACTCCATGCACATGGAGCCGTGGGACGGCCCGGCCGGTATCGTCATGACCGATGGTCGCTATGCCGTGTGCCTGCTGGACCGTAACGGTCTGCGCCCGGCGCGCTGGGTCACCACCACCAACGGTTTCATCACCCTGGCTTCGGAAATCGGCGTTTGGAACTACCAGCCCGAAGACGTTATTGCCAAGGGCCGCGTGGGCCCGGGCCAGATCTTTGCCGTGGACACCGAAACCGGCCAGATCCTTGACACCGACGCCATCGACAACCGCCTCAAGTCCCGTCATCCATACAAGCAATGGCTGCGCAAGAACGCCCTGCGCATCCAGGCGACCATGGAAGACAACGACCACGGCTCGGCTTTCTACGACGTCGATCAGCTCAAGCAGTACATGAAGATGTACCAGGTGACGTTCGAAGAGCGTGACCAAGTGCTGCGTCCGTTGGGTGAGCAGGGCTACGAAGCGGTCGGCTCGATGGGTGACGACACGCCGATGGCGGTGCTGTCGCAGCGCGTGCGCACGCCATACGACTATTTCCGCCAGCAGTTCGCCCAGGTGACCAACCCGCCGATCGACCCGCTGCGCGAAGCGATCGTGATGTCGTTGGAAATCTGCCTGGGCGCTGAACGCAACATTTTCCAGGAGTCGCCGGAGCACGCCTCGCGGGTGATCCTCAGCTCGCCGGTCATTTCCCCGGCCAAGTGGCGTTCGCTGACCAACCTTGACCGTCCGGGCTTCGCGCGTCAGGTCATCGACCTGAACTACGACGAAAGCGTCGGCCTCGAAGCGGCCATCCGCAATGTGGCCGATCAGGCTGAAGAAGCCGCGCGCGCCGGTCGCACCCAGATCGTGCTCAGCGACCGTCACATTGCGCCGGGCAAGTTGCCGATCCATGCATCCCTGGCTACGGGGGCGGTGCATCATCGCCTGACCGAGAAAGGCCTGCGCTGCGATTCCAACATCCTTGTCGAAACCGCCACCGCCCGCGATCCACATCATTTCGCGGTACTGATCGGTTTCGGTGCCTCGGCGGTGTATCCGTTCCTGGCCTACGAAGTGCTCGGCGACCTGATCCGTACCGGTGAAGTGCTGGGCGATCTCTACGAGGTGTTCAAGAACTACCGCCGGGGTATCACCAAGGGCCTGCTCAAGATCCTCTCGAAAATGGGCATCTCGACCATCGCCTCGTACCGCGGTGCGCAACTGTTCGAGGCCATCGGCCTGTCCGAAGAAGTCTGCGAGCTGAGCTTCCGTGGCGTGCCGAGCCGCATCAAGGGGGCGCGTTTCGTTGACATCGAAGCCGAGCAGAAAGCCCTGGCCGCCGAAGCCTGGAGTCCGCGCAAGCCGATCCAGCAAGGTGGCCTGCTGAAGTTCGTCCACGGCGGCGAATACCACGCCTACAACCCGGATGTTGTGAACACCCTGCAAGCCGCTGTGCAGCAGGGTGACTACGGCAAGTTCAAGGAATACACGGCGCTGGTGGACAATCGCCCGGTGTCGATGATTCGCGACCTGCTCAAGGTCAAGACCCTCGATACCCCGCTGGACATCAGCGAAGTGGAACCGCTGGAATCGGTGCTCAAGCGCTTCGACTCCGCCGGTATTTCCCTTGGCGCCCTGTCCCCGGAAGCCCACGAAGCCCTGGCCGAAGCCATGAACCGCCTAGGTGCGCGTTCCAACTCCGGTGAAGGCGGCGAGGATCCGGCGCGCTACGGCACCATCAAGAGCTCGAAAATCAAACAGGTTGCCACCGGCCGCTTCGGTGTGACGCCGGAGTACCTGGTCAACGCCGAGGTGCTGCAGATCAAGGTCGCCCAGGGCGCCAAGCCTGGTGAAGGCGGCCAACTGCCCGGCGGCAAGGTCAACGGTCTGATCGCCAAGCTGCGCTACGCGGTTCCCGGCGTGACTCTGATTTCGCCACCGCCCCATCACGACATCTACTCGATCGAAGACTTGTCGCAACTGATCTTCGACCTCAAGCAGGTGAACCCGCAGGCACTGGTCTCGGTGAAGCTGGTCGCGGAAGCCGGCGTGGGCACCATCGCCGCCGGTGTGGCGAAGGCCTATGCCGACCTGATCACGATTTCCGGCTATGACGGTGGCACCGGCGCTTCGCCGCTGACGTCTATCAAGTACGCCGGCGCACCGTGGGAACTGGGCCTGGCGGAAACCCACCAGACCCTGCGCGGCAACGACTTGCGCGGCAAGGTCCGGGTGCAGACCGACGGTGGCCTGAAAACCGGTCTCGACGTGATCAAGGCAGCCATCCTCGGCGCCGAGAGCTTCGGCTTCGGCACCGCGCCGATGATTGCCCTGGGCTGCAAGTACCTGCGCATCTGCCACCTGAACAACTGCGCCACCGGCGTGGCGACCCAGAACGAGAAGCTGCGCAAGGACCACTACATCGGTACCGTGGACATGGTGGTGAATTTCTTCACCTACGTGGCCGAAGAAACCCGCGAGTGGCTGGCGAAGCTGGGCGTGCGCTCCCTCGAAGAGCTGATCGGCCGTACCGATCTGCTGGAAGTGATCGAAGGCCAGACCGCCAAGCAGCATCACCTGGACCTGACTCCGCTACTGGGCAGCGACCTGATCCCGGCAGACAAGCCGCAGTTCTGCCAGGTCGACCGCAACCCGCCGTTCGACAAGGGCGAGCTGGCCGAGAAGATGGTCGACATGGCCGCTTCGGCGATCAACGACCTGAGCGGTGCCGAGTTCAGCCTGGACATCTGCAACTGCGACCGTTCCATCGGCGCGCGGATCTCCGGCGAAATCGCCCGCAAGCACGGCAACCAGGGCATGGCCCAGGCGCCGATCACATTCCGCTTCAAGGGCACTGCCGGTCAGAGCTTCGGCGTCTGGAACGCCGGCGGCTTGAACATGTACCTGGAAGGCGATGCCAACGACTACGTGGGCAAAGGCATGACCGGCGGCAAACTGGTCATCGTTCCGCCCAAGGGCAGCGTCTACAAGACCCAGAACAGTGCCATCATCGGCAACACCTGCCTGTACGGCGCCACGGGTGGCAAGCTGTTCGCCGCCGGCACCGCGGGCGAGCGTTTTGCCGTGCGTAACTCCGGGGCCCACACCGTGGTGGAAGGCACCGGCGATCACTGCTGCGAATACATGACTGGTGGTTTTGTCTGCGTGCTGGGCAAGACCGGTTACAACTTCGGCTCTGGCATGACCGGCGGTTTCGCCTACGTGCTCGACCAGGACAACAGCTTCGTTGACCGGGTTAACCACGAGTTGGTGGAAATCCAGCGGATCAGCGGCGAGGCGATGGAAGCCTACCGCAGCCACCTGCAACGCGTGCTGGATGAGTACGTCGAGGAAACCGACAGCGAGTGGGGTCGTGAACTTGCGGAAAACCTCGATGACTACGTGCGTCGTTTCTGGCTGGTCAAGCCGAAGGCTGCCAACCTGAAGTCGTTGCTTTCCAGCACTCGTGCCAACCCGCAGTAAACGACGCAGCTGCAAGCGGCAAGCTACAAGCCGCAAGCTAACAGCAGTGCGCGATGTGCCTGCACAGTGATTTTCTTGCAGCTTGAAGCTCGTAGCTTGAAGCTGCTGTGATGAGGTTTTAACAATGGCTGAACGTCTGAATAACGACTTCCAGTTCATCGATGTCGGGCGCAAGGATCCGAAGAAGAAACTGTTGCGTCAACGCAAGAAAGAGTTCGTCGAGATCTACGAGCCTTTCAAACCCCAGCAGTCGGCCGACCAGGCCCACCGCTGCCTGGGGTGCGGTAACCCGTATTGCGAATGGAAGTGCCCGGTGCACAACTTCATTCCCAACTGGCTGAAGCTAGTGGCCGAGGGCAACATCCTCCAGGCCGCCGAGTTGTCCCACCAGACCAACACCCTGCCGGAAGTCTGCGGCCGGGTGTGCCCGCAGGATCGCCTGTGCGAAGGCGCCTGCACCCTGAACGACGGTTTTGGCGCGGTGACCATCGGTTCGGTGGAGAAGTACATCACCGACACCGCGTTCGCCATGGGCTGGCGCCCGGACATGTCCAAGGTCAAGCCAACCGGTAAGCGTGTGGCCATCATCGGTGCGGGCCCGGCGGGCCTGGGTTGCGCCGACGTGCTGGTGCGCGGCGGCGTGACCCCGGTGGTGTTCGACAAGAACCCGGAAATCGGTGGTCTGCTGACGTTCGGCATCCCCGAGTTCAAGCTGGAAAAGACCGTGCTGAGCAACCGTCGCGAAGTCTTCACCGGCATGGGCATCGAGTTCCGCCTGAACACCGAAGTGGGCAAGGACGTGACCATGGAGCAACTGCTCGAAGAATACGACGCCGTGTTCATGGGCATGGGCACCTACACCTACATGAAGGGCGGTTTTGCCGGTGAGGACCTGCCGGGCGTGTATGACGCGCTGGACTTCCTGATCGCCAACGTCAACCGCAACCTGGGCTTTGAAAAGTCGCCGGAAGATTTCGTCGACATGAAGGGCAAGAAGGTGGTGGTGCTCGGTGGTGGCGATACGGCGATGGACTGTAACCGTACTTCGATCCGCCAGGGTGCCAAGTCGGTGACCTGTGCCTACCGTCGTGACGAAGCCAACATGCCCGGCTCGCGCAAAGAGGTGAAGAATGCCAAGGAAGAAGGCGTGAAGTTCCTCTACAACCGCCAGCCGATTGCCATCGTGGGTGAAGACAAGGTCGAAGGCGTGAAAGTGGTCGAGACCCGTCTTGGCGAGCCGGACGCCCGTGGCCGCCGCAGCCCCGAGCCGATCCCCGGCTCCGAAGAGATCATCCCGGCCGACGCCGTGGTCATCGCCTTCGGCTTCCGTCCAAGCCCGGCGCCATGGTTCGAGCAGTTCAGCATCCAGACCGACAGCCAGGGCCGCGTCGTTGCCCCGGAACAAGGCCAGTACAAGCACCAGACCAGCAACCCGAAGATCTTCGCCGGTGGCGACATGGTCCGTGGTTCCGACCTGGTGGTGACGGCGATCTTCGAAGGCCGCAATGCGGCGGAAGGGATCCTGGATTATCTGGGGGTCTAAAGACCCCAGCGGCAAGCTGCAAGCTGCAAGATTGAAGCTCTCTTGCTTTTAACTTGCGGCTTGTAGCTTGCCGCTTGCCGCTGTCTTTTGAGACCATGCCCGCACTTTTTTTCCGGATGCCGACATGACTGCCCTGAAGAACGACCGTTTCCTGCGCGCCCTGCTCAAGCAACCCGTAGACGTTACCCCTGTGTGGATGATGCGCCAGGCCGGCCGCTACCTGCCGGAGTACCGCGCCAGCCGCGCCAAGGCCGGTGACTTCATGAGCCTGTGCATGAACGCCCAGTTCGCCTGCGAAGTGACCATGCAACCGCTGGATCGCTACCCGCAGCTGGACGCGGCCATCCTGTTCTCCGACATCCTCACCATTCCCGACGCCATGGGGCAGGGCCTGTACTTCGAGACGGGCGAGGGTCCGCGTTTCAAGAAAGTCGTCAGCACCCTGGCCGATATCGAAGCGCTGCCGATTCCCGATCCGCAGAAGGACCTGGGCTATGTCATGGACGCGGTCAGTACCATCCGCCGCGAACTCAACGGTCGCGTGCCGCTGATCGGCTTCTCCGGCAGCCCGTGGACCCTGGCCACCTACATGGTCGAAGGCGGCTCGTCGAAGGATTTCCGCAAGACCAAGGCCATGCTCTACGACAATCCGCAAGCCATGCACCTGTTGCTGGACAAGCTGGCGCAGTCGGTGACGGCCTACCTCAACGGCCAGATCCTGGCCGGTGCACAAGCGGTGCAGATCTTCGATACCTGGGGCGGCAACCTGTCGGCGGCGGCATACCAGGAATTTTCCCTGGCTTACATGCGCAAGATCGTCAGCGGCCTGATCCGCGAGCATGAGGGTCGCAAAGTCCCGGTGATCCTGTTCACCAAGAACGGCGGCCTGTGGCTGGAAAGCATCGCCGAGGCCGGTGCCGACGCCTTGGGCCTGGATTGGACCTGCGACATCGGCAATGCCCGCGAGCGTGTCGGTCACAAGGTCGCCCTGCAAGGCAACATGGACCCCACCGTGCTCTACGCCAAGCCTGAAGCCATCCGCGCTGAAGTCGGGCGTATCCTCGCCAGTTATGGCAAGGGCAGCGGTCATGTGTTCAACCTCGGCCATGGCATTACCCCGGAAGTCGATCCGGAACATGCTGGTGCATTCCTGCGGGCGGTGCATGAGTTGTCGGCGCAATATCACGCCTAGCAGCCTGCGCGGATCCCGCCCAAAAGCCTGTCCGGCCCTGTGTCGGACAGGCTTTTTTTGTGTGTGCTGTTTATCTATTCAACGTCAACTAGCCGGTTATTAAAGCCAGCGTGTTTGTTGTTTATGCTGGTTAGCGTCTTATGTGTAAGAAGTTTCTTTCGCCATGTAAGAAAAACAGATTCAGAGATCCTTCCTTCTATCTAGAGAGATTTACCCTACATAGCAAGTTTTAAGTTTTCGATAAGGTTCGGCGCTTGAGAGGTACGGTGCTGAGCACTCCTGCTTGCCTTTCAAGACGACGGTGATACGTCTTTCCCAATCTCGAATGACTAGTCTGGAACTTATATGAAAAACAACTTCAACAAGAGCACGATACTAAAGGGATGTGCTTCTTCCTTAGTTCTCCTATCAAGCTTGATGGTGTCCCAGGGAACGCTTGCCCATGGCTTCCTTGAGGTTCCGCCTTCGCGTGCTCTGTTGTGCCAGAAAGGTGAAAACCAGAACTGCGGTGGTGCGCAATTCGAGCCCCAGAGCACGGGTGAAACCTTCAAGGGATTCCCCAACGGAGCGGGCGGTGCTCCCCTGCAAGGGCCCATCGACGGAAAAATTGCCAGCGGTGGTCACCCGCTGTTTTCCGCCCTCGATGCGCAGTCGGCCACGCGTTGGCACCTGACCGAGATCCGCGATCGCAACATCGCTTTCCAGTGGCAATATACCGCCGTACACCCGGCGACCCGGCATGAATACTTCATTACCCGCGATGGCTGGAACCCGAACGAAGCGCTCAAGCGTGCTTCGTTCGACAGTACGCCGTTCTGTACCGTGGATGGCGGCAACCAGACCCCGAAGCCGGGTGACAGGCACAACTGCGTCATACCCGACAGCAAGACGGGACATCATGTAATCCTGGCGGTCTGGACGGTGGGGGACACTGACAATGCATTCTACGACCCGGCGGATGTGAACATCCTCGCCGAAGCCGCGCTGCCGGGCGGTTGGTCGCCGGTGGGCAGCATTGCGTCGTCGACCCCATTGCTGGTGGGTGACAAGGTCAAGGCGCGGGCGTTCTCCGCCACTGGCGAAAATCCCCCCTACAGCGTGACTATCGGCATTGACTCCGCCGAGGAAGGCCGGCCTGAGAACTGGTCGTTCAAACTGGCCGAAGCGATCAACACGGCCCATCCGCTGATTCGTGCGGGTATTCGCGACGATGAGGGCAATATCACCCCGGTTCGAGGTACCAACAATCTGTATGCCCAGAAAGAAAGCGGCGTAAGCCGGTATGAAGTGCAACTGGATATGCAGGAAGACGCTGGCGCCAGCATGACGATTGCTTCCCTGCAACCGGAATATGTACTCGACAAGGGCCGCGTCAACATGACGTTCGCTGCGCAGACAAACCGCAGGATGAACCTGGAAGCCACGTTGCTCGATGAGAAGAACAAGCCGGTCGGGGTTGTGAGCCAATCCGCAGGTGAAGGCAACACCGGGCTGAGCATGGACGTGCGCAGTGCCCCGGGTGTCCACACCCTGACGCTGGTGGGTACCACCGAGGACGGGCGGACCACGCGCCAGGAGACTCGCAGTGTCACCCTGACCGGCGAGGGCGCAGACGTCGAATACGATTTCGTATTCCCTGAAAACCTCGGTGAATACACCGCCGGTACCAAGGTGCTGCAGCCCAAGACCAACGAGGTCTTCGAGTGCAAGCCGTTCCCCGCGTCCGGTTACTGCAAGCAGTACAGCCCGACGGCGAACGGTTTCGAGCCCGGGGTCGGTGCTTCCTGGCAGAGCGCCTGGGACAAGCTGTAAGTCCTGACAGGACGACGCCAGGCAATCCGTAGGGGTTGCCTGGCGTCTTCAAGCGAGAGCGCGGTGATGCATTCAAGTTATTTTTTCGCACGGCACGCACTGTGGCTCGTGCCGCTGTTGCATGGCGTATTCCTGGCCGGGCAGGAGTGGCGTTTTCGCCAGGCATTGGATCATGAAGTACCGGTGGTCGCCGAGTCGCCGGCCGTTCCGGTTGACCGCTCGCCCAACGTCCAAGCCGTGGCGACCGTGCTCGGCCTCACGCCTGCAGGCGTCCATGCACCCAGCACCGAGACGATGACCTTGCAAGCCAGTTTTGTCGTCGCCCAGGGCTTGTCGCGGGCGTTGCTGGCTGACGCTGCGGGCGCGCGCATCTACCGGGTGGGCGAGCGCCTGCCCAGTGGCAGCGTGCTGCGCCGGGTGGAGGCCGATCATGTGACGTTGTGGCGCAACGGGCGTGAAGAACGCCTGGCCCTGAAACAAGAGGCAAAGCCTTGGCTGCGCCGGGTGGGTCTCGAAGATGAGCGCCCTGCAACAGCCTATTCCTCGCAATACATACGCCCGGTGGCCGGGCATTCAGAGTGATCGAATTGATGAACAGCGTTATCCGCAGCCGTGTTTCCCACGTGTTGCTCTGTCTTGTCGTGTCCTGTCCGTGGGTGTTTGCCGACGTGGCGCGGGCCGAGGAGGCGCGTTGGCAATTGGCGATGAACAATGCCGAATTGCGCGACGTGGTCGAAGAAATATCCGCAATCCTGGGCAAGACCGTAGTGCTCGATCCGAGGGTGTCAGGGCGCATCTCCGTCATGTCTCGTGAAGCCTTGGATCGCGAAGGCGTGCGGCGGTTGTTTTATTCGGTACTCGATGCCCACAACTTCACCGTGATCGATGAAGGCGAGCGGATCCTGATCACTCCGGTTGCCGATGGCAGGACCCGGGCCGGTGCCGACGATACGAAGGACCCGGCACCCTCGCAGTTCGTCACTCGGGTCATCGACTTGCAGTCGACCGTTGCGGCCGACGTTGCCGGACTGATCCGCCCGCTGGTATCGGGCGCGGGCTACATCGGGCCTTCGGTTTCCTCCAACGCGCTGGTGGTAACCGACACGGCCGCCAATGTGCAGCGCATCACCCGGGTCGCGCAGCAGCTGGACTCGGGACGCAACCGCAATCATGAGGTGGTGCAGTTGCGTCATGCCAGGGCGGGGGATGTCGCGTCGATCCTGGAAGCTTCCGGCAGTAAGCGCGAGGGCGATACCGCCGGCTCGGTGATTGCCGACGCGCGCGGCAATCGCCTGGTGATCATCGGCGCACCGCGGGTGCGTCAGCGCCTGTCCGAGCTGGCCCGGACCCTGGACGTTCCGGCCTCTGTAGCCGAGGACACTGCGCGGGTCATCCGCCTGCGCCACAGCGATGCCAAGCAATTGGCCGAGGTGCTGGAAGGCGTCGGGCAAGACAAGAAGGCCGCACCGACCCAGGCCGGTCTCCGGGAAAGCACTGCCGCCAACCCGTTCATGATCAAGGCCGACGAAAGCCAGAATGCCCTGGTGTTGATCGCCGAACCGGCCCAGGTCCGCACCATCGAAAATATCGTCCGGGAGTTGGACCAACCCCGGGCCCAGGTGCTCATCCATGCCGCCATCGTTGAAATTTCCGGAGACATAGCCGAAGCGCTGGGGGTGCAGTGGGGGATCAAGAGTGGCAGCGCGGAGGGGGTCATCAATTTTTCGGGAACCAACACTCCGATCATCGGCGAGCTGAACCCCAAGGACGTCGATGGCGTACTCCTGCGGTTGGGCGGCGATCGCTTCAGTGCGCTGATATCGGCCCTGGCGAGCAATACCCGCAGCAACCTGCTGTCTACGCCCAGCCTGCTGACTCTGGATAACCAGGAGGCGGAGATCATGGTCGGCAAGAACGTGCCGTTCAAGACCGGCTCTTACTCCACCAGCGGTAGCGGTGCGGACAATCCCTTTACCACGGTGGAGCGCAAGGACGTCGGCATCAGCCTCAAGATCAAGCCCTACATCAACCAGGGTTCCTCCTTGCGTCTCGAGGTCCAGCAGGAAGTCTCGGACATCGCCCCGTCTGTTGCTGGCGTGGATTCCTCGGACTTGATCACCAACAAGCGTGCCCTGAAGAGCACGATCCTGGCGGACGACGGCGAGATCATCGTGATCGGCGGTCTGATCCGCGACGATGTCCGCTCCCAGGAAAGCGGCGTTCCGCTGTTGCGCAGCATTCCGTACCTGGGTGCGCTGTTTCGCTGGACCCGCGACACCCAGACCAAAAGCAACCTGATGGTGTTTCTGCGGCCGACCATCGTGCGCGGCAAGGAAGACCTCGCGGATGTCAGTCGCCAGCGCTACGACGCGCTTCGGGAATTGAGCAAGCCGGGCGCGCGGCAGAATAATTCGCTGTTGCTGCCCCGCGACGCTCGCCAGCTGTTCGAGTCCTCCATGGAGCCGTCGTCGACAGATCCGCTGCTGCAGAATCGGGGGAATCTGTGAGCGAGTCCCTGGCCCCGCTGCCCTTTGGTTTTGCCCGGCGCCACGGCGTGCTGCTGGACGGCGAAGGGGCGACCGCGAGTCTGGTGATGCGTTGCGATACGCCGCTGACTGCGCTGGCTGAGGTTCGCCGGCGATGTGGTCGGGAACTGCCGATCCAGGTGCTGGAACCTGCGCAATTCGCCACGCGCCTGGCCTGTGTCTATCGCCAGGGCCAGAGCGCTGCCGAACAGGTGGCTCAAGGGCTGGACGAGGAACTGGACTTGCTCAGCCTGGCTGATCAGCTGCCACAGACCGCCGATTTGCTGGAGCAGCAGGGCGATGCACCGATCATCCGCTTGATCAACGCACTGCTCAGCGAAGCGGTCCGCGAACAGGCGTCGGACGTGCATCTGGAAACCTACGAGCAATACCTGTCGGTCCGCATGCGGGTCGACGGCCAACTGCGGGAAATGCTGCGTCCGCGCCGTGAGCTGGCCAGCCTGCTGGTCTCGCGGATCAAGGTCATGGCGCACTTGGATATCGCTGAAAAACGCCTGCCTCAGGACGGTCGGATGGCGTTGCGGCTGGCCGGGCATGAGGTCGATGTACGGGTCTCGACGCTGCCGTCGGCCCATGGCGAGCGAGTGGTGTTGCGCCTGCTCGACAAGCAGGCCGGGCGCCTGGATCTGCCACGCCTGGGCCTGCCGGACGATACCCTGGCGAGCCTGCGTCGGTTGCTCGCCAAACCCCACGGTATCGTGTTGGTGACCGGCCCCACGGGCTCGGGGAAAACCACCAGCCTGTACGCGGCGCTCAGCAGCCTCAACCACCAGAGCCGCAACATCCTCACCGTCGAAGACCCGATCGAATACCACTTGCCGGGCATCGGCCAGATGCCGGTCAATCAGAAGGTCGACATGACCTTCGCCCGTGGCCTGCGAGCCATTTTGCGCCAGGACCCGGATGTGGTGATGGTGGGCGAGATCCGTGACCGCGAGACGGCCGAAATCGCGGTCCAGGCTTCCCTGACCGGTCACCTGGTGTTGTCGACCCTGCATACCAACAGCGCCGTCGGCGCGATCACGCGGCTGGTGGACATGGGCGTGGACGCCTACCTGCTGGCCTCGTCCCTGGCCGGTATTGTCGCTCAACGGTTGTTGCGAGCCCTGTGTCCATCCTGCAAGACGCCCTATGTCGCCGATGCCGCCACCTGTCGGCGCCTCGGGCTCGAGGCCGAGGCTGGACCTCGGCTGTTCAGGGCCCGGGGGTGCGATGAATGCCAGGCAGGTTACCGGGGGCGTTTCGGCATTTATGAGCTGGTCAGTGTCAGCGGCCCGTTGTCGCAACTGATTCACCAGGGGGCTGCCGAACCGGCGCTGGCGGCCGAGGCGCGCAAGACCTCCCGCAGCCTGTTCCAGGACGGGCGCCAGCGGGTCCTGGAAGGCCTGACCAGTGTCGATGAACTGCTACGCATCACTCAGGAGGATTAGCGCGATGCCGACTTTCGACTATCGGGCCGAGGATGCCCAAGGGCGGCGCTGCAAGGGGCGGGTGGAGGCCGATAGTGCCCGTCATGCCCGTCAGTTATTGCGCGAACGCGGGTTGCTGCCTTGGGAGCTGCGCGAGGGCGAGGCGCAAGCCACCCTGGGCGCGGGCTTCGTCGGAGGGCGTCTGAGCTCGGCCGACCTGGCGTTGTTGACGTTGCAGCTCTCCACGCTGATCCAGGCCGGGCTACCCCTCGAAGAGTCCCTGCGGGCCGTGGCGCAACAGAGCCAGAAGCGTCGCGTCGTCCACCTGTTGTCGGCGGTGCGCACGCGGGTAATGGAAGGCCACGCATTGGCCACGGCACTGAAAGCGTTTCCCCAGGCATTTCCTGAACTGTTCTGCGCCACCGTCGCGGCGGGCGAACAGTCCGGTCATCTGGGTCAGGTGCTGGAGCAGCTGGCGACTTATACCCAGGCGCGCCAGGCGTCTCGCCAGCGCATTCAGTTGGCGCTGGTGTATCCGCTGATTCTGCTGCTGGCCTGCGTTGCGATTGTCGCTTTCCTGCTGGGCTATGTGGTGCCGGACGTGGTGAAGATTTTCATCGACAGTGGCCAGCGATTGCCCTGGCTCACCCAGACGCTGATCGCGGTGAGCGATGGGTTGCGCCGCTATGGGGCGCTGATGTTCATGGCCCTGGTCGGAGGGCTCGGGTTGTGGCGCTGGAGCCTGCGCCAACCGCTGTGGCGCCTGCGCTGGCATCGTCTGCTGCTCAGGTTGCCGTTGTTGGGCGACGGGTTACGGGCGATGGAAGCCGCCCGATTCGCCAGCACCCTGGCGATTCTGAGCCAAAGCGCCGTGCCCCTGGTCGAGGCCTTGCACATCGCCGCACAGGTCATCGGCAACCTGACTATCCGCGCCCGCATGGCCGATGTCGCCCGTTCGGTGCGTGAGGGCGGAACCCTGACCCGAGGCCTGGAACTCGGCGGTGATATTCCGCCGCTGATGCTGCACATGATCGCCAGCGGTGAACGGGTCGGCGAACTGGATCGCATGCTGGCCCGTGCCGCCGAACAACAGGAGGCCAGCCTCGCGGCGCGGATCGCGCTGGTGGTGAGCCTTTTCGAACCGGCCATGTTGGTGGTGATGGGCGGCGTTGTGCTGCTGATCGTCATGGCCATTCTCCTGCCTATCTTGAGCCTCAACCAATTGGTGAACTGATCGATGAAACTTCAAAACAACCGGTCCGCACGGCTACAACGCGGCTTTACGCTGATCGAAATCATGGTGGTGGTGGTCATCATCGGCGTGCTGGGCGCCATGGTGGTGCCACAATTCATGAGCCGACCCGATCAAGCCAAGGTCACGGCCGCCCGCACCGATATCCAGGCGATTTCCACCGCGCTGGAAATGTACCGGCTCGACAACTTCCATTATCCCTCGACCCGGCAGGGTCTGGAGGCACTGAGTAAACGTCCGTCCGGCACGCCGGCGGCAAGAAACTGGAACCCCCAGGGCTATCTGAAAAGCCTGCCGATCGATCCCTGGGGCACGCCCTATCAGTATCTCAACCCTGGTCTCAAGGCCGCCGATGGCAGCTACGACCTGTACTCGCTGGGGGCCGATGGCGAACCGGGCGGTGACGGCGCGGCGGCCGACATCGGCAACTGGAGCGAATGAGCATGCACCGTCGCTGTCGGGGTTTCACCCTGCTGGAGTTGATGGTGGTCATCGTCCTGATCGGCGTGTTGGCGGGCATGGTCAGCCTCGCCATCGGGCCGAGCCCGGCGCGTGAGGCCCGGCAGCAAGCCCAGGACTTCATTGGTGTGGTGCAGCAGTTGCGCGAGCGGGCGGTATTGGATGGGTTGGAATACGGTGTGCGGGTACAGCCTCGTGGCTATCAGGCATTGCGACTCGATGCCCGGAGCTGGACCGCGGTGGCGCCCATGCACCGGTTACCTGAAGGCATGACATTCGGGTTGGAGCAGGACGGCCACGCCTGGGGCCTCGACGAGACATCAGGCGCACCGCAATTGCTGATGCTCAGCAGCGATGAGATCAGCCCGTTCAGGTTGCTGGTTAAAGTCGCCGGTCAGCGGATTGCGCGGGTGTCGAGCGATGGACTGGCGGAGCCGTCGATCGATGAGTGAGATTCGCGGACCGGCCGCTTGCAAGGGATTTACCTTGCTGGAGGTCATGATCGCCCTGACGATTTTTGCCACGGTGGCAGCTGCAGCGCTGTCGGCCAGCCAATTCGTGCTCAGACAAAGTGTCGCGCTCGAGGACCGTCTGTTCGGTGCCTGGCTGGCCGACAACCAGTTGAGCGAGCTGCGCCTGCAAGCCGCCACTGCACCGGGCCGACAGCAGCTGACCCGGTCTCTGGATCGTCGCGACTGGACGCTGCAACAGCGCATTGTCCCGGTCCGCGACCCGCGTCTGCTTCAAGTCGAGATCCAGGTCAGTTGCGCCGGCGGCTCGTCCGCCGTACATCAAATGACCGGGTGGATCCGCAATCGTCATGAATAGACAGTCGGGGTTCACCTTGTTTGAACTGGTCATCGCCATCGCTCTCTTTGCGCTGCTCGGCCTCGCCGGTTGGCGTCTGTTCGACACCGTCGTGCGTACTCAGCAAGGGGCTGGTCAGCATGAGCGGGACATCAGGGCGTTGCAGCGCGCCGTGGGCGTGATCGAGCGCGATGTATGGCAGGCCGTGGCCGGGTCCGTCGTGCTCGCGCCGGGGCAACTGCAATTGCAGCGTAGCCATTGGCGCAATCCGCTGGACCAGCCCCGCAGCGAACGGCAGATGGTGAGCTATCGACTCGAAGACGCAGCGTTGTGGCGCGACAGCTTTGGCGAGGGAGCGGCCACCGTGCAGCGGCAGAAACTGCTCGATGATGTACGCAGTTTGAGCTGGCGCCTGTTTGACCCGCAACGGGGTTGGCACGGCGAAACCGCGGGCGACGACTGGCCGCTGGCATTGGAACTGAATGTATCGGCAGGGCGCTTCGAACAGATCCGTCGGGTGCTGCTGTTGCCGGGAGTGTTGCCATGACGCATCAACGTGGGGTGGCATTGATCAGTATGCTGCTGGTGTTGAGTCTGGCGTTGCTGCTGGTCGGTGGAATGCTGCGCAGCCATCGCCTGTTGTTGAGCAGCAGCGCGCAGCAGTTGCAGCAGGTCCAGTTGCGCCAATTGGGCCTGGCCGCTGAGGCCTGGGCGCACGCAGTGCTGGAAGACAGCGTGAACACCCAGGCCGGGCACATTGGCCTGAGCCAGGACTGGGCCCGGCTGGCGCCTGTCCTGACGCTGGACGACGCCGGGATCGAGGTCGATATCGAAGACCTGTCCGGGCGCCTGAACCTCAGTCCATTGTTGGCCCGCGGGCAAGTCGATCAAGTGACCTTGGGACGCTGGGCCCGGTTGCTCAGCCTGCTGGATTTACCGGAGCTGTTGTTGCCCCAGGTCGGCGCCGTTCAGGAGTTGAGTCAGTTGCGTCTGTTGCCGGGTATCGACGGTCAGACCCTGCAACGCCTGGAACCTTGGGTGGCGGTGTTGCCCATGGACGCGCAGCTGAATATCAATACCGCACCGCAGCGTGTCCTGATGACCCTGGACGGCATGGATGCCGGCGCTGCAAACGCCGTGATTGCGCGGCGTGCCGACACTCCCTACACGAGTGTCCAGGCCTTCACCAGTGACCCGTTGTTGTCCGGCCTGGGCCTGAGCAGCCATGGCCTGGGTGTGAGCAGCCGCTGGTTCCGGATCACCGTGAGCGTGACTCACGCGGACCGTCACCTGCGCCTGGCCTCGGACATCGAACGCGATCCCGTGACGGGGCAGTGGAATATTCGTCAGCGCCGTTTCTTACCCATCAACTCCAGTGAGCTTCCTTGATGAAAACCTGGCTTTACCTGACCGCCGAAGGCATGGGCATCCCAAGTGCGAATTGGCGTTGTTGTGTGTGGTCGCCCTCGGGTGAACGCCGTTGCCTGCCTTTGCACGAAGCCGCTCGCGAGTTGAGCGGGCGGCTCGTCGATGTCCTGTTGCCGATGGAAATGTGCAGCTGGATGCGCAGCGATCCCTGGCCCTCTCGACGCCAGCCCCGATCTCAGGCCCTGGCATTCGCCATCGAAGAGCAGTTGAGCGAGAACCTGGAGGTGCTGCACATCGGCATCGGTCTACGGGACCGTCAGCAGCGCTATCCGCTGCTGGTGATCCAGCGGGCCCGGTTCCAGGCGCTGCTGGCGTTGCTCGACGAACATGGCATCGATGCACGAGCGATACATGTCGATGCCGAGCTGATCGCCGAGGACAAGGCTTTCGGGGTGCGCTGGTTCGGCCGCTGGCTGTTGGGCGGGGCGTTGCCGGCGCGGATGGCGCTGTCGGCCCAAGCCTTGGCAACACTCAAGCCGAGCCTGTCCGCAGACATCCACTGGCTGGACGAGGCCACCGACCGCCCTGGCATCGACGAGTGGCTACTGAGCAACGAGGGGCATCCCATCGATCTGCTGCAGGGCGAGTTCCGGCGGCGTCAGCGTCTACCCTGGCGCGGTGCGGCGGCGGCCGCGCTGGGCATGTTCCTGCTTGCCTGGGCGTTCACTGAAGTTCGCATCGGTTTTCTGCAAAACGAAACCCGCCGTCTGCATGTGCAAGCCGAACAGCAATTCAAGTCGCTGTATCCCGGACAGGATCCTGTCGTTGACCTGGCAGCTCAGTTCCAGGCATTGCAGCAGCGCCGTGTTGAGAATCCGCTCACCCAGGTCGCTCGGCTGGTCCGCCTGACGGAACAGGTGGTTGGCGCCAGCCATGTCGAGGTACAGCACATTGAGTTTCGCGAGCAAGAAGGCTGGAAAATCCAGCTGACCGCCAACAGCTTCATCGAACTTGAGCAACTGCGTGAGCGCGGGCAGCAAAACGGTCTGCCGCTCACCTTGGGCAGCGCCAGCAAGCACAACAACCGGGTACAGGCGACGCTTACCCTGGAGGACAGTTGATGAGCCTCAATGGATGGACACACCTGAAGCAGGCCTGGGAAAGCATGTCCTGCCGCGAGCAACGGTTGTTGCTGGGCCTCGCCGGGCTGGTCCTGGTGGTCGTGGGTTATACCTCGGTCTGGCAACCCACCCGTCAACGCCTGGAGATCGCTGAGCGACAGTACCGCCAACAGGTGCAACTGACTGCACGAATCCAGCGCGCCGAGCCCGACCGGGATGCCGGCGCCGCGCTGCGTCCGTTGTCGGTACGAGTCAACGACAGTGCGACCGCGGCGGGCTTGGAAATAGCCGAAATGGAGATCGAGGGCGATGCGTTGCGGCTGACCGTCACGGGCGATGCCAATCCATTGCTCCATTGGTTGGATCGTCACGAGCGGGACGGCGCGGTCGTGCGATCGCTGGCCTTGGAAACCCGTGATGGCGTGCTGGAAGCGCGGGTGATGTTGCGTCAATGATTGGCTGGACAGGTGTCCATCATATCCCTTCACCACAGGGGTCAGACTTGGGTGTTACCTGGCAACACCGGCAACTTCGCCAGTTTTAGCGCCACCGACAACGCCACCAGCAGCAACGCGCCGATGAACAGGCCGACACCGTTCCATCCACCCAGGTGCCAGGCCACGCCGCCAGCGGTGCCGGCCACGCTCGAGCCAGCGTAATAGCTGAACAGATAAAGCGACGATGCCTGCCCCTTGGCGGTCAGGGCGCGACGGCCGATCCAGCTGCTGGCGACCGAGTGGGCGCCGAAGAACCCGAACGTGAAGACCAGCATGCCCGGGATCACCAGCACCAGGGGTGTGGCCATGGTCAGGGCGAGCCCGGCGAGCATCAGTGCGATGGTGGCCCAGAGCATCTTGCGTCGGCCAAGCTTGTCAGCCAGTGCGCCGACTTTGGCCGAGCTGTAGATGCCCGACAGGTACACCACCGACAGCAGTCCAACGAAGGCCTGATCCAGATGATAAGGCTCGGCCAGCAGGCGATAGCCGATGTAATTGAACAGCGTCACGAAGGCGCCCATCAGCACGAAGGCTTCGAGGAACAGCAATGGTAAGCCAGCATCGCGAAAGTGCCGGGTGAAGCCGTCCAGCAAGCTGCGTGGGTGCAGCGAGCGCGGGCGGAAGTTGCGCGACTCGGGCAGGATCCTCCAGAACACCGCCGCGGCAATCAGGGCGAGGCCGCCAATCACCAGCATCGCGGTGTGCCAGCTGACGAAATCGATCAGCACGCCGGTGATCAGGCGTCCGCACATGCCACCGATGGCATTGCCGGCGATGTACAGACCCATCGCCAGGCCGATGTGCTTGGGATGGATCTCTTCACTCAGGTAGGTCATCGCGACGGCGGCCAATCCACTCAAAGACAGCCCCACCAAGGCCCGGAGCAGTAGTACGCCATGCCAAGTCGGCATCATGGCGCTGGCCACCGTGCACAATGCGGCGGCGAACAGTGCGGTGACCATCACCGACTTGCGGCCGATGCGATCGGATATCGGTCCGGTGATCAACAGGCCGACGGCGAGTAGGCCAGTGGCCACCGACAGGATCAGGCTGCTTTGCGCCGCATTGACGGAAAACTCCCTGGACAGCAACGGCATCATCGGTTGCACGCAATACAACAGGGCAAAGGTCGCAAAACCACCGCAGAACAACGCCAGGACCGTACGCGTGAACATCGGCGTGCCTTTCTCGATGTAGATGTCCTTCAATTCGGTAACGACGTCGCCCTGCACGCGGGGTGGTATTTCATGGGCCAGTGGCGCGACAGCAGTTTTCACGATGGACCTCGCAGGAGCACGATCAGGGCAGGCAGTGAAAAAAGCATATAGCCGGCTAATGTTTCTATCCAATATATTGTTCGACCTGTTTAAGACGTTCTTCGACCTATTGGGTAGCCTATGGAATTGCGTCACCTGCGTTACTTCATCGCCGTGGCTGAGGAGCTGCATTTCGGCCGCGCGGCGCTGGCGTTGGGGATTTCCCAGCCGCCTCTGAGCCAGCAGATCCAGGCGCTGGAACAGGAGATCGGCGCACGTCTGTTTGAACGTACCAATCGTCGGGTCGAGTTGAGCCAAGCCGGGCGGCTGTTCCTCGAAGAGGCCCGGCGGGTACTGGCCCAGGTTGACAAGGCCGCCGACGTGGCTCGTCGTGCCCAACAGGGGGAGCTGGGTGAGCTGAAGATCGGTTTCACCTCTTCGGCGCCGTTCAACTCCACCATTCCCCAGGCGATCTTTGCGTTCCGTCAGCGGTTCCCGGCCGTGCACTTGAACCTGCGGGAAATGAGCAGTACCCAGGTGGCCGATGCGTTGCTGGACGAAACAATCGAGATCGGCATCATGCGGCCCCTGCCGCTGCCCGATGCCTTGGCCGAAATCGAACTCAGCCGCGAACCGCTGGTGGCGGTGCTCAGTTCCAAGCACGCTCTGGCGCAGGGCAGTGGCGAGGGACTGTTTCTCTCGGCACTGGCCCAGGAGCCATTCGTGTTCTTCCCCCGCAGCTACGGCAGCGGTCTCTATGCGCAACTACTGAGCCTGGCCCGCGATGCCGGTTTCAGTCCCCACTTTGCCCAGGAAGCCGGCGAAGCCATGACCATCATCGGTCTGGTGGCGGCGGGGCTGGGCGTCTCGGTACTGCCGGCGTCCTATCAGCGGATACGGGTCGATGGCGTGGTCTACCGGCCATTGCTCGATCCGGCGGCGGTGTCGGCGGTGTGGCTGGTGCAGCGTAAGGACCAGCGTTCGCCGATGGCGAAGGCGTTTGTGGAGTTATTGGCTAAAAATACGGGTATTTCCGGTTCTGGAAGGACGGCTTGAAAAAGGGTGCCTTTCGGCTAATGCCGATCAGTTAAGCCATAAACCTGTGGGAGCAAGCTTTACTCCCACAGGGTTTGTGCCGTTTGATCTTTAACTGACTGGCATTATTCGCCTTTCGGCGCCCTTTTTCTTAGCCTTCCCAAACCGTTGCTGGGCCATTGGCGTGGTAATCGTAGAACCCTCGGAGTATCCAGCTATCGCCCTCGCGTTCAAACGCGGCGCGCCATGCGCCTTTGCCTCCTCCTGGAGTCAGTTGGGCCATGGTGTACCAGTAATATCGGTTGATCTTCTTGGTGGTGACCCTTCCCGCGCGGATATCTTCCGTGATGACTCCGATTCTGGTTTTAGCCGCCTCCGAGAAGCTGGCGTATGACATCTGGGCTTCGGCCAATGGGCTGTTGGTGACGGTGAACTTGTCCGGTGCCGGCGATGGGGTGGGTAGAGTCGGGGGAGTAACGGTGGGCAGGGTACCTTCCACTTTGTGGGTTCGAGCCTGGGTCACGATCTCGATATCGAACGGTTCGTAGTTGGCGAGTGTACGGCTGAAGTTCGTGATGTCTTCGCCGGTGAGCAACATGACGTTGCGTTGGGTCCGGCCTTTGTTGGCGATGATGTAGGGCACTCGATTGTTTCTGATCTCCGTCAGCAGCCCGGGCTTGTGCCGGCGCTGTTTTTCCTCCCGAAGAGCAGCGATCAACTCGTCATAGCATTCGTCCGAGGCCAGGTATTTTTTCCGGGCGGCCTTTGCTTCTGGCTCATTACCCGGGAATAGCGCCTGTGCCTTGGCAGCCAGCTTGGCCTCCACGGCATTGAGCATTTCCCGGGTGTCTTGCGCGATCTTGTCCATGGCCACCTTCTTCCTGCTGCCTTTGGAGGTGAAAGCCATGAATACGGCGCCAGTGATGTTATCCGTGATGATCGTTGTATTGACCCGAATCCGGTCTTCGGTAAAGAACATGCTCCTGTGTGAGAGTATCGTGTCGTAGATTTTTATTTTCTGAATGTCGTTCAGGGTAACGTTGAATACGTTTGCTTCGATATCCTTACTGCTAAGGGCCACGATGCTCCACGTGTTCATCTTGTCCAATAATTCCTGCTGGAAGGCTTTGCGCCTGGACAGGTTGCCTCGCCCCTGAGTCCAATCGAGTATTTGGGTGTGGTAGCGGTTTATGTCGAGTGCACCTATATCCGCCATGCTCTCGCGAAGAAGGCGTTCGGCCAGTGCTTCAGGCATGGACTGGAAAATGTCCCTGGCGGTATTGACTGCTTCGAGGGAGGGGTAGCGATTCATGACCAGCACGCCCTCCACCAACGCATTGCAGGTTCGTTGTTGCGGGGTTTCCGGAGACCGGCCGAGCAGGCTCTGGATCGCACCGCCTCCGCGTAACCGATACCGCTCTTCAACGCGCCAGCCGTCATTTTCCCAAGTGACTGTCCGCTGGTCCGTGCGATTGTTCGGTGAGTAAATGATTTGCTCGCCTGCCTGGACCGCCGTTTTGTAGTAACCCTTGCCCAGCTTCAGGTAGCCCTGTCCGCTTGCGTCGCGGTAGCGGTGGCGTCCCTCGGCTATCAATTCATGTCCGTCAAACCCTTTGAGACGATAGGGCTCCAGCTCTGGATCCGGCATGCGGGGAAGGGAAGACAGGGCCGGGCGTGCTTGCCTGCGGCGACGTCCCGCGCGGGCCATGATCAGATCCTGTCCGGCCTCGGCCATGACCTCTCCCAGCCCGCTGAGGAAATCAGACGTCCACTGGCGAAGGCTGCCATTTTCATCATTTATCGCCGACACCGCGGCACCGCCCGCCATTGTCGGCAGGATCGCGCGACCCAACAGACCGCCCAAACGCCCTACCGGGAACATCGACATGGCGCCGGTCAACAGCATGACCCCGTTTCGGCGTCCCTCCTGCGCGGCAGCGCTGTCGCGCTCGGCATTGCTCACCGTCAGCATTTCCGTGGTTTTAATTGCGTGGGTTATCTGGGTTTCATGCAGCACCTGGAGCAGGTTCGCTTCAACCGCGGGTGAAGCGATCTTCCTGGCGAAATCGTTCTGAGCCCGGTCCTTCACCCAGGCGAAGACGGACTGCGCGACTTTCTTGATCTTCTGCTCGAATGTCAGGTCTTCCGACAGCGGTACCAGGCTCGCGAACTGCTCGGCCTGTTCCAGTAATGGCAACTGCGAGATGAGCCAGCGGGTCATCTCCGGGGTGGCGGTAAGCGTCTGCACCAGGGTGGCTTCCAAGGTCCGGCTGCTGGTCGCATCCACGTCACGGAACGTTTTGCCGTCCGGCGCGCCCGGCGTGTACAGCGTCAGCGAGGGGCGGCTCGCCAGGGCCTTGACTCCAAACGCCAGTATTTCTTTCAGTACGCTATCGCCCCAGTGCAGTTGATGGACCACCACTTCGTGCCCGCCGACCTTGCCGCGGCCTGTCGCCGTGGGGCTGTCCAACGCCGCCAGCACCAGTTTCAGCCCGGTATTGTCACGGTCGTGCCGCAGGTCGCCGGAGATGTGGGCCGCCCACACCTGGGCTCGCATCTGTTGTGCTTTCAGGGTCATCCATTGCGCCTGCGTTTGCCGGGCGACAGCCTGCAGCTCGGTCGGCAGCCGGGCGCCGACATTGGCCCTTTCGATGATCTCTACAATCTGCGCAAAACTCATCGGCCCTTCTACGGTGGGCCGAGAGGCATTGCGTTCATCCAGCGTCAGGTTGGACATCGCCCACTCTGTCAGGGAGCGACGGTCATCGATGACCCCCCTCACGCTGCCTTGGGATATCCCGGAGCCAAACGGCGAACCGCCGGTGGGGGCATGCGGATCGATCACCTGTTTTCTGATACTCAATGACACGTCTTCAGGGTCGACCGGTAGGTATTTCTCGCGGATGACGCCGGCCAACAAGGTGCGGGTCCGGGCATGCAGCGCATCCGGGGTCGCCAGCGCCACGGGGTCTTGCGCGGGAACCGTTTCCGCCATGGTCGTCTGCAATGCCCGGGTCGCCTCCCACCACGCCAGACGGTCGCTGCCGGTGACGTGGCGGTTGGCGTGCAACCAATCATCGAGTTTTTTCAGGCCCAGCCGCAGTTCGCGTTCATCCAGGGCGGCCGCCAGATCCAGCCGATTCGCCAATTTCGCCGTCGCATCCAGCCTGCTCACCCAGGCGTCGATTTCCTCCGTTTCTGCAGGACCATAGAGAAAGACGCCACCTACGGCGTTCTTTTGCGCGGTCCGTAGTTCGCTGACCAAGCGCATGAGAAAGTGCTCGGTGATCGGTGCCGTTTCGATCTCGTCTCCCGGGTCGCCGTCTTCTTGCAGGCTGGCCTTGAGCGCAGCAAGGTCCTCGTGGATGTACAGCGGTTCGCCCGGACGGTACAGCACTGCGCCTCCCGAATGGCTGGCATCGTCATGCTGGGTCAGCGCCACGCACATCGGTACCGGCACGCTGACGGCCCACCCCTGGGGAATCACGCTCAAGCCATGGACGCCGGGTCGCTGGTAATGCGCCATCCGCGCGCGAGACGCCGCGTCTGGCGCCGACAAGACGCGCTCCACCAAGGCCTTATGCATCGACGGGCTCAACGTGCCGTCCAGCTTGTGGAGGTCTGCCTGGGCCTTGAGTTGTACGGCCAATTCTTCGGTCAGCCAGATGCTGACGCTGCGTCCCTGGCTGAAATCGGCAGGCCCGGTCCAGAAGTCATCCAGCGCCAGGGCCAACAGTTGTTTGCACGCGGCTGGCGTGATGCTTAACAGCTGCTTGAGTTCGTGCTTCGCATCGCTGCTATTCAGGGCAGCTGGCATGTCCGTGGCGTCATTCTGATGAATGACGAGGTTAATGTTGCCAGGCTCGTCGAAGAACTCGCGCACGTTCAACTTACCCGCAATCGCTCGCCAGAAAAGCGTGTCCAGGCGGGTCGTGGTCCTGCCCTTTTCCTTTCGCCTGCACACGAATATTTCCTTGGCAATGACGTTGTCAGGCAGGGCGGGGAAGGTTCTGTTGAACCAGTCATCAAGATGCTCCTCCAGCACCCTGGAGGCACGTGGGAAGGCACCGTTCAGGCGGATCATCTGTTGCTGCGAAGTTTCCAGCAGGTTTAACAGTGGGGTACTCGGGTTTGTCGGGCTATCAGTCCGTGAGGGGGTGTTCTCCAACATGTGCTCTTCCTGAGAGGTTTTCGGAAGAACAACCTATTGGAGATAGGAGATGACTGGGTGGTAGATAGATACCGCACGTGGCGGTGTCGGGCAGGGTAGGAGGGACAGTGGATCGTTGTGGAACCGAGCTTGCTCGCTCCCACAGTGGATTCTCAGTGGGCCAAACGCCTGAGCCGGGCACAGAACCCGTGTGGGAGCGAGCCTGCTCGCGATGGCGGCAGGCCAGGCTACATCAATGCCGGAAGGCTCACTGCACCTTCGACAGATCCCCTTTCAATGCCACCCCCGCCATGATCGCACCGGCATGGCATTCATAGGTTGTAGCGTCCTTGCGCTCGTTGCTCTTGTAGAAGCTGACGATGTTGGTCACGGCGTTGGCGCCAGCATTCTTGGCCGCCTGGTGCAGACTGATCAGCGCCGATTGCAGCACCCATTCGCAGGCCGCTTCGTCGGACTTGTTGAAGGCATTGGTTTTCTTGTTGGTCACCGCCCCGGGACTGATCACGGTGACGTTGCCGGCCGGCTTGTTGCCCGCCAGGTAGAACTTCACGCTGCCATCGATCTTGCCGGTGCGGATGGCTTCGGCGACGACCTTGTCGAAAGGCAGGTACAGCGCGGTATCACGGGCCTGGCTGAGGGTCGGCAGGGTGCTGAGCAACAGGGCGGCGCAAACAGCGATTTTCTTCAGCGACATCATGGTCTCCTTGACCAGAGGGAAGGGAAGTCAGTGCCAGCGACGGAAGATCAACGAAGTGTTGACCCCGCCAAAGGCGAAGTTGTTATTCATCACATACTCGTTGCTCATCGACCGGAACTCGTTGCGCAGATAATCGAGCTGGCCGCATTGAGGGTCGATTTCGTCGAGATTGCAGGTATGCACATACCGGTCGCGGTTCATCATCTCGATGCTGAACCAGGACTCCAATGCCCCGCAAGCACCCAAGGTATGGCCCAGGAAGCTTTTCTGCGAACTGATGGGCATGTGTTCACCGAACAGGCTGCTGGTGGCCAGGGTTTCGGCAATGTCGCCCTGTTCGGTGGCGGTGCCGTGCCCGTTGACGTAGCCGATGGCAGAGGGTTCGAGGCCCGCATCTTCCAGGGCCAGCTCCATGGCCCGGCGCATGGTGACCAGCTCGGGACGGGTGGCATGCTGGCCATCGGCGTTGCTGCCGAAGCCGACGATCTCGGCGTGGATTCGCGCGCCGCGAGCCAGGGCATGTTCCAGTTCTTCAAGGACCAGCATGCCGGCACCTTCGCCGATCACCAAGCCATCGCGGCCCTTGTCGTAAGGGCGTGGGCTGGTCTGCGGCGCATCGTTCTTCAGGCTGGTGGCGTAGAGCGCATCGAAGACCATCGCTTCGGTCGGGCACAGTTCTTCCGCGCCGCCGGCAATCATCAACGGCAGGCGCCCGAACTTGATGGCCTCGTAGGCATAGCCGATGCCGTGGCTGCCACTGGTACAGGCGCTGGAGGTGGGAATCATCCGTCCGGTAAGCCCGAAAAAAATGCTGATATTGGCCGCCGTGGTATGGGGCATCATCCGCACATAGGAGTTGGCGTTCAGGCCTTCGGCCACGCTGTTGAGCAGCATGTTGCCGAACGCCTTGACCTCGTCGGTACTGCCAGTGGACGAGCCGCAGGACACGCCCATGCGCCCGTCCTTGATCGACTCGTCGCCCAACAGGCCGGCGTCGGCCAGGGCTTGTTCCGCCGCGGCGACCGCCAGGCGCGAGACCCGACCCATGCTGCGCAACTGTTTGCGCGTCCAGTGGGCCGGGACCTGGAAATCGTCGATGGGGCCGGCCAGACGGGTGTTCAGTTCCGTGAAGCGGTCCCATTCGTCCATGCGCCGGATGCCGCTGCGGTTGGCGGCGAAGTTGGCGGCGATGGTCTCCCAATCACTACCCACAGAGGTGATGCCGGCCATGCCGGTGACGACGACACGCTTCATCAGCACAAGCCTCCATTGACGGCCAGGACCTGCCGGGTGATGTAGCCGGCCTCGGCGGACATCAGGAAGTTCACCGCGCCGGCCACTTCTTCCGGAGTGCCCATGCGCTGGGCGGGAATCATTTTCATCAGTTCTTCCACGGGTACGTTTTCATCGAGCATGGCGGTGTCGATCAGCCCTGGCGCGACGCAGTTGACGGTGATCCTGCGCTTGCCGAGTTCGATTGCCAACGCCTTGGCCGCACCGATCAGCCCGGCCTTCGAGGCACTGTAATTGACCTGACCACGGTTGCCGATCAACCCCGAAACCGAGGTGATGCAGACGATCCGTCCGGCGGCGCGACGACGGATCATCGGCATCATCACCGGATGCAGCACGTTGTAGAAACCGTCGAGGTTGGTGCGCATCACCGCGTCCCAGTCTTCTTCACTCAGGGCTGGAAACGCACCATCGCGGGTCAGACCTGCATTGAGCACCACGCCATAGTAGGCGCCGTGGGTTTCGACGTCGGCCTCGAGAATGGCCTTGCAGGCGGCACGGTCGGACACGTCGAACTGCAGGACCCGGCCCTGGCGACCGAGGGCCTGGATCTCGGCCTGGACGGCATCGGCCTCAGCACGGCCGCTGCGGCAGTGCAGCACGATGTCATGCCCGGCCTGGGCCAGGCGCAGGGCGATGGCGCGGCCGATGCCACGGCTGGAGCCGGTGACCAATACGGATTCAGTCATGGCTGGTTTCCTGTTGCGGATGGTTCATGGAGGTAGTGGGCGGACTTGGGTGGACGGAACACGTTCAACCGGGCTGTGGCATGTATGCCGGGCGCTTCGATATGGCACTCGAACACACCCATGCCGTTGTCGTCTTCCAGCGAGCGCATACCGCGGATGTCCAGCTCGGTACCGACTGGAAAACAGTCGACGTTGCATTCGAACTTACGGGTGCCGAGCAAAAAACCCAGCTCAACGGCGTCGCCACGTCGGCGCGCATGGCAACCGGCAAACGCGGCGACGCTCTGGGCCATCAACTCGATGCCGACCCAGGCCGGCAGGCCACCGTCGTCACGGTTGAACAATCCCCCGGGTTTGACGATGGCGTGGGTATGGATCTGCTCGTCATCGAATGCCACGACGCGATCGATGAGAATCATGTCGCCTGCGTGGGGCAGCAGTTCGGCGAGTGGCCAGTCAATCATGGGGCATCTCCGATAATCAGGCTGACGTTGTTGCCGCCGAAGGCAAACGAATTGCTCATCAGGCGACGGGGGGCGGTCGGATTCAGGCGGCTGTCGGCGCGGGTCCAGGCCAAGGCCGGCAGGTCGGGATCGGCCTGACCGTCCCAGACATGAGGCGGCAGAGCCCCGGTGGGGTTTTCGGCGCTCAGGCTCAACCAGCAGAAGGCCGCTTCCAACGCTCCGGCCGCACCCAGAGTGTGGCCGGTCATGGGCTTGGTGGATGAACACGGCACCCCCTGCGGAAACAGGCTGGCCACCGCGTGGCTTTCCATGGCGTCGTTGTGTTGCGTGGCGGTGCCGTGCAGGTTCAGGTAGTCGATCTGGCTGGCCTCGAGACCCGCGCAGAGCAAGGCTTTCTCCATGGCTTGGCGGGCGCCGCGCCCGCTGGGCTCCGGGGCGGAAATATGATGGGCATCGGAGCTGGCACCATCGCCGAGCAAGGCAATCGGCGTTCCAGTGCCCGGCGTATTGCTCATGAGAAACAGCACGGCCGCCTCGCCGATGTTGATGCCGTTGCGGTTTACCGAAAACGGATTGCAGCGCTCGTTCGACACCGCTTCCAGCGCCGAAAAACCGTTGAGGGTCAGCTTGCACAGGCTGTCCACCCCGCCACAGAGCACCGCATCGCACAGGCCCAGTTCGAGCAGGCGCCGGGCGCTCATCAAGGCGCGGGCGCTGGAGGTGCAGGCGGTGGAAATCACATAGGACGGACCGCTAAGGCCGAGCCAGTCGGAGAGGAAATTGGCCGGCGCGCTGAGTTCCTGCTGCTGGTAGTCGTAACCGTCCGGGAAGCGCTGTTCGCGCAGATAATGGGCAATGCCCTGGCTGGCCTCGTCGATCCCCGAGGTGCTGGTGCCCAGGACGATGCCGATACGCGCACGGCCATAGGTCTGGATGGCCCGGTCGATCTCGGGCCGGATCTGCAATCCGGCCTCCAGCAGCAACTGATTGTTGCGGCTGCCATGGGCGGCCAGGGTCTCGGGGATGCGGGCCAGTTCACCTGTTACCGAGGCAACCGGCAAGGCACGCTCGACCACCCACCCGGCTTCGATACGCAGGCCCGAGCAATCGCCGGCGAACAGGTTGCGCGCCACTTCATGTTTATCGCGGCCCAAGGCACAGATCACGCCGAGGGCATTCAAATAGGCGGTCATGGAGTGCTCTCGGTCAGCGGTGTGATGCGGTAATGGGGGCCTTGGGGCAGGCTCAGTTGGAAATCCAGCGGCTGCTTGTAGCGCACCTGCCAGCGGGAATCCAGGGTTCGTTGCGCAGCCTGTTGCCGGGCCGTCGGGTAATTGCCGGACAGTTCGGTTTCAGGAGTCAGGGCGAACAATAGCGCGGCAAACAGCTCCCGCGCTTCGGCGTTGGGTGGCAGCAGGCCGTCGGCTTGCCACTGGCCGTCGATCAGGCGCTGACGGGCCAGGGGAATACCCAGCGGATCCATCATCGACCAGCGAATGCCTGCGTCTTCGCGTTGGATCACCAGCAGCCAGTCCTGGTGCTGCCCGGCCAGTTGTCGCTCGATGTGCAATTGCAGCGGCAGCGCCAGGGTGGGCGTGCGCTCGGGCAGCGGCGCGTGGCTGGCGCAGGCGCCGAGCAACAACAGGCAGCCGATCAGCAGGCCGCTGAGGCAGGTACGGATCATCCTCCAACCCCTTCGACGGGCTTGCGGGCCACGACGTTGACCAGGGTCTCCTCCCGCTCGCCGAACGGCCGGGGGCGGCGCAGGCCAAAACGCTCCAGCAGGCCGAAGTCCTTGGCGCGACTCCACCACAGGTAGGGATAGGACACGTTGCCGGCTTCGAATTGGAACCCTTGCCGGCGGATCATCTCCAGGTACTGCGCGGCACTTTTCTGTACGTGCATGGGATGGCGGAACAGCCAGCGGATGACCCAGGTATCGATATAGGCCTCGGTGGACTCGGCGAACATCAGGTAACCGCCGGGCTTGAGCACGCGATAGAACTCGGCCAGGGCTTTCTCCTGTTCCACCAGGTGATGAAAGGTCTGGTGGCAGAACAGCAGGTCGACGCTGGCATCCGGTACCGCCAGGGTCGCGCAGTCGCTGCCGATCAGCTCCACGGCCATGCTCTGGCGGGCCGCTTCTTCGGCGCTCAGCGCCAGGCTGTGGGGATCGGCATCGACGCCGATCAGCCGTTGTGGCGCGAACACCTGGCGCAGGTACTGGAACGATTTGCCCTGGCCGCAGCCGGCATCCAGCAGCACCGGGGCGGCCGGCAATGGTGTGCTGAACAGGCTGCGCAGGTCATTGATCGCCACGCGCAGCACATGGTGTTGCCAGGTGTGGCTGCGCAGGAACCAGAAACCGAAGCGGGTTTCTTCGACGTAGTTGTCGCTGAGGTAGTTCATCTCGTTCATGGGGCCGGGCTCGCACAGATTTCCGAGAGCATGCGCAGGCGACGCTTGGGTTCGCTGACGAACGGGTTGCGTTGATCCCAGGCATAACCGGCCAGGATCGAGCTGATCATGCGGCGGATATCGGCAGAACCTTCGGTATAGAAGATCACGTCCTGGAAGGTGCCGGCGTACCAGCCTTCGACGTAGCAGCGGAAGGTATCGACGCCGCGCTTGAGCGGTTCGGCGAATTCACTTTGCCAGTCCACGCTTTCGCCTTGCAACTGACGATGCAATACGTCGGCCGCCATGCTTGCCGAACGCATGGCGATGGTCACGCCGGAGGAAAACACCGGGTCGAGGAATTCCGCGGCGTTGCCCAGCAGGGCGAAACCTGGGCCATGCAGGGTTGTGACGTTGGCCGAGTAGCCGCCGATGGTCCGTGCCGGGGTGTCCCACACGGCGTTCTGCAGCACCTTGGCCAGGCTTGGAGTCTCATCGATGAAACCGCGCAGGCAGGCGTCGAGGTCGTCGGTACGGCCGGCAAAATGTTCCGCCGCCGCGACCACGCCAACCGAGCAGCGCCCGCCACTGAACGGAATGGTCCAGAACCAGACGTCGCGCTGGGTCGGGTGGGTGGTGATGAGGATTTTCTCCCGATCGAAGGCCGGCGTATCGATGCGGTCCTCGACATGGGTGAATACGGCCTGGCGCACCGGGAAGTTCGACGGCGCCTCAAGATCCAGCAAGCGCGGCAGCACTCGACCATAACCGCTGGCGTCGAGGACGAAATCGGCCTCGATCCGGTACTCGCTGCCGTCCTCGCGCTGCACGCCGAGTTGCGGCTTGGCGAGGTTGAAGTCGACCCTGGCGATGGCTTCGCCATAGCGGATCTGCACCCCTTGCAATGCGGCCTGATCGGCCAACAGCTTGTCGAAATCGGCGCGTTGTACCTGAAAAGTGGTGGGCTTGCCTTCGCTGAAGGTGTCGCCGAAATCGAAGGCACTGTAGCGCTCGCCCCAGGCGAAAGCCGCGCCGTTCTTGCGCTGGAAACCGGCGGCATTCACCGCGTCGAGCATGCCGGCCTCTTCGACGAAGTCCAGGCAATGGGACAACAGGCTCTCACCGATGGAGAACCGGGGGAAATGCTGGCGTTCGATGACCAGCACATCGTGGCCCTTGCGCTTGAGCAATGCAGCGGCGATGGCGCCGGACGGCCCTGCACCGATGATGACGACCTGGCGACGTTCCATTTCAGTTGCAGGCATTTGGACTCCTTGCCGAGGCAGTGATGTTCGAATGAGAAGGGGGCGTAATCATCATTGGGCGGGGTCCAGCACAGGCGTTGCATGCGCCTGGCGCCCGGCCCACGGTGCCAGCATGAAGCTGAATGCCAGCCCCAGGCTTACCGCCAGGCCAAAGTTGCTCACCGCCGGCGTACTGGAAAGCGCCAGCAGGCCGAACGACAGCCACGTGGTGACCGCCGCGAGCAGGGTGCCCAGCAGGCTCACGGCGGCGCCGCCGATCTGCTCGCGCATCAGGATCGCGTAATCGACACCGATGGCCGTCACCAGCAACAGACCGAACAGGCTGAACAGCGTCAGCGGCTGCCCCAGCCAACCCAGGCTCGCCAGGCTGCACAGCGCGGCCAGCAGCGGCAGGGCGACGATGCGCAACGCTGCCCTGGCGCCGAACGGCCAGATCAATACCAGCACGATCAGTACGCAGGAAGCCAGCTTGAGCTCGGCGGCGCTGATCTGCGTGGCGGCGAACACCCGGTTCAGATCGCCCAGGCGATCCACCAATTGCACACCGGGCAGGTCCACCGCCTGCAAGCGCAGCAGCGCAGCGTCGTTCAAGCCTTGCAAGCTGACCATCGCGGCTACGCCTTGCGCCGTCGGGCCGAGCCAGAGGGGACGGTACGGCTCGGCCAACGGACCGGACAGTGCGGCATCGATGTCTTCCACCGGCAAGGCCTGCAATTGGGCCAGTTCCGCCTGCAAGGCAGCGACCGGCACGCCGAGGTCCAGCAACGGTTGCCAGAACGCCGGGAGCCGCGCCAGGGCTTCACGTACCTTCTGCTGTTCGGCTGGCGGGCTGACCAGTTGGTTCAGCGACAGGTAGCCCTGGAGTTTATCCAGGCCGATCAACTGTTCCAGTCGTTCGTTGAGGGCGGTCTGGCGTTCCAGCAGTTGGGATTGATTGTCGGCACGGATCAGGAAGAACTGGCTGGTGGGTTGGAAACCGGTGATACGGGCGATATCGCGGGCCTCGTCGGTCAGGTGCTGAGGCGTGCCGATCCACTGGCGGATGTCGTTCTTCGTGCTCAGGTGCCAAAGCCCTCCGGCGCAGAAAATCAGCAGCAACGCCAGCAGGATCGGCGTGGGAACCCGAGCCAGCAATGCTTCGCGGACCTTGAGCAGATGTTCGCAGAGCCGCAGCGGCCATTGGGCGGGACGCAGGTCCGTGCCCTTGAGCAGCGCCGGCAGCAGGCAGACCGCCGTCAGGTAGGCACCGACCAGCCCTGCGGCGGAAAATACCGCAATCTGGGTCAGGGCCGGGAAGGGCGTCCAGGCCAAGGCCAGGTAGCCGATGCAAGTGGTCGCCAGGCTCAGGCTCAGCCCCGGCAGGGTCAGGCGCAGGGCCGGCCAACTGCGCCACGGCTTGAGGCTCCAGCTCTTGGACAGGTAGTGCAGCGGATAGTCCACCGCCACACCGATCAGGCTCGAGCCCAGCACCAGAGTCATGACATGCATGCGCCCGAACAGCGCCACGCAGGCCACCGCGCCGAACAGCATGCCGACCAGCACCGGTACGAACGCCAGCCATACCCGCAGGCGTCGGAAAGCCAGCAACAACAGCAACAGAATGCCGACGGTGGCGCCACCGCCGACCCAGGTGATTTCTCTGGATGCCTGTTGCTGACCGCTGGCGGCGTACAGCAGGCCGCTGGCCGCCAACAGTTGGCCCTGGGCCTGGCTTGCCTGGTCGCGGCTGCGCTGCAGCAGATCGGCCACTTGCAGCGGCAGGTTCATGTCGAAAGCGTTGCCTTGGGCGCGAGCCCGTAGCATCACCCAGCTTTTGCCGTCGGCATCGGCGATCAATGCACCGCTGCCCACATCCAGCTGTATCGCGCCGCGCTGGGGCTGGCTGTTCTGGATGCGCCCGGTCAAGCCCAGCCAGTCATCCTGGCTCGGTACCAGGCTGAAGCCGCTGAACGGGTCGAACAGGGCTTGCACCCGCTGCTGGATGAACGCCTGGGGCTGCTCGATCAGTTGCTGACGGTCTGCAATCGAGAGCATCGCCAGTCGCCCGTTCAGCAGTTGCGTGCGTAGCGCCGGCAAATCGGCTTGCAGTGTCCATTGGACCTTATCGAACAGACCGCTGGCCTGCCATTGTTCGCCAAGGGTTTGCGCCAGGGCGATGGCTTGCCGGCGGTCGGCATGACCGACCAGCACCAGCACCTCGCGATTCAGCGGTCCCTGCATGCGTTGCTCTGCGACAAGCTCCAGGGCATCGGGGGACGTGCCCGGCACCAGCTCCATGAGATTGACCGACAGTGGCGCACCGCTGCGCCATTGCCAGCCGGCGAGGGCCAGCACCGCCAGCAGCAGGATCAGGAACAGCCGTGGCAGGTTGCGTTCACTCGGCAAAGTCATGTTGCTCCGCTTCGCTCAAGGGTTGCGTGGCGACGCTATCTTGCATGCGCAGCACCGTGCGGTCGCCCTGGGTTTCCAGCAGCTCGATGCGCTGCACCAGCTCGCCGCCGTCGATGTTGATCTGGTTGAACACCTGTTTGAGCAGCACCGAGCGCGGGGTCAGGGTCAACTTCCACTGTTGCGGCTCGCCCGACAGGCTCAGTTCGAAGTCCCGCAGCAGGCCACTGCTGTCGCCCTGCAACACCGCCAGGAACAGACGGTTCTGCTCGGCGCCGGCGCTCTTGTTCGGCAGCATTTGCCAGGCGCTGCCATCCCGTCGGGCGATGCCCTGAGGGGTAATGCGGTAGTCCTGTTGCAGCGGCGTCCGCAGTAGCCACAGCAGACCTTGTTTTTTCGCCAGCACGAAACTCCCCTTGCTGACGAGCGGTTGGGGCAGGGCGCGCAGGTGCTTTTCCTGTATGAACTGGCCGTGGATGACATCCGGGCGGGCCAGCTGTTCGCTCAGTTGCTGCAAGTCGAAGGCCTGCGCCAGGGGCGACAGGCAGAACAGCAGCAACCAGAGGGGCAGGCGTTTCATGACAGTTTCCTTCCGACGGCGTCGACAAACACCTTGGGCGAGGCCAGCAGCATCTCGCGGGTCGTGACGTCCACGGCCACCTGCACCGAACTGGCACGGGTCAGGCGTTCGCCAGTGAGCGAGTCGCTGATCAGGTAGTTGATCTTCAATCGGTTCTCCCACTCCACCAGGCTGGCGCGCACGGTCAGGGCCTGGCCGAACACCGCGCTGCGCACGTAGCGCAGCTGCAGGTCGATCACGGGCCATGCATACCCGGCGGCGAGCATGTCGTTGTAGTTGTGGCCGATCTCATCGAGCAAGGCGCAGCGGGCCATTTCCAGGTATTTGACGTAGTGGCCGTGCCAGACCACGTGCATCGAATCGACATCGAAAAACGGCACGACAATCTGCGTCTCGACATGCAGCACGCCCTGGCTACGCATGCAGCCTCCAGTGTTGCTCGGCGATACGTTGCAGGCACAGGCGCAGTTCGCCTTCCAGGGCGCGGTCTTCGATGACCGGCGGGAAATCCGCGGCCAGTTGTTCGTGCATGGTGGCCAGGGCCGGTGGCAGCGGACGCGCGTCCTCGGCACGGCTGCGCAGCCACACGCCCTGGTTGGCCGCCAGCAGTGTCGCGGCGGCGACCTGTTCGGTCAGCTCCAGCACGCGGATCGCATCCCGGGCGGCGATGGTGCCCATGCTCACCTTGTCCTGGTTGTGGCACTCGGTGGAGCGCGAAAACACGCTGGCCGGCATGGTGTTTTTCAGGGCTTCGGCGGTCCAGGCGCTTGCGCCGATCTGCACGGCCTTGAAGCCATGGTTGAGCATCGCCCGCTCGGCGCTGGCGCCGGACAGGTTGCTCGGCAGGCCATGGTTGTAACGTTCGTCCACCAGCAGGGCGAGTTGGCGGTCGAGCAGGTCGGCGACATTGGCCACCAGGTTCTTCAGGCTGTCCATGGCGAAGGCGATGTGCCCACCATAGAAGTGCCCGCCGTGCAGCACCCGCTCGGCTTCGGCATCGATGATCGGGTTGTCGTTGGCGCTGTTGAGTTCGGTTTCGATGAACGCGCGCAGCCAGCTCAGGCTGTCGGCCAGCACGCCGAGCACATGGGGGGCGCAGCGCAGGGAGTAGCGATCCTGCAGGCGGTGCAGCGGTGCGGTTGGGGCGTCGATCGCCAGGTCCCTGCGCAGCCACGCGGCGACCTGCATCTGCCCCGGGTGTGGCTTGGCGGCGAACAGGCGCTCGTCGAAATGTTCGGGGTTGCCTTGCAAGGCGACGACGTTCAGCGCGGTGATGCGGGTCGCCAGTTGCAGCAGGTAGTCGGCCCGGGCGAAGGCCAGGCAGGCGAGGCCGGTCATCACGGCGGTGCCGTTCATCAAGGCCAGGGCTTCCTTGGGCCGCAGCACCAGCGGTGTCCAGCCCAGTTCGCGGTGTACATCGGCGGCCAGCCGGCGCTCGCCACGGTACATGACTTCACGTTCGCCGGAGAGTGTCGCGGCCACATAGGACAGCGGCGTCAGGTCGCCGCTGGCGCCAACCGAACCTTCCTCTGGAATCAGCGGCAGGATGTCGTGTTCGAGAAACGCCTGGAGCCGTTCCAGCAGTTCCACGCGAACCCCGGACACACCGTGGCACAGCGACTGCAAGCGCGCGGCCAGCACCGAGCGGGTGGCCTGGGCGTCCAGCAGCTTGCCCAGGCCACAGCCGTGGAACGTATACAGGTGGCGCGGCAGGGCCTCGACGTGGTGCAACGGCACGGCCACCACGCAGGAGTCGCCGTAACCGGTGGTCACGCCGTAGATCACCCCTTCTTTGTCCAGCAGGGAGTCGAGAAATTGCGCACCCTTGGCGATGCGCTGGCGGAACGCCGGATCATCCTGCAATTGTGTCGGCGCCTGTCGGTTGGCCAGGGCCAGCACGTCTTCGATGCGCAGGGCGCGTTCGCCGAAGGTTACCGGCTCAAGAGTGGGCATCGTCATCGGTCTTCCAGAAAGGGTAAAAGTTGAACCACTGTTGGGGGGCCTGGAGGCAATACTGCGCCAGGCGCTCGGCGTAGCGACCGGCCCAGTGGGCGATCACTTGCTCGCGTTCGGTGCGTTTCCACACCACGGCATCGGCGAAGGGCTCGAGGGTGACGCGATAGCGCCCCTCGTGCTTGAGGCACATCAGCAGGTTGACCGGGCATTTCAGCAGGCCGGCCATCAGCCACGGTCCCTGGGGGAACGCGGCCGGGTGCCCCATGAAGTCCACGGTCACGCTGCGTCCGCCATGCAGCGGTACGCGGTCGCCGGCAATCGCCAGCCACTCGCCACGCTCCAGGCGCTCGCTCAGTTGCAGCATCACCGCCGGATCCAGTTCGCTGACCTGGATCAGCCGCAGGTGCGTGGCGCCGGCTTCACCCAGCAGGCGATTGAACTGTTCGGCATGCTTGGTGTGCACCAGCACGTTCATGGTGACTTTTTCGCCCAGCTCGGCCAGGGCCCGGCACATTTCCAGGTTGCCCAGGTGCGCGCCCACCAGCATCTGGCCGCGGGCACCACGCAGGTGATTGCGCAGCAGTGCCGTATCGACGATTTCGATCTGGTCGATGCTCAGCTTGCCGTTCCATACGTCGAGCTTGTCCAGCAGCGAGTCGGCGAACGCCATGAACTGTTCGAAAACTTTCCGGTGGGTGGGGCGCAGCTCGATACGGCCGCTCCAGTCGGCCAGGCGCTGTTGATACTGCCAGGCTGCCTGGCGAGCGCTGCGACCGAAAATGAAGAAGTACAGGACGATGCCGTACAGCAGCGGGCTCAGCAGACGACGGCCGAGCACTCTGGCGGCGAACGCGGTGAATTTCATCAACCAGAAACTGCCGCGCTCCTGGCGATCGGCCCAATGCTGCTTGTCTGCCTGAAGACTCATGCCCGCCACCGTCGCCAGAGAATCAGGGGAGAACGTACCAGCATGCCGAAGAACAGGCGGGTGTGCATGCTGGAAATCAGCACGTTGTCGTGGAACAGGCGGAAGTGCGAAACCCCGTCCTGGGGGTAGTGGACCCGGGTGCGTAGCCAGTACATCGGCTGGTTACGCCAGGCCAGTCGCACGAGGATGTCCGAATCGAAATCCATGCGCTTGCCAATGTTCGCCGAGTTGATCAGCGCCAGGGTCGCCGGCAGGGGGTAGACCCGGAAACCGCACATGGAATCGCGGATCTGCAGGGACAGGCTGTTGATCCAGACCATGACGTGGGTCAGGTAGCGAGCGTACAGGCGACCCTTCGGCACGCTGGCGTCGTATTGCGGGTAGCCGCAGATCACCGCGTCCGGGTGGGCGCGGGACTGGTCAATGAAGGTTTTCACGTCGCTGAGGTCGTGCTGTCCATCGGCATCCACTTGCAAGGCATGGCTGAAACCCAGGCGTGCTGCCTCTCGCAGGCCGGTCATGACAGCGCCACCCTTGCCCTGGTTGAGCGCCAGCCTGACCAGGTGAACCCGCCCATCCACAGCCAGCCGCTCCAGCACAGCGGCGCAGGCCGGGCTGCTGGCGTCGTCGACCAATACGCAGGGCAGGTCGTTGGCGAGCAATGCCTGGACCACCGCCGAGATGGCGGTTTCGTGGTTGTAGACGGGGATGACGGCGCAGGGGTTATGCATGGGCCGCCCCCAACACAATCCGCCCACTGGAGCACGCTGCCGTATCGTTGCGGTAAGCGAAGTACAACTTGCCGCGCTCGCGGTCGAAGCGCAGGTGCAACTGGACTTCATCGCCTGGGCGTACCAGTTGCTGGAACTTCAGCACTTCCATCCCGACGAAGCGCGGCGGCAGGTCCAGCAGTTGCCGGCCCAGGTTCAGGGCCCAGTCGACCTGCACCACGCCGGGCAGTACCGGGGCGGTGGGAAAGTGGCCACTGAAGTACGCCAGGTCCGGCGGCACGACCAATTGCAGGCTCCATTCGCCCTCGGTCTCGACCTGCTCCAGCACGTCGGGAGCTTTGGGGCGCGGGGCCACCAGCAGTGCTTCGACCTCGGCCTGGGGCAGCTTGCCTTGAGCGTTGAGCGGCAACTGGCGCAGCCAGCGCCAGCGTCGTGGCAGGGCCAGTGTTTCGCAATGCCCGCTCAGGTGGCGACGCAAGGCTTCGGTTACGGCGCGACGACCCTGGTTACGCAAGGCGCGGAGGCCGGTTTCATTCAGTACCAACAGCGCGCCGAGGGAGGCACGATTCTCCCGCACCACCCCCAGCCGCGCTTCGCTCACCCAGTCGTGGGCCACCAGCGCCTGTTCCAGCATCGGCAGGGAGATGCGCTTTTCTTCGAGCTTGACGATGCGGTCCAGGCGTCCGAGCAGCTCGAAGCGCCCATCGGCGTCAATCCGTGCGGCGTCGGCGGTATGTTCCACATGGGCGGGAGGCAGATAAGGCGAAACGACCAGCAAGGCACCGTCGCTGTCCTGGCTCAGTTCGACACCAGCAAAGGGCTGCCACCTTTCATTGCCCTGGCGCCAGGCGATACCGCCGGTTTCCGAACTGCCGAATATTTCCGTCGGCCATTGACCCAGGCGCTGCCGCAGGCTTTGAGCGGCCTCGGCCGGCAAGGCGCCGCCGGAGGAAAACACCCGGCGCACGCTGCTCAAGGCTGTCCAGTCGAGGTTGTCGCCCATGCGCTTGAGCAGTGCCGGGCTGGCGACCCAGGCGAAGACCGGGTGCTCGCGGCTGGCGCGTTGCAGGTCTTCGGGAAACGCCAATTGCCGGCGTACGAACGGCCGCCCGGCGCACAGCGGCCACAGGACCCGGAACAGCAGGCCGTAGATGTGCTGGGCGGCGACGCTGCCGATCATGCAGGCCGGGCCCAGCGCGGCGCCCCACAACTGCTCCAGGGCCTGTACTTCATTGCTCAACTGGCGCAGGTTTTTCTCGATGCGCTTGGGCTCGCCGCTGGAACCGGAGGTGCACAGGCTCAGCCAGCATTGGTCGAGGTCCAGCTCGACAGGCTCCAAGGGGGGCCGTCGCAAGTCGCCAGGATGGGTGTCGCCAGGTTGCTCGGTCAGCCATAGGTCGACCTCGGCCGACCAGCGCTGGCGGGTCTGGGCCTGCAGGTCGGCGGGGAGCAGGACGCGCACCCCGGCACGCCAGGCACCGAGCAGGGCGACCGCCAGGTCGGCGGCATCTTCCAGATGCACGGCCATACGCTGTACACCGCGAGCGCGCAGGCCTGCGGCCAGGCACAGCGCCTCGTCCCGCAGTTGTGAATGACTGAGTCCCGGATCGACTGCCACTGCGCGCTCCGGCTGAGCCTTGAGCAATATCTGCTCAAGTTTTATCCAATTCATGGGCGGCCTCTTACCCTTTGTCGTATGAGCCATTCAATGGCAAACAGCAGCCCCATCAATCCGTAGGAAATCAGGCCGGTGTACAACATCCACCAACTCAGCGGCGCCCAGAGGGTCAGGGCAGCGGCGAGCAAACCGTTACACAGGAAAAACACACTCCAGGCCACTGTGACCTGGCGGGTATACACCACCGCTTTTACCGGCAACTGCGGTTCACGCAGGCGGGCTATACGCTCGATCATCGGCGGGCCGTATTTCAGGCTCAGGGCGAACATCCCGAGCATGAAGGCACTGATCAGTACCGGATACCAACGCAGCAGGAGCGGGTTATCGAACAGCGCGAGCAACCCGCAGAACACGATCGCCGCGACCGCCATCCAGAGATTGCCGGGCCCGCGGTCAACCAACAATGCCCGGGCCAGCCACAGGCTACCCAGCAGCAGGCCGAACTGCCAGGGGGCGAAGTGCTCCATGCCGAAATACACCGCAAAGGGGTACAGCAGGCCCGCCAATAGCAGGCCAAGGCCAATCAGCCGGCTCATGCGGCCGGTTGGACCAGTCGATAGACCGCCTCGACCACGTCGTTGACGGTGCGTACTGATTTGAATTCTTCAGCCGCGATTTTCTTGCCGGTCTGGCGCTTGATGTGGTCGATCAGATCGACCGCGTCGATGCTGTCGATTTCCAGGTCCTGATACAGGTTCGATTCCAGCGTCACGCGCTCAGGGTCCAGTTCGAAAAGCTCCACCAGGGCATCGCGCAGGGTGTTGAAAATGTCGTCACGAGTTTGCATGGTCCGGTCTCAAGCGCGTTTTGCAGTGACGAAGGCCGCAAGGCTTGCCACATTGCTGAAATGGTTGCGGGTGTCCTTGGCGTCGGCATCTATCTTGATGCCGTACTGTTTCTGAATGGCCAGGCCAAGCTCCAGGGCGTCGACAGAATCCAGGCCCAGGCCTTCGCCGAACAGAGTCTGGTGGTCACCGATGTCGTCGACCTCGATATCCTCCAGGCCGAGGGCGTCGATGATCAGCTGTTTGATGTCACGGTGCAGATCGCTCATCTTCGGCGAGCTCCTTGATGAAATAGTGATGCAAAAAGTCGTTGAGCCTGCGCGAAGCAAGGGGCGGTGGGCCGAGCGTGGCGAACGATCCTGGATCTATATCGGCTCCCACATGGAAACTGAAGTGCACGCGTCGCTGGGGAATGCGGTACCAGGGTTCGGCCTTGGTCAGGGTGGTCGGGCTGACCTTGATGGTCACGGGCGTGAGGATTTTCGCACCCCGCAGGGCAATGGCCGCGGCGCCCCGATGAAAGGCCGGCGCCTGGCCTGGCTGGGTGCGCGTCCCCTCGGGGAACACGATCAGGGCCTGGCCATCTTTCAGGGCGTCGCTGGCGGCGTCGAGCATGTCCATGCTGCCGTCGTTGCTGATGTATTGGGTCGAGCGCAACGGGCCGCGGGTGAAGGGGTTGTCCCAGAGGCTTTGCTTGACCACGCAGTTGGCATCGCGCACCAATCCGATCAGAAAGACCACGTCGATCAGCGACGGATGATTGGCGATGATCATTTGTCCGGGCCGGCCAAGTCTTTCTGCGCCGTGGATCTGATAGGTGAGCACGCCGGTGCGGGCCATGAACCGGATGAAGAACCAGAACAGCCGCCCAACCGTGCGCCGGGCCCGTTGCCGATGGGCCTCGGGATCGCCGGGCCACCAGGCCAGCAGTGGAAACACCAGCAACCGCAGGCACAGCCCGCCCAGCCCGAACAGGGCGAAGCTTGCAGCGGTCGCGAGCAGGCGCCAGTAATAGGCGTCGCGATGCTTCTTGCCCGTCACCGGTTGCGTTGCCAGGTCCATACACGATTCTTCCAGGCATGTTGGCAGGTGGTTTCGTCGTTCAGTAGCGTACGTAGCAGATTCAGGGCATGGGGCCAGTCGCTGCCGGACGGTTGAACCTGTGGGGTGGACAAGGCCAGTTGCCAGTCTTCGCCCGGGGTAAGCAGCAGCCCCATTGCATAGGGAAACGGCACGTCGTCAACCCAAGGTGCATAGACCTGGGGCGGTTGTTCTTCGGTGATGACCAGCAGCACCGCCGGCGCACCTTCATTCAACAGCGCGGCGGCTTCCAGTACGCCATGCTCCAGACCGTCGCCCGTGGCGGCCAGGGCCGTCATCTCGCTGGTTTCGTTGCGCATGATCGACCACAGGCCGATCACTGCGTTGTGCACCGACAGGCTGAACTGGGTGGGCGACAACGGTTGGTCGGCTGCCAGGTCCTTGAGAATCTCAAATGTGCGCGGGGTTTCACCGTGGCGGGAAATAAAGACCAACGGCAGGTTCGGCCGGCCTTCGGCCAGGGGCCAGCCGACACTGAAGGCCATCCGCGCCAGGCGACTGAGGCGGCGGCGCTGCATGGCCGGCAGGAACGAGACATCAGGGGCGGCGTCGTTGGCGGGCAATATCACCGGCTGTTGGCTCCAGGCCTGCCAGTCGTCCACGCTTTCGAGCCCAGGGGCCCATGCGCGCCATTGGGCGATATTGAAATTGATCAAAAAATTCATCCCACCCCTGCGGGCTTTTTATTGTCACGGTTCAGTGGTTTGACCCGCGTCCAACCCAGCATGGCCTTGCGACCCAAATGGCGCGCATTATCCCGGTGCCGTTGGCTTGTAGCAAACAATGGTTACATTAAAACGGGAAAACCTGACGGTGGGTTCGTCCCGGCTCGGCCAGCTCATTATCGCGATTGTGATGAACCTGTCTGTCGGCTGCTTCCGTCATCCTTCGCGCGAATTGACGCTTCTTTACCGGAAAAAGCCACTAACGCTGTAGTCCATCCATGCTGAAGGTAGCGAAGCGGTGTCATCGCCTACTACACTCGGGAATCTTTGATACACGGAGGTTTTGACATGCGGCGCGTGGTATTCAATCAGAAAGGTGGGGTGGGCAAGTCCAGCATCGCCTGCAACCTGGCGGCGGTCAGCGCCAGCGAAGGGTATCGCACGTTGTTGGTGGACCTGGACGCACAGGCCAATTCCACTCAATACCTGACCGGTCTCACCGGCGACGACATCCCCATGGGCATTGCCGACTTCTTCAAGCAAACCCTGTCCTCCGGACCCTTCTCGAAGAAGAACAAGGTCGATATCTACGAAACGCCGTTCGATAACCTGCATGTCATCACCGCCACTGCCGAGCTGACGGATCTGCAGCCCAAGCTTGAGGCGAAGCACAAGATCAACAAGCTGCGCAAATTGCTCGAAGAGTTGGACGATGATTACGACCGGATTTACCTGGATACGCCCCCGGCGCTGAATTTTTACGCGGTTTCGGCGTTGATTGCTGCAGATCGCGTCTTGATTCCTTTCGATTGCGACAGCTTTTCCCGCCAGGCCTTGTATGGCCTGTTGGCGGAAATCGAAGAACTCAAGGAGGACCATAATGATGGCCTGGAGATCGAAGGCATCGTCGTCAATCAGTTCCAGGCCCGGGCCAGCCTTCCGCAACAAATGCTCGACGAACTGATCGCCGAGGGCTTGCCGGTACTGCCGGTGTACCTGAGCAGTTCGGTGCGCATGCGTGAATCCCACCAGGCAAGCTTGCCGCTGATTCACCTGGACGCACGGCACAAGCTGACCCAGCAGTTCGTGGAGTTGCACGGGTTGCTGGAAAACGCCTGATCAACAGCCGCTGCCGTCCCTGTGGGAGCGAGCCTGCTCGCGATAGCGGGCTGACAGGCGCCTCGATGTTGAATGTGCCTGCGCATCGCGAGCAGGCTCGCTCCCACAGTGAAGTGGTTTCAAATGCCCTGGCTGCGCAACCAGTTCATCAACTGCGGCAAGGGCAACGCCCCGCTTTGCCGTGCGACCTCCTTGCCATTCCTGAACAGGATCAGGCTGGGAATCGAGCGAATGCCCAATTGCGCCGACAACTGCTGATTGGCTTCGCTGTCGAGTTTGGCCAGGCGGCATTTGCCGGTCAGTTGCGTGGCGGCCTGTTCGAACACCGGCGCAAAGGATTTGCAGGGTCCGCACCAGTCCGCCCAGACATCCACCAGCAACGGCAGGTCGCCCTTGACTTGGCTGGCATAGTCGCCCTGCTTGAGTTCGAACGGTTTGTCCAGTAGCACCGGGGCCTTGCAGCGCCCGCACTTGGGCTGGTCGTCCAAACGGTCTGCAGGTAGGCGATTGAGCCCGTTGCATTGGGGGCAGGGAATCAGCATCAGCTCAGGCATGGTGGGCTCCAGAAGACAGTCATGACGCTGATCTGGTGTCTGCGAGGCGGTTTATCAAGGCTGCCATTCATCAGATGCGCCGCACTGACGCCCTTCGATGGCCTCAAAAAGACCACAACGCATCTGTTCGCAACCCAAGGAGGTCCCATGAGCCATCCTCGAGAACCTGTCACGCACGCACCGCAGGACAACCCCAACGACGACGGCTGGGTACTCGGCACCGCCGGTCGCGACGAGGACCCGAACGCCGCTCCCGCCTATGCCATTGATCGCCGTCACGAACGAGACGAACTGACCCCCGAAGACGCCCGCGGCCTGCCCGGCTATCCCGAGAAAAAAACGCCGGCCAAACCCACTGACAAGGATGCCACCGAGGCAGAGCCGGGAATCGAGACGCCTGAGCAGAGGAACGATAAGGTCGGGTGAGACAGCTTTTGTGGCGAGGGGATAAATCCCCTCGCCACAAAAGAGCGTTTGGCTGAAAGCCGATTCCAGCTATTGAGCTGGGTCACGACGAGCAACTGATCTCCAGATGCTTGCCCCACTCCGGCGGCCGTTGTGCATAGCTGTCCATGCCCGGTTGCTCCTCGAACGGGCGGCTCAGCACTTTGTGCAGGCGGCGGACTTCTTCGTAGTCGCCTGACTCGGCGGCATCGATGGCGTTCTGCGCCAGGTAGTTGCGCAGTACATACAACGGGTTCACCGCGTGCATGCGGATCCGGCGCTGTTCCTGATCGACGTTGCCTTCACGGCCGACGCGGGCGATATAAAGCGCGCCCCAGGCGTCGAAACCCATGAGGTCGACGAAGTCATCCCTCAGCCTGGCGACGGCTTGTTCAGGCGATTGATCACCCAACCGGCGGAAAAACAGGCTGTAGTCGACGCCGCTGTTCTGCATCAGCTGCAGCAGGCGCTCCACCAATTTCTGGTCATCGTCCTCCGCAGTGGTCAGGCCGAGGCGACGGCGCATCAGGTCCAGATAATGGGCCTGGTAAAGCGGCAGGTACAAGCCCAGGGTCTCGCGCAGGGCTTCAACGCTGATGAACGGCGTCAGGGCCTGGGCCAGGGCGCTGAGGTTCCACTGGCCGATGGGCACCTGGTTGCTGAAGGAGTAGCGACCCTGGTCATCGGAATGGTTACAGATGAAGTTGGCGTCGAAGTCATCGAGGAAGGCAAACGGCCCGAAGTCGAAGGTGACGCCCAGGATCGACATGTTGTCGGTATTCATCACGCCATGGCAGAAGCCATAGGCCTGCCATTTCGCAATGAGTTCGGCGTTGCGTTCGACGATTTCGCGGAACATCGCCAGGTACGGTTCCGGCTGTTCACGGCATTCGGCGAAGTGCAGGCTCAATACGTGCTCGGCGAGCGCGGCATGCAACTCGGGTTTCTTGGTGTAGTAGAAATACTCGAAATGACCGAAACGCACGTGGCTTGGTGCCAGGCGCAGCACCATGGCGGCGCGCTCCTGTTTTTCGCGCCACACCGGGGTGTCCGAGCCGATCACGCACAAGGCACGGGTAGTGGGGATGTGCAAGGCATGAAGTGCTTCGGAGGCCAGGAACTCACGGATCGAAGAGCGCAACACTGCCCGTCCGTCGCCCATCCGTGAGAACGGTGTCTGGCCCGCGCCCTTGAGGTGAAGGTCCCAGTGTTCGCCGGCTTCGTTGTACACCTCTCCCAGCAGCAAGCCTCGTCCGTCACCCAGTTGCGGGTTGTAGTGGCCGAACTGATGTCCGGAATACACCATCGCCCGAGGCTCGGTTTCGGCCCACAACTTATGTCCGCCGAACAGTTCGGCGAACAACGGCGCCTGGGCTTCGGCCGGGTCCAGATCCAGCAGTGCCATGGCGCCCGGGCTGGAGACGACCAGCCGTGGGTTGTCGATGGGTTCAGGCAACACATGGGCCGAAAAACCGTCGCCCAGGCGGGCGAAGCGGTTATCGAAGGACAAGGTTTCCAGCGTTTTCATGGCCGTCTCCGGCGCGATGCCTGCTGGCACCCCGCGATCAGTCGAGTGTGTCCTGGGGCGGCTCCGCTACCGGCTTGATGCTGGTTACCGACGCAGGCGCGGGCGTGATGGTTTTTTTCTCGGGCTCGGCGGGCACCAGCTTGTATTCCTGGCCGCTAAGGTTCTTCAGGTAGATTTCCATCTGCCGGAAGGAGATGTTGATGTGCTCCTTCTTGAACTCACGGTTGATGAAACGGTTGATCTCGTCCAGCACCGGATTGCGGTCGCCCAGATCGCGCACGTGCATACGCAACTCATGGTCCAGAGTGCTCTCGCCGAAGTTCAGGAAGTACACGATCGGTTCCGGCTCCTTCAGCACACGCGGGTTGTCACGGGCCGCCTTGAGCAACAGTTCCCGGACCCGATCCAGGTCCGAGCCGTAGTCCACGCCCAGTTTCAGGGTTACCCGGGTGACGGTGTCGGTCAACGACCAGTTGATCAGTTGCCCGGTGATGAAGGTCTTGTTCGGGACAATGATGTCCTTGCGGTCGAAGTCGGTGATGGTGGTCGCGCGGATGCGGATCTTGCTGACCGTGCCCGACAGATTGCCGATAGTGATGGTGTCGCCGATGCGCACCGGGCGCTCGAACAGGATCATGATCCCGGAGATGAAGTTGGCGAAGATCTCCTGCATGCCGAAGCCCAGGCCCACCGACAGCGCGGCCACCAGCCATTGCAGTTTGTCCCAGCTCACGCCCAGGGTGGACAGGGTAGTGACGAAGCCGACGCCGGCGATCACATAGGACAGCAGCGTGGTAGTGGCGTAGGCGCTGCCCTGGGCCAGGTTAAGTTTCGACAGGACGAACACTTCCAGCAGGCCCGGCAGGTTGCGCGCCAGAGCAAAGGTGATGCCGATGATGATCAGCGCACCGAGCAAGTCGCCGATGCTGATGGGCACCATGCTCATGTTGACGCCGGTGCCGCTGGTGTACTCGTAGAGGGTGATGTTGTCCAGGTACGAGAACACGCTGATCAGGTCCGACCAGACCCAGTAAAGCGCGGCGATGAAGCCGCCCAGCAGGGCCAGGCGGATCAGGCGCAGGGACTGCTCGTTGACCTTCTCGATGTCCAGGGTCGGCTCCTCGACCACGGCTTCGCCATCGCCGGCCTCCTTGGCCGCCTGGCGCTTGGCCAGGGCACGCTGGTAGGCCAGCCGTCGGGCCGCTACCGACAGACCACGTACGAAGGTGGCCTCGATCACCAGCCAGAACATCAACAGGTACAGGGTATTGATCAGCCGGTCGCTGAGCTTCAGCGCGGTGTAGTAGTAGCCGAAGCACACCGCGACGAACAGCGCGATGGGCAGTGCGGTGAAGATCACCCCGACGGCTTTGCGGAACAGGGAGGCGTTGCGGTGTGTCGGGCTGCTGAGCAACAGACGGCTGAGCAACCAGGCCATCAAGGCATAGCAGGTCAGGACCACGGGCATGCCCAATACGTCATCGGCCAGTGTCGAAGGCTGCAACTCGGCCACCGCCACCACAGCTACCAGCGCCAGCACCACCAGCCCGAGCCGACGGATCCAACCCTGGAGGAATTCGACCTGCGGTTTTTCCCAGCGGAAGTGCAACTCGGCCACGCCGCCGGGTGCCAGGATGCGATAGGCGGTATAGAACACCAGCCAGGCCTGGCCGATCTGCAACAGGGCTGCGCCGAGGTTGGCGTTCTGGCCGCGGGCATCGATTTGCAAGGCAAAGCCGCACAGGGCCAGCCCCAGGGCGACCGGCATCGCCAGCAGGATGTTGATCAGGATCGCCTGGGGTGTGTGCCACTGGCTGTCGCGCTTGAAGTGCCCCACGTCCTGGTGAACCTTGTTCAACCGGGCGTAGAGGTGCTTGCGCCGCCACAGCAGCGCGCCGATCAGCAAGGCCAGGGGCAGGAACAGCAGCGGTCGCTGTGTCAGGCCGTCGGCCAGTTCGCTGAGGCTCGAAGTCCAGGGCAGCGAGTCGACCTGCTTTTCCAGGCGAGCCGGCACGCCACGCATCCATTCGAAATCCAGCGGTTTGTTGCTGGGGATCCAGAACATCTGCTCTTCGAGTGTCGCCCGCAGGTTTTGCGCGGTGCTGAGCAGTTGTTTCTGGTTGAGCTGCAGGGTGATCGATTCGTTGAGCACCGCGCTCAATTCGCGGCTCAGGCGTTCCAGCAGGTCGACGCGGGTCAGGGCCAGGTCCAGCAGGGTCTTGCGCAGCTGCGGCGTGACTTGCTCCGACGGCTGGGACGCCAACAGGTTGTCCACGTAGGCGCTCGGATTGTTCAGCAGCTCCCGTTGCTGGCTGACTTCGAACTGGTACAGGCGGATGTCGGCGATCTGGTCGGCGAGGTTCTGGTCCAGCTTCAGGCGTGGCAGGGTCTGGCGCTGCTTGTAGAGGATCTTGGAGAGCAACAGGCTGCCTTTGAGCACGCTGATCTGCTCATCCAGGGCCGCGTCGGTCTGGGTGACGCTGTCCAGCAACTGCTTGGTCTGCAGGTTCTGCTGGGTCACCTCGTTGAGGCGGTCGGTACTCTTGAGCAGATAGTCGGAGAGCTTCAGGTTGGTCGCGCTTTCGGTTGCCAACAGGCTGCTGCCGCCGGCCTTCTGGGCTTCGATGGACTGCTGGGTCACCGTCTCCTGGGACTGGGCCAGGCGCTTCTGGTTGATCAGGTTCTGCAAGTCCTGGATTTCCTGCTCCATGCGAGCGATCTTTTCCATCAACAGGTCGTGCTGGCCGTTGCCCAGGTCCTGCAGCTGGCTGTTGCCGGCCAGTTCCTGGCGGCGCAACGGAATCAGCGCGTTGAGGGCTGCCAGTTCGGCGTTGAGCTGATCGCGTTGTTCGGCGCTCAGGGGCTTGCCGGCGTCCCTGCCTGCCTTGAGGATGCTATTGATCTGCTGGATGCGGGTCTGGCTGCTGGCGATTTCCGCCTGGGCGCGCTCGGGGCGGGTCTGGGCGGTGATGATCAGGCTGTTGGCATCGGCGAGGGCTTTTTGCAGGTCGCCCTGCTGAGTGGAGCGCTCCGTCAACATTTGCTCGAGCTGGGGAATCGGCAGGTTGGCATAGCGCTGTGCCACGGGGACCACTGCGGTGTTCTTGAGCCGCGCCAGTTCACGCTGGTTTTCGATGTTCTGCTTCGGTGCGCTGGCCAACTGTTGCTTGAGGGCGAGCAGCTTGCGTTCGTAGTCAGCCTTGCTGGCGAGCTGGGCCAGGGTGTCCTGCAATATGGCTTGCAAGGCTTTCTGGTCGGCTTCTGGCAGCTTGCGGTCGGCAATCTTGTCCAGGCTGGCCTGCACCGAGTCGCTCGTGGGCGGTTCGGCTGCGTGCAGCGTGGAGACGGAAAGACTCAGGCCCAGCAGGGCGATGGCGAAGAAAGAGCGCAGGGTAGGCATAGAGACCGGACGAGCAGATTAAAGAATGGGAGCAGTTTAGAGGAACAAGCCGGGACCCGGGCGACTTCCTTCGGGGAATCTGACGCCCACTTTGCCGATCTTGTTCCCGTCCATGGCCGCGACGGTCCACAAGGTGTTGTTCCACTCCACCTGGTCACCGACCACCGGCGCGCCACCGACTTTCTGGGCAATGAAACGGCCCAGGGACAAGTCCGGATCGATGCCGTCCAGCTTCAGCCCGTACAGGGCGGCAACCGCGGCCAGTTGGGCGTCTCCTTCGAGTACGAAGTCGCCGAAGAAGCGCAGATCCAGGCCCCTTTGTGGCGCCTGGCTGAAGAGTTTTCCCAGGGCCGGCAGGTCATGTTCATGACCGATTACACAGAGCAGATCGTCGGTTTCCAACACCGTACTACCCGACGGATGGAGCAGTTGCTGGCCACGAAACAGCGCTGCGATACGTGTGCCATCGGGCATTTTCAGGTCCCGCAGGGGCGAGCCGATGCACCATTTTTCCGCCCCGAGGCGATAGATGAACAGCTCCCACTCGCTGGTGACATGAACCTCCAGCGCCGCCCGTGAAATCGGCAAGGGCTCCGGCGGGACCGTGACATGCAGCAACTTGGCGACCCAGGGCAGGCTCGTGCCCTGGACCAGTAACGACACCAGCACGATAAAGAACGCCAGGTTGAAATAGAGCTGGGCGTGGGGCAGGCCGGCCATCAGTGGGAACACCGCCAGGATGATCGGCACCGCGCCACGCAGCCCGACCCAGGAGATGAAGGCTTTCTCGCGACCATGGAAGGCCTTGAAGGGCAGCAGGCCGACGATGACCGACAGCGGCCGTGCGAACAGGATCATCCACAACGCCAGGCCCAGGGCGGGCAAGGCGATCGGCAACAGGTCATGGGGCGTCACCAGCAGCCCCAGCACCAGGAACATGCCGATCTGCGCCAACCAGGCCATGCCGTCGAGCATGTGCAGGATGCCGTGGCGGCTGCGCACCGGGCGATTGCCGATGACCAGGCCGCAGAGGTACACCGCCAGGAAGCCGCTGCCGTGCAGGGCGTTGGTCAGGGCGAACACGGCCAGGCCGCCACTGATGACGAGAATCGGGTAGAGGCCGTTGGCCAGGTTGATCCGGTTGACCAGTTGCAACATCAGCCAGCCGCCGCCCAGGCCGAGCACCGCACCGATGCCGAACTCACGCACCAGATGCCCCACCAGGTTCCATTCCAGGTCGGTCTGGCCGCTGGCGAGCATGCCGATCAGGGTCACAGTCAGGAACACCGCCATGGGGTCGTTGCTGCCGGACTCGATCTCGAGGCTGGCGCTGACCCGCTCGTTCAGGCCTTTGCCGCCCAACAGCGAGAACACCGCCGCGGCATCGGTCGAGCCGACGATGGCGCCGATCAGCAGGCCCTGGATCAGGTTCAGGTTGAACAGCCACGCCGCCGCCAGGCCGGTCAACCCGGTGGTGATCAACACCCCGACCGTCGCCAGCGACAGCGCCGGCCACAAGGCCACCCGGAAACTCGAGACCCGCGTACGCAAGCCACCGTCCAACAGAATGACGGCCAGCGCGAGGTTACCGACCAGATAGGCCGTGGCGTAGTTGTCGAAAAGAATACCGGCCCCATCGACGCCGGCAACCATGCCCACGGCCAGGATGATCACCAGGATCGGGATGCCCAGTCGGGAAGAAAGAGAACTGACCAGGATGCTCGCACCCACCAGCAACGCGCCGATCAAGAACAGGCTGTTGATGGTCGTCGCAGTCAAAGGCAGTACTCCGGGAAAACTGAAAGACGGGCACAAACCGGCCATGCAGTCTGCGTGCCAGCGATTCTAACCTGTTGAAATGCGATGCTGTCAAAAAAGGTTTGGGCTGCGGCTTCTCTGACCGTTTTGCAGGAAGCTTCCGGCCCTGCACAGAAACCTTTCTTACCTTCGTACCGGAGGCGCCTGATTTTGAAAAGGCGATCCCAACAATATCCTCAGCGCTCAAATATTCAATTGACGAAAAAAAGATGGCTACCTAACATCGCGCCGCTTTTTGGATGTCATTTTCGAGGGATCGAACATGTTTACACCCGCCCATTGGGCGAGGTTGTGCCTGGCTTTGCTGTGCCTGTCTCCGCTTGCTTCGACCCATGCCGCTCCTACCCCCGGTGAAACCGACCTGATCCGCGAGCGCCAGAACCGTTTGCTCGAAGAGCAGCGCCGCCGTCTGGAAGAGCTCAAGGACCTGCCGGGCCAAGAGGCGAAACCGACCCAGCCAACCGCTCCGGCCGATACCCGTTGCTTCCCCATCAAGACCATCGAACTCAAGGGCGCCGACAGTCTTTCGGCCGGTGAGCGCGAGCGTTTGCTCCAGCCTTACATCGGCCAATGCCTGGGCGTGCCCCAGCTCAATGAATTGCTCAAGGTCATCACCGATCACTACATCGAAAAAGGCCTGGTCACCAGCCGTGCCTACTTGCCGCAGCAGGACCTGTCCAGCGGTCATCTGCAAGTGCTGGTGGTCGAGGGCCGGCTCGAAGGCTTGAAAGGCGCCGAGAACAGCCAACTGTCGGCGCGTGAGTTGGCGATGGCGTTTCCCGGTAAGACCGGTGAGCTGGTTAACCTGCGGGAAATCGAGCAGATGGTCGACCAGCTCAATCGCCTGCCTTCGAACCAGGCGCAAATGGAGCTGACCCCCGGCCAGAACGTCGGCGGCAGTGAAGTGCTGGTCAAAAATACCCCGCAGAAGCCCTGGCGCGCCGGGCTGTACCGGAGCAACGACGGCCAGCGCAGCACTGGCGAGCAGCAATGGGGCACCCGTTTCGAATGGGACAGCCCGCTGGGCCTGGCCGATCAGTTGATGTTGCGCGGCGGTCATGACGCGATGAGCGATCACCAGCACACCTCGCGCAACGCCATGCTCTATTACAACCTGCCGTTTGGCTGGTGGAACGTCAGCTACACCTACAGCCAGAGCGAGTACCGCTCGCAGATCGCGGCCAACGGTTTCAACTTCAAGCAAAGCGGCGACAGCCAGAACCATCAGTTGCGGATCGAGCGTGTCATCTATCGCGACGCCATGAGCAAGACTTCCCTCAACACCGGTCTGGCCTACCTGCGCAGCAACAACTTCATCGAAGACAGCAAACTGGCCCTGAGCAGCAATCGCCTGAGCGAAGCGCAGTTCGGTATCAACCACGGCCGTCGGGTCGGCAGTGCCTTCGTCAACCTCGACCTGGGCATGCAGCAAGGCATCGGCGCCTTCGATGCCCAGGCCAACCACGACCCGGCACCCGGCCAGGCTGACGCCCGCTATCGCAAATACACCGCCACGCTCAGCTATTTGCAACCGTTCAAACTGTGGGACGAGTCTTTCAGCTTCAGCAGCTTGATGACCGGCCAGCGCAGCGAAGACGTGCTGTTCAGCCCGCAGCGCATGAGCCTGGGCGGAGAGTCTTCGATTCGTGGCTACAAGGACCAGTCGTTGGCCGGCGACAACGGTGGCTACTGGCGCAACGACTTGCGCTGGAGCCGCCCGGTGACCCTGGAATGGCTGCGTCCGGTATTTGCCGAATACGGCACCAGCCTGGGCTATGACCAGGGCGTGATCAGCGGGACCCGCTACAACGGCGATCAGCACGGGCGCATGTCGAGCAACTCGCTGGAGCTGTTCGCCCGCGGCCAGCACCTCACCGCCAGCGTCACCTTCGCCCACTCCCTGGAACGCCCGGATGCCCTGACCGAGCGTGAAGCGCCGATCTATTTCCGCGTTGATCTATCCATTTAATTCTGTTGCAACGAGACCTGATCATGGACGACCGCCAATACGCCTTGCTGGCCCGCCAACCTTCTGCTGCCCTGCAAAACCGCGAACGGTTCTGCGGCATGCCCAAGCGCGGCCTGGCGTTCCTGCTGGCCAACGTCATGTTCTGGCAACCGATGTGGGCCCAGGCCGACGGTATCGTCGTCAGTGCGCCGGGCACCAGCCTAGGCCAGGCAGGCAACGGTGTGCCCATCGTCAATATCGCCAAGCCCAACGGCAGCGGTCTGTCCCACAACCAGTTCACGGATTACAACGTCGGCAGCAACGGCGTAATCCTCAACAACGCCACGTCCCGCACCCAGTCCACGCAACTGGGCGGGATCATCCTCGGCAACCCGAACCTCAACGGCGCGGCCGCCACCACCATCCTCAACGAAGTCAACGGCGGCAGCCCGAGCCAGTTGCGCGGCTATACCGAAGTGGCGGGGCAGTCGGCCCATGTCATCGTCGCCAACCCCTACGGCATCACCTGCAACGGCTGCGGCTTCATCAACACGCCCAAGGCGACCCTGACCACCGGCAAACCGGTGATCGAAAATGGTCGGTTGAGCCGCTACCAGGTGGACCAGGGCAGCGTGGCCATCGAAGGCGCGGGTCTCAACGCCAACAACATCGACAGCTTCGAGATCATCACCCGCAGCGCCAAGATCAACGCCGAGATCCAGGCGAAAAACCTAACCATCGTCGCCGGTCGCAACGACGTCGATGCCGCCACCCTCAAGGCCACTGCACGCGCCGATGACGGCAGTCCCAAGCCGCAACTGGCGATCGACTCCTCGGCCCTGGGCGGCATGTACGCCGGGTCAATCAAGCTGGTGGGGACCGAGGCTGGTGTCGGGGTGAAGCTGGACGGCAAGATGATCGCCAGCGGTGGCGACATTCAGCTCGATGCCAATGGACATTTGAGTCTGGCGCAAACCACGGCAGCGGGCGCCGTCGAGATCAACGCCAAGAGCCTGGACGCTCAGGACACCATCTATGCGGGCCGCCATGTCCAGGCGACGACCCAGGGCGACATCAACAATCGACGCGCCATTGCCGCACGTGACGGTGTCACGCTGACGACCGACGGTCAGCTCAACAACCTGGGCGTCATCGAAGCGGGGGTCAATGCGGACAACACCCGCAACCAGGTCGGCGATGTCGTTCTCACGGCGGGCAGCATCGACAACCACGGGCAAAGCGTGATCGCCAGTCGTGACTTGAAAGCCACAACCACGCAGACCCTCGACAACCGCGGCGGCACTTTCTCTGCGGCGAGAACCCTGACACTCAAGGGTAAGGATATCGACAACCGCGCGGGTACGCTGGTCAGCCAGGGTGACCTGAAAGCGACAGCGACCGGAACGCTGGATAACCGTGACAAAGGCATCATCGCCAGCGACGGCAAGCAGACCCTGGTCGCTGAGACGCTAAAGAACCGTGAAGGTGTGATCAGTGGCAAGAGCTCGTTGGCGATCGACGCGAAAACCCTCGATAACAGCCGCGGCAAGATTGCTTCCGACGCCACGCTGACTCTTGAAGGCAATGACGTTGAAAACAGCGGCGGTCAGGTCACCAGCCAGGGAGATTTCGTCGCCACGCTGAAAACCTTCAACCAGCAGAACGGCAAGTTGATCAGCCAGGGAAAACTGACCCTGACCGCTGACAGCATCGACAACACGGACGAGGGTTATATCGCCTCGGTCAAGGCCATGAGCCTGACGGCCAACCAGCAATTGCTCAATACCGGTAAAGCGATCATCAGCACCGAGCAGGGACTGACGATCATCGGCGGTGGCGTCGATAACAGCAACGGTAGCCTGCTCAGCCAAGGAGACTTGAAGGTTGATGTCTCCGGCGACTTCGTCAACCAGGACGGCAGCACCATCACCCAGGCCGGGAACGTGGAGGTCGAGGCTCTCAATCTCGATAACCGTGGCGGCGTGCTGGCCAGTGTCGAGGGCTGGCTGAAAGTCACGCTCGACAAGGTGCTGGACAACAGCGAATCGCTCAGCGCAGGCGGCGATGCCGGATTGATCCAGGCACAGTCTGTCGAGCTCGATGCGAAGCAGGCGGTGCTCAACAATGGCGGGCAAGTGGCGGCCTTGTCCGGGACCGCTGAGGTCTCCACCGTCACGCTCGAAAACCGCAACGGTGACCTGCTTGCCAAGCAGGCACTCACGGTACGCGCCCGTGACCTGGACAACAGCGATGGACGAGCGGCAGGAGACACCATTGATTTCGGCCTTACCGGCGCATTGATCAACCAGCGCGGCCTGGTGGAGGGTGCCAATGGCCTGCTGATCGGCGTTGCGTCGATCGACAACCAGGGCGGCAAGCTGCGTTCGGTAGGCACCCAGGGCTCCGCGACCCTGACGATTACCCAATTGTTGGACAACCAGCGCGGCACCATCGAGGCGGCCACCCAGGACCTGTCCTTGCAGATGGCGGCATTCCAGAACGCTGACGGCAATGTCCGGCATGTGGGCACCGGCACTTTGGACGTGGACATCGCCCGATTCAGCAACGTCGGTGGCAGCCTGACGACCTCGGGCACCCTGACCGTCGACGCGGCGCGTTGGGACAACAGTTCGGATATCCAGGCCGATGTGCTGGACCTGAAGGTCGGTCAACTCAATCAATCCGGCAGCGGTAAGTTGAGCGCCGTTCAAAGCATCCTGGCCACGGGCGGCACCTGGAACAACGCGGGCATCATCAGCAGCGACGGTGACCTGGATCTACGATTGAGTGGGGCCTATGTCGGTACCGGAAACAGTCAGGCCAGTGGCTTCGGTCGGTTTGACCTGAGCGCGGCCAGCGTCGATCTGTCCAGCGGTTCGCGCCTGGCCGGCGGTGGCGACACCCGCATCACCAGCCTGGGAGTGGTGACCAACGGCGGGCGAATCACCGGGGGCGGCAAATTCTCCCTGGCCGCGACCCGTCTGACCAACACCGGCACGCTCGGCGGCGCCGAAGCTGTCGAGTTGAGCGCCAACGAGGCGCGCAACGATCGTGGCTTGATCTTCAGCGGCGCGGACATGGCGCTGCGCTTCAACACCTTCACCAACGCTTTTGGCGACGTCTACAGCCTTGGAGTGCTGGACGTCGCGGCGCGAGATGGCGTCGCTCGCAGTGAGTTGCTCGAGAACATCTCCGGCACCCTCGAGTCGGCAAAGGACATGTCGCTGCGCAGCAACGTCCTGATCAATCGCAAGGACGTCTTCACCACCACCGATGAGCTGGTGTCGGGCTCCATCAGCGTCACGTGTTATGACTGTGGTGGCGATCACCACAACGTCGATTATGTCGCCACTGAAACCTACAAGAGCGTAGTGCTCCAGGATTCGGCCAGCGCCACGCTGATGAGTGGCGGCAAGCTGACCATTGACGGCTCCTCAGTCTCCAACAACTACAGCGTGATGGCCTCGGGTGCCGACCTGCTGATCAAGGCGGACAACTTTGCCAACGTCGGCGCTGCTGCCGGCACCAGCGTCAGGACGCGTACCTGGAACACCGGTAGGGTGACCGACGGAACCGACGAGCGTTTCCGGGCGAGATACATCTTCCCGTATAACGCCCAGGCCAACCCGAAGGAAGTCCCTGTCGATGCACTCAACAGCTTCCGTCAGGTGGGTGATATCACCACCGTGACACCGGGTGCGCCGATGGCGCCGGCGGTCGTTCAATCGGGGGGCAACATCGACATCCAGGCCACCCAGAAACTGGAAAATAGCAGCCTCGTGCAGTTCCAGGCGCCATCGGCGGGGGCGGCCAGAACAGCGGCGACGGATGTCGCCACCTCCACGCAGCCTGCGGTGGTGGTGCTCAATCCGCAATTACCGCCGGACCTCGCGCAGCAACAGGTGAACCCGACCAGCATGCCCGGGTTCTCCTTGCCGACGGGCGATAACGGCCTGTTCCGTGTCGTTGATAGCGGCGCTGCGGCGCAAAACGGCCATGACCAGAGCCGTGCGACCGTCCAGGGATCGGATGCGAGCCGGGTCATCGTCGGTCCCAAGTACTTGATCGAGACCAATCCAGCGCTCACCGACCTCAAGCGGTTCATGAGTTCGGATTACCTGCTGCGCAACCTGGGCTATGACCCCGATACCAGCTGGAAACGCCTGGGCGATGGCCTGTATGAACAACGCCTGATTCAACAAGCGGTGCTTGCCCGCACCGGCCAGCGCTTCATCGCCGGGCAGACCAGCGACGAAGGCATGTTCAAGTACCTGATGAACAATGCCATCGCCAGCAAGGATCAGTTGAACCTGGCCGTTGGCGTGACCCTCACCTCACAACAGGTTGCTGCACTGACCCACGACATCGTCTGGATGGAAGACCAGGTGGTCAAGGGTGAGCACGTCCTGGTGCCGGTGCTTTACCTGGCCCAGGCCAACAACCGGCTGACGGCGGACGGCGCGCTGATCCAGGGCAAGAACCTCACGCTGATCGCAGGCACCGACCTGAAGAACTTCGGCACGCTGCGGGCCAGCGAAAACCTCTCGGCAGCGGCCGGGAACAACCTGGTCAACACGCGCCTGGCCGAAGCCGGCGAGCGCCTCAAACTGGTTGCCGGCAAAGACCTGGTCAACATCCAGGGCGGCATTCTCAAGGGCAAGGACGTCGAACTGTCGACGTTGAGCGGGGATATTCGCAACGACCGCACCATCACCACCGTTGAGAACAGCGGCACGGGCTTCAGTTCGAAAACCTCGATCGTCGACAATGCTGCACGCATCGAGGCCGGCAACAACCTCACCGTGCGGGCTGCGGGCGATTTGCTGAACGTGGGCGGCGCGATGACGGCGGGCAACGACGTCGAACTGAGCGCCGGAAAAGACATCGTCATCTCCGCGGCTCGCGAAGAAAGTGGCTCGATGCGCAAGGACAAGCGCCACTTCTGGGAACAGCGCCAGACCGTGCAGCATGCCAGTGAAATCAAGGCCGGCGGCGACCTGAATGCCGACGCGGGCAATAACCTGACCGTCGTCGCCAGCCATCTGGAAGCCAAAGGCGATATCAACCTCACCGGTAACGACGTATCACTGATTGCCGCTGCGAACGAGACCTCCAGCGAATACCGTTACAAGCGCAGTGGCAAGAAGATCAACAAGGAAGAAGACCATGTCCAGCAGCAGGCGACCACGCTCAATGCGGGCGGGGATGTAGCGATTGCTGCGCGCAACAACCTGTCGGTGGTAGCGAGCAAGATTACGGCGGGTGACGAGGCTTACCTGGTTGCGGCTAAGCAGATAAGTCTGCTGGCTGAGCAGAATCGGGATTATTCGCTGTATGACATGAAGAAGAAGGGGAGCTGGGGCAGTAACGCCGCAAAGCGAGATGAGGTGACGCAGATCACTCATATCGGCAGCGAGATCAAGGCCGGGGGCAACCTGAAATTGATCAGCGGTGGGGATCAGACCTACCAGGTGGCGAAGCTGCAAAGTGGCAATGATCTGACCCTCGACAGTGGTGGGCGGATCATCTTCGAGGGGGTCAAGGACTACCACGACGAAAGCCACACCAAGAGCAAAGGTGACCTGGCCTGGTACAAGATGAAAGGCGAGGGACGCACCGACGAAACTTTGCGCCAGAGCGAGCTCGTCGCCCAAGGACAGTTGGTCATCAAGGCCGTTGACGGCCTGCGTATCGACGTCAAGCAAGTCGATAAACAGAGTGTCAGCCAGACCATCGACGCGATGGTGAAGGCTGAACCGGGCCTGGCCTGGATGAAACAGGCCGAGGCGCGTGGTGACATCGACTGGCGCCAGGTGAAGGAAATCCACGACAGCTTCAAGTACCAGAACTCGGGCCTGGGCGCGGGCGCCAAGATTGCCATTGCGATCCTGATGTCGTTCATCATGGGGCCCGCCGGCTTCGGACTTACGGGCGGCAACCTGGCTGTCGCGGCCAGCCTGAGCACCACGGCAGTCACCAGCACCATCGATAACAAAGGCAACCTGGGCCTTGCGCTGAAGGAAACCGCCAGTGCCGACAGCCTGAAGAACGCAGCCATTGCCGGGTTCACTGCTGGTGCACTCAGATACGCAGACGAGAACTGGTTTACCAGCGCCGACAGCGCAAGCACTACCACTCAAGGCGTCGAGCCGTCGACAGGCTCAGCAGGTTCGGCATCGAGCGCCAGTAACTCCTCCAAGGACATCTTCCGCTGGAGTAACGCGACTGACACGGCCATCCGCACGACTGGGCGAGCGGTAATCTCCAGCGGCATTTCCACCGCGATTGGCGGTGGCAGCTTTGGCAGCAACTTCAATGCTGCCCTGCTGGGAGAAGCCGGCAATGTGGCGATGGCGACCGGCTTCAACTGGGTGGGCGATACCATCAAGTTCCCGGATGGCGGCCCTGAGAAAATTGTTGCCCACGCGATCATGGGTGGTCTGTTGGCTGAACTGACGGGCAGTGACTTCAAGACCGGCGCGGTAGCCGCCGGTTTGAATGAAGCGCTGATTCCCGGCATGGCCAAAGTGGCGGATAAAAACGAACACCTGCAACTGATGCTGTCGCAACTGACGGGCCTACTGGCTGCGGCCTCGGTCAACGGCGATCTGAATACCGGTTCGAAGATTGCCGAGAAAGCGACCACGTTCAACTACCTGTTCCATGCGGAACTGGTGGAGAGAGAGCAGAAGCTCAACACCTGCACATCGCCAGCTGATTGCCAATCCATCCGGGATTTTTACAACAACCTCGACACAGCCCGGAACCGGGAGTTCGGGCAGTACTGCCAGCAGAATCCGGCGGGCTGTGGGCAGATTACGAAGCAGCTGGCGGATGAGATTCCGGCCAATGAAAAATTGCTGCATGACGGCAGAAGCTCGGGGTTCGATCGCTCGGCAGCACTTTGGGAAATCACGCGGAGTAACGAGCGGGCCATCAATACCGGCATTATCGAGCATACGCGCACCGAAAACGGCGATGGTGCTGCATTACTGGCCGAGCTTGCGTCGAATGGATTGAGTCCGGATCGGGGATTGTTCGCGTCGACGGCTGGGGGGAAGGGTGGTACAACCGGGGTTAAGGTTGGGGTTGTAGGGGAGAAAGAAAAGGGAACAGTACCTGAAAATATGAGTCCGCCAGGAGCGGGACGGAGCGGTGCTTTTAATGAAGCTAAGCGTGAATCAGGCATCCCCACAAGCCAGCAACCTAGTCGTGTCATACCCAATGTTGATAAGCGCGGTAATCCCCAGCCGGGAGCAATCTATGAGTTTGAGGTTCCAGCTTCAGGCGGTGGTACCAGAACGGTAAGGATCCGTGATGATGCAGGAGGTCATGATTTCGGTGTGGGAAATCCACAAAATCGCGGCTCCCACTTTAACGATGAAACCGGAAATCACTATGACTATTGATATTAAAATTTTGAGCGCGCCTAATATTTTTATACCGAACGAGGTATTCAATATTGACCGTCCGCAGGGGGGGATGGCCGAGACTATATCTGTGGCGAGTTTTATGGTGGCTGGGTCATCAAGTAATTCTTTGGTTCTGGTGTTAAATTACATTTTCTCATTAATTGAAAAAAAAATACTCGGTTACGATATCTGGTTTTTTGTTGGTAGTTCAGCATGGCAGCCAGATACACGAGTGATCCGATACCGCAAGTTGTGGGGAGCTTTAAGCTTCCGTGGAAATGAAGTTGTAGGTGGCAGTGAACTGCAAGAACGCATGGTTGAGGCGGATGGGCGGTTAAAATTTTTTGGCGCTGTGCGGCTATCGAGAGATTCGGTTGAGTCTTTGGTGAAAATACTTGAGGTTGAACGCTGCTCATACATCGCTGCGCTACCTAGCGGCTTTGATGTTCAAAGTATTTTGGATGTGGGGTGGTCCGGGAATGTATCGGATGATTTGGATTTGCATTACTTGATACGTGAAAAGAAAGGCCTGCTTTTTAAGAGGGTTGGCGAGTTTGATGACGGTGAGCGAGGTTTTTTATCCACAGGGTCGTCAGAAGTGATGTGCGGATTATTGAATTGATTGGAGGGTGATGGCGTGGATTTTTTTTGCTGATTCGTAAATAAATCTGGGAGTTATCTGGCCGGCCTCCTTGCCTCACAGATGACCGATGTGTCACGGAATTCGCAGTTTCGATTTAAACCATGGAGGGATATTGATGAAATACGCTGTCATCTTACGTTTTATAGCAATGACTCTGTTCTGCTTCTCGCTGACGGGATGCATTCATTACGAGCATAAAAGCGCAGAAGGAAAGCCCTGGGACGAGGTCGCGACAATTCGGCAGTTCGACAAGGCGCTGTCGATAGCCAAGATCGATGACGATACGTCGCTCTATTGGCTAGCTCGCCAAACCGAGTATCGACTCGGAGCGGGAAGGCACAAAATTTCCGTTCACCGTGCTATTGGAACCGAATACTCACGACCCGTTGAAATGACCGTTGACCTGGTGGGAGGTCACACCTATGGCCTTTATGGTACCTCTTCGATGAAGTGGTGGTATTACGAGGTACGAGACATTGATACAGGGCGTTCCGCCAAGGTAATCGAGCCGGCCGTCATGTCCACTCCATCTGAATCGACCGGGCAGGGGGCTCATTGATATTCCTACCTTGATGCGGCCGCCCTCGGCCGGGGCAGTGCAAGACGCGGAAAAGGATCGTATGAAAATGGGCGATGCATACAAAGCGAAACACTTTGTATAGAGACCTTTCCCATTGACTTGCAGGACATTTCCTAGAAAATCCCAACCTCTTGCGCCTGCTGATTTCGGTGTCTAGCCTGTGTTTGCCGCTGCCCATTCAGCGGTCGGGTTTAGTCGCTCGGTAATCGTTAGGCGCAAGGTTCTCCTTAAAGTCAGGCTACGGTGTTGCCGCTGATTTTATGGTGGCTGTGCGCAGGGCACTTTCGGGTGCGCCGGTTTCCTAACGTCCCGGTCGACTAACCTGCGTACAGCCGCCACCCCACCTCGTTTAGTCGCGAGCCGTGGCGGCTCCAACTGACGTTAGGAGTACCCATGGACAAACTCATCCCAGACCCACCCGTCCCACCGCTGCACCTGGACATCGCCGCCGATGCCAACGCCGAACGCGTCATCGATTCTTACCTGAACCCCAAACCCAATCCACCCGATAAGCAACCGGCCCCAGACCAACTGTTCACCATCGTCCAGGGCGTGGATGCAGAGAGCCTGTTGGCCAACCTCAGCGAAACCCTGGCCTCCGCCAACGTCATGGCCGGGGATCTGGCATTCGAGCTGGACGGTTCCCGGCGGCATTTTGCCTTGGGCCTGCAACAGTTGATTGAACTGGGCCAGCTCCTGGCGAACCGGGCGCTGGACGTGGTCGATCCCAGGTAGAACGAAGGTGTTCGGGTTTGATCGATGGGTGTCGATCAAACCCGTTTTTTGCGACAGCATACGCCGCATGTTCCCTTCGGATTCCTGGACCGTGCCGACTGCCAACCGCAACGCCCTGATGGCCCGACTCGCTGCCGCACCGGATGACATCGCCACGCGGGTTTCGCTTTACCGCGACCTGCTCGACACCAGCGAAGCTTCGCTGGACGGCGTGCGGGTCGCCGCTGGCCTGTATGATCCGGCCGCCATGGCCGTGGTTGCCGAGTTGGACTGAAACTGGAAACTTAGAACCGGCTGGCAACTGAACCTGCTGAAGCAGTTGCACAGCCGGTCCAATGATCTAGTCGTCTAAGGCCGATGAGGGAGCGCTCCGTGACCCGAGAGGGTGGGCACGGAGCGAGGCATTTAATGCCCGAGGATCAGAGGCTGAACCGCCCCACCATGCTGTTCAAGTCCACCGCCAGGCGCGACAGTTCGGCACTGGCGGCGCTGGTCTGGTTGGCGCCGGTGGCCGATTGCACCGACAGGTCGCGGATGTTCACCAGGTTGCGGTCCACTTCGCGGGCCACTTGGGCCTGTTCTTCGGCGGCGCTGGCGATCACCAGGTTGCGTTCGTTGATCTCGACGATGGCGGTGTTGATGGTGTCCAAGGACAGACCGGCGCCGCGGGCGATGTTCAAGGTCGACTCGGCGCGTTCGGTGCTGTTGCGCATCGAGTTCACGGCCTGCTCCGTGCCGCTCTGGATGCTGCCGATCATCCGTTCGATCTCGCTGGTCGACTGCTGGGTGCGATGGGCCAGGGCGCGTACTTCGTCCGCCACCACGGCAAAGCCGCGACCGGCTTCGCCGGCACGGGCGGCTTCGATGGCGGCGTTCAGGGCCAGCAGGTTGGTCTGGTCCGCCAGGCCGCGGATCACATCCAGCACCTTACCGATGTCGCGTGATTCATCCGCCAGGTTGCCAATCAGCGTGGCAGTGCCTTGCACGTCGGCGCTCATGCGTTCGATGGCGCTGACGGTTTCCTGCACCAGGTCCCGACCGTCGCCAGCGGAGGAAGTAGCGTTCTTCGAGGCTTCGGAGGTGCTGACCGCATTGCGCGCCACTTCTTCCACGGCGCTGGTCATTTCATTGACCGCGGTGGCGGCCTGTTCGATTTCGTTGTTCTGCAGGGTCAGGCCACGGGCGCTTTCGTCGGTGACGCTGTTGAGCTCTTCGGCGGCGGAAGCCAGTTGGGTCGCCGAGCCGGAGATCCGCTGCAGGGTGTCGCGCAGTTTTTCCTGCATGGTCGCCATTGCCCGCAACAGGCGACCGGCTTCGTCATTGCCATCCACGGTGATCGGCCGGGTCAGGTTGCCCTTGGCTATTTCTTCGGCGGCGTTCAGGGCGCTGCCAATCGGGCGGGTGATGCTGTTGGTCAGCAGCCAGGCGAACAGCAAGGTCAGGCCGGTGGCGATGACCAGCAGAACGACGACCCAATTGAAAGCGGTCGAGTACTGTTGCGTAGCGCCTTGGTTGAGCGCTTCGGCTTGCTGATTGTTGATCTCCATCAAGCGGTTGATGACGACATTGATGGCGTCGGAATTGCTCAGCAGCTCAGTGTTGAGCAGTGTGCGCAATTCATCGATCTGATTGTTGCGTGACAGCGTCTTCATCCGCTCTTCGAGCTGACGATACTGACCCAGCAGTTGCACGTACTGGTCATAAGCAGCCCGTTCTTCAGGGGCGCTGATGAGTTTTTCATAGGCGGTCTGGGCCGTGCGGATCTGCTGGTTGCGTTGTTCGAACAGCTCAAAGGTTTTCTTTTGGATATCCGGCTCGCGGTTGACCAGCAAGCGATAGGACAATACGCGCAGGCGCAGGGTGAGCTGGGTGAACTCGTCCAGGGCCTGGATGCTGGGCACGCTGTTCTCGACGATGTTTTCGCCGGAGCTGCGGATTTTGCTCATCTGGGTCAGGGCGAACACCCCAAGCGCCAGCATCAGGGCACCGATCAGGGCAAACCCCAGGAACGCCCGCGGCGCGATATTCATATTACGTAGGGACATGGAGGGTACCGGGAAGAAGCGCGTCCGTGCGGGCTGTGGCTGGTGTCACTGAATTATCGGTCATGGGGTGGAAGTCTTGAGGCTGCTGCGTGCTTTTGTCGCACAGTCACATCGTCGGTGCGACGAAGGGCAGGAACCAGATTCCCCATTCGTAGTCTCTACAACTCGCCAGCGAAGCACCGTCGTCCTGCAAACCATGGCATCGGCAGTGACTTTTCTTTATCGTACGCGCCCCCTGAAAAAGCCTGGAAATCAATATGTTGGAAGCATCCCTCAGCCAGCTGGAGCAACTGGTCAATGACCTGGTGCAACAGAATCGTCATCTCACCGGCCTGAACGAAACCCTGAGCGCGGAACTTGCCAGGGCCAAGGATGAAAACGAAAGCCTGCAACTGAGCCTGATGGAGCAGGAAGAACTCCACGGCACTACCGCCGCCCGTATCCAGGCATTGATCGAGCGGGCCAGCACCGGTCCTGTCAGCGCATGAGGCACGGCGCCGATGGGGTGACGGTGATCTCGATCCTGGGAGAAGACTATTCGATCAAGGCTCCGGCCGGGCAGGAACAGGCCCTGCTGGACGCCGCTGCGATGCTCAAGGCTGCCCTGGCCGACACCAAGAGAAAATACCCGACGCTGATCGGTGATCGTCTGTTGGTATTGGCGGCAATGAACCTGTGCTCACAGCAGATAGAACTGCAGAAGCAGCATCAGGCGGAGCTCGACCGTTATCAGGAGCAGGTCAGCGCCACCGTCGATGTCATTTCCAAGACGATTCAGCAGGCCTGAATGGATGATGACCTGTGGGAGCGGGCTTGCTCGCGAAGGCGGTGGATCAGCTTGCTTCAGTGCTGAATGTAGTGCCGTCTTCGCGAGCAAGCCCGCTCCCACAGTGGATTTGGGTGACCGCTCAATCAGTGTTCAAGCGATTTGCGCCACGCTACAAAACCCGGATCAGAACCACTCATCCCGCATTTCAAGACACGTACCGTCCCGTGCTTCGAGCAGTGCCAGCTCATGATGACAACCCGGTATTTCCCACGTCAGGAAATACCTCGCCGCTTGCAGCTTGCCTTTGTAGAAGTCGCTGTCCGCGAGATTGCCCCTGGCCAGGCCCTCCTCGGCGCGAATGGCCTGTTCCAACCAGCGCCAGCCGATCACCATATGCCCAAACACCTTGAGGTACAGGGCCGAGTTGGCGAGGCTGCTGTTGACCTTGCCTTGGGCCAGGTCGGTCAGTAGACCCAGAGTGACTGATTGCAGGCGCGCTACCAGGGCCTCCAATGGCTGACGCAGGTCCGTCAATGATGCATGCGCCTGGGCGCGTTCGGTGGTATCGGCCACCAGGCGGATCAATTGCTTGAGCCCGGCGCCGCCGTTCTGCGCCAGTTTGCGTCCCAGCAGGTCCAGGGACTGGATGCCGTGGGTGCCTTCGTGGATCGGATTCAGGCGGTTGTCGCGGTAATACTGCTCGACCGGGTACTCGCGGGTGTAGCCATGCCCGCCGAGTATCTGGATCGCCAGTTCGTTGGCCTTCAGGCAGAACTCCGAGGGCCAGGATTTGACGATCGGGGTCAGCAGGTCCAGCAACTCGTGGGCGCGTCTGCGCTCGGTCTCGCTTTGAAGGGTGGTGGTATCGTCGAACAGCCGCGCGGCATACAGGCCCAGGTCAAACGAGCCTTCGACGTAGGCCTTCTGGGTCAGCAGCATGCGGCGTACATCGGCATGCTGGATGATCGCCACGGGAGCGGTGGTCGGGTCCTTGCTGTCGGGTACCCGGCCCTGTGGGCGTTCGCGGGCGTAGTCGAGGGAATACAGATAGCCGGCGTATCCCAGCATTACCGCGCCCATCCCGACACCGATCCGCGCCTCGTTCATCATCTGGAACATGTAGCTCAACCCGTGGTGCGGTTTCCCCACGAGGTAACCGACACATTCACCGTTGTCGCCGAAGTTCAGCGCCGTGGACGTGGTCCCGCGCCAGCCCATCTTGTGGAACAACCCGGCCAGGAGCACGTCGTTGCGCTGGCCGAGGCTGCCGTCGTCGTTGACCAGGAACTTGGGCACGATAAACAGCGAGATGCCCTTCACGCCTGGCGGAGCGTCCGGCAGTTTTGCCAGGACCATGTGCACGATGTTTTCCGACAGCGGATGATCGCCTCCGGAAATGAAGATCTTGTTGCCCTTGAGTCGATAGGTGCCGTCGGACGCCGGCTCTGCACGTGTACGGATATCCGCTAGCGAAGAGCCCGCATGGGGTTCGGTCAGGGCCATGGTGCCGAAGAAGCGACCCTCGATCATCGGCTGCAGGAAGCGGCGTTTCTGCTCCTCGTCGCCAAAGCTTTCGATCAGGTTCGCCGCGCCCATGGTCAGGAACGGATAGGAAGTCGACGCGGCATTGGCGGATTGAAAATGGGCGAAGCAGGCTTGGGACAACAACGTCGGCAGTTGCATGCCGCCGGCCTCGAAGCTGCGCGCTGCGTTGAGAAAACCAGCCTCCAGGAAGGCATCCACGGCCGGCTTCACTTCTGGAATCAGGATCGCCTCGCCGTTCTCATAACGGGGCTCGTTTTCATCGTTCTTGCGGTTGTGCGGCGCGAAGTATTTCTCGGCGATGCTAAGGGCTGTACCGATGGCCGCATCGAAAGTTTCGCGATTGTGCTCGGCGAACCGCTCGCGCTGGGTCAGGCCCTCGGCATCGAGGACTTCATACAGCTCGAAAGCCAGATTGCGGGAACTGAGCAACGTCTCGGACATGGCGGCCTACCTTTCTTTGGAATGGGGCCGAGTCTAGAACCGGGAATAGAGGCTGAACAGGATGATTGATGGGGGTGATAGAGCAGCACAAGCTTCAAGCGGCAAGCTTCAAGTAAGAGCAGGATTGTCTTGGCTCTTACTTGCCGCTTGCCGCTTGAAACCCGCAGCTGCGTTTAACCGATGGTCATCAGACTGGCGTTACCGCCCGCCGCAGCGGTGTTGACGCTCAACGCTCGCTCGATCACCAGGCGTTCCAGTGCAATGCCGGTTTCGCCCTGGGACAGGCCATGGACCCCGACGATGGCGCCGGCACGTTTGGCCACTTGCTGGCAAACGCTGCGCAGTTGATCCGAGTCGCCGTGATGCAGGACCGCGTCGTACACCACATCGTCCTTGGTCCAGTCGGAAACGCGCTGGATGCGCGCCTGAATGTCCTTCGGCAAACGTGCGAACAGGGCCTTGCTCGTGTCGGTTTCCGGCCACACGGCCGAGCCACCCACGGCCAGTACGGCAGCCAGTTGCGTCAGCAGATCGCCTTCCACGTCGGCCAGACAGAGTATGTGCTCGCGGGGCAGGATGGCGTAGCTGTTGCGTTCCCCGGTCGGGCCGGTCAGCTGGCGGGTGATACCGCTTTGCGACTGGGCTGCGAACTGCACGCACAAGGTGCTCAGTTCAGCGAGTTTCTGACTGTCGGCCCAGGCTTGCAGGGCGGTCAGCGGCTTACTCATGGCTTCACGCAAGCGCATGTCCGGAGCGCTGACAGCGTCGCTACGGACGAAGGATTGCTGGATCGCATCGGTAGGACGTGTCGACAGCAAACGGTACAGGTAAAGCGGACCACCGGCTTTCGGACCGGTGCCCGACAGGCCTTCGCCACCGAACGGCTGTACACCGACCACGGCACCGACAATGTTGCGGTTTACATAGACGTTACCGGCATGGACGTTGTCGATCACCTTGGCGATGGTTTCGTCGATGCGGGTATGCACGCCCAGGGTCAGGCCGTAGCCGGAGGCATTGATCTGATTGATCAACTGATCCAGTTCCTTGCGCTTGTAGCGCACCACGTGCAGCACCGGACCAAAGATCTCGCGTTGCAGTTCATCGAAGCTTTCCAGCTCGATAAGGGTGGGCATCACGAAGGTGCCGCGTTTGCACTCGTCGCTGTCGGCGATTGCCATCTGGTACACGGTGCGACCTTTGTCGCGCATGGCCTGGATGTGCTTCTCGATGCCAGCCTTGGCTTCGGCATCGATCACCGGACCGATGTCGACGGACAGGCGCTCAGGATTGCCGAGGCGCGATTCGGCCATGGCACCCTTGAGCATTTCGATGACGCGGTCTGCGGAGTCTTCCTGCAAGCACAGGACCCGCAAGGCCGAGCAACGCTGACCGGCGCTGTCGAAGGCCGACGACACCACGTCGATCACGACTTGTTCGGTCAGGGCCGATGAGTCGACGATCATGGCGTTCTGACCGCCGGTTTCGGCGATCAGCGGGATCGGGCGACCCTGGTTGTCCAGGCGACCGGCGATGTTGCGTTGCAGCAAACGGGCGACTTCGGTGGACCCGGTGAACATCACACCCTTGACCCGCTCGTCGCCCACCAGTCGGGCACCGACGGTTTCGCCACGGCCCGGTAGCAGCTGCAGCACGCCTTCCGGGATGCCGGCTTCGAGCATCAGGCGCACGGCTTGGGCGGCAACCAGCGGCGTTTGTTCAGCCGGTTTGGCCAGTACCGGGTTACCGGCAGCCAACGCGGCGGCAACCTGGCCGCTGAAGATCGCCAGGGGGAAGTTCCACGGGCTGATGCAGACCACAGGGCCCAGCGGGCGGTGGGCATCGTTGCTGAAGTCGTTGCGTGCCTGTACCGCGTAGTAGCGCAGGAAATCCACCGCTTCGCGGACCTCGGCGATGGCGTTGGCGAAGGTCTTGCCGGCTTCCCGGGCCAGCAGGCCCATCAGTGGTTGGATCTCGCCTTCCATCAGGTCCGCGGCACGCTCGAGGATTGCGGCGCGTTCCGCCGGTGGCGTGGCTTGCCAGATCGGTGCGGCGTTGAGGGCGCACTGGATGGCGTTGTCGACGTCCTCGACCGTGGCTTCCTGCACCTGGCCGACCACATCGCGGTGGTCGGAGGGGTTCAAAACCTGCGTCGGGGTTTCTTCACTGGCGGCGCAACCGAGAATCGGTGCGGCTTTCCAGTCGTTGTGGGCTGTCGCCAGCAGGGCGCAGGACAGCGAGGCCAGGCGATGTTCGTTGGCCATGTCGATGCCGCTGGAGTTGGCGCGTTCGCTGCCGTACAGGTCACGCGGTAGCGGAATGCGTGGGTGCGGCAGGCCGAAACCGCCTTCCAGGGTCGCCATCTGCTCGATGCTGGCAACCGGGTCGGCTACCAGTTCCTGAATGGAAATCGACTGGTCGGCGATGCGGTTGACGAACGAGGTGTTGGCGCCGTTTTCCAACAAGCGACGGACCAGGTAGGCCAGCAGCGTCTCGTGGGTACCGACCGGGGCGTACACGCGGCACGGACGGTTCAGCTTGCCTTCGGAAACCTTGCCTACAACCTGTTCGTACAGAGGTTCACCCATGCCGTGCAGGCACTGGAATTCGTACTGCCCTGGGTAATAGTTCTGACCGGCGATGTGATAGATGGCCGACAGCGTATGGGCGTTGTGTGTGGCGAACTGCGGGTAGATGACTTCCGGTACCGACAACAGCTTGCGCGCGCAAGCGATGTAGGAAACGTCGGTGTACACCTTGCGGGTATACACCGGATAACCTTCCAGACCCTCGACCTGGGCACGCTTGATCTCGCTGTCCCAATAGGCACCTTTTACCAGGCGAATCATCAGGCGATGACGGCTGCGGCGGGCCAGGTCGATGACGTAGTCGATCACATACGGGCAGCGCTTCTGGTAGGCCTGGATCACGAAGCCAATGCCGTTCCAACCGGTCAGCTTCGGCTCGAAGCACAGGCGCTCCAGCAGATCCAGGGACAGTTCGAGACGGTCGGCTTCTTCGGCGTCGATGTTCAGGCCGATGTCGTATTGCTTGGCCAGCAGGGTCAGCGACAGCAGGCGTGGGTACAACTCGTCCATGACGCGTTCGTACTGGGCGCGGCTGTAACGCGGGTGCAGGGCCGAGAGCTTGATGGAGATGCCAGGGCCTTCATAGATCCCACGGCCATGGGAAGCCTTGCCGATGGAATGAATGGCTTGTTCGTACGAGGCCAGGTATTTCTGGGCGTCATGCTCGGTGAGTGCGGCTTCACCCAGCATGTCATAGGAATAGCGGAAACCCTTGGATTCGAATTTGCTGGCGTTGGCCAGGGCTTCGGCGATGGTTTCGCCGGTGACGAACTGCTCGCCCATCAGGCGCATGGCCATGTCGACGCCCTTGCGGATCATCGGCTCGCCGCTTTTGCCAATAATACGGCTCAGGGACGAAGTCAGGCCGGCTTCGTTGTGGGTGGCGACCAGTTTGCCGGTCAGCAGCAGGCCCCAGGTCGCGGCATTGACGAACAGTGACGGGCTGTTGCCCAGATGCGGCTGCCAGTTGCCGGTGCTGATCTTGTCGCGGATCAGCGCATCACGTGTGCCTTTGTCCGGGATGCGCAACAGTGCTTCGGCCAGACACATCAGTGCCACGCCTTCCTGGGAGGACAGGGAGAACTCCTGCAACAGGCCCTGGACTATACCGGCACGACCACCGGCACTCTTCTGATTGCGCAGTTTCTCTGCAATCGACGCCGCCAGCTTGTTGGTGGCTTCGGCCATTTCGGCCGGCAGGCGAGCCTGTTCGATCAGCATTGGCACCACTTCCGGCTCGGGGCGACGGTAAGCGGCGGTGATGGAGGCGCGCAGGACCGATTGCGGCAAGATGCTCTCGGCAAATTCCAGGAAACATTGGTGGGCGTGGTCGACCTGGACATCGCCAGCGTCGTCGCCCTCTGCGCGGATCGAGCCGTTCAGCTCGGTCAGGGTTGCACCACCCTCGAGTTTTTCCAGGTAATTGAAAATTGCCTGCTTGATCAGCCAGTGAGGTGTGCGATCAATCGAGGTCGCGGCCGCCTTCAGGCGTTCGCGGGTCGGGTCATCGAGTTTGACCCCAAGGGTGGTGGTAGCCATATTTTTATCCTCATGTTTACCACGTACGGCGTGGCATCAGCTGGCGCAAGATTAGCTGCGAGCTGATTGAGGTGCAACCGGGTGCAACCCTTTTTTTGACGAAATATCAGACAGCTCGTCAGGAATAAAACCTCGGCATGTCTACCTTGCACTGCCTTAGTGCTTTGGCTTCTAGCCGGACCTGATTAACTGCACTAAAAGGGAGCAAAAAACCACTTTTTTTGAGAAAACCGATCAGGTGCAACTGATTTGAGCGAAACTGGTTGCACCTTATTTCGTTTGTTGAATAGCATTCGCGGCCAAGGTGCAACCGGTTCAAGCCGAGGGGCATCGGCTGATGGCTTTCCTGGGGAAACATCAGTCATACATTCGCGGGCCTGCAAATCGTCGCTACACGTCTTCGTCGTCGACGCTTTCTCTGCCACCGCTACATAAAAACAAAGCCAGGGCGTAACTCATGAGTGTTAGTAATCCAACCCTGATCACCTTCGTGATCTACATCGCAGCCATGGTCCTGATCGGCCTGATGGCTTATCGCTCCACCAACAACCTTTCCGATTACATCCTGGGCGGCCGCAGCCTGGGCAGCGTTGTGACCGCATTGTCCGCCGGTGCCTCGGACATGAGTGGCTGGTTGTTGATGGGTTTGCCCGGTGCCATCTATATGTCCGGCCTGTCGGAAAGCTGGATCGCCATCGGCCTGGTCATCGGCGCCTACCTGAACTGGCTGTTCGTCGCCGGTCGCCTGCGGGTACAGACCGAGCATAACGGCGACGCGCTGACGCTGCCGGATTACTTCGCCAGTCGTTTCGAAGACAAGAGCGGCCTGCTGCGCATCATCTCTGCAGTGGTGATCCTGGTATTCTTCACCATCTATTGCGCCTCCGGCATCGTGGCCGGTGCCCGCCTGTTCGAAAGCACCTTCGGCATGTCCTACGAGACCGCATTGTGGGCCGGTGCCGCAGCGACCATCGCCTACACCTTCGTGGGTGGTTTCCTGGCTGTGAGCTGGACCGATACGGTACAAGCCACCCTGATGATCTTCGCGCTGATCCTGACACCGATCATCGTATTGCTGGCCACCGGCGGCGTGGACACCACGTTCCTGGCCATCGAGGCAAAAGACCCGACGTCGTTCGACATGCTGAAGAACACCACCTTCATCGGCATCATCTCGCTGATGGGCTGGGGCCTGGGCTACTTCGGCCAGCCGCACATCCTGGCGCGCTTCATGGCCGCTGATTCGGTCAAGTCCATCGCCAAGGCCCGTCGTATCTCCATGACCTGGATGATCCTGTGCCTGGGCGGCACCGTGGCCGTCGGCTTCTTCGGCATCGCGTACTTCTCTGCACATCCGGATGTGGCCGGCCCTGTGAGCGAGAACCCTGAGCGCGTGTTCATCGAGTTGGCGAAGATCCTCTTCAACCCATGGATTGCCGGTGTACTGCTGTCGGCCATCCTGGCCGCCGTGATGAGTACCCTGAGCTGCCAGTTGTTGGTGTGCTCCAGCGCCCTGACCGAAGACTTCTACAAAACCTTCCTGCGCAAGAATGCTTCCCAGCTGGAACTGGTCTGGGTCGGCCGTGCCATGGTGCTGCTGGTGGCGTTGGTCGCCATTGCCCTGGCTGCCAACCCGAGCAACCGTGTACTGGGTCTGGTGAGCTACGCCTGGGCCGGTTTCGGTGCCGCATTCGGTCCTGTGGTCCTGATCTCCGTCATCTGGAAAAACATGACCCGTAACGGCGCACTGGCGGGCATCCTGGTGGGTGCGATTACCGTAATCGTCTGGAAGCACTTCGAGCTGCTGGGTCTATACGAAATCATCCCGGGCTTCATCTTCGCTAGCCTGGCCATCTATGTTGTCAGCAAGATCGGCACGCCTACCGCCGGTATGCTGCAGCGCTTCGAAGCAGCCGAAAAAGATTTCCGCCTGAATCAGTAAGTCTGTTCGGCGAGCACTGATGGCTCGCTGAAGGCTGTATCGAGAAACGGCCCGTCGCCAATGGAGACGGGCCGTTTTTTTTATGCGTGATCTCCTGGGGACATCGCCAATCCTTGTGGGAGCGAGCCTGCTCGCGATAGCGACGGGTCAGTGCGGATCTGCATCGGGTTGATTGAGAAAGATCAAAACGCCCAGTAGCGCCATGTAGAACCTGAACGCGGCATCCTGGCCATTCCAGATTTCCGATTGCCACATCAGAAACCATTCGCCACCGATGACCATGAAACCAAAGAACCAGACGAAGAATCCCACCGTCAGGCCGGCGATGCCCCAGCGTTTGGCTTGCGCGAAAACCCTGGCATCGGCTCGGCGTGCCAACCACAACTCCAGGGCACCATAACCCAGCAGCCCGGCCGTGATCGCTTCGCCGAGGATGATCAGCCAGTAGGCGCCGTGCCACAGCCATGGCTGGGTGATGGCGCGGTAACGGGCGGCGTTGTCCGGGAAAGTGGTATCCATGCTCAGCACGTGCTGGACGAAATTGAAATTGGAGCGGTAGTCCGTGACATTGTTGAACACGGTCAGAAAGGCGAACGCGGCGAGTGCCAGGATCATTGCGATTTTTGCGTAACGTGCCGTCATGGGGGCGTCCTTTGCTTTTTGCGACAACGGAACGTTATCACGCCCACGTGAAGTACCGACGGCCGTCTTGGTGTAAGAAACCACTGATTCATTCGTGCGACGGCTGGTCGTGACGCAGAAAGTGTCTATCGGAAAATACAGCGCGCTTTTGCAGCTTCTATCCCCCTGCTTGTAAGGCAAATCTGTTTTTCATGACATCCCATCAACTCTCCGTGGGACTCATGCAGAATCCCCCGCCTTTCATTCTGCTGAGTTACATCGGATGTTCTCGCCTGCCAACCAACCGCGTTTCACCCTGACGCTCGACAGCGCGCCGAATGAGCTCAAGGTGCTTGAGTTCAGGGGCCAGGAAACCATCAGTGAACCCTTTCGCTTTGATCTGGAACTGGTGAGTGAACGAGCGGACCTGGCGTTGGAATCGCTGCTGCATCGCCAGGCCTACCTGGCTTTCGATCAGCAGGGGCGTGGCGTCCACGGTCAGGTCTACAGCGTAGCCCAGGGCGATTCGGGCAAGCGCCTGACCCGTTACCAGATCAGCCTGGTGCCGCGCCTGGCGTACTTGCGTCACCGTATCAACCGGCGGATTTTCCAGCACTTGAGTGTGCCGTCGATCATTGCGCGGGTCTTGAAGGACCATGGCGTCCAGGGCGATGCGTTTCAGTTCAACCTCGGCGGACAATATCCCGAACGGGAATACTGTGTGCAATACGGTGAAAGCGATCTGGCATTCATCGAGCGTATCTGTGCCGAGGTCGGTATTCATTACCACTTCCGCCACAGTCCTGACGGCCACCTGCTGGTCTTTGGTGACGATCAGACGGTGTTTCCCCGTTTGCCCGAGTCGACGCGGTATCTGCCAGGCAGTGGCATGGCCGCCGGGGAACCGGCGATCAAGCGGCTGGCTGTTCGACTCCAGACCCGGACCAGCGTTGTGACACTGTGCGACTACGATTTCCGTAACCCCAGCCTGCCCTTGCAAACCAGCCTCGACAGCCAGCAGCAGCCGGTGCTGGAGGACTATCGCTACCCCGGCCTGTTTTCCGACCGCGAGCATGGTCGGCACCTGACCCGGCGCGCCCTGGAGCGTCATGGAGCAGATTTCCGTCTGGCCGAAGGGCGCAGCGACCAATGCGCCCTGGTCAGTGGGCACTTCATGCAAATCGATGGGCACCCGCGGGAGCAGTGGAACGACCTGTGGCTCCTGACACGGATCACCCATCGCGGCCGCCAACCGCAAGTGCTGGAGGATACGGTCACGGATGGCGAGGATGAGTTCCAAGGCTATAGCAATACCTTTGTGGCGACGCCGTGGGACGTTTTCTTTCGTCCGCCGATGCTTCATGAGAAACCTGCCGCCCACGGTTATCAGCCTGCGGTGGTGAGCGGACCTGTCGACAGCGAAATTCATTGCGACGAGTTCGGACGGGTCAAGGTACAGATGATCTGGGACCGCGACGGCGAGGGTGACGAGCATTCCAGTTGTTGGCTGCGGGTAGCCACCGGCTGGGCCCATGATCGATATGGCAGTGTGATGATTCCCCGGGTCGGCATGGAAGTCCTGGTGGGCTTCATGGATGGCGATGTGGACAAACCACTGGTGGTAGGTTGCTTGCCCAACGGTGCGAACCCGTTGCCGCTGGATCTGCCCGCGGATAAGACCCGCAGCATATTGCGCAGCCAGAGCAGCCCCGGCGGGGGCGGTTATAACGAGCTGCGCATCGAGGATCGCAAGGGGGCTGAGGAGATTTATCTGCGGGCCCAGCGAAACTGGACCCAGCATGTGCTCCATGACCAGCGCGTGCAGGTTGATCACGAGCGCAGCGTTGTCGTCTCCGGCACGGCACGGCATGAGCTCAAGGCCGAAGAGTTGCGTATCACCCATGGGCGGCGCCAGGTCGAAGTACGGCAGGACGATCACTTGATGGTGACTGGCGAACGGCACATTCGCGTGACCAGCCAGGCGCTCAGTGCCAGCCAGCATTTCCATGTCAGCGCTGGTCAGCAGATCGTGTTGGATGGCGGCGCCAGTGCGACCGTCCAGGCAGGTGGACACTGGATCAGCATCGGCGCGGGCGGGATATTCAGTAGCGTGCCCATCGAGGTCGGCGGCGGGCCGATGGCGGTGATCCGCGCGACGCCGGGCTCGCCGGGTCATCCCGAGAAACTTGTCGCTGCCGTGGCCGCTCCACTGTCGTTGGCGCAGATCCTCAGCCTGCAAGGCTCGGCGCCGTTCTGTGAAGAATGTGAGCGGTGCAAGGACGGCAGCTGTGCACCGTTGCCCAGGTTTTCCAAACCCACTGATATCCAAGGGCGCCCATGAGTACGAGACAGTCGCCTCAGGCCTGGCTTGGGGAGCACCCGTTGCAAGCATCCGAGCGGCTTTTCGCCATCTTCAGCAATGTCAGCAGCGCAAAGCCACTGGCGGCCTGGAGGCGCTCGATGGCGTTGGTGCCCAGTCCGATCTGGGCGGGCACGCCTTACGCTGACTGGGAGCCCGTCATGCCCTATGTAGGCGCAGTCTCTGTCGACAGTGAGTTTCTTCAATGGGTCGCGACGACCGATTCGCTCGATTGGGGTTGGCTGGCGGTCTCTGCGGTCGGCCAGGAGGTGCTCGTCGAGCATCTGCGTGGGCTCACCCAGGTGCTGTTGCCGGGCGGCCAATCGGCTTTTTTCCGTTTCTGGGATGGGCGTTTCATGCAGCCCATGCTGCAGTCCGATGACGTCGATGCCGGACAGTTGCTGCCGGTCATCAGTCGTTGTCTTATCAACGGTCGGGCCCTGGAGATCGTGGGAAATGCCCAGCGACCGCCACCCACTTTCCCCTGGTGGGAGGTGCCGGCCGCGTTGGTGAAAGCGTTGGCGGGCGGCACGACGGACTGCCTGCTGGATAACCTGCTCAGGTGGTTGGACGAGGAGCATCCGCAGCTGTCCGAGCGCGCCGATGAGCGCATCCTGCGGCGCAAGGTTGCACATTTTCTTGAGGTACATGGAACGGTTCATGGGGTAAAAGGGCAGTTGCATGGGTATCTGATGCAAGAGCTCGGCTGAGCGGAGGTCTTCGCCCGCTCGGCTGCGAAACCCTGACGTTCGACGTGCTTCGAGGTAAACTCGTCGCCCTTCGCAGGAGCCGCCATGAACTATCGCCACGCCTTCCACGCCGGCAATCACGCCGATGTGTTCAAACACCTGACCTTGACCCGCCTTATCGCGCTGATGGCGCGCAAGGAACAGCCCTTCGCTTACCTCGATACCCATGCGGGCATCGGGTTGTATGACTTGCAGGGCGACCAGGCCAATCGTACCGGTGAATACCTGGAAGGCATCGCACGCTTATGGGGGCAAGACGATCTGCCGCCGCTGACCGCCGACTACATGAAAGTGTTGCACGAGATGAACCCGGACGGACAGTTGCGCTATTACCCGGGCTCACCGGAGCTGGCGCGGCGTCTGACGCGCCCACAGGATCGGGTCTTGCTCAATGAAAAGCACCCTGAGGACGGTGTGCTGCTCAAGGACAACATGAAGGGTGATCGCCGTGTGGCGGTGCATCTGGGCGAAGGTTGGCATGTGCCCCGCGCTTTGCTCCCGGTGGCGGAAAAGCGCGGCTTGATGTTGATCGATCCGCCCTTCGAAAAACTCGACGAAATGCAACGTTGCGCCGCCTCTCTCAAGGAGGCCATTGGCCGGATGCGTCAGACAGTGGCCGCGATCTGGTACCCGGTGAAGGATCAGCGAATGCTGCGTCGCTTTTACCAGGACCTGGCCGGCACGGGCGCGCCAAAACTGTTGCGAGTGGAATTACTGGTGCATCCACTCGCCACTCCCGACAGCCTGAACGGCTCCGGCCTGGCGATTGCCAACCCGCCGTGGGGGCTGGAGGAGGAATTGCGTGAATTGCTGCCGTGGCTGTCGAAAAAACTCGGGCAGACCCAGGGTGGTTGGCAGATGGATTGGTTGATTGCCGAGCGTTGATCGGCGATCGGATGCATTGAAAGTGTCTGGATGGGCGCATTGGCGAGCAAGCCCGCCCCCACAATAGGTTGGTGTTGATCACGAGAATACGATCAGACATAAAACCCATGTGGGAGCGGGCTTGCTCGCGAAGCTTTTAGAATCTGTAAATCAGATCGGGCAAGTCACGCCCGTGCCGCCGATTCCGCAATACCCTTCAGGGTTTTTCGCCAGGTATTGCTGGTGATATGCCTCGGCGAAGTAGAACGTTGGGGCTTCTTCGATTTCGGTGGTGATGGTGCCTTTGCCGGCCTTGGTCAACTCCGCCTGGAAGATGTCCTTGCTGTGCTTGGCGGCAGCCAGTTGATCAGGGTTGGTGGCATAGATCACCGAGCGATATTGAGTGCCGATGTCGTTGCCCTGGCGCATTCCCTGGGTCGGGTTGTGCAATTCCCAGAACATCTTCAGCAGTGCTTCATAACTGACCTTTGCCGGTTCGTAGACCACCAGCACCACTTCACTGTGGCCGGTCAGGCCCGAGCAGACCTCTTCATAGGTCGGATTCGGCGTGAAGCCGCCCGCGTAGCCCACGGCGGTACTGACCACGCCTTCGCGCTGCCAGAATCTGCGCTCGGCGCCCCAGAAGCAGCCCAGGCCGAAGATCGCAAAATCCACGTCCATGGCGAACGGGCCCAGCAGCGGCGCGTCGAGGACGAAGTGCTTTTCCGGCACGGTCATTGGGGTTTCACGGCCAGGCAAAGCTTGTTCTTGAGTAGGGAGCACGTTTTTGTTCACCAGAATTTCCGAGCGCAAGACCATCATCAGTCCTCTTGGGGAGGCAGCTGCAAGTCGCAAGCTGCAAGCTACAGGTGGTGAGAGTGTGCCATCGTTTGCTTGAAGCTTGAAGCTTGAAGCTTGAAGCTTGAGCTACACGAGCGGACCGCGCGGGTAGCGCTTGAGCTTCTCGATGAGCTCCGAGCCGGGAATGGGCCGGTCGAACAGGTAGCCCTGGCCGACATCGCAGCGATGGCGGCGCAGGAACGCCAGTTGCTGGGCGGTCTCGACCCCCTCGGCCACTACCTTGAGTTTCAGGTTGTGGGCCATGGCGATCACCGCGGAGGTGATTTCCATGTCGTCCTGGTTGTCCGGGATCTCATGGATGAAGCTGCGATCGATCTTGATGATGTCGATCGGGAATTTCTTCAGGTAGCTCAGGGATGAATAGCCGGTGCCGAAGTCGTCCATGGCCAGGGTCAGACCCAGGCGCTTGAGCTGGTCGAGCTGCAAGTGGGTGTCTTCGGTGGCTTCCAGCAGCAGGCCTTCGGTCAGCTCCAGTTCCAGCAGCCGTGAGGGCAGTTGTTCTTCCTTGAGGATGCTGGCGATCGAGGCCACCAGGTCCGGGTCGGAGAACTGCTTGGGCGACAGATTGATCGCCACTTGCAGGTTGCCCAGGCCGGCGGCGGTCAACTGCTTGCTCATGCGGCAGGCCTGGCGGGCGATCCACTTGCCGATGGGGATGATCAGGCCGGTTTCCTCGGCCACGCTGATGAACTGGTCCGGCCGGATCATGCCTTTCTCCGGATGGTTCCAGCGCAGCAGCGCTTCCATGCCCAGCAGGCGACCGCTGCGCAGGCACAGCTTGGGCTGGTAGAACACGTCGAGCTCGTTCTGGGTCAGAGCGCGGCGCAGGTTGTTTTCCACGAACAGCTTGTAGCTGGCCTCAGCGTTCAGTGCTTCGGTGAAGACCTGGACCTGATGCTTGCCGTTGGCCTTGGCCTTGTGCAGGGCGAGCCCGGCGTTGCGCATCAGGGTCTGGGGATCGCGGCCATGCAGCGGGGCACAGGCCAGGCCCACCGAGCCGGTCACGCTGATCAGTTGGTTATCGACGAACATCGGTTTGTCGAGCGTCATCAGCAACTGGCTGGCGACCTGTTGCCCGGCTTCCAGGTCGGTGTCATCCAACAGCACGGCGAATTCGTTACTGGCGAAACGCGCCAGACTGCCGCTGGGGCTCAGGCTGTTGCGCAGGCGCCGGGCCAGGCTGATCAGCAGTTTGTCGCCGGTCTGGTGGCCGAGGCTGTCGTTGATGCGTTTGAAGTTGTCGATGTCCACCAGCAGCAGGCTGATGGGCGAGTCGCTGTCCCGGGCGAAGCGTTCATCGAGGTTGCGAATGAACGCCGGGCGGTTGCCCAGGTTGGTCAGGTTGTCGGTGTAGGCCAGGCGTTCGATACGCTGCTGGGCCAGCTTGGTCTGGGTGACGTCTTCGTAGATACCGATGTAGTGGGTCAGCTCGCGGTTGTCGCCATAGACCTTGGAGATCGACAGTTGGCCCCAGTAGGGTTCCAGGTTCTTACGCCGACTCTTGAACTCGCCTTGCCAGCTATTGCTCTGGGCCAGGGCCGAGGGCGCGTCGAACAGCAGCTCACTGAGGTTTTCCAGGGCCGGTAATTCGGAGAGGCGCTGGCCGTGGACTTCCTCGGTAGTGTATTGGGTGATGGCGGTGAAGCTCGGGTTGACGTATTCCACCACACCGTCGCAGTTGACCAGCAGGAACGCATTGGCGCTCTGCTCCACGGCACGCTGGAACAAGTGCAGGGCGCTGGTGGCGATGCGTCGATTGTGGTTGTTGATGACCTGGGCGAACTGGTCCGCCAGTTCGCCGGCAAAGGCGATCTCGTCCGACTGCCAGGCACGGGTAGCGCCTACCTGCTCCAGGCATAACACGCCCACTACCTGGCCGTCGATCCGCACGCTGGCATCGAGCATGGCGTTGACGTTGCGGGCGCGCAGGCTTTCAGCCATTTCCCGGGTACGTGGGTCGCGTATCGCGTTATGGGCGTCGATGGCGCGGCAGGTCTGCAGCGCTTCCATGTAGTCGGGATACTCATTGGCGTCGATCACGTCCGGCCGGAAGTATTCCTGGGAAGCGCGGTTATAGGCGGAGATCGGCACCAGCTTGCCGTCCTCCAGATTCCAGATGCTGGCGCAATCGATCTGGTAGATATCGCAGGCGCTACGGGTGATCAGTTCGGCAGCTTCCAGCAAGGAATTATTGGCGCTGTAGCGCTGGCGGGTCAGCAGCAGGATGAGGTCTTGCTGGGCGCGCACGCGGTCCAGATGCTGAAGCTGCTCCTGCTGGGCGCGCTGGTTCAGCTCCAGAGCGATTTGCAGGCGCGAGTTCTGGGTTTCCAGATCCAGGGCCGGCATCGATGGCTCGTTTTGCAGCAGGTTGTCCACCGCCAGCAGGTAGCCGCGCAGCAAGTGGCGGTTGTGCTGTTTGTACGCTTCACCCATTTCCAGCAGGTTCATGGGGCCCTTGGCGGTGTGAAGCGTATAGCGGATCAGGTAATGCGGGGCCTGGGCCAGTTGCTCTTGGATGGCGTCATGCAACTGGTAGCGCGCCTCAGGCTCCATCAGGCTGGCATAGGGTGAACTGACCAACGAGCAAAGCTCCACCGCCGGCAGACCGAAGTAGCGTTCGCAATTGGGGTCGAGGAACAGCAGAGCCCAGCTCGCTTCATTCAGCCGCTCGAAACGCAGCATACCGAGCCGCGAGGGCACCGGTAATTGCGTCACTACCTCGGCCGCCATACGGCTGGCGGCATCGGGTTGGCTTTTCATGGGGAAACTCGCTTCGAGAATGCTGATCGCGCCGGGCTGACGCCCCTCGTTATCAAGGATTGCCGCAAGGTTGCATCATTGCGACACTGGCTGACAAGAGAGATGAAGGCTAAGTGCTATAAACGTTATCGACCGACAAGCGGATTTCTCCAGTCGCCAGCCGATTAGAGGGCTTGGCGGAGGCTACCGTTCGTCAGCGCAACGGGATATCAACCACCTGCAGAGGATACCCGTCGCGGTCGTGAAAGGTCACGTGAAGGCTCTGGCTCGCGACATGCAGGTGTGCGAAGTTGTCCTGGCTGATCACTGTGCTGGTCAGCTCATAGTAATAGTCACCGTTTTCGGTCCGGGCCATGGGTGGCTTGAAAATAAAATCCGACGCGCTGGCATAAGGCAGCAGTGCGCTGTTGCAAAACGGCGAGGCAACGATGGCATGCACCTGGAAGTCGGAGTCCTGGCTGTGACAGAGTCGGCTGGTCATGGAGCCATGAACGTCACCGGATACGAAGATCACGTTCTTTACCCCATGGCGACGAATGCACTCCAGCAGTCGCAGGCGCTGTTGCGGGAAGGCCTGCCAGGCGTCGCCATCATCGAATGCGCGGTCGGGGTAGAACATGACGCTGGTGACGATGAATTTGACCCGGGCGGTGCTGTTCACCAGCCATTCGAGCAGCGACCGCTCCTGCTCGATATCCAGGATGCGCCGGTCGGCCACCGACACGTTGCGTCGTGTCCGGCTGTCAGTGACGAACCATTCGATGTCGCCGTGAGCGAGCTGATACCAGTAATGCGGCAGCGACCTGTTCAATACGCCGTCGCTTGAGAGTTCGCGGGCCGGACTATGACTGGCTTGATAGAGTTCGTAAGCGCTCATGGCGTTGGCGTAGAGGATGTCGTCATCGACTTGTCTGTTGGCCGGCCAGTTGTCTTCGATCTCATGGTCGTCGAGGATCATGTAGGTCGGTACGGAGGACATCAACCTGCTGATGTGGGGCTGGGAAAAGACCGTGCGGTACTTGAACAGGATGTCTTTGTAGGTTCGGTCCGGGGCCACAATGTTCAAGTCGTCGAGATAAACCTGGTCCCCCGCCATCAATAGACCGCTGATTGGCGGATTGGCCTGGTCGACGATGCGCTGGATGCCGGCGAACGTGCGGTCGCCGAGTTCGGGGGCTGTAGGGACGCCGGCGGTGATTCGCAGATATCGGCAAGAACCCACGATATAAGCGTGTGAAGTGCCGGTTTCCGCCGACGGGGTGCGCAACCGATGGATGTCCGCGGGCCATTGCTGCAACGGTTCCGGGGTGGTTGTGTGAGGCGCGGTGAACCAGCCGGCCTGGTATTCATAGACGGTGCCGGCTTGCAGGTTTCTTAAAATGATCACATCGGTCATGTCGCGATGGGCATGCAACTGGATGAGATGCTCATTCGTCCATCGCGTATCTCCCTGGCGCCTGTAGCGAAGTCCGGCGAATACCGCAAGCCTGGGGTCTTTGTCTCCGCGCAGGAAAATACGTGCGTGATCAGTCGTGGTGTGGCCGACAATCGGGCCGACGGTAGGTTTGAACATGTTCGAGTCCATTCGAAAATTCAGCGAAGCCTGGAGCTGTTGCCCCAGAGCCATGCTAAGGCCCGAGGCGCGATGAAGATTCAGAGGGGAGGGGACGGAGATTGTGGGAAACGACTTCGCTGGGCGTAGGACTTCAATCCTGTGGCGAGGGGTTGTCGGATGGCAGGCAAAAAAAAGCCCCGCCATTGGCGGGGTTGAGGTACGAGCGTGGCTCGGAAAACAGCGGTTCGGTCGGCCCTCCGTAAGGAGGGCCATCCGGTTTACAGCAGGATGGTGCGAATGTCGCCCAGCAAGTCACTCAGACGCTTGGTGAAGCGTGCTGCGGCGGCACCGTTGATCACGCGGTGATCGTAGGACAGCGACAGCGGCAGCATCAGCTTGGGCTGGAAGGCTTTACCGTCCCAGACCGGCTGGATGGTGGCCTTGGAAACACCCAGGATCGCCACTTCCGGCGCGTTGACGATCGGCGTGAAGCCGGTGCCACCAATGTGGCCAAGGCTGGAGATGGTGAAGCAGGCACCCTGCATGTCGTCGGCGGTGAGCTTCTTGTTCCGGGCTTTTTCGGCCAGGGCAGCGGCTTCGCCAGCCAGTTGCAGCAGGCTCTTCTGGTCGACATTGCGGATGACCGGTACCAGCAGGCCTTCCGGGGTGTCGACGGCAAAGCCGATGTGCACGTATTTCTTGCGGATCACCGCCTTGCCGCTTGGCGCCAGGGAGCTGTTGAAGTCCGGCAACTCCTTGAGCAGGTGCGCACAGGCCTTGAGCAGCAACGGCAGCACGGTCAGCTTCACGCCGGCCTTCTCGGCTACGGCTTTCTGCGCGACGCGGAAGGCTTCCAGCTCGGTGATGTCGGCCTGGTCGAACTGCGTTACGTGCGGAATGTTCAGCCAGCTGCGGTGCAGGCTCGACGCGCCGATCTGCATCAGGCGAGTCATGGCCACTTCTTCGGTTTCGCCGAAACGGCTGAAGTCCACCGCCGGGATCGGCGGGATGCCCGCGCCGCCGGTAGCGCCTTCGGCCGGTGCGTTCTTGGCCTTCTGCATCATGGCCTTGACGTAGGCCTGCACATCTTCCTTCAGCACGCGACCGTGTGGGCCACTCGGGCTGACGGCGGACAGCTCGACGCCGAACTCGCGGGCCAGCTGACGTACCGCAGGGCCGGCGTGGACCTTGGCACCGCTTGGTGCCGGTGCGGCGGCAGGGGCTGGAGCGGTCTCGGCCTTGGCGGCAGGCGCGGCAGCCGGAGCCGGCGCGGCTTCAGCCTTGGCTGGTGCAGCAGCAGGAGCTGGCGCGGCAGGCGCGGCGGCGCCAGCCACTTTCAGCTTCAGGATCAGGTCACCGGTGCCGACCTCGTCTTCCAGCTTGATCTCGACGCTTTCCACCACGCCGGCGGCCGGCGACGGGATTTCCATGCTGGCCTTGTCGGATTCCAGGGTGATCAGCGACTGGTCGGCTTCGACGGTGTCGCCGGCCTTGACCAGCACTTCGATGATCTTGGCCTTGCCTGACGAACCGATGTCCGGGACATGGATGTCCTGGACGGTGGCGGCGGCAGGCGCAGCGGCCGGAGCCGGAGCGGCTTCGGCAGCCGGGGCGGCAGCAGGCTTTTCAGCCGGCGCCGGGGCAGCCGCAGGAGTCGCTGCTTCAGGCGCCGCAGCGGCGCCTTCGACTTCCAGCTCCAGCAATTCGTCGCCTTCTTTCAGGCGATCGCCCAGCTTCACTTTCAGGCTCTTGATGACGCCGGCCTTCGGCGCAGGCACTTCCATGCTGGCCTTGTCCGACTCAAGCGTCAGGATGCTCTGGTCGGCTTCGATACGGTCGCCGACCTTCACAAACAGTTCAATTACTTCACCTTCACCGCTGCCGATGTCAGGTACGCGAATGAGTTCGCTCACGGAAATTCTCCTCAGCAGTCCAGTGGGTTGCGTTTTTCCGGATCGATGCCGAACTTGGCGATGGCCTCTGCCACCACTTTTGGTTCGATATCGCCACGGTCAGCCAGGGCTTCCAGGGCTGCCAACACAACGAACTTACGGTCGACTTCGAAGAAGTGACGCAGCTTCTTGCGGCTGTCGCTACGGCCGAAACCGTCAGTGCCCAGCACCTTGAATTCCTTGGATGGAACCCACTGGCGGATCTGCTCGGCAAACAGCTTCATGTAGTCGGTGGAGGCGATGACCGGACCTTTACGGCCGTTCAGGCACTCTTCGACATAGCTCAGTTTCGGCTTCTGGCCAGGGTGCAGACGGTTGCTGCGCTCTACGGCCAGGCCGTCGCGACGCAGTTCGTTGAAGCTGGTCACGCTCCAGACATCGGCGCCGATGTTGAACTCTTCACGCAGGATCTTCGCCGCTTCACGCACTTCGCGCAGGATGGTGCCGGAGCCCATCAGCTGGACGTGGTGAGCGGCTTCGCGGGTGTCTTCCTCGAGCAGGTACATACCCTTGACAATGCCCGCCTCTACACCGGCCGGCATGGCTGGCTGCTGGTAGGACTCGTTCATCACGGTGATGTAGTAGAAGACGTCCTGTTGCTCTTCGGTCATCTTCTTCATGCCGTCCTGGATGATCACCGCCAGCTCGTAGCCGTAGGTCGGATCGTAGGTGCGGCAGTTCGGGATGGTCCCGGCCAGCATGTGGCTGTGACCGTCTTCGTGCTGCAGGCCTTCGCCGTTCAGCGTGGTCCGGCCGGCGGTGCCGCCGATCAGGAAGCCACGGGTACGGCTGTCGCCAGCGGCCCAGGCCAGGTCGCCGATACGCTGGAAGCCGAACATCGAGTAGAAGATGTAGAACGGCAGCATCGGCTGGTTGTGGCTGGAGTACGAAGTACCGGCGGCAATGAAGGAGCTCATGGCGCCCGCTTCGTTGATGCCTTCTTCGAGGATCTGGCCTTTCTTGTCTTCGCGGTAGAACATCACCTGGTCTTTATCGACTGGCTCGTAGAGCTGGCCCACGGACGAGTAGATGCCCAGTTGGCGGAACATGCCTTCCATACCGAAGGTACGGGCTTCGTCCGGGATGATCGGGACGATGCGCTGGCCGATTTCCTTGTCCTTGACCAATTGCGCGAGGATCCGCACGAAAGCCATGGTGGTGGAGATTTCACGGTCGCCCGAGCCGTCCAGGATCGCCTTGAGGGTTTCCAGTGGCGGGGTCGGAACGCTGAAGCTCTTGGCGCGACGCTGCGGTACGAAACCGCCCAGTGCGGCACGGCGCTCGGCCAGGTAACGGGCCTCGGCACTGCCTTCCTCGGGCTTGAAGAACGGCAGGTTTTCCAGCTCGCTGTCTTTCACCGGAATGTCGAAGCGATCGCGGAACAGCTTCAGGCTGTCGACATCGACTTTCTTGGTGTTGTGCGCGGTGTTCTTCGCTTCGCCGGCACCGGTGCCATAACCCTTGATGGTCTTGGCCAGGATGACGGTCGGTTGTTCCTTGTGGTTGACCGCCTGGTGGTACGCCGCGTAGACCTTGTACGGGTCGTGGCCGCCACGGTTGAGTTTCCAGATCTCGTCGTCGGACAGATCGGCAACCATGGCCTTGAGTTCAGGCGTGTTGAAGAAGTGCTCGCGGACGAACGCGCCGTCCTTGGCCTTGTAGTTCTGGTATTCGCCGTCGATGACTTCGTCCATGCGACGTTGCAGGATACCGTCGACGTCCTTGGCCAGCAGTGGGTCCCAGAAACGGCCCCAGATGACTTTGTTGACGTTCCACTGGGCGCCACGGAACACGCCTTCGAGTTCCTGGATGATCTTGCCGTTGCCGCGAACCGGGCCGTCGAGGCGCTGCAGGTTGCAGTTGATGACGAAAATCAGGTTGTCCAGCTTCTCGCGGCCGGCCAGGGAGATCGCCCCCAGGGATTCCGGCTCGTCGCACTCGCCGTCGCCCATGAAACACCAGACTTTCTGCTTGCCCGGCTGGATGAAGCCGCGGGCTTCCAGGTACTTCATGAAGCGCGCCTGGTAGATCGCCTGGATCGGGCCCAGGCCCATCGAAACAGTCGGGAACTGCCAGAAGTCAGGCATCAGCCAAGGGTGCGGGTACGAAGACAGGCCGTTGCCGTCCACTTCCTGGCGGAAATTGTTCATCTGATCTTCGGAGATACGACCTTCCATGAACGCACGGGCGTAGACGCCTGGCGATGCGTGACCCTGGAAGTAGATCAGGTCGCCGCCGTGTTCGTCGGTCGGGGCCTGGAAGAAGTAGTTGAAGCCGATGTCATACAGCGTCGCGCTGGAAGCGAAACTGGAGATGTGACCGCCCAGGTCAGAATCTTTCAGGTTGGTGCGCATGACCATGGCCAACGCGTTCCAGCGTACCAGCGAGCGAATGCGGCGTTCCATGAACAGGTCGCCAGGCATGCGTGCTTCGTGGGTAACAGGGATCGTGTTGCGGTACGGCGTGGTGATGGCGTAGGGCAGTTGCGAACCGCTGCGGGTTGCGAGTTCGCCCATACGGGTCATCAGATAATGAGCACGGTCTTCGCCTTCTTTGTCGAGAACCGATTCCAGGGCGTCCAGCCATTCCTGGGTTTCGACGGGATCGAGGTCTTGCATGGCTTGCTCCAGGGCGGAAAGGCTACCAGAATCGGTTGCCTGAGTTTGCGACTGGCCTTGTGGGCAGACGGTATAAAATTCTTGGATTGCCGAAGGTTGTTTCGGCGGCGTGTAGTTTTACTACAAATCGTCGGCTGTTTCAGCCTTTCGGATGTATAGACGAGTAGTAAAACTACACATGAAAGGCTTTTAGCCTCTCGTTCCGTTGTGAGAATAATCGTTACTGTTGGTCTTTTGCTAACTCGAACAGGTAAAAACTTGATGTCGGCTGCCAATAAAATCAGATTTTCAGCTATTTATCATCTTTGTTCGACAGTCAATCAGGTAGTGGCTTTTGAAAAAACACTACATCCAGCCTTTCCCGCGCCGATCAAGGATAGACCATGAGCCTGCCCCTGCTTGCCGAAATACCGGCCATTCTCCAGTCATTGGTCAGCCGTGCCGAGCAGTCGTTCCGTGCGGCGGTTGCCTTGCTGGACGACGACCTCGGCCTTTGCGCCTGGACGCCTGAGCGCTGGAAGGAGTTCCATCGCGTCGCGGCCGCCAGTGATTTTGTCATCGAGCAGAGCCTGCGCGACCCTTCGATGCTACTGGAACTGGTGCGCAGTGGCGAACTGGACCGCAGCCTGACCGCCGGCGAAATGTGCGCGCAGATCGGCGCTGCGGTGCAGGCCGCCGAGAGCGAGGATGAATTGGGGCGAGTTCTGCGCCGCCAGCGGACCCGCCAGCAGGTGCGGATCATCTGGCGCGACCTGAACCGCAAGGCCGATCTCGTCCAGACCTGTCGCGATCTTTCGGACATGGCCGATACCTGCATCGACCAGGCCTACCAATGGCTGTACCTGCGTCTTAGCCAACAATTCGGCACGCCCACCGGCCGGCGCAGCGGCGCCGCGCAGCACATGGTCATCCTGGGCATGGGCAAGCTGGGCGCGGTGGAGTTGAACCTGTCTTCGGACATCGACCTGATTTTCGCCTACCCCGAGGGCGGTGAAACCGTTGGTGTGAAGCGACCTCTGGATAATCAGGAGTTCTTCATCCGCGTTGGCCAGCGCCTGATCAAGGCCCTGGATCCCATGACCGTCGACGGTTTCGTGTTCCGCGTCGACATGCGCCTGCGTCCCTATGGCTCGGCCGGTGCGCTGGTGCTGAGCTTCAATGCCCTGGAGCAGTATTATCAGGACCAGGGGCGCGACTGGGAACGCTACGCGATGATCAAGGCGCGGGTGGTGGCGGGCGACCAGGTGGCGGGTGCACAGTTGCTCGATATGTTGCGTCCGTTCGTTTATCGCCGTTACCTGGATTTTTCCGCGATCGAAGCGCTGCGCACCATGAAACAGCTGATCCAGCAGGAAGTGCGGCGCAAAGGCATGGCCGACAATATCAAGCTGGGGGCGGGCGGTATCCGTGAAGTGGAGTTCATCGCCCAGGCATTCCAGTTGATCCATGGCGGGCGTGACCTGAGCCTGCAACAGCGGCCACTGCTGAAAGTGCTGGGCACCCTGGAAGGCCAGGGTTATCTGCCCGCCAAGGTGATCGACGAGCTGCGCCAGGGCTATGAATTCCTGCGTTATACCGAACATGCAATCCAGGCCATTGCCGATCGCCAGACCCAGATGCTGCCGGACAGTCCCCAGGACCAGGCGCGCATTGCATTCATGCTGGGTTTTGCCGACTGGGCGGCGTTCCACGAGCAATTGATGTATTGGCGTGGACGGGTGGCCTGGCATTTTGGCCAGGTCATCGCCGATCCGGATGAGGAAGAGGGCGGCGAAAGCGAAGTGGTGGTGGGCGGCGAATGGCTGCCGTTGTGGGAAGACAGCCAGGATGAAGAGGCCGCGTGCCGCCAGTTGCAGGAGGGTGGTTTCGTCGATGCGCCCAAGGCGCTGAAGGCGCTGGCCGTGCTGCGTACCAGCCCGCAACTGCGCGCCATGCAGCGTCTGGGGCGTGAGCGCCTGGATGCATTCATTCCGCGCCTGCTGGCCCAGGCGGTGGAGCATGCCGACCCAGACCTGGTGCTAGAGCGGGTATTGCCCCTGGTGGAGGCGGTGGCCCGTCGCTCGGCCTATCTGGTGCTGCTGACGGAAAACCCCGGCGCCCTGCGGCGCTTGCTGACGCTGTGCGCGGCAAGCCCGTGGATCGCTGAGCAGATCACCCGTTTCCCCTTGCTGCTGGACGAGTTGCTCAATGAAGGCCGTTTATTCAAGCCGCCCTTGGCGCCAGAGCTGGCGGCGGAGTTGCGCGAACGCCTGACGCGCATTCCGGAGGATGACCTGGAGCAGCAGATGGAAGCCCTGCGGCATTTCAAACTGGCGCACCGGCTGCGGGTGGCCGCGTCGGAAATCGCCGGCAGCCTGCCGCTGATGAAGGTCAGCGATTACCTGACCTGGCTGGCCGAGGCGATCCTCGAACAAGTCCTGGCCCTGGCCTGGCGCCAGACGGCGGCCAAGCATGGCGTACCGTTGCGCACGAACGGCAGCCTGTGCGATCCGGGCTTCATTATTGTCGGTTATGGAAAAGTCGGCGGCCTGGAATTGGGGCATGGTTCCGACCTGGACCTGGTGTTCATCCATGACGGCGACCCCCAAGCGGAAACCGACGGGCCAAAACCCATCGACGGCGCGCAGTTCTTTACCCGGCTCGGCCAACGGATCATCCATTTGCTGACGGCCCAGACCAACTCCGGGCAGCTATATGAAGTGGACATGCGCCTGCGGCCGTCGGGGGCGTCGGGATTGCTGGTCAGTTCGCTTGGGGCATTTGCCCGCTACCAGGAGAATGAAGCCTGGACCTGGGAGCACCAGGCGCTCGTGCGGGCCCGAGTGTTGGTGGGTAGCCAGGATGTGGGCCAGGCCTTCGAGAAAGTCCGGGCCCAGGTGTTGGGACGCAAACGCGACCTGCCAACGTTGCGCCAGGAGGTCAGTGAGATGCGGGCCAAGATGCGCGACAACCTTGGCAGCAAGGCCACGGCCGCCGGGACCGCACCAAACGCTTTCGAGGCCACGGCGCCCTTCGACCTCAAACAGGACGCAGGAGGTATCGTCGATATTGAATTTATGGTGCAATACGCGGCCCTGGCGTGGTCCGAGGAACACCCCTCGCTGGCGCGCTACACCGATAACATCCGCATCCTGGAGGGGTTGCAAGAGGTTGGCCTGATGCCGCCCGAAGATGCCACCCTGCTGCGCGAGGCTTATAAAGCCTACCGCTCCGCCGCCCATCGCCAGGCCCTGCAAAAAGAGGCCGGGGTGATCACCGGCGATCAATTCGTGGATGAGCGCCGACAGGTGCTGCGGATCTGGCGTGAGCTGGGATTGAGTTGAGTATTGATGTGGGAGCAAGCCTGCTCGCGAAAGCGGAGTGTCAGGCGGCAGTGATGTCGAGAGTGCCGGCCTCATCGCGAGCAGGCTCGCTCCCACAGTTGGATTTGCGGTGCAGCACCGGGTTTGGAACGAATGAAGCGCCCTTGTGGGAGCGAGCCTGCTCGCGATAGCGCAATGTCAGGCAGCGCATATGTTGGATGTGATGGCCCTTTCGCGAGCAAGCCCGCTCCCACAGTGGGTTGCAGTGTTTTAGGCGGGGAGGCGTAGGCCTCCCCGTATCGTTTTTGGAAAGCACATGAATATTCTGATCGTTGGGCCCAGTTGGGTCGGTGACATGGTGATGGCGCAGACATTGTTCCAGTGTCTGAAACAGCTTCACCCGCAATGCGAGATCGACGTCCTGGCGCCCGAGTGGAGCCGGCCGATCCTGGAACGCATGCCGCAAGTACGCAAAGCCTTGAGCTTTCCGCTCGGTCACGGTGCGCTGGAGCTGGCGACCCGTCGACGCATCGGCAAGTCCTTGGCCGGTCAATATGACCAGGCGATCCTGTTGCCCAACTCGTTGAAGTCCGCATTGGTGCCGTTCTTCGCCGGCATCCCCAAGCGTACCGGCTGGCGCGGCGAGTTCCGCTATGGCCTGCTCAACGATGTGCGCACGCTGGACAAAGACCGCTATCCGCTGATGATCGAGCGTTTCATGGCCCTGGCCTATGCGCCGGGTGCCGAGTTGCCCAAGCCCTACCCACGCCCCGATCTGCAGATTGACCCGGTGACCCGCGAAGCGGCGCTGGCCAAGTTCGGCCTGAGCCTGGACCGCCCGGTGTTGGCACTGTGCCCCGGTGCCGAGTTCGGTGAGTCCAAGCGTTGGCCGGCGGATCATTACGCCCAGGTGGCCGAAGCGAAGATCCGCGAAGGCTGGCAAGTCTGGTTGTTCGGTTCGAAAAACGATCACTCGGTGGGCGAAGATATCCGCTCGCGGCTGATTCCGGGCCTGCGGGAAGAGTCGGTAAACCTCAGTGGTGACACCTCCCTGGCGGAGGCTATCGACCTGTTGTCCTGCGCCGATTCGGTGGTGTCCAACGATTCCGGGCTGATGCACGTGGCCGCGGCCCTGAACCGTCCGTTGGTGGCCGTCTACGGCTCCACCTCGCCGGGCTTTACGCCGCCGCTGGCCGACAAGGTCGAAGTCGTGCGCCTGGGCATCGAGTGTAGCCCGTGCTTCGACCGTACCTGCCGCTTCGGTCATTACAATTGCCTGCGTCAGCTCATGCCGCCGTTGGTGAACGATGCCCTGGCACGTTTGCAAGGCACCCCCGTGGAGGTCCGGTAAGTTGCGGGTATTGCTGATCAAGACCTCTTCGCTGGGCGATGTGGTTCACACGCTGCCGGCGTTGACCGACGCGGCGCGGGCGATTCCCGGTATCCGCTTCGATTGGGTGGTGGAAGAAGGTTTCGCCGAGATCCCGACCTGGCACCCGGCCGTGGGCAAGGTCATCCCGGTGGCGATCCGTCGCTGGCGCAAGCACCTCTGGCAAACCATCAAGAGCGGCGAGTGGCGACGCTTCAAACAGAACATGCGTGCCGAACGGTATGACCTGGTGATCGATGCCCAGGGCTTGCTGAAAAGCGCCTGGCTGACCCGCTACGTCAAGGCGCCGGTGGCTGGCCTGGATAAGAATTCGGCTCGCGAACCCCTGGCGGCGCGCTTCTATTCCCGTCGCCTGGCGGTGGCGCGTGGTCAGCATGCGGTAGAGCGCGTGCGACAATTGTTCGCCGTGGCGCTGGGCTACGACTTGCCTCAGAGCCTGGGCAACTATGGCTTGAATGTCGATCGTCTGGTGGAGTTGCCGCGTGCCTATCCTTATGTGGTATTCCTGCATGGCACGACCTGGGAATCCAAGCACTGGCCGGAGCTGTATTGGCGCCAGCTCACCGAGCGCATGGGCCAGTTCGGCGTGGTAGTGAAGTTGCCGTGGGGGAACCCACAGGAAAAAGCCCGGGCCGAACGTATCGCCAAAGGGCTGCGCAACGCCCTGGTGCTGCCCAAACTGAACCTGGGCGGGATGGGCAAGGTGCTGGCCGGCGCCCAGGCCTGTGTGGCGGTGGACACTGGCCTTGGTCATCTGGCCGCCGCCCTGGACGTGCCGACCATTTCGCTGCTCGGCCCCACCAACCCGGTATTGACCGGCGCCTATGGCAAGGGCCAGATCCATCTCGCCAGCGATTTCCCCTGCGCGCCCTGCATGCAGAAACAATGCACTTATCCGCCGACCGCCGAAGATGCCCGTCGGTTTGACCTGAAACGCGAGCAGCCTTTGTGCTTTACGCGACTGAACCCCGAGCGTGTTGCCAGCCACCTGAGCACGTTATTGGCTGAGGAGCCGCGCTGATGCAATTGGCTTTTGTCCTTTATAAGTACTTTCCCTTCGGCGGCCTGCAGCGTGACTTCATGCGCATCGCCCTGGAATGCCAGCGGCGTGGTCATCAGATCCGTGTCTATACGCTGATCTGGGAAGGTGACGTCCCGCCGGGCTTCGAAGTGCTGGTGGCGCCGGTCAAGGCGCTGTTCAATCATCGTCGCAACGAGAAACTCAGTGCGTGGATGGAAGCCGACCTGGCCAAGCGCCCGGTGGACCGTCTGATCGGCTTCAACAAGATGCCTGGCCTGGACGTGTATTACGCCGCCGACGGTTGTTTCGAGGACAAGGCGCAGACCCTGCGCAATTCCCTGTATCGGCGCTGGGGTCGCTACCGGCATTTCGCCGAGTACGAGCGAGCGGTGTTCGCCAGGGATGCCAAGACCGACGTGCTGATGATTTCCGAAGTCCAGCAGCCGCTGTTCATCAAGCATTACGGCACGCCGCTGGAGCGCTTCCACCTGTTGCCGCCGGGCATCGCCCAGGACCGTCGCCGACCCGCCGATGCCGATGCGATCCGTGCCGCGTTCCGTGCCGAGTTCGAGCTGGCCGATGACGATCTGTTATTGGTGCAGATCGGCTCCGGGTTCAAGACCAAGGGCGTGGATCGCAGCCTGAAGGCGCTCGCCGCACTGCCTGCCGAACTGAAGAAACGTACCCGGCTGTTTGTAATCGGTCAGGATGACCCCAAGGTATTCCAATTGCAGAGCGCCGCGTTGGGGCTCGGTGACAACGTGCGGTTCCTCAAGGGGCGCAGCGATATCCCGCGGTTCCTCCTGGGCGCCGACCTGTTGATCCATCCGGCGTACAACGAGAATACCGGCACCGTGCTGCTCGAAGCGCTGGTGGCCGGGCTGCCGGTCCTGGTCAGCGCGGTGTGCGGGTACGCTCATTACATTGCCGAGGCTGACAGTGGGCTGGTGCTGGACGAACCGTTCGAACAGGCGCAGCTCACCGAGTACCTGGAGCGAATGCTGGGGGATGCCGATGCGCGGGCGGCCTGGAGCCGCAATGGTCTGGCCTTCGCTGAAGCGGCCGACCTCTACAGCATGCCGCAGCACGCGGCCGATGTGATATTGGCGGAGCACCCGTAATGAAATTGATGCTGGCCGAACCGTTCAAGAGCCTTTGGGCCGGGCGCGATGCGTTCGCTGAAGTCGAAGCGCTCAAGGGCGAGGTCTATCGTGAACTGGAAGCCCGGCGCACCTTGCGCACGGAGGTGGACGGGCGCGGCTTTTTCGTGAAGATCCACCGGGGCATCGGTTGGGGCGAGATCGTCAAGAACCTGGTCACCGCCAAGCTGCCTGTCCTCGGTGCGGGGCAGGAGTGGAAAGCCATCCAGCGCCTGCAGGAAGTCGGCGTGCCGACCATGACCGCCGTTGCGTATGGCGAAAAGGGCCAGAATCCGGCGGACCAGCATTCTTTCATCGTCACCGAAGAACTGGCGCCGACCATCAGCCTTGAAGACTTCAGCATCGACTGGGTCAAGCATCCGCCGCAACCGGCACTCAAGCGGGCTCTGATCGCCGAAGTAGCACGCATGACCGGCATGATGCACCGCGCCGGGGTCAACCATCGCGACTGCTACATCTGCCATTTTCTGCTGCACACCGACAAACCGGTGACCCCAGAGGATTTCAAGCTCTCGGTGATCGACCTGCACCGCGCCCAGACCCGTCCGGCCATCACCACCCGCTGGCGCAACAAAGACTTGGCTGCGCTGTATTTCTCGGCACTGGATATCGGTCTGACCCGTCGCGACAAGCTGCGCTTCCTGAAGGGCTATTTCCAGCAGCCGCTGCGCCGGATCCTGGTGCAGGAGGCCACCTTGTTGAGCTGGCTCGAAGCCAAGGCCAACAAGCTCTATGCCCGCAAACAACGATACGGGGATGCGCTCTGATGTCGGGCTGGACACTGGAACCGGCCTACGCCGAGCTGGCGCAGGATTTCGGCAGTCTCGACGCGGTGTTTGCCCTGCAAGGGGAGCGCCTGACCCGTGACCCATTGTCGGAGGTGATCCGGGTACAGCGCAATGGTGTGAACTATTACGTCAAGCGCTACGTCGGGGCTGGCAAAGGCTTGCGCCGTTACCTGGGCAAGCCGCGGGTCAAGTCCGAATGGCAGAACCTCAAGCGTTTCGCCAAGTGGGGCATTCCCACGGCCGAGGTCGTGGCATGGGGCCTGGAACGTCACGGCGCGGCCTATGCACGGGGAGCGTTGATCACCCGCGAACTGCCCCATACCGAAGACCTCTCGGCCCTGGCCGAGCATCACGACCTGCGGCTGGCTGACCGCGCCTGGGTCGATGGAGTGAGTCGGCAACTGGCCGGCTATACCCGGACCATGCACGAACACCGTTTCACCCATAACGACCTGAAATGGCGAAATCTACTGGTCGACGACCAGTCGCGGCTGTTCCTGATCGACTGCCCGAACGGTGATTTCTGGCGTGGCCTCTGGCTCAAGTACCGCATCACCAAGGACCTGGCGTGCCTGGACAAAGTCGCCAAGTATCACTTGTCGGCCACCCAGCGCCTGCGTTTCTACCTGCAATACCGCCAGCGCGACCGACTCGATACGTGCGACAAGAAACGCATTCGTCACGTGGTGAGATTTTTCGAGGGACGTGAATGACTGATTTCCTGGCCGCTGAAGACCGGCCATTGCTGGAGCGCCACGGGCTGGACAGTTTCGACGCCTTGTGGGCTCGGCAACTGGACGCGGTGGACGAACCCAATACCTCGGGAGACGGCTGGAGCAGCGTGTTCCGGCTGGAACTGGAAGGGCGGGGCTATTACCTCAAGCGCCAGAGCAATTACCTGACGCGAACCTTATCCCACCCCTTCGGTGAGCCGAGTTTTTCCCGGGAGTTTCGCAACATCAGCCGTTATCGCCAGTTGGGGATTCCGGCCCTGCAAGCGGTGTTCTACGGCCAGCGCAAGATCGACGGCGAAGTGCGGGCGATCCTGCTGACGCGGGCCCTGGATGGCTGGGATGACCTGGACTCGCTGTTGCAAGACTGGCCGCAGCTGACGGTGGCACAGCGTTCTACCGTCCTGGAAGCCTGCGGTCTATTGGCGCGGCGCCTGCACGGCATGCATCAGGTTCATGGTTGCTTTTACCCCAAGCACATCTTTCTGCAAGCAACTGCCAAGGGTTATCAGGCGCAGTTGATCGACCTGGAGAAGACCCGCCCGCTGCTGTTCGGTCAGCGCGACAGGGTCAAGGATCTTGAGCCTTTGCTGCGTCGCGCGTCAGTCTGGAATGAAAGCGAGGTTCGCCAGTTGCTGGCTATCTATCTGGACCAGCCACCGGACGCCGTTCTGGTCGATCGCTGGTTGACCCGCCTGGTCGCCCGGCGCAGTCACAAGGAAGCTCGTTGATGCATTTGTCCGAATTGAAAAATGCCGGCCGAAGCCCCAGCCTGCCATTGAGCCTGGAGCTGGCCGACGCCGCCGGCCCGGCGCAATTGCAGTTGCTGTCGCTGTTACGGGTGTTGCCGGGGCAGCGCTATGTCGGGGCGGGCATCTGGCGTGGTCGGCCGGTGCTGGCCAAATTGCTGGTCGGTAGCAAGGCAGCCCGGCATTTCCAGCGCGAGCTGCAAGGCGTGCGCCTGCTGGCGGAGCAGGGTTTGACGACGCCGATGTTGTTGGCCGACGGCCTGAAAGATGGCGAGGGCGGCTGGTTGCTGTTCGAGTTTCTCGAAGGCGCCGAAAGCCTGGGAGATGCCTGGAAACAGGTTGAGCACCTGCCTCTGCTGGCCGATGAGCAAACGGCGGTGCTGGCCGAGGCCTTGGGGGCCGTCGCGCAACTGCATGGCAAAGGCTTGTGGCAGGAAGACTTGCACTTGGACAACCTGCTTCGCCACGACGGTGAACTCTATTTGATCGACGGTGCCGGCATCCGTGCCGAGACGCCGGGGCAACCATTGTCGCGACAGAAAGTGCTGGAAAATCTTGGGGTGTTTTTCGCCCAGTTACCCAAGTCCATAGCCCCGTTCACCGAAGAGTTGCTGGTGCATTATCTGCTGGCCAACTCCGAGCACGCGCTGCCCATGGAGGCGCTGCAAAAGCAGATCGACAAGGTGCACACCTGGCGTTTGAAGGACTTCATGGAGAAGGTCGGGCGCGAATGCAGCCTGTTCAGTGTGCAACGTGGGCCGTTCGGCTTGCGGGCGATCCGGCGTGACGAAGAAGCGGCCATGGTGCCGGTGCTGGCGCGAGCGGATGCCTTGCTGGACCACGGCCACTTGTACAAGACCGGTGGCGCGGCGAGTGTCGGCAAAGTCGAGGTGGACGACCGTACCCTGGTCATCAAACGCTACAACATCAAAAACATCGCCCATTGGCTCAAGCGCTTCTGGCGTCCCAGTCGTGCCTGGCATTCCTGGCGCGAAGGTCATCGCCTGGCGTTTCTCGGCATTGCCACCCCCAAGCCCCTGGCGTTGCTGGAAAAGCGTTTCCTGTGGCTGCGTCGGGGTGCCTACCTGGTGACCGAGCATCTGTCGGGCCCCGACATCATCGAGCGCTTCGCCCCTTACGTGGAAAGCGGCGAGGCGCCCGAACCCGAGTTACTGGCGTTGGAGCGATTGTTCGCCGACCTGCTCCGCGAGCGCATCAGCCACGGCGATTTGAAGGGCCACAACCTGTTCTGGCAGCACGACCGCTGGGCGCTGATCGATCTGGACGCCATGTGCCAGCACCGCACCCATGCCAGCTTCGCCCCGGCCTACGTCCGTGATCGCGCGCGGTTCATGCGCAATTGGCCGCAGGACAGTGCGTTGTATCGGGTGATTGATCAGCGGCTGCCTAAAGAGGTCCGGGCATCAGCGTGATGCCTATGCGACACGTCTTTTAACGGATCAAAATGTAGGTGTTCTGATTCTTGTGTTCAGTACGCCTCGAGAGGGAGTCGTGGCCCATGCCAGATCATTCAGTGCCTGCTCAGCAATTTTCACTTTTTGAGATTGAGGCTGAAAAGCCCAGCAGCGAGGATAAACCTGCCATCCCGGGCGGGAAATTTAGCGATTTCATCGTGTACGTGGATGAGAGTGGCGATCATGGAATGCAGACGCTGGATCCCAACTATCCCATGTTTGTACTGGCTTTTTGCGTTTTTCATAAGCGCCACTACTGTGAGAAGGTCATCCCTGCATTGCAGAAGTTCAAGTTCAATCATATGGGGCATGATCTAATCGGGCTGCATGCGCTGGAAATCCGTAAGGAGAAAGGCGCTTTTACCAGTCTGTTTGTATCCAGGCAGCACAAACACGCCTTTCTTGATGAGCTGACCAGCATCATTGAGGCGAGCAATTTTATTCTAATCAGTTGCGTTATAGATAAGACGAGGCTGCGTGAGAGGCAAGGCGGTGCGGATAATCCGTACCACGTCGCTTTGGGTTTCTGTCTGGAAACGCTTTACGAGTTTCTGAAGGAGAAGGCCCAGCACGATGCGTTGACTCATGTGATCGTCGAACGAAGAGGGAAAAAAGAAGATAACGAACTTGAACTGGAGTTCCGCCGGATGTGTGACGGTGCTAATCGTATGGGGATTCAACTTCCGTTTGATGTTGTCTTTGCGACTAAGCAGGTTAACTCTACTGGCTTGCAGCTAGCAGATCTCGTTGCGAGACCTATTGGTATGAGTGTCTTGCGTGCCGGTCAGGAAAACCGGGCTTTTGATGTGCTCAAGCGCAAATTCTATTGCAGCGGCGGGCGTGACAAAGCCGGAGAAGGTTTTGAAAACTGGGGATTGAAAATATTCCCGCTTCCAGAAAGCGAAAAGCCCCGGTGAAACTCACCGAGGCTTAGACGCCGACCGGGATCCCCCAGTCCATTTGCGCGAAGTCTATGTTGGTAGCCATCAGCTGTCAATGGACATGGTAGTCGATAACTCGCCACAAGCTTGCCGCTTGTCGCTAGAGGCTTAAGACCGCTTTTAAGCTATAATCCCGCCCTTTCTGCCCCGCGCCCCGGCGAGCGGCACATCAATTTTTCGCGGCGCTTGTCGCCCGTACACAGACATAAGAGGCTAGACCCTGTGGCATTGACGATTCTTGGCCTGTCCGGCGCCCTTAGCCATGATCCTTCCGCAGCGCTGTACATAGACGGCAAGCTGATCGCGGCGGCCGAGGAAGAGCGCTTCGTACGCGATAAACATGCAAAGAACCGCATGCCCTACGAGTCGGCGAAGTTCTGTCTGGAACAGGCCGGCATCAAGCCGTCCGACGTCGATGTGGTGGCGATCCCGTTCGCACCGATCAGCCTGTTCGGTGAGGCTCGCTGGCACTACGCCAAACGCTACTGGTACGCCCCGGACCGTGCCCTCGACGCGATCCTGATGGGCAACCGTCGTTACAAGCGCTATCGCCGCAAGATCGTCTGGTGCCTGGAACAACTGGGCTTCGATCCTAAAAAGATCAAAATCGAGCCGGTCGAGCACCACCTGGCCCACGCTTCCAGTGCGTATCACTGCTCGGGTTTCCAGGAAAAAACCGCGATCCTGGGTATCGATGGCAAAGGCGAGTACGCCACGACTTTCTTCGGCTACGGCGAAAACGGCAAGATCCACAAGATCAAGGAATTCTACGACCCGGACTCCCTGGGCGGCTTGTACGGGGCGATCACCGAATTTCTCGGCTTTGAAATGCTCGACGGCGAATTCAAGGTCATGGGCATGGCGCCCTACGGCGATGCCAGCAAGTACGACTTCTCTCGCCTGGCCTCGTTCGAAAACGGTCAGTTGGTGATCAACACCGAATACGCCAACGTGATCGGCCTGCGCCGCTATAAAGAGAAGGGCAAGGGCTTCTACTTCTCGCCGAAGCTGATCGAATGGCTCGGCCCCAAGCGTGAAGGCGATATCGCCGACGAGCCGTACATCCATTATGCGGCCAGTATGCAGGCGCTGTTCGAGAAGCTTGCGCTGCAAATGATCGACCACTACCTGGGCGACGTGCTCAAGGAAACCGGCAAGCTGGCTTTCGCCGGCGGTTGCGCGTTGAACGTCAAGCTGAACCAGAAGATCATCGCCCGTGACGACGTCAAGGAGCTGTTCGTGCAGCCGGCTTCCGGCGACGCCGGTACCGCGGTGGGCGCGGCCGCCTATGTGTCCCATGCCCGTGGCGTGCCCGTGGAGAAGATGGAACACGTCTACCTCGGCCCGGCCTACAGCAACGAAGACGTGATCGCCGCCTGTGCCCGTCATCCGAGCAAACCGGCGTGGCGCAAGATCGACAACACTCCCGAGCGCATTGCCAGGATCATGGTCGACGGTAACCCGGTGGCCTGGTTCCAGGGGCGCATGGAGTTTGGCCCGCGCGCCTTGGGCGGTCGCTCGATCATCGGCTGTCCGAGCGCCAGCGGCGTGGCGGATCGCATCAACGAACAGATCAAGTTCCGCGAGCGCTGGAGGCCTTTCTGCCCGTCGATGCTCGACACCGTCGCGCCGCAGATGATCAAGGTCGATCATCCCGCACCCTTCATGACCTTCACGTTCGAAGTGGCCGAAGAGTGGAAAACCCGCGTGCCGGAAGTCGTCCATGAAGACGGTACTTCCCGGGCCCAGGTGCTCAAGCGCGAATACAATCCGCGCTACTACGACATGATGAAGGCCCTCGAAGTCCTGACGGGCAACGGCGTGTCCCTGAATACCTCGCTCAACCGCCGCGGCGAACCGATGATCTGCTCGCCGACCGACGCGCTGAACATGTTCTATGGCTCCGATCTGCAATACCTGATCATGGAAGACATTCTGGTGGTCAAAGACGGCGTGGACGCTTATGACACGCTCGGCTGAGCGACATGTGCTGCAGTTCTGCCACGGTTATGACGGGCCGTTCCTCGACTGTGCCCGTCAATACGCCAGCCTGTTCGCGGGCACCGGCTATCGCGTGACCACGGTGTTCCTCACCGGGGCGGCCGATGCCGAGGTTGCTGCTGGTTGCGCCTCGGATGAGGTGTTGTTCATGGAGTACAGCTCCAGTGCCGTGAGAGGCCTGAAGCTGGGCGCCATTGGTGATCTGCGCAAGATCGCCGCTTCGCGTAATTTCAGTTTCTGCATTGCCCACCGTTTCAAACCTATCTATATCGCCTTGCTCGGTACCGGGCTGCCGGTGATTGGCGTGCACCATGCCTTTGGTGACTACCAGCGGCCTACTCGCCGGCTGTTCGCTCATGTTTTCCGCAAGCGCCTGAGCTTGCTAGGGGTCTCTGATGCGGTGCGTGACGACATGCGCCGCTGCCTGCCGAAATGGCCCGCGGGCCGGATCCAGACTCTCTACAACCGCATCGACCTGGAGGCCGCGCAGGCTGGCCTGGTGTCCCGGGACGAGGCGCGGAATGCCATGGGGCTGGAAGCAAACGCCTGGATCGTCGGCAACGTCGGCCGTCTGCATCCGGACAAGGACCAAGCCACATTGTTGCGAGGTTTTGCCGCGGCACTGGCGTATCTGCCCGGTCACAGTCAGCTGGCAATTCTCGGCAAGGGGCGCCTGGAACAGGACCTGCGGGAGCTGGCGCTGGAACTGGGAATCGCAGACCGCGTGCTGTTCCTTGGCCAGGTGCCTGAGGCGCGCCGTTACTTTCGGGCCTTCGACGTGTTCGCCTTGAGTTCCGATCACGAGCCGTTCGGTATGGTGTTGCTCGAAGCCATGGTCGCCGGCGTGCCATTGCTGGCCACGGCCTGTGGCGGGGCGAAGGAAGTGGTCGAAGGCGTGGGTATTCTGTTTCCCTTGGGCGACGCCGAACACCTGGCCCAGGGGCTGCAACACCTGGCGGTCATGGACGATCTGCAGCGTCGTCAATGCGCCGAGCTGATGCTTGATCGCTTGCGTGAACGCTTTTCGGATCGTGCGGTACGCGAGGCATTCTGGCGTTTGCCCCAAGTCACCGAACTGGCACCGAGGGCCTGATGCTCAATCGATTCCAAGGCTGGCGCGAGCGCGGCTGGACGGCTATAGAGGCCCCGGTTTATGCCCAGGCCTGGCAGCGTTTTGGTGGCAGTGTGGCGACCCATCCCCTGGTGGTCGAACGCCTGGCGGCCCTGGCCGGCATTCCCGTGCGTTATCTGGCATATGAACACCAGGGGGAGTTGACCGCCGCAATTGCGACCTGGGGTCGGGATCTGGCGCTGTCCAAGGACGTGCTCAAGCGCAGCGGCAAGAAAGGCCTGTTCGACCTGGGCAATGCCGAGCTGATCCTGCCGGCAGCGCCCGATACCCAGGCGCCGTTGCGCCATCGCGGACGTTACCTTTCGGGGCTTAATGAAGGGCGTTTCAGCGGCCTGAAGATGCAGCAGGAACAGCTGGCCATGGCGCGTACACCGGAAGAACTGTCCAAGAAGTTTCGCTATAACCAGCGTCGCGAGTTGCGTTTGCTGGAGGAGGCCGGTGGGCAGGTACGGCCGGTCCATGAGTTTTCCAGCGCAGAGCTGGCGTCGATCTACTGCGACCTGTTCCTGCGCCGTTGGGGATTTGCGGCGACCGGCGCCGAGCGCATGGGCGAGGTGATCGAGCTGCTGCGCGAACTGCTGATCGGTTCGGTGATTTTTCTCAACGATGCGCCCATCGCCATTCAACTGGTGTATCGGGTCGAAGCGCCGGAGTGGATCAGCGTCGAATACATCAATGGCGGCGTGGACCCGCAAACCCGCGAATTCAGCCCCGGCAGCGTGCTGAGTTTCCTCAACACCCAAAGCGCCTGGGAGCATGCCCGTGCCGCCGGCAAGCCGTTGCGTTTTTCCTTCGGCCGTGCGGACCGGGAGTACAAGGATCGTTGGTGCAACCCTGTACCGGTGTTTACCGTATGAATCCTCCCGTGAGCCGCAAACAGCAATTGCTCAAGCGCCATCGTCGCAACAAGCGGGTAGGGTTGTTGCTCGCCCTGATGGTGCTGGTCCTGTTCGGCGTGCTGGTAGCCTGGTGGTTGCCGCTGGTCCTCTCGGTATTGGGTTGGGTCGCCCACGAAGCCTGGTTCGCAGATCATCTGTTCTACTCGCCCAAGGACGACTATCAGTACAGCTTCCCGCCTTTCACCCTGCAACCGAAGGTGCATCTGGATGCCGGTCGGCTGCGGCTGGATGAAGGGGTAATTCTGGATGATGGCGCGACGCTGGTTCTCGCGTTGCAGGTCAAGAGCCGATGGTTGGGGCGTTTCATCGACCCGTTCGTCGAGCTATTGGGCGGAGACTGCCCGGATCGACAAACCTTCGAGCGCGGCGTCAACGGTCTGCGCTACCTGAACCTCAGCGAACAGGGGGCGACGCTGTCGCGGGGCGAGCTGCGGCTGCGCGGGCGCTTCTGCCGTTTGCTGGGCGAGCCGACGCTCTGGTCCTTCAGCTCGCCGCAGGTGCAACAACAACGCGTGATGGTCATCGCTCCCCATGCCGACGATGCAGAACTGGCGGCTTATGGGTTGTACAGCCAGGCCGAGGAAGCGTGGATCGTGACACTGACCGCCGGCGAAATCGAAGCTGAACATTATCAGCAGATGGGGCTGGATCGCGTCGAGGCGGCGCGGCTCAAGGGCCGTCTGCGGGCTTGGGACAGCATCGCCGTACCGCGCTGGGCTGGGGTGGCGCAAGGCCAATGCGTGCAATTGGGGTACTTCTGCCTCCAGTTGGCGGCCATGCAAGCCGCGCCCACCCAGCCTCAGGGGTCTCGTGAGGCAGACCTGAGCGATACACGGCCGTTCCGCCGGTTAAATCCTTTTGCCCTGCCCGGTGATGTCGACGGCGCGCCGACCTGGAACAACCTAGTGGCCGACTTGCGCGCTCTGCTGCTGATGGCGCGTCCTGAAGTCATCGTGTTGCCGCATCCGACCCTGGATCCGCACCCTGACCATCTCTGCGCCCATCATGCCGTCCTGCAAGCCCTTGAAGGCCTGCAGTGGCAACCCGGCACATTGCTGGGCTACGCCAATCACCTGCACGATAACGACCGCTGGCCCATGGGCGATGCCGGTACGGGCATTGCGTTGCCACCGTGTTTCGACCCGGACCGGCCGATGCATCCTGTAAGCCTGCCTTTGCCGCTGGTCGGCCAGCGCGACAAGGCCATGGCGTTGGGCATGATGCATGATCTGCAGCCGCGAGCGCCCTTCAAGCGACGCCTGCGCCGTGGCATCCAGCGGCTGTTGGCGGGGCGCAAGGGCGCCGTGTATGGCGAGAATGAATTCTTTCGTAAAGCGGTCAGGTGCCACGAGCTTTTCTGGCTTTTGAAGCGTTCTGAAGTACATATAAAACCGAAATGACTCAAGTGGACTCCAGTGTCCTCGCCCGATGAATGTGAGCTTGTTGTGATCAATTCTTGCCCGAGTATTCTTTTTATCATTCCGTATTTCGGGCGTTGGCCTTTCTGGATGCCTTTATTTCTGGAAAGTTGCCGGCGTAACCCCGATATTGACTGGCTGTTATTCAGTGATTGTGGCGTGCCGCAGGATCTCCCTTCGAATGTGACTGTCGAGATCATCACATTCGAGGCGTACTGTCAGTTGGTTTCCGAGCGGCTACATATCGAGTTCAGGCCAACGCAGGCCTATAAGCTGTGTGATATCAAGCCTGCCCTTGGCCATATCCATGTGGATCGCCTCGAAGGTTACGATTTCTGGGGCTTTGGTGACATCGACCTGGTGTACGGTGATCTTCGGCAATACTTTACTGCCGAGCGCCTGGCTGCCCATGACTTGTTTTCAACCCATGAGCGCCGCGTTGCGGGGCATCTGTGCCTGATACGCAACGTTGCGAGCATGCGGGAAGCGTTCAAGCTGATTAAGAATTGGCGACATCGCTTTATGGATGATCAACATCATGCCTTGGACGAAGGGGCATTCAGCCGTATTTTCATGTGGAGAAAAAACTTTCCCGAACCGCTGTTTTCCTTGGTTGGCAAGTTCAATCCGTGGCGTCGACGCAGTGAGTTCACCGAGGCCTTCAGCACGCCGGGCGGGTGCATAAAATGGCACGACGGCACTGAGGATTTTCCCCTTCGTTGGTTCTGGCGCAATGGTCGCCTGACCAATGATCGGGATGAGGACCGTGCGTTCCCCTATTTTCATTTCGTCTGCTGGAAGCGTAACGAATGGTCGGCATTGGCCGAGCCAGATCCTGTTTGGGTACGAAGTCTGGCGACAGAGTCTGCCTGGATGATCGACGCGACAGGTTTCCATCAAGGAGCACTATGAGCCCGCGTTTGAAAGTGCTGCAGCTGCAGCCGGACTACAACGTCAAGCAGCATGATTTCGCCGATCTGGCTGAGCAGATCGTCAAGGCCTTGCCGCGTGAGCGCTACGAGGTAACGGCGGCTTTTCTGCGCGGTCGCCCAGGGCCTGGCGAGGCGGTCAGTCGGGCTGATCGATCGGTTTACTTCGAGTTTTCGGACAGGTCGCTCAAGGGAGTACGCCTTCGTGCGATGTGGCGGTTGTACCAATTCTGCCGCGCGGAAAAATTCGATGTCGTGGTGTGCAACCGCTTCAAGCCCGTCAACATGATGTTGCTGCTCAATCGATGGTTGAAAATCCCGTTGTGTATCGGCATTGCCCACGGGTTCGGAGAGTATGATCGCTTCTATCGCCGCCGCCAGACACAGCGACAGGTGGACCGGCATTGGCGGTTCGTCGGCGTATCGCCGGCCGTCAAGCAGTATCTCCTGGATTGTCATTGTGGGTTCACCGAGTCCAACACTTGCGCCATCACCAATGCCATCGATATCCAGCAGGCGGAAGCCTTGCAGCATTCGCGCGAGCGCGCTCGCGAGATGCTGGGTATCGGCCCATCGGTGAGACTGGTTGGCGCCTTGGGGCGATTGGTGCCGGTCAAGGGACATACCTACTTGCTGCAGGCTTTTGCTGCACTCAAGGACAAATACCCCGAGGCGCAGCTGGCAATCATCGGTGCCGGGCGTGAAGAGTCCCGTCTGGCCGCGCAGATAAAGCAATTGGGCCTGGCCGATCGCGCCCATCTGCTCGGTTTCAAGGAAAACGCCCTGCAATATGTCAGGGCCTTCGATATCTGGACCATGCCCTCCCTGGCCGAGGGCCTGGGCCTGGCGCTGCTGGAGGGAATGAGCGGACATCTACCGGTGATCGCTTCGGATGTGCCTGCAATGTTGCCATTGATTCAAGGTGCCGGAGGCTTGGCGGTAAAGCCTGGCGATGTGCCGAGCCTGATAACCGCGCTCGATTCCTATCTGGGGCTGTCGGATGCCGAACTCCAGGCCTGTGGCGAGCGAGCTTATCGCTATCTTGTCGAGCAGCACGATATTGAAGTGTTCCGTCGGCAATACCTTGAGTTGATCGAGACCGGCCTGAATGAAACCTGTAAGGAGCAGCCATGAGTGCCGCGCAACCTGTCGTCACCGTGATCATCGCGTCCTACAACCATGGTCGCTACATTGAAGAATGCATTCTCAGTGTGCTGGGGCAGACCTATCCGAACATCGAATTGATGGTCATCGATGACGGCTCCACCGATGACAGCGTTGAACGTATCCAGCGTCTGCAGGCGGCCCATGGCTTCGACTTCCGGGTCCAGCAGAACCAGGGATTGACCAATACGCTTAATGGAGCGATTGCCCGTGCCACCGGCAGTCTGATTGTGCCATTTGGTTCCGACGACATCATGCTGCCCGAGCGGATCGCCACTCAAGTGGCCTACATGGATGGCAAGCCTGAAGTCGGCATTTGTGCGGGCAATATCGAGCTGATCGATGCCGAAGGGAACCTGTACCCCGAGAGCCGCCAGAACCGTGACGTACCTTTTCGACGGCTCGATTTCGAAGATATGTTCATGGAGCGCAAACCTTATCCGCCAGCACCGACGCTGATGATACGTCGCGAGGCGCTGGAGAAAGTTGGAGGGTTCGATCCGGAGATTCGCCTGGAAGATCTGTTGATCGAGCTGAAGGTGACCCGGGCCGGGTATTACATTGATGGCCTGAGCGTATTGATGGCGCGCTATCGCAAGCACGCAACCAACTCCTACAAGAATCATCGGTTCATGACCGATAGCATTCTGCGTACCTACGCCTTGTTCGCTGATCATCCGCTCTACGAACAGGTGCGTTACAAATTTCTCAATTCCATGTTCCTGAAAACGTCCAACCGTGACCATCAGTTCGCTCGTGAACTCCTTGCGCAGATTCCCTTCAAGGCATGGAACAAAAAAACCTGGCGAGGCCTGGGACGCATGTTTTTCTGTCCGCTGGAAAAACACTGAGCCGCGTCCAGGGACACCGGGACCGCCGCTTCAACGCTGAACGACGGTCCCGGCAGGTCGGTCATCATGCCCGGGCTGGATTACTCTGCGATAGAATGCGTTTTTGCAGGTCATCGACTGCCGGTTTCGAGGCAATCGTGGCATAGCCATCAAGCAGTGCTTCAAGGTGTTGCTCGAAAAGCCATTTGTGATCTTCCGGGTAGCGTTGCATGTGGCGCAGGTTGCGCTGGCGAAGTGCGAGCCTGAGGGACGACGGATAAACGTACAGGTCGGCTATATCGATCAGACCGAATTCGCCGTTTTCCAGAACCAGCACATTGCCCAGGTGCAAGGAGCGGAAGTAAACGCCTCGCTCATGTAGCTGCGCCATGAACTTGCCAAAGCCCAGCACCAGGGAGTGGCGTTGCGCATCTGTAGCCGCGTCTTGCAGTGCCTGACGCAAGGTTATCCCTGGCAAGGGCGCATAGCGCACCGCGCTGCTGCCATCCTCCAGATAGTACAGGGCGAGTATCGTCGGGCTCTGGATGCCCAGGTTTTGCAGTTGTTGGCCGTTGACGGCGAAGCGTTCGGAATATGGGTTGAAGCCCCCTGAGGTGTACCAGCGACGTGCTCGAAACAGCTTGAGGAAGTCCCCCCCGGACAAGCGCAGGACTTTTGGGCCGAGCCCGTCCGACTCGATGACCTGGGCCTGCGATGAGATGGTTTCCAAGGCTTGTGGGGACAATTTCTCCACGGGCAGATTCAGAAGGCGCCTGGCTCGATAGTTGATGCTCAAGGCGGCGATCAGAGCCAGTGGAATCCATAGCAGGAACCAGTGCTCCTTGGGTCTGGAAAGGATGCCGCCGCCTTCCGTCAGGCCCGCTCCTATGCCATATATCAACCATGTGGAAGCCATGACCAGGAAGGGTTGAACACGATAACGCCAGCTACTGAGCAATCCCCAGAGCTGGAAAAACAGCCACGGGAGAAAGCCGATGATTCCCACGTAGTACAACACGCCGAGGGCAAAGCTATGAGGTTCCGCCAACATGAAACCTATGCCCGGATCAACGCTGAGGTCGGCACCATAACCGTGCCCGAGCCAGGGACGTTGGGCAATTTCTTGCAGGACGATCTGCCAGATCTCGAAGCGGTATGAATTCCCACGGGCAAGTATCATCCCGCTGAACAAGATGCCTACAGCGACTCCACCACCGATCAGTAGTCCGAACAGGACTATCGAGCGGCGGTTCCAGCACAGGATGCCAACCCAGATGGCGGCGGCGACCAAGGCCACCAACGGGGTTCTTGAACCGGTGGCGACGACGGCCGCGAACATGACCAGACCGGCGGGTATCGTCAACCAGAGGATCTGGCGATTCTTCCAGAGCATGCTCAGGCTCAGCCAGTAGACACAGAAGAATCCAAACAGATGAGAGCTGAGCAACGGATTATCGAAGGCCCCTGCGCCGATCAGGCGCATTTCCGGCTGGTATGCCTGGGCAAACATGAACAAGTTATACAGCGAGGCGAGCAGGGCGACGCCCGCGGCGCCGAAGAGCAATGGGTGAAGAAGGTCGCTGCGATAGCGTACCAGCAGATAGCCCCCGGCAAACAAGAGCGAGGTGTGCAGAACGATTTTGACCTGGCGCGAGAAGTTTTCGACTTCGGGCACCCACGAGACGCTGATCAGGGCCCAGCCGGCGAACAGTGCGAAAGCAATGAAAATCGGCTCGCGGATCAGTTCCTTCAGCACGCTCGGCCTCAGGCACAGGGCGATCAAGGTGGGTACGCTGAGCAGAGCGTAAAACAGTTTATGGTGCTGGCTGCGCCCTGGCAGGAAGAACAAGCCACACAGCAGCAGCAAGAAGCCGAGCGGAAGAATCCACTGACAAATGAAGTCAAAAACCCTGTTGGGTGTGACGGAGGGCCTGGATAGCATGCTTGGGAATTCGTTCCTGGTGTTGGTGGACCATTCCCTGGGGAATGGCTTTTCAGCTTTTTGGAGCGGCGTAACAATAACAGCCTTACAGGTTTGCCAGAACACCGAGGAAGCTGTGTTAAAGTCATCGACCTTTTTATCGATATTCGCGTGATATGGCCGACTCCAGTCTTCCAGCAAGCCCTTCGAGCTTGAAAATCTATTTCCGCCTGCTGAGCTACGTGAAGCCCTATATCGGCTTGTTCGGGTTGAGTATCGTCGGGTTCCTGATTTTCGCGTCTACCCAGCCCATGCTTGGCTATATCCTCAAGTATTTCGTCGACGGGCTATCCAATCCGAACGCGGTACTGTTTCCGACGGTGCCTTACCTGCGCGACCTGCAGTTATTGCAAGCCGTGCCGTTGCTGATCATTGTCATTGCCGCCTGGCAAGGATTGGGGTCGTATCTGGGCAATTATTTCCTGGCCAAGGTTTCGCTGGGGTTGGTCCACGATCTGCGGGTGCAGTTGTTCAATAATCTCCTGACCCTGCCCAACCGCTATTTCGACAAACATAACTCAGGTCACCTGATTTCCCGTATCACCTTTAACGTAACCATGGTGACGGGGGCGGCGACGGATGCGATCAAGGTCGTTATTCGAGAAGGCATGACCGTGGTCTTCCTGTTCGCCTCCCTGTTGTTCATGAATTGGCGCCTGACCCTGGTAATGGTGGCAATCTTGCCACTTATCGCGCTTATGGTCCGCACGGCAAGCAAGAAATTTCGCAAGCAAAGCAAAAAAATCCAGGCTGCAATGGGGGATGTGACCCATGTCGCCTCCGAGACCATCCAGAGTTATCGCGTGGTACGCAGTTTTGGCGGCGAAGTCTATGAACAGAAGCGCTTCCTTGACGCCAGCCTGGGGAATACCGACAAGCAGTTGCGGATGACACGTACCGGGGCCATTTACACACCGTTGTTGCAGTTGGTGATCTACACCGCGATGGCCGTATTGATGTTCCTTGTCCTGTTCCTGCGTGGTGATGCTTCGGCGGGTGACATGGTGGCCTATATTACGTTGGCCGGCCTGTTGCCCAAGCCTATCCGCCAGTTGTCCGAAGTCAGCTCCACCATCCAGAAAGGAGTGGCCGGGGCAGAAAGTATCTTCGAGCAGTTGGATGTGAAACCGGAAGTAGACACGGGTACGATCGAGCGTGACGTTGTCAGTGGACGGTTGGACGTCCGTCACCTGAGTTTCACCTATCCGGATACTGAAAGGCAGGTGCTGAACGACATCAGCTTTTCGGTCGAACCTGGCCAGATGGTTGCCCTTGTCGGTCGGTCGGGTAGCGGGAAGTCCACCCTGGCAAATCTGATCCCCCGTTTTTATCATCATGATGACGGCGAGATTTTGCTCGATGGTGTCGAAATCGAGCAGTACAAGCTTTTGAATCTACGCCGTCATATCGCGCAAGTGACTCAGCACGTGACGTTGTTCAGTGACACGGTAGCCAATAACATCGCTTATGGCGATCTGGCCGGTGCGCCGAGAGCTGATGTCGAGAAGGCGGCCCAGGACGCCTATGCCATGGACTTCATCAAGCAATTGCCCCAGGGTCTGGACACCCAGGTCGGTGAGAACGGGGTGCTGTTGTCGGGCGGCCAGCGCCAGCGCCTGGCCATTGCCAGGGCCCTGTTGAAAAACGCGCCCTTGTTGATTCTCGACGAGGCAACCTCGGCGCTGGATACCGAGTCAGAACGGCATATCCAGGCCGCGCTGGATCAGGTGATGCAAGGCCGTACGACCCTGGTTATTGCCCACCGCTTATCGACCATCGAAAAAGCCGATCTGATCCTGGTCATGGACCAGGGGTGCATCGTAGAGCGCGGTACCCACAGTGAGCTTCTGGCCCAGAACGGTTATTACGCGCGCCTGAACGCCATGGGGCTGGACGCTCCGGAGCAGGATATTGCCTGAGTTGCGGCAGAGCCTGTGGGGCCGGGAGCGTTCGGCCTCCACAGGTATTTGCAACGCACGAGTCGCCTGTGAGGAGCCTCTGCATCTTGATGACCAGAGGGCGAGAATCAGGGAGGGTTGCAATCTTGCTTGATGCGAATTTTGGTGTCGGTATGGAAGCATGCCGGTGCGGAGCCCGTCGACGGGTGCGGTGGGTGTACCAATGTGGCTACGAGATGCTCGGTTATGAATGAAACCTCAACGGTGTCGCAGCACCAGGCTCAGATTCAACCCGGTGCGCCAGTGGTCACGCCCCAGGACCGAGCGGCTATCAAGGCCCAGCGTCCACGTTGCATCTGGCTGACCGGTTTGTCGGGGGCGGGCAAGTCGACGCTGGCCAATGCCCTGGAAGTGCAGCTCAATCAGCGGGGGCTGCACACGGCCCTGCTCGATGGCGACAACCTGCGCCAAGGATTGTGTCGAGATCTGGGTATGGACGCCGAGTCGCGCAAGGAAAATATCCGTCGTATCGGCGAGGTCGCACGGTTGATGGTCGATGCCGGTCTGATCGTCATCGTGGCGGTAATCTCCCCGTTTCGAGCTGACCGAGAGGCTGCGCGGCAATTATTTGCCAAGGGGGCTTTTCTCGAAATTTATGTAAGCACCCCTTTTGAAGCCTGCGCCCAACGCGACCCCAAAGGATTGTACCGGGAAGCACGCGCGGGCCGGATCAAGAATTTCACCGGTCTTGACAGCCCCTACGAAGCGCCCCTTGCGCCGGACGGTCAGATCAATACTTGCGAGGTCGAGCTGGCTGAAGCCTGCAAGCGGTTATTGGCATTGCTGGAAAGCTGATAGGGGGGGGGCGGGCATCGTGTCGCCATGAGCATAAGGAGGGAATAGTTTGCCGTCGAAGATGGTGGCAAACAGCTATGAACGAGCCTTTGCAAACCCTGTGCTAATATCGCGCCCCTGTTCATTTTGTATGTGGGATGCTCCATGAAGTTGTCCATGCCGCGATTCGATCAAGCCCCTGTACTGGTCGTTGGCGATGTCATGCTCGACCGCTATTGGCATGGCGGTACCTCGCGGATCTCTCCTGAGGCGCCGGTGCCGGTGGTCAAGGTCGAGCACATCGAGGATCGCCCTGGCGGCGCCGCCAACGTCGCGTTGAACATTGCTGCCCTTGGCGCACCGGCCTCCCTGGTGGGCGTGACCGGCGACGATGAGGCCGCCGACACCCTTAGCAACAGCCTCAAGGGGGCCGGGGTGCGGGCGATCTTCCAGCGCATCGCGCATCAGCCGACCATCGTCAAGCTGCGGGTCATGAGTCGTCACCAGCAACTGTTGCGCATCGACTTCGAAGAGCCTTTCGCCACCGATCCCCTGGCCCTTGGCACCGAGGTCGATCAATTGCTTGAGGGTGTCAAGGTCCTGGTGCTGTCTGACTACGGCAAGGGCGCGTTGAAAAACAACCAGTCGCTGATCCAGGCCGCCCGTGCCCGTGGTATTCCGGTAGTGGCCGACCCTAAGGGCAAGGATTTTTCCATTTACCGGGGTGCGAGCCTGATCACGCCGAACCTCAGCGAGTTCGAAACCATCGTTGGTGGGTGCGTCGACGAACATGAGCTGGTGAGCAAAGGCGCCCAGTTGATGCACGACCTCGACCTCGGTGCCTTGCTGGTGACCCGTGGCGAGCATGGCATGACGTTGCTGCGTCCCGGTCACCCGGCGTTGCATTTGCCGGCCCGCGCCCGTGAAGTGTTCGACGTGACGGGTGCCGGCGATACCGTGATTTCCACCCTGGCCGCGGCGATTGCCGCCGGTGAGGACCTGCCCCATGCGGTGGCTCTGGCGAACCTGGCGGCGGGCATCGTCGTCGGCAAGCTCGGTACGGCGGCCATCAGTGCCCCGGAACTGCGTCGCGCCATCCAGCGCGAGGAAGGCTCCGAGCGCGGCGTGCTAGGGCTGGAGCAATTGCTGCTGGCCGTCGATGACGCCCGTGCCCACAACGAAAGAATCGTTTTCACCAATGGCTGTTTCGACATCCTGCACGCGGGCCACGTGACGTACCTGGAGCAGGCTCGTGCCCAGGGTGATCGCCTGATCGTCGCGGTCAATGACGATGCTTCGGTGAGCCGTCTCAAAGGTCCGGGGCGCCCGATCAACAGCGTTGATCGGCGCATGGCGGTCCTGGCCGGTCTTGGCGCGGTGGATTGGGTGATCAGCTTCAGTGAAGGCACGCCGGAGAATCTGTTGCGCCAGGTCAAGCCGGATGTGCTGGTCAAGGGCGGTGATTATGGAATTGACCAGGTCGTGGGCGCCGATATCGTCGCGGCCTATGGCGGCACCGTGAAGGTGTTGGGCCTTGTGGAGAACAGTTCGACGACGGCAATTGTCGAAAAGATCCGTAATCGTTGACGGACTGCTACACGCCGATAAGCTCCGGCAGAACAACTTTGTTTGGGATGATGGATCTTCCCATGAATTCAGGCTTTTTCGCCCTCTGGTTGATTAATTTATGAAAGTCATGCTGCTGGTGATGGATGAACAGCGAGTGATCCTTGATCGCCTCTATGAAGTCGTGCAAGAGAACTGCGACGACTGCATCATCTATCGCCTGAATAAGCAGCAGCAGATGAACCTTGGCCGATTCCTGGCCTCGGTCAATCACGAGAACTTCGACCGGGTTGTGATTTTTTTCCGGGTAAAGCGCTTGGTTCGGCAACTGAAGGTATTGAAGTGCGTGCCCGGGTTGATCTTCCTTGAGCACGACGCTTATCAGAACTACATGAACGAGAGTAAATACAAGGGCGTTTACTCGCGTCTGTACCGCCGCCTGCCGAGTTGCCGAGCCCTGGTGTCGGGGGCTTTGCTGGCTCGTCGGATGCAAGCCGAGGACATCGATGCCGTGTTCGTTTCCAAGGGTTATGACGAGCGGATGTTGCGTAATACCGGCAAGGAGCGTGACATTCCCATTGGTTTCCTCGGCAGTCTCAAGAGTACCGAATACGCTCAACGCAAGGCACTGCTTGAGTCCCTGGCCCGGCGGACCGGGATGCTGGTAGCTCGAACGAATTCAGGTAGCGAGTATCTGGAAACGCTTAATCGAATCAAGATATTCGTCAGTGCTGACCTGGGCATGGGGGAGTTCATGATCAAGAACTTCGAAGCCATGGCGTGCGGTTGCGTGTTATTGGCCTGGAGCCAAGGCGAGGAGGATGAATTACTCGGCTTCAGGGACATGGAGAATGTCGTTTTCTACCGTTCAGAGGAAGAGGCGGTGCAAAAGCTGGAACTGCTGCAGCGGGATCTAGAACTGGCGACGCGAATTGCCCATAACGGCCAGGCCTTTGCCGAAAGCCAATATTCTTTTGCCCGGGTAGGGCAGACCTTGGCGGCCGAGATTCAGCGTGAAATGCGGACTTGGCAATCACCTTCGGCGCTTGTCCGCTGGTGGGTCAAGTTGCGTTACGGCATGAACGTACCGGGGTAGAGACCATGGATCAAACCGTTCGCACGCGTGACGAAATGTCGCTCGACGAATTGCCGGGCGGCCATCAATCGGTTTTGGGGGCGTTGCCCCAGGCATTGAAGGATTGCCTGGCCAAAGCTTCTCGGGTGGTGCTAGTAGCGAATAATCCGGCAATCACCGAAGCCGACTTCCGGGCGCTCGATATCGGCAGCGATGATGTGGTCGTGTCATTCAACACTTGCATGAAGGCGGCGTTTCTCACTCCGCAGAGCGTCAATGTATTCGTACACGGCTTCAATGCGCCTGACGCGTATTTTTTCGGCTTGCCCTACAAACTCCAGGTGCAGCGATTGTTCGAGCTACCCGGAGCGCGTTGCTTCACGATGCTGGTGGGGTGCACCGGAGCCATGTCTCCACTGCCAGGCGTCGCGTTTTATCAGGAGCGCATTCCGCTGCCACCTTTGTGGAACTACCCCGTCGACAGGGTGGACGGTAAGCGCTATGTCGGTCCGTCTACCGGTTTCAATGCGTTGGTGGTGTTCGATTGGCTTCGTGGGCATTCGGGCTATACCTACCGATTGATGACCCTGGGGTTTTCCAACGAAGCGGGAAAGTTCTGGAGCGGGCATGCCTGGGAATATGAGCGGCAATGGCTCCTCGAAGCCGATGTGGCCGTCGTGCCGTTGCAGCACAGGCGTTGGTGGCAAGGTTGGTTTCGTCGCCGTTGAGTAGCATCGGGTCAGGTTGCAAGGCCCATTGGGGCACTATTGGGCAAGTTCTATTCTTACGACAGGGCAGAACGCGTGTTGAAAGTTGCGGTAGCATTTTTTGGTATCCCGAGAAACTCGGAGATTTGCTTTCCCTCCATCCGGGAGAACGTCCTGGGGCAGATCCCCGCGGGAAGCGAAGTGCAGTGCTTCTACCACCTGTACAAAATCGATGAAGTGCATAACTCGCGTTCTGGCGAGCGGGGTAAGCTGAGTACCGACAATTACGCGCCGTTCAGCACGATGACCGGCCAGCTCCATTCCACCGAGGGCGTTCTGGAGCGTTGGGACTTCGAACGGGTCAAGGCCTTGGGCGACACCTGGGCAGACGAGTACGCTTCGCTCAGGAATCTGATTTATCAGCTCAACTCCTTGTACAACGTGACGGAAATGATCGAACCGTTCGATCCGGATTTTGTCGTGTTCGTACGTCCCGATAATTTCTACCACACTGTACTTCCAACTTACGTGTTCGGGCATGCCAACGAGCGCCGATCGAATGCCTACATCCCGGATTGGCAATGGTGGGGCGGGTTGAACGATCGTTTTGCGATCTGTGGGCGTGATGCCTACGTGGCCTATGGCAAGCGTATCGAGCGCATTTTTGACTTCTGCAAGGCGACAGGTAGAAAACTGCATTCCGAGCGGTTGCTCAAATATGCGTTACAGCAGGCTCGAGTCAGGGTATGTACGCTGCCTACTACCGCTTCACGGGTGCGAATCAATGGCGCCTTTGCCGAGGAATCGTTTTCATCCAAGCGCGGGATGGGGAAACGTGAGAATCGTTTTTTTCATTTGTTTGCTCAATGTCGCACTTACATTGATAAGCGGCGTCTGACTTGATGTCATTTTTGTAGCGTACCGCGGACCATGCGCATCAGGCCCATGGCTTTTGTGCGGAGCTTGGTCAGGCTTGGTCGGCGAGGGGAGGTTGTTGCAAGTCCTTGGTTCGCGATCCAATCCTTCCAGCGAATGCGCTCTTCGCGAACCACCCATCCCTCCTGGGTAGCAAAGCTTTCTGCCAAGTGCAGGCCGCGTGTGCTGGCCGGGACGAGCTGGTCACGTTTGAGCGTATACAGTTCTCCAGTCGGTTGGCCCTCGTGCAGCGGCATCAGGTAGAGATCGGGACGCTTGCGGTCCAGGCGCGCCACCAACTGGTCGCCCTCCAGGCGCTCATCGACGTGAAACAGGCTCAGGGACTTGGCTTCCTTGGGCACTTCCAGGCGCAAATCGTAGATCAACTGCAGCGACGCCGTCGGCAGATGCACGTAGGCCCGTGGCCGCTCAATCAACTGCAGGTTGGCGCTGCGCACCGGACGGGCCGAGCCGGACAGCGGTGTCAGCCGAAATGGCAATGCCTCGCGATAGTGCAAGGCTGTGGCATAGGGCGCTGGCAGCCAGGTGTCGTTGAATCGTCCGCCGAGCCAGCCTTCAGGGGTTTCCAGCAGGCATTCTTCGGCAATTTCACTGATTGCGGTAAGTAATGGCAGGTTCAGTTCATGGGCCGGGACGTAACCGGAAATCAGCTTGAGCACTACGTCGCCGCGATCCTGCCGACGCTGGCGCACCAACACCCAATAGTCGCGGTTTTGCCACTGCAGGGTCAGGCGCACCGAGACCCCCAGGTTCGCCAGCTCCAGCGAAAAACGTTCGGCATCGGCCACCGTCACGGGGCGGCGGCGCTGCAAGGTCTGGGCAAAGTTCAGCGGCATCCCGACGCTCTGGTAAGTCAGGCCTTCGGGCGTTGCTTCGACGAACAGCGGCAGGGTCTTGAAGTTGCTTGGGTTCTTCCTGATGAGCGTGCGCGGCATATCGGCTCCTGCTAAAAAACGCGTGAAGCGGCGTCAGTTTTTACGTAGGACCTTGGCTACGGTCGCGACGTTATGGGCGAGGTGCAGCGGATTGATGGTGCCGACAATAGCACTGGCGATCCCCGGGTGCTCAAACAACAGTTCGAAGCTGGCCTGGACCGGATCAACCCCGGGACTCAGGCAGGCGTGACCGCTGGCAAGGGCTTTCTTCACCAGGATGGCTTTGCCGTGCTCGGTAGCGTAGTCAATGACAGCGGTTTCGCTTCGTTCGTTCAGATTGTAGGTAACCATGGCGCAGTCGCCCTGTTCGAGGGCCTTCAGGCCACCCTCGACGGTCTTGCCGGAGAAGCCGAAGCCACCGATCTTGCCTTCGCGCTTGAGCGCCGCCAGGGTCGGGTAGACCTCGCTGTCGTTGAGTATCGCCAGGTCATTGCCGTCGGAGTGCACCAGTACCAGGTCGATATAGTCGGTCTCCAGGCGCTTGAGGCTGCGCTCCACCGAGAGGCGAGTGTGGGCGGCACTGAAATCGTGGCGCGACTGCCCGTCGCTGAATTCTTCGCCTACCTTGCTGACAATCACCCAGTCCCCGCGTTGACCGCGCAACAGCGGGCCGAGGCGTTCCTCGCTACGGCCATAGGCCGGCGCGGTGTCGATGAGGTTGATACCCAGGTCACGGGCCAGCTTGAGCAGCATGCGCGCTTCGTCGTCATCGGGAATCCGGAAACCGTTGGGGTACTTGACCCCCTGGTCGCGCCCGAGCTTGACGGTGCCCAGGCCCAGGGGCGAAACCTTCGGGCCGAGGTTGCCCAGGGGACGATAGAAATCGTGCAGGGTCGGTTGGCTCATGGCAGCAGTTGCTCCCAGGCGGGTACGCCCATGGGCGGTTTCGGCAGGTCCGGCAAAGGGGCCGGATGGCTGGGCGTGATACCGCCTTGTTGCAATGCGGCAATCACCCGGTCGGAATAGTCCGGGGCCAGGGCCAGCTTGGTCGGCCAGCCCACCAGGAGGCGGTTCTGCTCGGCAAGGAAAGCGTTGTCCGGACGGCTCAGGCCCGATTGCAGCGGTTCGGCGCGATCGACCCGCAGGGTGGCCCATTGCGCGGTGGTCAGGTCGACCCAGGGCAGCAACTGCCCGAGTTCCTTTTGCGCGGCGGCGATCTGCGCGGCGGGTTCGCGGGCTACGCCCTCGGCTTCGGCAATGTCGCCGCCCAGGTACCAGACCCATTGACCATCGGCGGCCGGGTGAGTGGTGACGGTGATACGCGGTTTCGGCCCGCCTCCCAGGCAATGGGCATATAGCGGCTTGAGACTCGGTCCCTTGACCAGCACCATGTGCAGCGGACGGCGCTGCATCGCCGGCTGGTCCAGGCCCAGGGTTGCGAGTAGCTCGGCGGTGCCGGCCCCGGCACTGAGGACAATGCGCTGGGCGCGGATCTCGCGACCATCAACCTTCAGGCCCACCAGTTCGCCGGCTTCGCGCAGCGGCTCGATGTGCTGGCCGGCGAGCAGGCTGTCGCCGGCCAGTTCCGCCAGGCGTGCGATCAGGCTGGGGACATCCACCACCAGTTCGGCCAGGCGATAGACCTTGCCTTTGAAACGCTTGTCCTGCAGGGCCGGTGGCAGTTGGTCGCCCTTGACCTGATCGACCCGTCCGCGCACGGCCTTGCTGGCGAAAAAACTGGTGAGATTGCCGGCCAGGGTGCCGGGAGACCACAGGTAATGGGCTTCGGACAGCAGGCGCACACCGGACAGGTCCAGCTCACCGTTGCCAGCGAGCGCTTCGCGCCAACGGCGCGGCATGTCGGCAATGGCTTCCGAGGCACCGGTCAGGGCACCATGCAGCGCATATTTGGCACCGCCATGGATGATGCCCTGGGACTTGACGCTCTGCCCACCGCCGAGGCTGGCACTTTCCACCAGCACGGTCGAATAGCCCTGGCGACGCAGGCGCGCATTCAGCCAGAGGCCGGCGACTCCGGCGCCGACAATCAGCACGTCGGTGGAAATAACGGATGGCATGCAGCGACCTCGGAGGAAATGAAGCTGCAAGTTTCAAGCTTCAAGCTTCAAGTTACAAGCGAGAGGCTGTTCCTGGCTTGCAGCTTGCAGCTTGCAGCTTGCAGCTTGCAGCTTGCAGCTTCAGTGCCCTGCCGTCTTGGAGAACAGCTGGATCACCACCACCCCCAGCACAATCAACGCCATCCCCAGCATCGCCGGCACGTCCAGCTTCTGCCCGTAGATGAACAGCGCCGCGACGCTGACCATGACGATTCCCATCCCGGCCCAGACCGCATACGCCACGCCCACCGGGACGGTGCGTACCACCAGGGTCAACAGCCAGAAAGCGATGCCATAGCCTGCGATCACCAGCATCAGGGGCAGGGGTGTGCTCAGGCCTTTTACTGCTTTCATCGAAACGGTAGCGATCACTTCGGCGCAGATGGCAATAGCGAGGTAGTAGTAAGCGTTCATGGGCGAAACCTCATTGGCTGGTGCGTCTTTCGATGTCGCCATTCTAGTGCGTGGCTAGATGCGGTAAAGTCATTACCTATCTGTTAAAGAGATAGGTTGGGGCATGAACGTTGAATGGAACCTTGAGCAATTGCGCCTGTTCGTGGGGGTCGCCGAAAAGCGTTCTTTTTCCGCGGTGGCCCGGGATCAGCGCAAGGCCCAATCGGCCGTCAGCAGTGCGATTGCATTGCTGGAAACCGATTTGGGCGTGAGCCTGTTCGAGCGCAGCAGCGGCCGCCAACCGCAGCTCACCGATGCTGGCGAGGCATTGCTGGAGGAAGCGCGGGAGGTGTTGCGCCAATGTGAGCGCCTCAATGGCCGGGCCCTGGCCTTGATGCGCGGTCAGGAAGCGTCGCTGCGCCTGGCCCAGGACGAGGCCATGCCCTATCAACCGGTTATCGACAGCCTGGCGGCGTTGGCCGAGCAATTCCCCACCCTTGAGGTGCAACTGGCCAGTGCCGCCCAGGGCGATGTGGCGCGCAAACTGGTGGAGCGTCGCGCTGACCTGGGCTTGTTGTTCTACCACGACCAGATCCCTGAAGCACTGGAGCGCCGAGTGTTGGGCAGCGTCGAGATGGTTACGGTGTGCAGCAAGGGGCATCCACTGGCCAGCCACGACTATGTGTCCTGCCGGGAAATGGCCCGGCACCGGCAGTTGTTGATGGCGACCCAGTCCAGCGTCTACCCCGGCAGCGAGCAGGCCAGCCCGCAGGTCTGGCGCGCCGACAGTTTCTATGTCCTGGCCGAATGGCTGAGAAGTGGCCTGGGCTGGGCCTGGCTGCCGAGGCACGTAGTGCAGTATCCGGCGTACCTGGGCGATATGGTCGAACTCAACAGTGAATGGACCCCACCGGCGCTCGTGGTAGAGCTGGTCTGGCGCCGTGACGAACCCCTTGGCCCGGCCGCGCGCTGGCTGGCGGAACGTTTTGCCGTGCAGTTGCAGGCGATCGGCTGAAAAACCGATAAACTCCGCCGCCATGAACAGAACTCTCTATAGCGCATTGTTTTACCTGGGGCTGCCATTGGTAGCGATTCGACTGTGGTTGCGCGCACGCAAGGCGCCGGCGTATGCCCGGCGCATCGGCGAGCGGTTTTCCTGGGGGTTGCCGGTCATGGCCCAGGGAGGCATATGGGTCCATTCGGTATCGGTGGGCGAAAGCATCGCCGCCGCGCCGATGATTCGCGCCCTGTTGCAGCGCTATCCACAGTTGCCGATCACGGTAACCTGCATGACGCCCACGGGCTCGGAGCGGATCCAGGCGTTATTCGCCAATGAGCCGCGCATTCAGCATTGTTATTTGCCTTACGACCTGCCGTGCGCTGCCAGGCGTTTTCTTGATCGGGTTCGACCGACGCTGGCCGTGATCATGGAAACCGAGCTGTGGCCCAACCACATCCATCAATGCGCCAAGCGCGGTATTCCGGTGGCCTTGGCGAATGCGCGTTTGTCGGAGCGTTCGGCCCGGGGCTATGCCCGCTTCCCCAAACTCACCCGGCCGATGCTGGCCGAGATGAGCCTGTTTGCCGTCCAGACCGAAGCCGAGACCGAACGTTTCCGCCAGTTGGGCGCTCGGGCCGAGACCGTCGAGGTTACCGGTTCCATCAAGTACGACCTGACCATCGACCCGCAACTGCTCGAACGCGCCAGTGCCCTGCGTAGCCAATGGCAGGCGACGGATCGCCCGGTCTGGATCGCTGCGAGCACCCATGAGGGCGAAGACGAGGTGGTGCTGGCCGCGCACCGTCGGCTACTCGACAGTTACCCCGATGCGTTGCTGATCCTGGTGCCGCGTCATCCCGAGCGTTTCGACACGGTGCACCGGTTGTGTGAAAGCGAAGGCTTTGCCACGGTCAGGCGTTCCAGCGCGCAGCCCGTTACCGCGCAAACTTCGGTGTTGCTGGGCGACACCATGGGCGAGCTGCTGTTCCTCTACGCGCTGGCCGATAGCGCTTTCGTGGGCGGCAGCCTGGTGCCCAACGGCGGCCACAATCTGCTGGAACCGGCGGCGCTGTCGAAACCGGTGCTCAGCGGGCCGCACCTGTTCAACTTCCTCGAAATCGCCGCGCAACTGCGCAGTGCCGGGGCGTTGCAGGAAGTCGAAGATGCCCAGAGTCTGGCCTGGGCGATACAGCGCCTGTTCGAACTGCCTCGGGATGCACAGCGCATGGCTGAGGCAGGGCTTGCGGTGATGCGCCGCAACCAGGGGGCGTTGCAGCGGTTGTTGGATGGGTTGGGGCGGTTGATCGGCTGATCAGCCTGTATCTGACGAACGCTGTTGTGGCGATTATCGATGGCCGGAGATCTACCTGTGGCGGTTTAGCGAAACGTCGCACCGCCCCGTTGGGTGCGAAGCATCCCCCATCTAAACCATCTGACACACCGCGCCGTCAGGCTTTGGGGCTGCTGCGCAGCCCAGCGGGGCGGTGCGACGTTTCGCTAAATCCCCTCGCCACAAAATTCAACTGCCGTTTTACTGATTCGGCCGCGAACGCAACTGCTCCGCGGCAGCCTGCGCCAGGTCCGGCGGCAGGAAGTCCCGGTCGGGGTTGTAGTCAGGCTTGAGGTAGCGCGACAGGTCCTGCAAGTCGGCCGGGCTGAGGGTGCCGGCGGCCTGCTTGAGGCGCAGGTTGTCGAGGATGTAGTCGTAGCGGGCGTTGTTGTAGTTGCGCACCGAGGTGTACAGCTGGCGCTGGGCATCCAGCACATCGACGATGTTGCGCGTGCCCACCTGGTAACCGATCTCTGTGGCCTCTACCGCACTCTGGTTGGAAATGATCGACTGGCGCCGGGCCTGGACCTGTTCCACGTCGGTGTTCACCGCGCGGTGCAGGTTGCGAGTGTTTTCCACCACCTGCCGGCGCAGGCCTTCGCGCTGCTGTTCGGTCTGGGTGAGTTGCGAGTAGGACTCGCGCACCTGGGAGCTGGTCAGCCCGCCGCTGTAGATCGGAATACTCAACTGCAGGCCGATGGTGCGCTGCTCGGCATCGCCACCGTAACGCTGGCCGGTCAGGCTCGGGTTGGTAAAGCCGAAGCCATCGTTGTCGCCTTTTTTGTACTGGGCTATCGCGTCGAGCGTGGGCGCATGACCGGCCTTGCGTTGACGCAGGGTGTCTTCGGCGGCGTCGACGGCGTAGTTGCTGGCCAGCAGGTTGAGGTTCTGCCTGGCTGCGGTGTCGACCCAGGCCTTGGCGTCATTCGGCACCGGCGGCAGGATCGGCAGCGTGTGGACGATGCCTTGGATCGAGTTGTACTGGCGGTTGGTCAGGGTGATCAGTGCTTCGAACGCATCCTCGACCTGGCGCTGGGCCAGAATCCGGTTGGCGCGGGCAGTGTCGTAGCTGGCCTGGGATTGCAGCACGTCGGTCTTGTCCGACAGGCCGACGTCGAAGCGTTCGTTGGACTGGTCGAGCTGACGCTTGAAGGCCGCTTCTTCAGCCTTGGTCGAGGCCAGGTTGTCCTGGCTGCGCAGCACGTTGAAATAACTCTCGGCGCTTTGCAGGATCATGTTCTGCTCGGTGGCCGACAGTTGCAGCGACGCTTGTTCGTTGACGGACTTTGCCGCCTGTAGTTGGAACCAGCGGTCGGCCCGGAAAATCGGCTGCGACAGCGTGGCCTGGTATACCGTGGCGCTGCGAGTAGCGTTCATTGACGGCTCGTCGAGCTGGGTCCGGGTGTTGTTCAGGTCGGCACCGGCCGACAGGTTGGGCAGCAACCCGGCGCGCGCCTGAGGTACCACTTCCTTCTGGGCGCCATATTGGGCACGGGCGGCGGCGAGATCGGCGTTGTTGTCCACTGCCTCCTGATACACGCTTACCAGATCGGTCTTGGTGGTGAGGGGCGCTTCGGCAGCCCAGGCCATTCCATTGGACGCACAAGACACGGCGAGGGCCAGTGAGAGTTTGCGCAGCATGAGGCGATCCCTATTTTACGATGAGTAGCGCACAAGAGGCGCGGCGTAGCGAGTGTAGTTGCGCATGCGCACGGCAACAATCCTGTATATGCGCCATTCATCACGCCTTTTGCTGCGGCGATGGCGTTCTCTCGTGGTTGTGTCTAGACTGGCCGGGTTCTTGTCGGGGTGCCTTGCTATGAGGCTGAGATCGAATAATTTCGGATCCCGTTGAACCTGATCAGGTTAGCGCCTGCGTAGGGAACAAGATTTCTCGTCACCCGGCGAGTCCTCTTGTGCTTCGTCCGGGATGTTGTTCGACAATCGAACCGTCTTGCATCAAGCACAGCATCCACACAACCGTGATGGGATGCGTCCATTCGTTACAGGTTCGCTCCGACAAAAATCCACTGCCTGGATGTGTGTCTGGAGAGCCCGTGATGACGACAAAATCAAAAAACGCGACCAACCTCAGTGATTCGGCCCAGGTCGATCAGCAATCGGTTCAGCCTTTTACCCGCTCGCAAAAAATCTATATCCAGGGCAGCCGCCCGGATATTCGCGTGCCCATGCGCGAGATCAGCCTCGACGTGACCCCCACCGACTTTGGCGGTGAAATCAACGCGCCGGTGACGGTCTACGACACCTCGGGGCCCTACACCGACCCGAACGTGATCATCGACGTGCGCAAGGGCTTGGCCGACGTGCGTTCGCCGTGGATCGAGGCCCGTGGCGACACCGAGCGCCTGGCCGGCCTGAGCTCCAACTTCGGCCAGGAGCGCCTGGTTGACCCGGAGCTGACCAAGCTGCGCTTCGCCCACGTGAACAACCCGCGTCGCGCCAAGCCGGGCGCCAACGTCAGCCAGATGCACTACGCGCGCAAAGGCATCATCACCGCCGAGATGGAATATGTCGCCATCCGCGAGAACATGAAGCTGGAAGTGGCCCGCGCCGCCGGCCTGTTGGACCAGCAACACGCCGGCCACAGCTTCGGCGCCAGCATCCCGAAGGTCATCACCCCGGAATTCGTCCGTGAGGAAATCGCCCGTGGCCGCGCGATCATCCCGGCCAACATCAACCACACCGAACTGGAACCGATGATCATCGGCCGTAACTTCCTGGTGAAGATCAACGGCAACATCGGTAACAGCGCCCTGGGTTCGTCCATCGAAGAAGAAGTGGCGAAGCTGACCTGGGGCATTCGCTGGGGCTCGGACACGGTGATGGACCTGTCCACCGGCAAGCACATCCACGAAACCCGCGAGTGGATCATCCGCAATTCGCCAGTGCCTATCGGCACCGTGCCAATCTACCAGGCCCTGGAGAAAGTCGGCGGCGTGGCCGAAGACCTCACCTGGGAGCTGTTCCGTGACACGCTGATCGAACAGGCCGAGCAGGGCGTCGACTACTTCACCATCCACGCCGGCGTGCTGCTGCGCTATGTGCCGATGACCGCCAAGCGCGTCACCGGCATCGTCAGTCGTGGCGGTTCGATCATGGCCAAGTGGTGCCTGGCGCACCACAAGGAAAACTTCCTCTACACCCACTTCGAAGACATCTGCGAAATCATGAAGGCCTACGACGTCAGCTTCTCGCTGGGCGATGGCCTGCGTCCGGGCTCGATTGCCGACGCCAACGACGAAGCGCAGTTCGGCGAGCTGGAAACCCTCGGCGAGCTGACCAAGATCGCCTGGAAGCACGACGTACAGTGCATGATCGAAGGCCCGGGTCACGTGCCGATGCAGTTGATCAAGGAGAACATGGACAAGCAGCTGGAGTGCTGCGACGAGGCGCCGTTCTACACCCTCGGCCCGCTGACCACCGACATCGCGCCGGGCTACGACCACATCACCTCCGGCATCGGCGCGGCGATGATCGGCTGGTTCGGCTGCGCCATGCTCTGCTACGTGACCCCGAAAGAACACCTGGGGTTGCCGAACAAGGATGACGTGAAAACCGGGATCATCACCTACAAGATCGCCGCCCACGCGGCCGACCTTGCCAAAGGTCACCCGGGCGCGCAGATCCGCGACAACGCCCTGAGCAAGGCGCGTTTCGAGTTCCGCTGGGAAGACCAGTTCAACCTCGGCCTGGACCCGGACACCGCTCGCGCGTACCACGACGAAACCCTGCCGAAGGACTCGGCCAAGGTGGCGCATTTCTGCTCGATGTGCGGGCCGAAGTTCTGCTCGATGAAGATTACCCAGGAAGTGCGCGAATACGCGGCCAACCAGCGCATTGAGGCGGTGGATGTGGACGTCGCCCAAGGGATGGCGGAACAGGCTGAGCGGTTCAAGCAGGAAGGCAGTCAGCTTTACAAGAAAGTGTGATGTGAGCCTAAGGTGGCGGTGACTTCACCGCCGCCTTCGCGAGCAAGCCCGCTCCCACAGTAGATCATTGGTGTACGCAGCTTTTGTGTTCACAGCAGGTCCACTGTGGGAGCGGGCTTGCTCGCGAAGGCGATTATCAGAACAACAAATACTCCTCTGAGATAACAACCCTTGAACATCCAACCCAGCACCTACTCCCCAGACATCGCCGTGCCCCTGGACAAACGCGTCTTCGGCGCCCGCGATCTCTTCTCTCTGTGGTTTTCCCTCGGCATCGGCCTGATGGTCTTGCAGGTCGGTGCCTTGCTGGCGCCGGGCCTGGGCCTGAGCGGTTCGTTGCTGGCGATCTTCCTCGGCACGCTGGTGGGCGTCCTGCTGTTGGCGGCCGTCGGGGTGATCGGCAGCGATACCGGCCTGTCGGCCATGGCTGCCCTCAAGCTCAGCCTGGGCAGCAAGGGCGCAAGCGTACCGGCGGTGTTGAACCTGCTGCAGTTGATCGGCTGGGGCTCGTTCGAAATCATCGTCATGCGCGACGCCGCCAGCCTGCTGGGCGCCCGGGCCTTCAGCGAAGGCAGTCTCGGGGCGAACCCGCTGCTGTGGACCTTGTTCTTCGGTGCCCTGGCCACCTTGCTCGCGGTGAGCGGGCCGCTGACCTTCGTGCGTAAAGTGCTGCGCAAGTGGGGCATCTGGCTGCTGCTGGCGGCGTGCACCTGGCTGACCTGGAACCTGTTCGCCAAGGCCGACCTGACGGCACTGTGGGCTCAGGCCGGCGACGGCTCGATGCCCTTGGCCGTGGGCTTCGATATCGCGATTGCCATGCCGTTGTCCTGGCTACCGCTGATCGCCGACTACTCACGCTTCGGCAAACGCGCCAGGAATGTCTTCGGTGGCACGGCGCTGGGATTCTTCATCGGTAATTTCTGGCTGATGAGCCTGGGCGTCGCCTACACCCTGGCGTTCGCACCGAGCGGCGAAGTCAACGCGCTGTTGCTGGCCCTGGCGGGCGCTGGATTGGGCATTCCACTGCTGCTGATTCTGCTGGACGAGTCGGAAAACGCGTTTGCCGATATCCACTCGGCGGCGGTGTCCAGCGGCATGTTGTCAGGGTTGAAGGTCGAGCACCTGGCGTTGGCGATTGGCGTCATCTGCACCCTGATCGCCTGCTTCGCGCCGTTGGCGCAGTACCAGAACTTCCTGTTGCTGATCGGCTCGGTGTTCGCGCCGCTGTTCGGCGTGGTGCTGGTGGACCATTTCATCCTGCGTAAACGCGGCAGCCAGGTGGTGTCAGCCGCGTTGCGCTGGCCGGCACTGCTGGCCTGGCTGGGTGGAGTGAGCACTTATCACGTGTTGGCCAATTTCTACCCGGATGTTGGCGCAACCCTGCCGTCGCTGGTCCTGGCAGGGCTGCTGCAGCTGTTGCTGGGTCGGGCTTTCAACTACGGCCGGGAAACAGCTCGGGCTTGAGAATGCCATTGAGGCGCGGGTAAGCGATCTTCAGTTCGATGTGGCCCAGAGCGTAAGGCGCAATAGTGCTGGTTTCGTACTTGAGGATCACCCCGCCGTAGGTCAGCGCCACGTTCTGGGTTTTCTGGAAGTGCCACTGCTTCAGGAACTCCGGCTCCTGATCCAGCTTGGTGCTGATCAGCCAGCTGTTATGCGCCACCTGGGCCGCTTTCCAGAAGGCTTCTTCCTGGCCCGGCAGCAGCATGTCCGACAGCGCCAGTACCTTGTGTTGCTGGCGCGAATAATTGATGAAACCGCGCCCCGGTGTGCCATGGGCGCCGCCGGTGTCCAGGTAACTGGACAACTCGACGATCACCAGGCCGTCATGTTGTTCACGTACCTTGGCCTGCAAGTAGCTGCTGGTGCGCGGTGGCGCGCTGCGCAAGAACTGCTCGCGGTAGGCTGCCAGGGTAGGCGCCGCCGGGGTGTCGGGTGTGGTGCGGGTCATTTGCAGCAGGCGTTTTTCGACGATCCCGTCCAGGGCCGGTTCGGCAGGAAAGTGCACGGTGTCGATGTTCACCAATGGGCAGTCGGCACTGGCGCAGCCTGGTTGCAATTGTTCCGAGGCATCGCGGGTGGTTTCCAGTGGCGTGCGGTAGTTGGGTTGGAACAGGCTTTGGCAAGCACCCAGTGTCAGGGCAATGGCGGCCAGCGAAGCGATTCTGAAAAGCGACATGGGCGTCCTTCATGAAACAGGGAAAGGCAAAAAGTTACCCGCTTCGACTGTCAGCAGGGCAATCAGTTCGCCACTAAGCTCATTAGAATTCTTTCATGTTCAGCCGTCCATCCCGATGAGAGGAAAGGGGCTGCATCAAAAGGTATCGGCGCGTTAGGATGGCGCGAAGCCGAGGTAGGAACCTCGCATCGATTGCTCCAGACGAGGACTGCCATGACTGATTTCGCCAACGCCACACCGACCACCGTGGACATTGTCAAACGCGACAGCTGCTATCAGGGTTTCTACAAGCTCGATCGCGTCCAACTGCGCCATGAGTTGTTCGCTGGCGGTATGAGCCGTGTCATCAGTCGCGAATTGTTCGTGCGCCATGATGCAGTGTGCGTTTTGCCCTACGACCCGCAGCGCGATGAGGTGGTGCTGATCGAACAGTTTCGTGTCGGCGCCATGGGCAAGAGTCCCAATCCTTGGCTGGTGGAGCTGGTGGCGGGCCTGATCGACAAGGACGAACAACCGGAAGAAGTTGCTCATCGTGAAGCGCAGGAGGAAGCTGGGCTGGACTTCGCTGCGCTTTGGCCGATGACCAAGTATTTTCCATCGCCGGGCGGCAGCGACGAGTTTGTCCATCTTTACCTGGGGCGTTGCGACAGCACGGGGGCCGGAGGCCTGCACGGGCTTGTAGAGGAAGCCGAAGACATTCGCGTGAAGGCCTGGGCTTTCGAGGATGCCTTGCAGGCGGTGCGCGACGGGCGTATCTGCAACGCGGCCAGCATCATTGCCTTGCAATGGCTGGCCTTGAATCGCGATGAAGTGAGGGGGCTATGGTCTTAAGCAAGCTGCGCGATCGCTATCGCGTCGATCTGGTCGGGCTGCAAGCCGCCTGCGAGGCCAACTACGCCCGCCTGATGCGCTTGTTGCCGGACATGCGCAACGACCCGGCGCCGCGGCGCATCGCCGTGACTCATGGTGATCAGATGCTCGGCGTGCTGGCGCTCGAAGTGCTGCAGACCTGCCCATACACCACCACCTTGCAAGTGCGCCAGGAACACAGCCTGCCCTGGCTGCCGGTGCCGCAACTGGAGGTTCAGGTCTATCACGATGCGCGCATGGCCGAAGTGGTGAGCGCCGAGCATGCAAGACGCTTTCGTGGCATCTATCCTTACCCCAATGCCTCGATGCACCAGCCGGACGAAAAGGCCCAGTTGAATCTGTTCCTGGGTGAATGGCTGAGTCATTGCCTGGCGCTGGGTCACGAGTTCGAAGTGGTTCGCTAGTGCAGTGCGCTGTCTGTGAACCGGTTCCGGTTCGCGGGTTTCCCCTTTTGATCATCCCCAGCATAATTGCGACTTCATCCAATGGCGTGATCGCGCCTGGGAGCGAGCGATTTGCCGAGCGTATCCACCCTGACCACCGCCGATCCGGTGTTGCTGGTCCAACTGTCCGACAGCCACCTGTTCGCCGAGGCCGACGCTTCGTTGCTGGGCATGAACACCCGCGACAGCCTGCGGGCGGTCATTGACCTGGTCCTGGAGCAACAGCCGAACATCGACCTGATGCTTGCCACCGGGGATTTATCCCAGGACGGGACGCTGCAATCCTATGAGGCTTTCCGGCAGATGAGCGCGCGGATCGACGCGCCGGCGCGTTGGATTCCGGGTAACCATGACGAGCCGCAGGTCATGCTCGAGGCGGCGGTCAAGAGCATGCTGCTCGATCCGGTGGTGGACATCGGGAATTGGCGTATCACGCTGCTGGATTCTGCGGTGCCCGGCTCGGTGCCGGGGTTTCTCGCGCAGGAGCAGTTGATCCTGTTGGCCAATGCCTTGAGCGAGGCGCCGGAGCGGCATCATCTGGTGTGTCTGCATCATCATCCTGTTTCGATTGGCTGCGTGTGGATGGAGCCCATCGGGTTGCGCAATCCGGAGGCGCTGTTTGCGGTGCTGGATCGCTTTCCCCAGGTGCGGGCGGTGTTGTGGGGGCATGTGCATCAGGAGGTGGATCAGCAGCGCAATGGGGTGCGGTTGTTGGCTTCGCCTTCGACGTGCATTCAGTTCGAGCCGGGGAGTGAGGATTTTGCGGTGGGGGAGCAGGCGCCGGGGTATCGGTGGTTGCGGCTTTGGCCGGATGGGCGGTTGGAGACGGGGGTTGAGCGGGTGGTTGGGTTTGCTTTTGCGGTTGACTATGGGGCTGAGGGGTACTGAGTTTTCCCGTTTCACCTGTGGGAGCGGGCTTGCTCGCGAAGGCGGCCTGGATTTATCGGTACATATCCATTTCTGCGGTAACGGCCACTTACGGTTCCGCTCTTACAGCGGGTTACTTTTGGCAAACGCCGGAATGCCGGCCCAGCCCAAAGTAACCAAAAAGGCTTGGCCCCACCACTCGGCACCTCGCCAAGGCGAGGTGTACCCTCACTCCGGCATTGCTCCGTGGGCCCGCCGCGAAGGGCCATCCATGGCCCAGCGCGGCTAACCCGGCATCCATGCCGGGTTGCCCACTACGCAATGCCTGCGTTCGGCCGTCGTGGTTAATGGGGCCCAAAGATCAAAAGCAAAAGCAAAAGCAAAAGCAAAAGCAAAAGCAAAAGCAACGGCGAGGCGGCCTTATGGCCGGCCTGTTCTTGCGGCTGACCTTGGTCCCCTGTGGGAGCGGGCTTGCCCGCGAAGGCGTCCTAAAGACCGACCTGTCTCTTGGGCCATACCTCGTCCCACTGTGGGAGCGAGCCTGCTCGCGATGGCGGCTTAACAGTCGACCTAAATCTGTGGGAATGGTCGGACGTCCAGGCAGATTTTTCCGACGATCTCTGGCGGTTGCCGGGTGGGAAGGGGACTCGCTAACCTTTTTCGGTCGCTGCAATTCAGCGACCGGGCCTGGAAAACCCGAAGAGTAAAAGGCGTAACAGCGCACCACGTGAGATACTGCCGTGCTTTATCTGTGCAGTTCTGCGTTATGGCGGCTGTGCGTGGGAGACTTTCGAGTCTGCCGGGTTTGCCTTTTACCTCGGTTTTTCCAGCCCTCGCATAGCTGCCACCTCTCGACTGGAAAACGAGACGTGGCGGTTCCACTTGGTAAAAGGAATCTCACCATGTTCAAAGTTACCCCCAATCCCCCAAAAACCGATCCCACCTCACCCCACACCGGCCTCGACACCAAAAAACTCGACGAAGCCGCCGAACGCGCCCTCAACTTCTACCTCGCCCCAGAACCCCAGGCCAAAAAGAAACCATCCCCCGGTCAGCTATTCACCGTCGTCGAAGACCTGGACAGCGAAACCCTCCTGGCCAACCTCAGCGAAACCCTGGCCTCGGCCAATGCGATGCTCAGCGACCTGGCCTTCAACCTGGAAGGCTCCAACCGGCATATAGCTTTCGGCGTCCAGCAGATGGTCGAACTCAGTGAGCTGCTGGCAAACCGAGCGCTGGACGTCGTCGACCCCCGATAGGCCAGACAACCTTTTTGCTTTTGCTTTTGCTTTTGCTTTTGCTCTTGCTCTTGCTCTTGCTTTGGCTTTTGATCTTGGACGCCCCGTTAACCACAAGGGCCGAACGCAGGCATTGCGTAGTGGGTAACCCGGCATGGATGCCGGGTTAGCCGCGCTGGGCCATGGATGGCCCTTCGCGGCGGGCCCACGGAGCAATGCCGGAGTGAGGGAACGCCGAGCCTTGGCGAGGTGCCCAGTGGTGGGGCGAAGCCTTTTTTGCTTACTTTTTTTGGCGTCTGAAAAAAAGTGAGCCGCCGTCAGGGCGGAACCCTAAGTAGCCGTTACCGCAGCAATGGATATGTACCCGGTCAAAAAAACCACACAGACTGACACACAGCCATCGCGAGCAGGCTCGCTCCCACCATTGGATCGACGTACAACCGACAGAGATGAGGCAGCTATAAGAAGGCAAATCCCCCCAAACCGCCACAAACTCCCTGTAAACTCCGACCTTTGCCTCTCACACATAGGAAGTTGGCATGTCGGCCTCGATCCTCTACATCCACGGCTTCAACAGCGCCCCAGCCTCGACCAAGGCCCGTCAACTCATCGACGTGATGACCCGCCTGGGCCTGGCCGACCGACTGCAAGTGCCAGCCCTGCACCACCACCCCCGCGAAGCCATGGCCCAGCTGGAACAGGCGATTACACAACTGGGCCGTCCGCTGCTGGTCGGCAGCTCGCTCGGCGGCTACTATGCGACTCACTTGGCCGAGCGCCACGGCCTCAAGGCACTGTTGATCAACCCTGCGGTCAGCCCCCATCGGATGTTCGACGGTTACCTGGGCACGCAAAAGAATCTGTACACCGATGAAACCTGGGAATTGACCCACGACCACGTCACGGCCCTGGCCACGTTGGAAGTGCCGGCGCCCCAGGATCCGCAGCGGTATCAGGTATGGTTGCAAACCGGTGACGAAACGCTGGATTATCGCCACGCCCAGCAGTACTACCGTGCCTGTGCCTTGCGCATCCAGGCCGGCGGCGATCACAGTTTCCAGGGGTTTGCCCAACAGTTGCCGGCCCTATTGAATTTTGCCGGTATTGGCGCCGATTTGTACCAGGCGATCGACTTCACCTCGCTGTGAGCCATCGCCCCTTTTTATTCGAACACTGACGACGAGACCCCATGGCCACTCCCAGCGCTAGCTCTTATAACGCAGACGCCATCGAAGTCCTCTCGGGCCTCGACCCGGTGCGCAAGCGCCCCGGCATGTACACCGACACCAGTCGGCCGAACCACCTCGCCCAGGAAGTCATCGACAACAGTGTCGACGAAGCCTTGGCCGGCCACGCCAAATCGGTGCAGGTCATCCTGCACGCCGACCATTCGCTGGAGGTCAGCGATGACGGCCGTGGCATGCCGGTGGACATCCACCCCGAAGAGGGGGTGTCGGGCGTCGAGCTGATCCTCACCAAGCTCCATGCGGGCGGCAAGTTTTCCAACAAGAATTACCAGTTCTCCGGCGGTCTGCACGGGGTGGGTATTTCCGTGGTCAACGCCTTGTCGACCCAGGTCCGGGTGCGGGTCAAGCGTGACGGCAACGAATACCAGATGACCTTTGCCGACGGCTACAAGGCCACCGAGCTGGAGGTGATCGGCAGCGTCGGCAAGCGCAACACCGGCACCAGCGTGTACTTCGCACCGGATCCGAAGTATTTCGACTCACCGAAGTTTTCCGTCAGCCGCCTCAAGCATGTGCTCAAGGCCAAGGCCGTGTTGTGCCCGGGGCTGTTGGTCAGCTTCGAGGACAAGGCCACCGGCGAGAAAGTCGAGTGGCATTACGAAGATGGCTTGCGCTCTTACCTGGTGGACGCGGTCAGTGGTTTTGAGCGGCTGCCCGACGAACCGTTCTGCGGCAGCCTGGCCGGTAACAAGGAAGCCGTGGACTGGGCGTTGTTATGGCTGCCCGAAGGTGGCGAAAGCGTCCAGGAAAGCTACGTCAACCTGATCCCCACGGCCCAGGGCGGTACCCACGTCAACGGCTTGCGCCAGGGCCTGCTCGACGCGATGCGTGAGTTCTGCGAGTTCCGCAACCTGCTGCCCCGTGGGGTGAAGCTGGCGCCGGAGGACGTATGGGAGCGCATTGCCTTCGTGCTGTCGATGAAGATGCAGGAGCCCCAGTTCTCCGGGCAGACCAAGGAACGCCTGTCGTCCCGTGAAGCGGCGGCCTTCGTGTCCGGTGTGGTCAAGGATGCGTTCAGCCTGTGGCTCAACGCCAACCCGGAAACCGGCCTGGCCCTGGCGGAGCTGGCGATCAGCAACGCCGGCCGTCGCCTCAAGGCCAGCAAGAAGGTCGAGCGCAAGCGCATCACCCAGGGGCCGGCGTTGCCGGGCAAGCTCGCCGATTGCGCCGGGCAGGACCCGATGCGTTCCGAGCTGTTCCTGGTGGAAGGTGACTCCGCCGGTGGCTCGGCCAAGCAGGCGCGGGACAAGGAGTTCCAGGCGATCCTGCCGCTGCGGGGCAAGATCCTCAACACCTGGGAAGTGGACGGCAGCGAAGTACTGGCCAGCCAGGAAGTGCATAACATCGCCGTGGCCATCGGAGTCGATCCGGGTGCCGAGGACATGAGCCAGCTGCGCTACGGCAAGATCTGCATCCTCGCTGACGCCGACTCCGACGGCCTGCACATCGCAACCTTGCTGTGCGCCTTGTTCGTCCAGCATTTCCGTCCGCTGGTGGACGCCGGTCATGTCTACGTCGCCATGCCGCCGCTGTACCGCATCGATCTGGGCAAGGATATTTACTACGCCCTGGACGAAGCCGAGCGTGACGGCATCCTCGACCGGCTGGTGGCCGAGAAGAAGCGCGGCAAACCGCAGGTCACCCGATTCAAAGGCCTGGGCGAGATGAACCCGCCGCAGTTGCGCGAAACCACCATGGACCCGAACACCCGTCGCCTGGTGCAACTGACCCTCGACGATTTCGCCGCGACCTCGGAAATCATGGACATGCTGCTGGCGAAGAAACGCGCCGGTGATCGCAAGTCCTGGCTCGAATCCAAGGGCGACCTGGCCGAGGTACTGGCCTGATGCGCAACGGTTTCGCCCTGGCGTTGTTGCTGTGGGCGGGGGCCATCTTCGCGGGGCCTGCACCGGAACTGAAATTGCTGTCCGAGCACGCTGTCGACGGCATGCGCGGCGGCAATCTGTCCGGCCTGGCCCTTTGCGGCGATGAGATGTGGACAGTGTCGGATCGCGACGATGATCGCATTTATCGCCTGGATACTTCCGGTGATGGGGCCTGGCCTGCCCAGGCGTTGATCATCGACGTGCCGCAGGCGCCGGACAGCGGCTTGCCCTGGGGGCTGCGATCACGTACCTGGGCGGCGTCGTTCCTGCGCGGTGGCGAACTGGATTTCGAAGGCATCAGTTGCGACAGCGCCGGCAATCGTTATGTGGTCAGCGAGTCCCATGCCGCCGTGTTGCAGGTGCCGCCGTTGGGCGAAGTCTCCTGGTTGAAGATTGCACCGACGATGATCCGCGAGGCCCGTGCCAGCGGCATGTTGTTGCATTTCAATGCGCTGTTCGAAGGACTGGCGGTGAACCCGGCCGGGGACCGCTTGTGGCTGGCGGCGGAGCGGGAGCGACGTGGCTTGCTGTTGATCAAGCGTCGGCAAACAGTATGGGACTGTGATGGTCATTGTGTGCTGTTGAGCGAAGCGGGGCAGGAAATGCAGCCGGCGCAGTTTCCCAACGCCAAGGCCGTGTCCCGGGACTTTGCCGACCTGTCACTGTTCAATGGCAAGCTTTTCACCCTGGAACGCAACGCCTATCAGATCTGCCGACGCGACCTCCAGAGCGCCGAAGTCGAGCGCTGCTGGTCATTCGCCGCCGAAGCCCTGCAGGACAATCGCCGTTATTCCCAGGCCTACGGGCTGGCCGAGGCCCTGGTGGTGGATGCCACCGGCGCCTGGGTTGGCCTGGACAACAATGACGGGCCGCGGGCCGACGGCGAGGAGCGGCCGATCATCTGGCGTTTCGCCGCACCCGATGGCGGCTGGAGTGCCTCGCCATGAACCGGCCGTCCCTGAATCTATTTGAATCTACCCAGCGCGACGGCACCATGTCGTTGCGCCAGACAATGAACTGATGAGGCCCGCATGAGCGACATTCTTGCAGACAGCTTGGACGGCGTAGAGCGCCGATCGCTGGCTGACTTCACCGAAAATGCCTACCTCAATTACTCCATGTACGTGATCATGGACCGCGCCTTGCCGCACATCGGCGACGGCTTGAAGCCGGTTCAACGGCGCATCGTCTATGCCATGAGCGAGTTGGGGCTGGACGCCGATTCCAAGCACAAGAAGTCGGCGCGGACCGTCGGTGACGTGCTCGGCAAGTTCCACCCTCACGGTGATTCGGCCTGCTACGAAGCCATGGTGTTGATGGCCCAGCCGTTCAGCTACCGCTACACCTTGGTGGATGGCCAGGGTAACTGGGGCGCACCGGACGATCCCAAGTCGTTCGCGGCCATGCGTTACACCGAGGCGCGGTTGTCGCGTTATTCCGAAGTGCTGCTCAGCGAGCTGGGCCAGGGCACGGCGGACTGGGGGCCCAACTTCGACGGCACCCTCGATGAACCCCTGGTATTGCCGGCACGTTTGCCGAATATCCTGCTCAATGGCACCACCGGCATTGCCGTGGGCATGGCCACTGACGTGCCGCCCCACAACCTGCGGGAAGTGGCCACGGCGTGTGTGCGCCTGCTGGACGATCCGAAAGCCACGGTGGAGCAGCTCTGCGAGCACATCCAGGGCCCGGACTATCCGACCGAGGCGGAAATCATCACCCCGCGCGCCGACCTGCTGAAAATCTACGAAAGCGGCCGCGGTTCGGTGCGTATGCGCGCCGTGTATCACATCGAAGACGGCGACATCATCGTCACCGCGCTGCCACATCAGGTCTCCGGGGCCAAGGTGCTGGAGCAGATTGCCGCGATGATGCAGGCAAAACCGTCGAAAGCGCCACAAGTGGCCGACTTGCGTGACGAGTCGGACCATGAGAACCCATGCCGCATCGTGATCATTCCAGTCAACAGCCGGGTCGACCACGACGCTTTGATGCAGCACCTGTTTGCCAGCACCGACCTGGAGTCCAGCTACCGGGTCAACATCAACATCATTGGCTTGGACGGCAAGCCGCAGTTGAAGAACCTGCGAGCGCTGCTGGTGGAGTGGCTGGAGTTTCGTGTCAAAACGGTGCGCAGACGTCTGCAGTTCCGCCTGGACAAGGTCGAGCGCCGCCTGCACCTGTTGGACGGTTTGCTGATTGCCTACCTCAACCTGGACGAAGTGATCCACATCATCCGCACCGAGGAGCATCCGAAGGCGAGTCTGATCGAGCGCTTTGCCTTGAGTGAAATCCAGGCCGACTACATCCTCGACACCCGCCTGCGGCAATTGGCGCGGCTGGAAGAGATGAAGTTGCGGGCCGAGCAGGATGAATTGCTCAAGGAGCAGGCCAAGCTGCTGGCCTTGCTGGGTAGCGAGGCCAAGCTCAAGAAGCTGGTACGCACCGAGCTGCTCAAGGACGCCGAAACCTATGGCGACGACCGTCGTTCGCCGATTGTCGAACGCGCCGAAGCCAAGGCCCTGAGCGAGCACGATCTGCTGCCGAACGAGAAAGTGACCGTCGTGCTTTCCGAAAAAGGCTGGGTGCGCTCTGCAAAGGGGCACGACATCGACGCGGCGGGGCTTTCCTACAAGGCCGGGGACGGTTTCAAGGCCCTGGCGCCTGGGCGCTCGAACCAGTTCGCGGTGTTTATCGATTCCACGGGGCGCAGTTATTCGGTGGCAGCCCATACCCTGCCATCGGCTCGCGGCCAGGGCGAGCCGCTGACCGGTCGTCTGACGCCACCACCGGGTGCAACTTTTGAGTGCGTGCTGATGCCTGATGATGACGGGCTATACGTTATTGCGTCGGACGCCGGCTACGGGTTCGTCGTCAAGGGTGAGGACCTGCAAGCCAAGAACAAGGCGGGCAAGGCGCTGTTGAGCCTGCCAAACAACGCCAAGGTCATCGCGCCGCGCCCGGTCGTCGACCGGGATAACAATTGGCTGGCTTCGGTGACGACCGAAGGCAGGCTGTTGGTCTTCAAAATCAGCGACCTGCCACAATTAGGTAAAGGTAAAGGGAATAAGATCATCGGGATTTCCGGCGAACGGGTGGCCAGCCGTGAAGAATATGTCACGGATATTGCAGTGCTACCGGAGGGTGCCACGCTTGTGCTACAGGCTGGAAAGCGTACGCTCTCACTCAAAGCAGACGATCTTGAGCATTACAAAGGTGAACGTGGTCGGCGGGGCAACAAGCTTCCAAGAGGTTTCCAACGGGTCGATGCACTGCTCGTCGAAAACCTGAATTAAGCGTGCTAGACGGCTCGGTCTGCGATTAAAAGCCGCAGATCGATGCTTTCGCGCTGGAGTCGGGACGCATATTCACGGATGATAGGCCCTTTCAAGCGCCGGCGTGGCTGAGCGTTCTTCATAATGACCGAGTATTTTTTCACTGTGGTAAGCCTTGTGGCCGCCACCTGGATGGAACGATGACTGCTCTGCGCCTTCCTATTCTATGGCTCGCCGGCTTGCTTGGCCTGGCGGGTTGCAGCGTCCATCAGCCGGTGTCGCTGTATCAGCTCGATAGTGGTAACCCGGCCCAGCCTGCGCAGAGCGCGGGCATGGCTGTATTGCTGGGCCCGGTGTCGATCGCCGACTACCTGCAACGCGAAACCCTGCTACAACGCCAACCCGACGGTAGCCTGCAGGCCGCCACTGACGGTCGCTGGGCCGGCAGTCTCTCCTCGGACATCGACCAGTTGCTGCTGCGCCAGGTAGCCGGGCACCTGGACAGCCAGCGCGTGGTATTGGCGCCGGCCACCCAGGGCTTTACCCCGGATGTCCAGGTATTGCTGTCGATCACCCGCCTGGATTCGGGCGAATCGCAACCGGCGGTGCTCGATGCCCAATGGCGGTTGATCGACCGTCGCGGTAAAGTCCGGGAGAACCGCATCGTTCATCTGCAAGAACAACATACCGGCGGTACCGCTGCGCAGGTCCAGGCTCAGGGCGTTCTCCTGCAACGGCTGGCCGAGCAGTTGTCCGTGGCGCTCAAGCCATTGGCTAACCAGCCTCCATTGGTCGAGGCCGCACCGCGCAAGGCGGCTCCTTCCCAGGCCAAGCCTGCTGAACCGGAGAAGTCGCCAAAGATCCCGATGGCCTTGCCGATTCGTACCGACATGGAAGTGTTCAGGTTCTGATCGCTGGATTGGATGCAAGACAAAGCCCGCGTTGATGCGGGCTTTGTTGTTTCTGGGGGGATGGATCTTCGGCCCCTGTGCTGGCCTCATCGCGAGCAGGGCTCGCTCCCACGGGTTCAGCGCGGTTCTTGTGGGAGCGAGCCTGCTCGCGATGAGGCCAGTGAAGGCCACAAAAAAGCCCACAGACAATCACTCATCTGCGGGCTTCGTCATTCCGGCGACCGGGACTCAGGCCTGGCGCTCATGCATCCGCGCCAGTTGCCGCTCCAGCATCGACGGGTACGGCTCCATCAGGCGCTCCACGCAGCACGCGCCTTCGGGGCTGGCGATAGGGCGGATGCGAGCGCGCTGGCGGATCAGGGCATCGTCGTTGATCTTGCGCTCCACCAGCAGCAGGTTGCGGCTGTGTTGCGACAGCGCCAGGGCGTCCTGGGCGGTTTCGGTCAGCAACAGGTCGATCTGGCTCAGGCCGAACAGGTCGTCGCCGAGGGTCAGGCCGAGTTGCAGTTGCAGGGTAATGCCGCTGTCGGCGACTTCGATCTGTAACTGATGACCCAGGGCCCGCAGCAATTCACCGCAGCAAATGGCATTGGTCAGGTAATCGTCACCGCTGTCTTCGGTATGGAACAGCATCAGGGTGCTGCCGTCGTTCAGGGTGTGCAATTCACCCTGGTAGAGCGAGGCGGCCTGGTCGAGGCAATCGCGGTAGCGTTCGAGCAGTTCCTTCAGGCGGGCCTGGGGCAGGCGACGCAGTTGGTCCTGGGCGCCCAATTGCACGGCCAGCACGGCGCTGTGCTGTGGCAGGTTCGAGACGGCGGGCCTGGCGAGTGGTTGCGGTTGCCCGGCAATCGACTCGTCCCGCAGGTCGGCGAAGGCCTCGTCGTCTTCTTCGTCTTCGACCGCCCGTACCACATGGCGAGGCGCGGGCCTGGAGGTCGGCATCGGCTGGCTTTCGTCGAAGCCGGGATCGCGCAGGTTGCGCACCTCGAATTCCGGTTCGGCCTCATCGTCGATGTAGTCGATGTCCTCGGGCTCCGGCACGGGTGCAGGTTCCGGCGCGAAACTGGCGTGCAGTTGCCGCGCCAGATCGCCGATTTCGTCCTGGCGCTGGGTGGCCGGGGTGTGTTCGTCGATGTCTCGTAGCCAGACGCGCAACTGCAGCAGTGGCGTGGAGAGATGCCGCCCCAGGCGCAGGCTCAAGGCCAGCGCCAGGGCCAGCAATATTGCGCTGAGGATGCCCATGCTTTGCAGGCTGATGGTCATCGGTTGCTGGAACTGGTCCATGTCCAGGCTGATGCGCAGTTGCCCGGCGGTCACGTCCTGGAAGGTGATCTTGCTCTGGTACATGCCGCCGGACTCGCCCAGCAGGCCGGGCTTGGGCCGCTGCCCCGCCTCGGCGAGGATGCGGTTGTCGACGCTGTAGATGGCGGCGTGGGCCACCAGCTTGTTCTTGGTCAGGTTGTTGAGCAGCACGTTGAGGCTGAGGATGTCGTTGGACACCAGCAGCTCGGTGGCGGACGTGGCGGTCTGGGTGGTCAGGCTTTCACCCAGGGCATCGGCCTGCTCGTGCATGGCTTGTTTGAACTGCAGGCCCATTACGCAGGCATAGATGACCAGGGCCAATGCGACCAGAATCACGTTATGGCTGGCAATGCGCAATGCAATCGGCACACGACGGTGGCGCAGTGCACGGAAGATCAGCAGGAAGAAGTTGTCGGTTTTGACTGGCGTGGGCCGGTTCACTGAGCTCGGCTCTTTGTCCGTGAAATTGACGCGCAGTATAGCGACAGCCCCATGACCGGCAAAGCACTGGCGGTGCCCGATGGTCACTGAATATGGGTAGAATGCGGTTTTTTTCCACCTGCGGGGGTGCGCCTTGCGCGAAATCGTCCTGATAAACATCACTGGCAGCGACCGTCCGGGTCTGACTGCGGCCATTACCGGCGTTCTGGCCCAAGGTGGTGTGAACATTCTCGATATCGGTCAGGCGGTGATCCACGACACGCTATCGTTTGGCATCCTGGTTGAAATTCCGGATGCCGAACAGAGCAAATCGGTGCTCAAGGACATCCTGTTCACCGCTTACAAGCTCGATCAACAGGTACGCTTCACGCCGGTGTCCGAAGCGGACTACCAGCACTGGGTAGCCGGCCAGGGCAAGAAACGGCACATCGTCACCTTGTTGACCCGCAAGGTCAGCGCCGAGCAGTTGCAGCGCGTCAGTTCGATCACCGCCCAATACGGCCTGAACATCGATCACATCGACCGCTTGTCCGGGCGCATGCCGCTGGACACCCCGGCGGACAAGGGCAAGGGCTGCATCGAATTTTCCGTGCGCGGCGAGCCGGCCGATCCCCAGGCGTTGCGTGCCGAGTTCCTGAGCGTGGCCCAGGAGCTGAACGTCGACATCGCGTTCCAGGAAGACTCGCTGTTCCGGCGTAACCGTCGCCTGGCGGTGTTCGACATGGATTCGACCCTGATCGAAGCCGAAGTCATCGACGAACTGGCCAAGGCTGCCGGCGTGGGCGACAAGGTCTCGGCCATCACCGAGCGGGCCATGGCCGGCGAGCTGGATTTCCGTGCCAGCTTCAAGGAGCGCCTGGCCCTGCTTAAAGGTCTGGACGTCGGCGTGCTGGATTCCATTGGTGCTTCCCTGCGCCTGACCGAAGGCGCCGAGACCCTGTTCGCCGAGCTCAAGCGCCTGGGCTACAAGACCGCCATCCTGTCCGGCGGTTTTACCTACTTCGCCAAGCAGTTGCAGACCAGGCTCGGCATCGACTACGTATTCGCCAATGAGCTGGAAGTAGTGGACGGTAAAGTGACCGGCGTGGCCGTCGAGCCTATCGTCGATGCCCAGCGCAAAGCAGACCTGCTGCGGGAACTGGCCGAGAAAGAAGGCCTGCGCCTGGAGCAGACCATCGCCGTGGGCGACGGTGCCAATGACCTGCCGATGCTGGCGATAGCGGGCCTGGGCGTGGCGTTCCGGGCCAAGCCGCTGGTCAAGCAATCGGCCAGGCAAGCGATCTCGACCCTGGGGCTGGATGGGGTGTTGTACCTGCTCGGTTTCAGGGATCGTGACGGGCAGCTCTAACACGCAGCTACCCCTATTGCTTGTGGCTGAGGAATTTATCCTTGTGCTGAGGTATTTATCTGTGGCGAGGGGATTCAGCAAAACGTCGCACCGCCCCGCTGGGCTGCGCAGCAGCCCCAATACAGCCCACCCCTCACCAACCTGACACAGCGAAGTGTCAGGATTCAGGGCTGCTTTGCAGCCCAGCGGGGCGGTGCGACGTTTCGATAAATCCCCTCGCCACAAGGTATCTGTTGCCCGTTAAAGCGACTTCCACAACGAATCGAAATCCCCATCCCGGTCATCGCCACCCTCGGCGGGGCCGGCATCCTCCTGGTGATAGGCAAACTGGTTGAAGCTGTGGGTGCTGGTCACTCGTCGGTCCAGGCCGGCCCGGAGTTCCTGGCCGTTGGTGTTGATCAGGACCTGTTGTCCCTCCTGGAACGGCAGACGCGGGGCGATCATGGTCGCGGGGAGTTCGATGGCGCTGATCTCGGGCAATAACAACCCCCGCAGATAATGACTGGGTTCATTCTTCTCCCGGAGCAATTGCACGCCGCAAGGCTGGGCATAGGGCGCGACCAGCTCGATGCCCATCTGCATGGTGCCACCGCGAACCTGGCGGATCCAGCGCACCACCGCGACGCTCCAGGCTTGATCATCGGTGTCCCGAATGCCGATCATTTCCCCGGCCTGCAGTTGTTCCGGTACTTCTTTCGGCCAGCCGAGGCAGTAACCCCCGGGGCTGTGGTTGACGATCGGCAATTGGTAGGTGGGGAAGTGGTGTTGGTTGTCCGACCCGCTACCCTCTTCATCGGCCGGGTTGACCGGGTACTCGATCTCTTCGTAGGGCAGCATGTCGCTGTCCCCCGTGGGGGCGGCGTCGAAGGCTTGCTTCCAGGTATCGTTGGTCTTGCTGGGCGAGGCTTCGAAGCGGGCCTTGCGGGTAGCGGGGGTCTTCAGGATTTCGCTGAAGGAGCGTTCACCGCCAAGGTAATAGTGCAAGGCGCTCATGCCTACGCATAGGGTCAGCGTGCCATTGCCTTCGGTGCGCTGGAAGCTGCGTTCGACGGCTTCACCCCAGGCGGCCTGCAGGTGCTGCAAGGTATCGGTGTTCATGCCGCCAGGTACCGGCAGGGTATGTTCGGCAGGTCGCTCCAGGTGGATGGCAATAGCGCGCACCAGCGGCTCAAGGTCGACGCCCAGGAGGCCCGGCTGTTGCTCGGTCCTGAACTTGGAGCGGTAGCGCGGCCCGATATCCAGCTCCGGCGCGACGGCGAACAGGCTGGTGGCCGTGCCGGTCGGGTCCAGCTTGATCCGTTGGCTCCAGGCTTCCAGCACTTCGGCCAGTCGTGCAATCTGCCCCTGGCGCAGCTGATTGCTGCGTGATGCGCCCAGCAGCAGGGCTACGACGTAGGTTTGCTCGGCACTCAGCTGCTGGACCTGGCTGACCAGGTCATCGTTGACACTTTGATGTTGCAACCGGTACTGGCAAGCGATCCGGTACAGCTGGTGCAGATCGAGCCATAGCCCTTCAGGCACCGGGCTGTACAACTCGGTGGCGCGCAGCAGGGGACCGTTGAGGGCATGCATCGCCCTTTGCAGCGCGGTACTCAGCAGGCGGGCCCGGTCCTTGGTGAACTTCGGTACGATGCGCGCCACAATCTGTTTGTAGCCCATCGCCAGGTGATTTTGCAGGGCCTGGCACAGGTTGACGATCTTGCGCGAGCGGTCATCGAGCACGATGGCCTGCTGCAGGAAATGCCGCTCCAGGTGCTTGCAGACGTAGTACACCTCGGGCCGCAGCAATTCGAGCAGCTGCAGGCGGTTCTCGCTGGGTGTGAGCAGCAGATTGAGTTCGCCGATGGCCTGGTACAGCAGGCGAGCCGTTTCGCCGATGTTGGCCTTGGGCAGGTTGGCGATCCAGCGCTTGAGGTCGCGCGGCGTGGCATCGCAGAACGTCAGGCGTGACTGTGTCGGGGTCGAGACACGCAATAGCTGGAGAGGGCTGGTCTCATTCATGCCGTGGACGGCTCCGGCTGGAAATGAAGGGGATGCCTTCAACTCTAGCAGGTGTTGCCCAAAGCAGCGTCCGATCTGTTCCGAAGGCAACCGTGGGAGCGAGCAGGGCTCACCCCCACAGGGAGGGGTAGTGGCCTTAGGCTTTGGGAAGCGCCAGCCCCTGGCCCATCCGCACCGGCGAGCCGGCCACCAGATCCTCGGCCCATTTCACCTGGCCTGGTCCGAACAGCACGATGGCGGTCGAGCCCAGTTTGAAGCGGCCCAGCTCGGCGCCTTTTTCCAGGTGGATCGGCGCGCGGGCGGCTTCGTCGTAGCGGAAGGTCTTCAGTTCGCGCTTGGGTGGCGTGACCAGCCCGGCCCAGACGGTTTCGATGGAGGCCACGATCATCGCGCCCACCAGCACCACGGCCATCGGCCCGCGCTCGGTGTCGAAAATGCACGCCACCCGTTCGTTGCGGGCGAACAGCTCCGGAACGTTTTCGGCGGTGGTCTGGTTGACCGAGAAGATGCGGCCCGGAATGTAGACCATTTCCCGCAAGGTGCCGGCCAGCGGCATGTGCACGCGGTGATAATCCTTGGGCGACAGGTAGATGGTGGCGAAATCGCCACCCATGAATGGCGCGGCGTTGGCCGAGTCGCCACCCAGCAGTTCCAGCACGCTGAAGCTGTGGCCCTTGGCCTGGAAGACCCGGCCATGCTCGATCGGGCCGAGCTGGCTGACGGCGCCGTCGGCAGGGCTGAGGACCGCGCCCGGCGTTTCATCCAGCGGCCGCGCGCCTTCTTTCAAGGCGCGGGTAAAGAACGCGTTGAAGTGCTCATAGGCGGTCAGGTCTTCCACCAGAGCCTGGGACATGTCCACTTGATAACGCTTGGCGAACCACTGGGTGAACGCGTTCTTGAACCAGCGCACGCGGCATTCGGCAATGCAGCCGGCCAGGCGTGACAGCAAGTGGTGGGGCAGCAGGTACTGAGTGATGATGAACAAACGGTTTTTCATTAAATGTCCTTAGGAACCTTCAAAGCTCGATCGGGGTGTCGGGGTGGTTGCCCCATTCGCCCCAGGAACCGGCGTAGCCCTTGACCCGTGGGTAACCGAGCGCCTTGGCCACCAGATAGGTGAAGCCGGAACGGTGGTGAGTCTGACAGTGGGTGATGACCTCTTTGTCCGGCGTGATGCCCAGTTGTTCGAGGATCTGCGGCATGTCCTGGCGGATGCGCAGGCTGCGCGCCTTGTCCATGCCCGCGGTCCATTCGAAATTGATCGCGCCGGGAATGTGACCACCCCTGGCCGCCACGACTTTCTCGCCCGAATATTCCAGCGGGCCGCGCGCGTCCCAGATCGCCAGGTCGGCGGCGCCGAGACGGCTTTGCAGGTATTCGCGGGTGGCGGTGGGTTCGTCGCGCAGCGTCAGTTGCACCGGGGCGCCGACGGAGGCCGGTACATCGGTGCTGACCGGCAGGCTTTCGTCCAGCCACGCCAGGAGGCCGCCGTCGAGGTAGTGGTACTTCGAATGGCCGATCACGTCCAGCAGCCAGATAAAGCGTCCGGCCCAGCCGCCACCTTCGTCGTCATAGACCACGTAGACCGCATCCGGGTTGTGCCCGAGCTCGCCGAACAGTGTCTCGAGATCGGCTTTGGCCGGCAACAGCCCCGGAGCTGGCGGCTGGCCCAATTGGGTGCGCTTGGGATCGACGAAGCGTGCGCCGGGAATGTGACCGGTGCTGTAGCGCGCGGCGCTGGTCAGGTCCACCAGAATCAGTTCGCGGGCTTCGAGACGCGGGAGCAGATCGCTTGGCTCGATCACCAGCGGCAAGCCAGAGAAGTCAGGCATGTCAGGTCTCCAGGGGCACAAAAGGAAGCGATTGTAGCAAGTTCAGCGACCGCGGTTGGTAAAGGTGTGCAGGGCTCGCTCGATGCACTGCACGGTCCTGCCGAAGGCTTGCACCGTTACATCCGTGAAGGGGCCGCCGCCCTGGTCCACGGCCACCAGCATGATCACCCGGCCATTGCAGGTCAAAGAGCGCAACAGCATGTGCTCGCCCTTGAACAGGGCGCGCAGGCCCGGTGGCAGCAGGGCCGAGAACTGCGCATTGTTCTCCGGGTTCAGGCGGACCTGGGCCTGCTGTGCCAGCAACCGTTGCAATACCTTGCTCTGGTCGATGGAGAAACTCATGGCCGCCGCCTCGGGGGGCAGGCCGGCAGTCTGGTGCACGCGCACGCTGGTCTGGCTGCGGTCGGCCATCAGGATCAACACCCTGCGCATGCCGCACGCCACCAGCGCATCCCGGGCCGAGGTGGTCAGGTGCATGGCGTTGCTGAACGGGCTCGGTTCCACCAGCAACGCCGCGCATCGCTTGCGCCACAGGGCCAGGTCTTCGGCGCTGGGTTGGACGACGGAAGGCCCTGCGACCTGGACGCGACGGCTGCCGGGCGGCCAGAGCAGTGCCTCGGCCGGGTGCCAGAGGTCCGGCATGGCGTGGTGGCGGGCACTGTTGGCGGCCTGCTGGTGCATCTGTTGCTGAAGCTCATCCATGGGCATCTGCAGGTACAGGCTGGTGAGGTATTGCCAGCGGAGGTTGTGGGGACAGTCCCAGGCCTGATGCGCTGAAAGTGCCAGGCCGTTCGCCAGCAGCACGGTATTGGCCGGCTGGTTGAGCCAACGTCGCAGGGTCGGATCATCGTCCAGGCGATTCTGCTGGCGCAACGGGTGTTCGCTGTCCCGGGCGATGCGTAACACCTTCACCAGTTCACGACGTTCGTTGAGCAGCAGGCGATAGCCTTGGGCCACCCAGATCGGCAAGCGCCAGGCTTCCACCACCGCGAGACAGATCTCCAGCAGGCCGACACCGAACAGTTCGCGTTCCACCTTGCTGGCCGACTGGCCTCTATGCATCATCCGCATCTCCCATTCCCCCAGCAACCGCGGGTGCGTCAGGGCCAGGGGCCAGAGCGGTGACAGGAACAGCAGACTACCCCAGTGGATGTCTTGCCACAGCCGCGCCAGGCGGCTGGCAAAGAAGCCATTGGCCTGTTGCGTGGCGTGCTGGCTGATCAATTGCAACTGGCGCAGGGTGACGGGGATCTCCTGCTCCGGCAGCGAGGGCAGGCGGGCGAGCAACTCCTCGGTACGTTTGAGGCCGAGGCGGTTGATGGCGACTTCGAGGTTTTCCGCCGGCTCAGTGAGGCTGCCGTGGGTATGATGGTTGGCTTCGCGGATGACGCTCAGGGCCAGGGCAGGACTGTCCTGCATGAGCTCGGCGATGTCACGTAGCGAGCGGCGGCTATCGGCGACGGCCTTGCAGACCTGGTCATGACTGGCCTGGGGCACCGGCAAATGCACGCCCTCGAGCAGTTTTACCCAGCCTTCGAGGGTGGTCGGTCGTGGGGTTGGAACCTTCGTTTCGTTAGCCATGGCTGGACGTGATCATCGCATGCTGCAACGTGGCAAACTGGCTTTTCGCCAGAACTGGCTATAGTCTGGCGCAGTTTTGCCGATAAGTAGAAGAAGAGATTTTCCAGCTTCCGAATATGACCTTGAACCCGACTTAAATAAGTACTTTCAATCTATGGCTAAAATTATCGGCATCATAGTCGTGTTCGCGAGCGTGCTCGGCGGATACGTGCTCTCCCATGGCAAGATTGCCGCCCTGATCCAACCCTTCGAGGTCATGATCATCGGTGGTGCGGCCCTTGGCGCATTCCTGCAGGCCAACCCCGGCTACATGACGATGCACGTGCTCAAGAAATCCTTGGGCATGTTCAGTTCGCGCTTCAGCCACACCTTCTATCTCGAGGTGCTGGGGCTGATCTACGAGATCCTCAACAAAAGCCGCCGCGAAGGCATGATGGCGATCGAGGGCGATATCGAAGACGCCGCCGCCAGCCCGATCTTTGCCAAGTACCCGGCAGTGCTCAAGGACGCCCGCATGACGGCGTTCATCTGTGATTACCTGCGCATCATGTCGTCCGGCAACATGGCCCCCCATGAGCTCGAAGGCCTGTTCGACATGGAGCTGTACAGCCTCAAGGAAGACCTTGAGCATCCGTCCCACGCCGTGACCGGCATCGCTGACGCCATGCCCGGCTTCGGTATCGTCGCGGCGGTACTGGGTATCGTGGTGACCATGGCTTCCCTGGGCGATGGCGACCAGAAGTCCATCGGCCTGCACGTGGGTGCGGCGCTGGTCGGTACCTTCTTCGGTATCCTGGCCGCTTATGGTTTCTTCGGTCCCCTGGCCCATTCCCTGGCCCATGATGCCAAGGAAGAACTCAACACCTACGAGGCCATCAAGGCCTCCCTGGTGGCCTCGGCCTCGGGCATGCCTCCTTCGCTGGCCGTGGAATTCGGCCGCAAGGTCCTGTACCCGGCGCACCGTCCAAGCTTTGCCGAGCTGGAACAAGCGGTTCGCGGTCGCTAAGCCATGGAGAACAACCAGCCGATCATCATCAAGCGTGTCAAGCGCATAGCCGCTGGACACCACGGGGGCGCCTGGAAAATCGCCTTCGCCGACTTCGCGACGGCGATGATGGCGTTCTTCCTGGTGCTATGGCTGCTGTCCACCGCGACCCCGGAACAGAAGATCGCCATCGCCGGTTACTTCAAGGACCCGGTCGGCTTCTCCGAAAGCGGCACGCCCTACATCATCGACCTGGGCGGATCGCCGACCCTCGCGCCGGAAAATACGCTCAACCCCGAGGTCAAGTCCCAGCCGCAGCCCGACAAGGTGACGGTGGATTCCGAGCAGGTCGAGGGTATGGCCGAGCAGGTCGAGCGCGAACGTCTGGAATTGTTGTTGCAGGAGTTGCAGAACAAGGTCGACGAGAACCCGCAACTGCAGAAATTCAAGGACCAGATCCTGTTCGAGATCACGCCGAACGGCTTGCGCATCCAGATCACGGATGCCGAGAACCGGCCGATGTTCGATTCCGGCAGCGCACGCCTGAAGCCTTATTTCGAGGACATCCTGCTGGCCATGGCCGACACCATCAAGGCGGTGCCGAACAAGATCAGCATCAGCGGCCACACCGACGCCAAGCCGTACGTCGGCAAGGGCGACTTCGGCAACTGGGAACTCTCCGCCAACCGCGCCAACGCGGCACGTCGTGCCCTGGTGGCCGGCAGCTATCCGGATGAGCAGGTGGCGCGGGTGGTCGGATATGCCTCTTCGGCGTTGTTCGACCGCAAGGATCCGTTCAATCCGGTCAACCGGCGTATCGATATCGTGGTGTTGACCAAGAAGGCCCAGAAGGCCATCGAAGGTTCGCAGACCGACGATCCGGCACCCGACCCGGCCCAGGGCGAGAGGGCCCCGGGCGAAGCACCGGCGGCGACGCCGGGGGCTGCGGCCGATCCGAACGCCTTGCCGGCCGATCAGCAACCGGTGCCGGCCCATGAGTTGCGCGAGCGTCTGAATCTGTTCGACGATGCCGCGCCGAAACCGCCGGGAACGCCTGCACAATAATCCAGCCGCCGATACCTGTGGCGAGGGGACAAGTCCCCTCGCCACAATTGTGTCTGGCTTACATCCCTTTGGGTCAGTAGCTGCTTTCCGGCAAGCTGGCGATGATCGAGCGATAGCTGTTCATCCGTTGCTGCTGCACGCGACCGTCTTCCAGTGCCTTGAGCAGGGCGCAGCCGGGTTCGCGGTCGTGCTTGCAGTCACGGAAGCGGCAGGTGCCGATCAGGTCGTTGAACTCGATGAACCCGGCCTCTACATCGGCCCGGCTGACATGGCCCAGGCCGAACTCGCGGATGCCTGGCGAGTCGATCAGCTCACCGCCGCCGGGAAAGTGGAACAGCCGCGCGGTAGTGGTGGTGTGGGTGCCCTGGCCCGACAGTTCGGACAGCGGCCCGACCCGGGTTTCGACCTCCGGCAGCAAGCTGTTGACCAACGAAGACTTGCCGACACCGGACTGGCCGACGAACACGCTGATGCGCCCGTCCAACTGCCGTTGCAATTGTTCCATGCCATTGCCGTGGTGGGCCGAGACTTCCAGCACCGGGTAACCCAGTTGCCGATAGACCGCCAGCAAGGCGTTCAACGCCGGGGCATTCTGCTCGTCGATCAGGTCGAACTTGTTGAGCAGCAACAACGGACGGATGCCGGCGTGTTCGGCCGCCACCAGATAGCGGTCGATCAGGTTGGCATGGGGCTCCGGCAGCGGGGCGAAGACGATGACGATCATGTCGACGTTGGCCGCCACCGGCTTGAGCTGGCCTCGGCTGTCCGGGCGACACAGTTCAGTGTGGCGCGGCAATTGTGCCACGATCACGCCAATACCCTGGTTGCCGGCACGCCAGACCACCTGGTCGCCGGTGACCAGCGCCGGCAGGTTCGCCCGCAGGTGGCAACGGAATACCTGGCCGGCCAACTCGCCTTCACGGGCCTCGACCTCGACCTGCACGCCGAAGTGGGCGATCACCAGGCCGGTCTGTTCGGGGCCGAGGTCGCCGCCTTCCAGGGCTTGCACCGCACTGGACTCGCGTTTGGCGGCGCGGGCTGCGCGTTCGCCCTGGATCTTTTCGATGCGCCAGTTCTGACGACGATTGAGTTGGCGTTTGGCCATGGGTGTTCCGTATGAAAATGCAGCGATTAGGTAAAACGGCGGCGAGTTTAGCACGCCCGCAGGCTTGCCTAGGCTAAACTGCGCAGCTACTCCGAGGAGCCCTTCCTATGCAAAACCCGCAGAACCTGATCTGGATCGACCTGGAAATGACCGGTCTGAACCCCGACACCGACGTCATCATCGAAATGGCCACCATCGTCACCGACAGTGATCTCAACACCCTGGCCGAGGGCCCGGTGATCGCGATCCATCATAGCGACGAGGTCCTGGCCGGCATGGACGAATGGAATACCCGCCAGCACGGCGGCTCGGGCCTGACCCAGCGGGTACGCGAGAGCAAAATCAGCATGGCCGAGGCCGAGGCCCAGACCATCGCCTTCCTGGAGCAGTGGGTGCCGAAGGGCAAGTCACCGATCTGTGGCAACAGCATCTGCCAGGACCGGCGCTTCCTCTATACCCATATGAAGTCCCTGGAAAGCTATTTCCATTACCGCAACCTGGACGTCTCCACCCTCAAGGAACTGGCCGCCCGCTGGGCACCTGAAGTGCGTGACAGCTTCCAGAAGGGTGGCAGCCACCTGGCCCTGGACGACATTCGCGAGTCCATTGCCGAGCTGCAGCATTACCGTAAGCATTTCATCAAGTTTTAAACAGTCATCACCGGTAAAAGAGCATTTTGTGGCGAGGGGATAAATCCCCTCGCCACAAGTTCTGCGCTTGCCGGGGCGATGACTGCCCTCTTTTGGTGCCTGCCCGAAATGGCTAGACTGCGCGCCTTCCTGCAAGGACCGCCATCATGTTGTTGATGCTCTATCTGATCGCCATCACCGCCGAAGCCATGACCGGCGCCCTGTCCGCCGGGCGGCGGGGCATGGATTGGTTCGGCGTGGTACTGATCGCCTGCGTCACGGCGCTGGGTGGCGGCTCGGTGCGCGACGTGTTGCTTGGGCATTACCCGCTCACCTGGGTCAAGCACCCGGAATACCTGGTGCTGACCACGGCGGCGGCAATGTTGACGGTGTTCCTGGCGCGCTGGATGCGTCATCTGCGCTCGATGTTCCTGGTGCTCGACGCCGTGGGCCTGGTGGCATTCACGCTGATCGGCTGCATGACGGCCCTGGAAATGGGGCATGGCATGTTGGTGGCGTCGGTCAGTGGCGTCATTACCGGCGTGTTTGGCGGTATTCTGCGCGACATCTTCTGTAACGATATTCCGCTGATCTTCCGGCGCGAGCTGTATGCCAGTGTCTCGTTTGCCGCCGCATGGTGTTATCTACTGTGCGTCTACCTGGCTTTGCCCAGTGAACAGGCTGTGCTCATCACCTTGTTCGGCGGTTTCCTGCTGCGGCTCCTGGCGATCCGCTTTCACTGGGAAATGCCGAAGTTCGTCTACAACGACGAGGTCTGACGCTGCGCGTGCTGGCGTAGCGCCCATTCCACATGCTCACGCACCAGCGCCGAGGAATGATCGCGGCGTGCCTCCAGTGCCTGAAGCACTGGAATCGTTGACGGTGCGTTGCCCAGGCCTACCGCCAGGTTGCGCAGCCAGCGCTCATAGCCGGCACGGCGCAGCGGTGAGCCTTCGGTGCTCTTGAGAAAGGTTTCCTCGTCCCACAGGAACAGCTCGGCCAGCCCGGCATTGTCCAGGTTGTGGCGTGGCTTGAAGTCATTTTCTCCGGATGGCCGGGCGAAACGGTTCCACGGGCAAACGATCTGACAGTCGTCGCAGCCGAACACCCGGTTGCCGATCAAGGGGCGCAGCTCTTCAGGAATCGCGCTTTTCAGCTCGATGGTCAGGTAGGAAATGCAGCGGCGGGCGTCCAGTACGTAGGGGCCGATGAAGGCATTGGTCGGACAGATGTCCAGGCATGCCGTGCATTTCCCACAGTGTTCGCTGGCGTGGGGCGGATCCACCGGCAGCGGCAGGTCGACAAACAGTTCGCTCAGGAAGAAATAACTGCCGGCCTTGCGGTTCAGTACCAGGGTGTTCTTGCCGATCCAGCCGAGGCCGGCCTGTTCGGCGATGGCTTTTTCCAGGACCGGTGCGCTGTCGACGAAGGCGCGGTAGCCGAAGGGGCCGATGACCGCCTGGATTTTTTCTGCCAATTGTTGCACGCGTTTACGGATCAATTTGTGGTAATCGCGGCCCAACGCATAACGCGAGACGTAGGCTTTTTCCGGTTGGCCGAGCATCTGCGCCATGTGCGTGTCGCCTGGCAGGTAGTCCATGCGCAGCGACACCACCCGCAGCGTGCCAGGCACCAGTTCGTCGGGATGCGAGCGCTTGCTGCCATGGGCGCCCATGTAATCCATTTCACCGTGGTAACCCGCATCGAGCCAGCGCTGCAGGTGTTGCTCATGCTCGCCAAGGTCCAGTCCGCTGATGCCGACTTGCTGGAAACCCAGCTCGCGGCCCCAGTCCTTGATGGATTGGGCGAGGGCGGGGAGATCGGTGGGAATGGCAGGCATGAGGCGAGAGAAACCGGAGCTGAGATGCGTATAATTCTGCCAGACATCGGAGCCTGAAGACGCATGCCGCACACTAAAGATGATTTTCCCGACGCACTGTACAGTGCCGCGCAGGTCCGGGCCCTTGATGCACAGCTGATTGCGGCAGGCACCACCGGCTTTGAATTGATGCAACGAGCGGCTCGCGCCACTTGGCGGGCCATCGTCCGACGCTGGCCTGATGCCAGTGAACTGACCGTGCTCGCCGGCCATGGCAACAACGCCGGCGACGGTTACCTGGTGGCTACCCTGGCCCGGCGTGCCGGTTGGTCAGTGCGGGTCCTGACGGTGGGCGAGCCCCGCCGTCTGCTGGGTGACGCCGCCAACGCCCATGCCGAGGCCGTCGCGGTTGGTGTACCGGTAGAACCCTGGTCGGATGAGTCGGAATTGCGCGGCGTGCTGCTGGATGCGTTGCTCGGGACCGGCTTGAGCGGCGAGGTGCGTGAGCCTTATGTCCGGGCCATCGATACGATCAACGTCAGTGGCCTCCCGGTCGCCGCGGTGGATATCCCCTCGGGGCTGTGTGCCGATACCGGACGGGTGCTGGGCACTGCGGTGAGCGCCGATCTGACCGTGACCTTCATTGGCCTGAAGCTGGGCTTGTTCACCGGCGATGCCGCGGACCGGGTCGGTGAGTTGGTCTTCAACGACCTCCACGCCGATCCTGACATCGTTGAAGCGGCGCCGGTCACTGCCCGATTGCTCTCACCCCATAATCTGCCGCGTCTGACGCCTCGCGCGCCTACTTCCCACAAAGGCTCGTTCGGGCATGTCCTGTTGATCGGTGGCGACCGTGGGTTTGGCGGCGCTATCCAGATGAGTGCCGAAAGCGCCCTGCGTTGCGGTGCGGGCATGGTCTCCATGGCAACCCGCAGCGAGCATGTCGGCGCTGCGCTGACCCGTTTGCCGGAGGTCATGGTGCAAGGCACTCATTCGGCGAACCAACTGATGGGGTTGCTCAAGCAGGCCGGTGTGCTGGTGGTCGGGCCCGGACTGGGCCAGGCTGCGTGGGGCCGCAGTCTGTTGTCGGCGGCGGCCAATGCGCCGTTGCCCCAGGTATGGGACGCCGATGCACTGAATCTGCTGAGTGTCGGTGCGGTCAGCCTGCCGGAGGGCTGTGTGATCACCCCGCATCCGGGCGAAGCTGCGCGGCTCCTGGATATCTCCACGGCCCAGGTGCAGGCGGATCGCCCGGCTGCCGCACAGGCTTTGAGCAAAAAATACACAGCTACGGTGATTCTCAAGGGCGCCGGCAGTCTGATTGCCAGCCCGGACGGTCGCCTGGCCGTTTGCAGTCAGGGTCATCCTGCCATGGCGACCGCTGGTCTGGGGGATGTGCTGGCCGGAGTGGTCGGTGCGTTGCTCGCCCAAGGGTTGGCGGGCTTCGAGGCCGCGTGCCTGGCGGTGTGGCTGCACGCCAATGCCGGCACGCAAGCCGGTCGGTCGGGCCGGGGGCTGGCGGCGACCGATCTGATTCCGGCCATTCGTCAGTTGTTGGAGGAGCAATCACCTTGTCTGAAGTAACCCTGTATATGGCTGACGAACAAGCCATGACGGCATTCGGTGCCCGTATCGCGCGTATCACGGCGGGCCACGGTCTGGTTTTCCTCGTCGGCGATCTCGGCGCGGGCAAGACCACCTTGTCCCGGGGCATCATTCGCGGCCTCGGGCACGTCGGCGCGGTAAAAAGCCCCACGTTCACCTTGGTCGAACCCTACGAGATCGGCGACATCCGTGCGTTTCATTTTGACCTGTATCGATTGGTAGACCCCGAGGAACTGGAGTTCCTCGGCATTCGCGATTATTTCGAGGATGACGCCTTGTGTCTGATCGAATGGCCCGATAAGGGTGCAGGCTTTTTGCCAAAGCCTGACCTGACCATTACCATTGGCGCGCAGAACGGCGGGCGTTCGCTGAAACTGACGCCGCAAGGCTCGCGTGGCGAGTCGTGGTGTGCCGCTTTGGCATTGGAAAACTAATTGATGATGGGGTTTGGTATGCGCTTTCGCGCGGTGGTTGCTGTCGTAGGACTGTTGCTTACGGCACTGGCCGTCGATGCTGTGGCTGAGACAAAGGTCAACAGCGTTCGCCTCTGGCGGGCGCCGGACAACACGCGGCTGGTGTTCGACCTTACCGGCCCTGTGCAACACAGCGTATTCACTCTGACCGCCCCGGATCGCCTGGTGATCGACATCAATGGCGCATCCCTTGGCGCGCCGTTGAACGTGGCGACCGCTAACACGCCGATTACCGCGATGCGTTCGGCCCAGCGTACGCCGACCGACTTGCGGGTGGTCATCGACCTGAAAAAAGCCGTGACCCCGAAAAGCTTCACCCTCGCCCCGAACGCCCAGTACGGCAACCGGCTGGTGGTGGACCTGTTCGACAACCCGGCCGACGCCGCGCCGCCTCCACCGGCGCCGACCAATGTCGCCACGGTGCCGGCGGTGCCGGTCACGCCGACCGAGCCTGCGATCAAGCTGCCACCGGCCCCGGCCGGCAAGCGCGACATCATCGTGGTGATCGACGCCGGTCACGGCGGCGAAGACCCGGGCGCGTCAGGCTCGCGGGGCCAGCGTGAAAAAGACGTGGTGCTGTCCATCGCCCGCGAGCTGCAACGCCAGGTCAATGGCATGAAAGGCTTCCGTGCCGAACTGACCCGTACCGGCGACTACTTCATCCCGTTGCGTGGCCGTACCGAAATCGCCCGCAAGAAAGGCGCTGACCTGTTCGTTTCCATCCACGCCGATGCGGCCCCTTCGGCGGCGGCTTTCGGCGCCTCGGTGTTTGCCCTGTCTGACCGTGGCGCTACTTCCGAGACCGCCCGTTGGCTGGCCGACAGCGAAAACCGTTCCGACCTGATCGGTGGTGCCGGCAATGTCAGCCTCGACGACAAGGACCGGATGCTGGCTGGCGTGTTGCTCGATCTGTCGATGACCGCCTCGCTGACCTCCAGCCTGAACGTCGGCCAGAAAGTCCTGAGCAACATTGGCCGTGTCACGCCACTGCACAAACAGCGTGTCGAGCAGGCCGGGTTCATGGTGCTAAAGTCCCCGGACATCCCATCGATCCTGGTGGAGACCGGCTTCATCTCCAACTCCAACGAAGCCTCCAAGCTGTCGTCGTCCAGCCATCAGCAAGCGCTGGCCCGTTCCATCAGCAGCGGCGTGCGCCAGTTCTTCCAGCAAAACCCGCCGCCGGGCACCTACATTGCCTGGCTGCGCGATTCCGGCAAGATCGCCCAGGGGCCACGGGACCATCGGGTCAGCGCCGGCGAAACCCTGGCGATGATCGCCGTGCGCTATCAGGTGTCGCCCGCGACCTTGCGCAGCGTCAACAACCTCAAGAGTGATGAGCTGAAGATCGGTCAGACCCTGACCATTCCCGGCAACGAAGTGGCGTCCAAGCAATGAGCGATGAAGTGATCGGCAGCAACGCGCGCATCGAACTGCTCAGCCCTCGGCTGGCGAACCAGATCGCCGCCGGTGAGGTGGTGGAGCGCCCGGCGTCGGTCATCAAGGAATTGCTGGAGAACAGCCTCGATTCCGGGGCCAAGCGCATTGACGTGGATGTCGAGCAGGGTGGCGTCAAGTTGTTGCGAGTGCGCGATGACGGTGGCGGTATTTCTGCCGACGACCTGCCGCTGGCCCTGGCGCGTCACGCCACCAGCAAGATCCGCGACCTGGAAGACCTCGAGCGGGTCATGAGCCTGGGGTTTCGTGGCGAAGCGCTGGCCTCCATCAGCTCGGTGTCGCGTCTGACGTTGACCTCGCGCACCCGCGATGCCGAGCAGGCCTGGCAGGTCGAGACCGAAGGTCGGGACATGGCGTCTCGCGTCCAGCCTGCGGCCCATCCGGTGGGCACTTCGGTGGAAGTGCGCGACCTGTTCTTCAATACCCCGGCCCGCCGCAAGTTCCTCAAGGCCGAAAAGACCGAATTCGATCATCTGCAGGAAGTCATCAAGCGCCTGGCCCTGGCGCGTTTTGACGTAGCGTTCCACTTGCGCCATAACGGCAAGACCATCCTCAGCCTGCACGAGGCCCGTGACGACGCGGCCCGTGCCCGCCGTGTGGGCGCGGTGTGTGGTGCGGGCTTCCTGGAGCAGGCATTGCCCATCGAGGTCGAGCGCAACGGCCTGCACCTGTGGGGGTGGGTCGGGTTGCCGACCTTTTCCCGCAGTCAGGCTGACCTGCAGTACTTCTACGTGAATGGTCGGGCGGTGCGCGACAAACTGGTGGCCCATGCGGTGCGCCAGGCCTATCGCGACGTGCTGTTCAACGGCCGGCATCCGACCTTCGTGCTGTTTTTCGAAGTCGACCCGTCGGTGGTGGACGTCAACGTGCACCCGACCAAACATGAAGTGCGCTTCCGCGACGGGCGCATGGTGCACGATTTCCTCTATGGCACCTTGCACCGCGCGTTGGGCGATGTGCGTCCGGAAGACCAGCTGGCGGCGCCGGCTGCGGTGGCCGGCATGGTCCGACCGACCGGGCTGGAAGCCGGCGAATTCGGGCCCCAAGGCGAGATGCGCCTGGCATCCAATACGTTGTTGGAGCAGCCCCAGGCCCAGCCGAGCTACAACGCACCGGGCAGCGGTGCAGGCAGCGGCTATCAGTACCAATACACGCCGCGCCCGCAATCGAACGTGCCAGCAGCCGAGGCCCAGGCTGCCTATCGCGAATTCTTCAAACCCTTGCCAGAAAGCGCAGCGCCCTCGTTGCCCGACGGCCAAGGTGACATTCCGCCGTTGGGTTACGCTCTGGCGCAACTCAAAGGCATCTATATCCTCTCGGAAAACGCCCAGGGCCTGGTCCTGGTGGACATGCACGCGGCCCACGAGCGGATCATGTACGAGCGGCTGAAGATCGCCATGGCCAGCGAAGGCCTGAGCGGCCAGCCGTTGCTGGTGCCTGAATCCCTGGCAGTCAGCCAGCGTGAAGCCGATTGCGCCGAAGAGCACGTGAGCTGGTTCCAGCGCCTGGGCTTCGAACTGCAACGGCTGGGCCCGGAAACCCTGGCGATCCGGCAGATCCCAGCCTTGCTCAAGCAGGCCGAGGCCAATCGACTGGTCAGCGATGTGCTGGCGGACCTGATGGAATACGGCACCAGCGACCGCATCCAGGCGCATCTGAACGAATTGCTCGGCACCATGGCCTGCCACGGTGCGATACGCGCCAACCGGCGCCTGGCCCTGCCGGAAATGAACGGTTTGCTGCGGGACATGGAAAACACCGAGCGCAGTGGCCAATGCAACCACGGCCGGCCGACCTGGACCCAACTGGGCCTGGATGATCTGGACAAACTGTTCCTGCGTGGTCGTTGATGAGCCAACTGCCCCCTGCGATTTTCCTGATGGGCCCGACCGCCGCCGGCAAGACCGACCTGGCCATCGAGCTGACCAAAGTCCTGCCCTGCGAGCTGATCAGCGTCGACTCGGCGCTGGTCTACCGGGGCATGGACATCGGCACGGCCAAACCTTCAAAAGCGCTGCTGGCGGAATTCCCCCATCGGCTGATCGACATCCTGGACCCGGCCGAGGCCTACTCGGCCGCGGATTTCCGCCGCGATGCCCTCCAGGCCATGGCCGACATCACCGCGCGGGGCAAGATCCCGCTGCTGGTGGGTGGGACGATGCTGTATTACAAGGCCTTGATCGATGGGTTGGCCGACATGCCGGCGGCCGATCCCGACGTGCGCGCGCAAATAGAAGCGGAGGCCGCGCGCCTGGGCTGGCAGGCCCTGCACGAGCAATTGGCGGTCATCGACCCGGAGTCGGCGGCGCGTATTCACCCCAACGATCCCCAGCGCCTGAGCCGCGCCCTGGAGGTTTATCGGGTCAGCGGCCAGAGTATGACGGCCCTGCGCCAGCGACAATCTGCGCAAAGTACTGAAGCAGCCGCTTCGGGACTGCAACAATTACCCTATACTGTCGCGAATCTGGCCATCGCCCCGGCGAACCGGCAAGTGCTGCATCGTCGAATTGAACAAAGATTCACATTAATGTTGGAACAGGGATTCATAGACGAGGTCGTAGCCCTGCGTGAGCGAAGTGACCTGCATGCCGGGTTGCCGTCTATACGTGCGGTGGGTTATCGACAAGTCTGGGATTACCTGGACGGCAAGCTGACGTCAGCCGAGATGCAGGAGCGTGGGATCATAGCCACGCGCCAGTTGGCGAAGCGCCAGTTCACCTGGTTGCGCAGCTGGACTGACCTGCATTGGCTCGACAGCCTTGATTGCGACAATCTGCCACGCGCCTTGAAATACCTGGGGACCGTCTCCATATTGAGCTGAGTCCTTGCAATTGCCGTCTATCCTTGGGGGTGTGACGGCCAGAGTCATCTGATTCCGATTTTTATTATTGATCCTTAAAGGAGTGCGGCACATGTCAAAAGGGCATTCGCTACAAGACCCTTACTTGAACACTTTACGTAAAGAGAAAGTCGGGGTGTCCATCTATCTGGTCAACGGGATCAAACTGCAAGGCACGATCGAGTCTTTCGACCAGTTCGTCATCCTTCTGAAAAACACCGTCAGCCAGATGGTCTACAAACACGCTATCTCGACAGTCGTGCCGGTCCGTCCAATTCGTCTGCCAAGCGCAACCGAATCCGAAAGCGGTGACGCTGAGCCGGGTAACGCCTGATAGGAGTCTCCTTTGTTCTTTGAGCGCCACGGTGGTGGTGAGCGGGCCATTCTCGTTCACCTGGATGGACAGGACCCTGAGGCGCGCGAAGACCCGCAGGAGTTTCAGGAGTTGGCACTTTCGGCCGGCGCCGAGACCGTCGCGTTTTTCAACGTGCCGCGTCATCGGCCAACCGCCAAATTCCTGATCGGCAGCGGCAAGGTCGAGGAACTGCGCGACCTGGTCAAGACCGAAGAAGCCGATCTGGTGATCTTCAATCACATCCTCACGCCCAGTCAGGAGCGTAACCTCGAACGCGTATTCGAGTGTCGCGTGATTGACCGTACGGGCCTGATTCTCGATATCTTCGCCCAGCGCGCCCGTACCCATGAAGGCAAGCTCCAGGTCGAACTGGCCCAGCTCGAGCACATGAGCACGCGGCTGGTGCGTGGCTGGACCCACCTTGAGCGGCAGAAGGGTGGTATCGGTCTGCGCGGTCCGGGTGAAACCCAGTTGGAAACCGACCGACGTCTGTTGCGGATTCGCTTGCGCCAGATCAAGGGGCGCCTGGAGAAGGTCCGCAGCCAGCGCGAGCAATCACGGCGCGGCCGCAAGCGTGCGGACATCCCGACGGTTTCCCTGGTGGGCTACACCAACGCCGGCAAATCGACGCTGTTCAATAACGTGACCCAGTCGGACGTCTATGCCGCCGACCAGTTGTTCGCCACACTCGACCCGACCCTGCGTCGGCTCGACCTGGACGACCTCGGGCCGATCGTGCTGGCCGACACCGTGGGTTTCATCCGCCACCTGCCGCATAAACTGGTCGAGGCTTTCCGGGCTACGCTCGAAGAGTCGAGCAACTCCGACCTGCTGCTGCATGTGATCGATGCCGCTGAGCCGGACCGTATGCTGCAGATCGAGCAGGTCATGGTGGTGCTCGGTGAGATCGGAGCCCAGGACTTGCCGATCCTGGAGGTATACAACAAACTCGATTTGCTCGAAGGCGTGGAGCCGCAGATCCAGCGCGATGCCGATGGCAAGCCGCAGCGGGTCTGGTTGTCGGCCCGGGACGGCACCGGTCTCGAACTGCTCCAGCAGGCGGTGGCGGAGTTATTGGGCAGCGATCTGTTTGTCGGTACCTTGAAGCTGCCGCAACGGTTCGCCCGCCTGCGTGCCCAGTTCTTCGAGCTGGGTGCGGTGCAGAAAGAAGAGCATGACGAAGAAGGCACTTGCCTGCTGGCGGTTCGCCTGCCGCGGTCGGAGCTGAATCGGCTGGTCAGTCGTGAAGGACTGAAACCGGTGGAATTCATCGAGCAACACACTTTGCAATAAAAGCCTGAGAAAGCTGTGTCAGGCATTCTGTAGCATTGGCCGGCGCGCCGTGGGTGCGTCTTTGCTTTATCAGATGGAGAGCGCTATGGCTTGGAATGAGCCGGGTGGCAACTCGAATAACCAGGATCCCTGGGGCGGCAAGCGTCGTAACAACGGCGACCGCAAGGGGCCACCGGATCTCGACGAGGCCTTCCGCAAGCTGCAGGAAAGCCTGAACGGTTTGTTCGGTGGTGGTAAGAAACGCGGTGATGACGGCAGTGGTCGTCCAGGCAAGGGCGGCGGTTTCGGCCTGCTCGGCATCGGCCTGGTCGTGCTCGCGGCTATCTGGTTGTACAGCGCGGTGTATGTCGTGGACGAGCAGGAGCAGGCCGTGGTGCTGCGTTTCGGCAAGTACTACGAAACCGTCGGCCCGGGCCTGAACATCTACTTCCCGCCAATCGATCAGAAGTACATGGAGAACGTCACGCGTGAGCGTGCCTATACCAAGCAGGGCCAGATGCTCACGGAAGACGAAAACATCGTCGAAGTGCCGCTGACCGTGCAGTACAAGATCACCAACCTGCAGGACTTCGTACTGAACGTCGACCAGCCGGAAGTCAGCCTGCAGCATGCCACCGAGAGTGCGTTGCGCCATGTGGTGGGTTCCACCGCCATGGACCAGGTGCTGACCGAGGGTCGTGAGCTGATGGCCAGCGAAATCAAGGAGCGCCTGCAGCGGTTCCTCGATACCTATCGCACCGGTATCACCGTCACTCAGGTCAACGTGCAGAGCGCCGCGGCGCCGCGTGAAGTCCAGGAAGCCTTCGACGACGTGATCCGTGCCCGTGAAGACGAGCAGCGTTCGCGCAACCAGGCCGAGACCTATGCCAACGGCGTCGTGCCGGAAGCCCGTGGTCAGGCCCAACGCATCATCGAGGATGCCAATGGTTACCGTGACGAAGTGGTCTCCCGTGCCAAGGGTGAGGCCGATCGCTTCACCAAGCTGGTGGCCGAGTATCGCAAGGCCCCAGAGGTGACCCGTGAGCGTCTGTACCTGGACACCATGCAGGAAGTCTTCAGCAATACCAGCAAGGTCCTCGTGACCGGCAACAAGAATGGCCAGAGCAATCTGCTGTACCTGCCGTTGGACAAGATGGTCGAAAGCGGTCGCAACACCAGCACGCCAGCGGCCAGCACGGCAGCCTCCAGCAATGAAGCGAATGCTCGCGCCGCGGTGGAGCAGCAACAGCAAGCACGTACCAGGGAGAGTCGCTGATGAGCAATAAATCGCTGATCGCCCTTATTGTTGGCGTCGTCGTGGCGATCGCTGCCTGGAATTGCTTCTACATCGTGTCCCAGACCGAGCGGGCAGTGTTGCTGCAGTTCGGTCGCGTGGTCGAGACGGATGTCCAACCGGGGCTGCATGTGAAAGTGCCGTATGTCAACAAGGTGCGCAAGTTCGATGCTCGCCTGATGACGCTGGATGCGCCGACGCAACGCTTCCTGACACTGGAAAAGAAAGCGGTCATGGTCGATGCGTACGCCAAGTGGCGCGTGAAGGATGCCGAGCGCTTCTACACGGCCACCTCGGGTCTCAAGCAGATCGCTGACGAACGCCTGTCCCGCCGCCTGGAGTCGGGTTTGCGTGACCAGTTCGGCAAGCGCACCCTGCATGAGGTGGTGTCCGGTGAGCGTGATGCGCTCATGGCCGACATTACCCGTTCGCTGAATGCCATGGCGGAAAAGGAACTGGGTATTGAAGTGGTCGATGTCCGGGTCAAGGCCATCGATCTGCCTAAGGAAGTGAACCGCAGCGTATTCGAGCGGATGAGCACCGAGCGTGAGCGTGAAGCCCGCGAGCATCGCGCCAAGGGTAACGAGCTGGCCGAAGGCATCCGTGCCGACGCCGATCGTCAACGTCGCGTATTGCTGGCCGAAGCCTATCGTGAGTCGGAAGAGGTTCGCGGTGATGGCGATGCCCAGGCCGCGGCGATCTATGCCAAGGCCTACGGCCAGGACCAGGAGTTCTACGCGTTCTACCGTAGCTTGCATGCCTACCGTGAAAGCTTCGCGCACAAATCCGACGTGTTGGTCCTGGACCCGAGCAGCGAGTTTTTCCGCTACCTGGAAAAGGCCAAGCCTTGATGCCACGTTGACCCGAGGCACTCCGCCCGGCGGCTAAAACGTCTGGCGGGGTGATCCTTTGGGAAAACGGGTGTATGATGCGGCAGCCGGGAAATTCCCGGCTTTTTTGCGTCTGCACGTTCGATTGCGGTTTTGGTTGCAGGCGTCGGGTTGAACGACTCGACAGGCTTTTCGAGGAAAGTGCTGGACGAGGCCGATTCCGGGCCATTCGTCACGTCGCCCTTGCGCGTTTTTTGCGTAGGGCATGGGCGCTTTCTGCTTCACTCAAGGCTTGCCCGAAGGCTGGCCGCCCGGACCATAGGGGAATGGCGTAATGGCAACGGTAGACCGCTGGCTGCTGCCAGATGGCATCGAAGAAGTACTGCCACCGGAAGCTGCGCGTATCGAAGTAGCGCGTCGGCAGGTGTTGGATCTGTTCCAGAGCTGGGGTTACGAGTTCGTCGTTACTCCGCATATCGAGTACCTGGAATCCCTGCTGACCGGCGCGGGCCAGGACCTGGACCTGCGCACCTTCAAGGTCGTCGATCCGCAGTCGGGCCGACAGATGGGTTTTCGAGCCGACATCACGCCCCAGGTAGCGCGTATCGACGCCCATACCCTGCGCCGTGAAGGCCCCAGTCGCCTGTGCTACGCCGGCAGTGTACTGCATGCCCAGCCCCGCGCCCTGTCGTCCTCGCGCAGCCCGATCCAGCTGGGTGCCGAATTGTATGGCGATGCCAGCCCGAGCAGCGACGTGGAAGTCATCAGCCTGATGCTGGCCATGCTGCAACTGGCTGATGTGCCGGATGTCCACATGGATCTGGGTCACGTCGGCATCTATCGCGGCCTGGCCCGTGCGGCCGGTCTGTCCGGTGAAGTGGAGCAGCGGTTGTTCGACGCCTTGCAGCGCAAGGCCATCGATGAGGTCATCAGCCTGACCGAAGGTTTGCCGGCCGATCTGTCCGACATGCTGCGGGCGCTGGTAGACCTGTGCGGCGGCCGTGAAGTGCTGGCGGCGGCGCGTGAGCGCCTGGCCCATGCGCCGGCGCCTGTATTGGCGGCGCTGGACGACCTGCTGGCGATCGCCGAGCGTCTGTCGGTGCGTTTCCCCGAGCTGCCGTTGTATTTCGACCTGGGTGAGTTGCGTGGCTACCACTACCACACCGGCGTGGTGTTCGCTGTGTTCGTGCCGGGCGTGGGCCAGTCCATCGCCCAGGGTGGCCGTTACGACGATATCGGCGCCGACTTCGGTCGCGCTCGTCCCGCGACCGGTTTCTCTACCGATCTGAAAACCCTGGTGACCCTGGGGCGTGCTGAAGTCGAGTTACCGTCCGGCGGTATCTGGATGCCTGACAGTACGGATGCGGCTCTTTGGCAGACGGTCTGCCAGTTGCGCAGTGAGGGTCAGCGTGTCGTCCAGGCGTTGCCTGGGCAGCCTTTGGCCGCCGCCCGTGAAGCGGACTGCGACCGGCAATTGATTCAGCACAACGGGCTTTGGCAGGTACTGCCGCTGGCTTCTTGAGTTTTCCTGCCGGCTGCGGCCGGCACCAAGTTTGCGCGAATGAGGACAAGTGTTATGGGTAAGAATGTCGTAGTCCTGGGCACCCAGTGGGGTGATGAGGGCAAAGGCAAGATCGTCGATCTGCTGACCGAACATGCTGCCGCCGTAGTGCGCTACCAGGGTGGCCACAACGCCGGTCACACCCTGGTGATCGACGGTGAGAAAACCGTCCTGCACCTGATTCCATCGGGCGTGCTGCGCGAAGGCGTGCAATGCCTGATCGGTAACGGTGTCGTGGTTGCCCCCGACGCCCTGCTGCGGGAAATCGTCAAGCTGGAAGAGAAGGGCGTACCGGTGCGCGAGCGCCTGCGTATCAGCCCGTCTTGCCCGCTGATCCTGTCCTACCACGTTGCGCTGGACCAAGCCCGTGAAAAGGCCCGTGGCGAGATGAAGATCGGCACCACCGGCCGCGGCATCGGCCCGGCCTACGAAGACAAGGTGGCCCGTCGTGGCCTGCGCATCGGTGATCTGTTCCACCGCGAGCGTTTTGCCGCCAAGCTGGGCGAGTTGCTGGACTACCACAACTTTGTCCTGGTCAATTACTACAAAGAACCGGCCATCGACTTCCAGAAGACCCTGGACGAGTGCATGGAATACGCCGAGCTGCTCAAGCCGATGATGCTCGATGTCACCGCCGAGCTGCATGAGCTGCGTCGCGCGGGCAAGGACATCATGTTCGAAGGCGCCCAGGGTTCGCTGCTGGATATTGACCACGGCACCTACCCGTACGTTACCAGCTCCAACACCACTGCCGGCGGCATCGCCACCGGTTCGGGCTTCGGTCCGATGTACGTGGACTACATCCTGGGTATCACCAAGGCCTACACCACTCGCGTGGGCTCGGGTCCGTTCCCGACCGAGTTGTTCGACGACGTCGGTGCCTTCCTGGCCAAGCGCGGCCACGAGTTCGGTGCCACCACCGGTCGTGCCCGTCGTTGCGGCTGGTTCGATGCCGTCATCCTGCGTCGCGCCATCGACGTCAACAGCATCTCGGGCCTGTGCCTGACCAAGCTGGACGTGCTGGACGGCCTGGAAACCATCAACATCTGCGTGGGCTACAAGAATCAGGACGGCGCGGTCATCGACGCACCGACCGACGCTGACAGCTACATCGGCCTGGAGCCGGTGTATGAGCAGATGCCAGGCTGGACCGAATCGACCGTGGGTGCCAAGACCCTGGAAGAGCTGCCTGCGGCGGCCCGCAACTACATCAAACGCCTCGAAGAACTGGTGGGCGCGCCTATCGACATTATTTCGACGGGGCCTGACCGCAACGAAACCATCGTTCTGCGCCACCCGTTTGGTTGATAAGTCGCTGATGTAAAAGACAAAGGACCCTCCTATGGGTCCTTTGTCGTTTCTGCCTGCCGACGGCACAACACTTGCTATGCAACTCCATTACTGGCACATCTTGACGAGTGCCACCAATTTAATGGCGTTCGTAGAGGGATTTCCCGTGTCGGCCGTTCTCTCCCTGTTACAAAGCCGTTTGCTACGGCCTGTGTTCGTTACCCTTGGTATCGCCCTTTTGGTGCAGGTGCTGGTGGCGGTTGCTCTGACCCGCAGCACGGTCACGGCGCTCGAAACCGACCTGGGCTCACGCCTGGGTGCTGACAGCCAGAAACTCTCCGGCGAGCTGGAGCAAGCTGGGCGGGAGGTCACCTCAAGCCTGGACAGTTTGTCCGCCAGTACCCGCCAGCGATTGAACGCGGGCTTATCCACGCGCCTGAAAGATGAGCAGTCGCAGCTGCGCACGACGCTGGAAAAAGCACTCAAGGACTCCGCCAATGATATGGCGCAGCTCCTGGCTTCCGTCGCTCCCCGCGCCATGTGGGACAGTGACATACCGACGCTTTCCGAGTTCGCCCGCCGGGCCCAGCGTAATCCCAATGTCTTGTTCGTCATCTACGATGATGCCAACGGTGAGCACCTGACCCGTTACCTGAACCGGGATAACGCGATCAACAAGGCCTTGCTGGAGAAGGGTAAGGGCGAGCGGGCACTGGACAAGGTGCTGGACGCTGCGAAGACCGATCCATCGGTGTACTACCTTGAGGCATCGATCAATCCCAATGGGGTGGAAATCGGCAAAGTATTGATGGGAGTCTCCACTGCTTCGGTGGAATCCGATCTGAAGGCGCTGGATCAGCGCTTTTCGGCATTGATCGCCAGCAGCGATCAACTGGTCGGTGACAGCCTCAAGGGGGCCGCCGCCGACAGTGCCGCTGCCATGCGCGGCCGCCTGCAGTCGGCACAGGCCACCGCCACGCAGATGCAGACCAACACTTCCGGCACGGTGCAGGAAGCGGCGAGTACCTTGCGCTGGCGCATCGGCCTCGGCCTCGCGCTGGTGGGCTTTGGCGTATTACTGCTGTTGGCCGTGGTGCTGGGGCGCCGGGTGGTCAATCGCTTGAAGCTGCTGATCGCAGCAATGAATGATCTGGCGGCAGGGGAGGGTGACCTGACCAAGCGTGTGCAGATCAACAGCAAGGATGAAATCGGCGACATGGCCTCGGCGGTCAATCGCTTTGTGGATAAGTTGCAACCCATCGTGCGAGAGGCGGGTGATGTCGCCCAGCGCACCGGTGTGGAAATCGGTGCAATGACTTTGCGCAACTCCGGCGCCGATGCGGCGGCCGGGATGCAGCGTGATGAGGTGGCCGAAAGTTTGCGTGCGTTGTCGCAGATGGCCGACGAAGCACAGTCGGAAAGCCAGGCGATGCAGGCGGCCCTGCAGCAGGTGGTCGAGATTCGCCAGGCCACAGACGAAAACACCCGGACTTCGGCCAAGGTCAGTGGCCTGATCGAGGCGCTGGCCGGGCAGGTGGACACCGGGGCGAAGGTGATCGAGCGGCTGGCGCAGCAGAGCGAGCAGATCGAAGTGGTGCTGACGGTCATTCACGGCATTGCCGAGCAGACCAATCTGCTGGCCCTGAACGCGGCCATCGAAGCGGCGCGGGCCGGGGAAACCGGGCGTGGCTTTGCAGTGGTGGCGGACGAAGTGCGGGCATTGGCCAGCAAGACCCAGAGTTCAACCGGTGACATCCAGGCCCACATCGTGGCATTGCAGCAGGGGGCCCGCGAGGCGGTGGCCGCGATCGGCCAGGCCGGGCGTCAGGCCAGCGAGGGCCTGTTGGTGTTGCGTGACAGTGCTCGCTTGCAGCAGTCGGTACAGGCTTCCGTGGAGCAGGTGCACGCGGCGATTGGCCTGGCGACTCAGGCAGCGGCCCATCAGGCTCAGGGGGCGCAGGCAGTGCGTGGACGGGTGGAGACTATTCATGCCCAGGCCGAAAAGGCGGCCCAGGCCGTGGTCGAGACGACGGCAAGCGGCAAGGTGCTGGACAGCTTGGCGGCGCAGTTGAAGGCGAGCCTGGGGCAGTTCAGGGCCTGATGCGTGGCCGGCCTATATCCGGGCCACTTGTGGGAGCGAACCTGTTCGCGATGGCGGCCCGACGGCCGCCTCATCCCCTGCGGCATCAGGAATTCCCCAGCCCAGAAACGCAAAAACCCGCTTTCGCGGGTTTCTGTGAGATTCAAGACCAGGTCTTGAAGCTTGAATTGGTGCCCAGAAGAAGACTCGAACTTCCACGACCTTGCGGTCACCAGCACCTGAAGCTGGCGTGTCTACCAATTTCACCATCTGGGCAGCATCTTCAGCGTTGCCGCTGTCGATGTGGCGCACTATACGGAGCGCGTTTTAATCTGTAAACCCCTGTTTTTGTTTTAATAATTGTGAAAGTGGATTTCAGTGGGGTAGAAATGCAAAAACCCGCTTTTGCGGGTTTTTAGGGAGCTTGCAGATCGTTGATCTGTTGCTCGAAATTGGTGCCCAGAAGAAGACTCGAACTTCCACGACCTTGCGGTCACCAGCACCTGAAGCTGGCGTGTCTACCAATTTCACCATCTGGGCAGTATCGGCAACGTGTGTACGTCGTCGATGGCGCGCACTATACGGAGCGTGTTTTTAACTGTAAACCCCTCTTGATAAAAAAAACGGGAAATTTCACGAGCGGTGCCTTCCCTGCTTGAAGACAGGGGTAAAAGACCTTTAGAAAGGGCTTCGGATGCCTGAAATTTCCCGTTTCATTACGCCTATGCCAAACTAACCCGCATATAGACAAGGTGAAAACTCTCTAATGGCCGATTGGCAGTCCCTCGATCCCGAGGCCGCTCGTGAAGCGGAAAAATATGAAAACCCTATTCCCAGCCGCGAACTGATCCTGGCGCATCTCGCCGACCGGGGTTCGCCTGCCAGCCGTGAAGAGCTGGTCGAAGAGTTCGGGCTGACGACCGAAGATCAACTCGAAGCCCTGCGCCGCCGCCTGCGTGCCATGGAGCGCGATGCTCAACTGATCTATACCCGGCGCGGAACCTATGCGCCGGTGGACAAGCTCGATCTGATCCTGGGCCGTATCGCCGGTCACCGCGATGGCTTCGGGTTCCTGATTCCCGATGACGGCAGTGACGACCTGTTCATGAGCCCGGCGCAGATGCGCCTGGTGTTCGACGGTGACCGGGCGCTGGCCCGTGTGTCTGGTCTGGATCGACGCGGTCGCCGTGAAGGCGTGATCGTCGAAGTGGTGTCCCGTGCCCACGAAAGCATCGTCGGCCGCTACTTTGAAGAGGGCGGCATCGGCTTTGTCGTCGCGGACAACCCGAAGATCCAGCAGGAAGTGCTGGTGACCCCGGGCCGCAACGCCAACGCCAAGGTCGGTCAGTTCGTCGAGGTGAAAATCACCCACTGGCCAACCCCGCGCTTCCAGCCGCAAGGCGATGTGGTGGAAGTGGTCGGCAACTACATGGCGCCGGGCATGGAAATCGACGTTGCCCTGCGTACCTATGACATTCCCCACGTCTGGCCTGAGGCGGTCCTGAAAGAAGCCGCCAAACTCAAGCCGGAAGTCGAAGAAAAGGACAAAGAAAAGCGCATCGACCTGCGTCACTTGCCGTTCGTCACCATCGACGGTGAGGATGCGCGGGACTTCGACGACGCGGTCTACTGCGAAGCCCGGCCGGGCAAGCTGCGCCTGTTCTCCGGCGGCTGGAAGTTGTACGTGGCGATTGCCGACGTCTCCAGCTACGTGAAGCTCGGTTCGGCACTGGATGCCGAAGCCCAGGTGCGCGGTAACTCGGTGTACTTCCCCGAGCGCGTCGTGCCGATGTTGCCTGAAGAGCTGTCCAACGGCTTGTGCTCGCTCAATCCCCATGTCGATCGCCTGGCCATGGTCTGCGAGATGACCATCTCCAAGTCCGGCGAGATGACCGACTACTGCTTCTACGAAGCGGTGATTCATTCTCACGCCCGTCTGACCTACAACAAGGTCAGCGCCATGCTCGAGACGCCGAAGCTGGCCGAATCGCGCAAGCTGCGTGGTGAATACAACGAGGTGCTGCCGGACCTCAAGCAGCTTTATGCGTTGTACAAGGTGCTGCTGGCGGCTCGTCATGTCCGTGGGGCGATTGATTTCGAGACCCAGGAAACACGGATCATCTTCGGTTCCGAGCGCAAGATTGCCGAAATCCGTCCGACCGTGCGCAACGATGCGCATAAATTGATCGAGGAATGCATGCTGGCGGCCAACGTGGCTACCGCCGAATTCCTGAAGAAGCATGAGATCCCTGCGCTGTATCGGGTCCACGACGGCCCGCCGCCAGAGCGCCTGGAAAAACTGCGCGCCTTCCTCGGTGAGCTCGGCCTGTCCCTGCACAAGGGCAAGGAAGGTCCATCGCCGAAGGATTACCAGGCGTTACTGGCCAACATCAAGGATCGTCCGGATTTCCACCTGATCCAGACCGTCATGCTGCGCTCCTTGAGTCAGGCGGTGTACAGCGCCGATAACCAGGGCCACTTCGGCCTGAATTACGAGGCCTATACCCACTTCACCTCGCCGATCCGTCGCTACCCTGACCTGCTCACGCACCGGGCCATCCGCAGCGTGATCCATTCGAAGATGAACACACCGCACGTCAGGCGTGCCGGTGCGATGACCATTCCGAAGGCGCGCATCTATCCGTACGACGAGGCGGCCCTGGAGCAGTTGGGCGAGCAGTGCTCGATGAGCGAGCGTCGCGCCGACGAAGCGACCCGCGACGTGGTGAACTGGCTCAAGTGCGAGTACATGAAGGATCGCGTGGGCGAGTCGTTCCCGGGCGTGATCACCGCCGTGACCGGTTTCGGCCTGTTTGTCGAACTGACCGATATCTATGTCGAGGGTCTGGTGCATGTCACCGCGCTGCCGGGTGACTACTACCACTTCGACCCTGTGCACCACCGCCTGGCGGGTGAGCGCACCGGGCGCAGCTTCCGTCTTGGCGATACCGTCGAAGTGCGGGTGATGCGCGTCGATCTCGACGAGCGCAAGATCGACTTCGAGATGGCGGAAAAAACCATCGATGCACCGATCGGACGCAAGAAGCGTGGCACCGAGACATCTGCGCCTGCGGCCAAGACCGCTGCCGAGCCGGCCTCGACCAAGTCCAGCCGTCGCGCCCCGGCCAAGGAAAAAGCCAGCGATGCCTATCGCCCGAGCGATGCCGCGGCGAAAAATGCCGAAGTGCGCAAGAGTCGCGAAATGAAGCAGGCGTTGCTGGCCGAAGCCAAGAAAGGTGGCAAAGCCGCGTCGGGAGGAAAGACCGGGCGGTCGGCTCCCGAAAGCGCAAGCAGCAAACCGAGCAAACACCGTAAGGGGCCGTCGAAAGCGGGCTCGGCCCCGGCTAAAAGTGGCGGAGCCCGTAAACCCAAGGCCAAGTCATGAGTCAGCTAGAAAAAATCTACGGCGTGCATGCCGTGGAAGCGCTGTTGCGTCATCACCCCAAGCGGGTCAAACAGATCTGGCTGGCTGAAAGCCGCAGTGAGCCACGGGTCCAGACCCTGGTCGAACTGGCCAACGAAAATCGCGTAGCGGTCGGCCAGGCCGAACGGCGCGAAATGGACGCCTGGGTCGAAGGTGTGCACCAGGGTGTCGTGGCCGAGGTCAGCCCGAGTCAGGTCTGGGGCGAGGCGATGCTCGAGGAACTGCTCGATCGTACCGAAGGCGCGCCTTTGTTGCTGGTGCTGGACGGCGTGACCGATCCTCATAACCTCGGCGCCTGCCTGCGTTCGGCGGATGCGGCCGGGGCATTGGCGGTGATCGTTCCCAAGGACAAGTCGGCAACCTTGACGCCGGCCGTACGAAAAGTCGCCTGCGGCGCCGCGGAAGTGATTCCGTTGGTGGCCGTGACCAACCTCGCGCGCACCCTGGAAAAACTCCAGCAGCGCGGCTTGTGGGTGGTCGGCACGGCGGGCGAGGCCGAACAGGACCTGTATCAGCAGGACCTGACCGGCCCGACGATCCTGATCATGGGTGCCGAAGGCAAAGGCATGCGTCGCCTGACCCGCGAACATTGCGACTACCTGGTCAAGCTGCCGATGGCCGGCAGCGTCAGCAGCCTCAACGTCTCGGTCGCGACCGGTGTGTGTCTGTTCGAGGCGCTGCGCCAGCGTAGCGTCAAGGCGGCTGCTTCGCGCAAGCTATAAGCTTCAAGCTTCAAGCTTCAAGCTTCAAGCTTCAAGCTTCAAGCAGCGAGTTGGAAGCATTGCGCTTCTGTCTTGCCGCTTGTCGCTCGTGGCTTGCGTCTGTTCAATTGCCTTGCACCTGCCTCGACCCTTCTCTACAATTGCGCCCCTTGCTGTGATGGCAGGCACTTATGTGTCTAGCGTCCACAAGTCCATAAGTGTCATTCACTCCTTGTCTGACCGTTTTCAAGCGGCAGGCTACAACCCGTAAGGAGCATTCATGCGTCATTACGAAATCATCTTTTTGGTCCACCCGGATCAAAGCGAGCAAGTCGGCGGCATGGTTGAGCGTTACACCAAGCTGATCGAAGAAGACGGCGGCAAAATCCACCGCCTGGAAGACTGGGGCCGTCGTCAACTGGCCTATGCAATCAACAATGTTCACAAGGCTCACTACGTGATGCTGAACGTTGAGTGCACCGGCAAGGCCCTGGCCGAGCTGGAAGACAACTTCCGCTACAACGATGCAGTGATCCGTAACCTGGTCATCCGTCGCGAAGAAGCCATCACCGGCCAATCCGAGATGCTCAAGGCTGAAGAAAACCGCAGTGAGCGCCGTGAGCGTCGCGACCGTCCTGAGCACTCTGACAGCGCCGATGGCGATGACAGCGATAGCGACAGCGACAACAGCGATAACGCTGACGAGTAATCCACGGACCTTTTAAGGAGCCAATCACATGGCACGTTTCTTCCGTCGTCGTAAATTCTGCCGCTTCACCGCTGAAGACGTGAAAGAGATCGATTACAAAGATCTCAACACTCTGAAAGCCTACGTATCCGAGACCGGCAAAATTGTTCCAAGCCGCATCACCGGTACCAAAGCTCGTTATCAGCGTCAGCTGGCCACCGCTATCAAGCGCGCCCGCTTCCTGGCCCTGTTGGCCTACACCGACAGCCACGGCCGCTGAGACCGGGCAGTCGACAAGTAGCAAAGGATTGAATGCATGCGCGCCATAGCTGAGTTCATCATGCGCGGCCGTATGCAGGCCACTCTGGTAGTGGCTGGATGTGCGGCATTGCCGTTGTTGTATTGGTTGGGTGCTGCCGCCGGGAGTCTCGTACTCCTGCGGCGCGGATTGAGGGACGCCTCGAGCGTTCTTGCTCTGGGACTGCTGCCGGCCTTGCTCTGGTGGTTGTACGCCGCGGACCCGCGGGCACTGATGGTGCTTCTGGGGTCCTCGGCGCTGGCGTTGGTGTTGCGCGCCAGCGAATCCTGGAACCGCGTGCTGCTGGTCAGCATAGCGATAGGGGTGGTGTTTTCAGTGGTGCTCGGGGTGGCTTTCGCGCCCCAGATCGAGATGCTGTCGCAGGCTTTGGTAAAAATCCTGCCCGAGGCCCTCGGTGATCTCTACCGGCAGATGTCGGCAGAGGAGCAGGCGCGTTTTGCGTCCCTGATCGCACCGGTCCTGACCGGCCTGATTGCGGCCTTGTTGCAAATCGTCAGTGTGCTGAGCCTGATTGTCGGGCGCTACTGGCAGGCGTTGTTGTACAACCCGGGTGGTTTTGGTCGCGAGTTTCGCGCCATCCGGTTCCCGCTTGGGCTGGCGATGTTGCTGCTGGCGGGCATGCTTCTGGGGCCGAACTTCGGTCCGCAGATGGCCATGCTCACGCCGTTGTGCAGCGTACCGCTGGTCTTCGCGGCCCTGGCCCTGATTCACGGGCTGGTGGCGCAAAAGCGACTGGCCAGGTTCTGGCTGGTGGGGTTGTACGTCACGTTGTTGCTGTTCATGCAGCTGATCTATCCGTTGCTGGTGGTCCTGGCCATCGTCGACAGCCTGATTGATTTTCGCGGTCGTATGGCGTCGAAAGACGCCGACAGCGCGAACGGTGAAGGTTAAAAGTTAGAGGATTTTCACATGCAACTGATCCTTCTGGAAAAAATCGCCAACCTGGGCAACCTGGGCGACAAAGTAAACGTTAAGGCCGGTTACGGCCGTAACTACCTGCTGCCTTTCGGCAAGGCTACCGCTGCGACCGCCGCCAACCTGGCTGCGTTCGAAGAGCGTCGCGCCGAGCTGGAAAAAGCCGCCGCAGACCGTAAGGCATCGGCTGAAAGCCGTGCTGCCCAACTGGCCGAGCTGGAAGTGACCATCACTGCCACCGCTGGCGACGAAGGCAAGCTGTTCGGTTCGATCGGTACCCACGACATCGCTGACGCACTGACCGCCTCCGGCGTTGAAGTTGCGAAGAGCGAAGTTCGTCTGCCGAACGGCACCATCCGCAACGTAGGCGAATTCGACGTAGCCGTGCACCTGCACGCTGAAGTTGAAGCCACCGTACGCGTTGTCGTGGTAGCAGCCTAAGCAATAGCTGTCGGCTGGCACCCTTGGGTGCTAGCCGGTAACATCGGGCACGATCCTGTTTACAGGTCGTGCCCTTTGTCTTTCTGCAATTCCTGATTTTCATAACCCCTTGGGGTTCCCAAAGAATCAAGTGGCCATGAACGAAATCACCGCTCCCGAGCAATACGATCTGCAAACCGCCGCCCTGAAGGTGCCGCCACATTCCATCGAGGCCGAACAGGCCGTGCTCGGTGGCCTGATGCTGGACAACAACGCCTGGGAACGCGTGCTCGATCAAGTCTCCGATGGCGATTTCTACCGGCATGACCACCGCCTGATCTTCCGTGCGATCGCCAAGCTGGCCGATCAGAACATGCCGATCGACGTGGTCACTCTGGCCGAACAGTTGGACAAGGAAGGTCAGACTTCCCAGGTCGGTGGCCTCGGCTACTTGGGCGAACTGGCGAAAAACACGCCGTCTGTCGCCAACATCAAGGCCTATGCGCAAATTGTCCGCCAGCGGGCGACGTTGCGTCAGTTGATCGGTATCAGCAACGAAATCGCCGATAGCGCCTTCAACCCTGAAGGCCGCACCGCCGAAGAGATCCTCGATGAAGCCGAACGGCAGATCTTCCAGATCGCCGAAGCCCGGCCGAAGACTGGCGGCCCGGTGGGGGTCAACGAGTTGCTGACCAAAGCCATCGACCGTATCGACACCCTGTTCAACACCGACAATGCCATCACCGGCTTGTCGACCGGCTACACCGACCTCGACGAGAAGACCAGCGGCCTGCAACCGGCCGACCTGATCATCGTTGCCGGCCGTCCTTCCATGGGTAAGACTACCTTTGCGATGAACCTGGTGGAAAACGCTGTGCTGCGCAGCGACAAGGCGGTTCTGGTGTACTCCCTCGAGATGCCAGGCGAATCGCTGATCATGCGTATGCTCTCGTCCTTGGGGCGCATCGACCAGACCAAGGTCCGTTCCGGCCAACTGGAAGATGACGACTGGCCGCGCCTCACCTCGGCGGTCAACCTGCTCAACGACCGCAAGCTGTTCATCGATGACACCGCCGGCATCAGCCCGTCGGAAATGCGCGCCCGGACCCGCCGCCTGGTGCGTGAGCACGGTGATATTGCGCTGATCATGATCGACTACCTGCAGCTGATGCAGATCCCGGGCTCCAGTGGTGACAACCGGACCAACGAGATTTCCGAAATCTCCCGGTCCCTCAAGGCCCTGGCCAAGGAATTCAACTGCCCGGTGGTGGCCTTGTCCCAGCTGAACCGCTCCCTGGAACAACGTCCCAACAAGCGCCCGGTGAACTCCGACTTGCGGGAATCCGGAGCGATCGAGCAGGACGCCGACGTCATCATGTTCGTGTACCGCGACGAGGTGTATCACCCCGAGACGGAACACAAGGGCATCGCCGAAATCATCATCGGCAAGCAGCGGAACGGCCCGATCGGCTTTATCCGCCTGGCATTCATCGGCAAGTACACGCGGTTCGAGAACCTGGCGCCGGGTAGCTACAATTTCGATGACGACGAATAACCTGTGGGAGCGGGCTTGCTCGCGAAGGCGGCGTGCCAGAAACCTCAGTGTCGACTGACATACCGCCTTCGCGAGCAAGCCCGCTCCCACAGAGGCGCTGCCGATTTCCGACCATAGCCGTCGGACTTGATCATTTTTTGTGCTATATTCCGCCCCCGCGATTTTTCATCTTTTATACCGGTCATCGACATGCAAGCAGCCAAGCCGTTATTTGACTATCCCAAGTACTGGGCCGAATGTTTCGGCCCGGCGCCGTTCCTGCCCATGAGCAGGGAGGAGATGGATCAGCTCGGCTGGGATTCGTGCGACATCATCATCGTGACCGGCGATGCCTACGTCGATCACCCGTCGTTCGGCATGGCCATCATCGGCCGGTTGCTGGAAGCCCAGGGTTTTCGCGTCGGGATCATTGCCCAGCCGAACTGGCAGTCCAAAGACGATTTCATGAAGCTCGGCGAGCCGAACCTGTTCTTCGGTGTCGCGGCCGGCAACATGGACTCGATGATCAACCGCTACACCGCCGACAAGAAAATCCGTTCCGATGATGCTTATACGCCGGGTGGCCTGGCGGGCAAGCGGCCGGACCGTGCGAGCCTGGTCTACAGCCAGCGCTGCAAGGAAGCCTACAAGCACGTGCCCATCGTGCTCGGCGGCATCGAAGCGTCCCTGCGTCGCATCGCCCATTACGATTACTGGCAGGACCGGGTGCGCAATTCGATCCTGATCGACGCCAGCGCCGACATCCTGCTCTACGGCAACGCCGAGCGGGCGATTGTCGAGGTCGCCCAGCGCCTGTCCTACGGCCACAAGATCGAAGACATCACCGATGTACGCGGCACCGCGTTCATCCGTCGCGACACGCCGCAAGGCTGGTACGAGGTGGACTCCACCCGCATCGACCGTCCGGGCAAGATCGACAAGATCATCAACCCATACGTGAACACCCAGGACACCGCCGCCTGCGCCATCGAGCAGGAAAAAGGCCCGGTTGAAGACCCGAGCGAAGCCAAGGTCGTGCAGATCCTGGCGAGCCCGAAAATGACCCGCGACAAGACCGTGATCCGCCTGCCGTCGGTGGAAAAGGTCCGTAACGACCCCGTGCTCTATGCCCACGCCAACCGCGTGCTGCACCTGGAAACCAACCCGGGTAACGCCCGGGCGCTGGTACAGAAGCACGGTGAGGTCGATGTCTGGTTCAACCCGCCGCCCATTCCGATGACCACCGAAGAAATGGACTACGTGTTTGGCATGCCTTACGCACGTGTTCCGCACCCGGCGTATGGCAAGGAAAAGATTCCGGCTTACGAGATGATCCGTTTCTCGGTGAATATCATGCGCGGTTGCTTCGGCGGCTGTACGTTCTGCTCCATCACCGAGCACGAAGGCCGGATCATCCAGAACCGTTCCGAAGAGTCGATCATCCGCGAGATCGAAGAGATCCGCGACAAGGTGCCGGGTTTCACCGGGGTGATTTCCGACCTCGGCGGCCCGACCGCGAACATGTACCGCATCGCCTGCAAGAGCCCGGAGATCGAATCCGCGTGCCGCAAGCCGTCCTGCGTGTTCCCCGGCATCTGTCCGAACCTGAACACCGACCATTCCTCGCTGATCCAGCTGTACCGCAGCGCCCGCGCGTTGCCTGGGGTGAAGAAGATTCTGATCGCTTCCGGCCTGCGCTACGACCTGGCCGTCGAGTCTCCGGAGTACGTCAAGGAGCTGGTGACACACCACGTCGGTGGCTACCTGAAGATCGCGCCTGAGCATACCGAGGAAGGTCCGCTCAACCAGATGATGAAGCCGGGTATCGGTACCTATGACCGGTTCAAGCGGATGTTCGAGAAGTTCAGCAAGGAAGCCGGGAAAGAGCAGTACCTGATTCCGTACTTCATCGCCGCCCACCCGGGCACCACCGACGAAGACATGATGAACCTGGCGCTGTGGCTCAAGGGCAACGGGTTCCGTGCCGACCAGGTGCAGGCGTTCTACCCGTCGCCGATGGCCAGTGCCACCGCGATGTACCACTCGGGCAAGAACCCGCTGCGCAAGGTCACCTACAAGAGCGACGGGGTGACCATCGTCAAGAGCGAAGAACAGCGCCGCCTGCACAAGGCCTTCCTGCGCTATCACGACCCCAAGGGCTGGCCGATGCTGCGTGAGGCGTTGACCCGCATGGGCCGTGCCGACCTGATCGGGCCGGGCAAGCATCAGCTGATCCCGCTGCACCAGCCGTCAACCGACAGCTACCAGAGCGCCCGTCGCAAGAACTCGACACCGGCCGGCAGCCATAAGGTGGGCAAGGACACCACCCGGATCCTGACCCAGCACACCGGCCTGCCGCCACGTGCCAGCGACGGCGGCAATTCGTGGGACAAGCGCGAGCAGGCCAAGGCCGCTGCGTTCGCCCGCAACCAGAAGGCGGCCAAGGAACGCAAGGAGGCTGCCAAAGGCAAAGGGCCAAAGCCGGCGCGCAAGCCGGTCGTGCCGCGCTGATCGGCCAAACCCTGCCGCAAGCGCCAGCCTAAGTGCTGGCGTTTTGCTTTCTAGCGGCAGTGCTACTCCTTTGCTATCGTGGCGCCGGCCCCATGCCCCGGGCGATGAGGCCGCTGATGCCCTTGTGGCGAGGGGCTTTATCCCCTCGCCACAGTGCCAACGACCTGACTTATAGACCCCAAGGATGACCCATGAGCACCCCGTTACCCGGCATTGGCATGGACAACAGCCCCTCCCAGTTCATGGCTCGCCAACGCATCGAAAGCCAGATCAACCTGCCACGGCTGTTCGCCGCCATTGACGCCGACCCCGGCATTGTCGGTGCTGGCGTGGTGTATATCGATGCGGAGTTCAACGTGGTGACCCTGCGGGAATTCAAGCCGATCTGCAGCATCAAGCCCAAGCGGATCATTTTGCGCGAGGCGCAGAAGTACATCGCGCCGGCTCAGTTTGCCCAACAGGTACAGGACAATCCTCGGGAGTCGCGTTTGGTCGGGGAGGCAATTAACACCAGTTTATCGTGTGCCGGAGCCGTTATCGGTTGGGTCGTGGTACTTAGCGGTTCTGTTGCCGTCCCGTTTTCAGCAGGCGCCAGTAGTGTGATAGCTGCTCTCGGCTATACGGCTGCCGTCGCCAGTACTGCTCAGTGTTTTGCGAGCGGCTATCGCGTAAGCAATGAAATAAGCAATCCTGTCCGAAATGATCAGCTCGACAGTGAAGAGTGGTATCAGTACACGATGATTGCGCTGGACGCCGCGTCCCTGGTGGGGGTGGGTGCGTCTTCGCTGACGACTCTCAAGCTGGTCAGATTGAATAAAGCTACGACAGGTAAAAGTGTGCGGGAGGTGCTCAGGGGGCTCAATCGACAAGAGCGGGCCAAATTGACCAAGGAGTTGTTGAGTATCAATGACCCTCGTTTGACTTCAAAACTGCTCAAGCTGAAGCAGTTGTCCGGTGAACTCCCCAAACGCTTCACATCGACTCAGCTCAAGCATGCAACGGTCACGCAGATACGGGACGCTTTGGGGGCTGCTATCGGCCTCACCGGAAGCGCAATTTCCGGAAATGTCCGCACCATTGCCGTAGGCCTGTATGAAGAGATTGACCAATGAAGGATCAACCCAATATCCGCAGTTTTCTATTCAGATATTTTCCCGTTTTCATCGGGGCGATATTGGCATCGATCTTTGCTTTGGCTTGTGCGATTCCGCTGTTCTTTGACAGCTATTTTCGCAACCTTTCCCTGGCCGAAGGTGCGAAGTGGTCTTTCCTGAGTGGGATTGCCCTCACCCTTGTCATCGTGCATTGCAATTTCATGATTGCGCGCGGACGTCCTCGCTGGGTGGTGCCATTGGTAATAGTGCTGGGGCTTTGCTTTTTATGCGTACTGCCTACGATTGAATATCGTCCCAACAGACTGATCTACAGTTTAAGTCTGCTATTTTCATTGCTTGCTCTGCTCCTTCTCAACAGCAAACGCCACCGTGAAATGCGCAGCAAGCTGGTCGAAATTCGCCATCAGCGTGAACGTCTCTTCCAGGCGATAAAGGCCTCACGCCCGCGTCGCTGAGTCGATTCGCTACGATCCCCGCCACATTTATGTGCACCTCTGTGCACGGGAAGTCGGGCATCGTTCCGTTTTAGTGCTCTACTGCCTTGAGTAGACGAAGAAAGTGTCCGGCCAGCCTGCATGGCATAAGTCTTGCGCCGCTTTCTATTCCGCCCAGGTTTGCAGGAGGCACGCCGTGTCGATCCATGTCGCATTGCATCACGTCACGCATTACCGCTACGACCGTGCCGTCGAGCTCGGCCCGCAGATCGTTCGCCTGCGCCCCGCGCCTCATAGCCGTACGCGGATTCTTTCCTATGCGCTGAAGGTTTCGCCTGAGCAGCACTTCATCAACTGGCAGCAGGATCCCCAGGGCAATTACCTGGCGCGCCTGGTGTTCCCCGAGAAAACCGAAGAGCTGCGGATCGAGGTCGATCTGCTGGCGGAAATGGCGGTGTTCAATCCGTTCGACTTTTTCCTCGAACCCTACGCCGAAAAGATTCCGTTCGCCTACGGGGCGGATGAGAAACACGAGCTGATGCCGTACCTGGAGACGTTGCCGCTCACCCCGAAATTCAAGGCTTACCTGGATGGCATCGACCGCACGCCGTTGGCGACGGTGGATTTCCTGGTGGCGCTCAACCAGCGCCTGCACGACGACATCAGCTATCTGATCCGCATGGAGCCCGGTGTCCAGACCCCGGAACACACGCTGGAACAGGCGTCCGGTTCCTGCCGCGACTCGGCCTGGCTGCTGGTGCAACTGTTACGTCACCTGGGCCTGGCCGCGCGGTTCGTCTCCGGCTACCTGATCCAATTGACCGCCGATGTGAAAAGCCTCGACGGCCCGTCCGGTACCGAAGTGGATTTCACCGACCTGCACGCCTGGTGCGAGGTCTACCTGCCTGGCGCCGGTTGGATCGGCCTGGATGCGACGTCCGGCCTGTTTGCCGGCGAAGGGCATATTCCGCTGGCTTGCAGCCCCGATCCTTCATCGGCGGCGCCGATCACCGGCCTGGTAGAGCCTTGCGAGTGCGAATTCAGCCATGAAATGTCCGTGGAGCGGGTCTGGGAAGCGCCGCGGGTGACCAAGCCCTACACCGAAGAGCAATGGCTGGCGATCCAGGCGTTGGGCCGGCAAATCGACGCTGACCTGCTGCAAGGCGATGTGCGGCTGACCATGGGCGGCGAGCCGACCTTCGTTTCCATCGATGACCCGGACGGCGCCGAGTGGAACACCGCGGCGCTCGGCCCGGACAAGCGCCGACTCTCCGTCGAGCTGTTCCAGCGCCTGCGCAAGCACTACGCGCCCCAGGGGCTGGTGCACTTCGGCCAGGGCAAGTGGTACCCCGGCGAACAACTACCGCGCTGGTCCCTCAACTGCTACTGGCGACGTGACGGCGTGCCGATCTGGCACAACAGTGCCTTGATCGCGGACGAACAACGAGACTACGGCGCCGATGGCGAGATGGCCGGGCGTTTTCTGACCAGCGTCGCTGAGCGTTTGAACATTCCCCCGCGCTTCGTGTTTCCGGCCTACGAAGACAACTTCTATTACCTCTGGCGCGAAGGCGCGTTGCCCTCGAATGTCAGCGCCCAGGACCCACGCCTGGACGATGCCATGGAGCGGGCGCGCTTGCGCAAGGTCTTCAGCCAGGGCCTGAACAAAGTCATCGGCCAGGTCCTGCCACTGGCCCGTACCGCCAAGGGCGATCAATGGCAGAGCGGTCGCTGGTATCTGCGGGACAACCACTGCCGGTTGGTGCCGGGGGATTCGCCCCTGGGCTATCGCTTGCCGCTGGCGTCCCAGCCGTGGGTGACGGCAGCCGAATATCCATTCATCCACCCCACCGATCCGAACCAGGATTTACCCGGGTTGCCCGACGCCGAACAACTGGCCCGTCACGGCGAGGCGTTGGTCGAAGAGGATCGCGTACCGGAAATCGACGTGTCCGCCGACTGGCTGACCCGCACCGCCTTCTGCGCTGAGGCCCGCGAGGGGCGGCTGTATCTGTTCATGCCGCCCCTGGAACGCGTCGAAGATTACCTTGAACTGGTCAGCGCCATCGAGGCCACCGCCGAGGAGCTGCAATGCCCGGTGTTGTTGGAAGGCTATGAGCCGCCGAGCGATCCACGCCTGGGCAACTTTCGCATCACGCCCGATCCGGGGGTGATTGAAGTGAATGTGCAACCTTCGGCGTCTTGGGATGAATTGGTCGAGCGCACCGAATTCCTCTACGAGCAGGCCCGGCAAACCCGGCTGACTACCGAGAAGTTCATGATCGACGGCCGGCACACCGGCACGGGCGGCGGTAACCATTTCGTCCTCGGCGGTGCGACACCGGCTGACTCACCGTTTCTGCGTCGCCCCGATCTGCTGCGCAGCCTGATCAGCTACTGGCATAACCATCCGTCGCTGTCCTACCTGTTTTCCGGATTGTTCATCGGCCCGACGTCCCAGGCACCCCGGGTGGACGAAGCGCGTAACGATGCGCTGTACGAACTGGAAATCGCCTTTGCGCAAATGCCGGAGCCCGGCGAGGAATGCCCGCCCTGGCTGGTCGACCGGTTGTTGCGCAACCTGCTGATCGACGTGACCGGCAACACCCACCGCGCTGAATTCTGCATCGACAAGCTGTATTCGCCGGACGGCGCGACAGGGCGTCTTGGCCTGCTGGAACTGCGTGCCTTTGAAATGCCTCCCCACGCCCGCATGAGCCTGGCTCAGCAATTACTGTTGCGAGCGCTGGTGGCGCGGTTCTGGCGCGACCCCTATGCGCCGGCCAAACTGGCGCGTTGGGGCACCGAACTGCATGACCGGTTCCTGTTGCCCCACTTCATTGAACAGGACTTCGCCGACGTCATCGAAGAACTGAACGCCGCCGGTTACCCGCTGCGGGCTGAGTGGTTCGCCGCGCATATGGAGTTCCGCTTTCCGAAAGTGGGCGACTATGCGGCAGGCGGTATCGAGTTGCAGTTGCGCCAGGCCCTGGAACCCTGGCATGTACTGGGCGAGGAGGGCTCAGTCGGTGGCACCGTGCGTTATGTGGATTCATCCCTGGAGCGCTTGCAGGTCAAGCTCAATGGCCTGGCCCCGCAACGGTATCTGCTGACGTGCAACGGTGTGCCGGTGCCGTTGCAACCCACTGGCCGGGTCGGGGAATTCGTCGCCGGGGTACGTTTCCGTGCCTGGCAGCCGGCCAGTTGCCTGCAGCCCACCATTGCGGTCCACGCGCCGCTGGTTTTCGATCTGCTCGACACCTGGATGCAGCGTTCCGTGGGCGGCTGTCAGTACCATGTGGCTCACCCGGGCGGGCGCAATTATGAGAGCCTGCCGGTGAACGCCAATGAGGCGGAGAGCCGGCGGATGGCGCGGTTCTTCCGTCTGGGGCATACACCTGGAAAACTGCCGATACCCAGTCTGGCGGTGGATGACGAGTTTCCTCTGACGCTCGATCTGCGGCGTTTTTCAGGGGTGAAAAACATGTAATCACATCCTGTGGCGAGGGGATTTATCCCCGCTGGGCCCGCGTAGCGGCCCCCAAAATAAGACAATGGGTTATTTCGGGGTGATTGATGCGTTTGGTATGGGGCTGCTATGCAGCCCAGCGGGGCCACATCAGGTTGCAGTCTGCACAGATTGTATCTATTCGCGCATCATGCCCTTGCGCTAGTCTCACCTTTCACTGCCGCCTGCCGAGCTTTCCATGCCTGACCTGCTTGACCGTTACCCGCTGACAACGGGCACTTATCACGAATTGCTGGACGACCATGGTGCGGTGCGTCCGCACTGGCGGCGGCTGTTCGACCAGTTGCAGCGCAGCACGCCGGCCCAACTGATGCAGCGTCAGGCGTTGCTGGCGCGGCAGATCCAGGAAAACGGCGTCACCTATAACGTCTATGCCGATCCGAAGGGCGCCGACCGGCCATGGGAGCTGGACCTGCTGCCCCATGTCATCGATGCGCAGGAATGGAAGCAGCTGTCGGCCGGTATTGCCCAACGTGCACGGTTGCTCAACGCGGTGCTGGCTGACCTCTACGGGCCGCAACGGTTGATCAGCGAAGGCCTGCTGCCGGCGGAACTGGTGTTCGGGCACAACAACTTCCTCTGGCCTTGCCAGGGCATCAGCCCTCCGGAAGGGATTTTCCTGCATTTGTATGCCGTGGACCTGGCGCGCACGCCCGATGGGCGCTGGTGGGTCACGGCGGATCGGACCCAGGCACCCTCCGGGGCCGGTTATGCGCTGGAAAACCGCATGATCGTCTCCCGCGCCTTTCCCGATCTGTACCGCGACTTGAAGGTCCAGCATCTGTCCGGTTTCTTCCGCACCTTACAGGAAACCCTTGCCCGCCAAGCCCCCAGCGAGGGTGAGCCGCCCCTGGTGGTGCTGTTGACGCCGGGGCGCTTCAACGAAAGCTATTTCGAACACCTGTACCTGGCGCGCCAGCTTGGCTATCCGCTGGTAGAGGGGGGCGACCTGACCGTTCGCGACGCCACGGTCTACCTCAAGACCCTCAGCGGGTTGCGTCGGGTCCATGCGATCATGCGTCGGCTCGACGATGACTTTTGCGATCCGCTGGAGTTGCGTACCGATTCGGCCCTGGGGGTGCCGGGGCTGCTCGAGGCGGTACGCCAGGGGCGGGTGCTGGTGGGCAACGCCTTGGGTAGCGGCGTGCTGGAATCGCCAGGCCTGTTGGGGTTCCTGCCGAAGATCTGCCAGTTCCTGTTCGGCGAAGACCTGCTGCTGCCTTCCATCGCCACTTGGTGGTGCGGCGAGCCGCCGGTGCTGGCCCAGGCCCTGGAAAAGCTGCCTCAGCTGTTGATCAGGCCGGCCTTCCCTTCCCAGAGCTTCAAGCCGGCGTTCGGCCGTGACCTGAGCGAGGAGCAGCGCGACCGTCTGGCGGCGCGGATCCAGGCACGGCCTTACGCCTACGTGGCTCAGGAGTTGGCGCAGTTGTCCCAGGCCCCGGTCTGGCAGGCCGAGGACGGCCTGTTGCAGCCGCGGGCCATCGGCATGCGTGTGTACGCGGTGTCCGGTAAGGACGATTATCGGGTGCTGCCGGGCGGCTTGACCCGCGTGGCGGCCGAGGCCGATGCCGAAGTGGTGTCGATGCAACGTGGCGGCGCGAGCAAGGACACTTGGGTGCTGGGAGAGCTGGCGCCTGGCAGCGAACAGTGGAAGGCCCAGCGCACCGTGGGCGTTCATGACCTGGTTCGACGGGATCCGTACCTGCCGTCCCGGGTGGTGGAGAACCTGTTCTGGTTTGGTCGTTATTGCGAACGTTGCGATGACAGTGCGCGGCTGCTGCGGATCATGCTGGCGCGTTATGTCGATGGCGATGATCCGCAGGCATTGCAATCGGCGGTGTCCCTGGGTGAGAGCCTGATGCTGCTGCCCGAAGAGGGCGAACTGCCTGAGCGTCTGCTGGCGGCATTGCTGGGCGACGATTGGTCGTTCAGCCTGCGCTCCAACCTGCAGCGCCTGCAGTGGGCGGCCTCGCAGGTGCGTGGCAAGTTGTCCCGGGAGAACTGGCAGGCGCTGGTGGAGTTGCAGCGCGAGGCCCTGGAGCTGGAAACCGGCGAAGCGGATTTCGGCGAGCTGCTGGATTTCCTCAACCGATTGGTGATGTCTCTGGCGGCGCTTTCCGGATTCGCCCTGGACGACATGACCCGCGACGAGGGCTGGCGCTTCCTGATGATCGGTCGGCGCCTGGAACGCCTGCAGTTTCTCAGCAGCAGCCTGGCCGCGTTCCTGCGGGGGGAGGCGGTGTTCGATCAGGCCGGGCTGGAATGGCTGCTGGAGCTGGGTAACAGCAGCATCACCTACCGCTCGCGTTACCTGGCGGTCGCCCAGTTGATCCCGGTGCTCGACCTGTTGCTGCTGGACGAGCAGAACCCCCATGCAGTGCTCTTCCAGTTGAAACTGGTGGCCCGTACCCTCAAGCGCCTGAACGATGACTTTGGCGCGCCGAGGGAAACCGCGTTGCCGGAGTTGGTGACGCGCCTGTCGCGCTTTGACCTGCGATGCCTGGAAAATCCGTTGTTCGGCGAAGCCAGCCTGCGCGCCGCGCTCGATGGCCTGGCCGACCTGTTGCAGGAAGTGGCCGATGTCAGCGGCCAGGTGTCGGATCGCCTGGCCCTGCGTCATTTTGCCCACGTCGATGACGTCAGCCAACGCACGGTGTCCGTATGATGAGCGCCCGCTACCAGATTCTCCACGACACCCATTACCACTATGACAGCCCGGTATCCCTGGCCCAGCAGCTTGCCCACCTGTGGCCGCGGCCCTGTGAGTGGCAGCGTTGCACCGACCAGCAGTTGGTGATCAGCCCCGAGCCGACGACCCGTCGGGATGAGCTGGATGTCTTCGGTAATCCACTGACCCGCCTGGCTTTCGAACGGCCCCATGATGAGTTGCTGGTCAATGCCCGCCTGAGTATCGAAGTGCTGGCTCGCCCTGAACCTGATTTCAACCTGTCGCCAGCCTGGGAGTCGACCTGCCAGGCGCTGACCTACAGCAGCCGGCCGCTGTCCGAGGCATTGCTGGACGCGTGTCGCTATCGTTTCGAGTCTCCTTATGTGCACCTCAAGCGCAGCTTCGTCGAATTTTCCGAAAGCTGCTTTGCGCCGGGACGCCCATTGATGTGGTGTGTCCGGGCGCTGATGGAGAAGATTTTCGACGAGTTTACGTTCGATGCCGAAGCGACGCAGGTGGCGACGCCGTTGGTGGAGGTGCTGGAACGGCGGCGGGGCGTATGCCAGGACTTTGCCCATCTGATGCTGGCCTGCATACGTTCCCGTGGGCTGGCGGCGCGTTACGTCAGCGGTTACCTGCTGACCCAGCCACCGCCCGGCCAGCCCCGGTTGATTGGCGCCGATGCGTCCCACGCCTGGATCTCGGTGTTCTGCCCGGCACTGGGCTGGGTGGATTTCGACCCGACCAACAACGTACAGCCAGCCCTGGAGCACATCACCCTGGCCTGGGGCCGGGATTTTTCCGATGTGTCGCCGTTACGCGGGGTGATCCTGGGGGGCGGTAATCACGATCCCGAGGTTCGGGTGACCGTGATGCCGCTGGAGTGATTCAGGGTTTGGCCTGAGGGACGGCTGTGGGTTCATAGGCGCTGTGTTTCATTGGAGGGTGATATGTTCCCGGTTTCCATCAAAGGCGTGCTGCAATCCCCCGAAGGCCTGGTCGTGCTCATGCTCAACGAGCGGGACGAGTGGGAATTGCCCGGCGGACGAATCGAATTGGGCGAAACGGCAGCGCAATGCCTGGCCCGGGAAATCACCGAGGAACTCGCGGTGGAGGTGAGCGTGGGGGAGCCGCTGGATTCCTACCTGTTCGAAGTCATCCCTGGCAAACATGTGTTCATATCCACTTACCGCTGCCAGTTGGTGGGCGGCTTCGTGCCGACGGTGAGCCATGAACACAAGGAGATCGGGCTCTTCGAGCCAGGCCGCTTACCGGCCAAGCTGCCGGAAGGTTATCGCGCCTCGATTGCCAAGGCCCTGCAAGCGTGAGGGCCCAGAGCCCTCACGCCGCTTCTCATGGGGATTTTTGCTCGGCCCATTTGGGCTGTACCGAGGGTTGCCATTCATCCAGCGCATCGAGCAGGTCATGGGCTGACGCGCTCACTTGCAGCATGTCGCGATGGGCTGCGCGGACAAAACCTTCGTCGACGATATGGTCGAGGAAACCGGTGAGTTTGCTGTAGAAACCATTCACTTCCAGCAGGCCCAGCGGTTTGCCGTGGTAGCCGAGCTGGCCCCAGGTCCAGACTTCGAACAATTCTTCCAGGGTGCCGAGGCCACCGGGCAGGGCGATGAAGGCGTCGCTGAGTTCGGCCATGCGCGCCTTGCGGGCATGCATGCCGTCCACCACTTCCAGGCGGGTCAGGCCGCTATGGCCGATCTCCTTGTCTTTCAGGCTTTGCGGAATGATGCCGATGACTTCGCCCCCGGCCGCCAGGGCCGCGTCGGCAACGATGCCCATCAGGCCGACGGCGCCGCCGCCATAGACCAGGGTGAGCTTGCGTTCGGCCAATGCTCGTCCCAGCGCTTGCGCCGCTTCACGGTAAGCGGGGTTGGCGCCGATGCTGGCGCCGCAAAATACACACACAGACGCGATGGCCATGCTTTTCTCCAGAGTCGGTAACCGCTGCAGAGTAAAGCCTGGCCGCTGTCGTGTGCAAAGGGCGCGCAGGCATCAGACCTCTCGCGCAGGTTTTTCGTAGGTACCGCTGGCGCCGCAGGCGTAGGCGGCGAGCAGGCTGCACAACAGGCTGTTGAGGTTCATGACTGGCACTCCATTGGGTTGATGGGGCCGATCATAGGCGGACCTTGTGCCTCTGGCCGGTTGATTGTGTCCATCAGGCTGATAGCCTTAAGTTGTATACACTTTTTGATTCAGGTCATAGGAACTTGTCTGAAATTAGGGCAGTCTTCCCCTTTGAAGGGATTTTCTAACCATGCCTTGGAGATTCATGATGTTTGCCAAACTTGTAGCAGTATCCCTGTTGACACTGGCTAGCAGCCAACTGATGGCAGCGGAGTGCAAGACCACCATCGACTCGACCGATCAGATGACCTTCAGTACCAAGGCCATCGAGATCGATAAGAGCTGCAAGACTTTTACCGTTGAGCTGACTCATTCGGGCACCTCGCAGAAGAGCGTCATGGGCCATAACTGGGTGCTGAGCAAAGAGGCTGACATGCAGCCGATCGCGACCGATGGCCTGACCGCTGGTATCGACAAGAACTACCTGAAGGAAGGTGATGAGCGCGTCATTGCCCACACCAAAATCATCGGTGCTGGTGAGAAAGACTCGGTGACCTTTGACGTGTCGAAGCTCAATGCCGCTGAGAAGTACGGCTTCTTCTGCTCGTTCCCGGGCCATATCTCGATGATGAAAGGCACCGTGACCCTGAAGTAATCTTCAGGCATAAAAAGCGCCCGTTGCAAGGGCGCTTTTTTGTGTCCGGCAAATCACCGAGTCATCGTTCTTCGCGAGCAAGCCCGCTCCCACACTGGTGTTTGACGCAGATCCTTTGTGGGAGCGGGCTTGCTCGCGAAGACGTCAGTCCAGCCGCCTTAGAATCAAGGGGCGTACGGCAACACTCGCTTGTGCTCGGTCTTGCGATAGGTCTCGCAGATGATCCGGGCGGCTTCTTCGCGAATGGTCTGGCCGTGCAAGAAGGCATCGATTTCCCCATAGGTCACCCCATGAGCGGCTTCGTCGGGCTTGCCCGGGGACAGGTCCTCGAGGTCGGCGGTGGGGACTTTTTCCACCAGCGATTCCGGGGCTCCGAAGTCGCGGGCGATGGCCCGGACCTGATTTTTCACCAGGCCGCTCAGGGGCGCCAGGTCACAGGCGCCGTCACCGAACTTGGTGAAGAAACCCATCACGGCTTCAGCTGCGTGGTCGGTACCGACCACCAGGCCTTGCTCGGCACCGGCGATGGCATATTGCGCCACCATGCGCATCCGCGCCTTGGAGTTGCCCAGCACGAAATCCCGCGCGCCTGGCGTCTTGCCTTCGAATGCCAGGACTTCCTTGGCCAAGGCCTTGACCGCCGGGCCGATGTTGACGGTGTGGCGTTCGTCCGGTGTGATGAAGTCCACGCAGGCCTGTGCTTCGTGCTCATCGAACTGGGTTTCGTACGGCAGGCGCACGGCGATGAACTTGTAGGCCGGGTTACCGGTTTTCTCCCGCAACTCGCGCATGGCGCGCTGGGCCAGCAGGCCGGCCGTCAACGAATCGACTCCGCCACTGATCCCCAGCACCAGGCTCTTGAGCCCGGAGTTGACGAGACAGTCCTGGATGAAGCTGACCCGGCGAGCGATTTCGGCCTTGAGAGCGGCGTCATCGGCAAACGGTGGCTGGACCTTGAGCTGTTCAGCAATCTCACGCTGTACGGCTTGCATGAATTCACTCCTTGCTTGATATGTCAGAAAGGGCGGCAGGTACTTGGAAAACATGTCGCATGTAGGCGACGAAATTCGGATCCTTGCAGTGGGTCTTGCCGGGCTCGTCTGAAATCTTGGCGACGGGCTGCCCGTCACAGCTGATCATTTTAAGCACGATGCTCATGGGTTCGACGCCCGGGATGTCGCAGGTCAGGTTGGTGCCAATACCGAAGCTGACATTAATGCGACCACGCAATGCACGGAAAATCTCCAGGCATTTGGGCAAGGTCAGACTGTCGGAGAACACCAGGGTCTTGCTCATCGGATCGATCCCCAGCTTGTGATAGTGGGCGATGGCTTTCTCGGCCCAGGCCACCGGGTCACCCGAATCATGGCGCAGACCATCGAACAGCTTGGCGAAGAACAGATCGAAGTCGGTCAGGAAGGCATCCATGGTGATGCAGTCGGTCAGCGCGATCCCCAGCAGGCCGCGGTACTCGCGCACCCAGCAGTCGAGGGCGGCGATCTGGCTGTCGATCAGCCGCGGGCCCAGTTGCTGATGGGCCATGATCCACTCATGGGCCATGGTGCCCAAGGGTTTCATGTCCAGCTCCCGGGACAGGTGCACATTGCTGGTGCCGACGAAGCGCCCGGGGAAATCGTGCTTGAGCACGTTTACCACTTCTTCCTGGGTGCGGTAGGAAAACCGCCGACGGGTACCGAAGTCCGCCACTTGCAAGTCGGACAATTCCTCGCGGCTGGCGTTGGCGGTCAGCCAGTCGAACTTGCGATACAACTGCTCCCGTGCCTGCTCCAGGATGACCTCACGGTAGCGATAGCGATTGCGCACTTCGCTGACGATGGCCAGCAGCGGCACTTCGAACAGGATCACATGCAGCCACGGCCCGCGCAGGCGGATGAACAGCTCGCCATTTTCGATGCCGGTGTACACGTAGCGCAGGTTGAAACGAAACAGGCCCAAAAAGCGCAGGAAATCCGGTTTCAGGAAGCTGATGCGCTCCAGGAAACCCAGCTGATCGGCGCTCAGGTTGAGCTCGGCCAGGCGCTCGATCTGGAAGCGGATCTCCGCCAGATAGGGGCGCAGGTCTTCGCTGTTGCGGCAACGAAACTCCCATTCGACTTCGACGTTGGGGTAGTTGTGCAGGACCGCCTGCATCATCGTCAACTTGTAGAAGTCGGTGTCGAGCAGGTTCTGCACGATGCGATCGGCAAACACACTCTCGCTCATGAGGGATATCTCCAGACAGTTCGCTGCAGCGGGCAGCGTCGGACAGCGGTTTGTGGTGCTAGTGGCGCATACCCCTTGGGGTGATTGCCAGTGTTTTTTGGTCGCAGCGTTCCTGATGGCAGGAGTTTTACCTGTGACAAGAGCATTCTTCTGTGGCGGTAGCTCTTACTGTGGTGCATCAGGATTAGCCATCTGCTCCAACATCCACTCCACAAACAGTTTCACCTTGGGCACCTCTGCCGCGTGTTCAGGATAAGCCATGTAATAGGCATTGGTACTGGGCATGGCGTGCTGCCACGCAATGACCAGTTTGCCATCTGCCAGTTCTTCTTCCACCAGGAAACGCGGCAACAGGGCGACGCCGCAGCCGACCTGGGCGGCACGGATGCACATGTAGAACGTTTCGAAGCGAGGTCCGTGGTAGCTGTGTTCGGTATGCAAACCCTGGTCGGCGAACCAGTCATGCCATGCCTGGGGGCGTGATGCGTTCTGCAACAGCACCAGGTCGGCCAGTTGCGTCGGGTCGGTAAAGGGGGTCTCCGGCAGGCAGCCCGGCGCGCAGACCGGCACCAATTCTTCGCCGAACAGTTCCAGGGATTCGGTGCCAGGCCGAGAGCCCTGGCCGAAGTAGAACGCCATGTCGCTGCGCCCTTGCAGCAAGTCGTCAGGCTCCTGTTCGCTGCACAGGTCCAGATGGATCTTCGGATGCCGCAGGCGCCAGCCTTTGAGGCGCGGCACCAGCCAGCGTGCACCGAAGGTCGGTGGGGTAGAGACGCGCAGGACTTCGGTGTCGCCACCGTAGGAGCGCAGGTAGTGGGTGGACATTTCGACCTGGGAGAGGATTTTCCGGACTTCACCCAGGTATAAGTCGCCGGCCGGCGTCAACTGCAAGCGCCGACGCACGCGGCGGAACAGCAAGTGCTGCAACAGCTCCTCGAGCTGCGCGACCTGCTTGCTGACGGCGCTCTGGGTCAGGTGCAACTCTTCGGCCGCACGGGTGAAGCTCAGGTGGCGGGTCACCGCTTCGAAACATTGCAGTGCCGTAATCGATGGTAAATAGCGTTTATTGAGCATCCTGAGGCCTATTTGCGGTGACTCGTCATATCCGTTCATGGGGCAGCATGAATAAACGGAATGATATCTCGCTTAAAGGTCGTTTGTTGGCAAGACTCGGGCCAGCTACAACTACAGTCCTGATCAGCCGTGTTCGTCCGGCTGCCGATTTTCGTCTTTCGCTTGAGGAATTGACCATGGTTGCTGCATTGCTTGATCGTCTGGGTGTCGACCCGGCCCTGTACCAGAACGGCACACAGCCGGTGCACTCGCCCATCGACGGCAGTCGTATCGGCGCGGTGAACTGGGAAGGCGCCGCCGAAGTCGAGCAGCAGGTCAGCCGCGCCCAGCGTGCCTTCGATCTGTGGCGCCAGGTCCCGGCCCCGCGTCGCGGCGAGCTGGTGCGTCAGTTTGGCGACCTGCTGCGTGAATACAAGGCCGATCTCGGCGAGCTGGTGTCGTGGGAAGCCGGCAAGATTACCCAGGAAGGTCTGGGTGAAGTGCAGGAGATGATCGACATCTGCGATTTCGCCGTCGGCCTGTCCCGTCAACTGTACGGCCTGACCATTGCCTCCGAGCGTCCGGGCCACCATATGCGTGAAACCTGGCACCCGCTGGGCGTGGTCGGGGTGATCAGTGCGTTCAACTTCCCTGTCGCGGTCTGGGCCTGGAACACCGCGCTGGCCCTGGTGTGCGGCGATTCGGTGATCTGGAAGCCTTCGGAAAAGACCCCGCTCACCGCCCTGGCGTGCCAGGCGCTGTTCGAGCGGGCGTTGAAGAATTTCGGCGACGCGCCTGAGTATCTGTGCCAAGTGATCATCGGCGGTCGCGATGCCGGTGAAGCCTTGGTGGATGACCCGCGCGTAGCGTTGATCAGCGCCACCGGCAGCACCCGCATGGGCCGGGAAGTGGCGCCGAAAGTCGCCGCGCGCTTTGCCCGCAGCATCCTCGAACTGGGTGGCAACAACGCGATGATCCTGGCGCCGAGTGCCGACCTGGACATGGCCGTGCGCGCCATCCTGTTCAGCGCCGTCGGTACCGCTGGCCAGCGTTGCACCACCCTGCGCCGCCTGATCGCCCATGAGTCTGTGAAAGAAGAAATCGTCACCCGTCTCAAGGCTGCCTATTCGAAAATACGCATCGGTCATCCGCTGGAAGGCAACCTGGTAGGGCCGTTGATCGACAAGCACAGCTTCGACAACATGCAGGACGCCCTCGAACAGGCCTTGAGCGAAGGCGGTCGCGTATTCGGCGGCCAGCGTCAGCTCGAAGACCAGTTCCCGAACGCCTACTACGTGTCGCCGGCCATCGTCGAGATGCCGGAGCAGAGCGACGTGGTCCGCCACGAGACCTTCGCACCGATCCTGTATGTGGTCGGCTACAAGGACTTCGCAGAAGCCCTGCACCTGAACAACGCCGTGCCGCAAGGCCTGTCTTCCTGCATCTTCACCACCGATGTGCGTGAGGCCGAGCAGTTCATGTCTGCGGTGGGCAGTGACTGCGGCATCGCCAACGTCAACATCGGCCCGAGCGGCGCGGAAATCGGCGGCGCTTTCGGTGGCGAAAAAGAAACCGGCGGCGGACGCGAATCCGGCTCCGACTCGTGGCGCGCCTACATGCGTCGCCAGACCAACACCGTGAACTACTCACTGGAGTTGCCGTTGGCCCAGGGGATTACCTTTGATTAAGCAGCTTCAAGCCACAAGCTCCAAGCTGCAAGCGATCCCTGCTTGCAGCTTGAGGCTTGAAGCTTGCAGCTGCTCCTGACCAGGAGCTGGCAATGCCGTTACGCGAAGAATGTCTGTGGGAAAAACTGACGCCGCAAAGGCCTGAAAACCTAGCGCTCACGGGTGAAGTCACGGTAGACGTCTGCGTGATCGGCGCTGGCTTCACCGGGTTGTCGGCGGCGGTGCATTTGCTGGAGCAAGGCAAGCGCGTCGCGGTGCTGGAGGCCCATCGAACCGGACATGGCGGCTCGGGGCGCAATGTCGGGCTGGTGAACGCGGGCTTGTGGATCCCACCGGACGAGATAGAGGCCGGTTTCGGCGAAGCTGTCGGCAGCCAGCTCAACCGCATGCTGGGCGCGGCACCGGCGCTGGTGTTCAGTCTCGTCGACAAATACAACATCGATTGCCAGTTACGCCGCGAAGGCACGCTGCACATGGCCCATAACGCCCGGGGCGAGGCAGACCTGCGCAGCCGCGAAGAACAATGGAAGCGCCGCGGCGCGCCGGTGGAGCTGCTCACCGGCCAGGCCTGTGTCGAAGCTACGGGCACGTCGAAAATCGCCGCGGCCTTGCTGGACCGACGCGCCGGCACGCTCAATCCGATGGCCTATGTCAGCGGATTGGCCAAGGCAGCGTCGGACCTGTGTGGACAGCTTTTTGACCACTCCCCCGTGACACGCCTGGAACGCCAGGGGCAGCGCTGGTCGGTACAGACGGCCCAGGGTTCGGTACTGGCCGAGCAGGTGGTCATCGCCTCCAATGCCTACACCGAAGGTGAATGGACTGAACTGCGGCGCAATTTCTTCCCCGGCTATTACTACCAGGTAGCGTCCGTCCCGTTGTCCGGCGAGGCGGCGCAACGCATCCTGCCGGGCGGCCAGGGGTCGTGGGATACGCGTCAGGTATTGAGCAGCATTCGCCGCGACAAGGATGGTCGCCTGTTGCTCGGCAGCCTGGGCAATGGCAACCGCAAGCCCATCTGGTTCCTCAAGGCCTGGGCGGACCGGGTGCAGCAGCACTACTTCCCGTATCTCAAGTCTGTGGAGTGGGAGTCCACCTGGACCGGCTGCATTGCCTTCACTCCGGACCATCTGATGCGCCTGTTCGAGCCGGCGCCTGGATTGGTGGCGGTCACCGGTTACAACGGAAGGGGCGTGACCACCGGGACGGTGGTGGGCAAGGCCTTTGCCGATTACCTGTGCCATGGCGACGCGAAAGCGTTACCGATTCCCTTTGCGCCGATGCAGCCAGTGGCCGGGGCGGGCGTACGCAGTTGCCTGTATGAGGCGGGATTCTCGCTGTATCACGCGGGCCAGTGCCTGCGCATCGTCATTTGAGTGTTGAAAAGTGTTGCCGGAACCGGCGTTTTCCGGCGTAGGGTCTAGCCTCTTATGGTGCGGGTTGTAGCAGTTGTGCACCGGCAGTGTGCAGTTCGGTGACGCAGGTTGTTACAGGCTGGTTGCACGCCGTTTCGTGCGATGGTTGCAATGATGGCTCAAGGAAGGTTGTACTGATTTAAGCGACGGGTTGCACCTTGTGCGGTTTAGACGGTTGCACGCCCTATGAAAAAGGGCCCGAAACAGTCGAAATAACAATAAAGCAGCGACTTTTTTCAGAATAAAAAACCGCTGGCACGGCCCTTGCTCTGAGCTTTTCAGTGAAGTCGCAGTGCCAACTAAAAAAAACCTTGGAGCACCACCTCATGTCCCAGACGTTTTACAAGAAAGGCTTTCTGGCCCTTGCCGTTACAGCGGCAATGGGTGTTTCCGCGTTTGCCCATGCAGACTTCAAGATCGGTGTAGCGGGTCCCATGACTGGCGCCAACGCAGCATTCGGCGAGCAGTACATGAAAGGGGCGCAGGCGGCAGCGGACGAAATCAACGCCAAGGGCGGCGTGAACGGCGAGAAGATCGTCCTGGTGAAAGGCGACGACGCGTGCGAGCCGAAGCAGGCCGTGGCCGTGGCCAACCGCTTTGTCGACCAGGACAAGGTGAACGCCGTGGTCGGTCACTTCTGTTCTTCGTCGACCATCCCGGCCTCCGAAGTCTATGGTGACGCCGACATCATGGCCATCACCCCGGGTTCCACCAACCCGGCTGTCACCGAGCGTGGCTTGAACGCGATGTTCCGTATGTGCGGTCGTGACGACCAGCAGGGCGTTGTCGCCGGGGACTACATCGTCGACGTGCTCAAGGGCAAGAAAGTCGTGGTACTGCATGACAAGGACACCTACGGCCAAGGCCTGGCGGATGCCACCAAGGCCCAGTTGGCCAAGCGCGGCGTGACCCCAGTGCTGTACGAAGGCCTGACCCGCGGCGAGAAAGACTTCAGCGCCGTGGTCACCAAGATCCGTGCGGCCGGTGCCGACGTGGTCTATTTCGGTGGCCTGCACCCGGAAGCCGGCCCGCTGGTTCGCCAACTGCGTGAACAAGGCCTCAAGGACGTGAAATTCATGTCCGACGACGGCATCGTGACCGACGAACTGGTGACCACCGCCGGCGGCGCGCAATACGTCGATGGCGTGTACATGACTTTCGGTGCCGACCCACGCCTGCTGCCAGACAGCAAGTCGGTGGTAGACGCATTCCGTGCCAAGGGCACCGAGCCGGAAGGCTACACCCTGTATGCCTACGCTTCCGTCCAGACCCTGGCTGCCGCTTTCAATGGTGCCAAGTCGAACAAGACCGACGCCGCGGCCGAATGGCTCAAGGCCAACCCGGTCCAGACCGTGATGGGCAAGAAGGAGTGGGACAAGAAGGGCGACCTGAAAATCTCCGACTACGTGGTCTACCAGTGGGACAAGGACGGCAAATACCATCAGTTGGAAAAACAGAAGTGATTTGAAGGGATAACGGCTTGTGGCGAGGCAGCTGGCTCCCGCTGGGGCGCTTGGCGGCCCTGAAAACAGGACTGCTGCGCAGTCCAGCGGGAGCAAGCTCCCTCGCCACGCAACCCGTGATCATCCTTCCCGGGCCAAGACCCACCTGTCTTTTCTCCCGAAAGCTGTGCGCCCACCGTGTGGCCTCGGCGGCTGAACCCCGGTCCGTCGCTGCGGTGTGCGTGCAGTCTTTCAAATGCGTGAGATTGCGTTATGGATGGTATTTTCCTGCAGCAACTGATCAATGGCCTGACCCTCGGGTCGGTCTATGGTCTGATCGCCATCGGCTACACAATGGTCTACGGCATCATCGGCATGATCAACTTCGCCCACGGCGAGGTTTACATGATTTCCGCGTACCTCGCGGCAATCAGTCTGGCTCTGCTGGCTTACTTCGGTATTGAATCCTTTCCGCTAATGATCCTCGGCACCCTCGTGTTCACGGTCGTGGTCACCGGGGTCTATGGCTGGGTCATCGAACGCGTCGCCTACAAACCGTTGCGAAACTCCACCCGCCTGGCACCGCTGATCAGTGCCATCGGCATTTCGCTGATCCTGCAGAACTATGCACAGATCAGCCAGGGCGCCCGCCAACAGGGTGTGCCGACACTGCTTGAAGGCGCCATGCGCGTCGAAATCGGCACTGGCTTCGTCCAGCTCACCTACACCAAGATCTTCATCCTGGTCGCCGCATTCGCCGGGATGGCCTTGCTGACCTACATCATCAAGTACACCAAGCTGGGGCGCATGTGCCGTGCCACCCAGCAGGATCGCAAGATGGCCTCGATCCTGGGGATCAACACCGACCGGGTGATTTCCTATGTGTTCATCATCGGCGCGGCCATGGCGGCCCTGGCCGGTGTGCTGATCACCATGAACTACGGCACGTTCGACTTCTATGCCGGCTTCATTATCGGCATCAAGGCGTTCACCGCGGCGGTCCTCGGTGGCATCGGCTCCCTGCCTGGGGCGATGCTCGGCGGGATCATCCTCGGGATCTCCGAGTCGCTGTTCTCCGGTCTGATCAACTCCGACTACAAAGACGTGTTCAGTTTCTCGCTGCTGGTGATGATTCTGATTTTCCGTCCCCAAGGCCTGCTGGGTCGCCCACTCGTGGCGAAGGTATAAGTATGTCTGCTGCCAATAAACCGATTGATATCAAACAGAGCGTCATCGACGCGATCCTGGCGGGCCTGATTTCGCTGATCGTGTTCGGGCCGATTGTCGGCGTAGTGCTCGAAGGCTACAGCTTCAACCTGCAACCGGCCCGTGTCGGCTGGCTGGTGGGGGTCGTGATGATCGGGCGTTTCGCCTTGAGCCTGTTCCTGCAAACGCCCAAGGGCCTGAAGGTACTCCAGGGTTTCGAAAGCCCCGGTTCCGGCGTGCACGTCCTGCCACCGGACTACAAGTCGCGCCTGCGCTGGATCATCCCGGCGTTGATCGTGATTGCCATCGTCTTTCCGTTTTTCGCCAACAAGTACGTGCTCACGGTGGTCATCCTCGGGCTGATCTACGTGTTGCTCGGCCTGGGCCTGAACATCGTGGTCGGCCTGGCGGGCCTGCTCGACCTGGGTTACGTGGCGTTCTACGCCATCGGCGCCTATGGCCTGGCGCTGGGTTACCAGTACCTGGGTCTGGGTTTCTGGACCGTACTGCCGCTGGCGGCGATCGCGGCGGCGATGGCGGGTTGCATATTGGGTTTCCCCGTGTTGCGAATGCACGGTGACTACCTGGCGATCGTGACCCTGGGCTTCGGTGAAATCATCCGGCTGGTGCTCAATAACTGGCTGTCATTCACTGGCGGGCCGAACGGCATGCCCGTGCCGTCGCCGACCTTTCTCGGCCTGGAGTTCGGCCGCAAGGCCAAGGAAGGAGGGGTGCCGTTCCACGAGTTCTTCGGCATCGACTACAACCCGAACCTGAAATTCCTGTTCATCTACATCGTGTTGTTCATCGTTGTGCTGCTGGTGCTCTACATCAAGCACAGGCTGACCCGCATGCCGGTCGGACGCGCCTGGGAAGCCCTGCGCGAAGACGAGATCGCCTGCCGTTCCATGGGCCTGAACCACGTGCTGGTCAAGCTTTCGGCGTTCACCCTCGGTGCTTCCACGGCCGGTCTGGCCGGAGTGTTCTTCGCCAGCTACCAGGGGTTCGTCAACCCGTCGTCGTTCACGTTCTTCGAGTCGGCGCTGATCCTGGCGATCGTGGTCCTGGGCGGCATGGGCTCGACCGTGGGCGTGGTGATCGCGGCATTCGTGCTCACCGTGGCGCCGGAACTGCTGCGCAGTTTCTCCGAATACCGCGTGCTGCTGTTCGGCGTATTGATGGTGTTGATGATGATCTGGCGACCTCGCGGCCTGATCCGCATCAGCCGTACCGGTGTGACGCCGCGTAAAGGTGCCATAGCGCATGACGGAGGGCAGCGCCATGAGTGAAGTCGTACTTCAAGTCGAAAACCTGATGATGCAATTCGGTGGCATCAAGGCCCTCAGCGACGTCAGCCTGCAGGTCAAGCGCAACTCGATCTTCGCCCTGATCGGCCCCAATGGCGCGGGCAAGACCACGGTGTTCAACTGCCTGACCGGTTTCTACAAGGCCTCGGGTGGCAAGATCGAGCTCAACGTGCGCGGCGAGCGAACCAACGTCATCAAGCTGCTGGGCGAAGCGTTTCGTCCCAGCGATTTCGTCTCGCCGAAATCCTTTGCCAGCCGGCTGTATTACAAGATGTTCGGCGGTACCCACCTGGTGAACCGTGCCGGCCTGGCGCGGACCTTCCAGAACATCCGCCTGTTCCGGGAAATGTCGGTGTTGGAAAACCTGCTGGTGGCCCAGCACATGTGGGTCAACCGCAGCCTGGTGGCCGGCATCCTCAACACCAAGGGCTATCGCAAGGCTGAAAGCGACGCGCTGGACCACGCCTTCTACTGGCTCGAAGTCGTGGACCTGGTGGATTGTGCCAACCGCCTGGCGGGTGAGCTTTCCTATGGTCAACAGCGCCGCCTGGAAATTGCCCGGGCCATGTGCACCCGTCCACAGGTCATCTGCCTCGACGAACCGGCCGCCGGCCTCAACCCTCAGGAAACCGAAGCGCTGAGCGCGATGATCCGGCTGCTGCGCGACGAGCACGATCTGACCGTGGTGCTGATCGAACACGACATGGGCATGGTAATGAGCATTTCCGACCACATCGTGGTGCTGGACCACGGCAACGTGATCGCCGAAGGCGGTCCGGAGGCGATTCGCAACGATCCGAAGGTGATCGCGGCCTACCTGGGTGCCGATGAAGAGGAACTGGTATGAGCGGACCGATCCTCGAACTCAAGGAACTGGACGTGTTCTACGGGCCGATCCAGGCGCTGAAGAAAGTCTCGATGCAGATTGGTGAAGGCGAGACCGTGAGCCTGATCGGCTCCAACGGTGCCGGCAAGTCTACGCTGCTGATGTCGATCTTCGGCCAGCCGCGCGCGGCCAGTGGGCAGATCATCTACCAGGGTGTGGACATTACCCACAAGTCATCCCACTACATCGCGTCCAACGGCATTGCGCAGTCGCCGGAAGGGCGGCGGGTGTTCCCCGACATGACCGTCGAGGAGAACCTGCTGATGGGCACCATCCCCATCGGTGACAAATATGCCAGCGAAGACATGCAGCGCATGTTCGAACTGTTTCCGCGGCTCAAGGAGCGGCGCAACCAACGGGCCATGACCATGTCCGGTGGCGAGCAGCAAATGCTCGCCATTGCCCGGGCGTTGATGAGCCGGCCGAAGTTGTTGCTGCTCGATGAGCCGAGCCTGGGGCTGGCGCCGATCGTGGTGAAACAGATCTTCGCCACCTTGCGGGAACTGGCGTCCACCGGGATGACCATCTTCCTGGTGGAACAGAACGCCAACCACGCCCTCAGGTTGTCGGATCGGGCCTACGTGATGGTCAACGGCGAAATCCGCCTGACCGGCACCGGCAAGGAGCTGCTCGCCAACGAAGAAGTGCGCAACGCGTATCTGGGCGGGCACTGACGACACTGATGCGGCAAAAAAAACCGGCGAGTGATCGCCGGTTTTTTTATCTCTTCAGAACACCGCCCAACCCTGTGGGGGAGCCTGCTCGCGATAGCGATAGACCTGTCGACATCCATGGCCTGACCCACCGCTATCGCGAGCAAGCTCTCTCCCACAGGGGAAATTGATATGGGCGGAATAATTGTGGACAACAATCCACAGCCCTTGCCAAACCGCGACATAAAGTCGCCGCAAACAGTTGTTTTGCCACGGTTTTGAGTTGTCCCCGTTTGCTGTGGAGCCGGCTGTGGGTAACGTGGGAATAGCTGGCTGGACGCCTTTGAATACGTGGCTTGCAGGGCTGTGATCGTTTTTTGAACAGGCATTTTCTGGCGTGCATGAATGCAGGCTGTCAACCCTTTTCCGAACGCTGGAACAGTCTTCGGAATCTGTGGGCAAGCCTGTGGATAAGTCTGTGACTAAACTCTGGAAAGACCGCTCCGAGGGCCGTGGTTGCTAGCTCCGAGCCATCGTCCCTTTCACCTTCGGCTTATAGCAGAGAATCTGTTCTGCACAACCTCATATGCAGGGTCAAGGGAAAAAAGTTTCCTCAAACCTCGCAAAGCCTTAAGCGCGGCGGCTTGCAGCGTTTTCAGTTGCCCCCGATTACTGTGGACGTGCCTGTGGATAAGGTGCGTGCAACAGGCTGCATCCCTTGTCCTGCAAGGGATGGCGCCGTTTGATCGTTTTATGATCAGTCTGGCCTGGGTCAACATCCGTGGCGGGCAGTTGCCGCTCGCTGCCGGGCCGGGCATGCTGTGGGGCGATCCCGTTCAATGGCTGCCTCAAGCCCAATCAAGGAGAACATGATGTCCAATACCCTGTTTATCACCGGGGCGACGTCCGGATTCGGTGAAGCCTGTGCCCGTCGTTTTGCCGAGGCCGGTTGGAAACTTGTGCTGACCGGGCGCCGTGAAGAGCGCCTCAATGCCCTCTGCGCCGAGCTGTCGAAACAGACCGAAGTCCATGGCCTGGTATTGGATGTGCGCGACCGCAAGGCCATGGAGGAGGCCATCGCCAATCTGCCGCCGTCCTTTGCCACACTGCGTGGCTTGATCAACAACGCCGGATTGGCCCTGGGGGTCGATCCGGCACCCAAGTGCGACCTCGATGACTGGGACACGATGGTCGACACCAACGTCAAGGGGCTGCTCTACAGCACGCGCCTGCTGCTGCCGCGCCTGATTGCCCATGGCCGCGGCGCGGGGATCATCAACCTGGGTTCCATCGCCGGCAATTACCCGTATCCCGGTAGCCACGTGTATGGCGCGAGCAAGGCGTTCGTCAAACAGTTCTCGCTGAACCTGCGTTGCGATCTGCAAGGTACCGGCGTACGGGTCAGCAACATCGAGCCCGGCTTATGTGAGAGCGAGTTCTCGCTGGTGCGTTTCGGCGGTGATCAGGAGCGCTACAACGCGACCTATGCCGGGGCCGAGCCGATCCAGCCGCAGGACATTGCCGAAACGATCTACTGGGTGCTCAACACGCCAGCGCACATCAACATCAACAGCCTGGAGCTGATGCCGGTGAGCCAGACCTGGGCCGGGTTTGCCATTGAACGCAACAAGACCTGACGGCAATCCCCTCGACACAAACAGCGTCAGCCCAGGTAATCGGCCAATCCGCGGTAGCAGGTCATCAGGTGATACGGGGTAGTCGAGGGCATGTCCCGACGACTGACGAGGCCATCGGCATCCAGGCATTCGTTCCACCCCTTGGCATGCAGGAAATGCTGTTGCAGAGCCTGTAGCTGACGCAGCAACACGTCCTGGCTTCCCGGGCGCAGGGTGAGAGCACGCAGGTACTCGGCCTGGGCCCAGATGCGCTGGGTGGCGTCACGTGCGACAGCCTCCGGCATCGGGTTCAGCATGGCGCACACCGCACCGGACTGCGGGTCCACGCCTTGTCGCTCGGTATAGCCAAAGCTCTGCTGCAGGGCCATGCGCAACTTGCCGTCTTGCAGCAGGGGCGACGAGGCCAGCAGGAAATACCACTCGAACTGGTGTCCCGGCTCGAACCAGTTATCCACAGCCTTGAGCGGTTTCTCCATCATCACGCCCAGCTTCGGCTCAATGAAGCGCTTGGACATCCCGTCACACAGACTCAACAATGCCTGGCGAACGTTGGCGTCCTCACGGACCGAGAGGGTGGCGAGGAAGGCTTCGGCCAGGTGCATCAAGGGGTTTTGCAGCGGACCGGATCCGAGCGTTGACCAATCGCGCTTGAGGCTGGCCTCGTAGAGACCGTCGCCGGTGGCAAAGCGCCGGGCAATGACTTCCAGGGCGGCGTTGAGCACCGATTCCACCAGCGGTTCGCGAACCTTGCCCCAGTAATGGGCGCAGGCGAACAGGATGAAGGCATGGGTATAAAGATCCTTGCCGGTGTCCAGCGGGGCGCCTTGCGGGTCGATGCTGTAGAACCAGCCGCCGTGTTCGCCATCGTGAAAGTGTCGCTGTAGCGAGCGGAACAGCGCCGCGGCCCGTTCTTCGGCCCCTGCCACTTCGCCGATCAGGCTGGCGAACACGTACAGCTGTCTTGCGCAGGCCATCGCGCGGTAGCGTTGGGGTGGCAACGGCGTGTGGGTGGCATCCAGGGATTCGTAGGGCAATGCCAGTTCGGCATTCCAACCCGGGCCTTGCCACATGGGCACGATCACCTCGTGAAAGTGCTGGCGCGCTGTTGCGAACAGGGCAATCAACTCAGGCGAAGGAGCGGGGCGGGAAGCATCGGGCATGGGCGGACGTCGTCACGGCAGGGGGCGATTGCGCGACATGGTAGCAGAGTGGCAGGGGCGAGAGATGCAGTGCCTTCAAGGGCCCCTTCGCGGGCAAGCCCGCTCCCACAGGACCGGTGTATGCCGATCAAGTTGTGGGAGCGGGCTTGCTCGCGAAGGCAGCCTTGACGGCGCTGCCAATCAACCTGCCAACAACCAGACCCCGACCCCCGCCGAAGCCGCCCCCGCCAGCCGCACCAAAGGCGCAGCCGCTCGCGGCAATACGCGAACCAGGGCAAAGCCTGCGCCATGCAGCGCCGCCGTTGCCGCGACGAATCCGGCCGCATACGCCCAAGGGCTCGACATGTCCGGCAGCTCCAGTCCATGGGCCACGCCATGGAACAACGCAAACAATGCCGTTGCGGCAACCGCCAGGCTCAATGGCGGACGCACGGCCAGCGCCACCGCCAAGCCCAGAGCCAGCACCGAGGCGGCGATCCCGCTTTCCAATGCCGGCAACTGCAGCCCTGCGAAACCGAACAAACCGCCGATCAGCATCGTGCCGATGAAGGTGCAGGGCAACGCCCAGCGTGCGGAGCCTTGTTGTTGCGCTGCCCACAAGCCGACCGCAAGCATGGCGAGCAGGTGATCCAGGCCGCCGATGGGGTGCCCGAGGCCGGCGATCAGACCATTGTCACCATGGCCGGGATGGGCGAAGGCCAGGGGCGGGACCAGCAGCAGGACGAGGGTGCCGAGAATGCGTTTGGGGGTCATGAAAAAGCTTCCTTGTTGAGAATTCGAAAAGTCAGGCAGCAGTCAGCAGGCCCTGGCGCTCGATGAAAGCGATGATTTCGTCCAGGCCCTGGCCGGTTTTCTGGTTGCTGAAGACGAATGGCTTGCCGTTGCGCATCCGCCGGGTGTCGCTGTCCATCATCTCCAGCGAGGCGCCTACCAGCGGTGCCAGGTCGATTTTATTGATCACCAGCAAGTCGGACTTACAGATGCCCGGTCCACCTTTGCGTGGCAACTTGTCCCCGGCCGATACGTCGATCACGTATAGGGTCAGATCCGACAGTTCCGGGCTGAAGGTCGCCGAGAGGTTGTCGCCGCCGGACTCCACCAGGATCAGATCCAGCCCCGGGAAGCGGCGGTTCAACTGGTCCACCGCTTCGAGATTGATCGAGGCGTCTTCGCGAATGGCCGTGTGGGGGCAGCCGCCGGTTTCGACACCAATGATCCGCTCCGGCGCGAGGGCTTCGTTGCGGACCAGGAAGTCGGCGTCTTCACGGGTGTAGATATCGTTGGTGACCACCGCCAGGTTGTAGCGCTCGCGCAGGGCCAGGCACAGGGCCAGGGTCAGGGCGGTCTTGCCGGAGCCCACCGGGCCGCCGATGCCGACGCGCAGGGGTTGTGCATTCATTGTTGGTCTCCTAGGAACGGAACAGACGGCTGTACTGGCGCTCATGGGCCATACACGCCAGGGACAGGCCAAACGCGGCGCTGCCGTAATGCTCGGGGTCAATGTTCGAAGCGTTGTGCTGGGCCTGTTGCAGCAACGGCATCAGCTCGCTGGTCAGGCGCTGGGCGGCTTGCTGGCCGAGGGGAAGGGTTTTCATCAGCACCGCCAGTTGGTTTTCCAACCAGCTCCACAGCCACGCGGCGAGCGCGTCCTGGGGAATGATGTCCCAGGCGCGGGCGGCCAGGGCCCAGCCCAGGGCCAGGTGGGGTTCGCTGCGTTGTTCGAGAAAGCGCCGGGCGGCCCCGTCGAGTTCCGGCAGGCCGCCGAGCAGTTGCTGCAGTGAATAGCCCATCTGCCGGCTTTCCTGATACAGCTCGCGGGTTTCCCGGCTGGCGCGGTGTGCTTCGCAGTGTTGCCCCAAGGCGTTCCAATCATCGGCCGCGGCGGCGGTGCAATGAGCGAGCAACAGGGGCGCTTCGAAGCGTGCCAGGTTCAGCAGCAATTGATCGCCAATCCATCGGTGCGCGTCGTCGGCTGTCTTGATCAGGCCGTTATCCACCGCCATCTCCAGCCCTTGGGAATAGCTGTAGCCGCCGATGGGCAACTGCGGGCTGGCCAGACGCAACAGCGCCCAGGCCGGGTTCATGTGCGCACGCCGAATTGATGCAGACGCGGTGCGTAGTTGAAGTCTTCCTCGCCTTGCCGCGAATGGTGATGGCCGCCGCCATAGGCGCCGTGTTCCGGTTGGAAGGGGGCTTCGATAGCGGCGACGCTGGCGCCCAGTTGTTCGAGCATCGCCTTGAGCACGTAATCGTCCAGCAAGCGCAACCAGCCATCGCCCACTTGCAGGGCCACATGGCGATTGCCAAGGTGGTACGCCGCACGCGTCAGCTCGAAGCCATTGGCGCAGGTGACGTGCAGCAATTGTTCGGGACGGGCGCAGACCCGTACGATACGGCCGTCTTCGGCCTGGAGGCATTCGCCGTCATGGAGCGGCGGCTGGCCCCGCTCCAAAAACAATCCCACGTCCTCGCCCTCGGCACTGAAACAGCGCAGGCGACTTTTGCTGCGGGCATCGAAAGTCAGATGAAGCTCCGCATCCCAGCGGGGTTGAGTGTCGATTCTGCGATGAATCACCAGCATCGGAGTGCTTCCAGCAATGAACGGTGCTGTGTTTAGAGCAAGTGGCTTGCCAATTGAATATGGCGTAGGAAATGGGCGTGGGACGCTGGAGCGGGCTTTCCACGCAGGATGTATTTCGTTCCGGGTTGGTGCGCGCTGTGAGGTTTTTGCACTGTTTTGTGGCGCGCGGCGAACCTGTGGGAGCGGGCTTGCTCGCGAAGGCGGTGGATCAGTGGAAATCCATGTATTTGATCCACCGTCTTCGCGAGCAAGCCCGCTCCCACAGGAGGTTATTCAGTGCTGCCCAAGCCTTGCCAATGCTTGAGGCCGATAAAGATAAACCGCAGTTGCTGGGTGATCTTCGCCTGGGGCGTGAGGTGGTCGGGGGGCGCTTTGGTGGGAGGGTCGATGATGTCGGGCAGGGTGGCGAACACGCTTTTGACGATGAGGTCGGCCATCACGCTCAGCCCGGCAAGATCCAGATGCTGCAGTTTCGGCATCAACGCCAGGTCGGCGGCCAGGTCCGAGCTGATGGCTTCACGCAGTTGTGCAATGGCCTGCCGTACCGGCAGGGAGCCGCCGTACTGTTCGCGAGCAAGAAACAGGAACTGCGATCGGTTGGCTTGCACCACGTCGAGGAAGATCCGTACCGACGCATCAATGATGCCGCCCATGACGAATTCGTTGTGACGCACCAGCCGGATGGTTTCGCGGAAGGTCTGGCCCACTTCGCTGACCAGCGCCAGGCCCAATTGATCCATATCGTCGAAGTGCCGGTAGAAACCGGTGGGTACAATGCCCGCCGTTTTGGCCACTTCGCGCAGGCTCAGGCTGCCGAACCCCCGGCCGCACTCCATCAAATGACGGGCCGCGTCCATCAGGGCAATTCGGGTCTGTTGTTTCTGTTCGGCGCGGGGCAACATCGCAGGCCTGACTTCCGAGTCATGGGAGCGAGGCACTTTAGCAAATCGGCTTTGCCGACGTCGAACGGTAGAGGGGATTACGCGGGGGAAGCGAGGCCTGAAAAGTCAAAAGCCCGATTGCAGGAAATCGGGCTTTTTCACGGCCACCATGGGCTCAGCTCACTTTGCCGTTGCGTTCGTTGAGGCGTTCACTACCACCTTCGGCGAGTTGGCCTTGAGGGGTGTTGTTGTAGCCGTCTTCGGCGAGCTGGCCCTGAGGGGTGTTGTTGTAGCCGTCTTCGGCGAGCTGGCCCTGAGGGGTGTTGTTGTAGCCGTCTTCGGCGAGCTGGCCCTGAGGGGTGTTGTTATAGCCGTCTTCGGCGAGTTGGCCCTGAGGGGTGTTGTTGTAGCCATCTTCAGCGAGTTGGCCTTGACGGGTTTGGTTAAAGCCGTCTTCGGCAACAGTCTGGCTATACACGGAGTGGCTGTCCTTGACCTGTGGTGTAGCCTGTTCGGAAGCTGGCAGGGCGAAAGCAGTGGAGGCCAGCAGTGAAAGGGACAGGCTCATCAGTAATTGGCGTTTCATGGTCGTTGCTCCTCGGGAGGGCTAAAAAGTGGGTACGAGGGCAATGCTACTCTCGATAAGTCGATATAAAAGTTCATAAACGCAATGGTAATAATCAACGGAATTGATTGTTCTGTGGAAAGGCTCTAGAACGGGCGTTTCCGGGGGGCGGTTTTGCACCACGGTGGGTATTTGGTACCCACTTTCGCCACGCGAGTGTGCGCTGGCGGTAACAGCTGGCTGGCGGATCGGTCAGGTTTTTCACCCCAGGTGGTAAACCTGTTGGGCGTTCCGTCAGTCTCACTCATATAACGAGCCGACTACAGGTTCGGTTTTTTCAGGTGTTGCGGTACGGACGCCGATTTGTCATCAGGAGCCTTGTGCATGACACGCACTTCAAAAATCCTTGCCTGGAGCTTGGCCTGCCTTGCTGTCTTGCTGGCCGTGTTGGTGCTGGTCATCGCGTTCTTCGATTGGAACCGGATCAAGCCGACGCTCAATGCCAAGGTGTCCGAGGAACTGCATCGCCCATTCGCCATTAACGGCAACCTGGCCGTGGTCTGGCAACGTGAACCCGAAGAGGGTGGCTGGCGGGCCTGGTTGCCGTGGCCCCACGTAGTGGCCGAGGATTTGAGCCTGGGTAACCCCGAATGGTCGAAAAAAACGCAGATGGCAACGCTCAGGCGTGTGGAGTTGCGCATCTCCCCCCTGGCCTTGCTGGCCCGGCGCGTGACGATCCCTAGAATCGACCTGACCGAACCCGACGCCAACCTGCAACGCCTGGCTGACGGACGCGCCAACTGGACCTTCAAGTTCGACCCGAAGGACCCGGACGCCGAACCGTCGAGCTGGGTAGTCGACATCGGGGCCATCGGCTTCGATAAGGGCCACGTCACGCTTGACGACCAGACCTTGAGAACCCGACTCGACCTGCTGATCGACCCACTGGGCAAGTCCATTCCGTTCAAGGATATCGTCGGCGAAAAAGCTGCGAAAAAGGTCCAGGATCAGGGGGCGACGCCTCAGGACTATGGGTTCGCCTTCAAGGTCGACGGGCAATATCACGGACAGAACCTCAGTGGTTCCGGCAAGGTCGGCGGCCTGCTGGCCTTGCAGAATGCATCTCAACCCTTTCCCTTGCAGGCTCAGGTAAAGACCGCCGATACCCGTGTCGAACTGGCCGGCACCCTCACCGACCCGATGAATCTCGGCGCCTTGGACCTGCGCCTGAAACTGGCCGGCACCAGCCTCGCTCACCTGTATCCGCTGACCGGCGTGACCTTGCCGGACTCATCGCCCTATGAAACCGACGGCCATCTGATCGCCAAGCTCCATGAGCCGGGTGGGGCGCTGTTTCGCTACGAGGCATTCAATGGAAAGATCGGCGACAGCGACATCCATGGTGACCTGGCCTACGTCGCCAGCCAGCCACGGCCAAAACTCAGTGGCACGCTGGTGTCCAATCAACTGTTGTTCAGCGACCTGGCGCCGCTGATCGGTGCCGATTCCAACACCGAGCAGAAGGCCCGTGGCAGTGCCAGCAAACAGCCGTCGGACAAAGTGCTGCCCGTGGAAGAGTTCCGCACCGAGCGCTGGAATGCGATGGATGCCGACGTGGAGTTCACCGGTAAGCGCATCGTCCACAGTGCGCAGTTGCCGTTCACCGACCTCTACACGCACCTGGTGCTCAACGACGGTCAACTGAGCCTTGAGCCCGTGCGTTTCGGCGTCGCCGGTGGCCGGCTCGATGCGCAGATCCGCCTCAACGGTCAAGCCCATCCGCTGGAGGGCCAGGCGAAGCTGACGGCGCGAGGATTCAAGCTCAAACAGCTATTCCCCGGTTTCGAACCGATGAAAACCAGTTTCGGCGAGCTCAACGGCGACGCCGACATCAGCGGTCGCGGCAACTCGGTCGCGGCGTTGCTCGGTACGTCCAACGGTACGCTGAAAATGCTCATCAACGACGGTGCCATCAGCCGCGAGCTGATGGAGCTGGCAGGGTTGAACGTGGGCAACTACGTGATGGGGAAAATCTTTGGCGACAAGGAAGTGAAGATCAACTGTGCCGCGGCGGATTTCGACATCAAGACCGGCCTGGCAACCACCCGCCTGTTCGTTTTCGATACCGAAAACGCGATCATCTACATCGACGGCACGGCGAACATGGCCACGGAACAGCTGGACCTGACCATTTCTCCGGAATCCAAGGGCTGGCGGCTGATTTCCCTGCGCTCGCCCTTGTATGTACGGGGCAAGTTCGCCAAGCCTTCGGCCGGGGTCAAGGCCGTGCCGCTGATGCTGCGCGGCGCCGGCATGGTGGCACTGGGTGTGATCGCTGCGCCGGCGGCAGGCTTGCTGGCCCTGGTGGCTCCCAGCGGTGGCGAGCCGAACCAGTGCGCGCCGTTGCTGGAGCAGATGAAGTCGGGCAAGGCACCGGTGACGGTCAAGCCAACGCGCTGATTCGGGGATTTGGTGGTGGGGCCTAAGGCCTATTCGCGAGCAAGCCCGCTCCCACAGGTGACCGCGTTCATTCAGAAGGAACGCGGTCACCTGTGGGAGCGGGCTTGCTCGCGAAGGGGTCGTTAAGGACTACAAATCAGCGAGGATATCGGCCATGTCATCGGCATGCTCTTCTTCCTGGGCCAGGATGTCCTCGAAGATACGCCGGGTGGTCGGGTCTTTATCACCTATGTACTGGATGATTTCCCGGTAGCTGTCGATGGCGATCCGCTCGGCCACCAGGTCTTCGTAAACCATTTCCTTGAGGGTGTTGCCTGCCACGTACTGGGCGTGGGAGTTACGAGTCAACAGGTCGGGGTTGAATTCCGGCTCGCCGCCCAATTGCACGATGCGCTCGGCCAGTTTGTCGGCATGTTCGGCCTCCTGGTTGGCATGTTCGAGGAATTCGCTGGCTGCCACGCTGGCTTTGAGGCCGGTGGCCATGAAGTAGTGGCGCTTGTAGCGCAGCACGCACACCAGCTCCGTGGCCAGTGCTTCGTTGAGCAGGCGCACGACTTCCTGTCGATCGGCGTTGTAGCCCTCGGTCACCGCGCCGTTCTGTACGTTCTGCCGCGCCCGTTCGCGCAGGGTCGTCACATCGGATAAGTGCATGTCGCTCATCTCGTTCTCCTGGAGGCTGATCCGGTTGGGGGCGTCACGCTCTCTAGGCGCGATCGCTTACAATGTTGGGAGTGATGAGCGAGGCAAAAGTTTTATGGAATGTGCCCGCTCCTACACGGGTGATCAGGCGTCATGAAGGTCGCCTAGACTGGTTCTCAACCCCATCATCGATCACAAGGACGTCCGTATGTCGCAACGCTGCGCCACTCGTTACCCGCTGGTGCTGGTCCCGGGCATGCTCGGGTTCATCCGCCTGGTGCTGTATCCATACTGGTATGGGATTGTTTCGGCGCTGCGCCGGGGGGGCGCGGTGGTGGTGGCGGTGAAGGTTTCGCCGCTGCATTCGTCCGAGGTGCGCGGCGAGCAACTGCTGGCGCGGATCGAGGAGGTCCTGCGCGAGACCGGCGCGCCGAAGGTCAACCTGATCGGTCATAGCCAGGGTGCCCTCAGCGCCCGCTATGCGGCTGCCATGCGCCCGGATCTGGTGGCTTCCGTCACGTCGGTGGCCGGCCCCAACCACGGTTCCGAACTGGCCGACTACCTGCTGGCCCACTACCCGCCGAACAGTGCCAAGGGGCGCATGCTCAGCGCCGTGCTGCGGTTGATCAACGTGGTGATGAGCCTGCTCGAAACCGGCTATCGCGGGCCGAAGCTGCCGGTGGACCTCCATGCTTCCCATGAATCCCTCACTACTGCCGGGGTGGCGCGCTTCAATGAGCGTTATCCACAGGGGCTGCCTGAAACCTGGGGCGGGCAGGGGGCTGAAGAGGTCGACGGCGTGCGTTATTACTCCTGGTCCGGGATCCTGCAACCCGGCAAGACCGACAAGGGGCGCAACCTCTTCGACGGCACGAATCGCAGCTGCCGCCTGTTCGCCCGGACGTTCCTGCGCGAGGCGGGACAGTGCGATGGCATGGTCGGACGCTTCAGTTCCCACTTGGGTACGGTCATCGGCGATGACTATCCGCTTGACCACTTCGACATCGTCAATCAGTCCCTGGGGCTGGTGGGCAAGGGGGCCGAGCCGATCCGGTTGTTTGTCGAGCATGCGCAGCGCTTGAAGGTGGCTGGGGTTTAGGTCATCCAGGAACACCGCGTAATCGTTCTTCGCGAACAAGCCGGTCCCACAGTCGACCGAGTTCTTCCTGGCACAATCAGGTCGACTGTGGGAGCGGGCTTGCTCGCGAAAGCAATCTGCACGGCGCTAAAAAAACCTGCCTTGGGAACAGTCTTTTTTTCAGCTGAGGAAGGTGTAACAGGGTTTGTCTACACTGCAACACATCGCCATACCTTCGGGCGGTAATCAGGAGAAACCCCATGAAAATGCTGCGTGTCCCGTTGTTGCTGATCGGTTTGCTGGCGTGCTCCCAAGGCTTCGCTGCGACGGCGCAACAGACCAAGATGACCACCTGCAACGCCGACGCCACCGCCAAGTCACTCAAGGGCGATGAGCGCAAGGCCTTCATGAGCACGTGCCTGCGGACCAAGCCGCCAGAAGTGCGGGGGGGGACGCCGCAGGAGCGTATGAAGACCTGCAATGCCGACGCAACCACCAAGGCGCTCAAGGGCGATGAGCGTAAAGCGTTCATAAGTGATTGCCTGAAGAACAAATAAGGGACGTGCCTGTCGCGAGCTTGTGCAAAACCCCCTGAACCCCGACGAAAGTCGGCCGATACTATCCCTAGTGCTGTCAGCGGAAGGCTGGCAGACTGCCGATCCTTTCACGCCGTTTTTGCTCTGAGGCTGTATGCCAACGTTTTCTCAGCGTCATGTGTTGTTGGTGATCAGTTGGGTGATCATTTTTGGTGGGTTGTTGCTGGTATTGCCGCTGCGCCTGTTGCCAAGCCTGCTGGCCGGGCTGCTGGTGTTCGAGCTGGTCAACATGCTCACTCCGCAATTGCAGCGATTGATCGAGGGCCGACGTGCCCGTTGGCTCGCGGTGGCGTTGCTCGGCACCCTGGTGGTGAGTGTCCTGTCGCTGATCTTCGCTGGAGCAATCAGTTTCCTGCTGCATGAGGCGGAGAACCCCGGCGCATCCCTGGACAAGTTCATGGCCGTGGTCGACCGCGCCCGTGGGCAGTTGCCCCCTTTCATCGACGCTTACCTGCCGGCCAGCGCCGCGGAATTCCGGGTGGCCATCGGCGACTGGGTGAGCAAGCACCTGAGCGACCTGCAACTGGTGGGCAAGGACGCGGCCCACATGTTCGTGACATTGCTGATCGGCATGGTGCTGGGGGCAATCATTGCCTTGCAGCGCGTTCCCGACCTGACCAAGCGCAAGCCCCTGGCCGCTGCACTGTTCGATCGCCTGAACCTGTTGGTCAAGGCGTTTCGCAACATCGTCTTTGCGCAGATCAAGATTTCCCTGCTCAACACCTTCTTCACCGGGATTTTCCTGGCGGTGGTGCTGCCGCTGTTCGGCATCAAGCTGCCGCTGACCAAGACCCTGATCGTGATGACCTTCCTGCTGGGGTTGCTGCCGGTCATCGGCAACCTGATGTCCAACACCCTGATTACCATCGTCGGCCTGTCGCTGTCGATCTGGGTGGCCGTGGCGGCGCTGGGGTACCTGATCGTGATCCATAAGCTCGAATACTTCCTCAACGCCCGCATCGTCGGTGGACAGATCAGCGCCAAGTCCTGGGAGCTGCTCATGGCGATGCTGGTATTCGAAGCCGCATTCGGGTTGCCGGGAGTGGTGGCGGGGCCGATTTACTATGCGTATCTCAAGAGTGAGCTGAAACAGATCGGGATGGTTTGAACGTCATGTCCGTTTATCCGCACTGTTATTTCTGACAGTAGATGGCGGACACCGGGATTGCTTAGCTCTTTGAGCGAAGAATCCGCTTCGCAGCGAGCCTCTGGGAGCTGCATCATGACTTTGAAAACTGTCGTCACGACCAATTTCGAAGAACTGGTCCTCAAATCAACGCTACCGGTGATCGTGCTGTTTGGCACGAAAGGCAAGAAAAGCTCCGACAGCATGACCGAAAGCCTGGAGGAGGCCGCCAGGTCAAACGCCGGCCGGATTACCTTTCTCGAGAAAGCTTTCGAAAAGGAGGGCAGCGTCGAAAAAAACCCGGACTACGATGTCCAGTCCGCACCCACGACGTTGTTCTTCAAGGACGGTGAATTGGAACGCACGGTTGTCGGCTTTTATAAATACGAAGGCGTCTTCAAGACCTGGGTCGAAGAACTTGCCTGAACATGAGGGCGGGGAGTCGCCTCGTGGCAGGTCACGAAGCGACTCCGGGCATCAGCCATAGCGCTTCATCGCCTCGATCGCCAACCCGCTGCCGATGCTCCCGAAGATGTTGCCTTCCACATGCCGCGCCTGGGGCAGCATGGCCGAGACGCTGTTGCGCAGGGCCGGGATGCCACTGGAACCGCCGGTGAAGAACACGGTGTCGACCTGATCGACGCCGACGTTGGCGTCACCGAGCAGTTGCGTGACGCTGGCGCGGACCCGCTCCAGCAGGCCGTCGATAGCTGATTCGAACAATGCCCGGCTCAGGTCCACGCTCAAGCCCGGCTCGATCCGGTCCAGGGCCACATGGCGCTGGTCGGCGTGGGTCAGCTGGATCTTGGTTTCTTCCACTTCCATCGCCAGCCAATGACCGGCACGTTGTTCGATCAACTTGAACAGCCGGTCGATGCCGCCGGTGTCTTCGATGTCGTAGCGCATGCTGCTCAGCGCCAGGGTGGATTTCTGCGCGTACACCGCGTTGATGGTGTGCCAGGTCGCCAGGTTCATGTGGTGGCTGGTGGGCATGTAGGCGCCGCTTTTCATACGGCTGCCATAGCCGAACAGCGGCATCAGCCCCTGCAGGCTCAGTTGCTTGTCGAAGTCCGTCCCGCCGATGTGCACGCCGCCCGTGGCGAGGATGTCGGAGTGGCGGTTGTCATGGGTGCGGCGCTCGGGGGAGAGGCGCACCAGGGAGAAGTCCGAAGTACCGCCGCCAATGTCGACGATCAGCACCAGCTCTTCTTTCTCGATGGTCGATTCATAATCGAAGGCCGCCGCGATGGGCTCGTACTGGAACGAAACTTCCTTGAAGCCGATGGCGCGGGCGACGTCCACCAGGGTGTTTTCCGCTTCCTGGTCGGCCATTTCATCGTCGTCGACGAAAAACACCGGGCGCCCCAATACCACTTCTTCGAATTCCCGACCGGCGGTGGCTTCGGCGCGTTTCTTCAACTGGCCGATGAACAACCCCAGCAGATCCTTGAAGGGCATGGCCGTGCCCAATACGCTGGTGTCGTGCTTGATCAGCTTGGAGCCCAGCAGGCTCTTGAGCGAGCGCATCAGCCGGCCTTCGTAGCCTTCCAGGTACTCGTGCAGGGCCAGTCGGCCGTAGACCGGACGGCGTTCCTCCAGATTGAAAAAAACCACCGAGGGCAGGGTGATCTTGTCGTCCTCCAGCGCGATCAGCGTTTCCATGCCGGGGCGCAGCCAGCCGACGGTGGAGTTGGACGTGCCGAAGTCGATGCCGCAGGCACGGGCCGGGGATGCGTTTTTCATGTCGTTCAGGTTCCGGTCGAAAAAACGGCCGCGCAGTGTATGCCAGTGCGGCGCGGATTCGAAGGCCGGTTATCCGCTAATTCGTACTCGTCGGCCTTGAAAGACACCATTGGACCCCCAAACTTGTCGGCATGAGACTGGCAGCCACAGGGCGGACACAAGAACCGCCATCGGTTGCCGATAAACTTCTGAAGCGCCGCCCGGTCCCAATCATGAGATGGATCAACCCGGTGCCCGGTCAACCGGGCATGCTGTGAACGGCGGTGCGACATCGATAACGGATGGTGATGCTTAGATGGACTTCAAAGACTATTACAAGATCCTGGGTGTGGAGCCGACGGCTGACGACAGCACGATCAAGGCCGCCTATCGCAAACTGGCGCGCAAATACCACCCGGATGTCAGCAAGGAAAAGGACGCCGAGACCAAATTCAAGGATGTCTCCGAAGCCTATGAAGCGCTGAAAAGCGCCGACAAACGCGCCGAATACGACGATCTGCGTCGATATGGCCAGCACGGCCAGCCGTTCCAGGGGCCACCGGGCTGGCAGAGCCGCGGCGGTTTCGGCGGTCAGGACACCGGGGACTTTTCGGACTTCTTCAGTTCGATCTTCGGCAATCGCGGGCCGGGTTTCGGCGGCGGACATTCAGGTCGCAGCGCCGGCCGGCGGGGGCAGGACGTGGAACTGGAATTACCGATCTTCCTGGAAGAAACCCTCTCGACCGAGTCGAAAAAAGTCAGCTACCAAGTGCCGCAATACAACGGCGCGGGCCAGCACGTCAGCAACACCAGCAAAAGCCTGAACGTGAAGATCCCCCTTGGCGTGACCGACGGCGAGCGGATCCGCCTCAAGGGCCAGGGCGCGCCGGGTATCGGTGGCGGGGCCAATGGTGACTTGTACCTGACCATTCGCTTTGCCCCCCACCCCAAGTTCGATGTCGAAGGCCAGGACCTGATCATCACCCTGCCGCTGGCACCCTGGGAGTTGGCACTGGGCACCGAGGTGGCCGTCCCGACCCTCACCGGCAAGATCAACCTCAAGGTCCCGGCCGGCAGCCAGAACGGCCAGCGCATGCGCGCCAAGGGCCATGGCCTGCGCAACAAGGCCGGTGAGCGCGGCTATCTGTTCGTTCAACTCAAGGCCGTGATGCCCAAGTCCAGCGACGAGGCGGTCAAGGCATTGTGGGCGGAGCTGGCGAAGAAAGCTGCCTTCGATCCACGGGAGAATTTCTGACGGCGGGGCCTTTGCCAGCCCTGCACTGTCAAGGCATTGGGAGAAGCAGATCATGAACAACCCGATCATTGAACTGAACCTGACGGAGTTCTGCGAGGCCGCCGCGCTGCAGGATGTCCATGTGATCGAAATCGTCGCCCATGGCATCCTCGAGCCCCACGGCGCCGCCCCGACGGACTGGCGTTTCACCGACTACGAACTGCTCCTGGCCCGTCGCGCCGACAAGCTGCGCCGCGAGCTGGAGCTGGAATGGGAAGGCGTCGCCCTGGCGCTGGACCTGCTGGAAGAAGTCCAGCAACTGCGGGCCGAGAATCGTCGGCTGCGCCAGCAATTGGGCCGTTGGGTGGACTGATCGTGGCGCTTCGTATCCGTAATGTCTTGTCGAAAAGGCAATAAATAGTTACCGCACGTCTCGACGGCACACTGGTTAGGCTCGGGTTTTTCATCGTCAAGGATGACCCGATATGCCAGGCTTCACCCCTCGTCTCGCCATTCCCCAAGGCGAGCATCTGGACCTGCTCAAAACCCGTATTCCCGGCTGGTACAGCGGGGCCATCGTGCAACGTCAGCAGGAGCTGAGCGACCACCCGCTGGAACTGCCGGACTGGTATGCCAAAGCCTCCCCCGAGCTTTGGCGCAGCCTCAAGGACAGCCATTCGCGCTACCGCGAGCGTCTGAACCAGGTCGACAACCGGCTGGGCAATATCCAGGACATCCGCGCCTTTGCCGAACCCTTGCTCAAGCAGGCGATTCTGGATGAGTTCAAGCTCGCGTTGAACGTCAACGAGGTGTATTTCGTCCGCAAATACGGGCGCAAGACCCGCGATGACTTTTTTGGGGCGCTGGTCCTGGACAGCGAGGGCGGCTACTTTGATCGCTACGAGTACCGCGGCACGTCATTGCTGGAGGCGGCGCTGGCCAATTTCGCGCCAGAGGAAGCGCGCAAGTCCGCCTGTGCCGATTGCAGCCTCATTACTACGGTGCTGTCGTCCCAGGGCGGCGCAGTGATGCCTTCCATCGATGCCGTTCGCGCAGGGGCGTTGCCGATTGCCCCGCATGCCTTCGTCAAGTTGTGCCGTACCCTGGATCTGGGGCGCCAGTATCAGGAGCACATCAACACAGTCTTGCGTTCCGACGACAGCAAGGCGCCCAACCCGCTGGATCATTCACTGGAGGAGCATCACAGACAGGGCCTGGCGCTGAACATCCAGATCGCCCGAGCCAAGGCCGACATCAGCCCGGCGGTTTACTCGATGTTGCAGCAGGTGATCGAGGGGGCCAGAAACGTCACCCTCGATGGTCAGGCCGTGACCTTCAGCTCTTTGAAAGTGTTCGACATCGACCTGGTCGGCCCGCTGTTGATCGGCCCCGACCTTGAGAACAGTCGTCGGGTGGTACCGGTCGTGGCCTACCTTCCGGGTGATCCCGAGCATCCCCTGAAGGCCTATGCCTCCAGCGCCGACTTCATGGCTGAACTGCGGCGACGCCTGCACGGTAGCGTCTACCGCCGTTTCTTCAGCCGTTTCGTGCCGCTGCGTCAGCAAGGGGTGTTTTTCCGGCAGTTCAAACACCTCTATCAAATCTCCCCGACGGCCGATGACCAGGCCGATTACCCACTCAAATCGTCGCTGCGCAACCTGCCCATGGGTACGGTGCCGATTCCCGGCGATCTGTGGCGCTCGCTAAGCCTGCGGCAGATCGAGAAGATCCAGGCTGACGCGCGTGCGGTGGCGGTGCCTACCGGCGATGAAGACCGTAAAGCCCGCCTGGCACGCCTGGACAGTTACCTGGACGCGGTGGTCGATGTATTCAACCTGGCGGCGTTTGTCGTGCCGGGGCTGGGTCCGCTGATGTTGACGGTCGGCGCCGTGCAGATGTTCAACGAGGCCTTCGAGGGCATTGAAGCGTTCGAGCGCGGCGAGACCCGGGAAATGTGGGCGCATTTTTCCAGCGTGGCCCTCAACACGGCCTTCGTCGCCACCGGCGCGGCGGTGTTGCCGCACATTCGCTGGTCGGGCGCGGTGGATCAGTTGGAGCCGGTTCAATTGGCCAACGGCGAACCGCGTCTATGGCGTCCCGACCTGAGTGTCTACCAGAGCGAACTGACGCCTCCCGAGGCTTCGACCCCGGATACCCAAGGCCTGTATCGGGTCGGTACCCGGCAGGTCCTGCCGCTGGGTGATCAGCATTACGAAGTGCAGCAGGACCCGCAGACCCTTCGCTATCGCATTCGTCATCCTTCCCGTGCGCAGGCCTACCAGCCCGAGTTGACGCATAACGGCAATGGCGCCTGGCACCATGAACTGGAGCAGCCGCGTACCTGGGAAGGCCCGAGGCTGATGAGACGCCTGGGCCATAGCGTCAAGGACTTCAGCGATACCGAACTGGAGCAGATCCGCCTGGCCAGCGCGACCCCACAGGACGTGCTACGACGGGTGCATGTCGAGGGCGAGCCGGTGCCGGCGTTGCTGGCCGACACCCTGGAGCGCTTCGGCCTCTGCCGACAAATCGACACGTTCATCGGGCAACTGCAAAGCGAGGAGCCGCTGCGCCAGGAGCTGGCCGAGCCGACATTGCACCTGCTGACCCAATACGGCCCGTGGCCAAGAGGGCTGAAGCTGAAGGTCGTCGACGGCGCCGGCGGGACACGCTGGGAGTACATCCGGCCCTCGGAAGGCGAGACCCCCTTTCAGGAAGCCAGCCTTACCGAGGAGAAGATCCGCACGTCTTCGCTGTTGAAAAACCTGATCGAAGCGGTGGATGCCGCAGGTGCCGATCTGTTGGCCACGGCGAGCCCGCCGATTGCGAAAACCAATATGGATGCTCGCGTCCGGCACCTGCGTCGGGCACTCGCCGAAGCGGCGGTCAATGAAAAGGTGCAGTTGCTCAACGATTATTACGCCTCGGGCGAGACGAGAGGTGACCCCCATGTCACGCTGATCAAGTCCCGTTTCCCCTCGGTTCCGGTAAAAGCGATCGAGCAGATCATCACCCTGGCCAGTACCGAGGAGTTGCAGCAAATGGCCGCCTGGGATTTCGACGAGGCCAGCCAGACCAAGCCCATCCCGCTGCGCATCGCCGAAGAGCTGCGCCACTATCAGCGCAGGGTGCGTTTGAACCGAGCCTACGAGGGCCTGTATCAGGATGCGTTGGCCACGGCGGACACGCCGCGATTGGTGTTAGCGACCCTGAAAACCTTGCCTGGGTGGAGCGACACGGTGCGCATCGAGTTGCGCGAGGCCGGTGTGTCCGGCGCCTTGATCGATAGTATCGGGCCACAAAATGCGACGCAGACCAAGGTCGTGGTCAAGGACGATGACGTCTACCAGGCCTTTGACGACAGCGGCAACGAGTTGAGCCATTGGGGCAGTGTCTTCGATGCCTTGCAGCACGCCCTGCCGGATGCCGAACGCCGGGCCATGGCTCGCCCCTCGGTCCATCACGGCGACCTGTTGAAAAAAGCCATCGGTGCTTCGCCAGTGGACCGGGATACGCTGGCGAGCCGCTTGAAGATGCCGGCGCTCAAGCCGGCCTTCCAATCACCGATGCGCCTGGCTTCGGGCAAAGTCGGTTACCCCTTGGGTGGATTGCGGGATTGGTTGCGCCTGGGCCGGTCGCCGGAGAGTCGGGTGCTGGAGCTGTACCCGAGCTACACGGCGCAGCAGACCGAGGCGCTGCTGAGATCATTGGGCAATGGCGCGGTGAGGGAACTCAAGCGACGTAAAGTCGAGTTGAGAATGCTACGTCAGGATCTGGACCGCTGGGTTGCTAGCTTTGGATGGCGTTACCAGGGGAATCAACGTGGGCAAGTACCGACGGGGGTCAGAGAGGTAGCGGCCGAACAAATCGAGCGATGCTGGCGGCGTCAGACCCGGGTCGTTGTAGGGGCCGATGGCCGCAGGCTCGGGTATGAGCTGGATTTGAGCGGTTTGAACATCGGCGCATTGCCGCAACTGATGGCGGACTTCAGTCATGTGGGTGTGCTCAAGATGTCTGACATGGGCTTGACGCTGGACTACTGCGACATCTTCCTTAGCGCATTCTCCTCCCTCAAACGCTTGGAAATGTCCAGGAACAGGCTGATGAATATTCCCGGATCCCTGGAGGGGATGGAAAATCTGGAGACGCTTAGGCTGGCGAATAACCAGATCGGCCTGACACGGCGTGGCGTTGAAATCCTGCAAAGCCTTGGCCGGCTGAAGAACCTCGACCTGGATAACAACTTGCTGCTGCGCCTGCCGGACTTCAGCAGGCTGCCTGAGCTGGAACGATTGCACCTGAAGAACACCGGGATCACTGCCTGGCCCTCTGGCCTGCGCGATCAACCGCTGGGGCTGATCGACTTGCGCGACAACGGCTTGACCCAGGTACCGGACCACCTGCTCGACCCGCCTGCCGAGCGTGCCCATGCCACGGCTCGCCTCAATCGCGTGACGTTATTGCAAGGCAACCCGTTGAGCGAGGGAGTCCAGCAGCGCATGCGTGATTATTGGGCGATGGTCTTGCGAACGCGTCCTGAATGGGTTGTCCTGCGTTTGCCCGAGGCGTTTGGGTTTTCAGCGCCGATTGAGTCGTCGAATATGCAGCAATGGCTGCGCAACGTGCCTGAGAGCCAACTGGCGGACAAAAGAGCCTTGTGGCAAAGCCTGGCGGATGAGCCGCTATCGGGAGAGTTTTTTGAGTTGTTGCATCGGTTGGCTAACTCTTACCAGGGGCTGGAAGATTATCCGGACCTCCAGGCCCGCGTCTGGCAGATGCTCGAGGCGATGGGCAACGCCACCGACTTGCGTCATGAACTGTTCGACCTGGCCGGCCAACCGGCCTGTGAAGATCGCGCAGCCTTGTCGTTCAGCTATCTGGAAATCCGCTTGATGATCCACAATGCGAAGGCCTTGGCGGTTGGAAAGGATGAGGCAGCAGCACTGGTCCACCTGGCCAAGGGGCTGTTTCGCCTCGATGAGGTAGAGCGTATTGCCCTGCAGGATATCCAGCGGCGCCGTGACGCGATCAATGCCCGCACCGACCTGACCGAGGATGAAAAGCGCGAAAACCTGGTACTGATAGAAGAGGTCGAGGTCCGTCTGGCTTACCGGGTGGGGCTCAAGGATCGACTGGAACTACCGGGGCAACCCGAGGGTGGGGCTTTTCTCGCGCTGGCGGATGTCACACCTGAAATGCTCGAGGCCGCCGCCAATCAGATCCTGGATCTGGACGATTCATCCCGGCAGTTCCAGTCGCTGGTGGGCCGGGATTTCTGGATCGATTATTTGAAGCAACAGCACGGGCCATCCTTCCAGGCGCTGAACGACACCCTTATCGCCCACCAGATCGAGCTGGATGAAGCGAAGGCGGCCGGGACCCTGAAGGAAGCCGACTACGTCAGCCAGTCAGAGGCGTTGGGCCTGCAACACCGGATCAAGGAAGCGGAGCTGGTCCAGTCGTTGACGCGAACCGAGCTGGAGCAGTTGCCGGGAAGTACCGACCTGTGAGCTGACCCGGCCGGGTCAGCTCAGGCAATGAAAACCCGTGGCGAGGGCGCAAGCTCCTTCGCCACGGGAACAGCACAAGAACTGCACCGGTTCAAAACAGGAAATAACGTTGTGCCATCGGCAGCACGTCGGCCGGTTCGCACCACAGCAACACGCCATCGGCCTTGACCTGGTAAGTCTGCGGATCGACGTCGATGCTCGGCAGGTAGTCGTTGTGGATCAGGTCGGTCTTGCGCACGTCGCGGCAGCCTTTGACCACGGCGACTCGTTTCTTAAGCCCCAGTTGTTCCGGCAACCCCGCCTCGGCGGCCGCCTGGCTGATGAAGGTCAGGCTGGTGGCATGCCGCGAGCCGCCGAAACTTGCGAACATCGGTCGGTAGTGCACCGGTTGCGGTGTCGGAATCGAGGCGTTGGCGTCGCCCATCAGGCTCGCGGCAATCGCTCCGCCCTTGAGGATCAGCGTCGGCTTGACGCCGAAGAACGCCGGGCGCCACAGCACCAGGTCGGCCCACTTGCCTACTTCGATGGAGCCCACTTCATGGCTGATGCCATGGGTGATCGCCGGGTTGATGGTGTATTTGGCGATGTAGCGCTTGATGCGGAAGTTGTCGTTGCCTTCGCCGTCGCCGGGCAGGGCGCCGCGTTGTTTCTTCATCTTGTCTGCGGTTTGCCAAGTGCGGAGGATGACCTCACCGACGCGGCCCATGGCCTGGCTGTCGGAACTGATCATCGAAAACGCGCCGAGGTCATGGAGGATGTCTTCGGCCGCGATGGTTTCGCGGCGGATACGGCTTTCGGCGAACGCCACGTCTTCGGCGATGCTCGGGTCCAGGTGGTGACAGACCATCAGCATGTCCAGGTGTTCGTCGATGGTGTTGCGGGTGAACGGTCGGGTCGGGTTGGTGGAGCTGGGTAACACGTTAGGGAAACCACAGGCCTTGATGATGTCCGGCGCATGACCGCCACCGGCGCCTTCGGTGTGATAGGTATGGATGGTGCGCCCCTTGAAGGCGCCCAGGGTGGTTTCCACGAAGCCGGATTCGTTGAGGGTGTCGGTGTGGATCGCCACCTGCACGTCGTACTGGTCGGCCACGTTCAGGCAGTTGTCGATGGCTGCCGGGGTGGTGCCCCAGTCTTCGTGCAGCTTCAGACCGATGGCGCCGGCCTTGACCTGTTCGATCAAGGGCTCCGGCAGGCTGGCGTTGCCCTTGCCGGTGAGGCCGATGTTCATCGGGAAGGCGTCGGCGGCCTGGAGCATGCGCGCCAGGTGCCACGGGCCGGAGGTGCAGGTGGTGGCGTTGGTCCCGGTAGCCGGCCCCGTGCCGCCACCGATCATGGTGGTGACGCCGCTCATCAAGGCCTCTTCGATCTGCTGTGGGCAGATGAAGTGGATGTGGGTGTCGACACCGCCAGCCGTTAGGATCATGCCTTCGCCGGCAATCACTTCGGTGCTGGCGCCGATGGCGATGGTCACATCGGGTTGGATGTCCGGGTTGCCGGCCTTGCCGATGGCGGCGATGCGCCCGTCCTTGAGGCCGACATCGGCCTTGACGATGCCCCAGTGGTCGATGATCAGCGCGTTGGTGATCAAGGTGTCGACGACCTCGGCGGCCAACAGTTGGCCCTGGCCCATGCCGTCGCGAATCACCTTGCCGCCGCCGAATTTCACTTCTTCACCGTAGGTGGTGAAGTCCTTTTCCACTTCGAGCCACAGCTCGGTATCGGCCAGGCGGACCTTGTCGCCGACGGTGGGGCCGAACATGTCGGCGTAGGCTTGTCTTGAAATCTTCATGTGCTCGCCTTGGAATTCAATTGAGTTTGAGGCTGTTCGCTGTCGCTCACAGTTCGCGAGCAAGCCCGCTCCCACACTGGAATGTGGGCACCTGTGGGAGCGGGCTTGCTCGCGAAAGGGCCAGTGCAGACACCCTATGACTTAAAGATCGCCCATCACCCGCCCGGCAAACCCGAACACCCGCCGCAACCCAGCCAGTTCGACAAGCTCGACTTCCCGGCTCTGCCCCGGTTCGAAGCGCACGGCGGTGCCGGCCGGGATGTTCAGGCGCATGCCGCGGCTGGCGACGCGGTCGAAGGTCAGGGCGTCGTTGGTTTCGAAGAAGTGATAGTGCGAGCCGACCTGGATCGGCCGGTCGCCGCTGTTGGCGACGTTCAGCGTGAGCGTACGGCGACCGACGTTGAGTTCGATATCGCCGGGCTGGACCTGGTATTGCCCTGGAGTCATTGTGGTTGTCCCAAAAGCTTGTAGTAGATGGCGGTCGGGGTGTAGGTCCCGTCCGGGCTCTGGCAGTAGTCGGGCAGTTCACCGACGCGGGTGTAGCCCATGGCGCGGTAGAAGGCCTCGGCCTCGGAACCGGCCTCGGTGTCGAGGTACAACAGGCCACGCTTGTGGTGGCGGGCGCCGAGCTCCAGGGCGCTCATCAATTGCTGGCCCAGGCCCCGTCGGCGGGCGTCGCCCCGCACCAACAGCTTCTGCACTTCGGCGCGGTTGAGGCCGTTGGGTTTCTGGCACAGGGCAAGCTGGACGCTGGCCAGTACCTGTTCATCCTTGACCACCACCCACAGCAGCAGGTGGCCCTGGTTGAGGCTGGCCTGGACTTCGTCGAAATAGGCGCGGGCCTGGACCGCATCCAGATCGGCCATGAAACCGACGCTGGCGCCGTACCCCACGGCGTCGAGCAACAGATCGATCAGGCCCTGGCGGTAATGCGCAAAGCTTTCGGCGTGGACTCGACGCAACTGGGCAGCGTTCATTGGCTTTTCACTCCTGGTTGATGGCAGGCGGCAAGGCCCCGGGGTTGAGGTTCAACTGCATGAAGGTCAGGTCCAGCCAGCGGCCGAACTTGGTCCCCACCTCGGGCATCTGCCCGGTGATCACGAAACCGGCCCGCTCGTGCAGGCGAATCGAGGCCGCGTTGCCACTTTCGATGGCCGCGACCATGACGTGTTTATCGCAGGCCCTGGCACGTTCGATCAGCGCGGCCATCAGCAGCGGACCAAGGCCATTGCCGCGTTGATCGCTGCGCACGTACACCGAATGCTCCACGGTGTGGCGGAAGCCGTCGAACGGCCGCCAGTCGCCGAACGAAGCGTAGCCCAGCACGTTGTCTTCGGCGTCGACGGCCACCAGCACCGGGTAGCCCTGGGTCTGCCGGGCGCTGAACCAGGTTTGGCGATTGCCCAGGTCCACGGCTTGTTCGTTCCAGATCGCCGTGGTGTTGAGGACGGCGTCGTTGTAGATCTCGCGGATCGCCGGCAAGTCTGTGGCGTGGGCATCACGAACGTGGGCAGTCATGGCGTGGCCTCAGGCGATGGGTTGATGGACGGTGACCAGTTTGGTGCCGTCGGGAAATGTCGCTTCGACCTGAATCTCCGGGATCATTTCCGGGATGCCTTCCATCACCTGTTCGCGACTCAGTAGGGTGGTGCCGTAATGCATCAACTCGGCCACGGTCTGACCGTCCCGGGCGCCTTCGAGCAGGGCCGCGGAAATGTAGGCCATGGCCTCCGGGTAATTGAGTTTCAAGCCACGGGCCAACCGTCGTTCGGCGACGAGGCCGGCGGTGAAGATCAGCAGTTTGTCTTTTTCGCGTGGGGTCAGGTCCATGTGTCATCCATAAAGGGCAGATAAATAAATTGGGCTAAAAACATGTACCTCTGTGGGAGCGGGCTTGCTCGCGAAGACGGTGTGTCAGCCAACTCAACTGTTTGATGTGAGCCCGTATTCGCGAGCAAGCCCGCTCCCACAGAAAAGCAATTCAGGTACTCCAGATCCGAGGTGGCACCGCTTCTCGCCCCAGCACCGCCGGGCGCAGCAGTCGCCACAATTCAATCAACCATCCCCGCGCCAGCAACGCCTCGCTCGCCAGACACCGCGCCACCACCAGACCAGGCAACTGCGTCAGGTCCCCACGCACGGCATGGCCCAGGGAACGACACCGTTCCAGCAGCGCGCTGTCGATCTCGCCGGTCACCAGCAGCGTTGCGAATACCGGGTCGCCGCCCAGGCCGATTGGCGAGTCGAGCAGTCCGTCGTCGCCGACAATGCGCTGGCGCTCATGCCACAGCAGTTGGCCGTCGCGGCGAATATCCAGCCGCGATTGAAAGTGTCCCAGGTCAAAGCGCTCGCCGCTGGCGGGCCGGCCCAGGGCAACCACGTCCCAGTAGAAGAGCCGGCCATCGCCGTGCAGGTCGATGCTGGTGCTGAGTTCGGCCTGGGCCGCGCTGAAGACGATGGTTTCCTGTGGCAGCCATTCCAGGGTCGCGCCGGGTGCCACGCTCAGGGTCAGCTGTTGGTACGCCGGGCCGGCAGCGCGGTACCACTTGGCCGCGCCGGGGCTGGTCAGTTGTGCCCAGGCGCCGGAACCGACGTGAGCCGAGATCGCCAACCGGTCACCGCCAGCAATGCCACCGGGCGGGTGGACGATGATGTGTTGGCACACCTCGGGCCCTTCGGCGTACAAATGCTTTTGCACCCGCAGCGGGCCTTTATGGCGGCGCTGTACCGGGCGCGTGCTGTCGCTGAAGCGGGCATAAGCCAATTCCAGCTCGGCGTGCCAGCAGGGCGTGAACAGGGCAGGTACAGAGAGAGGTAGATTCATGATTTCTGATTATTGTCCGGACGCTACAGACTAGATCGTAACCAGCCCGCGCACACCCTCGGCTTCCATGTTTTCTCCGCGCCCCTGCTGCACGATCTCGCCCCGGGACATCACCAGGTACTGATCGGCCAACTCGGCGGCGAAGTCGTAGAACTGCTCCACCAGCAAAATTGCCATGTCGCCCCGGGCCGCCAGCTTCTTGATCACCACGCAGATTTCCTTGATCACCGAGGGCTGGATGCCTTCGGTGGGCTCGTCGAGAATCAGCAGTCGTGGACGACTGGCCAGGGCCCGGCCAATGGCGAGCTGCTGTTGCTGGCCGCCGGACAGGTCCCCGCCACGACGTTGTTTCATCTGCAGCAATACCGGGAACAATTCGTAGATGAATGCCGGCACTTCCTTGGCTTCGGCGCCGGGAAAGCGCGACAGGCCCATCAGCAGGTTTTCTTCCACCGTCAGCCGTCCGAAAATTTCCCGGCCCTGGGGCACGTAGGCGATGCCGGCCTGCACCCGTTGGTGCGGTTTGAACGCGGTGATGGCCTTGCCTTCCCAACTCACCGCGCCTTCCTTGGCCGGCAACAGGCCCATCAGGCATTTGAGCAGGGTGGTCTTGCCCACGCCGTTGCGGCCCAGCAGGCACGTCACTTCGCCGACCTTGGCGTCGAAAGACAGGCCCCGCAGGATGTGGCTGCCGCCGTAGTATTGATGAAGGTGTTGGACCTGTAACATTTGAACTCCGTTCGTAGGGCTTCAAGCGGCAAGCTTCAAGCGACAAGTAAGAGCGGGACTGTGTAGGGCTTGCTTCACTTGCCGCTTGAAGCTTGTAGCTCGAAGCTGGCCGATTCATCTTCCCAAATAAACTTCAACGACCCGTTCATCGGCCTGGACCTGTTCCAGCGATCCTTCGGCCAGCACGCTGCCCTGATGCAGCACGGTAACGTGGTCGGCGATGGTGCCGACGAAGCCCATGTCATGTTCCACCACCATCAGCGAATGTTTGCCCGCCAGGGATTTGAACAGCTCGGCGGTGAAGTCGGTTTCGGCGTCGGTCATGCCCGCCACGGGTTCGTCGAGCAATAGCAATTGTGGGTCCTGGACCAGCAGCATGCCGATCTCCAGGAACTGCTTCTGTCCGTGGGACAGCAGCCCGGCGGCGCGGCTGACCGATGGCGTGAGGCGAATGGTCTCCAGCACTTCATTGATACGGTCGTGCTGCTCGCCGGTCAGCTTCGCCCGCAGGCTGGCCCATACTGACTTATCGGTTTTCAACGCCAACTCCAGGTTCTCGAACACGCTCAGGGCTTCGAACACCGTGGGTTTCTGGAACTTGCGGCCGATACCGGCCTGGGCGATCTGCACTTCGCTCATGCCGGTCAGGTCGAGGGTTTCGCCAAACCAGGCCTTGCCATGACTCGGACGGGTCTTGCCGGTGATGACGTCCATCAGCGTGGTCTTGCCCGCGCCATTGGGACCGATGATGCAACGCAGTTCGCCGACACCGATGTACAGGTTCAGATCGTTCAGGGCCTTGAAACCGTCGAAGCTGACGCTGATGTCTTCCAGGGTCAGGATCGTGCCGTGACGGGTATTCAGGCCTTCGCCCGCGGCCTGGCCGAGGCCGATGGCGTCGCGGCTACTGCCGGCGTCCTTGTTGGGGTCGGTTGGAAAGAAAACCGGTTCGAGCATGAATTCGGCACTCGCTGTGATTCTCATTGTTCGCCTCGTTTCTTCAGCAGGCCCACCACGCCCTTGGGCAGGTATAGAGTCACCACGATGAACAGCGCACCCAGGAAAAACAGCCAGTACTCCGGGAAGGCCACGGTGAACCAGCTCTTCATGCCGTTGACCACGCCGGCGCCCAGCAGCGGCCCGATCAGTGTGCCGCGCCCGCCGAGCGCCACCCACACGGCAGCCTCGATGGAGTTGGTCGGTGACATTTCGCTGGGGTTGATAATGCCCACCTGTGGCACATACAACGCCCCGGCCAGACCGCACAGGACCGCGCTCAAGACCCAGACGAACAGCTTGAAACCCCGGGGATCGTAACCGCAGAACATCAGGCGGTTTTCCGCGTCCCGCAGGGCGGTCAGCACCCGGCCGAACTTGCTGCGGGCCAGCCGCCAGCCGATGAACAGGCTCGTCACCAGCAACAGCACGGTGGCCAGGAACAGCGCCGCCCGGGTGCCTGGCTCGGTGATGCCGAAGCCCAGGATCGAGCGGAAACTGGTGAAGCCGTTGTTGCCACCGAACCCGGTTTCGTTGCGGAAGAACAGCAACATTCCGGCGAAGGTCAGGGCCTGGGTCATGATCGAGAAATACACGCCCTTGATCCGCGAACGAAAGGCGAAGAAACCGAACAGCAACGCCAGTAGCCCCGGCGCCAGGACCACCAGGCACAAGGCCCAGAGAAAGTTGTCGGTACCGGCCCAGTACCAGGGCAACTCGGTCCACGACAAGAAGGTCATGAACGCCGGCAAGCCATCTCCGGCGGCCTGGCGCATCAAGTACATGCCCATGGCGTAGCCGCCCAGGGCGAAGAACAGGCCGTGGCCCAGGGAGAGCAAACCGGCGTAGCCCCAGACCAGGTCCAGTGCCAGGGCGACGATGGCGTAGCAGAGAATCTTACCCACCAGGGTCAGGGTGTAGGCCGAGACGTGCAGCGGATTATCCGCCGCCAGCAGCGACAGCAACGGCAGGCTCAGCAGCACGGCCAGGATCAGCGCGCCGACGACGAGAGTGACTTTGGGACCGGCCTTTTGCGTGGCCGTGAGCATCAGGGGCTGGTTCATCAGTCGATTACCCGTCCTTTGAGCGCGAAGAGGCCTTGCGGACGCTTCTGGATGAACAGAATGATCAGCGCGAGGATCAGGATCTTTCCGAGCACGGCGCCGATCTGCGGTTCGAGAATTTTGTTGGCGATGCCCAGGCCGAACGCGGCGGATACGCTGCCGGCCAACTGTCCGACGCCGCCGAGCACCACCACCAGGAACGAATCGATGATGTAGCTCTGGCCCAGGTCCGGGCCGACGTTGCCGATCTGGCTCAGGGCCACGCCGCCGAGCCCGGCGATGCCCGAGCCGAGACCGAAGGCGAGCATGTCCACGCGGCCGGTGGGCACGCCGCAGCAGGCGGCCATGTTGCGGTTCTGGGTCACTGCGCGCACGTTCAGGCCCAGGCGGGTCTTGTTCAGCAACAACCAGGTCAGCACCACCACGAACAAGGCGAAGGCGATGATCACGATGCGGTTGTACGGCAGCACCAGGTTCGGCAACACCTGGATTCCGCCCGAGAGCCAGGCCGGGTTGGCGACTTCGACGTTCTGCGCACCGAACACCAGGCGCACCAGTTGGATCAGCATCAGGCTGATGCCCCAGGTGGCGAGCAGGGTTTCCAGTGGCCGTCCGTAAAGATGCCGGATCACCGTGCGCTCCAGGGCCATGCCGATGGCGGCGGTGATGAAAAATGCCACCGGCAGGGCAATCAGCGGATAGAACTCGATGGCGCTCGGGGCGAAGCGCTGGAACAGCATCTGCACGACGTATGTGGAGTACGCGCCGAGCATCAGCATCTCGCCGTGGGCCATATTGATCACCCCCAGCAGGCCGAAGGTAATCGCCAGGCCGAGGGCGGCTAGCAGCAGGATCGAGCCCAGGGACATGCCGCTGAACGCCTGGCCCAGCAACTCGCCCACCAGGAGCTTGCGCTTGACCTGGCCCAGGCTGGTTTCGGCGGCGGTGCGCACAGCGGCATCGGTTTCGACGCCGGGTTCGAGCAGCCCTTCCAGGCGGGTGCGGGCCAGTGGATCGCCGGTTTCCCCCAGCAGGCGGACGGCGGCCATGCGCACGTTCGGGTTGGCGTCCACCAGTTGCAGGTTCGCCAGGGCCAGGCTCAGGGCGGCGTGAACATCTTCGTCTTGCTCACCGGCCAACTGCCGGTCGAGAAAGGCCAGTTGCGTGGGGCGGGCACTTTTTTGCAGTTGCTGCGCGGCGCCCAGGCGCATGCCGGGATCACTGGCGAGCAATTGGTGACTGGCGAGGGCGGTTTCGACCAGCCCGCGCAAGCGGTTGTTCAGGCGCAGGGTCTTGGGTTGGCCGTCGACGGTCAACTGCCCTTGTTGCAAGGCGTTGAGCAGTTCGACACGTCCGGGCTCGGGCTGCGCAGCCCAGGTTTCCAGCAGTTTGGCCTGCTGGGTCGGGTTGGCGGCGACGAAATCTTCGGCGTCGCCGGCGTGGGCTCCCAGCGGCAGTAACATCACCAGGGCGATAATCAGATGGTAAAGGGCAGTGGGCATATGCTCGGCCTTGCGCAGTCTTGCTTTGTGGGAGCGGGCTTGCTCGCGAATGCGGTGGGTCAGTCACATTTGCTCTGGATGATCTACCGCATTCGCGAGCAAGCCCGCTCCCACAAGGGATTTGTGTCGGTCAGAGTTCGATGCTCGGGCCAACACCCATGGGCTCAGTTACCCTTCACCGCATAGTCGGGCTTCTTGTCGTTGCCGGCGATGAACGGGCTCCACGGTTGCGCGCGGATCGGGCCTTCGGTCTGCCAGACCACGTTGAACTGACCGTCGGCCTGGATCTCGCCGATCATCACTGGCTTGTGCAGGTGGTGGTTGGTCTTGTCCATGGTCAGGGTGTAGCCCGATGGCGCGGCGAAGGTCTGGCCGGCGAGGGCTTCGCGGACTTTGTCGACGTCGGTGGACTTGGCTTTCTCGACCGCTTGGGCCCACATGTGGATACCGACGTAGGTAGCCTCCATCGGGTCGTTGGTCACGGCCTTGTCGGCGCCCGGTAGGTTCTTGGCCTTGGCATACGCTTTCCAGGCATCGACAAATTTCTTGTTCGCCGGGTTATCCACGGATTCGAAGTAGTTCCATGCCGCCAGGTTGCCCACCAGTGGCTTGGTGTCGATGCCGCGCAACTCCTCTTCGCCCACCGAGAACGCCACCACCGGTACGTCGGTGGCTTTCAGGCCCTGGTTGGCCAGTTCCTTGTAGAACGGCACGTTGGAGTCGCCGTTGACTGTGGATATGACTGCGGTCTTGCCGCCAGCCGAGAACTTCTTGATGCTCGCCACGATGGTCTGGTAGTCGCTGTGGCCGAACGGGGTATAGACCTCTTCGATGTCCTTGTCCGCCACACCCTTGGAGTGCAGGAACGCCCGTAGGATCTTGTTGGTGGTGCGCGGGTAGACGTAGTCGGTGCCCAGCAGGAAATAGCGCTTGGCGCTGCCACCTTCTTCGCTCATCAGGTATTCCACCGCCGGAATCGCCTGCTGGTTCGGCGCTGCGCCGGTGTAGAACACGTTCGGCGACATCTCTTCGCCTTCGTATTGCACCGGATAGAACAGCAGGCCATTGAGCTCTTCGAACACCGGCAGCACGGATTTGCGCGACACCGACGTCCAGCAGCCGAACACCACGGCGACCTTGTCCTGGGTCAGCAACTGGCGGCCTTTTTCCGCAAATAGTGGCCAGTTCGAGGCCGGGTCCACGACCACCGCTTCGAGCTGCTTGCCGTTCACACCACCCTTGGCATTGATTTCGTCGATGGTCATCAGCGCCATGTCCTTGAGGGACGTCTCGGAAATCGCCATGGTTCCGGACAGTGAATGCAGGATGCCGACCTTGATGGTTTCGGCGGCCTGGACGGTCCAGGCCATGCCCATCGCGGCAATGCTGGCCGAGAGTGTAAAAGCCTTGATCAAGCTACGACGTTTCATTGTGCGATCTCCGTGGACTTTATGAGTTTTTCTTGGTTGGCAGATGCGGACGCTGAAGGGGCTTTTGCAAGGGATGTGCCCGGTTGGGGGGAGGCTCGGAAACAAGGGGTGGCGCAGAGGCTGGACAGGGTGGCGCACCATGAGTGCTCGTCATGCGGTGGCTGGTGCGACCTGGCGCGCCACATTGGGGCGTCGCGGCCACTGAAGATCCCCCTGTGGGAGCGGGCTTGCTCGCGAAAGCGGTGTGTCATTCAACACATGCATCGGATGACACACCGCATTCGCGAGCAAGCCCGCTCCCACAATGGGGTTATGTGCAGGCCTTGAAGCTCAGCGCCGCCGCATCAGGCCGATGAAAAACAGCCCGCCAATGGCCGCCGTCGCCACGCCAATCGGCAAGTCCTCCGGTGCGATCAGGGTCCGCGCGGCCACATCTACCCATACCAGGAACAGGCTGCCCAGCAGTACGCAGGCCGGCAGCAAGCGACGATGCTCGGCGCCCACCAGGCGCCGGGCGATATGCGGCACCATCAGCCCGACAAATCCGATCGAGCCGCTGATGGACACCAGTACGCCGGTCATCAGCGACGCGATCAGGAAGATCCACAACCGCACCTTCGCCGCGTTCAGGCCCAGGGTCACGGCGGTCTGTTCGCCAGTCATCAGGGCATTCAACGGCCGAGCCATGCCCAGCAACAGAGCCAGTCCCAACAGGACGCTGGCGGCGGGCACCGCCAGCAGTTCCCAGCGCGCCAGGCCCAGGCCGCCGAGCATCCAGAACATCACCGCGGAGCTGGCGCGATGGTCACCCAGGAACAGCAGCAGGTTGGCCGCCGCCATCATCACGAATGACACCGCCACGCCGCACAGCAACAGGCGATCGCTTTCCAGGCGACCCTGACGGCTGGCAATCGCCAGCACCAAGAGCATGCTCAACAGCGCGCCGATGAACGCGGCGAGGGGCAGGGTCAGCAGGCCGACGATTTCCCCGACATGCAGGACCACGATGACCGCCCCGAGGGTCGCGCCGGAGGTAACCCCGAGCAGGTGCGGGTCGGCCAGCGGGTTGCGGGTGACCGCTTGCAGCACCGCGCCGATCAATGCCAGCCCCGCGCCCAGCAGCGCACCGAGCAGCAGGCGCGGCACGCGGATCAGCCAGACGATGTGTTCCTGGCCGGCCGTCCAATAGACCTCCCCCATGCCGAAGGCCTTGTTCAGCAAGATGTCCCAGACCACGGCCACCGGCACCCGCGCCGGCCCGAAGCCCAGGGACACCACGCACGACACCAGCATCAGCGCGCCGAGGAAAATCAGCAGTCCGGCATAGCGACGAGGGTTCATCGGTCGTGGAAACCCTTCGCCAGAGTCTGCACCGCCACCACGTTGTCGATGCCTGGCGTGGCCTGGACGTAGGGAATCACGATGAAGCGCCGGTGCTTGATCGCATCCACCGACTGCAAGGCCGGGTGGTCCAGCAGGAATTGTTGTTTCTGCTCGGCGCTGACTTCGCCGTAATCGACGATCACGATGACCTCGGGGTTCTGCTCGACCACGTTTTCCCAGTTCACCCGGGTCCAGCTGGTTTCCAGGCCATCGAGGATATTGCGCCCGCCCGCCGCGTCGATCAGAGCCTGGGGCATGCCCAGTCGGCCGGAGGTCATGGCCCGGTCTTCACCGCTGTCGTAGAGGAACACTCGGGGCCGGTCGGTCGGCAGGTGTTTGCGGACGTCGGCCACCTGGGCCTGCATCGTGGCGATCAGCGCATCGGCGCGGTCCTGGACGTCGAAAATCTTCCCAAGATTGCGCAGGTCGTTGTAGGTATCTTCCAGCGAAGCCGCCGGACGTTTCATCACGAACGCGCAGGACTCGGTCAATTCGTACACGTTGATGCCCAGCGGTTGCAGGGTCTGCGGCGTCAGGTCGCCGCCCACCCGCATGCCGTAGTCCCACCCGGCGAAGAAGAAATCCACATTGGCGTTGAGCAGGGTTTCCACCGAGGGGTACTTGGCCGCCAGTTCCGGCAGGCCATCGAGGATCTTCGCCATTTCGGGCGTCACCGATTTCCAGCCACTGATGCCGCTGTAGCCGACCATGCGCGATTTGAGCCCGAGGGCGAGCATCATCTGGGTCATGTTGATGTCGTGGCTGACGGCGTGCCGCGGGGCTTCGTTGAACGTCACCTGACGGTCGCAGCTCTGGATCGTCAACGGATAGCGGGTGGATTCGGCCAGGGCATGGGCGCTGCACAGCAGCAGCGGCAGGAGCAGCAGGGAACGCAGGGTCATGGTTGGGTTATCCAGGTGATTCGTGGGTAGCCGGCAAGGGGATGTTCATCCACCAGGGCTTTGACGCCGAAGACGTCGTGCAGCAGCGCGGCGGTCAGCACATCCTTGGGAGTGCCGCTGGCGACGATGCGGCCGTGTTCGATGACGTAGAGCCGGTCACAGAAGGCGGCCGCCAGGTTCAAATCGTGGATGCTGGCGAGGGTGCCGATTCCCAGGCGCTTGATCAATTGCAGCAGTTCGAGTTGATAGCGCGGGTCGAGGTGATTGGTCGGCTCGTCGAGGATCAGCAGTTGCGGTTGCTGGACCAGGGCGCGGGCCAGGATTACCCGCTGTTTTTCACCGCCCGAGAGGGTAGCGAACGCATGTTCGCCGAAGCCTTGCAGCCCTGCCGCCTCCAGGGCCTGGATGACCAGGCGCCGGTCCTCGTGGTTATCGCCATCGAACAGGCCTTTATGAGGCGTGCGGCCCATGGCGACCACTTCCTCGACCGTCAGGCCAAAGGCGTCGGGAAACTCCTGCAGTACCACGGCGATACGTTGCGCGCACCAGCGTGACGACTGGCGCCAGACGTTGTAGTGGTCGAGTTTCACTTCACCGCTCTCCGGCGGGCTGAACCGATAGGCGCACCGCAACAGGCTGGTCTTGCCGCTGCCGTTGGGCCCGATCAACCCGACAAACTCCCCGGCCGCCACCTGCAACGTGGCGTCACGCAGTTGGAACTGGTGATGGCAGTGACCATGGCCCAGAGGAGTCCAGGCGAGGTGAGAGAGGGTCAGCGAGGTCATGCGTGTACTCAAGTTATCGGTTGAAACACCGCTCCTACAAAGAACTGTGTTTACAGCTGGACAGCGGGCGCGATTGTAGAGGTTTCGCGCCGCCTTCCGTTAACGCACTGTCTTCAGCATGAAGATGAAACCTTCTCAAAGGGCGTATCCAGCCCTCCCCTGGCAAGCCGGCACGGACCTGTCAGACCTGACAGTAGCCCCCGGGATCGAGGCAGGTTAGCTTGCTTATTCCCCAAAAAAGGGAAGAAACGCCATGACCACGACCAGATTTGTGACTTTCATTGGCGCACTGGTCTTCGAGTGTGTCGCCATTCGCTTGGCCGTAGCCTCCGGGCATCCGTGTGAGCAGGCATGGGCGAAGAACCCGATCAGCTTCAGTTGCAAGGAAACGGTGAGTGCGATGGACACCGGCCGCCCGCCTCGCCCGATGATCGAGCCACAGGCCAACGAGCGGTGCCGGATCGCTGTGACATGCAGGAATGACTACGGCGGCGGCACGCCCAACGAGATCGAAGACATCAAGGTTATCGACGTGGAAAAACTCCACGTCTGCAATGGTGTCCTTCAGCCGGGATCTTGTGGCGATCTGTTCCGGCCTTGACCGTCGCTCAAGAGATTGCATCACTGCGGATGTCCTGGATCCTGCGCGAAATCCACAGGCGGTCGATCATCCATACCACCACCAGCGACGCCCCCACCAACGGAAACACCACCGCCAGGGCCAGCATGATGAACACCCCGGTCTTCCACGTCGGCAGGTCGTGGCGCATGGGCGGTACGCCGAGCTTGCCCTGCGGTCGGCGCTTCCACCACATCACCACGCCGCTCACGGCGCTGAGCAGGATCATCAGGCAGATCAGCAGTACCACGATCTGGTTCGCCGGGCCGAACATCTTGCCTTCGTGCAACATGACGCCGGTTTCGGTGGCGCGGGCGACGACGCTGTAGTGAGCCCAGCGCACATCGGCCAGGACCTTGCCGGTGTACTGGTCCACGTGGAGAGTCGCGTCGTTGCGCGGATCGTCGGCGAACACGGCAATGGTGAAGACTCCCGTGGTCGTGGTTGGCAGGGTGATGCTGTAGCCAGGTGTGACCTTGTGAGCGGCGGCGAGGTCCTGCACCGCTTGCAGGCTGATGGCCGGCGCGGCAGGGCCCTCATGCATGCCACCGTGGGCCATGTGCTCGGCATGATCGCCGGACATCGGCATCGGCGTGTTTTCCACGGCCCAGGGCACGGTCTGGCGATGGGCGCTGTTGAGGCTGCCGGCGTCGGCATCGGACTTGGGCACGTCATTCCACATCGCGGCGGGGAAGCGATTCCAGAGATTGGCGTACTGTTTGCCCCAGAAGCCGGTCCAGGTCATGCCGCTGAGCAACATCACCAGCAGCAACGCCGCGCCCCAGAAGCCGATGACAACGTGCAGGTCGCGCCAGAACAGCCGGCCACGAACGTTCCAGCGCGGCCACAGGACCCCGGCGGATGATTGCCCACGGGGCCACCACAGGTACAACCCCGAGACTATCAGCACCACACCCCAGCCGGCGGCCATTTCCACCAGCCGATCACCGACGGTGCCGATCAACAGTTCGCCATGGATGGCTCTGGCCAAGGCTTGCAGGTTGTTCTTGGCGTCCTGTTCGCCGAGGACGTCGCCGTGGTATGGGTCGATGAAGACGTTCAGCTCCCGGCCCTTGTCGATCACCACGAACTGCGCGCTACGTTCGGCGTCGGCCGGTGGCAAGTACTGTTTTACCTGGGCTTCGGGGTACGCCTGGCGGACCTGTTGGAGCAGGTCGTCCGCAGCCATCGTGTGATGGCCGGCCGGTACGTTCAGCAGGCTGCCGTACATCAATGGATCGAGTTGCGGTTTGAACAGGTAGATGATGCCGGTCAGGGCCAGCATCACCATGAATGGCGCGACGAACAGCCCGGCATAGAAATGCCAGCGCCAGGCCAGGTTGTAGAAGTTCGGTTTCGGTTGGCTCATCGAAAAGCGCTCCGCTTGGCAAATGTGGTTGTTATGTTGTGAGGCTGGACACCGACCTGTGGCGAGGGAGCTTGCTCCCGTTGGGCTGCGCAGCAGTCCTCGTTTTTTGCGGTTGCCATGCAACCGAGCGGGAGCAAGCTCCCTCGCCACAGAGTCAGGTGTCAGGCCTTGCCTGCAACGTGTTAGAAACTCATGTCCACCTTGGTCCAGAGCGTACGCCCCGGTTCGTTGATGGCTTGCGGGTCACTGGCCGGATAGCCGAACCCGGCGTTGCCGGCCAGATTCAGGTGCTCGGCGTAGGCTTTGCCGAACAGGTTGTCGACGCCGCTGCTGACCTTCCAATGCGTGTTGATGCGGTAGGCACCATTGAGGGAGAAGACCCCGAAGCCCGAGCTCTTGCCGTAATCCTTGCCCACCACGTTGCCCCTGTTCTCGTCGACCCGGTGCTGGGCCGCCACCACCCGCCACAGGGCTCCGGCGCTCCAGCGGTCTTCGCTGTAGGTCAGGCCCAGGCGTGCATCCAGCGGCGGCATCTGTGCCAGCGCACTGCCGTCGCTGCTGTTTTTGCCCCAGGCATAGGCCAGGGTCGCGTCGGCCTTCCAGCGTTCGGTCAGCCGGTAGGCCGCACCCAGTTCGCCGCCCATGATCCGCGCATCGATGTTCTCGGCACGGGAGGTGCTGCCCATCATGCCGGGGGTGTAGTCGAACAGGATGTAGTCACGCACTTGCCCGATATACCCGGAGGCCCAGGCTTCGAGGGTTTCGGTCTTGTACTGCAGGCCGAAGTCGAGCTGGGTGGTTTTTTCCGGCTTGATCGAATCGAAGGCATTCAGCGAGCCGGTGGGGCCGTTATCCGGCGAGAACAGCTCCCAGTAGTCGGGGAAGCGTTGCGCGTGGCCCAGGCCTGCATAAACCGTCGTGGGGCTGTCTGCCAGATCGTGCTCGTAGCGGACGAAACCGCTGGGCAGAGTATCGGCGCGGGTATCGTCGGCAGTGGGATTGGGTCGGGCCATCATGCCGGAGCCGATGCTCTGCCGGTAATCCTTGGCCGAGGCCCGGTCGAGCCGAGCACCGGTGACCAGCCTGTCGCGGTCGGCGGCGTACCAGGTCAGTTCGCCGAAGATGCCATAGTTGTGAAAGTCGGCGTCCTTGGTGCGCGGCAGTTCCTTGTAGGTGTCGACGCCCATGCTGCTGCGTTGGCGATGTTCGTTGGTCTGGGCATCCAGGCCGCTGATCAACTGCACATCGGCCCAGCGCCAGGTGGCCTTGATGCGCGCGCCCAGTGTGCGTCGGTCGACATTGGACGCCATGGGGCCGGCCATCATTCCGGTGCCTGAAGGCGTGCGCAGCGTGTAGTTGTCCATCACGTGGTCGGCGTAGTTGTAGTAGACCTGTGCCTCGATCTTATCCAGCACACCGCCGAGGTTCGACCGTTCGAAACGCAGCCCGAGGCTTTCACGCTTGAACTGCGAGCCGTCCATACCTCGCCCGGCGTAGCGCGCCTCGCCGTCGCCCTTGCCGGCGGTCAGCTCCAGCAGCGTATCGGCATCCGGCGTCCAGCCAAGGGTGACGTCGCCGTTCCACTTGTCGTAGCGCGACGGTACGGTGTCGTTGTTGCCGTCGCGGTAATCGTCCGAATGGGCGGTGTTGCCGATCACCCGTACGTAGCCCAGGGACCCGCCGGCAGCGGCGTCCAGCACTTTGTCGAAGCGACCGTTGGAGCCGGCGAGCACACTGGCATTGACCCTTGTGCCCAATTCACCGAACTGTTCCGGCTTGCGGTCGAACAGGATGGTCCCGGCCGACGCGCCAGGGCCCCACAACACGCTTTGCGGGCCCTTGATCACGGTGAGCTGATCGTAGGTTTCCGGCGAGATGTAGGAGGTTGGCGCGTCCATCCGACCGGGGCAGGCGCCCAGCAGCGTGCTGCCGTTAGTGAGGATATTCAGCCGTGAGCCGAACATGCCACGGAGCACCGGGTCACCATTGGTACCGCCGTTGCGTACCAGGGCGAAGCCGGGAATGGTCTTGAGGTAGTCACCGCCGTCACTGGCCGGGACCGGTTGGCGCGGGTCCTTGGGATTGGTGACCACGGTCAGCGGTGAGCTGGGTGCAATGGCGGTAATGACCGTCGGGCTCAGTTCCTCGACCTGGCCTTCATGATGCTCGTGTTCATCGGCCTGCGTGTGAGACGTCAGTAGCAGACCGCACAGGGCGGCAATGGCAGGGTGAAAGCGCACCCGTGCCTCATTTGGAGGGCAGTTGGCTTGGGCTGTACCCAAAGCGATGCCGGCAGAAAACCTGGACATGATGATTCCATCGAACAAACGTAGACGACACGGTCGGGCAGCCTGGAGCTGTCTTGTGCGACCGGGTTGGTAAGTGTCGGATCTACGCGTCGAGGGGCGGTGCGCGGGTACGGGCTCCCGGGAAGAAGGATGGCCGGGCATGGCCCAGGCGTGGGGAAGGGCTGGTGTAGGTGTTGGCCGTTGGGGTGTCGAAAACGGCGAGAGGCTGCCCGCCGGGCAGGGCCGGGCAATTGAACAGCAAGCTGCAATAGCCGCATTTTTCCCACAGCGCGTGGTGCTCGTTCCGAGGCGTGCCGTGTTCGGCTGTCGGTGCTTCATGTCCGGCGTGAGCAACGGACATGTCCATGCTCATGTCCATATCCATGCTCATAGGCATGGATGAAGACATGTGCTGATCCATCGGCATCGACTGGGAAACCAGTGGACCGATGAAGATCATCAGCATGGCGAACAGGCTGATCCAGCTGCCGGGTGCCAGACTCATTGGCTGGCGGCGGGGCATGTCAGGCCTGGCGCGGGGAAGACCCATGGGCCGCTGTCAGTGCATGTGGCCTTCGGTCTTGGTGCCGTCGGGGGCTTTTTTCTGCACCGCAACGTCGACCGTGACATCCCCGGCTTTCTCGAAATGCAGGGTCATGGCAAAGCGCTTACCGTCTTTCAGTAGGTTGCGGTCCTCAAGCTCCAGCAGCATGACGTGGTACGCCATGGGGGCGAAAGTGACGGTGGCGCCTGGAGCAATCTCGACCGAGGGCACGGGCTGCATCTTCATCAGGTCGTCCTGCTTCACGTGCTCGTGGAGCTCGGCTTTGCCGGCAATCGGCGTGTCGACGCTGAGTAACCGGTCCGCCTCTGAGCCCGTGTTGTGGATCACGAAATACGCGGCCACGGTGGGCGCGTTGGGCGGCAGTTCCTGGGACCAGGGATGGGCAATCTCAAGGTCACCGACCTTGTATTGATGAGCATGGGCAAAGCCGACGGGAAGCAGCAGGGCAGCCAGCAGGATGAGTCTGTTCAACATGGTTGATTCTCCGGAACGATTCAGGACGCAATTGTTTTATGCGGTGGAATCAGACCAGAGGCGAGGCGCGGGGGTTGAGACTCGGCCATTGCTGGCGTGGGGTGGGGCTGTCGAACGTTGAGTGGACAAGGTCGAGATGGGCAGGCTGTGGGGCCAGATACAGCCGCGGAGCCTGTCCCGTGAGCGCCACCAACGACGCCGAGCCTGCGCAGCACCAGCAATGCTGCATGGTCGAGTGATCGTCGTTGCGGGGCGTGCCCTGTTCGAGCTTGCCCAGGGAAATCGCCACCATCTTCGTGCCACTGGAGGAACAGAAGCTGCCCCACAACAATTGCTCGGCCGGCGCACTCTTCTGCACCATCCCGCTGCCGGAAAGCGGCATGGCCAGCATGTTGAACAGCACTGCGAAGCAGGCGATCCAGGCAAATGCAAGCCGTTGTCGGGACATGGGCGAATCCGCTCGGTTGGGCGATCAGGTGGCGGTATTTAGCCTGATCGGGGGGCAGAAGTAAAAAGGCCATGTGCGGTGTAGGGTCGCAGGGCTTGGGTTAACAGTAGCAACAGATCGCCAGATGAGCGCTGTTGTGGCGAGGGAGCTTGCTCCCGCTGGGGCGCGAAGTGACCCTGAAACCCGATGTTGCGGTGTGTCAGGAGAGCCTCGTTCATATTTTTTGGGGCTGCTGCGCAGCCCAGCGGGAGCAAGCTCCCTCGCCACAGGTTCAGGCTCGACCTGACACTCGCTAAAAATTACCAGGGGGCTCAGGGTGCAAACGTCGACAGCGCCGACAGCATCTCATCCAGCGTCCAGAATTCCCGATCCACTCCCGCCAACACCGGCCGCCTCAGCACCAACACCGGCACCCCACGCTCCCGCGCCACCTCCAGCTTCGGCTCGGTTGCCGTACTGCCACTGTTCTTGCTGACCAGCACATCGATCTGCCGCCGCTCGAACAGCGCCCGTTCGCCGTCGAGGTGGAACGGTCCTCGCGCGCCGATGACTTCGCAGCGTTCGTTGCCGGGGTAAACGTCCAGGGCGCGTAGGGTCCAGAATTGCTCCGGGGGAATTTCGTGCAGGTGTTGCAGCGGTTCGCGGCCGAGGGTGAAGAGGGGGCGCTGGAAGGGTTTCAGGGCCTCGGTCAGTTCGGCCCAGTCGGCGACTTCGCGCCAGTCATCACCGGGCTGGGGTTGCCATGCCGGGCGGCGCAGGGCCCAGCAGGGAATGCCACAGGCGCGGGCTGCGTGGGCGGCGTTGTGGCTGATCCGGGCGGCGTAGGGGTGGGTGGCGTCCAAGAGCAGGCTGATGCCCTGGTCGCGGATGAACTGCGCCAGGCCTTCAGCGCCGCCGTAGCCGCGGACCCGCACCTGGCAGGTCAGGTCAGTGGGGACACGGCCCACACCCGCCAGGCTGTAGATGTGTTGGGGACCCAGGGTGCGAGCGATGGCCAGGGCTTCGGTGACGCCGCCCAGCAGCAGGATGCGTTTCATGTAAAGGCTCCGGCGCGGCCGACGATTCCGCCCTGGCGGTCGATGGCGAAGACTTCGACTTGAACCTGGGACGGCACGATGCTTCGGGCGAAGGCCAGGGCGTGCTCGCACACCGCGTCGCCGAGGGCGATACCGGCGGCGCTGGCCATCGCCAAGGCCTGTTGGCTGGTGTTGGCGCCGCGTATGCCTTGCTGCAAAGCCTCGTCGGCGCCGATTGCGGCGGCCCAGTCGGCCAGCTGTGGCAGGTCGATGCTCGAATGACGGCTGTGCAGGTCCATGTGTCCAGCGGCGAGTTTGCTGATTTTGCCAAAGCCACCGCAGAGGCTGAGTTTGTCCACCGGAACCTTGCGCACGTGCTTGAGCACGGCGCCGACGAAGTCGCCCATTTCGATCAAGGCGATTTCCGGCAGGTTGTAGACCCGGCGCATGGTGTCTTCGCTGGCATTGCCGGTGCAGGCTGCGATGTGCAGGTAGCCATTGGTTTTCGCCACGTCGATGCCCTGCTGGATAGAGGCAATGTAGGCCGCGCAGGAGAAGGGCCGGACAATGCCGCTGGTGCCGAGGATCGACAGGCCGCCGAGGATGCCCAGGCGTGGATTCATGGTTTTCAAGGCCAGGGCTTCACCACCCTCGACGTTGACCGTGACTTCGAAACCGCCGGTATAGCCGGTTGCTTCGGCCAGCCGCTCCAGGTGATCGCTGATCATCTTGCGCGGCACCGGGTTGATCGCCGGTTCACCGACCGCCAGCACCAGGCCCGGTCGCGTCACCGTGCCGACGCCGCGCCCGGCCACGAAACGCACCCCCGGTTCGGCTGTCAGCCGCAACTGGGAAAACAGTAGCGCACCGTGGGTCACGTCGGGGTCGTCGCCGGCGTCCTTGATCGTTCCGGCCTCGGCGCCCTGGCCGGTCAACCGGCAGAACTCCAGGCGCATCTGCACCTGTTTGCCCTTGGGCAAAACGATCTCCACGGCATCGGCGCAATGGCCTTGCAGCAACAGGCGCGCCGCCGCCAGGCTGGTGGCCGTGGCGCAGCTGCCAGTGGTGAGGCCGCTGCGCAGGGGCGCGGGTTGTTCGGCGGTTTCGTCACGCATCGAGGGGCTTTGCCAGGTCCAGCAGGGTAATCGGTAACGCCTGGCGCCAGGTGTCGAACTCGCCCAATGGTTGGGCCTGGGCGATATGGATACGCGTCAGTTCGCCGCCATGGAGTTCGCGCCAGTTCATGAGCGTCATCTCGCTTTGCAGGGTCACGGCATTGGCGACCAGCCGGCCGCCGGGCTTGAGTCGGTCCCAGCAGGCTTCCAGCACGCCTTCACGGGTAACGCCGCCGCCAATGAACACGGCGTCCGGGCGCTCCAGTCCCTCGAGAGCCTGCGGCGCTCGTCCGCGAATCAGCTGCAGGCCGGGCACGCCGAGCGTATCGCGGTTACGTTCGATCAACCCTTGGCGGCCTTCATCGGCCTCGATGGCCAGGGCTCGGCAGGTCGGGTGCGCGCGCATCCATTCGATGCCGATGGCGCCGCTGCCGGCTCCGACGTCCCAGAGCAATTCGCCGGGCATCGGGGCGAGGCGGGCGAGGGTGATGGCGCGCACATCGCGCTTGGTCAATTGACCGTCATGCTCGAATGCGCTGTCCGGCAAGCCGGCCAGGCGAGAAAGGCGAGGCGCCGAGGGTTCGGCCTGGCACTCGACGGCGATCAGGTTCAGGTCCGCAACGGCCGGGTCGGACCATTGCGCGGCGCACCCTTCGATCCGGCGTTCTGCGTCACCGCCCAGATGCTCCAGAACTGTCATGGCGCTGGGGCCGAACCCACGCTCGCGCAGCAGCGTCGCCACGGCGGCCGGGCTGTGGCGGTCATTGCTCAGCAACAGCAGCCTGACGCCAGTGGATAAGTGGGCGTTGAGCACGGCCAAGGGGCGCGCCACCAGCGACAGGATCATCACGTCCTGCAACGGCCAACCCATGCGTGCCGCTGCCAGCGAACAGGACGAGGGCGCCGGGATGACCTGCATCTGCTCGCCCGGAATCTGTTTAGCGAGGCTAGCGCCCACGCCATAGAACATCGGATCGCCGCTCGCCAACACGCACACTGCCTCGCCCCGGCGCGTCAGCAGCGGCTCCAGGGAAAACGGACTGGGCCACAGCTCCCGTTCGCCGCGAATACACCGCGGCAACAGCGCCAACTGCCGGGCGCTGCCGACAATCCGCGACGCCCGCAGCAAAGCATGCCGGGCGGCGCGGCCCAGGCCCTTGAAGCCGTCTTCGCCGATGCCCACTACGGTCAACCAGGGCGTCATCTGTGTTCCTCGACTGGATCTGTGTGATTGGCAGGCTGATGCCCGCGAACCGGGTGGTCATCATACCTTGAGTGTTTGGTTAAGGCTTCGTCCGATCCAGCATCGGCGGTTCAGCCAGACCGCCATCGCGAGCAGGCTCGCTCCCACAATTGGATAGGAGTACAGCCGGGAGCATCAGGCCGCCTCGTTTTTGCTTTTGCTTTTGCTTTTGGACGCCCCATTAACCACAAGGGCCGAACGCAGGCATTGCGCAGTGGGCATCCCGGCATGGATGCCGGGATAGCCGCGCTGGGCCATGGATGGCCCTTCGCGGCGGGCCCACGGAGCAATGCCGGAGTGAGGGAACACCGAGCCTTGGCGAGGTGCCCAGTGGTGGGGCGAAGCCTTTTTTGCTTACTTTTTTTGGCGTCTGAAAAAAAGTGAGCCGCCGTAAGGGCGGAACCCTAAGCAGCCGTTACCGCAGCAACGGATATGTACAACAACACCCAGGCCGGGCTCATCTACCGGTAAACATACCTGAGAATATACGCATACAAATCGCTAACGACTGAATCCGGCACATGCTCAGCATTCGCCTGGGCTTTCTGCAATGCCAAGTGACACGCCTTAACCATTTCTTCACGGTCGCCAATAAGATGCAGGCGATTATTGACGATGCTCTCAAAAGTACTGGCATACACCACCTTGGGGCCAGTGATGATCAAAGAACCATTTGTATCCAGGGTATAGGTGCTTTGAGCGCGCAGGATCCGTTCTTTCAACTGACCGAATCCCCGCTCATACAGGAAAATCTGCGAGCCGCTGACCGCTTTGGCTGCCGTCTCGAAAGCGAGGATGGTTGCCTGGGCGTTACTCAGGCTCGTATTCAGCGCTGCCAGCGAGACAAACCTTTCCATTTCCTGGTTCTCCAGGCTTTTGAGTGCCCGCTTGATACTCGACAGGTGCGCAAATTCTTTCTTGCAGGCAATGATGTGAGTCTCGAACTGATACCCGGCGGCGGTCGCCGTCGGTGGAAATGCGGCAAAATCCAAGCTGTCGAACGCACATTCCATGATGATGTTGTACTTGTCGTTGAACGCCTTCTCGAAGATTTTCGCGCCGACTTCCCGGACAAACGTCTCCGTATGTTCATAGGCGTGCAGCACGCCATGTTTGATCATCTGCGAGTATTGCGGATGTTTTTCCCGGTACTCGGGCAGATACAGGCGTACGTAGTTGTCGTAGCGCTTGGAGGGCAGCAGGCTTTTTTCCAGCAGATAGGTCTTGCCCGAGCCCTGCGATCCGGCGGTAATCAACATCTTGGGAACCGTCTCGGTCGTGACGCCGTTCAATAGCGTGGCAATGATTTCATCGTACGCGGCAGTGACCTGCGCCGGGGTGTAGGTGTAGCTCTGTGCGTGTGACATTCCGGATTTCCTTATCGAGAATGGGGTTGAGGTAAATGCTTGCCCTTTGAATAAAGCGGTGTTTCCCGGTTTGTTCAAATGCGCGTTGGTTTCAAGTTATGTACCTGTTTTTAAAGGTAAAAATACCTACAAGAAAACTCCGAAAAGCCTACGTCCTCATGCATCTCACAATGACCCCGTCACGGACATATTTGTCATCCAACTGCCCTCAATCCGACCAGCAAGCTTTTCATGCCCCCTGGCAAAGCAGGCATAATGGCGGTCCTTCGCCGTCATGGCGTGTCTATCTTTCGGTCTGCCCTTGAACGAACGTCTATCCTCCAACGTCATCCGCCCCTCGGGTTGTCCGGGGTTGTTGCGTGTTGTCCAGGCGCTGGATGGCGGGATCTGTCGGATCAAGCTCGACGGCGGTGCCATCCGTGCGGATCAGGCCGAGGCCGTGGCGTCGGCGGCCGAGGGGTTCGCCGGTGGCGTGATCGAGGCGACCAACCGCGGCAACCTGCAGATCCGTGGCATTGGCCCCGGGCATGGGGCGTTGATCGAGCAATTGCTGGCCGCCGGGCTTGGCCCGCGCAAACCGGCCGGCGATGACGTGCGCAACCTGATGCTCAGCCCGTCGGCAGGTATCGACCGGCAGATGCGGGTCGATACCCGGCCATTGGCCGAGCAGATTCTGTTCACTTTGCAAACCCATGATCGCTTCCATGAGCTGTCGGCCAAGTTCGCCGTGCAATTGGATGGCGGCGAGGCCATGGCGATGCTTGAACACCCCCATGACCTGTGGCTGTCCGCTTTTTTCCAGCGAGGCGAACCCTGGCTGGCCTTCGGCCTGGCCGGCACCCCGCTGGATCAACCGGCCGGCAGCGTGCCGCTGGCCCAGGGGCATGCCCTGGTGGTGGCGGTGCTGGAGCTGTTTCTCGACCTGGCCCGTCCGGACCAGACCCGCATGCGTCATCTGCTGGCCGAAATCCCCCAGAGTGAACTGATTGCACAACTGGCCCACCGCATGCCGGTGCAATCTTGCCTCGATTGGCAGCGCAGCGCGGCCGGCGACGGGCTGCACCTTGGCATTCACCTCCAGCACGACGATCGGTTCTACGTCGGCGCTGCGGCGCCCCTTGGCCGGCTCGACGCCGGTATGCTACGAGGCGCGGCGCGACTGGCGCGGGAGAAGGGTGACGGCAGTCTGCGCTTCACGCCCTGGCAAAGCCTGTTGCTGCCCAACGTCAGCGGCAAAGATGCAAACGAGGTGCTGGCGCGGCTCGAAGGCCTGGGCCTGCTGTGCTCGGTCGACCAGCCGTTGGCGCAGCTTGTTGCCTGCACGGGCTCCAGCTGTTGCGGTAAAGCCCTGGCAGATACCAAAGCCGATGCCCGGCGGTTGGCTGGGCTGCTGCAGCATCAGGACGGCGCGCTGAAAGTCCATTTGTCCGGCTGCCCGCGTTCCTGTGCGGCGGCCCATATCGCGCCCGTCACCTTGCTGGCGGTCGCCCCCGGTCGTTACGACCTGTATTTTCGCGAGGCCACGCAGCCGGGTTTCGGCGCGTTGCAGGCGCACAATCTGACTATTGAAGCGGTCGGCCAATGGCTCGACGCTCGCCCCCGGAGTCCCACTTGATGCTTGATTACATCCGCGACGGTCAGGAGATCTATCGCAACTCCTTCGCGATCATTCGCGCCGAGGCCAACCTGGCGCGCATTCCGGCCGATCTGGAAAAACTCGCAGTACGGGTGATCCACGCCTGCGGCATGGTCGAGGCCGTCGACGGGCTGCAGTTTTCCGAGGGCGCGGGCACGGCCGGGCGCCAGGCGCTCGCCGCCGGTGCGCCGATCCTGTGTGATGCGCGAATGGTCAGCGAAGGCGTGACCCGTGCCCGCCTGCCGGCCAACAACCCGGTGATCTGCACCTTGCGCGACGAGAGCGTGCCGCAGTTGGCCCGTGAATTGGGCAACACCCGTTCGGCAGCGGCCCTGGAGTTGTGGCGTCCGCATCTGGAAGGCAGTGTCGTGGTGATCGGCAATGCGCCCACCGCGCTGTTCTACCTGCTGGAAATGCTCGACGCCGGCGCACCGAAACCCGCATTGATCCTGGGCTTTCCCGTGGGGTTCGTCGGCGCCGCCGAATCCAAGGCAATGTTGGCGGCCAACAGCCGTGGCGTGCCGTTCGTGATCATGCAAGGCCGACTCGGTGGCAGCGCCATGGCTGCGGCCGCCGTCAATGCCCTCGCTACGGAGATTGAATGATGCAGCAGCGTGGACGTCTGATCGGCCTCGGTGTGGGCCCCGGTGACCCGGAACTGATTACCCTCAAGGCCCTGCGCCTGTTGCGTGAGTCTCCTGTGGTGGCTTACTTCGTCGCCAAGGGCAAGAAAGGCAACGCCTTCGGGATCATCGAAATGCACCTGCAAGAGGCGCAAACGCTGATGCCGCTGGTCTACCCGGTCACCACTGAAGTGTTGCCGGCGCCGCTGTCCTATGAGCAGGTGATCGCCGACTTCTATGACACCGCCGCCGAACAGGTGGCCGTGCATCTGGATGCCGGTCGCGACGTGGCGGTGATCTGCGAGGGTGATCCGTTCTTCTACGGTTCCTACATGTACCTGCACGATCGTCTGGCCGAGCGCTACGACGCCGAAGTCATTCCCGGCGTCTGCTCGATGCTGGGCGGTGCCTCGGTGCTCGGCGCGCCGCTGGTGTATCGCAACCAGAGCCTGTCGGTGCTCTCCGGCGTGCTGCCCCATGACGAACTCAAACGCCGACTGGCCGATGCCGATGCGGCGGTGATCATGAAGCTGGGGCGCAATTTTCCCAAGGTCCGCCAGGTGCTCGGGGAACTGGGCCTGGATAGCCGGGCGTTGTACGTCGAACGGGCGACCATGGCCAATCAGAAAATCGTGCCGTTGGATGAGGTCGAACCGATGTCCTCGCCGTATTTTTCGTTGATCATCGTGCCGGGTGAACGGTGGCAGGGATGATCTCTAAGGCACCGGCAATCGTCATCCTCGGCCCGGGCAGCCTCGCAACGGCCCGGCGGATCCAGCAGTGCTATCCCGGCGCCTTGATCCACGGCCTGGCCGGGCGGGTCGAGGGCGCGGACCGTCAGTACCTGGAATTCGGCGCGACGTTGCGCGAGCTCTATCAGCAGGACACGCCCATCATCGCCCTGTGCGCGGCGGGCATCGTCATCCGTACCCTGGCGCCGCTGCTGCTGGAAAAAGGCGTGGAGCCCGCCGTGCTGGCAGTGGCCGAGGACGGCAGCGCCGTGGTGCCATTGCTCGGTGGCCTGGGCGGGGTCAACGTCATGGCCCGGGAAATAGCGAGCACCCTGCAAGTCGCCCCGGCGATCACCACCAGTGGCGAATTGCGTTTCGGCACCTGCCTGCTCAATCCACCGAGCGGCTACCGTCTCGACGATCTGGAGCAGGGCAAGCGCTTTGTTTCCGATCTGCTGGCCGGTGAGCCGGTGCGCATCGAAGGGGCCGCGCCCTGGCTGGATCAAGCGCACTTGCCCCAGGACCAACAGGCGCGCCTGGCCATCCGTATCGACAGCGCTGCTGGTGTGCCCGCAGTCGATGAATTACGTATCTATCCACGTAACGTCGTGGTGGCGCTGAACGCCGGGACGACGGACATAGCCGCCATTGGCGATGCCTTGACACAGGCTGGCCTCGCGGTGCAATCGCTGGCTTGCGTGTTGGCGGCGGACAGCGACATGACGCGTCCAGCATTGCACGAAGCCGCTGCGAGCCTGGGCGTGCCGCTGCGCTTTGCTTGCGCCGGCGGTGATATCGCACAGTGGTTGAGCGAGGCCCTCGGTCAGCCGGCCTCGATTCGGCGCATGGGCAGCCTGGCCATCGCGGTGGCCGAACAGCCCCTGGATCCGCACCGCATCGGCCGACCACGGGGGCGCCTGGCGGTGATCGGCCTGGGTCCGGGCGCGGCCGAGTTGATGGTGCCGGCGGTGCGTGCCGAACTCGACCGCGCCAACGACGTGCTGGGCTACGAAACCTATGTGCGCATGGCCGGGCCATTTCGGCCCGATCAGGTGCAGCACTGCACCGACAACCGCGAAGAGCTGCAACGCGCCCGCCACGCCTTCGAACTGGCCGCCCAGGGACGCTCCGTGGTGGTGGTGTCGTCCGGTGATCCGGGGGTGTTCGCCATGGCGGCTGCAGTGCTGGAAGCGCTGCATGAGTCGACTAACGCCCATTGGCACGCTGTCGACCTGCAGATCCTGCCGGGGGTCTCGGCTTCCCTGGCCACGGCCGCCCAGGCCGGTGCGCCGCTGGGCCATGACTTCTGCGTGTTGTCGCTGTCGGACAACCTCAAGCCCTGGTCGATCATCGAGAAGCGCCTGGACCTGGCGGCACAAGCGGATCTCGCGCTGGCTTTCTACAACCCCATCTCCCGTTCCAGGCCCTGGCAACTGGGGCGGGCGCTGGAGATCGTCGCCCAGCATCGAACCGCGCAGACGCCCGTGGTCCTGGGGCGTGACATTGGCCGTCCGGGCCAGACCCTGCGCGTCACGACGCTGGGGCAGTTGACCCCGGACCAGGTGGACATGCGCACCATGGTGCTAATCGGATCTTCGACCACCTGCGTGTTTCCCCGTGCCGACGGTGGCCAGTGGGTGTACACGCCGCGCTGGTATGGCAGCAAGCCGCTCTGACGCAACCCGGCAGCCCGTTCGGGCTGCCGTCGTTTCTCGAATCTACTAGCTATTTATTGGTTTGGTTATATTTAACCGGTCTATGACATCAAGTTGCGGGCGTGCTATGCCTGTAACATGAAGTTGGTTTTTTATTTGGAAATTTATTGGTTTGCTTATTGGTTGAGTTGCACCCAGGCGCTAGGTTACTTTCGTCCGCGCTTATAGAGAGCGTTGCATTCTTTAAAGTTTAAATGCCCAGGTGCTGGATGCACATGTGGGCTGCCGTCGCCTGAGAGTGGCTCCGGTATTCATATACGATAAATGGAAGTGTTGTTATGAGTGAAAGCAGGTCTTCATCGACGGATGGTTATGTCGATTTCAAGGGTGTACTGAAACAGAAGGATCTTGAACAGGCATTAGTGCCCTACAAGGGCGATGATCAATATGATGCGGTGCTCCGATATTACTCCGGCTGTATCGCCGTGCAGGATGCCTCGTACTTGTTGGAACCGCTGGGGCTACTCAAGCAGGCGCTGGCGGCATTGCAGGGCAGCCGTCGGCGCCGTGCAGCAGATGGTGGCTCCGCTGCTGTGGACCTGGGGCGCATTCAAAACCAGGTGGAGAACTTTGAAACGCGTCTTCAAAACAGTCTTGAACAGTTGAAAGTACCGGCCACGGAAGTGCCGAAAAAATTGCACTTTGCCTGGCTCGGCGGAGGTATTGGCGCTATTCAGCGTGACTACCTCAATATCTGGAAGCGCGTGATGAGCGCCGAGGGGCATCAACTTTATCTCTGGTATGACAGTGATGCGCTGTTGGCCTATGAAACCAACCGGATTATTGTCGAAGCCGCCAAGGCGGATGCCATGCTCAACGGTGGGGAGAACAGTACCCAAGCATCTGAGTTGGGTGATCGTTATGAAGAGCGTGTCATTGTTCTCAAACAACAGATGTATGCCCATATCAGGAAAGCGGTGGAAAACGGCGGCAGTGCCGATGACGCGAGGGTGGACTTGTTGGTTCGGGCCTATGGTCAGGACAAGGCGCGGCTCGAAACCCTGAAGGCCGATAACCGACGTAGCCTCCAGGCACTGGCCGAAGGGAATCTGGCCTTGCGTGATCTGGCCCGGGGTGAAGCGCTTCAACTGAAGGATATCTACCAGCGCGAGATCAGCCTGCGTGGCAATTTTGCCTCAGCCTCCGATGTGGTGCGCGCCGAAGCGTTGTTCACCGAAGGTGGCGGTTATTCCGACATCGACGGTCTGCCACCCTTGCTGGAAAAACTGGGCCCAGTGGACATTCGCGGTTTCAAGACCGACGCGCTCCTGGGCACGCTGCAGTTGCTGCTTGATCGCAACCCCGAATGGATGCCAGGCCGGCAGGCGTTGCGTAGCAAGTACATGGACTACCTGGAGCAGATTCCATTGGAAAGCCGTGAGGCACTCAAGGTCTTCGCGGACAGCAAACCCGAGTTGAATCGGGTTTTTCGCACGCCGGTGGAACGTCTGGCTCGTCCCTACGAGCTGCGTGCCCTTGTCGTACGGACATCATTGAGCAACGCATTTCTGATGGCCCACCCGGGGGCGGCGATGCTCAGGGCTGTGCTCGATCGTTTCAGGCTCAACTATGAAATCGTCGATGCCACCGCTTGCCTGGCCGATGAGCAGAACATTGCTTTTATCGATGTCGACGCCATGGCCGATGTTGCAAAACAGGCGGCGAGCCAGGTATTTGGTGCTTTGCGTGAGTTGCCGCCGGAAGTGGAAATGACCACGTCTTTGCTGATTCAGGCCGCCGCTACCTACTACAGCGATGGAGTCCGCCCCCAGAGCGAAGTGACGATCTACCTGACCGGACCTGGCGCCATGCTCGAGGGCATGGCGGCTTACCTGAAGACGCATTTCACGCCCCGAACGGCTGAGCGGTGGCGAGCGGAAGCCGCGATCCCGGCGGTTGGCTCCGTTAACCTGGCCACCGAGGAAGAGCAGGACCACTCCTGGAAAGAGAACGAAAGCGACACCGTGCAATGGCGCGTCAACGAGCAAAAACGTTGGAAGGAAGGCCGCTTCGCGGCCCGTTATGCCGGTGATATGGCCGAACTGCTCAAGTACCGCTCGCTCCAGTTCGATGAAGGCTGGCCGGTGCTGGAAGGCCGTCATGTGCTATCCACCGATCTGCTGCAGCATCTGGCCGATGAGCTGGGTGATACCTTCATGACAATGATGAATCGCAGTCATACCGGCTTGGTGATTTTCGACAAGGCGATTGCCTTGGGTTTTACCGAGCGCCAGGCGATCCGCGATCAGAGCGCGAAGTTGCTGCCCCCCGCCTCCTTGAGCGATGCACAGACCCAGCGCTTGTCGATCGTTGAACTGTTGGGCCGTCTGGCCAAGGGCAGTTTCGAAGTGGCTCAATTGAGTCCGCTGCAACGCCTGCTGGTAGGGGCGTTGATCGGCGCGCAGGCGCTGGATAATCGCAGCTTCGAGGCGGTTCGCCCACAACTGGACAACCTGGCCAATAACCTCGACGAGCGCGGCATCGCGGGCAACTACGCGACGATCGAACGCGTGCTGTTCAAGCTTCAGGCGCCGACTTTCCAGGCCGGGCTGGCCGACCCGGGCGGTGAGCCGCCCGGGCATTCCGAAACCGCCCTGGAATTGAAGAGGAAGGCGCTGGAGCAGCCGCTGACATTGCGTCAGTGGGGGCGGCACGTCGCCCGGATCCAGCAGGTGGCGAAGCTTGAGTATCGCGTTCGGATCACCGAGCGCCTGGCGACTGTCCTGGACGGCCTGGAAGCCGACACGATCAAGCTTGTTCCTCAGGACTTGCTGCTTCAGGGTGAAGGTGAGAGGGTCGGCGGGCGTTGCTATCCCCTGGCCCTGGTCATGGCGGCGGCCATGGCGAAGGGGAAGGCGGCGGTCAACACCCTGCGCGAGCGCTTCTACCTGGGGGCCATAGAACCCGAGGCAAGTGATTGCGTGACATTCCTGCAAGGTGTGGAAGCGCTGCGCGAAGTGCAACTCAGTGACGTCGGCAACGCATTGGGGCGCTCGGACCTGAAACGTGTGGTGGAGACGCTGCAAGCCAGGACGACCACCGGCACGTTGATGCTCAATTCCGACAATCACGCCATGCTGGTGGCCAGAACCTTCGACGGCGAGCGCAGCACCTATCACTTCTACGATCCGAATTTCGGCGTCTTCGAGTTCGAGCATGCCACTCGATTCAGGCAGGCGCTGGAGCGGTTTTTTATCCAGCAGCAAATGGCTGTTCATTACGCGGCGTACGGGGATGCGGCTCGTCCGACGTTCGAGCTGATCGAACTGGACGGTGAGCGGGTGTCGAAAACCTTATTGCCCGGTTCGATCCGGGTCTCGGAGCTGCTGCAGCCGGGTGCCTTGCCCGGACATTCGCAACCCCCTGTCAGGCAGCGGTTGGCCAGTGCCCGCGGGCAATCGCTCATGGACAATCCTCGGCTCGGCAGCAGCCTGTTGGCGCTGGATGGTCACTGGTGGGGACAGCGGATTGCGGAGGTCACCACCCAACTTCGGCAGCAGAACCGACTGGCGCCGCAACTTGTGCCGCTGTTCGAAACCCTGGAAATCACCTCGGACGGGTCGTATCGGATCAACCTGATCGATCCGAAAGACCCCGGGCAGCTGGTACGGGTCACCTCCGACGATCACCGACTCCTGCGGATCAAGAACTACCTGTCAGAGCGTTTTCTGACCTTGGCCAACAAACCTTTGGTCCCGAGCGAGCCTGTCGAAGTGGGCAGCGTCCACACCCTCAATGCCGGCTTCAGCATACAGGCGCTGATGTCCGCGTTGGCCGAGCGGGAAGGGCCGGACCGTCCTTTGTCCCTGGCGGTACGGCTGCATGTCTATGTCAATTACGCACAACTGGCGCATGGCAATGTGGTCGATGTAGCGGGCTTGGTAGGCCTGGTCCGGCAGGCGTTGGCGGAAGAGAAATTGATTGCTCGCACTGTTGCGCCTGTGGTCAAGGCGGCGGTGGGATCCAGCGTGAGCGAGGCGACCGGAGGCCTGCTGCAACTGGCGAATGTCGGATTCGATATCTACCAGTTGTCTACTGCATCCAGTGAGATCGAACGCACCCGGTTCGGCACTCAACTGGCCTTCGATTCGGCCGGGCTGGTGTTGTCGGCGGGAGCGCTCACGGTCGGCGTCACCACTGCAGGAGCGTTTCTTGGCGGGGCTTCCGTGATCCTGGGCGGCTTGGCGGTCGGGGTGACGGCCGTGGCCCAGGGGTTCGCTGCCATCGCCGAAGAGGCCAAGCAGGTCGGGCTGTTTTTCGACGAACAGACCAAGGCCCATCTCCAGGCCTATCGGTTTGACGCTCGCAGCGAGGGCTGGTTGCCACGTCCGTCGCTGATCGTCGGCACGTTGGACCTGGCTCGCGGCGAACTGGCGCTGGACAGCCCGAGGCTTTATCCATTGCGGGACCATTTCGGCGTCCCGACGTTCGATGACGATTATGACCAGGCGATCGATATCCGTCGGGAGTTGCGTCTGACCGATCGAGTCAGGTTCACCCCGTCCGCCGGCCAGGCCATCGTACTGCCTTGCGTGCCGAAAACCTGTTACCGCTATGAGTACAAGGCACTGCCATTCGCGAGCTTGCGTCATGACACCGGATTCGACACGGCACGGCGGTTGGAGAAAAAGAAGGCGGATGGCGGATGGCTGTTCCTGTTTTCCTTTTATTCGTTTCCGAGCGACTACATTCTGTACCGCATGCTCCCGGACTATCGGCCAACCGTGATCGATGTATTGCTCGATGAGACCGAGCGTTCGCTGTTGGTGCCGGTGCTCCCAACGGCGTGGCACGGAAAAATCAGCTACCGGATCCAAGGCGCGGGCAAGCGCTGCGCAGTGGGACTCAACCCCGGCGTGAGCCTCACATTCGAGTCGTTGAACCGACAGCGGTCGGGTTGGGTGCTGGATGCACCTTGGGCCAATGAAGGCGACATCCGGATCGAGCGCCATGCGAAACTGTTCGTGGGTGCTGTCCAGGTGAGCTTCACGGGAACGGGCCTTCATGACGTGCTGCTGCGGATCGCTGGCAATCAAGTGTTCCAGGTCGAGCTGGGCGAGCGCAAACTCACCCTCATCGAGCAGGACGTGCCTGCGGGCATGGATCGACAGGCATTGCAGCCACACCTCAAACGCCTGGCGCAAGGTCATCGCCTGGTGATGCCCTACACGCCGGTCCATCGCTACCTGGTTCCCTTCGAGAAGCCTGACGAACCCCGTTATGTCACGGCCTGGTATGACGCGAAGGAGGACCGTTTCCTGTACATCCGTGACGAGATACCCGGTACCGATGACGTGCTGCTGGGGGCTGTGGCAGGCGACAGTGCCTATTTCTATGAACCGAAGGGCCTGATCATTTGGCAAGTCAATGCGAATACCGGACTGTTGACTCATCGTTATTGGTTACGGAGCGCAAAGAATGCGGCGACCACCATCCGCAGCGTCGAGGCGGACGCCCAAGGGGTGGTCCATGTCGAGCAGCAGATCACCCGCGCAGACCAGACCCGCGATGTACTGGTCTATGTCATCCATGATGGGCAATTGCTGCTGAGTTCGGTGACTCGGGAAGAGGGGGCTGCGTTGGAGTCGGTCTTCAGTGCCAACGAAACACTGGCCGACTGGACCCAGGTTCTGGGCAGCGATTACCCCTTCACACCGTATATCGATAACGAGGCTACGTACGTCACCGTCAATTGGCAGCCGGCGCCCTTTGTTTCGGTCTGCTGGGCAATCGACGCGCAGTGGCGAGACATGGCCTGGGTTCGCCGCAGTGACCAGCTGATCATCCGCCCCGCGCCGAAACACAACCATCTGCGTGGCTGGCCGGACTCGATCAAGAACATGACGGATCTGACCTTACTCACGCCGAAGGACGGTAGTGACGTGTTCATCGTATACGACAGGCTCAGAAAGGAACTGTGCCGCCGGCGACGCACCCTCGTGGCAGGGAAGTGGCAATGGTCGAGCAAGTGGAAACAATACGAGAAGCTGGAAAATATCATCGCCATCGACGCAGGCTACCTGGTGCTGACTTCCGACGGACTGTTCTACACCCTCACGGACCAGGGCGAACTGAGCCTGGGAGGCATGAACGCGCCATGGTTCAAGGATCGGGCACATTGGTGGTCTGCATTGGAACCACTGGCCCGACGAAGCTCCACCGAATGTCTGGCCCTTGTCGGACTGATGAACTATAGCGGTGACGCGAAGTTGTGTGCCTGGTACATCGACAACAGGCTGTTGTTGGCTGAGCCGGGGTATGGGAAGGAAATGCGCCTGCTGAGCGTCACGCCGGATGGCGAGGCGGCCTGGCTATTCGATGTGTCCCAGGGTGAGGTTTATCGTCAGGCGTTCATCGATCCGCAGCAGCTTGAGTCGATCTTTGGACAGGGCACGCAAGTGTTGCAGGCTGACGCGTTACCCAAGGCGCAGCGTGAATGGGCACCCTGGCGATTTGTCGAGGTGACGGTCGAAGGTACCGGACTGCGTGGCGTGACGCCCGAAGGCGTGGTGGTTTCGCTGCGCAATCGTGAGCCAGCGTTGCTCACGGGCGTGACTCAAGAATGGGTCGTTGCCCAGGGTGACCGGACGCAGGAGAGGCTCGAGCAATTGGCGGACCAGCCGTTTCGTAGCGCGTTGCTGAGCGTGGAGGATCCCGATGACCTGCAATGGTTCGTCACTGAGCGCAAACGCTTGATTCGAGTATCCAGGACCAAGATCCCAAGGGCCTTCGATTTACTGGGAACCCAGCGGCAGGACAACGTACTGCTTTATGAACACAGCGATGGCAAGTTGTTGAGCTACCCAGCTATGGAAGAGGCGGGGCCCCTCGGCTACGTCCAACGTGATGGCGAGGTATTGATCATCGGCGGGGAAAAGATGAAGATCGATGATCTGCTGCCGGACGATGTCACGACCTTGGTTCTGCGCATGGGGCAGGGGGGCGCGAGTTACCGGCTGACGAAGGAGGCCTGGCTGAGGCTCGAATCGGTCGTTCTCGACTGCCGACCTCCCCTGGATGGTGTGTCTGCCGAAGGCAAGTTGATCTGGGAACTGTCTGACCCGGACAGACTGTTGCTGAGCATTGTCGATGAGCACTTGGTGATCATCGATCCTGACAGCGGGCACAGTGTGATTATTCGTGAAGTGTACGCCCGCGATATCAACTTGCGGGGTGAAGTGGTGCTCAGTTTCGAGGACCATCGACGCTATGCCGTTTCCAAGTTGATACAGCGCCTGGACGCCCAGCCGAACCCGCGCAATAGCATCACGCTGAAGGCGTTGCTGAGCGTCTCGAAGGCGCTGGAAAATAATGCAGTGAATTAATCAGGCCAGCCAATAAGCGGGGCCAGGTTGTTGATGCTCACGGGGCGATTCTTCTCAGATTGAATCGCCGCGTGAGGTGTTCATCCAACTTCTTTTTAATCAGGGCTCTTTTACTGTTCAGAAGGCTCCTGTCCAGTTTGAAGAATGCCTGTTGCTGAATGATTTTTGCCGAGCGTTTTTCCCAGTCCCAGAATAGGAAGTTGTGTTTTTTTATATCCACGCTCAGCTCCAGCTTGTAGAGGGCAAGATGGACGTTGTTCCGTGAGTCGTAGCGGGCTGGGATGATTTGAAACGTTTCGCCTTGCCGGGTTTCCCTGTCGAAGGACAGCGTTGCCGGCTGGTCGGATTTCAAGGCATCGAGGGTATCGATCATGGCGTTCGCCTGCCGGGAGTCCTTCATGGCGTGGGCGCTCTGAACCAGGAAGTCTGCCACCGAACCCGAGACAAGGTGCTGGGTGCGGGTAAAGATGGTGTCGTCATACAGCGACCAGCCGAGGAAATTCATGGTGCGAACATACTCTTCGAACCAGTTTTTAGAGTCGGTGTAGCGGTTATGGCCAAGGTCGGCTGATCGAGTGGCAATGCTATTGCAGTCCGCGATGTCGTTGTGATCCTGCAGGGAAAGCATCTCGATATAGGAAAGCAGGTTAGGGCCCGTGACCAGGCCGGTCAGTGATTGATCGTTCATGGGGAATCTCCATCAAAGTTGTCTTTTATAAATACAACGATGGTCGGCGTATTCAAGTGAGTGCCTGCACTGATTTAAATCCGAATGTTTGCTGGCACGGGAAAGCAGAAAAACTACATACGCTGTAATGGGCCGAAAGTTGCGGTTTGCCTGAAGGGTAAATTAGATTGTTGTTTGTCCGCAGGAGCGGTCATTACATAACCAAGGAAGTTATATGGAACAGTTTGAAAGTGCAGTAAGTATTGAGCAGAGTATTGAACTGATCGGCGCACGCATCAACAGGCGCAAGGCACTGGTCTCTGCCGGCCGGCGTGTGCGTCGAGCAGCAGCGTTGCAGGACAGCCCGACCAAGGACCTGGACGCGCTGATGTTGGGTAACGCGCTGGTTGGCTACGGCGCCAACATGTCGCTCACCAACATGGCGATCATGGAGAACCTGATGACCATGGCCATCATGGAGGCCAATTTCGAAGTGCCGGGCGGCAAGAACACCCTGGCGTGGTATGACGCGTTTATCCGATGCCTGCATGACCTCGGCTGTTTCGTTGCCGATGATGGCTATACCCGCTACTCCGAGAGTTCCCAGCGCGTGGACATGGACTTCGTGATCAGCGATATCGTCAAGGGGATCATCGATGGGGTGAAGGCCAGTGTCCCGGCAGCGTCGGTGCTCGGTACCGTGGTGAATACCACGATCGACGGGCTGAAGCAGGATAAGCAAACCCTCAATCTGTACAACAGCCAGGTCAAGACCCCCGAGGGTGCTCGCCTCTCTGTCATTCCCTGCGAGCAGTTGGCCAACGGTATCCTGATCGCCTCGTCCGCCTCGATCAGGCAGACCGGAACGTCGAATAACGGCGGTGTGCTTTTCGTGAACTGGCAATCGTCGGCGCGGGAAATCTTTCGCGGTAAATCCTTCGTAACGTTCAACCCGGCTCGTTACGAGGAGTTCAGGTCGGACATCGAGGAGTACCTGGGGGAACATCGCAGGGAAGTGCTGCGAAAACGATTCAACCGCCGCAAGCAAGGCTGACGGGCAGGGGGCTATGGCGCCAGGTAGCCTTTTACGCCGGTGAAGATGATCTGTGCTGCCAATGCACAGACGAATAACCCCATCAGGCGGCTGACGATTTGCAAGCCCTGGTCACCCAGAATCCGTTCGATACGGCTGGACAGGTAGAGCACGACGCCGACGGTGAAGCTGGCCAGGGCGATGCTGATGATGGCCATGAGTTTGTCGTCCCAGTGCGGCTGACTCACGCCCATCACCAGCAGCGCGCCGATGGTACCGGGGCCAACGGTCAACGGAATGGTCAGCGGGACGATGGTCACGTCCTGCTGGACACTGTCGGTCTGTACCGCCGACTTGCCTTGGGCCATGCCCAGCGCCGAAATGAACAGCACGCTGCCGGCGCCGATACGGAACGCATCCACGGTGATGCCGAATACACTGAAAATCACCCGCCCGAACAAATACAGCAAGACGCTGGAGACCAGCGTCGCGATGGCGACCTTCCAGGCCAGGCGTCGCTGCTCCTTGCGCGAATAGCCGCGGGTCAGGCCGATAAAACACGACAAAACGAAGAAGGGGCTGTAGAGCACCAGCATCTTCAGGTAAACGCTGAACAGCACATGGAGCATGGTCGGGGCTCAGGGCGGAAGAAGAGGACGGAAGTCTATCAGGCAGAGTGACGTCTGTCGGCTCAGGACGTTTGCGCCGTGCGGTTCTGTTGTTCGCGTTGCGCCACCCAATGCTCGATCAGCTCGCGCAGTTGCGACAACTCCACCGGTTTGGCCATGTGGCCGTCCATCCCGGCCTGACGGGCCCGCTCCTTGTGCTCGGCCAGGATGTGGGCGGTGAGCGCTACGATGGGCGTACGGGTCCGCTGGTTGCCCATTTCCCAGGCTCGCAGCTGCTGGGTGGCGGAAAACCCATCGAGAATGGGCATTTCACAATCCATCAGGACCAGGTCGTAACGCCGTTCCTTCATGGCCTTGAGGGCTTCCTCGCCGTTACTGGCGGTGTCGGGTTGCAGGTTGAGCTTGCCGAGCATGCCGCGGATGACCTTGGTGGAAATGCTGTTGTCTTCAGCCACCAGGATGCGGAAGTCACTGGGAACTTTCACCGGTGCGGCGGGACCGGCATTCAATGGAATATTGGGGGCATGGCCTCTGTTGCGCTGGTTCAGTTCGTCCGCGAGGGTGGTCTTGAGGGTATAGCCGGCCACCGGTTTGGCGAGGATGCGCTTGACGCCGCTGTTGCGCGCCACGATCTTGCTCGGTGCATTACTGATGCCGGTGAGCATGATCAACAGGATGTCGTGGTTCAGGCTCGGGTCTTCCTTGATCTTGGCCGCCAGTTGCATGCCGGTCATGCCGGGCATGTTCTGGTCCAGCAGCACCACGTCGAAATAATCCCGCAGGTGAGCCTTGGTGCGTAGCAGCGCCAGGGCTTCCTTGCCCGATGGCACCGCGCTGACATTCAAGCCCCAGGCGCTGCATTGTTGCACCAGCACCTTGCGACAGGTCTCGTTGTCGTCGACCACCAGTACCCGGGCGCCTTGCAGCGGACTGTCGAGATCGGAGGTCGGATGCTCCAGGCGATCCGGGTCCAGCGGCAGGGTCAGCCACAAGGTGCTGCCCTGGTTGCTTCCGCTCTTGATGCCGAACTCGCCGTGCATCAGCATGATCAATTGGCGGGCGATGACCAGGCCCAGGTTGCCGCCCAGGCGTGTGGCCGACAGGAAATTCTTGCTGTGCAGTTCCGCGTGCATGAGCGTGTCGCGCTCTTCGGCGTCCATGGGCAATCCGCTGTCCTGCACGGCGATGCGCAGGCGCGGTTCGCTGCTGCGCTCGTCGAGGGCGACGACGATCAGTACCTCGCCCTCGTCGGTCTTTTTCAAGGCGTTTTCCAGCAGGCTCAGTAACGCTTGGCGCAGCCTCGTCGGATCACCGCTGATCACCCTTGGTACCTGAGGCTGGATGAAGCTGATCAGTTCGACATTCTGCTGCTCGGCCTTGGCGCGGAAGATGCTCAGGCAATCCTCGATCAACGCATTGAGATCGAACTGCACATCGTCCAGTTCGATCTGGCCGGATTCGAGCCGGGAAATGTCGAGGATCTCATTGATCAGCGTCAGCAACTCGTTGCCGGCGCTGTGGATGGTCTGCACATAGTCGCGCTGCTTGACCGACAGCGGCGTGCCCAGCAGCAGTTCGGTCATGCCCAGCACGCCGTTCATCGGAGTACGGATCTCATGGCTGATCTTGGCCAGGAATTCCGCCTTGGCGTTGATCTCGGCATTGCTCGCGGCGAGGTCGCGACTGATGCTGAAACGGCTCTCGTTGATAGAGCGCTGGCGTTCGCCCAAGGCGACACTCATCAACAGGCCGCTGATGCAGATGAATACCAGCAATGTGACAATCAGGCCTTGGGGAGCGACCTCCGTGAGGCCTTGCAGGGCCGGCAGGATGATCAGCGTGCCCAGGTTGAAAACCACCATGGCCGCGACAAACAGCCGTGCCGGGCGATACCCCTTCTGCCAGTGCCAGGCGCTGACGAACAGCATGCTCAGGCCGGCCAGGGCCACCAGCGCATAGGTCATGATATTGAGCGGCAAGGTGTTGACGAACAACAGCAACAGACTGCACAGCATGATGAAGACGATGTCCCCCAGCAGCAGTCGGTTCAGCGGATGCGGTCCCAGGGGCGCAAAGAAACGGTAGGCGAACATCAGGCCGCAAGGCGCGGTCAGCAACAGGGCCAGGTAGGCGCCCGGTGTCTGCACCGCCGGCCAGTCGGGCAGCCAGCCCCCCGCCAGGTTCAGCAACAGGGCCAGGCTCAGCATCAGCAGCCCCTCGCAAGCCGCCAGCCACAGGCAACTGCGTGAGCGGGTGTAGGCGTAGCGGGTGAGGTTGTGCAGGATCAGCATGGCGATGCAGCCGAACAGCAAGCCATAGATCAGGGTCTGGTTCTGATCCGCCGCCGCCATGATTGCCGGCTGCAGGGTGATGTACGGGCGCAGTTCGTGCCGGGATGCCAAGCGCAGGTAGACGTCCAGCGGTTTGTCGCTGCGGGGCAGGGCCAGCATGAAATCGCTGCTCGGCACCGAATGTTCGCTGCGGGGCAGGGCATTGCCGGTGACCTGCTGGTCGACCAGGGCCTCGCCGTCCAGCACATAGAGGTTCAGGCGCGACAGGTCGGGCGCGAAGATGCGCAGGATCTGTTCATGCTTGTCGGGAGCCAGTCGGAAGCGCAGCCACAGTGCTCCATCGGGCTCGGCGGCCTGGAGACGGTCGAGGTCGATGGGGCTGAATTGATTGGTGTAACGGGCGGAACGGATGTCGCTCAGCTTCAGGTCGCCCTGTTCGTCGAGCAATACCGCCCAGCCACTGCCTGGCGCGGCTTGGGCCGGGAGCATGAGCAGCGTCAGCAGGGTGACGATAAAGCCTATGGCGATCCTGAGCCAGCGCACGGCGAAATCCCTTCGTAGGTTGATGCCAGATTATAACTATGCGCGGCGCCCTGACAGACAGGCAAGGGCCACGAAGCCCTGCCTGGCTGAAAGGCCGGGTTATTGCAGATTTTCGCCACGCTCGCGGGCAATGGCACGATAGCCGATGTCCTTACGGTAGAAGCAACCTGCCCAATCGATCTCGGCCGCAAGCTTGTAGGCCTGCTGCTGGGCGGCGTCGACACTGGTGCCCATGGCGGTAGCGCACAATACGCGACCGCCGGCGGTGACGACCTGGCCATCCTTCAGCGCGGTCCCGGCGTGGAATACCTTGCCTTCCAGCTGGGCTGCGGCTTCCAGGCCATGGATCGCGCTGCCCTTGGCGTAGTCGCCCGGATAGCCGCCGGCTGCCAGGACGACACCCACGCTCGGGCGCGGGTCCCACTGGGCTTCGACCTTGTCCAGCGCCTGAGCCAGTGCGGCTTCGACCAGCAGTACCAGGCTCGATTGCAGGCGCAGCATCACCGGCTGGGTCTCAGGATCGCCGAAACGGCAGTTGAATTCGATGACTTTTGGGTTACCAGCCTTGTCGATCATCAGACCAGCATAGAGGAAACCCGTGTAGACGTTGCCTTCCTCGGCCATCCCGCGCACGGTCGGCCAGATCACCTGGTCCATGACGCGCTGGTGCACCTCGGCCGTGACGACCGGAGCCGGGGAATAGGCGCCCATGCCGCCGGTGTTCGGGCCACTGTCGCCGTCGCCGACGCGCTTGTGGTCCTGGCTGGTGGCCATTGGCAGGACGTTCTTGCCGTCGACCATGACGATGAAGCTGGCTTCCTCGCCGTCGAGGAACTCTTCGATCACCACCCGGGAACCGGCGTCACCGAAGGCATTGCCAGCGAGCATGTCGCGCACGGCGTCTTCGGCCTCGGCCAGGGTCATGGCCACGATCACGCCTTTACCGGCGGCCAGGCCATCGGCCTTGATCACGATCGGAGCGCCTTTCTCCCGCAGGTAGGCCAGGGCCGGCTCGATTTCGGTGAAGTTCTGGTAGTCAGCGGTCGGAATCTTGTGCCGGGCCAGGAAATCCTTGGTGAAGGCTTTGGAGCCTTCCAGCTGTGCGGCACCGGCGGTCGGACCAAAGCAGTCCAGGCCACGGGAGCGGAACAGGTCGACGACGCCGGCGACCAGCGGCACTTCCGGGCCGACGATGGTCAGCGAGACGTTCTTTTCGGCGAAATCGGCCAGTTTATCCAGGGCCAGCACGTCGATCGCGACGTTCTCGCACTTGGCTTCGATGGCAGTACCGGCATTGCCCGGCGCCACGAAGACCTTCTGCACACGCGGATCCTGGGCCACTTTCCAGGCCAGGGCATGTTCACGGCCGCCGCTGCCAATGATCAAAACATTCAAAGAAAGACTCCTTCGGAGAAGCTGCAAGCTACAAGCTGCAAGTAAGAGCTAATACGTGTGACTCTTGTTTGCAGCTCTTGGCTTTGAATTAGTAAGGCTGCACCGGTAAAAAGATCGACATCTGCCTGCTCTTTTCTTGCCGCTTGCAGCTTGAGGCTTGTAGCTACCGCCACTCAGTGACGGAAGTGGCGCATGCCAGTAAATACCATGGCGATGCCGGCTTCATCAGCCGCAGCGATCACTTCAGCGTCACGCATCGAGCCACCCGGCTGGATCACAGCGGTAATCCCCACCTTGGCCGCATTGTCGATGCCGTCACGGAACGGGAAGAACGCATCGGAGGCCATGACCGCCCCCTGGACCTGCAAACCGGCGTGTTCGGCCTTGATGGCGGCGATGCGGGCCGAGTTCACGCGGCTCATCTGGCCGGCGCCGACGCCGATGGTCTGGCGGTTCTTGGCATAGACGATGGCGTTGGACTTGACGTATTTGGCGACTTTCCAGGCGAAGATCAGATCATGGATTTCCTGCTCGCTCGGGGCGCGCTGGGTCACCACTTTCAGGTCGTCGCTGCCGATCATGCCGATGTCACGGCTCTGGACCAGCAGGCCGCCATTGACGCGCTTGTAGTCCCAGGCCGGTGCACGGTCGGCCGACCATTGGCCGCAGGCCAGCAGGCGCACGTTGGCCTTGGCGGCCACGATGGCGCGGGCTTCTTCACTGACGGAAGGGGCGATGATCACTTCGACGAACTGGCGCTCGACGATAGCCTTGGCGGTCTCGGCGTCCAATTCGCGGTTGAAGGCGATGATGCCGCCGAAGGCCGATTCGGTGTCGGTGGCGTAGGCCAGTTCGTAGGCCTGGCGGATACCGCCCTCGGCATCCGGGCTCACGGCCACGCCGCATGGGTTGGCGTGCTTGACGATCACGCAGGCCGGCTTGACGAAGCTTTTCACGCATTCGAGCGCGGCGTCGGTGTCGGCCACGTTGTTGAACGACAGTTCCTTGCCTTGCAACTGGGTCGCGGTGGCGATGCCGACTTCGGCAGGCTTGGCTTCCACGTAGAACGCCGCGCTCTGGTGCGGGTTCTCGCCGTAGCGCATTTCCTGGGCCTTGATGAACTGGGTGTTGAAGGTGCGCGGGAATTCGCTGCGACCTTCGGTCGACAGGGTTTCAGCGGCCTGGTTCACGGTGCCCATGTAGTTGGCGATCATGCCGTCGTAGGCAGCGGTGTGTTCGAAGGCCTTGAGCATCAGGTCGAAACGCTGAGCGTAGGTCAGTCCGCCGGCCTTGAGGTTCTCCAGCACGCCGGCGTAGTCGCTGGCGTTGACCACGATGGCGACGTCCTTGTGGTTCTTGGCCGCCGAGCGGACCATGGTCGGGCCGCCGATGTCGATGTTCTCGATGGCGGTCGGCAGGTCGCAGCCCGGCTTGCTGATGGTGGCTTCGAACGGGTAGAGGTTGACCGCCACCAGGTCGATCGGCTTGATGCCATGTTCGTTCATGATGGCGTCGTCGATGCCACGACGACCCAGGATCCCACCATGAATCTTCGGATGCAGGGTCTTGACCCGACCGTCCATCATTTCCGCAAAACCGGTGTAGTCCGCGACTTCCACTGCGGCGACACCATTGTCCTGCAGCAGCTTGAAGGTCCCGCCGGTGGAGAGGATCTCGACGCCCAGCTGTTGCAGCTCGCGGGCGAATTCGAGGATCCCGGTCTTGTCGGAGACGCTGATCAAGGCGCGGCGGATCGGCTGGCGGGTGGTCTGGTCGGTCATTTCAATTTCCATCAAAAGCAAGGGAAGTCAGCAAAAAAGGCGACCGTTTTTTATGCGGGCGCCTTTCTGGTTTGATTGAATGCTTACAGCAGATCGTACTGCTTGAGTTTCTTGCGCAGGGTGCCGCGGTTTAGGCCCAGCATCTCACTGGCCTTGGTCTGGTTGCCCTTGACGTAGTTCATCACGCTTTCGAGCAGTGGCGCCTCGACTTCGGAAAGCACCAGGTTGTACACATCCGTGACGGCAGCGCCCTCAAGGTGGGCGAAATAATTGTGCAGCGCCTTCTCGACACTCCCGCGAAGGGTCTGACCCTCTTCGCTTGGCGTATTGAGGTGCTGTTTCAAATTCACGTTGTCGCTCACGGGTGTTATTCCACTCACTAAAGTCTCGGTCATCATCGTCATGCGGCCACCCCTTCGTCCCCTGTCAGGCTCTTGTAACGTTCAGCGAAGAAGGCCTGAACGTCGGCGCATTGTGCTTGCGTACCATCCAAACGATTGAAGCGGGCGCGAAACTCCCTGGCGCCCGGCAGGGTTGCGAGATACCAGCCCACATGCTTGCGCGCGATGCGCACGCCCATGACTTCTCCGTAGAAGGCATGCAGCGCGGCCAGATGCTCCAGCAGAATTCGTTCCACCTCGGACATTTGCGGCGCAGGCAGCTTTTCGCCGGTGCGCAGGAAGTGTTCGATCTCACGGAAAATCCAGGGCCGCCCCTGGGCAGCCCGGCCGATCAACAGGCCGTCGGCACCGGTCGCGTCCAGCACGTACCGCGCCTTCTCTGGCGAGTCGACGTCGCCGTTGGCGAACACCGGTATCGACACCGCCTGCTTGATCGCGGCGATGGTGTCGTACTCGGCCTCGCCGGTATACAGGTCGGCACGGGTGCGGCCATGGACCGCCAACGCCGTGATTCCCGCTTGTTCGGCGATCTTCGCCACCGTCAGGCCATTCCTGTTCTCCCGGTCCCACCCGGTGCGGATCTTCAACGTCACCGGCACATCGACTGCAGCGACGACCGCCTGCAGGATCTCGGTAACCAGGGCCTCATCCTTCAACAGCGCCGAGCCGGCAGCCTTGTTGCAGACCTTCTTCGCCGGACAGCCCATGTTGATGTCGATGATCTGTGCCCCCAACGCCACGTTGGCCCGGGCCGCTTCCGCCAGCATCTGTGCATCGCCACCGGCGATCTGCACCGAGCGGGGCTCGGGATCGCCTTCGTGGATCATGCGCAGACGTGACTTGCGGGTGTTCCACAGGCTCATGTCGCTGGTGACCATTTCCGAAACCACAAGACCGGCGCCCAGCCGTTTGCATAACTGACGAAAGGGCTGATCGGTGACACCCGCCATGGGGGCGAGAATCAGACCGTTCTGCAGTGTATATGGGCCGATGCGTACCGCCGACATAGGACTTCCCTGAAGTGGGGCCGGATCATGAGACTTCGAAAAAGGGTTGGCATGATACCCGCTCTCGATGACTGGATAAAGATGGAATTGGATAAAATCTGAACAGCTACTTTGTTATCGCCAGCGGTTTGGTCCGGCTGGGGTGGGTCAGAAACCCGCCGTCAATCGACTGGCCCCGGTGGCTTCACTCGGGCGAGTGGAAGCTCAGGCTGTAGTTCACTGCCTTGGGGCCTGGGTCGAGGATGTCCAGGGCGATGTGAATAGGGGTCTGGGGCGGCATTTCCCCCAGGCCCTCGAGATCGCCACCCAGGTACTCTCCGGGCTTGAAGCGGCGGCTGGCGATCAAGTGCCCGTTAAGGTCGGCGAAGCGCAGTTCCAGCAGCGGAAAAGGTTGGGAGAAGGGCGCACGATTGTAGATGATCGCGTCCACCACCAGGGCGCCGCTGAAGTCCGGATGACTGCGTACCACCAGGTTGCTGCTCTTGATCTTGGCGATGTCGACTTTGGATGGCACGTCGCAGCCGATGGTCGGGCAAATCTGCAGGAACCACGGGCGGTACTGGTCCTGGCGGGCCAATTCCTCGAAATGGTAAGCGATGTACTGGCCCGCCAAGGCCCCGGCGGCCAGCAGGATCAACAGGCTCCACAGCAGGCGCCGACCCCAGGGCGAGCGGCGCTTGCGCCAGTCCAGTTGCAACGGATCGTCGTCAAGGTCCTGGAGAACTTCGGCGCGTATTCCGGGTTCCTGACGTTCGCGTTTCTTGCGCGGCAGGGCCGGTTCTTCGTCGATATCGTCAATATCGTCGGTGGCGGACAGGCGCTCGAGGCGTTCGTCGGGTTCATCGTCCGGCGCCAGGTGCAGCGGCGCGCCAGGCACTTCGTCCGGCTCCAGTGGTTCAAGCGTCAGGGGCAGCGACAGGGACGGCTCGGTACGGGGTGGCCGGACCGGCTCATGGGGGGCGAAAGGCTCGATGGGGACCTGGGCCACTGCTTGCGCGCGCTCAGCGGGAGTGTCGCTGTACAGGCTGTCGGACCAGGGCTCCTGCTCGCTGGAGAGGTGGTCCCGCTGTGCGCTCAGGTTATCTTCACGGCGTCGCCCGAAGGAGTCCGGTGCGCGTTTGTCACGCCGTTCCAGGCGCGCCAGTTCCTTGTCCAGGTCATCCAGGTCCAGCTCCGCGGCGGTCCACTGTTTCTGGCTGATCGCCCTGGGCGGTGTTTCGACGGCTGCGGGCCGCAGGGGTGCGGCGACGGTGGGGGCGGGCTCCCTGGCGGTCCGTTGTTCCAGCAATTGCCGTGCGGCATTGAAGACTTGCAGGCACGAGCCGCAGCGAACCACCCCGCGGGCCACGCTCAATTGAGCATGGCTGACGCGAAAACTGGTGTGGCAATGCGGGCACTGGGTGACGAAACTGTCAGTCATGCGGCAATCCGGTGGATACAGGCGGCCATTCTAGCGCCGACGTCCGGTGATGCGCACCCAGCCATCACGATTGGCAATAGGGTCCAGGTCAAAGTCGGCGGCATAAGCGGCGGCGACTTCCTCGCCCTGTTCAGCCAGGATGCCCGACAGCGCCAGTCGCCCGCCCGGCTTGACCAGGCCCGACAGTTGCGGCGCCAGGGAGACCAACGGTCCGGCGAGGATGTTGGCCACCAGTACGTCGGCCTGGACCTGAGGCAGGTCCTGCGGCAGATAGAGAGGGAACAGCGCTTCGGCAATGTTGTTGCGCCCGGCGTTGTCGCGGGACGCTTCCAGGGCCTGGACGTCGATGTCGGTGCCGACCGCCTGTTTGGCACCCAGCAGCAGCGCGGCAATGGCCAGGATGCCCGACCCGCAGCCGAAGTCGAGCACATCGCAGCCCTTGAGGTCCTGCCCGTCGAGCCATTCCAGGCACAGCGCGGTGGTCGGGTGGGTACCGGTGCCGAACGCCAGGCCCGGGTCCAGCAGCAGGTTGACGGCGTCCGGCTCCGGCGCCGCATGCCAGCTCGGTACGATCCACAGCCGCTGGCCAAAGCGCATCGGCTGGAAATTGTCCATCCAGCTGCGTTCCCAGTCCTGATCTTCGATCACTTCGCTGTGATGTTCGGGCAATGGGCTGCCGGTCAGCAGTTCCAGATGGGCCAGCACGCTGGCCGCTTCGGTGCCACCTTCGAACAACGCCAGCAAGTGGGTGTGGGACCACAACGGAGTGGTGTTGAGTTCCGGTTCGAAGATCGGCTGGTCTTCGGCGTCCATGAAGGTGACCGATACGGCGCCTACTTCAAGAAACGCGTCTTCGTAGGTTTCGGCTTGTTCCGGGCTGATGGCCAGACGTACTTGCAGCCAAGGCATGGCGGGCACCTTTGGAAATAAATCTACAGGAAGCAGACTGGGTGGCCTGTGTGGCCACCAGGCTGCGAAAGCTGCGCAGTGTACGCCAGGTCGCCGTCAAAGTGGATAAGCGAGTCAGCGCGCCTGGCGTGGTGTTTCGGAATATATATGTATGACATGCGTGCGCTGGCGGGCGGATAAGGTGCGGGTTCACACAACAGGGAGGAATGTGATGGACAACACGGCCGAGCGGCAAAGAAACGTGAGCAGTACAGGGCCGGTACCTTCCCCGAAGGCGGCAACGGTACATACCATTCTGGAGCGACTGGCTCGTTGGCAAGCGGCCATCGATGCGCGATTGCAAACCCAGATGGGCGTGCTGGAGGTGCTGGAAGAGTACCTGCTGGTTGAACTGCGTACCCATTATTACCAAGGCAACATCGATCCACGCTTCATCGACACCCTGCTCGATACCGTGCTGCAACGCATGATCGACCAGCAGCCAGTCATGCCCGACGAAGAACAGGACGCGCCTTATCGTTGGCCGGGGGCGGCTGATCGGGGGATAGCGGTCGAGCGACAGGAGGTCATTACCCAAGTGGTGGAGAGCGTCGCTTCGAACTTTATCGACCACTACGGGGATTATCTGCGACGGCACTGGAAAATGGCCGGGGAGGAGACTTCTTTGGTGGCAGTGGTCCAGCGCAGGCTTGAGGATCACCTGAGCAGTGCCACCACAATGTTCCAGCCGGAGCGATTGGCGGGCCTGGAGGTCGATGACCTGCGGGGTAAACTGGAAACACTCCAGGATGGTTGGCGGCGGATGAGTGCGTTGACGGCGTTGGCGAGCGCTTCGGAGCGTCAGGCGCTGCAAGCGATCGCTCGTTTGCAACTGCCTGACTGGTTGCGTGGGTTGGGCGAAGCTGACCGCAGACGGCTGAAAGTTTTCCAGGACCAGACTTCTCAGGCACGGGCGCAGGTGGACAGCTTGCTCGATGGCCTGGGGTCGTTGCAGGCGTTTGCCCGGCAATTGGCCAAGGACTATGTCAGGCAGGAATTGGATATGGAGGTTGAGCCTGACAGCATCCGGGTGCAATTGCAGTGGCGTAGCGTGATGGGCCAACCGGTACACGCCCACAACTTGAGCGAGCTGCTGGCGGCCGGGCCGGTCAGGTCGGACGCTGTCTCGGTGTTCCTGGTGGAAAACGGCGCGATGCTGCGCAACCAGCCGCTTTCGCCAGCGTTCATCACCCAATTGCTGGCGGACATCGATGCTCCGGCGGGGTATTTGCCAGCGCTGGTCGAGCGTTATGGCCAAGAGGACTTGAAAGATGCTCTGCTCGATTGGTTCATGGCGCGGCTGCAGCAAAGTGCGTTCATTGCCCGTTGCGCAGGTCACCTCAAGGCGGCCAACCACGAGGCGGTCATGGCGCTGTGGGAGGGGCAGGTAGCCAGCGCTTTGCGGGTCAGCAGCCTGATACTTCCGAACGCTTTACGGTGTGACGATCTTCTTTTGTTCCATCGCCACGATCTGCAAGGCGACCTGCTGCTGTATGCCCCCGATAAGCCGGATGGCCAGGAGTGGGTCGAGCTGCCTTCGTTGCGGGCGGTGAACTTGGAAATAGGCGGATGGACACGTAGCGAAGCCGGTCGCGAGTACCTGCTGCAACGGATTTCTCCCGTTGAGCGGGGCAGGACCCGGGAATACTTTGCCGGCGTAGCGGACCAGCCGACGACCTGGGACTCGAGCCGCGATCCACGGGGAGCGGTGACCGGTTTCAGGGCTTGCCTTGAAAGCCTCGTTGCAATGGGGCTGGACAACAATCTGGCACAGGTGGAACGGGACGAATCGCCGCGCTGGTACTCTGCGTTGCCGCTCGATGCGCGGCGCAACATCAGTAGCCTGAGCCAAGAGGTCCTGCTCCATCAGGAGGTTTTCAACCAGCAGATTGCCGATTACGAAATCTTCGCGGACTACGCCAAGCGTGTCGTCACCCAGGCCATTGCCCCCTATATGCGCAGCAAGGGGGTGCAGGAGCCGGTCGACCCCGCAACGGTACTCATCGACTACAACCCGGGATTGGCGGATGGCAAAGCCAAGGTCGCCAGCCTGCTGGACCTTGCCATCTACGGGTACGACGATAATTCGGGTATCGACCGGCCCGAAAAGGGTGTGCGTTCGTCGGTAGGGCAGGACCTGGGGCAAGTCCGCAGTGCGGAGCTGGCGTCCTATCTTCGACGGGCGTACCTGGGCGAGCAGTATGCACGGGAGATCCGTGCCAAATTTCTCGATGCCGGTGCTCCTGAATACTCCGCGCGCCGCGCCGCTTACCGCAACCTGCTGCTGACCCGGATGGACCGTGACCTGCGGGTCGCCATGGGGCAACTCCAGTTAAGTGCGAGCGAATTCTGGTGGCTCACTCGACAAGTCACCCTCCTGAGCGAATCGGTGCCGGCGTCGGGCCCGGTGTATCCAGGGGCCGTCGTACAGCACGAGGGGGTGATCAGGTTTTCCATCGCTGGTCATATCGTGATGGGCGTATACGTCTTCACTTATTTCGATCCGAAGAGCGTGTATTGGTTGTACACGCCAGACGCGCCGGACGGTGTCACGTTTCGCCGATACCAGGATTTCTCCGCAAGCGTCGCCGCGCGCCTGCAGGACTATATGTTGGCGCGTGTCGCGCTGGGCGCCCGCACGGCCGTCAGGCGCTCGTTGATGGAGCTGGCGAAGACACGCTCCAGCGTCGACACCTTGCGCGAGTTCAATCGAGTACGCGATATCCAGACAGAGTTCGATGCTTACATCGAGCGTGCTGTCACCGATGTGGAAAGCATCACCCGCAGTCGTGCCGAAGTCATCCGGCAGCAGGTCATCAAGGGGTTGCTGTTTGCTTCGGCGCCTGTTTGCCTGGTCTATCCGCCTTTTGCCCTGCTGCTGGATGCCGCCTTGATCGCCGCCAGCGTCAAGCAGGCCGCCGAGGTTCATTGGCAGGGAGATACGAATCGTGCGCTGGGCCATTGGCTGATGGCCTCCTGGGGCACCTTGTTCGCCGCGCTGGGAGCCGGGGTCGCCGCTACGCTAGTGGGATGGGCGGCGAGTAACCTGAAGCTTGTGGTGCAGAGCCTGTCTCTTTCCAGGCAGCGCTTGAGAAGCGTGGCGTCGCTCGCCCGGGAGGCAGGGCCAATCATCCCGCCCATTCGCTTCAAGCCGCAGCAGGCGGTGGCCAAGCCCCCCGGGCATCTGGAGCGGGTAACCACGGAGGGGATTTACCAGGGCACCTATCGCAGCCCGTCCAGCGCATCGCAGCCGTTCGAGACCTATTACATACGCAGTCGGGGCCGGTATTACCAGGTGAAGCAAGATCGTCGTTTCGGCGGTTTGTGTCTGGTGGATTCCAGTCGTCCCGGGGCGTTGTATAACTTGCCCATCCGCAGGCTGGGCAATGGCAAGTGGGTGCACAACGCGGTCGGCTTGCGAGGGGGAAATGAGCAAGCGGTTTTCCTTGGGCGAGTGAGCGATCTGCGGGAGGCGTTTCCCGGCCATGTTTTCCCGGATGTATCGAGGGGCGCGTTGCAGGGTGAGGTGGTGGTGGCGAGGTTCAACGCGGCTGTGGCGGACAACTATCTGTTCTCCCTGAACGCGCAGACATGTGTGATCGCGTCGTTGTACAACCCCACCACAAGGGCGGGGGCGGTCATTCATTTCGATCACAATATCCGTGCGCTTATCGAGCGCAGCCTTCGCGATGTCATGCCGCGCCTGGGCGGGACCGCGCAGGATGTCCGCGTCACCCTGGTGGGCGGGGACTGGCTGACGGGGGCCGACATTGGCGGGCGGGTCAGGTCGGCAATGAGGCGCCAGGGCCTGCAACCTACCTGGGACCATTGGTCTTACTCGTCCTGCTTCGGCAATACCTATGGAGTTTCACTGGATCTGAACAGTGGCCTCACATCGGTCTTCAAGACCTCCCGCAGCCAGGTCGAGCGCTACTATATACCGGTGCTGGCACGGGCGAAGAAGAGTATGGACCCGGTATCGATGCGCGCGCGCGGGTTCATGACGCGCGTGCGCAACGATCCTCTGGTCGCCAATGCCAATGGTGTCGTCAGCACGCCCCAGGGCAGGCCGGCGACGGCGGCGCAGATCGAAGCCCAGGCGTTTTCCGTGGTGACGCTGAGCTGAGCCATTGCGGCTTTTCTGAAAGCAGGCAAAAAAAGACCCCGGCCAATGGACCGGGGTCTTTTACATCACTTGGGGCATCAGTGCTGGTTGCCCAGCTTGTGTTCCAGGTAATGGATGTTGACGCCGCCTTCGCAGAAGCCTTTGTCACGTACCAGATCGCGGTGCAGCGGGATGTTGGTCTTGATCCCGTCAACCACGATTTCTTCCAGCGCATTGCGCATGCGCGCCATGGCTTCGTCGCGGGTCGCCCCGTAGGTGATCAGCTTGCCGATCAACGAATCGTAGTTCGGTGGAACGGCATAACCGCTGTACAGGTGCGAGTCGACGCGAACGCCGTTGCCGCCCGGTGCATGGAAGTGCTTGACCGTGCCTGGGCTTGGCATGAAGGTTTTCGGGTCTTCGGCGTTGATCCGGCATTCCAGCGCGTGACCGCGGATGACCACGTCATCCTGGGTGAACGACAGCTTGTTGCCGGCGGCGATGCTGAGCATCTCCTTGACGATGTCGATACCCGTGACCATTTCCGAAACCGGGTGCTCCACCTGAACACGGGTGTTCATTTCGATGAAGTAGAAGCGACCGTTCTCGTACAGGAACTCGAAGGTACCGGCGCCGCGGTAGCCGATGTCGATGCAGGCCTTGACGCAACGCGCCAGGACTTCCTGACGGGCCTTCTCGTCGATGCCCGGTGCTGGCGCTTCTTCGAGGACCTTCTGGTGGCGACGTTGCAGCGAGCAGTCGCGGTCGCCCAGATGGATGGCCTGGCCCTGGCCGTCGGACAGCACCTGGACTTCGACGTGGCGTGGGTTGGTGAGGAATTTTTCCAGGTAGACCATCGGGTTACCGAACGCCGCGCCTGCTTCGGAGCGGGTCAGCTTCGCCGAGGAAATCAGGTCTTCTTCCTTGTGTACCACGCGCATGCCACGACCGCCGCCGCCGCCGGCGGCCTTGATGATCACTGGGTAACCGACTTCGCGACCGATGCGCAGAGCGGTTTCTTCGTCTTCAGGCAGCGGGCCGTCGGAACCCGGAACGGTCGGTACGCCGGCTGCGATCATGGCGTGCTTGGCCGACACCTTGTCGCCCATCAGGCGGATGGTCTCGGCTTTCGGGCCGATGAAGGCAAAGCCGGAATTCTCGACCTGTTCGGCGAAGTCGGCGTTTTCCGCCAGGAACCCGTAGCCTGGGTGAATGGCGGTGGCGCCGGTCACTTCGGCAGCGGCAATGATCGCCGGGATGTGCAGGTAGGAGTGCGCGGCAGAAGCCGGGCCGATGCAGACGGATTCGTCCGCCAGGCCCAGGTGCATCAGCTCTTTGTCGGCCTTGGAGTAAACGGCGACGGTCTTGATGCCCATCTCTTTGCAGGCACGCAGGATCCGCAGGGCGATCTCACCGCGGTTCGCGATCAGGACTTTTTCCAGCTTCGCAGTCATCAAAGGCTCTCCGCGGTTCAAACGATGGTGAACAGCGGTTGGTCGTACTCAACCGGCTGGCCGTCTTCAACGAGGATGGACTCGATCACACCGCTGGTTTCAGCTTCGATGTGGTTCATCATCTTCATGGCTTCGACGATGCACAGGGTGTCGCCTTTCTTCACGGTCTGGCCCACTTCAACGAAGGATGGCGAGGTTGGCGAAGACTTGCGATAGAAGGTGCCCACCATTGGCGAACGAGCGACAGTGCCGTTGAGCGCTGGAGCGGCGGCCGCAGCTGGAGCAGCGGCCGGAGCAGCAGCGGCCGGAGCGGCTGGCGCTGCGGCGGCTGGAGCCTGCATCGGTGCCGGAGCGTAGAACTGCTGGGCTGGAGTCTTGCTATGACGACTGATGCGTACGGACTCTTCGCCTTCCTTGATCTCCAGCTCGTCGATGCCGGACTCTTCCAGCAATTCGATCAGTTTCTTAACTTTACGGATATCCATGAATCATCAACTCCCAAGGGTCGGTCAGGGGCGTTTAACGCTTGTTGTTCAAGCTGTTGCCTGTTTTTCAAGCTGCTCTAGGGCGGCCTCCAGGGCCAGTCGGTAACCGCTGGCGCCAAGGCCGCAGATCACTCCCACCGCTACATCGGAGAAGTAGGAATGATGGCGGAAAGGTTCGCGTTTGTGCACGTTGGACAAATGCACTTCGATGAATGGGATGCTCACTGCCAGCAACGCGTCACGTAATGCGACACTTGTATGCGTAAAAGCTGCTGGATTGATCAAAATGAAGTCCACGCCTTCGCTACGGGCGGCATGGATGCGGTCGATCAATTCGTATTCGGCGTTGCTTTGCAGATAGAGCAGATGATGGCCGCCGGCGCGGGCCCGCTGCTCCAGGTCCTGGTTGATCTGGGCCAGTGTTACGGCTCCATAGACGCCCGGTTCACGGGTGCCCAGCAGGTTCAGGTTGGGTCCGTGCAGGACTAAAAGGGTCGCCATCTGCTGTTCCTTATTATCTGTGAGCAGGTATCAGAACCCGGCGACTATGCCGCAAACCCTTAATGACTGTCCAGTTCTCGGCAATAGCCGGCACGATGAGCGATGTTTGCGAAAAATTTATGACCATGGTTCTGGGTTTGGTCACCGTGGCCCTGTGGGAGCTTGCTCGGGCTGTACGGATTTTTGACCGGGTACATATCCATTGCTGCGGTAACGGCGGCTTAGGGTTCCGCCCTGACGGCGGGTTACTTTGAAAAGCGCAAAAGTAACGAAAACGCTCTTGCCCCACCACTACGCAATGCCTGCGTTCGGCCTTCGTGGTTAACGGGGCATCCAAGATCAAGATCAAAAGCCAAAGCGAGGCAGCTTGCCGACCTATTTCCCCAGCTGTACCTGAGGACACACCACCTGTGGGAGCAAAGCTCGCTCGCGATGGCTGTGGCACATTCGACACTCATGCAAGCTGACCCACCGCTATCGCGAGCAGGCTCGCTCCCACAGGAGATTGGCGGTGAGTATGGATGTTGTGTTCAGCCTGGATCTGGGGTGGGAGCGGGCTTGCTCGCGAAGAGGGCGGCACATTCGACGCCTATGCAAGCTGACCCACCGCAATCGCGAGCAAGCCCGCTCCCACAGGAGATTGGTGGTGGCCGTTGAGTCAAACACGAAACGCCTGCACCGCCGTGTGCAGGCGCCCACCCAGCATCAGTAGGTTTTCGCCCTGTTCCCGTCCCTGGCCGATACGCAGCAGGTTCTCCCCGCCCAACTGGTGAATGCGCTCGCTGTGATCGCGGATTTCGCTGACGGCGCCGCTCTGTTGGGCGGTGACTTCGGCGATGCGCACGGCGGTGTCGGCGATGGTCTGGATGGCGTCGACGATTTTATCCAGTGCGCCGTCGGCCGCTTGTGCCTGGTTGGCGGTGGCTTCGGCGTGTTCGACTTGGGCGCGCATGCCATCGACTGATTGACGCGCGGCCTGTTGCAGGCGGGCGATCAACGCCTGGATTTCGGCCGTGGCTCCCGCCGTGCGTTGGGCCAGGGAACGGACTTCCTCGGCCACCACCGCAAAGCCCCGGCCCATCTCGCCGGCGCGGGCGGCTTCGATGGCGGCATTGAGGGCCAGCAGGTTGGTCTGGTCGGCAATCGAGCGAATCACCGTCAGCACACCGCCGATGGTGGCCGATTCTTCCGCCAACTGTTCGATCATCTGCGCGTTGCCTTGTACTTCGCCCACCAGTGCATGCAGTCCGGTAAGGCTCAAACCTATGACTTTCTGCCCTTGCTCCACCGCATGCCCGGCGCGGCGGCTGGCGTCGGCGGCCTGGCTGGCATCGCCGGCCACTTGCTGAATCGTCGCTTCGAGTTCGCTGAGGGAGTCGCGGATCAGCGCCGTATCGTCGGCCTGATATTCCGCGCCGCTGTGCATGTCGGCGCTGAGATCGGCCAGGGCCCGGCTGCTGCCGGCGACCTGCTCGGCGTTCAGGTGAATGGTACCCACCAGATCCGCCAGATAGGCCCGCAGCCGATTGAGTGACGCTTGGATGTCTTGCAGCTCACGGTTGCTGGCGCCCACATGGATGTCGCGGCTGAAGTCGCCTTCGGCCCAGGTCGACAGGGCTGGCGCGAGGTGCGTCAGGGTCCGCGCCAGGCGTCGTTGCAAGGTGTCGATAAGCAGTGCGATCAACAGAATCAAGCCAATCATCAGTCCCTGGATCAATCGGACCTCGCCTTGGATCTGCCCGTGTTGGGTACGCACCACTGGTTCCAGGGCGTTGATCGCCTGTTGCACGTCGGCGGTTTTCACATGGGTTGCATTGCTCAGTTCGGTGCGCTTCTGGATCAACTCGCGGGTGCGCGCCAGTTCCGTGGGGTAGCGACCGAGCAGGCTGTTGAGTTCGCGCTTGAGAGCGATGCCGGCGTCTTCGGCGACGGCTTTTTCCTGGTTTTCCAGGCCCATCAGCGCGGCGAAATCATCGCCGGCGGAATCACTGCTGCTTGTCACCCCCAGCAATGGCAGGCTGTCCAGTTGACCGGCCTGCGCACGGATACTGGCCACTTCCCGCTCGACATCAGTGGCCAGTTCGCTGCGCCCGCTGCTGACCAGCTTGTCCCGTGCCAGGGACAGCCGCCCCAGGTGCTGCGATGCGCTGAACAGCAAAGGCAGGTAGCTCGGGGCACCGTTGGCGTACCGGGCGAGCTGGTCCAGGTTGGCGCCCAGTTCACGCTCGGCCTGCAACAGCAGGGCTTGGGGATCGCCGGCCAGCTTGCCGGCGGCCAGCAGGTCGGTCTTGCTGAAGTCTTCCAGGCTCGACAGGCTTGGCCTGAGGGTTCGGGCCAACGCCGGGGGAAATTGATCCAGTTCTTTTTGCAGGGTGTCGAGGGACTGGCTGGCGGCGCTGAGGCGCAAGGTGTCGCCACTGGCCAGATAATCCTCGATGTTGCGCGTCACCTCACCCTGGAATTGCCGGGACAGGCCCAGGTAGCGCTCCATCAACAGGTAAGGACGTTCCAGGGCGACTTGGGACCACCATAGCGTGGCGCCGAGGCCCAGGCAGACGGCCAATAAGAGCAGGGTATTGAGGTTGGTCAGCAGTTTCAGGCGCATTCAAGGTCTACCGGGGGCAGAATCGTAAGTGCCTGAATTTATTGCGCTTGGGTTACAAGTTTATGACTGAATCGGTTGATTCCGATGAAAAGGTGGCACTTTGCCTTGCGTTTTGTACCCGGTTGCGACCGGCGTGCTTGGCGCGATACAGGGCTTCATCCGCCTCACTGGCCATCATCAGGCTGTCGGACTCCTGGCTCATCTCTACTACACCGGCACTGAACGTGCACCACAGGTCCTGGGGCTGGGCCGGGTAGTGGATTTCAGCAAAGCGTTGGCGGATTTCATCCAGCACCGAGCAAGCGTCGTTGATGTTGGTGTCCGGCATGACAATGGCGAACTCTTCGCCACCATAACGGCCGATGAAATCGGTCTTGCGCAGACGCTGCTTGAGAAACAACGCCAGGCTCTTGATCACCCGGTCCCCCATGGGATGGCCATGGCTGTCGTTGACCCGTTTGAAATGGTCGATGTCCAGCATGGCGAAGCTCAGCGGCTTGCCTTCGCGGCGGGCTCGGAAGCAGCAGTCTTCGAGCAGTTGCAGGATGTGGGTGTGGTTGTACAGGCCGGTGAGGCTGTCACGCACCATCCGCGCCTTGAGGTTGCGGGCCCGGGCCGCGCGATTGCGCACGGTGGTGATCAGGTGGCGGGGCTTGATCGGTTTGGTCAGGAAGTCGTCGCCGCCTTCGCTCATGGCATCGAGCTGCTTGTCCAGGTCGTCTTCGGCGGACAGGTAGATGATCGGTACGCTGACATAGCGGTCATTGTGACGGATCACCTTCGCCAGTTCCGTACCGGTGCAGGCGGGCATGTACATGTCGAGAATGATCAGGTCGGGCTGGAAATCAGCCAGTTCGGCCATGGCCTGGATCGGTTCGATCAACGTGCGGGTCACGATGCCGGCACTGTTGAGCAGGCGCTCGGTGTGCAGGGCCTGGGCGCGGGAGTCATCGATGATCAGCACTTTATAGGGTTCGTACTGGGCGACGCAGGTCAGCACCTCGATCTTTTCCAGCAGGCTCGAGGCCTCGAGGGTGCCGGTGAGGAATTCCTGCCCGCCGGCGCGCACGGCCGCCAGACGGGTCGGGGTATCGGTTTCCAGCAGGCTGAAGAACAACAGGGGCAACGGCTGTTCCAGGCCTTGCTGGGCTTCGGCCGCCAGTTTCAGACCGATGCCGGGGCCACTGAAGTCCACGTCCATGACAATCGCCGCCGGCAGCCGCTCGACCATCGAGGCACGAAATGCCGCGACACTGTCCAGCGCCTGGGCGCTGAGGCCGAAGAACTCCAGTTGCTTGGCCAGGCGCTCGGCACGGTCATGGTCTTGCAGCAACACATAGATGGGTTTGCGCAACGGTGGCAGAAAGGTCTGTTCGAGCTGGTCCCCATGACGCAGGCCGGTACGGGACAGGCGCTGCATCAGACGATTGATCTCGGTGATCAGTTGACTGCTCAACCGCCCGCGATTGGCATCCACCGCTTGCAGTGACTGGCTGATGCCGTGGGCCAGTTGGGAGTGCTCCGGCTGTTCGAAACGCTCGGCAAAACGCAGCAGGCGCAGATTGGCCTCGCTGAGCTCCAACAGGTCGGTGCTGGACCACTCGCTGCGTTGCAGGCGCTGCCAGATCTCCAGGATCTGACGAGCCTGATGAATTACCCGCTGGGCAAAGTGGTGCTTGAGGCGCTCACGGCTGGGGTCTTCTGGCTCGGTCATTATCCTGACTACTTAGTTAGATACATGCTGAGGTCGACTGGTGGCTCTATGCTAGCATCTCTTTTCATACGCATGAGTGTCGTACGTCAATAATCTACCCGGCAGCGACATTCAGTTTATGACCGGTCGGTTTCGTAGGCCGATGGCCGCGCTTCCTTTATAGTTGCCATCCGACTGCCTTGCCTGGGCCAGCATGATTTACGCGGGATTTATCGCGTTTCAAATCAGGCACGATGGCGTAGGGTTGTGGTCGAACCGTGAACTCAAGTGATTGAAGGGACATCGCCATGCTGGACTGGAAAAACCGCGCGGGCAGCGCACCTGAACGTGCCGCCGAGCCGAAATCGGCCGCCCGCAGCTACCTGGGTGGGCTGTTTTTCAGCCGCGCGCTGGCCACGCTGATCGGCCTGTATCTGCTGGTGACCATTGCCATCGGCTGGTATTGGAGCCAGGAGCCTGCGCTGTTTCCCGTGCAGCAGAATGCCCAGGCGGCAGCCGAGAGGGATGGCCGGCAAATGGTGGTCGGCTACACCACCGTCGAGACTCTCAAGACGGTGGCCGGTACCTTGCTGACCAAGCCGGGCGGCTACATTTCCAACGACCGTTTTCCACCCGGCCTGTGGATGGACAACATGCCGAGCTGGGAGTACGGCGTGCTGGTGCAGGTCCGTGACCTGAGTCGCGCCTTGCGCAAGGACTTCGCCCGTTCCCAGTCCCAGTCCGCCGAGGACGCCGACCTGGCCAAGGCCGAGCCGCGTTTCAACTTCGATAACCGCAGTTGGGTGCTGCCCTCCAGCGAGTCGGAGTACCAGGAAGGCATCAATTCCCTGAGCCGCTATCAGGCGCGCCTGTCCGATCCAGCCCAGAAAAGCGCGTTGTTCTATGCCCGTGCCGACAACCTGAACAACTGGCTGGGGGATGTCGGTACTCGCCTGGGGTCGCTGTCCCAGCGCCTGTCGGCCAGTGTCGGCCGGGTCAAGCTCAACACTTCGCTGAAAACCGAAGTCCCGGCCCCGGGCCAGGTACCGCAGGTGGATGAAGAAGTGGTCGAGACCCCATGGCTGCAGATTGATAACGTGTTCTACGAAGCACGCGGCCAGGCCTGGGCCTTGTCCCATCTGCTACGCGCCATCGAAGTCGACTTCGCCGATGTGTTGGCGAAGAAGAACGCCACGGTCAGCGTGCGGCAGATCATTCGTGAGCTGGAGGCCTCCCAGGAGCCGGTCTGGAGTCCGATGATCCTCAACGGCAGCGGTTTCGGTGTCTTGGCGAACCACTCTCTGGTCATGGCCAACTACATCTCCCGGGCCAACGCGGCGGTGATCGATTTGCGGCAATTGCTGAACCAGGGCTGACCCATGAGCGAAAGTCCCCGGGAGGCCGCTCACCGAGTGGCCTCGGATGCCGAGCTGATCGCTTGGGTCGATGAACACGACAACCTGCTTGGCAGCCTGGTGCGTTCGGACTTGCGCGAGCGTGGCCTGATCGGGCGTGGTACCTACATCATGCTGTTCAACTCGGCGGGTGAGCTGTGCGTCCACCGGCGAACCCTGAGCAAGGCGATCTATCCGGGCTTCTGGGACGTAGCGGCGGGCGGGATGGTGCAGGCCCACGAAACCTATGCCGAGTCGGCGGCCCGTGAACTGGAAGAGGAGCTGGGCGTGAGCGGGGTGCCGCTTACCGCCCATGATCATTTCTACTTTGAAGACCCGGGCAGTCGTCTGTGGTGCTCGGCGTTTTCTGCGGTGTGGGACGGCCCCTTGGTATTGCAGCCTGAAGAGGTGCTTGAAGCGCGCTTCATGCCGATCGAACAGGTACTGGATGAAATCCGGCACAAGCCTTATTGCCCGGACTCATTGGCGGCGCTTGAGCGCTATCTGCGCGGTGTCGCAAAGAAGCTGTAAATTGGCGCGGATTGGCCCTTAGCAAGTCGGCTTTTTGCCGTTACACTGCGCGACTTTTCAAGCTGAACCGACGTCTTGCGGTCCAGTAGCGCTGCCCCTGCCTGAGTGGGGCTTCGCGGTCGAGGCACTTTCCCCGACCAGTCTTTGTCCTCCCAAGAGGATTGCCGGTGGCCAAAAAAGCCGCATCCTTCGCCGCCCTGGGCGGCCTGGTATTTTCTACCGACGCCGGTCGTCATTGCCCCGATTGCCGTCAGCCGGTGGATGCCTGCATCTGTAAACAGACCGTCATCCCCGCAGGTGACGGTATTGCCCGTGTGCGCCGTGAAAGCAAGGGCCGTGGCGGCAAGACGGTGACCACGATCACCGGTGTGCCATTGGCCGAAGATGCGCTCAAGGAACTGGCCACCACGTTGAAGAAACGCTGTGGCACCGGTGGCGCGTTGAAAGACGGCGTCATCGAGATCCAGGGCGACCACGTTGAGCTCTTGCTGGCGGAACTGGTCAAGCACGGTTTCAAGGCAAAGAAATCCGGCGGCTAGCAGCCTCTGTGAAGACCGCTCCGGCTTGATCCGAACCCGATGTCCGAGGTCGCCCATAGGGTTTTCACAGAGCCTGTTCTGAACGGGTTTCTAAACTCAGCGCTGCCAGCAGGGTCTACCCTGCTTGCAGGCAAATCGTCATTTCCATTCTCTAGACTGCGCCAGCCTCCGACCGGATGGTGCATTTTGACTTCTTTATAGGGGACTTCGATGTCCGTACGACGCACACGCAAAGACGATGGCAGCCAATGGACAGTTGCGGACAGCCGCAGTGTTTATGGGATTCGCCATTGGGGGGCCGGGTATTTCGCGATCAATGACGCCGGTCGCGTCGAAGTTCGTCCGAACGGTCCCGACAGTTCGCCCATCGATCTGTTCGAGCAGGTCGATCAACTGCGCCAGAGCGGCCTGTCGTTGCCCTTGCTGGTGCGCTTCCCCGACATCTTGCAAGACCGTGTGCGCCAGCTCACCGGTGCCTTCGACAGCAACATCGCGCGCCTGGAATACCAGAGCCAGTACACCGCGCTCTATCCGATCAAGGTCAACCAGCAGGAAGCGGTGATCGAGAACATCATCGCCACCCAGAATGTCTCCATCGGCCTGGAAGCCGGCTCCAAGCCGGAGTTGCTGGCGGTGCTGGCCCTGGCGCCGAAGGGCGGGACCATCGTCTGCAACGGTTACAAGGACCGTGAGTTCATCCGCCTGGCGCTGATGGGCCAGAAGCTGGGCCACAACGTGTTCATCGTGATCGAGAAAGAGTCCGAAGTCGGCCTGGTGATCGAAGAGGCCGCTTCGCTCAAGGTCAAGCCACAGGTTGGCCTGCGGGTGCGCCTGTCGTCCCTGGCGTCGAGCAAATGGGCCGACACCGGTGGCGAGAAGTCCAAGTTCGGCTTGTCCGCCGCACAGCTGCTGTCAGTGGTCGAACGTTTCCGCGCGGCTGGCCTGGACCAGGGCATTCGCCTGCTGCACTTCCACATGGGCTCGCAGATCGCCAACCTGGCGGACTACCAGCACGGCTTCAAGGAAGCGATCCGTTACTACGGCGAACTGCGCAACCTTGGCTTGCCGGTGGATCACATCGACGTCGGCGGTGGCCTGGGCGTGGACTACGATGGTACGCATTCGCGCAATGCCAGTTCGATCAACTACGACATGGACGATTACGCCGGTGTCGTAGTCGGCATGCTCAAGGAGTTCTGCGATGCCCAGAGCCTGCCGCATCCGCATATCTTTTCGGAAAGCGGTCGCTCCCTGACTGCGCACCACGCGATGCTGGTGGTGCAGGTGACCGACGTGGAGAAGCACGTCGACGACATGCCGGTGATCGACAACAAGCAGGAACTGCCGGAAACCGTGCAGTGGCTGGTTGACCTGCTGGGCCCGACCGATATCGAGATGGTCACCGAAACCTACTGGCGCGCCACCCACTACATGAGCGACGTGGCCACCCAGTACGCCGATGGCAAGCTGACCCTGGCGGAAAAAGCCCTGGCCGAGCAATGCTATTTCGCCGTGTGCCGCCGCCTGCACAACTCGTTGAAGGCGCGCCAGCGCTCCCACCGCCAGGTGCTGGATGAACTCAACGACAAGCTCGCTGACAAATACATCTGCAACTTCTCGGTATTCCAGAGCCTGCCGGACACCTGGGCCATCGGCCAGGTGCTGCCGATCCTGCCGCTGCATCGTCTCGACGAGGAGCCGATGCGCCGTGCCGTGTTGCAAGACCTGACCTGCGACTCCGACGGCAAGATCAAGCAGTACGTCGACGAGCAGAGCATCGAGACCAGCCTGCCGGTCCATGCCCTCAATCCAGGCGAGGATTACCTGCTGGGAATCTTCCTGGTGGGTGCCTACCAGGAAATCCTCGGCGATATGCACAACCTGTTCGGCGACACCGATTCGGTGAACATCTACCAGAACGCCGACGGCAGTGTGTACCACGCCGGTATCGAAACCCACGACACCATCGAAGACATGCTGCGCTACGTGCACCTGTCGCCGGAAGAATTGATGACCCACTACCGCGACAAATGTGCCAGCGCCCGTATCAGCGCCGCCGAGCGCACCCAGTTCCTCGATGCCTTGCGCCTGGGGTTGACGCGTTCGTCGTACCTGTCGTCCTGATGCGAACACGGACCTGTTTGTCCGGGGACATGATTAACACCTGTGGCGAGGGGATTTATCCCCGCTGGATCGCGTAGCGCCCCCAAGACCGAGCTCTGCCGCCCAACGGGGATAAATCCCCTCGCCACAAAGCCTCTTCAGGTTTCTACTTGATTGATCAGCGCCGCCCTTCGGGCTGTCAGAAAACTCACCATATATTGTGTGTTTTTTCGGATAGTTTCGGAGGGCGTTTTTATTTGTGCGGCTGTTAATTCCGAGCGCCGGGTCATTTACTCAATACTGTCCTCATTTCATGTAGTCCCTTTCCTAACTTGTACTTGGGCTCTCTACTCCGCCATGGCTCTCAGCGAGAATCCCCGGCCGCCCCTCCTGTAGAGATACGCCGATGTCCGATCCAGCCAACGAGCCGTCACTTCGTCTGGAGATAGCCGGTCTGCCCGAACCCTTTGTCGTGTCGGCCTTCATGGGTAGCGAAGCCATCAGCGAACCTTTTGCCTATGAGGTGGAGTTGTCGCCCGGCGACACGCCGCCGGACCTGGCGGGCTTGTTATACCGCAGCGTCTGGTTGAGTTTCGGGGAGGCGGGCGGGGGCATCCACGGTCAGCTTCACGAGCTTGTGCAGCAGCGTCCCGACGCCGGCTGTCGCCTGCGTATCGGGCCGAAGCTGGCCTGCCTGGCGCAGCGCTTCAACCAGCGGGTACTGAGCGACTGCACGGTGCCGCAGATCATCCGCCAGGTGCTCAAGGGCCATGGCATCGGCGGTCGCCAGCTGTGCCTGGACTTGACGGGAGAATACCCGCCGCAGGATTTCTGTACCCAATACCGCGAGTCGGACCTGCAGTTTCTCCAGCGGGTGTGTGCCCAGGCAGGCATCCACTTCCATTTCGAACAGGCTCGGGACGGACATTGCCTGGTGTTCTCCGACAACGCGGGCGGCTTTACTCCTGTCGACGAGGCAGCCTACGGGACGACTCCTGGAGTTCAGGTTTTCAACGTGCAAACCAGCGCGTCGGGGGAACAGGTCGCCCAAGGCAGCAGTGATCTGATGGGACTGTACAGCGGGCAGGTGCTGTTGCTCACGGCCCATCCTTTCAGCGACTGGAACCAACGCTGGCTGCTGACGAAGGTGGAGCACCGAGCTGGGGCGTGGGGGTATGGTAACCACTTCCAGGCCGTTCCCTGGGAATTGCCGTTTGTGGCGACCGGCCTTCCCGCCAGGCCGCGCATGCTGGGCCGGCAGCGCGGGTGGGTGGTGGAAGTGGACGAGCCGGTGCCGCAGATGGCCGGGCGGGTGGCGGTGCAGTTCGATTGGGTCTATCAGGGGGAGGGGGCCAGTCCCAGTCATTGCTGGCTGCCATTGGCACCCGCGCTGGCCGTCCGCGGAATGGGCACTTTGCGGGCGGGCACCGAGGTGTTGGTCAGTTTCTGCGAGGGCGACCCGGATCGGCCCATGATCAGCGCGCTTCTTGATGCGCCGGCTGCTGCAGAAATAGCCGATGCAGCGCCCCCTGACTCGACGCCCCATGAAGCACCGTGGCCATCCGGAGCCGATCCGGCGTTGCTATCTGCGATCCAGGCGGCCGAGCCGCTGGTGTTGCTCTGCCTGTTGCCCGGGGGCGGCAGCTTCAGTGCCTGTAATCAACCGATATGCACCTGCCGACTGGTGACACGGCGCGACACGGGTGCCGCACCATGAGCGCTGCAAGCCTGGCCGGAACAACGCCTCAATGGTTGCTGCTCGACATTCCCGGCGTCCCCGGGGCGGCGCGGCGTCTACAAGAGCAGTTCGCGCAAGCGCGGTGCTTTGCCTTGTTCGAGGACACCGAATGGCATGGGCTCAAGGAGCACGGTCCGCTGCTGGTGGACTTGCAGCAAGCGCCGGCGCTGGCGAGCCTGTGCCATGTCGATGCGGATGCCTGGCCGGGGCTGTTGTTGGTGAGCGAATCGCCGGCGTCGCAGTTGCTGGCGCATCTGCGACGCATGCTGACCGTGACCTTGGGTCCTCACCACAAGGCGCTGTTGAGCTATTACAACCCCCACACCGCCAGCTATTTCTTCGACGGCTGCGACCCCGGGGAGCTCAGTTGCTGGCTCGGGCCGATCCGCCTGCTGCGCTGGTTCGGCGGTACCTGGGCCGACCGGGCCATCGGCAGTCAGGGCTGGCAGCAACTGTCCAACCCGGGGCTGCCCGTGGCGCCGCTGGAGAATGAGCACAGCCTCAGCGATCGACAACAGCACAAATTGCAGCAATGCCTGCTGGAGCGTCATGCCTGGCACTGGTCTCGTGCCACCGGACGAGAGTACCGAGCGCTCTGGGATTGCCTGGAGCAGGGCTTGAAACTGGGGTTTACCGAACGGGAAGTACTCGACGGCTGGCTGTGGCTGCGTCTGCAACACCCCGACGTCCGGCCGCCGCCAGCGCTGGTCGGCGGCTCCCAGCGCGAGCGTCTCGAACATCTGCGACGATTGTGGCAAGGCAATGAGGGGTGAGGCGCTATTGGGCCTGGGCTGCGAGCCAGCGACCCTGGCGGTGCAATTGCCAGGCGAAACCACCGAGGGTCAGGCTGCGCAACGCCATGAATAACAGGAAGGTGATCCATAGGCCATGGTTGCCCAGCGCTTGCAGGGCCCAGGCAAAGGGCAGTACCAGCAACAGGGTCAGCAGCATGCCGTTGCGCATTTCCCGGGCGCGGGTGGCGCCGATGAACAAGCCGTCGAGCACATAGCTCCAGACAGCGATCAGCGGCAGGGCGGCAAGATAAGGCAGGTAGCGGTAGGCGGTGTCACGCACGTCGGGGATGTCGGTCTGCATATCGACGAACAGATGCCCGGCGAGCAGGAACAGCAGCGCGAACCCGATGCTTGCAATCAATGACCAACCGCACGCCACCACCAATGAGCGGCGTAGCGCCAGGCGGTCGCGGGCGCCAATGGCGTGGCCGCACAGCGCCTCGACGGCATGGGCGAGGCCGTCCAGGGCATGGGCCGTCAGCAACAGCCCGTTGAGCAGCAGCGCGTTGGCCGCAACGGTTGCATCCCCCAGGCGCGCGCCTTGTACGGTAATCAGGAAAAACACCGATTGCAGGGCCAGGCTGCGAATGAAAATGTCCCGGTTCACCGCCAGCAGCGGTCGCCAGTTCTGCCATACCCCCATGGCAGCCCAGACAATCTGCCCGGGCCAGGCCCGCAGAGTCTTGTGGGCCAGGGCCAGGCCGACCAGTGCCCCGGTCCACTCAGCGATCACCGAGGCCCGGGCTGAACCGGCCACGCCCCAGTCCAGACCAAGCACGAACCACAGGTTCAAGGCGATGTTCACCAGATTGGTGCTCAGCAGAATCGCCAGCGGTGCCCGGGCGTTCTGGGCCCCGAGAAACCAACCCACCAGCGCATAACTGGCCAGCGCCGCCGGAAGGCCGAAGAGCCGTGTGTAGAAGAAGTCCCGGGTCAACTGATTGAGTTCGGCGGACGGCTGCATGAAGTGCAACGCCACGTTGCTCAACGGCACCCCGACGATTCCGAGCGTCACCGCCAACCCCATCGCCAGCAACAGGCCTTGCAACAACACTTGCCGCAACGTTGCGCCATCGCCACGCCCTGCCGCCTGGGCGGCGAACCCGGTCGTGCCCATGCGCAGGAAACCCACGGCCCAGGCCAGTACCGTATACAAACTCGCCCCGACCGCCACCGCGCCCAACTGATGGGCATGGGGCAAATGGCCAATGACGGTGCTGTCCACCAGCGCCACCAGCGGCACGGAAATGTTCGAAAGAATCATCGGCGCGGCCAACGCCCAGACCCGACGATGGGTGAGATGGTCGCGCCAGTCGGCGAGCAGGTTGGACATGGGGGCTCCTTGGTGGAGCGCAATTGTAGCGGGTTTGTAGCGAGGGGATTTATCCCCTCGCTACAAGAGGTGATGTGTTTTTCGTTAGCGAGGGTCGACGTTGTCCAGCGCACGGTTGGCCAGTAAACCGCCCAGTTCGATCAACTGTTGGATGCCCAGGGCGATGTGGCGTCTGGAGCCGTCCAGCTCGAAGGCCAGGTCACAGGCCATGGCATTGGCCGAGGCCAGGGTTTCGCTGAGGTTGGCGAGCAGGCATTCGGTGTCGATACCGTTGACCACGGTGAAGAGCTGGCCTGGGGCGGTTTTGGCTTCGGTCGGTTCGGGTTTGAGGTAGTAATCGAGGGCGCGTTTGCTGGCTTTGTCGAAGGCTGTTGGGTCGAGGGGATCGCAGGGGGATGTCGGATCGGTGCTCGGTGGGTTGGGAGTTACCTTGAACATGATGAAGCTCCTTGATGAGTGGAGCCGTCATCCATCGCTGCTAAACGAGGTGGGTGGCGGCTGTACGCGGGTTAGCAGACCAGGCATCAAGGAACCCGGCGCACCGAAGTGCCCCACGCATAGCCGCCATAATGCTGAAAAACCAATACTGATCGATTGTTCAGATAGCGACACTGGCGTGCCTTGATGTTATCCGAGCTGCTAAACCCGATCGCTGAGTTGTCAGCGACGGGGAAACAATAAAACCCGGCCCCAAGGCGCACAAGCCGGCGGATTCTGGCGTAGTTGTAGGCAGCGGCGCAAGGCGATGTAGCCGGGGCCTACACCTGAGGGAGTGGAATAAACAGAGGGCTTTTGTGGCGAGGGAGCTTGCTCCCGCTGGGTGGCGCAGCCGCCCCAAACAGAACTGGCGCGGGCGTCCAGGCACACCGTATCAGCTGGTTTTACGACGGCTGCGCCGCCGAGCGGGAGCGAGCTCCCTCGCCACAGGGTGATGTGTTGCTTCGGTTAGCCTGGGTCGACGTTGTCCAGCGCACGGTTGGCCAGCAAGCCGCCCAGTTCGATCAACTGCTGGATGCCCAGGGCCACGTGGCGGCGCGAACCATCGAGATCGAAGGCCAGGTCAGCGGCCATGACGTTGGCGGAGGACAGGGTTTCGCTGAGGTTGGCGAGCAGGCATTCGGTGTCGATGCCGTTCACAACGGTGAACAGTTGGTCTGGCTTGGTTTCAGGCTGTTCGGGCTTGAGGTAGAAGTCGAGGGCGCGTTTGGCGGCTTTGTCGAAAGTCGTTGAGTCGGTGGGATCGCCGGGGGATGTTGAATCGGTGATCGGTGGGTTGGGGGTTACCTTGAACATGGTGAATCTCCGTGATTGGTTGAGCCACCACGACCTATCGCTAAACAAGTAAAGGTGGCGGCTGTACGCGGGTTAGCGATCCGGGTCACAGAAACCCCGGGTAGACCAGAAGGTCTCCCACGCACAGCCACCATGACGAGATTGCAGGAATAGAGCGTCTGCAATCGAGACTGGGCATTGTTGCGTCTGTATATGAAGCCGGATCGCTAAACCCGATCGCTGATTTGTCAGCGACGGGAAAACAATAAGACCCGGCCCCAAGGCGCACAAGCCGGCGGATTCTGGCGTAGTTGTAGGCAACGGCGCAAGGCGGTGTAGCCAGGGCCTACACCTGAAGGGGTGGAGTAAACAGAGGGTTTTTGTGGCGAGGGGATGAATCCCCTCGCCACAGGGAATCACACTGTCCCGGGGCAGGTGGTGATCCTTGAGTCAGTGAATGATCCAACTCAACAACCACAGCCCCAACACCAGCCAGATAATCCCCAGCACAATCGAGGCGCGCATGAAGGCGCGGATCGCCGAGTACAGCAGCATCAGCCCGAGGATCAGCGCAATGATGCTGATGATCGAGGTGTCCATGCCCAACGCCCGCGACAGGCCGTCGACGAAGTTGCCGCCGGCATTGGCCAGGGTGTTGAACAGGCCGCTGAGCAGGTCGACGATGAAACGGATTATCGAACCAAGTGCCTGGCCGAGCCATTCGAAAAAGCTTTCTACCTGCATGTTTGCATCCTGATGGAAGGGAATCGAGTCGAGCCTCGGGCTCCTGATTGTAGGAGCCATTGGCGCCGCGATCGTTCGATTATGGGGCAAATTGCCGCTTCGTATCGAGACGCTTGCCTTCCCCCGTCATCCCCCGGAAGCTATGGGCATCCAGGAGAGCCCGATGAACCTTGTTGAACTGACTGAACGCCTGCACGCCATTCGTGATCGCAACGAATGGCGTCCATTCCACAGCCCGAAAAACCTGGCCATGGCCGCCAGTGTAGAGATGGCCGAACTGGTGGAGATTTTCCAGTGGCTGACCGAGGACCAGTCGCGCCAGCTGCCGGCTGACAAACTGGCCCACGCCGGGCAGGAGGTCGGTGACATCATCCTGTACCTGTTGCTGCTGTGCAGCGAATTGGGCTTGGACATGGACGCCGTGGTGCGCAGCAAACTGGCCGACAGCGAGCGGCGGTTCGGCCAATGAGCGACCGTCATTTCGATCAGCTCGCCACGCGGTTTGCCGAAAAAATCTATGGCGGGGCCAAGGGCGCGATTCGCCTGGCGGTGCTCCAGGCCGATCTGCTCGAAGTGTTGCCGGAGCGCCCGTTGCGTGTGCTCGACATCGGCGCCGGCCTGGGCCATATGTCCTTGTGGCTGGCCGAGCGCGGTCATCATGTCACCCTGGCGGAACCGGCCGCACCCATGCTCGAAGGCGCCCGCCAGCGGTTTGCCGATGCCGGCCAGGAGGCAACCTTTATCCAGGCGCCTTGGCAGGAACTGCCGGGCCAGCTCAGCGAGCCGTACGACCTGGTGCTGTGTCACGCGGTGCTGGAGTGGCTGGCCGAGCCTCACACGATTCTGCCGGTGTTGCATCAACTCACGGCACCCGGCGGCTGGCTGTCGCTGGCGTTCTACAACCGTGACGCGCTGGTTTATCGGAACTTGCTCAAGGGGCATTTCCGCAAGCTGCGCAACAACGACATGGCCGGTGAAAAACAGAGCCTGACGCCGCAACAACCTCTTGATCCGCGAGTGTTGGCGGCGCAACTTGAGGGTGTGTGGCAGGTCGAAAGCCAGAGTGGCGTGCGGGTTTTTCACGACTACATGCCGGTGGAGTTTCAAGGTCGTGTAGAGCTGTCACAGTTGCTGGACATGGAGCTGGCCCACCGTCGCCATCCTGCGTTTGCCGGGCTGGGACGTTATCTGCACTGGATCTGCCGTCCCCTCTGATCGGAGAGTGAAATGCAAGGCCGTACAGCGTTACTGATGTTATGTCTGGGGCTGGCGGCCTGCCAGGGCACCAACCCCTATGTCGCCACCTCCAGGCCGCTGCCGCCGGCCCCGCCCGAGGCTGCTACGGTGTTCGACCGCAGCGCATACCCGGCGGCACCCCGTGACTATGGGCGCTATCGCAGTTGGGCCTGGCTCAACGGACGCCTGCCGGCGGGTACCGCGTGGGCAGATTCGGCCCAGGTGGCCGAGGCGGTGAGCAACGCTCTGGACCAGCGCGGCCTGCGTCCGCTGCATGACAACCGGCCGGCCGACCTGTTCGTCAGTGCCGACCTGCGGCTGGAGACCCGCCTGCGCCAGGTTCGGGAAGATTATGATTCGGGCTACTACGGAGGCTACAACCGCTACGGTCCTGGCTACGGCATGTACAACACCGTGCCGGTCGTGCGCACGTATCAGGAACAGGTTGTGGTGGTTCGCGTCGACCTGTTCGACGCCCGCAACGGCCAACCGGTGTGGAGTGCCAGTGCCGAAACCCCTCAGCGTGGCAGGCCGGGCGATAACACCGATGCTATTCGCGAGGCGGTGGAAAAAGCCATGTCGGCCTATCCGCCCAGTTGATTACGCAACAGGAGAAGCGTGATGTTCCATCGTCTTGCTCTACTGGGCCTTGCCCTGCTGCTCGGCGCCTGTGCGACCAACCAGGTCAACCATGATTTCGATACCAGCCGCGACTTCGCGGCCTATCGCAGCTGGAGCTGGAAAGAACCGGCGTTGCAGTACCGTCCCGATGATCCGCGGATCAAGAGTGACCTGACCGAGCAGCGGATCCGTCAGGCCGTGACCGATCAACTGGACCAGCGCGGCCTGCGCCCTGCCACCGGTGGGCGTGGCGATGTCCTGGTCCAGGCCTATCTGATCGTCGAGGACCGCCAGCAACAAGTGACCACCCACTATGGCGGCGGTTGGGGCGGGCCCTGGAACGGCTACTGGGGCGGGCCGATGTACAACGAAACCCGCAACGTCAGCTACAAGGTCGCGACCGTGCAGATCGACTTGCTCGATGGCAAGGACGGCAAGCTTGTCTGGCGTGGCAGCGATGAGCAACTGCTCAGCAGCTCACCCAACCCCGCTGACCGCGACAACGCGGTGCGCGAGACGGTCGGGCGTATCCTGGCCAACTATCCGCCGCGGTGATCACCGCTATCGCGAGCAGGGGATTTGTGTCGAAAGCAGATGTTTGGTCGCTGCAGATCCAATGTGGGAGCGAGCCTGCTCCGGGCGGCGATCCGACGATGACGGCAGTCCATTAAACATGGATGCAGGCTGACCCACCGCCTGGCTCAGGCAATCGGCTGCCAGCTCCCTGTCATGTGCTCCAGATTCCCCGACCCCACCAACTGCAAATCCCCACTGGACCCCGCTGAGCTCGCCAGCAGCGTCACTTCGCTGGGCAGGCGTACCGGTTTCTTGAAGCTCACCTCGATTTCGAGGTTGGCTTCGGGCAGGTGATCATCCAGTGCGGCCAGGGTCCGGGCTTTGTTCCACAGACCATGGGCGATGGCGGTGGGGAAGCCGAACATTCGCGCACTGATGGCACTCAGGTGGATCGGGTTGTAGTCGCCGGACACCTTGGCGTATTGCCGGCCGATGTCGGCAGGGGCTGTCCAGCGCGTCACTTCGGTCAGCGCCGGAGTCATCTGCGGTGGCGGCTCTACCAGCGCACCGTCAAGCTGTACGCCCTTACAGAGCATCTCGCTCTCGGCTTCCCACAGCGGTCCCAATTGATCCTCGATGCGGGTCACGAGGTTGAACACCGCGCCCTTGGGGTGGGGCTGCAGCTGTTCGACATTGACGCTGGCCCTTACCTGGCTGACGCCGCCCATGGGACGGAGCACGCGGATGCGGTTGCTCAGATGGATCAACCCCAACAGCGGGAACGGGAAGTCCCGGGCGGTGAGCAATTGCATCTGCAGGGCGAACGCCAGTACGTGGGGATAAGTCGGCGGTAGCAGTCCATTGTCGACAAAGCCACAGACCTTGCGATAGGCCACCAGGCGCTGCTGATCCACCTGGAGCACCTGGCGCAACCCGGTCTCCGGCAAGGTCTTGCCGGTGATCTTGCGACGAGTCGCGGCCTTCGCATAGAGCCCGGACATGCCCGGCGCGCTACTGACCTCATGCCATTGGATCGTCATGTTCAGGCTCCCAAAAGGCTTTGTCCGCAGACCCGCAGCGCCTGCCCGGTGACCGCCCCCGTGCCCGGCTGCGCGAGCCAGGCCACGGCTTCGGCGACGTCCTGAGGCAAGCCACCCTGGCCCAGGGAGCTCATGCGTCGCCCGGCTTCGCGCAGGGCGAAGGGGATTTCGGCGGTCATCCGGGTTTCGATGAAGCCGGGGGCCACGGCGTTGATGCTGATGCCTCGCGCCTGCAACAGCGGCGCCCAGGCCTGGGCCAGGCCGATCAACCCGGCCTTGCTCGCGGCATAGTTGGTCTGGCCGCGATTGCCGGCAATGCCGCTGATGGAGGCCAGCAAAACGACCCGGCCATTGTCCCGCAAGGTGCCGCTGTCGAGCAGGGCCTTGGTCAGTACCTGCGGTGCGTTGAGGTTGACCGCCAGCACTGCGTCCCAGAACTCTGGCGTCATGTTGGCGAGGGTCTTGTCCCGGGTGATGCCGGCGTTATGCACGACGATATCCACGCCGTCTGGCAGGTGTTCGATCAACTGGCTCGCAGCGTCTTCGGCGCAGATGTCCAGGGTCACGGCGCGCCCGCCCAGGCGCGCGGCGAGGGCGTCGAGATCGGCCTTGGCCTGGGGCACGTCCAGCAGGATCACGTCGGCGCCGTCACGGGCCAGGGTTTCGGCGATGGATGCACCAATTCCGCGGGCTGCGCCGGTGACCAGTGCCTTGAGCCCGGTGAGCGGTCGCGTCCAGTCCTGGACCTGGGCCTGGCAAGCGTTCAGGCGAATAACCTGCCCGGAAATGAACGCGCTCTTGGGCGACAGGAAGAACCGCAGCGGGCCTTCCAACTGGGTTTCGGCGCCGTCACCGACATACAACAGTTGCAGCGTGCCGCCATGGCGCAGTTCCTTGGCCAGCGAGCGACTGAACCCCTCCAGCGCTCGCTGGGTACTGGCGGCGAAGGGGTCCGTGAGATTTTCCGGGGCGCGACCGAGGATGACCACATGGGCGCTGCGGTCGAGATTTTTCATCAGCGGTTGGAAAAATTCCCGCAGTTGCTTGAGCTGATCGGCTTGGGCCAGATGGCTGGCGTCATACACCACGGCCTTGATTTTCGGGCCGTGGCCAGGGATCCACTCGGTGGCGAGGGTCGGTTCGGCGCCATAGACGAAAATCCCATCGGTCAGGCGCTTGGCGAACGTACCGATCGGCTCGATCAGCGGCCCGCCGCCCAGCAGCAGGGCGCCCTCGATAGGCCGCAGCCGCCCGGCCTGCCAGCGTTCCAGACGAACCGGCGAGGGCAGGCCAAGGGCACCGACCAGGCGCAGGCCAATGGGCGAATTGGCGAAGTCGATATAACGGTCAGACATGGAACGTACTCCGGCTGATGAGCTCCCAAGTGTGGACCATGATCGGCAATCAGTCGTTCGATTGGCGAGATAAAGCCTAAGCTTGTGCGCAGACAAAATTGGTTTTCGTGACCATCAGCGCATTGGAACCTACTCGGGGAGTTCTTCATGACACAGCCACGCCGCGTCGCGATCATCGGTGGTAATCGCATTCCTTTTGCCCGTTCCAACGGGGCTTATGCCACCGCCAGTAACCAGGCACTGCTGACGGCCGCCCTCGAGGGCCTGATCGAGCGCTACAACCTGCATGGCCTGCACATCGGTGAGGTGGCCGCCGGCGCGGTGCTCAAGCATTCCCGGGAGATGAACCTGAGCCGGGAGTGCGTGCTCGGCTCGCGGCTGTCACCCACCACCCCCGCCTATGACGTGCAACAGGCCTGCGGCACCGGGCTGGAGACGGTGCTGCTGGTGGCCAACAAGATTGCCCTGGGCCAGATCGACAGCGCGATTGCTGGCGGCGTGGACACCACCTCGGATGCGCCCATCGCCGTCAATGAAGGGCTGCGCCGGATCCTGCTGCAAGCCAATCGCGCCAAGACCACCGCCGAGAAAATCAAAGTATTCCTGCAACTGCGCCCCCAGCACCTCGTCCCCGAACTGCCGCGTATCAACGAGCCGCGCACCGGCCTGAACATGGGCCAGCACTGCGAGCTGATGGCCCAGACCTGGCAGATTCCCCGGGAGGAACAGGATCAACTGGCCCTGGAAAGCCACCAGAAAATGGCAGCGTCCTACGCCGAAGGCTGGCAGAACGATCTGATGACGCCGTTTCTCGGCCTGACCCGGGACAACAACCTGCGCCCGGACCTGACCCTGGAAAAGCTCGCCTCGCTCAAACCGGCCTTCGAAAAGAGCGCCAAGGGCACGATGACCGCCGGCAACTCCACGCCGTTGACCGACGGCGCTTCGTTGGTGTTGCTGGGCAGCGAGGAATGGGCCAAGGCGCGAGGGTTGCCGATCCTGGCGTACCTGCGTGACGGCCAGACCGCCGCGGTGGATTTCGTCAATGGTGCCGAAGGACTGTTGATGGCGCCGGTCTATGCCGTGCCCCGGCTGCTGGCGCGCAACGGGCTGACGCTGCAGGACTTCGATTACTACGAGATCCACGAGGCATTCGCCGCCCAAGTGCTATGCACGCTCAAGGCCTGGGAGGATGCGGACTATTGCAAGACCCGCCTGGGCCTCGACGCGCCTTTGGGGGCCATAGATCGCAGTCGATTGAACGTGAAGGGCAGCTCCCTGGCCGCCGGTCACCCGTTTGCCGCCACTGGCGGGCGCATTGTTGCCAATCTTGCCAAGTTGCTCGATGCCGCAGGACGGGGCCGTGGACTGATCTCCATCTGCGCCGCCGCCGGCCAGGGGGTGACGGCGATTATCGAGCGTTGAGCAGCGTCTCGCTCTGCCGGTTGACCAACGCTCTTTGACGGCTGGCGTAACGCTCGGCCAGGATCGAGCAGACGATCAACTGCATCGGGTGGTAGATCATGATCGGCAGCAGGATCAGTCCCAGGCCTGGGTTGTTGCCGAAGATCAGCGCTGCCATCGGCACCCCGGCGGCCAGGGATTTCTTACTGGCGCAGAACACCGCGGCGATTTCATCGGCATTGTTGAAGCGCAGGGTTCGGGCGGTGCGGGTGGTCATCCAGAGGATGATTGCCAGCAGCACTGCACTGCCGGATACCGCGCTGAGCAGCACGCCGTTGCCTTGCTGTTGCCAGATCCCGGACACCATGGAATTGCAGAACGCTGCATAGACGAGCAGCAGGATCACCAGCTTGTCGATGATGCTGGTGTAGCGCTTGTAGCGGCCGAAAAAACCGGCCAGCCAGCGCCGCAGGAACTGCCCGAGTACCAGCGGCAGTAGCAACATCATGCACAGGTCGAGCAGGGTCGAACCCAGGTCGATACCGCCATCGCCGCGACCGACCACCAGACTGACCAGCAGCGGTGTCAGGAAAACCCCCAGCACGCTGGACAGGCTCGCGTTGAGAATCGCCGCCGGCACGTTACCCCCCGCACTGCCGGTGAGGGCCACCGAGGAAGAAATGGTCGAGGGCAGGGCGCACAGGTAAAAGAACCCCAGCATCAGCAGAGACGGCACATGACTGCCCAACAGCTTGTTGCTGGCGAGCCAGATCAAGGGGAAAACGCCGAAGGTAAACACCTGCACCATCAAGTGCAGCCGGGTGTTTTTCAGGCCGTGTCGGATCTGCTCGCCCGACAGGTTGACCCCGTGCAGGAAAAACACCACGAAGATGCCGATATTGACGACCCACTCGGCATGCATCGCGCCGCCGGTGGCGCCAAAGCCCGGAAAGAAATACGCCAGCAACGTGGCGAGCAACATGCCGCACAGGAACCAGTCGGTCACCATGCGCTTGAGGTGTCTGAAAATAGCCATAGGGCACCGCAGGTTGTCAGGGGAGATGAGTTAGCCTAACGTCGGTCCTGACAGTCGTCTTGCGACATAAGGCCAATCAATGCCGACTAACGGACAACAACAGCTCGAACGTCGCATTCCCGACCTGACGCAATTGCCCAGGCCGCTGTATGCCCGTGTCGAGAGCTTGAGCGCCGGTTCGTGGACCCAGGCCCATCGGCATGACTGGGTGCAGTTTTCCTACGCCATCAGCGGCGTTCTCGGCGTGCACACCGCCGCCGGCAGTTTCTTCGCGCCGCCGCAGTGGGGGATCTGGATCCCGGCCGACCTGGAGCATCAGGTCGTGACATCGATGCGAGCGGAGATGCGCAGCCTGTATATCCACCGCGACAGCTGCCCATGGGCCGATGATCGCTGCCGGGTGTTGGAAGTCACGCCGCTGGCCCGGGAGTTGATCAAGGTATTTTGTCAGTGGCCGGCCGATTATCCACAGGGCGATACGCAGGAGGCACGGCTGGTGCAGGTGCTGCTGGATCAGTTGGCGTTGTTGCCGGAAGTGGGCTTCTCCCTGCCGTTGCCACGCCATGACCGGCTGCTGGGGTTGTGTAACGAACTGATCGAACAACCTGAGCGCAACGTGACCCTGCACGTGTGGGCGGAACGTCTGGGCACCTCGGAGAAAACCCTGATGCGCCTGTTCCAGCGTGAAACCGGCCTGAGCTTTCGTGCCTGGCGCCAGCGCATGCGGCTGCTGTCGTCCCTGAGATTGCTGGAGGAGGGCGATAGCGTGACCGGTGCGGCGTTGTCGTGTGGGTACGATTCCACGTCTGCCTTCATTGCGGCGTTCAAGGGGATGTTCGGGGTTACGCCGGGGGAGTTGTTCAAGCCCTGAATCCGTTCACCGGATTTCAGTCCGGCGAAAATTTTGTCGCAAATGCAAAGGCATCCGAACGCCAACGGCGCTTCGACTGTCAGCTATGATTCGGCCTGGTCGATTATCGGCACAGTGTGTGCATCGAAGGTTCATAGGTCGGTAACCCCTCCCCGTGGAGGAAGGATTGCCGTATAACGGCTGTCATTCGCGTGTTTGGTCATAAAGGACCCAGAATAAAAGCTGATGAAGACTCCAAAACGCATTGAACCCCTGATCGAAGACGGTCTGGTCGACGAAGTGCTGCGCCCTCTCATGAGTGGTAAAGAAGCAGCTGTTTATGTGGTGCGCAGCGGCAATGAGCTGCGTTGCGCCAAGGTCTACAAGGAGGCGAACAAGCGAAGTTTTCGTCAGGCGGCCGAGTATCAGGAAGGCCGCAAGGTCCGCAACAGTCGCCAGGCCCGTGCCATGGCGAAAGGTTCGAAATTCGGGCGCAAGGAAGCCGAGGATGCCTGGCAGAACGCCGAAGTGGCGGCGCTGTTCCGCCTGGCCAATGCGGGTGTGCGAGTACCCAAGCCGTACGACTTCCTCGAAGGCGTGCTGCTGATGGAACTGGTGGCCGACGAATATGGCGATGCGGCACCGCGTCTGAACGATGTGGTGCTGGAACCGGATCAGGCCCGTGAATACCACGCGTTCCTGATCTCCCAGATCGTGCTGATGCTGTGTACCGGTCTGGTGCACGGAGACCTGTCGGAGTTCAACGTACTGCTCACGCCGACCGGTCCGGTGATCATCGATCTGCCACAGGCCGTGGATGCTGCGGGTAACAACCATGCCTTCAGCATGCTGGAGCGGGACGTCGGCAACATGGCCTCCTACTTCGGCCGTTTTGCACCGGAGCTCAAGCGCACCCGGTATGCGAAGGAGATGTGGGCGCTGTATGAGTCTGGCACCTTGCACCCGGGCAGCGTGTTGACCGGCGAGTTCGACGAGCCGGAAGAACTGGCGGATGTCGGCGGGATCATGCGCGAGATCGAAGCCGCTCGCCTCGACGAAGAACGTCGCCAGGCCGTACGCGCGGCGGACGACGCTCCCCCCGGCAAAACCGAAGAACCGCCTCCGCCCTGGATGCAATGACCCGAAACCCGGCCAAGGCCGGGTTTTTTGTGAGCGGATCTCGGTGAACACACCCTCGACGCTCGCCACCAATCCCTTGTGGGAGCGAGCCTGCTCGCGATAGCGGTGGGTCAGCTTGGATGGATGTTGACTGTGCCGCCGTCTTCGCGAGCAGGCTCGCTCACCCTGATCTCGGGTGAGCAGAACATCCGTGTTCACCGCCAATCCACTGTGGGGCTGGGTTTCAGGCATTGGCCGTTTCCTTGCAGCATCCCGACGCCAGTTCCTTGAGAATCGGGCAGTCCGGGCGGTGGTCGCCGTGGCAGTGTTCCACCAGGTCCTGCAGGGTGTCGCGCAGTTCGGCCAGTTCGCGGATTTTCTGGTTCAGTTCGTCGATGTGTTGCCGGGCCAGGGCCTTGACATCAGCGCTGGCCCGTTGCCGGTCCTGCCAGAGGGTCAGCAGCTTGCCGACCTCTTCCAGGGAAAAGCCCAGGTCCCGGGAGCGTTTGATAAAGGCCAGGGTGTGCAAGTCATCGGTGCCGTAGACCCGGTAGCCGCTGTCGGTGCGATGGGCCGCCCTGAGCAATCCGATGGACTCATAGTAGCGGATCATCTTCGCACTCAGGCCGCTCTGGCGCGCCGCTTGGCCGATGTTCATCGTTTGTCCTCCAGGTGCTCGGGGGTCCAGAATTTCAACAATAACGCATTGCTCACCACGCTGACGCTCGACAGCGCCATGGCCGCGCCGGCCAGCACCGGGTTGAGCAGGCCGAAGGCCGCCAATGGGATGCCGATCAGGTTATAGACGAACGCCCAGAACAGGTTCTGGCGGATCTTGGCGTAGGTCTTGCGGCTGATCTCCAATGCCGCCGGCACCAGTCGCGGGTCGCCGCGCATAAGGGTGATGCCGGCGGCGTGCATCGCCACGTCGGTGCCGCCGCCCATGGCAATGCCGATGTCTGCGGCGGCCAGGGCCGGGGCGTCGTTGATGCCGTCCCCGACCATTGCCACCACGGCGTTTTTCTTCAGCTCAAGGACAATGGCGGATTTGTCTGCGGGCAGCACTTCGGCATGCACGTTGACGATCCCCAGTGACTGGGATACCACCTGGGCGCTGCCACGGTTGTCGCCCGTGAGCAAATGGCTGGTGATGCGCCGCTCGTCCAAGGCTTGCACGGTCGCGAGCGCGCCAGGCTTGAGGGTGTCGCCGAAGGCAAACAGCCCCAGCACCCTTGATGTCGCGCCTTGTTCGATCAACCAGGACAAGGTCCGGCCTTCGGTTTCCCAGGCCTGAGCCGAGTCGGCCAGCGAGCCGGCGTTCAGGCCCGACTCGTCCAGCAGGCGCCGGTTGCCCAGGGCCAGCCGGCGCCCATCGAGGCTGCCGGCAATGCCGCGTCCGGGCAGGGCCTGGCTGTCGCTGACAGCCGGCACGCTCAGGCCACGCTCGGCGCAGGCGTCCAGCACGGCTTTGGCGAGGGGGTGTTCGCTGCCGCGTTGCAGGGCGCCGGCCAGTTGCAACAGGCTGGCTTCGTCACCGTCCAGGGCCTTTGAATGAGCAATGCGCGGAGTACCGGAGGTCAAGGTTCCGGTCTTGTCGAACACCACCGTATCGACTTCATGGGCACGCTCCAACGCCTCGGCGTCCTTGATCAGGATTCCGTGGCGCGCTGCCACGCCCGTGCCGGCCATGATCGCTGTGGGTGTCGCCAGGCCCAGGGCACAGGGACAGGCGATCACCAGCACGGCGACGGCGTTGATCAGCGCGGTCTCCAGTGGTGCGCCATAAAGCCACCAGCCGACCAGTGTCGCCAGGGCCAGCAGCAGGACCACCGGCACGAAGACCTGGCTGACTTTATCTACCAGCTTCTGGATCGGAGCCTTGGCCGCCTGGGCGTCTTCCACCAGGCGGATGATGCGCGCCAGGACCGTCTCGGTACCGAGAGCCTGGGTGCGCACCAGCAGGCGACCTTCGCCGTTGATGGCGCCACCGGTGACCTTGTCGCCGGGTTGTTTGGGCACCGGCAGGCTTTCGCCGTTGATCAGCGCTTCGTCGGCGTGGCTCTGGCCCTCCAACACTTCACCGTCCACCGGAAAGCGTTCGCCGGGCTTGACCAGTACCAGGTCATTTACGCGCAGGGCGCTGATGGCGACATCCCGCTCCTGGCCATCGATCACCTGGATCGCTCGCTCCGGCCGCAACGCTTCGAGGGCGCGAATGGCGCTGGCGGTCTGGCGCTTGGCGCGGCTTTCCAGGTATTTGCCCAGCAAGACCAGGGCAATCACCACCGCCGACGCTTCGAAATACAGGTGCGGCATGCTGCCGGGGCGGGCAATGGCCCATTCATACAGGCTCAAGCCGTAGCCGGCGCTGGTGCCCAGGGCCACCAGCAGGTCCATGTTACCGGCCCCGGCCCGCACGGCTTTAAAGGCCGCGACGTAGAAGCGCGCACCGAAGATGAATTGCACGGGCGTGGCGAGGGCGAACTGCGCCCAGGCCGGGAGCATCCAGTGCACACCCAGCGGCTGCAGCAGCATCGGCAGCACCAACGGCACAGACAACAGGATCGCCAACACCAGGATCAGGCGCTCACGATTCAGCTGACGGGGCTGAGTGTCATGGGGCTGCTGGGCTTGCCAGACACTGGCTTCGTAACCGGCGCGCTTCACTGCATCGATCAGGATTTGCGGATCGACCTGTCCGAGCAGTTCGAGGTGGGCCCGTTCGTTGGCAAGGTTGACGCTGACACCGCTAACGCCGGGGATTTTGCCCAGAGCACGTTCGACGCGTCCCACGCACGAGGCGCAGGTCATCCCCCCGATATTCAGTTCCAGGGTTTGGACAGGCACATGGTAGCCCGCTTGTTCAACGGCCTCTATCAAGGCCGGCAAGCTCTGCTCGGAGGCCTGGACCCGCGCCTGCTCAGTCGCCAGGTTCACACTGACGGCACGGGTTCCAGCGACTTTGTTCAAGGCCCGCTCGACCCGCCCGGCGCAGCTGGCGCAGGTCATGCCGGCAATCGGCAGGTCGAAAGTGGTGGATTCGGACATGGGTCAGGCTCCTGTAGTGAATGACTACAGGATCAACCTTGCCATGCTGGCAAGGTCAAGCGCCAATCCAAAAACCTCTTCCAGCCTTTGGGGGAGAGGTCAGTAACCGAGCCCGGCCTGCTTGAGGTACATCCCTTGTTCATTCATGGCGATACGGTACTTCAGGATGTCACCGGCCCTGATCGTAATCTCTTGGGAACCCGGTGCGAGCATACCCGGATTGCAACCCGGTGCCTGCCCAGGCAACAGCTTCAGGCGCAGGGAGAACCGGCCCGCGGGCAAGTTGAAGGAGGTGCTGTCTTCCTGGAAGAGCCGGGCGGTGAGCTGATCCTGGATGTAGATGCCGATCTCGCAGGACGTCGACACTTCCAGTCGTTCCCGGGAAATGATCAGCACACCGTAATCTTCGCCGGCGGCTGAGGCCTGGGGGGCCATCGCTGAAAAACCTAACATGCAAAACAGGCTGAACGCTGACCAGCGCATGGCCGAACCTCCGGTGTGGAATCCTTGATAGTGGCAGCTTGGCCGAGCGCGACGGCAATTGCCAGCCCGGCAGTTTTCATCAGAACTTGACCTTGCCACGATGGCAAGCTTGAAACTGCCGGCAACTTCCATCGCCAAGGAGTCACCCGATGCAAACTTTCAATGTCCAGGGCATGTCCTGCGGTCATTGCGTCAAGGCCATCACCCAGGCTGTACAGGCCAGGGATCCGGCGGCCGATGTGCAAATCGACCTGGGCGCCAGGACCGTCCAGGTCCAGAGTTCGTTGCCGGCCAACACCCTGATCGAGGTCATCCGGGAAGAAGGCTATGAGGTCAGCTTCGCCTGAATATTTTTTAATCGTTAGCGACCTATCGGAATGTTCAAGAGCGCCCGGCAGGGCTAGACTGTCGGGCTGCTGACTGATGCCTGACGGACGCCCGATGAACCTTCGTACCATTCTGATTCTTGGCGCCTTGAGCGCTTTCGGTCCTTTAGCGATCGACTTCTATCTGCCTGCGTTCCCGGCCATGGCAAGCGCCTTCGGCACGGATGAAAAACACATCCAACTGACCCTGGCCGCCTATTTCCTCGGCCTGTCCATCGGACAGTTGGCCTACGGGCCGGTGGCGGATCGCTTCGGGCGGCGGACTCCACTGCTGGTCGGGGTCGGTCTGTTCACCCTGGCCTCCCTGGCCTGCGCCTATGCGCCAAGCCTCGAATGGCTGATCGGCGCGCGCTTCGTCCAGGCCCTGGGTGGATGTGCCGGAATGGTGATTTCCCGGGCCGTGGTCAGCGACAAATGCGATGCGGTGGGGTCGGCCAAGGTGTTCTCGCAACTGATGCTGGTGATGGGCCTGGCGCCGATTCTCGCGCCGATGCTTGGCGGGTTGCTGGTGAACCTGCATGGCTGGCAATCGATTTTCATCGGCCTGACCCTGTTCAGCGCTGTGGCGGCGACGGCCGTGGCCCTGTGGCTGCCCGAGAGCCTGCCGGCCCATGTGCCTCGACAACCACTGTCGGGGGCGTTGCGCCAGTACGGCAGGCTGTTGACCGACTCGGTGTTCCTGGGGCATGCCTTGACGGGCGGGATCGCCATCGCCGGGATGTTCGCGTACATCGCCGGTTCGCCTTTCGTGTTCATCAAGCTTTATGGCGTACCGGCCGAACACTTCGGCTGGCTGTTCGGTACTAACGCGGCAGGCTTCATCCTGGTGGCGCAGGTCAATGCCCGGTTGCTATCCAAGCGTGGCCCGGCTTTCCTGCTGAGCCGTGCGGTGTGGGTCTACTTCACCGCGGGGTTGAGCCTGCTGGCCGTCAGCGCCTTGCACCCTGAGCATCTATGGCCATTGCTGATTCCATTGTTCATCTGTATCGCCAGCCTGGGGTGCATCCTTCCCAACGCTTCTGCCTGCGCCATGAATGGTCAGGGGGCCCGGGCCGGCAGTGCCTCGGCGATGCTGGGATCCCTGCAGTTTTCCGTGGCCGCCGGGGCCGCCGCGCTGGTAGCGGCCCTGCACGACGGCAGCGCGGTGCCCATGGCGATGGTCATCAGCCTGTGCGGGCTATTGGTGGTGAGCGCGGCCATGCTGACCCGCCGCCTGCAAAATGCCCAGGCGCTGGCACACGCCAGCCGCCAGGGCTGATTCAGCAGGCCGTGCGTTGTTGCCGTTCGGGGAAGTGATGCGGCGCGTGAATGCGCGCTTGCAGGGTGGTGGCGAAGGCCTTGGCTTCGGCCTCGGTGCGGAAGGTGACGGCGTGCTGGTCAAGACGCACTTGCCATTGGGATTTTGCCACTTCTTTTATCAGGATCTTCATTGCTGACCTCCTCACGTAAAAGATTGCGTTGCAAAGGCCTCGAGTGTAGACCGGAATGCAATCGCAATTGTGACAACGGTCAATTCTCGGACTGACGGTTCGATCTTTTTTGACGAGCAATCATTGTGGTTAGGAATTTATTTGTGGCGAGGGGATTTGAGGGCCAGTCTGGGCGATCAGAAACCTTCGAGCACGATCTTGCCCTTGGCTTTCCCGCTTTCCAGCAGCGCGTGGGCCCGGCGCAGGTTTTCGGCATTGATGGTGCCGAAGTGCTCGCCGACGGTGGTCTTCAAGGTGTCGGCGTCGATCAGCTCGGCAACACGGTTGAGCAGGTTGTGTTGTTCGATCATGTCGGCCGTCTCGAACAGCGAACGGGTGTACATGAACTCCCAATGCAAGGACAGGCTCTTGCGCTTGAGTTTGGTCACGTCCAGGGACTTGGGATCATCGATCAATGCCAGTTTGCCTTGGGGCGCCAGGGCCTCGACCAACTGCTCCAGGTGCTGGTCGGTCTGGGTCAGGCTGGCGACATGGGTAACCTGTGGCTGACCTGCTTCCTTCATGACCACGCTCAGTGGTTGGCTGTGATCGAGCACCAGATCGGCGCCCAGGCTTCGCACCCAATCCTGCGTCTGCGGACGGGAGGCGGTACCGATGACCTTCAGTGCGGTGAGCTGGCTGGCCAGTTGCGTCAGGATCGAGCCCACGCCTCCCGCTGCGCCGACAATCAACAGGCTTTGGTCCGAAGCGCCTTGGCCTTCCTGGATCTGCAGCCGCTCGAACAACAGTTCCCAGGCGGTAATGGCGGTCAGTGGCAGCGCCGCCGCTTCGGCGAAACCGAGGGTCCTGGGCATGTGGCCGACAATGCGTTCATCCACGACATGCAGTTCGCTGTTGCCGCCCGCGCGAGCAATGGAGCCGGCATAGAACACCTTGTCACCGGCCTTGAACAAGGAGACTTCGTTGCCCACGGCCTTGACCACCCCAGCCACGTCCCAACCCAACACCTTGGCGGCGCCTTCTTCGGGCTGGACGTTCTGACGGACCTTGGTGTCCACCGGATTCACCGAAATGGCTCTGACTTCGACCAGCAGATCCCGGGGGCCAGCGACCGGGTCGGGCAACACGATATCCTGCAGCGATTGCGGGTCGGTGATCGGCAACGAATGGTAGTAGGCGATGGCTTTCATGAAGCGGGCTCCGTGAGGTGAGTTCGATGGCACCCATGTTTAGCTATTTATCGACGCGATAAAACCGGCTAAAAGAACAGGCTCTTTCAAAATTTTTTTGATAATGGAGTCGCCATGCTTCGATTCGATGACCTGCAGCTGTTTGTCCGGGCGGCGGATCTGGGCAGTCTTTCTGCCGCTGCCAGGGTCATGGATCTGTCGGCCGCGGTGGCCAGCGCCGCGTTGAAACGCATCGAGCAGCACCTCGGTGCCCGTCTGCTGGCGCGCTCCACTCGTAGCCTGCGCCTGACTGCCGAAGGGGAAAGTTTTCTCGAATATGCCCGGGCGGCGTTGGGCAGCCTGGATGAGGGGCGACGGCTGTTGACCAGCGGCCAGGACCAAGTCAGCGGTGTCCTGCAGCTATCCGCGCCGTCGGACCTGGGACGCAATCTGCTGCTGCCCTGGCTGGATGACTTCCAGCGCGAACATCCCAGGCTCACGGTACGGCTGCTGTTGGGTGACCGTATTGCCGACCTGTTCAAGCAACCGGTGGATATCGCGTTGCGTTACGGGGAGCCGGAGGATTCCAGCCTGGTGGCCTTGCCTGTCGCGGCGGACAACCGGCGGGTGTTGTGTGCCGCGCCGGACTATCTGGCCCGTCATGGCGAACCCCACCAGCTCGAACAACTGGCACAACACAATTGCCTGTTGTACATGCTCGGTACCCGGGTTCATGACCGTTGGTGCTTTCACGACGGCAAGCGGGAAGTGAGCCTCACCGTCAGCGGCGACCGCTTCAGTGACGATGCCGATGTGGTGCGGCGCTGGGCAGTGGCCGGTGCGGGCGTTGCCTACAAATCATGGATGGACGTGTCGACCGATGTGCTGGCCGGGCGTCTGAAGATCCTTCTGCCGCACCTGCATTGCGAGCGCGCGCCGCTCAATCTGCTGTGCGCTCACCGGGCGCAGCTGAGCAAGCCCGTCAAGCTTTTGCGGGAGATGCTCCAGGCCCGGTGTGGTGAATTGACGGCGCAATTTCCGCTCTCGACGGCAATCGGCCAATAGTCGCGGGCAAATAGAGAATTTTCCCTCACGAACAATCGCCTCCAAAGGTTTCCGGAGGACAGGAAAGCTTGATCTGCACGCTTATACTAGCGGCCGCCTGAATCGGCGCGGCATCGCGCATCAAGAGCAGTAGACGAATGATTCAACAGGGAGTGAATACATGGAACATGCACCTTGCATCAGCCAGATCGCCACGCTGCTGGCCGACCCCAAGCGCAGCGCAATGATGTGGGCCTTGATGGACGGTACGGCCCGGCAGGCCGAAGAACTGGCCTTGTTGGCCGGGTTGTCGCCGTCCTCGGCCAGCGCCCATCTGGGACGCCTATCCGCCGGTGGCCTGTTGAAGGTGGAAGCCAGGGGACGCAAGCGGTTTTTCCGCCTGGCCGCGCCGGAGATCGGTGCGGCGGTCGAAGCCCTGGCCAGCGCGACCCTGGCCAGCGCGCCACGGCAGATTCCGGATGTCTTCAAGCGCGGCGTCATCTCGAACAAGGCGCCGTCGGCCCCCGCCTCGTTGTTGCGAGCCCGGCTCTGCGACGATCATCTTGGTGGCACTCTGGCGGCCGATTTGTACCAGCGCCTGCTGGACGCAGCATGGATCGAGCAATGCGAGCAGCGGGTGATCGTCACTCACAAGGGGGCGAGCCAGCTGGCCGGGCATGGCCTGTTCATCCAGGCCCTGGCCCATCGCAATGCCCGCATCGCCTGCGCCTGCCCGGACTGGAGCGAACGCCGGCCGCACCTGGGGGGCGCGCTGGGGGCTGCGTTGCTGCAACTGTTCATGCAATCCGGCTGGCTGAGCCTGCCCAATGACTCGCGAGCCTTGCAGGTGACCGTGCTCGGCCAGCAGGAAATCCATCGATTCGCCCGGCAGGATACGTTGGAAATGGCGCTCTAGGCCTGTCAACAGGTCGCATTCAGCAATAGCCACCCGCGAGGTTCGCGCACACTCGCCCGGGAATCTATCGGACTGGGGGATGCACCATGGACAATCACGGGTACAGCGCGGCGGAACGCCTGGAGCGACTGCCCATCAGTGGCTATCACCGAATCATCTTCATCATTATTGCCTTGGCGTTCTTCTTCGACTCCATGGACCTGGCGATGATGACGTTCCTGCTCGGCTCGATCAAAACCGAGTTTGGCCTGAGCACGGCCCAGGCAGGTTTGCTCGCCAGCTCCAGCTTTTTTGGCATGGTGGTGGGCGCTTCGCTGTCGGGCATGCTGGCGGATCGGTTCGGTCGCAAACCGGTGTTCCAATGGAGTATCGTACTGTGGGGCATCGCCAGTTATCTCTGCTCCACGGCCCAGGATGTCGAGACCCTGACGCTGTTTCGTGTCCTGCTGGGCATTGGCATGGGTATGGAGTTTCCGATTGCCCAGTCGATGCTCTCGGAACTGATCCCGGCCAAGCGCCGGGGCCGCTACATCGCCTTGATGGACGGCTTCTGGCCGCTGGGCTTCGTCGCGGCGGGGGTGCTGTCGTATTTCCTTCTGCCGGTAGTCGGCTGGCGCGATATCTTCCTGGTCCTGGCGGTGCCGGCGGTGTTTGTCCTGGCGATTCGTTTCTTTATTCCCGAGTCGCCCCGTTGGCTGGAACAGGCCGGGCGGGATGACGAGGCGGATGCCGTGCTGCGCCGAATCGAAGACAAGGTCCGGGCTTCGCTGGGCCGCCAGGACTTGCCGGAGCCGGTTCGCCTGCCGAGGCTGGCGAGTACGCCGGGTACTTTCTTCTCGGCGCTGGCGCAGATCTGGTCGCCGCTGTATCGCCAACGCACGATGATGATCTGGAGCGTCTGGTTCTTTGCCTTGCTCGGCTTCTACGGGCTGACGTCCTGGCTCAGCGCGTTGTTGCAGCAGTCGGGGTTCGCCGTGACCCAGTCGGTGTATTACACCGTGCTGATTTCCCTGGGCGGGATTCCCGGTTTCCTGATGGCTGCCTGGCTGGTGGAGCGCTGGGGGCGTAAACCGGTATGTGTCATCACCCTGTTGGGCGGCGGGGCGATGGCCTTTCTTTACGGGCAGAGTGCGGTATTCGGTGGCAATGTCGGGCTGCTGATCGGCAGCGGATTGCTGATGCAGTTTTTCCTGTTCGGCATGTGGGCGGTGCTCTATACCTACACACCGGAGCTGTATCCCACCTCGGCACGGGCAACGGGCTCGGGTTTCGCCTCGGCGATTGGTCGTATCGGTTCGCTGCTGGGGCCACTGGTGACCGGGCTGGTCTTTCCGATTACCGGGCAGGGCGGCGTGTTCGGCCTGGGCGCGCTGTGCTTCGTGGTGGCGGCGGCTGTGGTCTGGTTGTTCGGAATGGAGACGCGGGGCAAGACGCTGGAGGAGTTGAGCGAGGGGAGGGGACGGTAACCAATTGAGCATGGCCCCTTGTGGGAGCGGGCTTGCTCGCGAAAGCGGTGTGTCAGCCGATATTTATGCCACTGACGTTGGGCATTCGCGAGCAAGCCCGCTCCCACAGGAGAGCAGGGGTAGGGCTTAAGGCTTCACCAACCGCGCGTCCAGACTGTTCTGCGCCAGGCGTCTGGCCTGGTCCTGGGTCATGCCCAGATGGGTGTGCAGGGCGTGGAAGTTTTCGGTGACGTAGCCGCCGAAGTACGCCGGGTCATCGGAGTTCACTGTCACCTTCACGCCACGTTCGAGCATGTCGAGGATGTTGTGCTGCGACATGTCGTCGAACACGCACAGCTTGGTGTTGGACAACGGGCATACCGTCAACGGAATCTGCTCGTCGATGATCCGCTGCATCAACCGCTCGTCTTCGATGGCCCGGACACCGTGGTCGATGCGTTGGATCTTCAGCAGGTCCAGGGCTTCCCAGATGTATTCGGGTGGACCTTCTTCGCCCGCGTGGGCGACGGTCAGGAAACCTTCGTTGCGGGCCCGGTCGAACACCCGCTGGAACTTGCTGGGCGGATGGCCCATTTCCGAACTGTCCAGGCCGACTGCGACGAAGGCATCGCGGAACGGCAGCGCCTGGTCGAGGGTTTTCTCGGCCTGTTCTTCGCTCAGGTGGCGCAGGAAACTCAGGATCAGACCGCTGGTGATACCCAGTTGCTGTTCACCGTCCTTGAGGGCGGCGGCGATGCCGTTGAGGACCACTTCGAAGGGAATACCACGATCGGTGTGGGTCTGCGGGTCGAAGAACGGCTCGGTGTGGATCACGTTCTGCGCCTTGCAACGCAACAGGTAGGCCCAGGTCAGGTCGTAGAAGTCCTGGGAGGTGCGCAACACGTCGGCGCCCTGGTAATACAGGTCGAGGAATTCCTGCAGGTTGTTGAAGGCGTAGGCCTTGCGCAAGGTGTCGACGTCGCTCCAAGGCAGGGCGATCTTGTTGCGCTCGGCCAGGGCAAACAGTAGCTCGGGCTCCAGCGAACCCTCCAGGTGCAGGTGCAGTTCAGCCTTGGGCAGGGCGTTCAACCAGTCGTACATGCTCTGTTCTCATCAGTGAATCGATGGCGGGCATTCTACAGGGGCTTGCCGCAATGTCTGGAAAAAACCTGACCGGCCGATCCACTGTGAAGGCAGGACTCGCCCGCGAAGAGCCCTGCGCTGACCTGAAAGTGAGTGTCACTGCCGACGAAACGTTCACGGCCCCCTACAGTCTAGTAGGTCATACCTCGTGTACGGTGATAGGCCTGTGATGCTCACGTTGATCAAGCAAGAAAAGCTGCTGGTGCTGGCCCTGCTCGCCGCCGCCGTCGCCTACCCGCTGGAGCACTGGCTGTTGGGCAGCGGGCAGGCCGTGGCACTGGTTGGCGGTCTGATACTGATCGGCTTCATCGTCGCGGCCTCGATGCGTGTGGCCCACCACGCCGAGTTGCTGGCGGAAAAGGTTGGCGATCCTTACGGCACCATGATCCTGACCCTGTCGGCAGTGCTGGTGGAAGTGGTGATCCTGGCGATCATGATGAGCAACGAAGCGTCACCGACCCTGGTGCGCGATACGATCTATTCGGCGGTGATGCTCGACATCAATGGCATTCTCGGGCTTGCGGCGCTGATGGGCGGGCTCAAGCATGGCGAACAGGTCTACAACGATGACTCGGCGCGCAGCTACAGCGTGATGATCCTTACCGCCATGGGCGTGTCGATGGTGGTGCCGGAGTTCATTCCCCAGGAGAACTGGAAGCAATATTCGGCGTTCACCATTGGCGCAATGCTCGTGCTGTATACACTGTTCCTGCGCATGCAGGTGGGACCACACAGCTACTTCTTCAGCTATAGCTACCCGGAAAAACGCCGTCGCAAGGAGCCGGTGGAAAACGAGCCGCCGCCCATCAGCCTGGCGTTTTCCATTGGGGCGCTGGTGTTTGGGGTGGTGGTGATCGGTGCGTTGGCCGAGGTCATGTCCAAGGCTATCGACCTGGGACTGGAAGGATCGGGAGCGCCGCCGGTGGTCACGGCCATTCTGGTGGCGGCCATTTCCGCGGCTCCGGAGATTCTCACCGCCCTGCGCGCTGCCCTCGCCAACCGCATGCAGTCGGTGGTGAACATCGCGCTCGGGGCCTCGCTGTCGACAGTGATCCTGACGGTGCCGGTGATGGAAGCCATGGCGCTTTACACCGGCCAACCTTTCCAGATGGCCATGACCCCGGTGCAGACGGTGATGATCTTCATCACCCTGATTGTCAGCGCGATCAATCTCAACGACGGCGAAACCAATGCCATTGAAGGCATGACCCACTTCGTGCTGTTTGCGACGTTTATCATGTTGTCGCTGCTCGGCCTTTAGGTGCTGCGCAGAGCCAGATGTGGGAGCGGGCTTGCTCGCGAAAGCGGAGTGTCATTCACCTTTGATGTCGACTGAAACACTGTCTTCGCGAGCAAGCCCGCTCCCACATTAATTTTCTATGTGGTCAGTTTCCGGCGATCAGCTCCCGCGCCGCCTGGCTGTGATCGGCGATCAAGCCTTTCAAATCCAGGCCTTCGACCTGACCGTCGATCACCCGCCATTGCCCGCCGACCATCACCCGATCCGCTCGATCCGCGCCGCACAGCAGCAGCGCCGAGACCGGATCGTGACTGCCGCAGAAGCGCAGTTCGTCGAGCTTGAACAACGCCAGATCTGCCTGCTTGCCGACGGCCAGTTCGCCGATGTCGCTACGCCCAAGCAGCTTGGCCGACCCCCGGGTTGCCCAACCGAGTACCTGCTCCGGTGTGATCGCTTGCGCGCCATAACGCAGGCGTTGGATGTACAGCGCCTGGCGGGTTTCGAGGATCATGTTCGAGGCATCGTTGGAGGCCGAACCGTCCACGCCGAGACCGAGCGGAGCGCCGGCGGCGGTCAGTTCGAGGGTGGGGCAAATACCCGAGGCCAGGCGCATGTTGGAGCTTGGGCAGTGGCAGATACCGGTGCCGGCGGCGCCGAGCCGGGCGATCTCCTCGGGATTGAAGTGAATGCCGTGGGCCAGCCAGGTACGCGGACCGAGCCAGCCGACGCTGTCCAGGTAATCCACGGTGCGCAGGCCGAAGCGTTGCAGGCAGAAGTCTTCTTCGTCGAGGGTTTCGGCCAGGTGTGTGTGCAGGCGGACGTCCCGTTGATCCGCCAGGGCGGCGCTGGCTTGCATGATTTCGGGAGTGACCGAGAACGGCGAGCAGGGCGCCAGGGCAATCTGGATCCGCGCCCCATCGCCCCGTTCGTGGTAGCGGTCGATCAGCCGCTGACTGTCGTCGAGAATCACTTGGCCTTGTTGCACGGTCTGCTGCGGCGGCAGGCCGCCGTCGGCTTCGCCCAGGCTCATGGAACCTCGGGTCAACATCGCTCGCATGCCCAGTTCGCGCACACTTTGCACCTGCACATCGATGGCATTTTCCAGACCTTCGGGAAACAGGTAATGGTGATCGGCCGCCGTGGTGCAGCCCGACAAGAGCAATTCGGCCAAGGCCACCTTGGTCGCCAGGGCGAGTTTTTCCGGCGTCAACCGCGCCCACACCGGGTAGAGGGTTTTCAGCCATGGGAACAGCGGCTGGTTCACCACCGGTGCCCAGGCACGGGTCAGGGTCTGGTAGAAGTGGTGATGGGTGTTGATCAATCCCGGAAGCATCACATGCTCACGGGCATCGAAGACATGGTCACAGGGTTGGGTGGGGGATTGGCCGATACTCAGCAGTTCGACGATTACGCCGTCCTGCAGGACCAGGCCGCCACGGGCGTCGAGGCCGTTGGCAGTGAAAATGGCGAGGGGGTTCTTTAACCAGGTACGGGTCGCAGGCATGGTGGCCGGCTCCTCTGAAAGTGGGTTCAGGTTAGCCAGCTCAGTGATGCCCTGTCTGCTGATCCAGGGTCGCCGCAAGGGGCGAGGTGCGGAGTTTACTCAGGTCGCGGTGTACATATCCAGTGCCCAGCATCGACCAGCTGTGGGAGCGGGCTTGCTCGCGAAAGCGGAATGACATTCACCATCAATGTCGACTGAAACACCGCCTTCGCGAGCAAGCCCGCTCCCACAGGGAAGGTTCGGTTTTTACCAGGGAATCGTCTCGCCCTTGTAGTTGACGAAGTGATGCCCACCCCGGCCGGCAAAGGCGTTGACCTGATCGATCAGGCCACGGGTACTGGTTTCGACGTCGATGTCTGCCCCCTCACCGCCCATGTCTGTTTTCACCCAACCCGGGTGCAGCGACAGGACGGTCAATGCCTGATCGCCCAGTTGGCTGACGAAACTGTTGGTCATGGAGTTGAGGGCCGCTTTGCTTGCTTTGTACAGCGCCAGTTCCGGGGCGTCGGGCATGGTCACGCTGCCCAGCACCGAGCTCATGAACGCCAGCACGCCGCTGCCGTCGCGGATCTGCCCGACGAAACGCTGGGCCAGGTTGATCGGGGCCACCGCGTTGGTGAAGAACAACTGGCCGACCTCGGCCAGGGTCGCGCCGTTGGGACCCTGGTTATCGGGGCCTTTGACGCCGGCGTTGACGAACAGCAGGTCGAAGGTTTCGTCCTTGAGCTGTTGACTCAAGGCGATCACGGCTTGCTGGTCGTCCATGTCGAGTTTTTCGATCCGCACCGGGCCCAGCGCCTTCAACGCCTCTGCATTCTGTAGGTTGCGCACGGTGGCGATCACGTTCCAGCCATCGCTCAGCAATGTCTTCACCAGGCCAAGGCCCAAGCCCCGGGAGGCGCCGATGATCAATGCGTTTCTTGCCGAATTCATGGAAGGCATCCTTGAAAGAAATGGTCACGGATTTAATGGACAACGTTGTCCGAGCCGTTGTTTCAGCTCATGACGCAACGCGTCGAGTTCGGTCATGCGGGTTTCGATCAGGTTCAGTTTGTTTTGCAGCAGATGAGCCACGGCGAGGTCCGGGTCGGGGGCCTGCCGCACGGTGGCAACGCTGCTGCCAATCTCACCGAGGGTAAAGCCCAGGCGTTGGGCTGTCTTGATATAGAGCACCAGTTGCACCATGTCTTCGGGGTAGTCGCGATACCCATTGGCGCTGCGTCCCGCCGCAATCAACCCGAGCTGCTCGTAGAAGCGCAGCGTGTCGCGGCTGACGGCACAGGCTTGGGCCAGTTCACCGATTCGCATGGCAATCTCCAGAAAGCTTGACCTTGGAGCATACCCCAGGCTTTAGGCTTTTCGCTCCTTGATTATATGGAGCAATGCCTATGTGGACTTCACCGCAATATCGTCGCGTGGTGCTCGGTAGCGCCTGGTACGACCTGATCGTAACCGCAGCATTTGCCACGCCATGGACCTTTGCCGCCCTGCACGGCTGGTTGCTGGGCATGACCCAGATGCTCGACCTGCCTGGCGCGCTGCCGCCGTTTGCGCCTATGCACCTGTTGATGGCCAATCTGCTGGGCTCGATCGTTTGCGTATGGTCGGTGCTGCGGATTCGCGATCCGCGACCGCTGTACGGACGGTATGACGCGGCGGGGCGGTTCCTGTTTGCGTCCTGGATGTTTTACGCGCTGCTGCACGGCGCCAGCGCGCTGGTGTGGATTTTTCTGTTCCTCGAATTAGTGTGGGGTGTTGTCCAACTGTTACCCGTGCGTGGCGAGAACACGAGTTCAAATTGGAGGCATGATCACTCGTTAACGAATGGTTAAAAAGTGAACAAGCGCCTGGGAGCCATGTTCTTCTTGGGGTCGAGTGAGCCATGAACGGGTTATCCACAGCTTGCTCCACAATTATTGTGCGCAAACTGGAAACTTGGGCATAAGCACCGGGCGGCTTTTGTCTAAAGGTGATAACTCGCTGCAAGCGTTTGTTTTGCTAGTTTATTTCAGGCTTGGACAAAGATTTGGATAAAAAATGAGCAACCCTCGCAAACCCGCATGACAGAAGGGTTACAGGCGAATGTGCTCAGGTTATCCACAAGCAGGCGCACAGCAGATGTGGGCAAATCAAGCTGAACGCTCCAGTAGAATCCGTCCGCGGCTCAAATCGGCCAGTTTCTTTTGCAGCGTATCGATCTGGCCTTCCCCCACCGCCAATTGCAGTTCAACGCCGTTGGCGGTAAACCCTTCCGTATGGATCAGGCCGCCGCATTCGGCCACCCGCAGTTTTACCAGGGCCAGTTCCGCGAACCCGCAGGTGCAGTGCAGGGGCACACGGCTGATCAGTTCAAGCTTTTCGGCATTTTGCAGGCACTTGTTCGCACCACCGCCATAGGCACGGGCCAGTCCACCGGTACCCAACTGAATCCCACCATACCAGCGGATCACCAGCACCACGACCTGATCACAAGCCTGAGCTTCGATAGCCGCCAGGATCGGGCGCCCGGCGGTGCCCCCTGGTTCACCATCGTCGTTGCTGCGATATTGATCGCCCAGCTTCCAGGCCCAGCAATTGTGCGTGGCGTTCAGGTCGCTGTGTTGTTCGATAAAGGCTTGGGCATCGGCGGGGCTGGTAACGGGGGCTGCGAAGGTGATGAAGCGGCTTTTGCGAATTTCTTCGCGGTATTCGCAAAAGCCGACGAGAGTAAAGGGCATGAGCGTCTTAGAGGGTGGGTGTCAGGCCGCAGCCTTTGAGAATGATGCGGATAAGGTTGTCACCGGCGTCGGTCATGTCTTGCTTGCTCAGCTTGCTGCGGCCGGTCACGCGGCAGATCTGGGTGGCGAAATCGGCGTAGTGCTGGGTGCTGCCCCATAACAGGAAGATCAGATGCACCGGGTCGATCGGGTCCATCTTGCCGGCGTCGATCCACGCCTGGAACACCGCCGCGCGGCCGTTGAACCAGGCGCGGTAGTCCTGGTTGAAGTATTCGGTCAGGCACTCGCCGCCGCTGATCACTTCCATGGCGAAGATCCGTGACGCCTGGGGTTGGCGACGGGAAAACTCCATCTTTGCGCGAATATAGCGGGTCAACGCCTCGGCCGGGTCATCCTCGGCGGTGAGGGTATTGAAGGTGCTGTCCCACAGCTCGATGATGTTGCTCAGCACCGCCACGTATAGCCCGAGCTTGTTGGTGAAGTAATAGTGCAGGTTCGCCTTGGGCAGTCCGGCGTTCAGCGCGATGGTATTCATGCTGGTGCCTTTGAATCCGTGCCGGGCGAATTCATCTTCGGCAGCCTTGAGGATGGTCTCTTCGTTCTTCTGACGAATGCGGCCGGTGGTCTTGCCACCGTGGGCTGGGACTTCAAAGGTCATGGGCGTTTCCGGGCTGGGTCTGTGGGCAAGCAAATGCGTTGATAGCGCACCGGCACCGATCCGACAAGTATTGTTGCCACAAAAGGCGAACGTGTCAGCGGGTTGCCGCCAGGCTCTCGAGAAAACTCTCCAGCACCAGATGAGGACGGCGGCCCTTGCGTGTTACCGAGGCCAGGCTCAGGTCATAGAATCGCGTCGAGGGTTTCAAGGCTCGTAACCGGCCTTGCTGGACCCAGACGTTGGCGTAGTGATCCGGCAGGTAACCGATATAGCGACCGGTGAGAATCAGGAACGCCATGCCTTCGCGGTCCGATGCGCTGGCGGTGCAATTGAGCGCTTGGTAGTGGGCCTGGATGTCGGCCGGCAGGCGAAAGGTGGGGGCAATGGCATCCTGGCTGTTGAGGCGGGCTTCATCGAGCTGCAGGTCGTCCACATAAAACAGTGGATGCCCGACTGCGCAATACAACAATGAACGTTCGCTGTAGAGCGGCTGGTATTCCAGCCCGGAAAGGGCGCTGGCCTGAGGGACCACACCGACGTGCAGGCGCCCGTCGAGAACCCCTTGCTCGACTTCGTTGGGGGCGATCATGCGAATCTGGATTTGCACATCGGGCCCGCGCTCCTTCAATTGGGCCAGGGCATGAGTGATGCGCATGTGGGGAAGGGTAACGAGGTTGTCGGTCAGGCCGATGTTCAGTTCGCCGCGCAAGTGTTGATGCAGTCCGTTGACCTCGGTGCGAAAGCTTTCCAGGGCGCTTAGTAGTTGCAGGGCCGACTGATAGACCTCGCGACCTTCTTCGGTCAGCGAGAATCCCGCACGCCCACGCTGACACAGACGCAGGCCCAGGCGCTGTTCAAGATCGCTCATCTGTTGGCTGATGGCCGAACGGCCGATACCCAGCACCGTTTCCGCCGCGGAAAATCCCCCGCATTCCACTACGCTACGGAAGATGCGCAGCAGACGAATATCAAAGTCGCTGACCTGCGCCAGCGGATCGGGGCGGCGAACGCTCATAGTTTAGTAATCTACTTTCTGAAGGTTAGAAAAGTTGGATTTCACCGACTTTATCGTCGTGGCAACTTAGTCGCAACCAGGCTTTTGCCCCGATACCGTTCAAATCTTGCGAGGTTTTGTCGATGAACATGCCCGAACACGCGACCAGTTCTCTGGCCAGTCAGCTCAAACTCGATGCCCACTGGATGCCTTACACCGCCAACCGTAATTTTCAGCGCGACCCGCGGCTGATCGTCGGTGCCGAGGGCAGCTGGCTGATCGATGAACACGGGCGCAAGGTCTATGACTCGCTGTCGGGTCTTTGGACCTGCGGCGCTGGGCACACCCGCAAGGAAATCCAGGAGGCGGTCGCCAAACAATTGGGTACCCTCGATTACTCTCCAGGATTCCAATATGGTCATCCGCTGTCGTTCCAACTGGCGGAAAAAATCACCAGCCTGACGCCGGGCAGTCTCAATCATGTGTTCTTTACTGACTCCGGTTCCGAGTGCGCCGATACGGCGGTGAAGATGGTTCGCGCCTACTGGCGTCTCAAGGGCCAGGCCACCAAGACCAAAATGATCGGCCGTGCCCGCGGCTACCACGGCGTGAACATCGCGGGTACCAGCCTGGGCGGTGTCAGTGGCAACCGCAAACTGTTCGGCCAGGCGATGGCGGACGTCGATCACCTGCCCCACACCTTGTTGGCGAGCAATGCCTATTCTCGTGGTATGCCGAAAGAGGGCGGCATTGCCCTGGCCGATGAGCTGCTGAAGCTGATCGAGCTGCACGACGCTTCCAATATCGCGGCCGTCTTCGTCGAGCCGTTGGCCGGCTCAGCCGGTGTGCTGGTTCCGCCGGAGGGCTACCTCAAGCGCCTGCGGCAGATCTGCGACCAGCACAATATCCTGCTGGTCTTCGATGAAGTAATCACCGGTTTCGGTCGCACCGGTTCGATGTTTGGTGCAGAGAGTTTCGGTGTGACGCCTGATCTGATGTGCATCGCCAAGCAAGTCACCAACGGTGCGATTCCCATGGGGGCGGTCATTGCCAGCAGTGAGATCTACCAGACCTTCATGAGCCAGCCGACGCCTGAGTACGCGGTGGAGTTTCCCCACGGCTACACCTATTCGGCGCACCCGGTGGCGTGTGCGGCGGGCCTGGCGGCGTTGGATCTGCTGCAGAAGGAAAACCTGGTGCAGAGCGTGGCCGAAATCGCGCCACATTTCGAGAACGCCTTGCATGGGATCAAAGGTGCGAAGAATGTGATCGACATCCGCAACTTCGGCCTGGCCGGCGCCATCCAGATCGCTCCGCGGGACGGCGATGCGATCGTGCGTCCGTTCGAGGCCGGCATGGCGTTGTGGAAGGCCGGATTCTATGTGCGCTTCGGTGGCGACACCTTGCAGTTCGGGCCAACCTTCAACAGCAAGCCACAGGATCTGGATCGCCTGTTCGACGCGGTCGGTGAAGTGCTGAACAAGCTCGACTGACGTCTTCTCTATCAACTTCAATGACAGGCGTCCGGTCGCGGGCGTCTGTGGATAAAAAAATTCTGGAGTCCCCATGAGCCTCATCCCGCATCTGATCAATGGCGAGCTGATAAGCGACAACACGCGTACAGCGGACGTTTTCAATCCATCCACTGGCCAGGCTATCCACAAGGTGTCGCTGGCCGATCGCGCGACCGTTCAACAAGCCATTGATGCCGCCACCGCAGCATTCCCGGCCTGGCGCAAGACACCGGCGGCCAAGCGCGCCCAGGTAATGTTTCGTTTCAAGCAATTGCTGGAACAGAACGAGTCGCGTATCGCGCAAATGATCAGCGAAGAACACGGCAAGACCCTGGAAGATGCCGCCGGAGAGCTCAAGCGGGGTATCGAGAACGTCGAGTTCGCCTGTGCGGCTCCAGAAGTCCTGAAGGGCGAATACAGCCGCAACGTAGGGCCGAACATCGATGCCTGGTCGGATTTTCAGCCGTTGGGCGTCGTGGCGGGTATCACCCCGTTCAACTTCCCGGCGATGGTTCCACTGTGGATGTATCCGCTGGCGATCGTTTGCGGTAACTGCTTCATTCTCAAGCCATCCGAGCGTGACCCGAGCTCGACACTGCTGATTGCACAATTGCTGCTGGAAGCCGGATTGCCTGAGGGCGTACTGAGTGTCGTACATGGCGACAAGGTTGCCGTGGATGCGCTGATCGAGGCGCCGGAAGTGAAGGCGTTGAGTTTTGTCGGCTCGACGCCGATTGCCGAATACATCTACGCCGAGGGGACTCGTCGCGGCAAACGCGTCCAGGCATTGGGCGGGGCGAAGAACCATGCGGTGCTGATGCCGGATGCCGACCTGGACAACGCAGTCAATGCGTTGATGGGGGCGGCCTATGGTTCGTGCGGCGAACGTTGTATGGCGATTTCGGTGGCTGTCTGTGTGGGCGACCAGGTGGCGGATGCGCTGGTGGCCAAGCTGGTGCCGCAGATCCAGGCGCTGAAAATCGGTGCCGGTACTTCCTGTGGCCTGGACATGGGGCCGTTGGTAACCGGCCAGCATCGCGACAAGGTCAGCGGCTATATAGAGGACGGCGTTTCGGCCGGTGCTTCGCTGGTAGTCGACGGCCGCGGCCTGAGCGTGACAGGCCACGAAGACGGCTTCTTCCTGGGTGGTTGCCTGTTCGATCGCGTAACGCCAGAGATGCGCATCTATAAAGAAGAAATCTTTGGTCCGGTGCTGTGCATTGTCCGGGTCAACAGCCTGGAAGAGGCCATGCAGCTGATCAACGATCACGAATATGGCAACGGCACCTGCATCTTCACCCGCGATGGCGAAGCGGCGCGCTTGTTCTGCGATGAGATTGAAGTGGGGATGGTGGGCGTCAACGTACCGCTGCCTGTGCCTGTGGCGTATCACAGCTTCGGCGGTTGGAAGCGTTCGTTGTTTGGCGACCTGCATGCCTATGGTCCGGATGGCGTGCGTTTCTATACCCGTCGCAAGGCCATTACCCAACGCTGGCCACAACGCGCCAGCCATGAAGCTTCGCAGTTCGCGTTTCCCAGTCTGTAATGGATAAACAAGAAGGCCGGCGCTCAAGCGTCGGCCTTCTTGTTTATGGGTTTTTTGACCGATATGACAGAAACATGAAAATAGGTGTTGACGGCAGATTCTGAGTCTCTATAATTCGCCCCACTTCCGGCGCAGTCGAAACGGAAAACTCCTTGAGTTTCAATGAGTTAGATGTTTTCTGGCAGCGCAGGTCTTCAGTTCATCGAAGTCCGGAAGAAGTCGGCAGGGCAGGTGGTTTGGCTCGGTTTGACGGTTCGATCTTCTCGGTCGAAAGCGGTAAAAAAGAGGTGTTGACAGCAGCGACTAACGCTGTAAAATTCGCCTCCCGCTAACGAGAGATCGAAAGCGCAAGTGGTTGAAGTTGTTGAGGTTTCCGAAGCGAAACTTTGAAAATTTCTGAAAATAACCGC
>NZ_VIUE01000002.1 GCF_007828215.1 Pseudomonas sp. SJZ074 | reverse complement strand
ACCGTCCAAGGCCAGGGCGGCCGAGGACAGTGAAGATTTCCAAAACTCGGTATCCGGTAGATCGTAAGGCCGCTCCGCTTAAGTGAACAGCATTACGCTCATTGAGCGGCGTTTTTTATTGGGGGCGGTGGCTCAGGACGCTTGATGTTGATTGCCCCGCCACAATCGCGAGCAGGCTCGCTCCCACAGTGGTTTTGCGGCGGTCTCAGGATTCAGTTCATCGGATCTCCATGTGGGAGCGAGCCTGCTCGCGATGACGTAAGCCTGGTCATACGTTTATTGAGTGCCAAACATGGCGGTCCAATAGATGCCCGCATCGCTCTTCGGGTCCACGGCATAACCGGCACCCAGCTCGCGGAACTGCGGGTTCATCAGGTTGGCGCAGTGCCCCGGGCTGGCCAGCCAACCGTCCACCACCTTCAGGGCGGTGTCCTGTCCGGCGGCGATGTTCTCGCCGATCAGTTGGCCCAGGTAACCGGCCAGTTCGGCGCGGTCGCCCGGGGTGCGGCCGTCGCGGTCCTTGTGGTCGAAGAAGTTGTTGTTGGCCATGGCCCGGGTGTGGTTTACCGCAGCGAGGGCCAGGGTGGCGTTCCAGGACAGTGGCGTGGTCGCGGCGAAGGCCTCGCTCCCACACCGACGGGGCTGGGCGCGGGCGCTATTGATCAGCTTCAGCAGCTTCTGGCCTTCGGCTTGCCAGTCTGCCAGACGAGCCGACAACAGGGGCCGCGCCAGGACGATGCGCCATTCGCGATCCAGGCGGCTGACGCCGATGTCGATAAATTGTGGGTCCAGCACTACCTGGCAAAAACTTTCCTGTATGGCTTTCATCGCCGATTGCGCGTCCCGCGGCCCGGACAGGCTGATTGCCTGCACGTTGACCATCGGATAAGCCGCGCGTGCCAGCGCTTGCTGCAGGTCGCCAATGCCGTTGGCCGACAGGATCAACCGCGAGTCCATCGCCAGCGGCGGTAACTCCAGGGAGGCCTGGCCCGAGCAGCGTTGGGACTGGCTGCGGTACAGGTTGATGGACTCGACCAGTTGCGTCTCTTCGGTAGCCACGGCGCCGACGGCGAACGCCAGCCCCAGCGACAGCACGGCCAGGCGCAGGATGGATGAAATGGCACGCATGTAAATCTCCCTTGAGCGGACGGCGCCTATGATGCGCAATTTTTGCCCCGCTGGGGCAACGGTATTCACGCTCTTTTAAGTTCCCGCGACAGTACCGTCTGGTACCGTTTGGGACAATCCTCATGTAGTGGGATCAGTTTTCTGCCGAATAAGTCCATGATTGTCATTTTCAAAGCCATAAAATCCGCAGGTATCGCCCGGCACCAGGTGGTGTACCTCGAAGGTCAACGGAGCCCGTCATGTTGAAAGTGATCGAGCAGCAGGCCAGCGCATCGCTGCGCCAGCGGATGGAGGAGGCCGGGTGCGCCTTTGAATTTATCGTGCTCGCCCCCGAGGCCGACGAGATGATCACCGTGGCGCATCATCGTCAGGCCGTGGATCAATTGTTCCTCGCCATCAGGCAGCTGTGGCTGGAGCGACATCGCCAGATGATCCTCGATCCCCGCTATGCCGATGCCGCGCCTCCCGAGATGAACTGGGACTTGGACAAGGCCCGAGCCAAGCCGCTGGACCGGCGGGAGATCGGGCAACTCATGCGTACCGACCGAGAGGTGCATAATCCACCACCTTTCGCCTTGTACGAGGCCTTTTGCGAGCCGCCTTATGGCACCCGCTTCGGCGATGGTCACTTACAAGCGCTGTTCAGGGAGTGGCTCGGCCTGCTCGGCCTCGAGGCGGACGTCGAGGTTGAAGTACTGAACTGGGTCGACCATTTCAACCTCGACTGGTTGGCCAGCGACAAGCCGGATCCCGCCCGGGACCCCTGGAGTGATTATTTCGACGATGGCCTGGAGTGGTGGGGCGTGTGGTGCCTCAGCATCTGGAACCCCCAACGACGCACACTCAGCGTGCTGACGGCCAGCACTACGGATTGAAGCAGTTGTGAGCCCTGAGATGGGTAAAGTGGGGCATGTCAATGGATGAAATCACCTGTGGCGAGGAGCAAGCTCCCTCGCCACAGGAGCATTTCTGCTACTGGTAAACCTTCTTCAACAACCGCAACAACTCTTCCCGCTCCGCACCCGAGAGGGCCGCCGTGGAGTCGAGGTCGCTCTGGGCGGCGATCTGCTTGAGTTCCTTGAGCAGGGTTTCGCCGGTCTTGCTCAGGAATATCCCATAGGAGCGTTTGTCCGGCTTGCAGCGTACCCGCACGGCCAGCGCCCGGCTTTCCAGCTTGTTCAGCAGCGGCACCACTTGCGGCGGTTCGATCGCCAGGGCCTTGGCCAGGTCGGCCTGCATCAGGCCGGGGTTCTGGTCGATGATCGCCAGCGCCGAGAACTGGGCCGGCCGCAGGTCATGAACGGCCAGTTGGCTGATGAGGTTCTGGAACAGTTTCAGCTGGGCGCGACGCAGGGCGTACCCGATCAGGTCATCCAGCGCGGAGTCCAGCGGCACCGGCGCGGCGCCGCTGTCAGTCACGATCGCGGCAGGTTCGGCAAGCTTGGAAGACTTGGCCATCGAAAAAAGCATCCTCAAGGTGAATTATTAACAAGGCTATCCAGTTTGCCGAGGTTGCGCCGCGATGGCTACGGTCGATTGCACATTCATTGATCGAGGTCGTCATTTCCATCGGCGGGAAAACCTGGATAAATCGATCAATAGTTAATTGACATAACTAGTTTTGCGGTTTAGCTTTTGTTCATCTTCAGCCAAGAACAAGAGAGAGCACGTGTCATGAGCAATTACGAAGGTCGTTGGACAACGGTCAAAGTCGACGTCGAGGAAGGCATTGCCTGGGTCACCCTCAATCGCCCGGAAAAACGCAATGCCATGAGCCCGACTCTCAATCGCGAGATGATCGACGTGCTGGAAACCCTGGAGCAGGATCCGGCCGCCGGCGTGCTCGTGCTGACCGGAGCCGGTGACGCATGGACCGCTGGCATGGACCTCAAGGAATATTTCCGCGAGGTGGACGCAGGACCGGAAATCCTCCAGGAGAAAATCCGCCGCGAAGCCTCGCAGTGGCAGTGGAAGTTGCTGCGCATGTACGCCAAACCGACCATCGCTATGGTCAACGGCTGGTGCTTCGGTGGCGGCTTCAGCCCGCTGGTGGCCTGCGACCTGGCGATCTGCGCCGACGAAGCCACATTCGGCCTGTCGGAAATCAACTGGGGCATCCCGCCCGGCAACCTCGTCAGCAAGGCCATGGCCGACACCGTGGGGCATCGCCAGTCGCTGTACTACATAATGACCGGCAAGACCTTCGGTGGACAGAAAGCCGCCGAGATGGGCCTGGTCAACGAAAGCGTACCCCTGGCGCAACTGCGCGAGGTCACGATAGAGCTGGCGCGCAATCTGCTGGAGAAAAACCCGGTGGTACTGCGGGCGGCCAAGCATGGCTTCAAGCGTTGCCGCGAACTGACCTGGGAGCAGAACGAAGACTACCTGTACGCCAAGCTCGACCAGTCGCGCCTGCTGGACAAAGAGGGCGGCCGCGAACAGGGGATGAAGCAGTTCCTCGACGACAAGAGCATCAAGCCGGGCCTGCAGGCCTACAAGCGCTAACAAGCTCAAGCTACAAGCACGAACCGCTTCTACTTGCAGCTTGAAGCTTGCAGCTTGCAGCTCATCCCAAATGAGGAGAATCCTATGCTGGACGTGCCCCTGTTGATCGGCGGCCAGTCGTGCCCCGCCCGTGACGGTCGGACTTTCGAGCGTTGCAATCCGGTGACTGGAGAAGTGGTGTCCCGCGTGGCCGCTGCCACCGTGGAAGATGCCGACGCGGCCGTGGCCGCCGCGCAAGCCGCTTTTCCCGTCTGGGCTGCGCTGGCCCCCAACGAACGTCGCACCCGTCTGCTGCGGGCGGCCGAGCAGTTGCAGGCCCGCAGCGCTGAGTTCATTGCCGCCGCCGGCGAAACCGGTGCGATGGCCAACTGGTACGGCTTCAATGTGCACCTGGCGGCGAACATGCTGCGAGAAGCCGCCGCCATGACCACCCAGATCAATGGCGAGGTCATTCCTTCGGACGTACCTGGCAGTTTTGCCATGGCCCTGCGTCAGCCGTGCGGCGTGGTGCTGGGGATTGCGCCGTGGAACGCCCCGGTGATTCTCGCCACCCGCGCGATCGCCATGCCCTTGGCTTGCGGCAACACCGTGGTGCTCAAGGCGTCGGAGATCAGCCCTGCGGTGCATCGGTTGATCGGCCAGGTGCTGCAAGACGCCGGGTTGGGCGATGGTGTGGTCAACGTGATCTGCAACGCACCCGCGGACGCCCCGGTGATCGTCGAACGACTGATCGCCAACCCGGCGGTGCGCCGGGTCAACTTCACCGGCTCGACCCATGTCGGGCGCATCGTTGGCGAGTTGTCGGCCCGTCATCTCAAGCCGGCGCTGCTGGAGTTGGGCGGTAAGGCGCCGTTTCTGGTGCTGGGCGACGCCGACCTGGACGCCGCGGTGGAAGCGGCTGCCTTCGGGGCGTACTTCAACCAGGGGCAGATCTGTATGTCCACCGAGCGTCTGATCGTGGACACGAGCGTGGCCGATGCTTTCGTTTCCCGGCTGAAAGCGAAAATCGCCACCTTGCGTGCCGGTGATCCAGCCAGCGGTGATTCGGTGCTGGGTTCGTTGGTCGATGTCAGTGCCGGACAGCGCATCAAGGCCATGATCGACGACGCCCTGGCCAAAGGCGCCACGCTGGTGACGGGCGGTCAGTTGGAGGGCAGCATTTTGCAACCGACGCTGCTCGATGGGGTGACGCCGGACATGCGCCTGTACCGCGAAGAATCCTTTGGCCCGGTAGCGGTGTTGTTGCGTGGCAGCGGTGACGAAGCTTTGCTGCGCCTGGCCAACGATTCCGAATTCGGCCTGTCGGCGGCGATTTTCAGCCGCGACACCAGCCGGGCACTGGCCCTGGCCCAACGGATCGAGTCTGGCATTTGCCATATCAACGGGCCGACCGTGCACGACGAGGCGCAGATGCCCTTCGGTGGGGTCAAGTCCAGCGGTTACGGCAGTTTTGGTGGCAAGGCGTCCATCGAGCATTTCACCCAGTTGCGTTGGGTGACGTTGCAGAACGGTCCCCGGCATTACCCGATCTGATATCCATCGCATCGTGGGCGGCTAAGCTTCGAAAAAGCCCTCGATGCAGGCCAGACATAACAATAACAAGGTCGCAGCCAGACGCTGTCACGTTCCGCTCGCATCGCGAACCGGGCGTGCCTTGGTGGAGGAAATGTACGTGAGTTCCGAGTTCAGATCGTCCTCCCAAGCCGGCACCGGGCATTATCGCCAAGTGTCGATTGGTCACCCCGCGGTTGAGGTCAGTGAGGAGCAGGGCATCCTGCACATGCGTTCCCTGGAAGCCCTGGCACCGTTGCCGGCGCGCTTGCTCGACCGCCTGGTGCATTGGGCCCAGGTGCGCCCGCAACAGACCTTTATCGCCGCACGGCAGAACGGCGGCGACTGGCGTCGGGTCAGCTACGCCGAAATGCTCGACAGCGTCCGTGCCATTGCCCAGGGCCTGCTGGCTTATGGACTGTCGGCTGACAAACCCCTGGCATTGCTGTCAGGCAATGACATCGAACACCTGCAGATGGCCCTCGGCGCGATGTACGCCGGCATTCCCTATTGCCCGGTGTCGCCGGCCTATTCGCTGTTGTCCCAGGATTTTGCCAAGCTGCGGCATGTCTGCGATCTGCTGCAGCCGGGGCTGGTATTCGTCAGCCAGGCGGCGCCATTCGAGCGCGCGGTCAGTGCGGTGTTGCCGGCGGATGTGCCGTTGATCACGGTGGATGGCGAGATGGCGGGGCGCTCCCGGACCAGCTTCGCCAGCCTGTTGGCGCAGCCCGGCAGTGCGGAGGCCGAGCGTGCCTTCGCCGCGACCGGCCCCGATAGCATCGCCAAGTTTCTCTTCACCTCAGGTTCCACCAAACTGCCCAAGGCGGTGGTCACCACCCAGCGCATGCTCTGTGCCAACCAGCAGATGCTGTTGCAGACCTTTCCGGTGTTCGGCGAAGCACCGCCGGTGCTGGTGGACTGGTTGCCGTGGAACCACACCTTTGGCGGCAGTCACAACGTTGGCATCGTGTTATACAACGGCGGTACGTTCTACCTGGATGACGGCAAGCCCACCGCCCAGGGTTTCGCCGAAACCTTGCGCAATCTCAAGGAGATTTCGCCGACCGCCTACCTGACCGTGCCCAAGGGCTGGGAAGAGCTGGTCAGTGCGCTGGAGCGGGATGGCGAGTTGCGCGAGCGTTTCTTCGAGCGCGTCAGCCTGTTTTTCTTCGCTGCCGCCGGGCTGTCGCAGAGCACCTGGGACCGGCTCGACAAAGTGGCCGAGCAGCATTGCGGCGAACGCATCCGCATGATGGCCGGGCTGGGGATGACCGAAGCGTCTCCGTCCTGCACCTTTACCACCGGGCCGTTGTCCATGGCCGGCTACATCGGCCTGCCGGCGCCGGGTTGCGAAGTGCGACTGGTGCCGGTGGACGGCAAGTTCGAAGGTCGCTTTCGCGGGCCGCACATCATGCCCGGCTACTGGCGCGCGCCGCAGCAGACGGCCGAGGTGTTCGACGAGGACGGTTTCTATTGTTCGGGCGATGCGATCAAGTTGGCCGATCCGGCTAATCCACAGTTGGGGTTGATGTTCGACGGGCGGATTGCCGAGGATTTCAAACTGTCCTCTGGCGTGTTCGTCAGCGTCGGGCCGTTGCGCAACCGTGCGGTGCTGGAAGGCACGCCTTACGTCCAGGACCTGGTGGTGACTGCGCCGGATCGCGAATGCCTGGGCGCCCTGGTGTTCCCGCGGCTTCCCGAGTGCCGACGCTTGTCGGGCTTGCCTGCGGACGCCAGCGATGCCCAGGTACTCGCCAGCGCCCCGGTCCGTCGATGGTTCGCCGATTGGCTGCAACGCCTCAACCACAGCGCCAGCGGCAATGCCAGCCGGGTCGAATGGATCGCACTGCTCGATGAACCGGCGTCCATCGACCGTGGCGAAATCACCGACAAGGGCTCCATCAACCAGCGGGCGGTGTTGCAGTGGCGGGCGGCGAAAGTCGAGGCGCTGTATCGTGGCGAAGATGAGTCGATCCTGCGGGCAACACCTTCTCGCTAAACATTCAATCCTGTGGGAGCGGGCTTGCTCGCGAAAGCGTAGGGTCAGTCAACATTCAAGTGACTGATACGACGCCTTCGCGAGCAAGCCCGCTCCCACGATGGATCTGCGACGAATACAACAACTCCTGTGGGAGCGAGCAGGCTCGCTCCCACAGGGTTTTGCTTTTACTATGGCGGTCTCTTTCCCCTGGAAGTACCCCGGATGAGTAAGCCCGGCCAAACGGTGCTGGTTGCGTTACGCAGAATGATTGCCTCTGGCGAGCTGGCGGCCGGTGAGCGGTTGATGGAGATTCCCACGGCGCAGCGGTTCGGCGTGTCGCGGATGCCGGTGCGCATGGCGTTCAGGACCCTGGAGCAGGAAGGCTTGCTGGTGCGCTTCGGCGGGCGTGGGTTCCAGGTGCGCTCGGTGAGTGCCGAGGATATCGCCGGCGCGGTGGAAGTGCGCGGGGTGCTGGAAGGCCTGGCTGCGCGCCAGACCGCCGAACGGGGCCTGGATGCGGAAGCTCGTGCCACCCTCGAACAATGCCTGGTGCAGGGCGACGAACTGTTCGCCAAGGGCTACGTGACCGAGGAAGACCTGGAGGTCTACCACGACCTCAACATGCGCTTTCACCAGGTGATCGTCGAGGGCAGCCACAACCCGGCCATTGCTGATGCGCTGGCCCGCAACGATCATTTGCCGTTTGCCTCAGTCACCGCCCTGGCGGTGGATCGGCAGAACATGGCCGGCGAGTTTCGGCGCTTCAACTATGCCCACATGCAGCACCATTCGGTGTTCGACGCGCTGGTCCATCGCCAGGGCGCGCGGGCCGAGGCGATCATGCGCGAGCATGCCAACGCCACCTTGCGCTACGCCGAGGTATTTGGCTCGACCCTGGCGGATGAGCGGATGACGGTGATCCTGCGTTCCGAGTGAACCCCCATCGCCACAGATCCCTTGTGGGAGCGGGCTTGCTCGCGAAAGCGGCGGGTCAGTGGCAATGATGCTGGCTGACACACCGCTTTCGCGAGCAAGCCCGCTCCCAAAGGCCCGCAGGGGTTTATGTTGTTCAGATATTAGAGATCCAACACCAGCAACGGCGTCTTCGATCTGGAACAGCACGGCGTGAACTGATCGTTGCAAGCCTGCTCGGCCTCGGTCAGGAACATGTCGCGATGTTCCGGTATACCTTCCAGCACGCGGGTCAGGCAGGTGCCGCAGACGCCTTGTTCGCAGGAGATCGGAATCTCGATGCCATGGCTTTCCAGCACCTGCACGACGCTGCGGTCCTTGGGGACTTCGAACACCTGGCCGCTGCTGGCCAGTTTCACGGTAAAGCTGCCATCGGCGCGGTTGTCGGTGGGGGTGGCGGCGAAGTACTCGCGGTGCAGGCAGGTGTCCTGCCAGCCTTGGGCCCTGGCGGTGTCCAGCACATGCTGCATGAACCCGCCGGGGCCGCACACATAGAGGTGCACATCTTCGCTGGGCGCCGCCAGCACCCGAGCGGTATCCAGTGCGGTTTCGGGCGCTTCATCGAAATGCAGGAACACCCGGTCGGCATACGGAGCCTGGCGCAGGCGCTCGATGAAGGCGGCCCGCTCCAGCGACCTGGCGCAATAATGCAATTGGAACGCTGCGCCGGTCTGCGCAAGGTGCTCGGCCATGGCCAGGATTGGCGTGATGCCGATGCCTCCGGCAAACAGCAAGTGGCGTCGGGCTTGGGCAGCGAGGGGAAACAGATTGCGTGGTTCGCTGATGAACAACCGCGCACCGGGCAGGATCTGCTCGTGCAGGCTGCTTGAACCGCCCCGCGACGCTGGGTCCCTGAGCACGCCAATGAGATAACGGTGGCGTTCCTCGGGGTGGTTGCACAGCGAATACTGACGAACCACGCCACCCGGCAAATGCACATCGATATGGGCACCGGCGGTGAATGCCGGCAACGGCTGACCGTCGACGCGGGTCAGCTCGTAGCTGCAGATGTCCAGGGCTTCGTTGTGCCGTGCCGCGACCTGAACTTCGATCATGGCCGTTGCTCCACGGGTTGTGGCTGATGGGTACTGGCAATCAATCCCGCCTGGGCGTCGCGCTCACGGGCCAACCAACGCTCCAGCACTCGACGTGACTGCACGCCACCGGCATCGATGTTGAGCTTGAGCAGGTTGCGTTGCGGATGGTCCAGCAGGTTGCGCTGCTGGCGTTCGAGCATTTCCAGGTCTTCGCTGAAAATCTTGCCCTGGCCTTCGCGAATGCTCGCGGTCAGGGCTTCGTCCTGGGGCTGGAAATGCCGGGCCATGCCCCAGAAATACCAGATGGATGTTTCGGTTTCCGGCGTAATGAAATCCACCACGATGCTCGACGCCTTGAACCGCGGCGCGGCGTGATAACCACCGTTGCCGGCATGGGCCACGCCGACTTCGATCATGACATGGCTGGGCGGGGTGAAGCGGCAGATCTGCCAGCGGTCCACCGGCACGTCGTCGGCCAGGTTGTTGCCACGCAGGGCCATGCGCCAGAAGGGCGGGGCCATGATGTTTTCCATGTGCCGTGCGGTGATGACCTCGTCGCCTTCGACGGTGGTGACGGGCGGCGCCTCGTCGATCTCTTTCTGGCCGATGCTCGAGGCATGCACGTAGGTTTCGTGGGTCAGGTCCATCAGATTGTCGATCATCAGGCGGTAGTCGCACTGGATATGGAACAGGCCACCGCCATAAGCCCACTCTTCGTTTTCCGCCCATTCCAGAGGATGGATCTGCGCCGGGTCGGCCAACGTCTGGTCGCCGGGCCAGACCCAGATGAACCCATGGCGCTCTTCCACGGCGAAAGTCTTGTTGCAGGGAAACCCGCGCACCCGCTGCCCTGGCATCTCAACCGTCTTGCCGTCACAGCCCATCACCAGGCCGTGGTAACCGCACACCAGATTGCCGTTCTCGACGTAGCCCAAGGAAAGCGGGGCGCCACGGTGGGGGCAGAAGTCCTCGACGGCAGCGACCTTGCCTTCATGCCCACGGTAGAAAACCATTTTCTCGCCGCAGATCTGGCGGCCCAGGGGCTTCTCGGCGATTTCATCGGGGGTGCAGGCAACGTACCAGGCATTTTTGGGGTACATGACGGGTCTCCAGGCTGATTTTGTTTTTCTGTGGATCCATTAAGTCTCTTAACTAGTTTTGTTGTCAACGTATTATCGACGAATCGTGCGGTATTTCATTTTTAATGGATCCATTGGTGCCGCTGCCCGACGATCAGGATTTCATACGGGTTGGCTCGAACTGTCGCCAAGGACATACTGCGACACGGATTCTTGCGTGGCACATCGGAGTGATTCATGAAAACCAAGGCAGTCCTTACCGAACAAGACGTCGCACAGTTGCTGGTGGCAGCCAAGGAGCTGGCACATCAGCGTCAATGGGCCGTGTCGGTCTGTGTGGTGGACGATGGCGGCCATCCGCTTGGCCTGTTGCGGCTGGACGGTGCCTCGCCGTTGTCGTCCTACATCGCCACCGAAAAAGCCCGTACCGCCGCCATGAGTCGGCGTGACAGCAAGTTTTTCGAAGACATGATCAACGAAGGTCGCTACGCCTTCCTCAGTGCGCCGCATCTGCATGGCATGCTCGAAGGCGGTGTGAGCATTCGCCACGACGGCCAATGCATCGGCGCCATCGGCGTGTCCGGGGTCAAGTCCGAGCAGGATGCCGAACTGGCGCGACTCGCGCTGGAGGCGGTGTTGCCGGCCCTCGTTCCTGATCCCTGAATGGAAGCTGCCTGTGAAGATTTCTTGTGGGAGCGGGCTTGCTCGCGAAAGCGGTGTGTCAGTCGATGCATGTGCTGATAGATGTATCGCATTCGCGAGCAAGCCCGCTCCCACAAAAAGCAACTGCACAAATCTTCCAGACAGTCCTCGCCCTGAGCGGTTAGTCTGCTCAAGCGGATAAATCGAACAGGACACCCCATGACCTCGCGCAACTGGATCGATCTCAAGCAGGACGCCACGTCCGGCATCGAGACCGTGCGCGCGCATTTTGAAGGGCATGCCTACGATCCCCATTGGCATGACGCGTACCTGGTCGGCATGACCGAGGAAGGCGTGCAGCAGTTTCATTGCCGCCGCCAACAACACAACAGCACGCCGGGCAAGGTCTTCCTGCTGGAGCCCGGTGAGCTCCACGATGGACATGCACCCCAGGCCGGCGGTTTTACCTATCGCACCCTGTACCTCGAACCCCACTGGCTGGAGCGAGAACTGCGCTCGCTGTTCGACGTCGCGCCAGACAATGCGCAGCTGGGATTCGCCGCCACCCTGGCCGACGATGCACGCTTGGCTCACGCGACGGCCCTGGCGTTCCAGAGCCTGCACGACCAGGAACTGCGCATCGTCCGCCAGACCGCGCTCGACACCCTGCTGGCCAGCTTGACCCAACATTTGCACTGGCGGGCACGGATCAACCCCGATCCGCGCCTGCCGTTGGTTGCGCAGCGGGCCCGTGATTACCTGCACAGTCATCTGAACGAAGACATTGGCCTGGACGATCTGGCACGGGTCACCGGTGTCGATCGTTTCCGCCTGACCCGTGCGTTCAAGGCTGCGTTCGGCCTGGCACCCCATGCTTATCTGATCCAGTTGCGGCTGGCCCGGGCCCGGCGTCTGCTGGCCAGCGGCCAGAGCGCCGTGGCCGTGGCGGCACAGCTCGGGTTTGCCGACCAGAGTCACCTGGGCCGTTGGTTCCAGCGTGCCTATCGCCTGAGCCCGGCGGATTACCGCAAGCGCTGCTCAATTGTTCCAGACTGAGCATCGTTCCATGGGGGAGGATCGAGTCACGATTCTTCACCGAGAAGTTGCTCCATGGACCAATTACTGCCGTTTGCCTTGTTTGCGTTTGTCGCCTCCATCACCCCGGGCCCGACCAATATCCTGGTGTTGAGCCACAGTTCGCGCTTCGGCCTGCCGACTACAGTCCCAATCATCCTCGGGGCCTGTGCCGCGGCGGCTCTGTTGGTGTTGCTGGTCGGCACGGGGTTGGGGGACGTACTGGCTCGCCACGCGACGATTCAAACGGCACTGTCCTGGGCCGGCATCGCCTGGCTGAGTTGGATGGCCTGGCAGATTTTCAGTGCGCCGGCCCAGGCCATCGATCCTGACCAACCCGTCGAAGGCCCGAGGCTTGGCCTGGTCGGGGCGGCCGGCCTGCAGCTGGTCAACCCGAAGACCTGGATGATGGCGCTGGCGGTGGTCAGCGTGTTTGCCGGCGCCGAAGCCGACCGCACCGTGCGGGTTTTGTGGTTGTCCCTGGCGTTTTTTGCAATCTCGATTCCCTGCATGACCGTCTGGGCTTACCTGGGGCTCGGTGCTGCCAGATTCTGCCGTTCTGCCGTGGCGATGGGCAGGTTCAATCGGACCATGGCACTGTTGCTGCTGGTCTCGGCGTGGTTGACGTTGCTGGTGTGAGCTACGCCCCGCAACCCCTTGCAACGGTTGCACGGTTTCAAAAGACAGCCATTTCTTGGAGCATCGGGCTCGCGCCGGTTGAGCGCACGTTACATCCCGAATTCCCAATGCCCCCAAGGATGGAGGTCCACCATGTTTACCCTCGATACCCATGTCGAGTTTATCAAGGCCCGGCTGCCCGCCTGGCTGAAACGAGCCCCGCGCGCCCAGCAGGAGCGCTTCAGGGGGCTCACCCGGAAACTACAACACGACAGCGATGCACTCAACGCATTGCTCAAGGACCTGCCGGCGCCCTACACCTTTACCCTCGACCTGCTCAAGGTCCAGCCGCAAATGCAAGGCTGGAACCAGGTGAACGGCGGCGGCACTGTCGCGGATGCGATCCGGCGGGCACGGGTCAGGCGCAGCTCTTTCGTGAGCGACCCCTCGTTGTCGGTGATCGAAGCCGCCATGGGCAACTATCCGCCCGCCGACGCGGTCGCCGGGGGGGATTTCGATAAAAAGGGCGAGCTTTTCATCCAGGGCCGGCGGGACGAGTTCTCCCGCGGGGATGAGCCATCATCCACTGCGCTATTGGCCATGAGCCCCGCCAGTTTCGCCAGTCTCTGTCGGCAAATCGATGTCGGTGGGGCCTATCGACGGATACTCGAACAGAGGCTGCCTCGCATTACCCGCGAGGTTCCCGGCGTGGCCAAGGCCTACATGGCGTATGCACGCAGTCTGTTGGTTCATGATGCCTACGAGGCGAAGCTGGCTGGACGCCTGGACCACACCGGTGAGCGGCTGCTGGCCCATGTTGGCGTTCATCTTGAAGCGCGCCCCGTGGCGCCCCTGGCCTGCGAGGTCAAGGCGCTGGAGTTGCTGTCCGCGCCGTTGTTCGGTGCCCGGGTCTACTGGGGGCTGGCGGGGGATGCCAAGGGCGTTCGCCCGGTCGTCCTGCACATGCCCCACGATACCGTGGCACCGCTCAAGCAGTTTCCAAGTCTGCAGGCGCTGTCGGCAGAGCTGACTGAACGGGTGCGTAAACGCAGTTATCGCCAGAGCTTGCTGCGTTATCTCCCGCTGCGTTTGCAGGCCAGTCTGGGGTCGGCTCTGCACGATCAGGTAGAGTGGAAGGTGACCGATAACCTCAATCTCTTCCAGGAGCTCCATGCGCGTATCACCGGTTGGCGCGAGGGCGAGCGGGGAGAGGACGGCAATCACCGGCGCATCCGGATCCCTACACCCAAAGTAGCCTGGGACCTGAACGAGGTGCGCGAGGATCATTGGCACGCCGCCTACCATGAATGGCGTGGTCATACCCTGGCCAATGCCTCGGCACTGATGGTCCCGACCCGGGATCAGGACTGGCGGGCGCTGCTGGCTCGCCTCGAATACTGGGAAAACCTGGTCGAGCGTTCGCTGATGGTGGCTGCGACCTTTTTCCCATTTTGCGCGCCCATCGGGATGGTTGCCGCGGCGGTCGGTGGTGTGCGCCTGGTGTATGAAATCTTCGAAGGGATCCAGGCGTTCAACGAAGGCCATGCGCAAGAAGGTATCGAGCATATCTTCAACGCATTGTTCGGGGTCGCCCAAGGCGCTTACCTGGGGTTCATTGGCGCAGCCATCGAGCCCATGCCCGTGGCTGACGGCACCACCCGGCTGTGGAATGGCGACGTGCGCCCCTTTGAAGCGCAGCGTTTACCGCCCCTTGAGGCCGAGCAGGATGCTTGGGGTGTCTGGCGCACGGCGGACGAGGCCTGGGTGCGGATCGAGGATCGTTACTTTGAAGTACAAGGCACACAAGACAACCTGAGGCTGCGCCTGCCCTCCGGACACAGGGGTGTGACGCCGCCGCTGGAATGGAGCCGCACCCGTGGCTGGCAGTGGGCACATCGCAACCCTATGCAACGAAGCAACCTGGAACTGTTGCGAACCTTTACCGAGACGCCCGCCGAGCTCGACGACCCTACGATCCTGGCGGTGCAACGCCAGGTCGGTATCAGCGAGGCGCATTTGCGCTACCTGCAAGTAGAGGCACGGCCGATGCCGGCCATACTGGTCGACGCACTGGATGAGGCGCAGAACTGGCAATGGCTGCGACACACCATCGAACGCCTGCGCCGTGGCGAAGCGCCACAGGGCATGCATTTTCGCATCGTCCAGACCCTCGCGGAGCTACCGGGATGGCCAGAAGATATGACATTACGCTATTACGATGGCGTGAGGTTTTACCCTGTGGGAGACGCGGCCGATACGCGCTCCATCCTGTTGAGCAAAGTGGATCTTGGACAGGATGCCTGGGCCGCTCGCGTCCTGGACGGCTTGAGCCTGGATGAACAGACCGCGCTGTTGGGGCAAAACAGTATCGGCTTGCAGCCGCTGGAGCGCAGTCGCCTGCTGGCCGGGCGCTGGGCCGAGCATCTGGAGCGTGAAGCCAAACGTGTGAACATGGCGATGGCCAGGTCCACCAGGCTCGATCCATTGGCTGTACCCTTGGCCCGGGTATTCCCAGGCTTGCCGGAGTCCATTGCCAACGAGCTGGTCAATGAGGTTTCAGGCAGGGATCGGTTGCGATTGCTGGACGGACGGGTGCCTGAAAACCTCGGCAGGCTGGCTGCCGAAGCCTTGCGTGAGCTACGTCTGAGCCGTGCGTTACGGGCCCTGGAGCGCGGCGAAAGCAGCGTCGACCGAGATCGCGTCGTCATGAGTCTGCTCGCCGAGACCTCGGAGCTACGAGGTCGGCTACACCTGCGCCTGTGGCTGCGAGAGCTGCCGGACCCGCTCGCACTGGGGGAGACCGGGCCGCTGAAAGTCATCCGTCAGGAAGGTGAACTGTATCGCCCCTTTGACGAAACCGGCGAGGAACTGGCGAGCGCCACGGCGTTGGAGGACGCACTGCTCAGAGCCATGCCAGACGACGCTCGCAGCGCCCTGGGCCTGAACATCTGGGAGGCGGACTCGCTTCGCAGCCAACTGCTGGCACAGGCCCTGAAAGACCGGCAAGCCCTGCGTCCGTACTTGTTGATGCGCCGCCTGGGCAGCTTCGGGTCTCGCCCGCAATGGCTGAACGGACACCTGGTTTACCCGCTCAGCGGCCGTGGCCGGCTGCCGTTGCAGGAGTGGCAAGGCAGCCTGCGTCAGCGTCTGGAGCGGCTCTATCCCGCCCATGCGGGAAACGCACTGGAACGGCTGCAGCTTGGCCTGACCGAACAGGCCGGGCTCGAGGGCACCAGTCTCAATGACTTGATCAGCCGCCTGGAGCAGGATTGGACCACGCTGGACGAGGGGCTGCGCCAATGGGTCGACCAGGAAGGCTTTCACCATCCCGCCGAGCAGCTTCTGAATCGTGACATGCTGGTCGCGCAGCGCCAGGTCGTTGCGAGGGAGCTCCGCCGGGCCTGGCAGCGCGCGCCTGACCCAGGTAGGGAGGGTGCAGAGCTGGTGTTGCGGTTAGAGAACCTCAACGTCGGAAGGTTGCCTCCCATTTCCGTGCGTTTCGTGCATATCGAGCAAGTGGTACTGGCTGACCTGGGGCTGGTCGAGGATCCCTCGGATTTCCTGCGGATGTTCCCCGGTATCGATTCGCTGAGCCTGAGGGGCAATCAGCTCACCGCTGTTCCCGTGGCGGTGGGTGAGCTGCGGGCGCTGGTGGATCTGTCATTGGCCCGCAACCCGTTGCACCTGAACGCGGATGTGTTCGCGCCGCTGCTGGGCGACGACCCTACGATCCCGTTATGGACCCTGGACTTGTCCGGGATCAGCAGCGGCGCGGCAACGGGCACCAGCGTCGAGGTGCTTGGCGCGATTCGCAGCCTGGCTGCGTTACCGTCCCTGCGTGAATTCATATGGACCGACAATCTGGATTTCACGTCCGAGCAGTTGCAGGCCGTGATTACCACATTGCCCGATCTGCGGGCGCTGAACCTGGCGCGTTGTGGCTTGCGCCTGGATGAAGAGGGCAGCGCCTTCCTACGCAGCGCCACCGCTTTGCAGGAACTGCGCCTGAGTGGAAACAACTGCCGGGACCTGCCGGAGCTCCCCGAGCTTGCCAACCTGATGACGCTGGAGCTGGGCAGGACCGGGCTGGATCGGGTACCCGCTTTGGCATTGGCGGTGCTGGCCAGGCATTCCGAGGTGCTCCTCTCCGATACGTTCGTCGTCGATCTCAGCGGCAACCGCATCACCAATATCCAGAATGACCTGCTCCCAGCGCTCAACCGTTTGGCGAGCCTTGACACACTGGGGGTCTGGCTTGACGACAACCCGTTGCCCAGCGCCCAGATCAACGCCCTGCGCAATGTGTTTCCCGAAGCGTTTCACTACACCGTCGACGACTGGCTCTATATTTCCGCCTCGCTCCAAAGGGCACTGGAGGTCGCCCGTGATGATCCCGGGATGCGGAGCTTCATCGATTGGTTTTCTGGCCGCGTCAGTGAAGCTGACGAAAATTCCCCCGCCGGGCTGGCGTTTAGCGTTCGCCAGAGGGCTGGGGCCATTTTGCAGCACTACATCGGTTACGAAAACGTCTATGGCCGCCTGCCTGCCTTGATTGGCGATTTCGACGTACAACTCCGAGAACTGCGCACGCGCCTGCAAATGCGCAGCCTGGACCGGCAGCAGCCGGACATCGGCGAGCTGGAGGTGCACTTCACGATGTTCGAGTCGGTGATGCGTGCACGACTGGCCCGAGACGGGGCGCCGTTCGCGGGTTTCCTGGCGGAGCACCTCTCTCATTGGGACTTCGCGCTGATGGATCGCTTTATCGATCCCTTGCAGCGCCAGGCGCACATGAGCCGGGAGGCGTTCATCGACTGGCTCAGCGACGCCCAGGATACCTTCAACAGCAACGATCAAACCCCGCGTACCGGAGAGATGACCTGGCGGCCTTACCTGGGCCTTATGTCCCACGAATGGACCGAGGGACTGGCGATCTGGGAAACGGTCGATGACGACCTGGTGAATGCCTTCAGCGAGCCCATCGATCCGTCCCGCTGGCCCCAGGTCATGCTGGATAACCTGGTCCAGCCGGATCCCGAATTACCCAGCCCCTTGGATCCGGTCACGGAAGGCGAGCGGACCGTCTGGCGTCGTACCGGGCTCGAAGCCGTCGCGGATGTGGACTGGAGGGCCGGCCAGCCGGTGACCCTTACCGAGGATCAGTTGCGCCGCACCATGGCCATCTACCGTTCGGTCAAGAGCCGGGAGGTCGAGGCCCTGGTACGCCGGGTAACCAGGAGTCTGGTCACCGCCTGGTGGCCGGTACTGTCGCTTTGAAGACCAGCGCCTTCAGGCCACATTGACTGTCGATGTCGGGAAATTCCGGTGGGTTGGCCAGGCGTTCGCTGAAGGCCAACCCGGAGGCTTCGCGGGTGACGCCGTCGATGAGAAAGTCCGGGCCGGTGGCCGGGTCATTGCTACAGGCCAGGACGGTGCCGTCGGCGGCCAGCAGTTCCGGCAGCCGGCGCAGCACCCGCTGGTAATCCTTGGTCAGCAGGAAACTGCCTTTCTGGAAGGTCGGCGGATCGATGATCACCAGGTCATAGGGGCCGCCGTTGATCACCTTGCCCCAGGACTTGAACAGGTCGTGGCCGAGGAAGCTCACCTGGCCCAGGTCATGGCCGTTCAAGCGATGGTTGTCACGGCCCCGGCTCAGGGCCGCGCGGGACATGTCCAGATTGACCACGTGCTGCGCGCCACCGGCAATCGCCGCCACCGAGAAACCGCAGGTGTAGGCGAACAGGTTCAGCACGCGCTTGCCGTCGGCATTGGCTCGGACCCAGTCGCGGCCGTAGCGCATGTCGAGGAACAGGCCGTTATTCTGCTTCTTGCCCAGGTCGATCCGGTACCGCAGGCCGCCTTCGGTCAGGGTCCATTCGTCGATGGGCTCGCCCACCAGCCATTGGGTGAGGCTTTGGGGTAGGTAGCGGTGTTGCACGGCAAGCGTATGGGCGCCGCTGCTTTTCCAGACGGGCGAGGCGGCAAGGGCGAGCAGCAGGGACATCAGGTCATCCAACTGCGCCGGCTCCGGCGCCTTGAACAACGACACCAGCACAATCCCTTGCAGCCAGTCGACGGTGATCTGCTCCAGCCCTGGCCAGCAGCGCCCGCGGCCGTGGAACAGGCGACGGGTTTCTTCCGGCACGGACGCCAGCGCGGTCAGTAAGTGGGTCTGCAGGGTTTGAAGGGCTTCAGGGTTCATCAGGCAATGCCGGCGATTCGAAAGGCCGGCATTTTAACCACCGGCTGATCAGGCGCAATCTTTTGTGGCGAGGGGATGAATCCCCTCGCCACAGGCATACCACTGTGCTCAGCCACCACTGGTAGCCAGAATGCTCGCCACCTGCTGTGGCTGGCAGTTGAGATAGGCCGAACGCTTCAGCCAGCCCGGGTCCGGGTACCAGGAAAACATGAATTGCCCGCCCTTGAGCTTGTCGATCACCTGGCGTGCCACCTGAGGGCGCACAGCAGGGCAACCCTGGCTGCGGCCGATACGGCCCTGGCGCAGGCTCCACAACGGGTTCACGTAGTCGGCGGCATGGATCACGATGGCCCGATCACGGGCCTGGTCATTGAAGCCGGGTTCCAGGCCATCCATGCGTAGTGAATAACCATGGGTGCCCTGATAGCTTTCCTGGGTGCGGAACAGCCCCAGGCTGGACTGGTAGCTGCCCAGGCGATTGGAAAACTGCGTGGCGAAATTTTCCCCGGATTTCTGCCCGTGGGCCACCAGATCGCGCAGCACCAGCTTCTTCTTCTGCAGGTCGAAGATCCACAGGCGCCGGGCCGTGGACGGTTGCGAATAGTCGATCACTGCCAGGTGGCGGGCCTGATGGGCGCCGTTGGCAACCGCGCATTGCATGGCGCTCAAGGCACTTTTGAGCGCCTGGGGATTGAGTTCCGGCGCGGCGTGGGCGAGGCTGTTGTAAAGCGTTTGAGAATTCGCTTGCCCGGCCAGCGCCGGAGCGCATACCGCGCCCAGTGCTGCCATGGCCAGGCCGAGCCGGCGGATAAGCGTCAGCGTGGCTGAAAAGAATCCACGCAGGGTTACAGGCTGATGTGTGTGTGTGGCATCCCGTCCGTAATTGTTCGTGTGCATCATGATGGCGGGTCGTACCTGTCGCAAAGTCAACCGTCAACGAGACGGCCATGGATTGGAGTAAAGCAGTTGTTCAAAAAGCCCGTATGTTACTTGAGCCTTTTATTGCTCGCTTCGCCATTGGTCGCGACGGCCGGTGACGTTCCGTTTGGCGATCCACCCCCTGTACAGGCCACCCTGGCCCGGTTATCGGTGGCTTGCCCGGCGCTGGCTGCGGGTGTCGACTTTCCGACGATGATGAGCTTGCAGGCGTTCTACGAGCAAAACGCCGGCCAGGCTATCTGGTCGGACGACGAACGGCGGATGGCCTTGCGGGTCCAGTTGCAGCAACTGGCCGATGACGGACTGGACCCGGCCCGCTATAGCCTGCCGGCCGACGATGCGTCCCTGAGTCCGGACTGTGTCGATATCGCCATCAGCCAGCGCTACCTGCAGGCCTTGCACGAACTGCGTTTCGGCTATTTGCCTCAGGACCGTCTTGAGCCGGTGTGGAAGGCCAGCCCGCAGCCCCAGGACCGCCAGGCGATGATCCTGGCCATCGCCGGGCCTGGGTTGAACAACCTGGCTGCAGCCTTTGACCAGGCGCGCCCGAGCCTGGACCTTTACCGCAACCTGCGGGTGGTCTATGCCCAACAGCGACAACAGCCTCTGGCCGAATGGCAAGCGGTGCCCGCAGGTGCCCTGTTGCAACCGGACAAACAGGACGCCCGGGTACCGGCGCTGGCGCGACGGCTGTTCAGTGAAGGCTACCTGAGTGCGCCGCCGGCCGAGGGCGATGAGCACTACAGTCCCAGCCTGGTGGAGGCGATGAAAAGCTTCCAGCTGCGGCATTCGCTGCAAGCCGACGGCGTGGTGGGGCCGTGGACTGTCTCCGAGTTGAACGTCAGCCCGGCCATGCGCCGCGAGCAGTTGCGGATCAATCTGGAACGCATGCGCTGGCTGGCCCAGGACCTGGAGCCTGACAGCGTGCTGGTCAACGTGGCGGCGGCCCAACTGACGGTGTATCAGGGCGGCGCACCGGTCTGGCAAACCCGTACCCAGGTGGGCCGTGCGGAACGGGAAACGCCGTTGCTCAAATCCCGGGTGACGAGGTTGACCCTCAATCCCACCTGGACCATCCCCCCAACCATCCTCAAGGAAGACAAACTGCCGGAGATCCGCCGCGATCCCGAGTTCCTCAGTCGGCAGAACCTGAAGATCATCGATCGCGATGGCCTGCCGCTGCTGGCCGAGGACATCGACTGGGACCATCCGGGCGACCTAATGCTGCGCCAGGATGCCGGACCGAAGAATCCGCTGGGCAAACTGGTGATCCGCTTCCCCAACCCGTTTTCCGTGTACCTGCACGACACGCCCAGCCAGGCCCTGTTCAGCAAGGGGCCGCGGGCGTTCAGTTCGGGATGTGTGCGGATCGAGCAAGTGATGCATTTGCGGGACCTGCTGGTGACCCCGGCCGAGCGCTTGCGCACCGACACCCTGCTGGCCGATGGGCAGACCCATGAGTTCAGGCTGGCCAGGCCCATGCCAATCCTGCTGGGTTACTGGACCGTACAGGCGGATAGCCAGGGGCAGGCGGTGTATGTCCCGGATGTCTATGGGCGGGATGTGAAACTGGCTGCTGCCAAAGGGCACATGCTATGAAGACGCGGGGAGGGCGGATTGGCGTCAGTAATGTGGGAGCGAGCCTGCTGGCGAAGGCGTCGATAGATCCGGCATCGACGTTGCTGACCCACCGCTAGCGCGTGCAGGCTCGCTTCCAGAGGGATTTGTGGTGGGGTCAATGAGCCCTGGCCACGCCTCGCAACAGATTGGCGCTGACCTTATCGGCATTGCAACTGGCGACGTTGGCCAGTGAAACCATGCCTACCAGACGTTTGTCGCGGTTCACCACCGGCAAGCGGCGTTTTTCGAGTTGGGCCATGTTCTTGGCGACATGGTCGATCTCTTCGTCCTCGAAGCAATAACGCACTTCATCGCTCATGATCCGGCTGACCGGGGTATTCATGTCCATGCCCTCGGCCATGGCACGAATCACCAGGTCACGGTCGGTGATCATCCCGGCCATGCGATCGTCCTGGTTGATGACCAATGCCCCGATGTCGGCCTGACGCATGATCCGGGCGACTTCGCGCAATGGGGTGTCGGGGGCGATGGTGCGAACTTCCCGACTCATGATTTCATTGATTTTCATCGTTGAATCTCCTCTTTCGGGTTTCGTGGCAAGCCGTTGACCAGGCATTGCGGGCGGTGCCGTGCAACGCGAGGACAGGCTTCTCATTATTGTGAAAAGAGGGGGCGGCGATGGTTCAGCCTTTTTGCACGCTGATCTGCAACGCTGCACTTTTATGAAGCCTGGGAGATGGGGTCGCACCATGGAAAGGCAATAGTGGGCGCTTGGCGAACCTGGGGTGAGAACCTGTCTTGATGCGGTGACTGGCAGGGCGCCTTCGCGGGCAAGCCCGCTCCCACAAGGGGCGAGGGGGCGTCCAGGGCCTTGGCATTCTCATGGCACAGCGGTTTGGCACGCTGGCTGCAAGAGAGCATCCAGGCCCACCGCGAAAACAATCGAATGGGCAGCCCCGTCGGTCAACGAAGATCGAGCGCCAACAGGCCGGGGGAACGGTAGATCGGGCGCAGACGTCGGGTCGATACCGCACAGAACAGGCAAAGACGCCTGGAACCGCAAGGTTTCAGGCGTCTTTTTTTTTGCTTTCAAAACCGTGATGGGCTTTTGTCGGGTGCTTTCTATGAATTCCAACGTTGCTTCCCTGAACAAGCTGCAAACGCTGATCGTGATCGGCAATGGCATGGTCGGTCATCACTGCGTCGAACAACTGATCGAGCGCGGTGCACTCAACCATTACCAGGTGCATGTGTTCAGCGAAGAGCCGATGCGTGCCTATGACCGCGTGCACCTGTCCGAGTATTTCTCTGGCCGTGACGCTGAATCCCTGGCCCTCGGCGAGGCTTCGTTGTACCAGACTCCAGGCGTCACGCTGCACTTGGGTGTACCAGTGCTGGAGATCGATCGCCAGGCCCGTCAGGTCGTCACTGCCGAGAAGCGTATCAACTACGACAAACTGGTGCTCGCCACCGGTTCCTACCCGTTCGTGCCGCCCATCGAAGGCGCCGACGGCGATTCCCGTCTGGTCTATCGCACCCTGGAAGACCTGGACGCAATCCGTGCCGCCGCAACCAATGCCCGCCGTGGCGTGGTGGTTGGCGGTGGCCTGCTGGGCCTGGAAGCGGCCAATGCCCTCAAGACCCTGGGCCTGGAAGCCCACGTGGTGGAATTCGCTCCACGGCTGATGCCGGTGCAGCTCGACGAGCAGGGCGGCCTGGCCCTCAAGGCACGTATCGAAAAGCTCGGCGTCGGCGTGCATCTGTCCAAGGGTACCCAATCCATCACTGCCGGGGAGCACTATCGTTATCGGATGAACTTCGGCAACGATGACTTCCTGGAAACCGACCTGATCGTGTTTTCCGCCGGTATCCGTGCCCAGGACGCCCTGGCTCGGCAGAGCGACCTGCAGATCGGTCCGCGCGGTGGCGTGGTGATCGACGACCAATGCTTGAGCAGCGACCCGGACATCTACGCCATCGGCGAATGCGCGGCCTGGAACGGCAGCATTTTCGGCCTGGTCGCTCCGGGCTACCAGATGGCCCGCAGCGTCGCCGCCCAACTGAGCGGTGAAAGCGGTGAACCGTTCACCGGTGCCGACATGTCCACCAAGCTCAAGTTGCTCGGCGTCGACGTTGGCTCCATCGGCGATGCCCACGGGCACACGCCGGGCTCGCGCAGTTTCCAGTTCATCGACGAAACCAGCGCCAGTTACCGGCGATTGGTAGTAGACGCCGACGGCAAGCGGGTCATCGGCGCGGTACTGGTGGGTGACAACAGCTACTACGACACTTTGCTGCAGTACATGCAGAACGGTATCGCCTTGCCCAAGGATGCCGCCAGCCTGATCCTGCCCAGCTCCGAAGGCGCACCGACCCTGGGCCCGGCCGCGCTGCCTGCGGCGGCGACCATCTGTTCGTGCCACAACGTCACCAAGGGCTCGATCTGCTCGGCCATCGACGGCGGCTGCACGGACCTGGGCCAACTCAAGTGCGACACCAAGGCCGGTACCGGTTGCGGAGGCTGCGCCGCGCTGGTCAAGCAGGTGTTCGAACATGAGCTGGTCGCCCGTGGCGTCACTGTCGACAAGAGCCTGTGCGAACACTTCGCCTATACCCGCCAGGAGCTGTACGCCCTGGTGCGGGTGGAAGGGATCATCAGCTTTGACGAGCTACTGGCCAAGCACGGCCGCGGCCACACCGGTTGCGACTTGTGCAAACCGGCGGTGGGCTCGATCCTGGCCTCGTGCTGGAACCAGCCGATCATGGATCCGTCGCTGGTGCCGTTGCAGGACACCAACGACACCTTCATGGCGAACATGCAGAAAAACGGCACCTATTCGGTGGTGCCGCGCATCGCCGGAGGGGAAATCACCGCCGACAAACTGATCGCCATCGGCGTGGTGGCGAAGAAGTACGACCTCTACACCAAGATCACCGGCGGCCAGCGCATCGACCTGTTCGGCGCTCAACTGCATCAGTTGCCGGACATCTGGGCCGAGCTGATCGAAGCCGGTTTCGAAACGGGCCATGCCTACGGCAAATCCACCCGCACGGTGAAATCCTGCGTGGGCAGTACCTGGTGCCGTTACGGCGTACAGGACAGCGTGCAAATGGCCCTGACCCTGGAGGATCGCTACAAGGGCTTGCGTTCGCCCCACAAGCTCAAGTTCGCGGTGTCCGGTTGCACCCGCGAGTGCGCCGAGGCCCAGAGCAAGGATGTCGGCGTGATTGCCACGGAAAAGGGCTGGAACCTTTATGTCGCCGGCAACGGCGGCATGCGTCCTCGGCACGCGGAGTTGTTTGCCACCGATCTGGATGACGAAACCCTGATTCGCTACATCGACCGCTTCCTGATGTTTTACATCCGCACCGCCGACAAGTTGCAGCGCACATCGGTCTGGCGCGAAAGCCTGGAGGGCGGCCTGGACTACCTCAAGGACGTGATCATCGATGACAGCCTGGGCCTGGGAGCCGAGCTAGAAGCCCAGATGCAACTGGTGGTCGACCGCTACGAATGCGAATGGGCCAACGCCCTCAAGGATCCGGAAAAACTCAAGCGTTTCCGCACGTTCGTCAACGACAAGCGCGGCGATCCGGATGTGCATTTCGTCCGCGAGCGTGGCCAGCGTCGCCCGGTTCACGCCGGCGAACTTCACCTGATTCCCGTCACCGAGGAGGTGCTCTGATGAGCCAGTCAAACGTCGTTCGTATCCCCACCGCCGAAGCCCAGGTGCAATGGCGCGCCTTGTGCAGCCGTGAAGACCTGGTTCCCAACTCCGGCGTGGTCGCCTGGCACGACGGTAGCCAGGTAGCGCTGCTCTACCTGCCCGAACAGCAGGACAAACCGCTGTACGCCATCGACAACCGCGACCCCAAGTCGGGTGCGAATGTCATCGGCCGCGGCCTGCTGGGCAGCATCAAGGGTGAACTGGTGATTGCCTCACCGATGTACAAACAGCATTTCCGCCTGGAAGACGGCCACTGCCTGGAATACCCGGAACAGCGCCTGCGGGTGTGGCCGGTGCGGTTGAATGGGGATGTGGTGGAAATCGGCGAAGAGGAATGACAAGACCAAGGCCTTGTGAAAACCCTGTGGGAGCGAGCCTGCTCGCGAAAGCTTACTGTCAGCCAACATTGATATTGACTGACACACCGCTATCGCGAGCAGGCTCGCTCCCACAAAAGCCTTTCTAAACCTGATCGACCGCCGGTCGATGCTGGCGCAACAACTCGATCTGTTGGGCAGGAATCAACTCACGCAATGCCTTGTAGAGCGCCCGGGTTTCCAGCAGGTTCCAGATGCGCAGCATGGTTTCCAGCGCATCCAGGGGTTTGCTGATGAAGTCCCGGGCACCGAGGGCCAGGGCGCGCAGGCGAGTGTCCCGGGTGGCGTCGGCGGTCAGTACCAGGATCGGTAGGTAATCATTGGCCGGGATCCGTCGGTTGAGTTGCTCCAGCACGGCGAAACCGTCGAACGCCGGCATGTGCAGGTCGAGGATGACCAGGTCCGGCTCGAAGCTGTTGAACAGATCCAGGGTGCGCAGGGGCTCGGTGCTGCTCAGCACGTTATGCAACCCTTCCCGGGCCAGCAGTTGCTCCATCAGGTCCAGGTTGGGGCGCTGGTCGTCGATGATCAGGATGCGCAAGTCGCGATTCATGCGGGCTCCGGTAAATAACGTTCAAGGTGGGCCAGGAAGGCCTGGATATGAATGGGTTTGGTCAGGATCGCCGTGGCGCCGGCATCCTGAAGGGCTCGACGGGTCAGGTCGCTGGCATCGGCGGTAATCATCAGTACCGGAGTGGACGCGGTGGCCGGGGACTGGCGCAAGCGACGCAGGACTTCCAGGCCTTCCAGGTCGGGCAGGGTCACATCCAGCAGAATCAGTTGTGGCGCATGCTGGCGTGCCAGGTCCAGGCCCATCTGGCCTTGCATGCTCGACAACAACTGGATGCCGGGACGGCGTTGCATCAGGGTTTCGATCAACGCCAGGCTCGACAGGTTGTCCTCGATACACAAGACCCTGCCGTGGTACTCAACAGGCGGACGGGTGACCGTCAGGGTCGCGATAGGCGGCAAATGCGCGGTGACGACCTGGGCACCCGGTAACTGCAAGGTGAAACAGCAACCCTGGTCCGGCACGCTGTGCACCTGAAGGTTGCCCTGCATCATCTCCAGCAGGCTCTTGCTCAGGGACAGGCCGAGGCCGGTGCCTTCGACCTGGGGATCGGCGCCCAGGCGTTCGAACGGCTTGAACAACTGCTCCAGTTGCTCCGGGGCAATGCCACGCCCGGTATCGCTCACGGCAATGGCCACCCGTTTGTCCAGGACAGTCACTTCAATGCGTACTTCACCTTCGGGCCGGTTGTACTTGATCGCGTTGGACAACAGGTTGAGCAGTACCTGGACCAGCCGCTGACGGTCGGCCAGCACGCCGCTGCCCTCAGGCAGCGCGGGCAGTTCGACCAGGCGAATGCCGGCGTCGGCGGCCATGGGCGAAACCAGCGTCAAGGCTTCATGCAGGACGGTCGCCAGGGCGATGGGTTCGATGTTCAGCGGCAAGCGACCGGCTTCGATCCGGGCAATGTCCAGCACTTCGTTGATCAGTGCCAGCAGGTGCTGGCCGGCGCGCAGGATGTGGCTGACCTGGGGACGCTGGCCGGCCGTGGAATCCATGTCCAGCAATTGCGCGAAGCCGAGGATGGCATTCAAGGGCGTGCGCAGTTCGTGGCTCATGCGCGACAGAAACTCGCTCTTGGCCCGACTGGCGCTTTCCGCTTCTTCGCGGGCCGTGCTCAGGGCAATCTCGGCGGCGCGCCGGTCGGTGATATCGCGGGTGATCTTGGAGAAACCGCGCAAGGCGCCGGTGCTGTCGTATTGGGCGGTGATGACCACGCTGGCCCAGAAGCGGCTGCCGTCCTTGCGACAGCGCCAGCCTTCTTCCATGTAATGCCCGTCGCGGGTGGCTTCGCGCAAGGCCATATCCGGATGCGCCGGGCACTCTTCGGCCAGGTAGAACAGTGAAAAGTGCCGGCCGATGATCTCCTGCTCGGTGTAGCCCTTGATCCGTTCGGCGCCGGCGTTCCAGGTGATCACATGACCCTTGGCGTCCAGGGCGAAGATCCCGTAGTCCCTCACGCCATCAATGATCAGCCGCAGGCGCTCTTCGTTGTCGCGCAGGGCTCGCTCGCGTTCGGCAAGCAACTGCCCGGCTTCCACCAGGCGGGTGCCCAGCTGGCCGATTTCATCCTGTTCCGGCGGTTGTGGCCGCAAGGGTTGGCCCAACGCCAGGCGCTGGGCATTGCCTTGTACCTGCTGCACCCGGGCAACGATGCCCTTGGACAGGAATAGCACCGCGACAATCGCGCCGAACAACCCGCACACCGCCGCAAGCAGCGTGGCGAACAGCAAGCGCATGCGGGTGGCGGAGGCGGCGGCGCTGCGTTCGGCGAGCAGGGCATCTTCGCGAATGCGCATGGCGTTGATCTGCTCGCGCAGCACATCCAGCACTTGCTTGTTCTTGATCAGGAGCGCGGTGATGGCCTCGGTGTCGCCACTCTTGCCGCTGCGCAATTCAACCAGCCCGCTGAGTTTCTCGTCGATCAGCGGCGTGATGGTCCGTAGATGTTCGCGCATCCTGGCGTCGCGAACGTTGTGGTCCAGGCGTTGCAATGCGGCTTCGATCAACAGCGTGGCCTGTTCATAGCCGGGCAAAAAGTCCTCCCGCCGGGTCAGCAGGTAGCCGCGCACGCTGGCTGCCGCCTCTGCCAGCAGGGTGTGCACCGCCTGGATATCGCCCTGCACGCGCAACACCCGACGAACATCCTCTTCGGCCCGGGCGGTCTGGCGCTCGGTGGTGTAGATCAGCACCAGTGACAGCAGCAGCACCACCAGCGGCAGGGAAATCACCACCAGCGCCTTGCCCCGCAGCGGCAAGTCGGCCCAGCGGCGGGCGGCGAGATATTTCATGGCCATTGTCCGGCGGGTTGTGCCACCAATCCCAGGGCGATGCCGCGCACGGCGGCCTGGGTCCGGTCGGCGGCCCCCAGCTTACCGATGACCCGTTCCACGTGGGCCTTGGCCGTACCGGCAGCGATGCCGAGCTTTTCGCCGATTTCACGGTTGCTGAAGCCGCTTGCCACCAGCCCCAGCACTTGGCGTTCCCGCGCGGTCAGGGCCTGAAGCGGTGCTGCGGCGCCGGCACCTCGTTCGGTCATGCGCCGTAGCAGGCGCGCACTGACGGAGCTGTTCAGGGCTTCTTCGCCCCGGGCGACGCGTTTGAGTGCGTCCAGCACTTCGTCACGGCTGGCGTCCTTGAGCAGATAACCGACGGCTCCCGCACCGATGGCCGCCTCCAAGTGGTCGGGGCTGTCGTCCATGGTGAAGATCACCACTTTGATAGCCGGTTGGCGCTGCTGCAGGATGCGCGCCGCGCCCAGGCCGTTGAGCACCGGCATGCGGATGTCGAGAATGGCGATGTCCGGCTGCAATCGCTCGCACAGGTCGAGGGCTTCCTGGCCATCGCGGGCCTGGCCGACGACCTCGAACCCGGTGCTGCCGGCCAACAAGGCGATGAACCCGGCGCGGGTGACTTCGTGATCGTCGGCCAACAGCAGCCTTAAAGGAGAGGTCATGGATGTGCTCCGTCGAGAGGCAGTGGCACGCTGGCCAACAATCGGGTGCCGTCGCCGGGTTGGCTGAGACAGGTGAGTTGGCCTCCCAGCAGGATGGCCCGCTCCTGCATGGCAGCCAGGCCCAGATGGCGAGTGCCGTTGGTTTCGATGGGTTGCTCCAGGACAAAGCCACGACCATTGTCTTCCACCCGCAGGACGGCCTGGCCAGCGCCGATAGAGAGTCCCAGGCTCACGTGAGCGGCCCGGGCGTGCTTGAGAATGTTATTGATGCCTTCCTGGGCGATGCGGAACAGGGCAATTTCGATATTGCCCGGCAGACGCGCGGCGCTGTGTTCGAGCCAGTCCACCGTCAAGCCGGCCTCGCGCAGGCGATCGGCTTCCTTGTCGACGGCTTTGTACAGGCCGAAATCATCCAGCACGTGGGGGCGCAGGCCGCCGATCAGTTGCCGGCCCTCACCGACACACCCCTGGGCCAACGCCAGGATGGTTTGCAATTCGCTCGTCAGGTCGGGCGGCAACACCGGGCAGCGTCCGGCGAATCCCTGCAGGCGCTGATGCAGGCCGGCCAGGTTCTGCGCCAGACCGTCGTGCAGGTCATACGCCACGCGCTTGCGTTCGTCTTCCTGGGCCGTGAACAACCGGTGGACCAGTTCGGACATGGTGCGCTCGCGGGCCTGGAGGGCTTCGAGCAGCCGATGATTCTCCAGGTGGGCGGCCAGCAGGGTCGCCAGCAGTTGCAGGGATTCGATGTCTTCGTTGTCGGGCGCACTGATGACTACGCTGTTACCCAGCAACAACACGCCGAACACCGTGCCGTCGGCGGCTCGCAGCGGGACCCGCAGGATCTGGGGCAGGGGGCTGTCGGGGTATTCGAGCCATTGCGGACCCGGGACCGGTGAATCAGCGAGGCTGGCGAGCCAGTCGAGGCGCTCGCCGTTGCCATGGCAGGCGAGGGCGCTTGCCGGCTGATCAGGCGTCCATTCCAACAACAGGCCATGGTCCATGGCGATGAACGCGCAGGCCCGTTGCACCACGCGCTGGCGCATCTGTGCCAAGGGCAAGCGGGTCAGTTCGTGGCCGGTGCCCAGCAACAGGCCCAGGCGCGCGGCGCGGCTTTGCGACTGACGATACTGGCTACGGATGGCCAGGGCGCTGCCGGGATCATGGGGTGGGCTCTGCATGGGGGCTCCAGCGTAAAGGGGACCGGTCCGGTCGTGACGTCGGTATTAGAACGCGTCATCGGTGCCGGGCCTATCTGCCGATCGGCATAGTCGATCGGCACCGGTTGGCCGATGGCGGAGGCTGTGGCGAACGGCAAAGTGGGGTCATTGAAACCGACGCTATTAATACCGAAAGGAACGCTACGATGAAAATGAAAACCCTGGCCCTCGCCACATTTTTTGTACTGACCACGCCTTTTGTCCATGCCGCCGATGCCACGCCTTTCGTGTATCGCACCGTGGCCGAACAACCCAAGAACGTGAACGACCGGGAGATCGCTGCGCTGTTCGACCGGTGGAACAAGACACTGCAGACCGGCAGTGCCAGCGCGATGACCAGCCTCTACGCGCCGGATGCGATTCTGCAACCGACCCTTTCCAACAAGGTGCGCACCACGCCGGCGCAGATCCAGGACTATTTCGAACACTTCCTGGTGGGCAAGCCGGTCGGCCAGATCAACTACCGGGAAATCCGCCACCTGGGGCCCGATGCGGCGATGGACAGCGGGGTCTACACCTTCACCCTGACCAATGCCGATGGCAGCAAGAAGGACGTGCAGGCGCGCTACACCTACCTCTACGAGCGCCTGAACGGGCAGTGGAAAATCATCAACCATCATTCTTCGGCCATGCCGGAAGTGCCGCAAGTCCTGCACGCCAGCCATTGATATCCCTCGCCACCGAGCGCCCTTGATCCAAAGGGCGCTTTTTTTTGTGTGTCAGAAAGATCCCCGTGGGAGCGGGCTTGCTCGCGAAAGCGCCCGACCAGTCACCAAAAATGCAGGCTGACAGACCGCCATCGCGAGCAGGCTCGCTCCCACGGGGATTGGCGGTCAAACGCGGAAAGTGGGTTCACCGGGAACAATGTGGGAGCGAGCCTGCTCGCGATAGCGGTGGCCCAGCTTGCATCACAACCCTCGGTTTCCGCGCATTTACACATTTCGCCGCATAAAGGGCTTGGATTAGCTCGTGAACATTAATTAGAATCAGTCTCATTTAAGATATCCATGCCCAGGGCCTCTTGACATGTTTGATGCAGCTACGCCGACGGAGCACTCCCTACATGCGTTGTACCGTGATCATGGCGGCTGGCTGGAAGGCTGGTTGAGGCGGCGCATGGGCAACGCCTGGGATGCGGCGGATCTGCGCCAGGATACCTTCCTGCGGGTACTCTCCAGCGCCCAACCCCTGGCGGACCTGCACGAACCACGGGCCTATCTGCTCACGGTGGGCAAGCGGCTGCTGAGTAATTTCTATACCCGGCGCAACCTGGAACAGGCTTACCTCGATGTCTTGGCAAGCCTGCCCGAAGAGTGCGTTCCGTCTCCGGAGCAACGCTGGCTGCTGCTGGAAACCCTGCATGCCCTGGATGAATTGCTCGATGGCCTGCCGCCTCAGGTGCGGCGGGCTTTTTTGTGGAGCCAGCTCGAAGGCCTGGGCTACCGGGAAATCGCCGAGCGCATGCAGGTGTCCGAACGCACCGTCAAGCGCTACATGGCCCAGGCCTATGAGCATTGCCTGCTGGTGGACTTTTGATTCGCCCGGCCCCGTCATCCGAGGCCCGGGAGGTCGCCCGGGCGGCTGCCCGCTGGCTGACCCTGATGGAGTTCGGCGGCAACGAGTTCGACGCCGCCGGCCTGCAACGCTGGCGCGACAGCAGCGCCCACCACGAAGCGGCCTGGCAGAAGGCCCAGCGGCTGCGTCAGCGCTTCGCCGGGGTGCCGCCTTCGCTGGGCATGGCGACTCTGGATCGTCCAGCCTTGCCCCGGCGTGCCGTACTCAAGCGCGCATTGAGCGTCGCCGCACTGGTCCCGACGGCCTGGATGCTGGGCCGAGCGTTGCCACTGGAAGCCTGGCGTGCCGATCTGCACACCGCCATCGGTGAACAGCGACGCTGGTCGCTGGTCGATGGCAGCCTCTTGCAACTGAACACCGACAGCGCCGTGAACCTGGACCTCAAGGCCCGGCGCCTGGTGCTGGTGCAGGGAGAAATGGCCCTGAAGGTCAGCGGTGTCACGCCATTGGCCGTCCAGGTGCCCTATGGGCTGATTACCGTCAGCCGGGGCGAAATCTGCGTGCGCCTGGGCGAGCAAGGTTGCCGGGTGTCGGTGGTCAGCGGTTCGGCACAGCTGCAACCGTTGCACGGACCTGTGCTATCGCTGGAGGAGGGCCAACAGGCCAGCCTTCACGCCGCGGGCGCAGGGCCGGTGACCAGGGTCGACCTGACGCAACCGGGTTGGCGCGAGGGGGTGCTCGTGGCACAGAACCAGCCGTTGGGGGACTTTCTCCGTGAGCTGGGCCGCTATCGCCCGGGCGTGCTGCGCTGGGACGACGCCCTGGAATCGCTTCGGGTAACCGGCAGTTTCCGCCTGGAAAACACCGATAAAGTCCTTGCTTTGCTCTCGGCCAGCTTGCCGCTCGACGTGCAGATGCGTACCCGTTATTGGGTCACCTTGTCGCTTCGCAAAAATATCGCCTGATGCCTGTCCCCTTTTTTTGTCTCGCTTGTCATTCAAGGCAAGTGAACAAAAACGAGAGCTTCCTCCAATGTCCGCAGTAGTACCTTTGCATGTTCGCCCGGCCCTTGCCGGCTGGCGTCCGCTGTTGAACCTGAGTCTCATGCTGAGCCTGAGCGCCAGCCCGTTCTTCATCTCATCCAGCCAGGCCGAGGAAGCGGCCCGGCGCAGCTACCAGGTGCCGGCGGGCAGCCTCAGCGCGGCGCTGACCCGCTTCGCCGGGCTGGCGGGTGTCAACCTGTCGGTGGACCCGGCCCTGGTGAGCGCTCGCAACAGCGCCGGGCTTTCGGGAGAGTATGGCGTGGAGGAGGGCTTCGCCCGGTTGTTGCAAGGCTCCGGCCTGCAATTGCAACCGGTGGGCGAACAGGCCTACATCCTGGCCCCAGCACCGGAGGGCGGCAGCCTGCAACTGGCGCCCACCTCGATTCTCGGCGCCGCCAGCTCGGAGGAGGGCGAGGCGTATGCTGGCGGTCAGGTCGCGCGTCGTGGCTCCCAGGGCTTGCTGGGCTCGCGCGACTTCATGGAAACGCCGTTCAGCATGACCACCTACACCAGCGAGACGGTCAAGAACCAACAGGCCCGGACCCTGGGCGACCTGGTCAACAGCGACCCCTCGGTGCGTGCGACCAACCCGGCGGGTGGGCGGTATGAACAGTTCACCATTCGCGGCTTCAGCCTGTTCAACAGCGATGTGGCCTACAACGGCCTTTACGGCATCCTGCCGACCTATACGATCGACATGGAAATGGCCGAGCGCGTCGACATCCTCAAGGGACCGAGCCAGCTCATCAACGGCATTTCGCCGCGAGGCAGCGTAGGCGGCGGGATCAACGTGGTGCCCAAGCATGCCACCGACAAGCCCATCACTTCGTTCACCGGTAGCTACGCGTCCAACAACCAGCTCGGCGGTGCCGTGGATGTCGGTCGACGCTTTGGCGAGGACAACAAGTTCGGTATTCGCTTCAACGGTGTGAAACAGTCCGGCGATACCGAATGGGATCACCAGAGCGTGGACCGTGAGATGGCCGTGGTTGGCCTGGATTTTCGCGGTGAGCGGCTGCGTGTCTCCACGGACATCGGCCACACCGAGCGCGATACCGACGCGCCGCAGGAACGTGTGCAGGTCGGCGCCAACGCACAGGTCCCCCATGCCAGCGATGTGCGCAGCAACTATGCCCAGCCCTGGAGCAAGGCACGCACCAACGACACCTTCGGCATGGTGAACGCCGAGTACGATGTCAGCGACTCGACGATGCTGTATGGCGGTGTCGGTGCGCGTGAGAGTCACCATGATTTTCTTCGGCATAATGTTTCGATCACCAATGATGCAGGCGATTTCACTGTTTCCCCCCGTGATTTCTCTCGGGATGAAAGTGTCCGTACAGCCAATGTCGGGGTGCGCAACTGGTTCCACACCGGGCCGGTAAGTCATGAAGTCAACCTGGCCGCCAGCTATTTCTACATGGACTTCACCAACGGCGGCGCCCGCTATGCCAACGGCAGCAGCAACCTGTATGACCCGGTGGAAACCACGACGCCAGGCACTCCTACGCGCAAGGATGACAAGGTCTACACCGAGAACCATTTCAGCGGTGTGGCGTTGTCCGACACCCTGGGCTTCTTCGATGACCGTTTGCTGCTGACCCTCGGCGCCCGCTGGCAACGGGTGGAAGTGGACGACTGGGCTGCGGGCGTCAAAGGTGCAACTGCCTATGACGAGGAAAAAGTCTCGCCATCGGGCGGCATCCTGTTCAAGGCCACCGACAGGTTGTCGCTGTACGCCAACTACATGGAAGGCCTGAGCCAGGGCAAGATCGCGCCATCAACCTCGATCAACGAGGATGAGATTTTCCCGCCGTTCATCAGCCGCCAGGTCGAGGTGGGAGCCAAGTACGACGCGGGTCCGTTCGCCTTGACTACGGCTCTGTTCCGGATCAAGCAGCCGGCCTACGCGACCGACGCCACGACACGTGTCTTCGGCCCCAATGGCAAGCGCGAAAACAACGGCGTGGAATTGAGCGTATTCGGTGAACCTCTCAAAGGTACCCGCCTGCTCGGTGGTGTGATGTACATCGACAGCGAGCTGACCGACACCACTGGCGGCACTTACGATGGCAACCGTGCGCCGGCCACGCCCAAATACAATGTCAACCTGGGCGCCGAATGGGACGTGCCGACTGTGCAGGGCCTGACCTTGACCAGTCGCGGCATCTATTCCAGTTCGCAGTACCTGGATCAGTCCAACACCAAGGACATCGATTCCTGGGTACGCTTCGACGTCGGTGCACGCTACGGCTTCAAGGTCGATGAAAAGAACATCACCCTGCGTGCCAACGTCGAGAACGTGGCGGACAAGCGCTATTGGAGTTCGGCCGGGGCGTCGGATGACAGTGAGCCGGGCCTGACCCTGTCGACGCCGCGCACCTACCTTCTGTCGGCTACCGTGGATTTCTAACACCGCTGTACAGCTCCATGGAGGGAGCTGTTTTTCTATCGTCATATATCGCTTGGATATAATTGATATTAATCTGCAATTGTCGGAGGTCTGTCATTCGATATAAAAGCTGATTAAACGGCTTTCGGTACTGATATTAAATTGCCTTTCTTCTATACGTTTATTCCTGAATACTCCAATTCACTTCGGTGAACTCCTCCTGCGCGTTATTCCAATAACAATCGAATCCGAAACTTCCAATTTATTTGAAATAAATATTGCGCTCATCAGCGAATGAGAATAATTTGCATATCGGGACTTAATCAGGATTGATTCTCATGTTGAATGAAAGCGTTGCACGCATCGATTCTTTGCAGAAGGACAATGCCCATTATCTGCGCCGCCAGGGCCAGTTCGAATCCAATGTGCGCAGTTACCCGCGCAAGTTGCCCCTGGCCATCGCCAAGGCCCATGGCGCATGGGTGACGGATGTGGAGGGCAAGACCTACCTCGACTGTCTGGCGGGAGCCGGGACTCTGGCCTTGGGCCATAACCACCCGGACATCATGGCCAGCATCGATTACTTCATGTCCTCGGGCCTGCCGATGCATACCCTGGACCTCACCACGCCGCAGAAGGACGCCTTCAGTGAAAAGTTGTTGAGCCTGTTGCCTGGGCAGGGGCGTGACTACTGCCTGCAATTCTGCGGGCCGTCCGGGGCGGACGCGGTGGAAGCGGCGCTCAAGCTGGCCAAGACGTTCACCGGGCGCAGCAGCATCATCAGCTTCAGCGGCGGCTATCACGGCATGACCCATGGTGCGTTGTCGGTAACGGGCAACACCGGGCCGAAAGACGCCGTGGCATCCTTGATGCCGGGCGTGCAATTCATGCCGTACCCCCATGAATATCGCTGTCCGCTGGGCATCGGCGGCGAAGCCGGGATCGAAGCGCTGGGCTATTACTTCACCCAGTTCATCGAGGACGTCGAAAGCGGAGTGTCGCTGCCGGCGGCCGTGATCCTCGAGGCGGTGCAGGGCGAGGGCGGTGTCAACTGTGCCCCGCCGCAATGGTTGCGCCGCATCCGCGAGGTCACCCAGCGGCACGGCATCCTGCTGATCATCGATGAAGTCCAGGCGGGCTTTGGCCGCACCGGCAAGATGTTCGCGTTCGAGCACGCCGGGATCGAGCCGGACATCATTGTCATGTCCAAGGCCGTGGGCGGTGGATTGCCGTTGGCCGTGCTGGGCCTCAAGCGAGAGTTCGATGCGTGGCAGCCGGGCGCCCACACCGGTACATTTCGGGGCAATCAGATGGCCATGGCCACGGGCCTGGCGACGCTCAATACCCTGCAGCAGCAGGATTTGCCTGCCCAGGCCGAACGGCGTGGCGCCTGGCTCAAGACCCGGCTGGTAGCACTGCAGCAGCGTTATCCGGCCCTCGGCCAGGTACGAGGTCGCGGGTTGATGCTCGGCATCGAAATCGTCGATGAGCGCCAGTCCCCTGATCGGCTGAACAGCTATCCAGGCGACCCTACCCTTGCTGTGGCCATCCAGAAACACTGCTTCGATCACGGGCTGTTGTTGGAACGGGGAGGACGGCAGGGCAACGTGATCCGCTTGTTACCGCCGTTGATCATCGATGATGAGCAATGTGCACTGGTAATGGAACGATTTGAACAAGCTCTGCAATCTGCACTTTCACAAGAACGTCATTAAACAATTATTCGATACATACGTGGCGATGTAATTCATATCCGTCACTTGATAAACAGCGCTAAACAATTTTCCCGAAAGTTGGGAAGGCGGGCACCTATTGTCCTGGCGCTGAATAAACGAACTTGCCCAGACATGAAGTCATCCGTAACCCGCAGGTTACGAGGAGTAACTATGCAATATCCTGATCGTACCGCTTTATCCCACCGCGTCAGCGAATTGGCCAGTACCCGCGCCTTGCTCAATTGTCTGATCAAGGAATTCGCATTGCCGGAAAACTGCCTGGATTATCACTGGCCCCAGGATATGCGTGGCATTGCCCCCGGAAGTTACCTGGAAGGGCTGCAGTCGAAGGGAATTCCCTTGACGATCAGTCTGCCCAACGGCCAGCAGTTCTTCGTGCTGGTGGATCGTTGCGACCGTCTCGGCAGCCATCGCTACCTGTCCGATGTCTATGCGCGGCAGGGCGATACGTCGTGGAGCAACCTGCCGTTCCCCGAGTTCGTCGCGCAACTGCTCGGCGCCTGTGAGCACATGACCTGCGCCAGCAACGAAGAGCTGCTCGAACAGGTGCTGCAAAGCCAGTCGCTGACCGCCGCCATCGTCGCCCACAACATCGACGGTGCGGGGCCGGCGCCGTTGAGCAACTACCTGGCCAGCGAGCAGGGGCTGTGGTTTGGTCATCCGAATCATCCGGCGCCCAAGGCGCGGCTCTGGCCGGCCCACCTGGCCCAGGAAACCTATGCCCCGGAGTTCCAGGCGCGGACGGCACTGCACCTGTTCGAGGTCCCGCGCGAAGGGCTACGGATCTCCGCCAACGGGCTGACCGAAGAACAAGTGCTGGCCGGGTTCGCCGACCAGAGCCGTGCCCGGCCGGGCCGGGCGATCATTTGCCTGCACCCGGTCCAGGCACAGCTGTTCGTGCAGGACCGGCGGGTGCAACGGCAACTGGAAATGGGCGAGCTGCGAGACCTGGGCACCACCGGTGCACTGGCTAGCCCGACGGCCTCCATGCGCACCTGGTACATCGAAGGGCATGACTATTTCATCAAGGGCTCGCTGAACGTGCGCATCACCAACTGCGTGCGCAAGAACGCCTGGTATGAGCTGGAAAGCACCCTGATCATCGACCAGTTGTTCCAGCGCTTGCAGCAGACCCAGCCGCAGACCCTGGGTGGCCTGTCCACCGTGGCCGAACCGGGCTCCTTGAGCTGGGCGCCCAAGCAGGCGAGCGACGCCGACAGCCACTGGTTCCGCGAGCAGACCGGCGCGATCCTGCGCGAGAACTTCTGCCGTCGCGGCGGCGCGGAAGTGAGCATCATGGCCGGTACGCTGTTTGCCCGGGATATCCATTCCCAGCCGCTGGTCCATGAATTCCTGCAAGGCTTCAACGGCCAGGCGCTGGAGGACGGGCAACTGCTCGACTGGTTCGACCGCTACCAGGCGCTGCTGCTGCGTCCCGTGCTGGCGCTGTTTTTCAACCACGGTGTGGTGATGGAGCCGCACCTGCAGAACAGCGTGCTGATCCACGACGACGGCCAGCCACAGCAATTGCTGCTGCGGGATTTCGAAGGGGTCAAGCTGACCGAGGAACTGGGCATGTCCGGTATTGAGGTCGGCCTGCATCCTCGCGTGCGCCAGTCGTTGGTCTATAGCCGTGAACAGGGCTGGAGTCGCATCAGTTACTGCCTGCTGATCAACAACCTCTCCGAAGCAGTGCTGGCCCTGAGCTGGGAACGTCCGCACCTGGCCCCGTTGATGTGGGAACGGGTGACGCGTCAGTTGCGCAGCATTCGTCAGGAACTGGTACGGCCGGCGCCGGAACTGGATGCGTTGATCGCCGGCGAATCGATTCCCTGCAAGACCAACTTGAAGGTGCGCCTGGCCGCCAAGGCCGATCGTCAGGCCGGTTACGTCCGTCTGCGTTCGCCTTGGGGCGAGGAGGTGCGTTATGCGTGACCTGCCCGAAACGGTAATGGCCGCCATCGATGTGGCTCGACGCACCAGCGAAGACCCGCTGGCGCTGTTTGTCTATGACCTGGAGGCGCTGACCCGGCATGTCAGCGAGGTGATGGCTGCGTTGCCTGCCGGAGTGGAGCTGTATTACGCAATCAAGGCCAACAGCGAAGCGCCGATACTCGCGACCCTGGCGCCCCTGGTCAGCGGTTTCGAGATTTCCTCGGGCGGCGAGATCGAGCGGGTCGTGGCGTGTCCGACGCGCAAGCCCTATGTGTTTTCCGGTCCGGGCAAACTCGATTCGGACCTGCGGGCTGCCCTGGAGAACCGGGTCGAGGCGATCCACCTGGAAAGCCTCAATGAAATCGACCGTCTGCAACGTCTTGCGCAGCAGGTCGGTCGTGTCCAGCCGGTATTCATCCGCATCAACCCTCAGTTGCCGTCGAGCCTGTCGAGCAAACTGGCGATGGCCGGCACGGCGACGCCCTTCGGTATCGACGAAGCGGAACTGCCCGAAGCCGTGCGGCGGGTGCAGGCGTTCAGTCACCTGAGCCTCAAGGGTTTCCATGTGCATGCGATGTCCCACCAGAACTCGGTGGAACGGCACGAGCAACTGTTGGATTTCTACCTGCACCGCTGGTCTGAATGGAAAGCGCTGGCGACCGGGAATGAGCAACCGACCCACTTGAACGTCGGCGGCGGCATCGGCGTCGACTACCTGAGCGGGCAGCGCTTCGATTGGCAGCGTCTGTGCCGGCACCTGGGCAACTCCCTGGCGCAGCATGAGCAGCCACCGGTGGTGCGTTTCGAACCCGGCCGTTTCATCAGCGCATTCTGTGGTTACTACGTGATCGAAGTGCTGGACACCAAGACCAGCCACGGCGAGCACTTCCTGGTCTGTCGGGGTGGCACCCATCAGTTCCGCCTGCCGGCGGCGCAAAGTCACGATCACCCGGTCATCCACCTGCCACGTCGGCGCAAGCCGCAGCCCGATACCGCTCAGACCTGGACCGTGGTCGGCCAGTTGTGCACGCCCAAGGATGTGTTGAGCCGCGGCCGTCAATTGCAGGGGGCCGAGGTGGGTGACTTGTTGGTGCTGCCCATGGCCGGCGCCTATGGCTACAACATTTCCCACGCGGACTTCCTGTGCCATCCGCGTCCGCAGCAACAGTTCGTCGGCGCTACCGCCTCTGGGGCACGGTCGTGACGGTGCCGCGTCACTGGGTGGTGATCAACGTCATGTTGGGCACGCTCACGGTCAGCCTCAATAACAGCTCGCTCAACCCGGCGTTGCCGGCGTTCATGGCGGCGTTTGCCATCGGGCCGCTGATGGCGACCTGGATCGTCGCGGGCTTCATGACCGCCATGGGCATGACCATGCCGCTGACCAGCTTCCTCAGCCAGCGCCTCGGCCGCAAGCGCTTGTACCTGTGGGGCGTGGCGTTGTTCATCGGCGGTTCGTTGATGGGCGTGGTGGCTGACTCGATAGCGCTGGTGATCGCGGCGCGGGTGGTCCAGGGAATTGCCAGCGGGCTGATGATTCCGTTGTCCCTGGCGATCATTTTTTCGGTGTATGCCAAGGACGAGCGGGGGCGGGTCACGGGGCTGTGGAGTGCCGTGGTCATGCTCGCCCCGGCGGTGGGGCCGTTGTGCGGAAGCTTGCTGCTGGAGTGGTTCAGCTGGCGCTCGTTGTTCCTGATGAACGTGCCCATCGGGCTGTTGGCGCTGACCCTCGGCCTGGGTGTGTTGCCCGCTTCCGAACCGCCGGAGCGCAAGCCGTTCGATTTCGCCGGGTACCTGCTGATCGCCTCGGGCATCGGCTTGCTGATGGTCGCCACCAGTCGCCTGCATCACGCCGACGGCCTGCTGGATCCGCTCAACCTGGCCATGCTGGCGGCCGGCGCGCTGTGCCTGATCGCCTTCGTGCGCGTCGAGCTGAGCCGTCCGGAGCCGCTGCTCAACCTGCGGATCTTCAACCTGCGCGGCTACCGCCTGAGCGTGATCATTGCCGTGGTGCAATCGGTGGGCATGTTCGAGTGCCTGGTGCTGGTGCCGCTGCTGGTGCAGATGGTGCTGGGCTACAGCGCAATCTGGACCGGACTGGCGCTGCTGTGTACTGCCGGGTTCGCCAGCCTGTTCGGCCAGATGGGCGGCAAGCTGCTCGACCGGCACGGGCCACGGGCCGTGGTGTCGGCGGGCATGTTGCTGACCGGTGCATCGACCCTGGCACTGGGCATGCTCGGCCCGCAGGCCAGCATCGCCACGGTGTTCGTCTTGATGATGCTGCGCGGTGCCGGGCTGGGGCTTTCCTACATGCCGGTGACCACCGCCGGGCTCAACGCCTTGCCGGAGCCGATGGTCACCCAGGGCGCGGCGATGAACAACATTTCCCGACGCCTCGTGTCGTCGCTGGCCATCGTGATCGCCTCGCTCTGGCTGGAAATGCGCCTGGGCGCCGAGGCGGCTTCGGCGCTGCGAACCTCGGGCGCTGTCAGCGAAGTGTTTATCGCCACCGGCGTGCTGATCCTGTTGGCCTTGCCCTGCGCCTGGCGCTTCCCCATGCCGGAACGGGCGGCCGAGGCGCCGTCCGTGGCCCTTGAACAACGTTAATCGATAAGGAATTCCCATGACGATTTTTGAACAAGCCCCGCAATCTACCGCGCCAGGTGCCTGGCTGGCGGGCACCGATGCCGATGTCCGGGTAAAAGTCCAACAACGGGTGGTCGGTCAACTGCTGCAAACCCTGCTGTACGAAGACGTGCTGGCGTACCAATGCGAGCCGCTTGCGAACGGCCGGTATCGCTTCATCGTGCAAGGCACCGATGCCGCTCAACAACCGGTGCAATACCACTGCAACGGCCTGCGCAGCAGCAGTTTCGAGCTGATCCGCCTGGATCACGCCAGCCTTGAGCGCGTCGATGCCGCGGGCCAATCCCAGACACCTGACCTGCACCAGGCGCTGGCCGAACTGCTTGGCGAATTCGCGGGCAGCGCCCATCTGCCGCGCTTTATCCAGGAGCTGGAACAGACCCAGCTCAAGGATCTGCAATCGCGCAGCCAGGGCTACCGTGCACCCCGTGCCGCCCATCGGCTGGATGTGGATGCGCTGGAACAGCACTTCATGGACGCCCATAGTTACCACCCGTGCTACAAGTCGCGGATCGGTTTCTCGTTGCACGACAACACCCGCTACGGACCGGAGTTCGCCAACCCCATCGCCATCGTCTGGCTGGCCGTGGCCAAGTCCTGCGGCGCGATGAACCATTCGAACAAGGTGGATTTCGAGGCGTTCGTCCGTCAGGAAGCAGGGGAGCAGCGTCTGCAACAGCTGGCCGCGGTCCTCGAAAGCCGCGGTCAGTCGCCGGACGCTTACTGGGTGATTCCGGTTCATCCGTGGCAGTGGGAAAACACCATTGTCCCGACGTTCTACCCCGAGCTGCTCAGCGGCGAACTGATCTACCTGGGCACCTCGCAGGATCAGTACAAGGCCCAGCAATCGATCCGCACCCTGGCCAACGCCAGCGCGCCCGAGCGCCCGTATGTGAAGCTGGCGATGAGCATGACCAACACCTCCAGCACGCGCATCCTGGCGCGGCACACGGTGATGAACGGCCCGATCATCACCGACTGGTTGCAACAACTGATCGCCACCGACAGCACCGCCCGCGCCCTGGACTTCGTTATTCTCGGCGAGGTGGCCGGGGTCAGCTTCAGCTACGACCACCTGCCGGCCACCCGTGCGCCTCAGGCCTACGGCACCCTCGGCGCGATCTGGCGTGAAAGCATTCACGCCTATCTCAAGGCCGATGAACAAGCGGTGCCGTTCAATGGCCTGAGCCACGTGGAAAACCGCTACGGCCAGGGCGAGCAGTTGCCGTTCATCGATGTCTGGATCGCCCAGTACGGTTTGCAGGCCTGGACCCAGCGGCTGCTGGAAGTCACGGTGCCGCCGATCATCCACATGCTCTACGCCGAAGGCATCGGCATGGAGTCCCACGGCCAGAACATCGTGCTGATCACCCGGGACGGCTGGCCGCAACGCATTGCCCTCAAGGACTTCCACGACGGCGTGCGCTACTCCCCGGCGCACCTGGCGCGGCCGCAGCTGTGCCCGACCCTGGTGCCGTTGCCCGCCAGCCACGCAAAGCTGAACCGCAACTCGTTCATTCTCACCGATGACGTGAATGCGGTGCGGGATTTCTCCTGCGACTGTTTCTTCTTCATCTGTCTGGCGGAAATGGCGATTTTCCTGCACCAGCACTATCAGCTGGATGAGACCCGCTTCTGGCAGATGACCGCCGACGTCATCACGGCTTACCAGACTGCGCACCCGCAGCACCGCGAGCGCTTCGCGCTGTTCGATGTATTCGCGCCTTCCTATGAAGTGGAGGCGCTGACCAAGCGTCGCCTGCTGGGCGATGGGGAGCGGCGCTTCAAGTCGGTGCCCAATCCGCTGCACGCCTTCAGGCCGCTGCCATGCTGAGGACCAATCGCCTGAAGTTCAAGCTCGGTGCGGGGCAGGTCGCCTACGGCCTGATCAGTTCGATTCCGTCGGCCGTGGCGATCGAGCTGATCGCCGAAGCGGGCTACGACTTCGTGATCATCGACATGGAGCATGTGCTGATCAACCCGGAAACCGTGGAGCACATGATCCGCATGGCCGAAGCCTACGCCATCACACCCTTGGTGCGGGTGGCGGACCTGAATCCGAAAACCCTGCTGCGTCTACTCGACGGCGGAGCCCAGGGCATCGTGTTGCCGATGATCGAAAGCCCGGCGCAACTGGCCGATGCGATTGCCGCGTGCAAGTACCACCCGTTGGGACGGCGCAGCCTGAACGCCGGGCGCCCCGGTTCGTTTGGCAAACACAGCCTGGCCGAGTACGTGGGCCTGGCCAACGAGCAGATCATGGTGGTGGCGATGATCGAAAGCGCCGAAGGCGCACGGCGTGCGGCGGACATCGCGGCGGTGCCCGGACTGGACATGATTCTCGAAGGCGCGGCGGACCTGTCCCAGTCCCTCGGCACGCCCTGGCAGATCAACACGCCGGCGGTGCAGCAGGCGCTGCTGGAGACCTGGCAGGCGGCCTGCGATGCCGGCATTCCTTATTGCGCCATTCCCCGCCAACCCGACGACCACGCCCGCTGGCGTGCCCGAGGGGTGAACACCTTTGTACTGGGCGACGAGCGCGGCATCGCGTTTCGCGCCCTCCAGGGCCGCTTGGCCACACTTTCAGAAGGACATGAATCAAGATGACTCGCCTGACCTCTCACGCCCTGGCCCACGCCGCCGAAACCGTCATGCAGGATCTGGTGGATTGCTTGCTGGCCGAACACTTTTTCGGCAGTGAGCCATTGCCCCTGGTTGAAATCGGCGTCTGGCAGCAGGCCCATCCGAAAGCACCAGCGCTCGCCGGGCTGACCCCGCAACAGCGTATCTGGGATTGGTGCTACGACCCGACCGAACAGCGCTTCATCAGTATTGCCCTGCGTGCGGGCATCACTCAGCAGTGGGAAAAAGTGCCGGGTACACCGGTATTGGCGCGCCAGGAGGAGCAATGGAGCGTGCTCTCGCCGGAAGACTTCATGAAGCGCGTGTTCGGCTCGATGACCGAGCGCTTCAAGGACAACGATAAAGGTCTGGTGCTGTTTCTCGATGTGCTGCGCACCAGCGTCAAACAGACTGCACAGTCCCTGTCCCATGCGGTCGATGGCCGTGAGCTGATGGCCCAGGATCCGGCGACGTTTTTCCGCACCATGGAACAGTGGGCGTCGTTGCGCGATCGGCCTTATCACCCGTTGGCCAAAGCCAAGCAAGGGCTCGACGACGAGGAATACCTGCGTTACCAGGCCGAATTCGCGCGCCCGGTGGCCTTGAACTGGGTGGCGGTGGACCGCACGCTGTTGCTATGCGGTGAAGGCGTGGGGGATCTGACCCAGTGTTATCCGGCACGTTATCTGTTGCCTGAGCTTCTGCGGGTCCGGCTTGCCGAGGAAATGCAGGCACGGGGCCTGGCCGACAGCCACATCGCGCTGCCGGTCCATCCGTGGCAGTGGGAACATGTCCTCGACAAACAGTTGGGTGAGGTATTCGCCAAGGGTGACTGCCAGCGCTTGAGCTTCAACGAGGGCGACTTCTTCGCCACCTCGTCGCTGCGCTCCATGACGCCGTGTTTCGACAGCGCCGACTACCTCAAGCTGCCGATGGCCATCCACTCCCTGGGTGCATCGCGCTACCTGCCGGCGGTGAAGATGATCAACGGTGGCCTGAGCGAAGCCTTGCTCCACGAGGTCCTGGACAAAGACGCGACCCTGCGTCAGTCGCTGCACCTGTGCGACGAGGCCAAGTGGTGGGCGTTCATGCCGCCCGAGGCCACGCTGTTCGACGAGGCACCACGGCACCTGTCGGCCATGGTTCGTGGCTACCCGAGCGCGTTGCTCAACGACGCCGACACCCGCCTGCTGCCCATGGCCGCCCTGGGCACGCCGCTGCCGGGCAGCAACCGTCACTTCTTCGATGACTGGATGCAGTATCGCAACCTGCCGGCGGACGCCGAGTCGGTCATGACCCTGTTCCGTGAACTGGCCCGCAGCTTCTTCGATATCAACCTACGCATGTTCCGCCTCGGCATGCTGGGGGAAGTCCACGGCCAGAACGCGGTGCTGGTGTGGAAGGACGGCCATGCCGAGGGTCTGCTGTTGCGCGACCACGATTCGCTGCGGATCTTCGTACCCTGGCTGGAGCGCAACGGCATGGCGGACCCGGTGTACCGCATCAAGAAAGGTCACGCCAACACGCTGTACCACGAGCGTCCTGAAGATCTGCTGTTCTGGCTGCAGACCCTGGGCATCCAGGTCAACATGCGGGCAATCATGGACACCCTGGCGCAGGTCTACTCGATGCCGGTGAATGGCTTGTGGCAGGCCCTGCGGGACGTGCTGGACGAACTGATCGAGACCATCGACTTCGACCCCGAGGCCCGGGCGATGCTCAAGGCACAACTGTTCGACGCGCCGAACTGGCCGCAGAAGCTGTTGCTCACGCCCATGATCGAGCGGGCCGGCGGGCCGGGCAGCATGCCGTTCGGCAAGGGCGAGGTGGTCAACCCGTTCCGCCGGCTGTCGCTGGAGGCCTGAGGGCATGGCGGTCACTCGCGTGCTCGGAATAGAACCGGCATTCGCCGATGCTGCCTGCCGGTTTACGCCCGGCGAATGGGCCGTGCTCAGCGGCCCCTTGCGGTTGAAATCGGCCGGGGAGCGGGATTCGTCGCGTTCCCTGGCGGCCCATGAACTGCTGAATGGTGGAGTATGCCTGCGGCTGCTGGACGAGCTGACGCCGATCCTCGGCTCGCCGTCCCGGGCAATCACCGCCTCGCTGTTGAGCAAGCGAATAGCGTTCCTCACCACCAATGCTTGCCTGTATGCGCTGTCGGCCTGTGACAAGGGGCTGCGAATGTCCCTGGACAACAGCGTTATCGAATACGGTCACGACGAGGGACGCTGGACCTCGTCGATGCCACTGCTGGACCTTGAGCCCAGTGGCTATGCCGCTGGCGCGCGGGAGGCCTGGCGCGAAGCGTTGGTCGGCAGCCTGTTCGCCGGGCTGCTCAAGCCATTGTGGGACCGGTTCGTCCAGGTCAGCGGCATTTCCCGACGCATCCTCTGGGAAAACACGGCGGTGCGGGTCTATTCGCTGTATGAAAAACGCATGGACGGCCTGCGGGACCCGTCCACGCGCCGACGCATCGACGCCGACTTCGACTGGTTGCTGAACCAGGCCGATCCTGGGTTGTTCGGTCTGGATTACAACCCATTGCAGCATTTTCGTCGCGCGCCCATGCCGCTTGCCGAGGGAGGCTGTCGGCGGTTGCGGCGCACGTGCTGTTTCTATTACCAAGCGAGCAACCCGGTCGAATACTGTTCGGCCTGCCCGTTGCTGCGCAAGAGAACAAGACATGGATGATTCAATCTCGCCAGCGCAAGTCATTGACTTGCTGTTGGCACAGTACCGAGGTATCGCTTCGTCCACCCTGGGGCATTTCACCGACAGCGGTTACTTGCGGGGCATTCGCCCGCTGTTCGATAACCTGCGCATGCTCGGCAAGGTGGTCACGGTCAGGCTCTTCACGCCTGATGGCAGTGTCTTGCGCGAAGCCTTGCTGTTGAGCGAGCCAGGGGATGTGCTGGTGGTGGAATGCGTGGGTGACCCCGACTGCGCTTGCTGGGGAGAACTGCGCACCCTGGCCGGTCTGATCAAAGGTCTGGCCGGCGTCGTGGTGTGCGGCGCGGTGACCGATGTGGCCGCCTTGCGGGCCCATCGCCTACCGGTGTTCAGTCGTGGTGTCAGCGCATTCACGACCCGCAGTCTTGGGCTTGGCGGTGAAGTCAATCAGCCTATCCGGGTGTCAGGCGTCACCGTGCATCCGGGTGACATTGCCATCGGCGATGACGACGGTGTGTTCATCCTCGGGGTGCAACAGGCCATCGATCTGCTGCCCAAGCTGCTGGCGAAAGAGCAGGCTGATCGGCTGAAGAGAACCGAGTTTCTGCAACGGATCCGGCGCTGAGGCTGAGCCTCAGGCGTCGCGGAACAGGTCGTGGGCATCCAGCAGGCGCCAGGCGATTTCCGGGCGCTTTTCCAGGCCGCGGCGAATGGCGGCCGGGATCGATTGGCGAATCTTGCGACAGAGGCCGGGTTGCGCCTGGAACTCGATGGCGATGCCGCGCATGGTCCGGACTTCGTTGTAGCCCGGCTCGATGGTCAGGCGGATGCCGAGGTTTTCGTAAAGCCGCTGTTGCAACCGTTCGAGTTCGGCCAGGTCCTGGATGTTTTCCAGCCGTTCGAGCAGGCGCTTTTCTTCCTGGCGATTCAGGCAGAGGATGCGCAGGTCGCTGCCCGCCGTTTCCAGCAAGGCCTCGCGCCCGCAGTCGCAGACGCCAGGCGGGCAGGGGGGACGGATCGGAATCGACGCGGTCATGGGCTCCACAGGTCCGGGGTATGACGAAGCCACCGTTGAGTCCATCGGCGGCCCAGGCAATTTGATGCCTGGCGACAGTGCGGTCAACCCTGTCATAGGGCCGCTGGTCTGTCACCGGCATGGTCCGCCCGTCTGTTTATCCGCCGATCCGATCAAATTTTCCAGGGCAAGCACCCTCAAGACAGACAGGACGCTGCGGTCCGCTCCGTCGGCTGTTACATAACGCCGCCATGTCGGCTAGCCGCACGTCTGCCTGGAAAGGTTTCTATGAAAAGCAAAGAGCTCGTGGTTTCACTACGCTCAGGCGGCGGTAATGCTGGCTCGCAAGCTTGCTCGGATCGTATTCGCTCTGCTGAAAGAGCAAAGTGAATACCAACCCAAAGCGGCTTGAGGGCTTCCCCTCAACCATAGAATCTCCCACAGTGTTTCAGGGTGTTCACAGAATTTTGTATCCACCCCGGATCTCTGTGGGAGCGGGCTTGCCCGCGAAAGCGATGAGCCAGCTTGCATCTATTTTGGATGTACCGTCGTCATCGCGGGCAAGCCCGGCTTCCACAGTGTTCTGGGGGGGGGTATGACACCAGCATTCCTGTCCAGCACTGCTCGGTGTCTACAACCCCAGCTCGGACAACCCGGGATGATCGTCCGGCCGGCGTCCCAGCGGCCAATGGTATTTGCGTTCGCTTTCCTTGATCGGCAGGTCGTTGATGCAGGCGTAGCGGTTGGACATCAGGCCTTGCTCATCGAACTCCCAGTTCTCATTGCCATAGGAACGGAACCAGTTGCCCGAGTCGTCGTGCCATTCGTAGGCATAGCGCACGGCGATGCGGTTGTCGGTGAACGCCCAGAGTTCCTTGATCAGCCGGTAGTCCAGTTCCTTGGCCCATTTGCGGGTCAGGAAAGCCTTGGCTTCTTCGCGGTTATGGACGAATTCGGCTCGGTTGCGCCACTGGGTGTCCAGGGTGTACGCCAGGGACACTCGCTGCGGGTCGCGGGAGTTCCAGCCATCTTCGGCCAGGCGGACTTTTTCGATGGCCGATTCACGGGTGAACGGCGGCAGGGGTGGACGAACTTCAGCAGGGGACGACATGGCAATTCTCCGGCGAGTGATGAATCAAGTTGCACGACGTTCAGCGGATGAAGCTTTTTATTTTTTCTCAACCAACAGCACTTTCAGCATGGCCTGGGCGTGATCGGCGGCGCTGTGGTCGCCCATGATCAGTGCGACAGTAATCGCGCCATCGATCAGAATAAGTAACTGTCGGGCCAGGGCCTCGGGATCTTCGACACCTTGTTCAATACATAACCGGGTGACGTAATCGAGCAACTTCTGTTTATGCAACTTAGCCAACTGACGGACCGGATCCTGTGGGTCTCCGGTTTCGCCACTGGTATTGATAAACGCACAGCCTCTGAAGCCGTCGCTGTCAAACCAGCCCTTGAGCACAGTGAACAGGTTGTATAGCCGTGCAGTCGGGGTAAGGGCCTTGTCGACCTCACTGCTGAACCAATGCATCCAGCGCTCGTCCCGCCGCGCGAGGGCGGCCAGGATCAGGTCGTCCTTGTTGGCGAAATAGCGATAGACGCTTTTCCTGGAGACGCCGGCGGTTTTCACCAGAAGATCCATGCCGGTGGCCGCAATGCCACTTTTATAGATCAGTTTTTCGGCGACATCGAGGATGATGTCTCGTGTGTCATTGCTGATGATCTCGTTCATGGCGCTTACAGTGGAACGATCGTTCTTCTTGGTCAAATGATTTTTTCAATAGTTTCACTTTCGGAACCATGGCTTGCTGGCGATGGGGCTTCGCCAACGCGATCGCGAGCAAGCCGTGCTCCCACCCAGAGTCCCAAACCCATCCGCCATGGTGTAAGCTCAGCGGCTCTTCGGAATCGACCTTTTGCGAGCCCTATGCCGTCGCTTTTCAAACGCTCCCTGCTGCCCAAGCTGCGCAGCTTTGCACTGACCGCCGATGCCGTGACCATCCTCGATGGCGCAGCCGAGTTCCGCCGTTGCCTGCTGGAGAAAATCGCCCAGGCCACCCAGCGCATCTATATCGTCGCCCTGTATCTGCAACAGGACGAAGCGGGCCAGGAAATTCTCGATGCCTTGCATGCCGCCAAAGCGGCGCGTCCGGAACTGGACGTGGTCGTGGTGGTGGACTGGTTGCGGGCCCAACGCGGGCTGATCGGCGCCAAGAAGCAGCCGGGCAACTCGGCGTGGTACCAGGAGCAGACGCGCATCCATGCCAGCGAAGTGCCGATCTACGGCGTGCCGGTACAGACCCGTGAGCTGTTCGGGGTGCTGCACTTGAAAGGTTTCGTGATCGACGATTGCGTGCTCTACAGCGGCGCCAGCCTGAACAACGTCTACCTGCACAAGTTCGACAAGTATCGCTACGACCGCTATCACCTGCTGCAGAACACGGCGCTGGCCGATTCGATGCATCATCTGGTGCAGCACGGCCTGATCACCTCCAAGGCGGTGCATCGCCTGGACCTGCCGAACCTGCCCAGCACCCGCAGTTTGCGCAAGGACATTGGTGACCTGCGCAGTCGACTCAAGTACGCGGCCTATGACACCACGGCCGGCAGCCTCGACAAGAGTGGCCTGTCGGTGAGCCCGTTGCTGGGCGTCGGCAAGAACAATCCGCTGAGTCGGGTCATCGGCGAACTGATCGCCAGCAGCCGCCAGCAACTGACCATTTGTACGCCGTATTTCAACCTGCCCCTGGCGGTGACCCGGGAGCTCAACCGCGCCCTGGCCCGAGGGGTCAAGATCGATATCATCGTCGGCGACAAGACCGCCAACGACTTCTTCATCCCGCCCAGCGAGCCGTTCAAGATCATCGCTGCGTTGCCTTACCTGTATGAAATCAGCCTGCGTCGCTTCGCCAAGCGGCATCAGCGCTACATCGACAGCGGTCAGTTGAACCTGCACCTGTGGCGTGACGGCGACAACAGCTATCACCTCAAGGGCATGTGGGTCGACGAGCGCTACACCTTGCTGACCGGCAACAACCTCAACCCGCGGGCCTTCCGCCTGGACCTGGAAAACGCTTTGCTGCTGGACGATCCCAAAGGCGAGTTGCTGGGCCCCCGTCAGGCCGAGCTTGAGCAGATCTACCGGCATACCCGCCGAATCGAACGCTACCTGGACCTGGAGGCGTTGCCGGACTACCCGGCGGCGGTGGCCAAGTTCCTCAAACGGGTCAGCCGGGTGCGGATCGAGCGGCTGCTTTACCGGATCCTGTGAACACCGGCGCCATGGCGGAAAAAGACACCATCTCCATCCAGCTGGTGCGTGAGGCGCTCCTGCAAAGCTGCGCCCCAGGCCCTGCAACCGATGAGGTGCTGAACAAGGTCGGCATTGCTCCGGCGTGGCTCGACGATCCTCAGGCGCGGGTGCCGGCCGCAGCCTATGCGCGGCTCTGGCGCTTGCTCGCAAGGCGCCTTGACGATGAGTTCTTCGGCATGGACCCGCGCAAGCTCAAGTCCGGCAGCCTGGCCTTCCTGTGCCAGTGCGCCATGGCGCAGCCAACCCTGGCGGCCGGCCTGACGGCGGGGCTGGGGTTCCTGTCACTGATGCTTGAACAGTTGCCTGCCCAGTGGGTCCGCCAGCAGAGCCTGGCGGAAATCGTCCTGCTGGAAGACGATCCGGAACCACGGCGGGCGTTTACCTACTTCACCTACTGGATGATCGTCCATGGCGTGGCCTGCTGGCTGGCAGGGCGGCGCATTCCCATTCTGTCCGTCGAGCTGCGCTGCCCGGCGCCGGACTTCTGTGACGATTACCGGGTGATGTTTTCCCAGAACCTGCGCTTCGGCCGCCCCCGTACCCGGATGATCTTCGCCGCCGAGTACCTGGACCTGCCCATCCGCCGCAGTGTCGACGAACTCAAGCGTTTCCTGGCCCGGGCACCGGCCAATATCCTGGTCAAATACCGCGACCCGCAGAGCCTCGCGAGCCGGATCCGCCACGACCTGCGCCAGTTGCCGGCCGAGCAATGGCCGGAAACCGAAGCCCTGGCCCAGCAGTTGTGTGTGTCGGCGTCGACCCTGCGCCGGCGCCTGGCGGAAGAAGGGCAGACCTACCAGGGGCTCAAGGACAGCGTGCGAAAGGAGCTGGCAATCACCTGGCTCGCCGAGCCCTCCATCAGCTTCGTCGACATCGCGTCGCGCCTGGGCTTTGCCGATGCCAGCTCGTTCTACAAGGCGTTTCGCAAGTGGTCAGGGTCCAATCCGGGGCATTATCGCAGCTTGATTCTCAACGACCCTCGCTGATTCATCGGGCCCCGGGTTTCGGCTTTCAGCGCGCGATGCGGGCTTCCCACTTTGTTTGATGTGAAATCGGCAACTTGCACGAGTCGCCACGGCCTATCGGAAAGTACTGGAACCCCCGTTGTGCCAGGCGCTCTGCGTCGTACAGGTTGCGACCGTCAAAGATCACCGGGGCCTTGAGCCGTTTTTGGATCAGGTCGAAATCCGGCGCCTTGAACTGTTGCCACTCGGTGCAGATGATCAGCGCATCGGCACCGCTGAGGGTTGCTTCCGGTGTGCCCATCAGGCTGAGATTGAGATGATCCGGGTACAACGATTGGGTCTGGCGCATGGCCTCCGGGTCAAATGCCCGGACATGTGCGCCGGCTTCCCAAAGCGCTTCCATGAGTGCCCGGCTGGGCGCATCCCGCATGTCATCGGTGTTGGGCTTGAATGCCAGGCCCCACACCGCGAACGTTCGACCTTGGAGATCGCCCTCGTAGAACGCGTTGATTCGCTCGAACAGTTTTTGCTTTTGTCGCTGGTTGATCGCTTCCACCGCCTGCAACAGGTCATTGGAGCATCGGGCCTGCTGGGCGCTGTGGATCAACGCGCGCATGTCCTTGGGAAAGCAGGAGCCGCCATAGCCGCAACCGGGGTAGATGAAGTCATAGCCGATGCGCGAGTCGGCACCGATGCCCAGGCGCACCGATTCGACGTCGGCGCCCAGATGCTCGGCCAGCTCGGCGATCTGGTTGATGAAGCTGATCTTGGTAGCAAGCATGCAGTTAGCCGCGTATTTGGTCAGCTCGGCACTGCGCAGGTCCATGAACATGATGCGTTCATGGTTGCGATTGAAGGGCCCATAGAGTTCGCGCATCACGTCGCGGACATCATCCCGCTCGCACCCGATGACGATCCGGTCAGGCCGCCTGCAATCGGCGACGGCCGAGCCTTCCTTGAGAAACTCCGGGTTTGAGACGATATCGAAATCCAGTATTCGGCTGTGGTGCCGCAGGGCCTCGTTTATCCGATCACGCAGGGCATCTCCCGTGCCCACGGGGACCGTGGATTTTTCAACGACGATGACGGGCTCGCTACGGTGCCGGGCGATGGCTTCACCCACCGCGAAAACACTGCTCAGGTCTGCCGAACCGTCCGGCTGCGAAGGCGTGCCTACGGCGATGAACAGGACCTTGCCATGCTCCACGGCAGGCTTTTCCTCGCAGGTAAAACGCAGCCTTCCGTTATCCAGGTTGTCCTTTACCAACGCGGCCAGGCCAGGTTCGAAGATGTTGACGTGCCCCTGATTGAGGGCGGACACCTTCTCACAGTCGATGTCCATGCAGACGACATCATGACCGACCTCTGCCAGCACGGCTGCCTGGACCAGACCGACATAGCCGCTACCGAATACACTGATTTTCATACGACCTTCCTGGGTTCGGATGCTTGAACGGGGCGAGAGTTGATGGTGAGGACGCCGAGGATGACCAAGGTCACTCCGAGGCTTTTCGAAAGGCTGAAGCCTTCATTGAAGACCGGCAGCACGGCGGCAAGCAGGTACACCAGCGCATAGCTGATGCTCAGCAGCGAATAGGCTCGGCCCAACGGCAGATCCCGCAGCGCAACCAGCCAACAGAGCATCGACAAGGCATAGGCAACAACGGCACCCAGTACCACGGCCAGTGCCGTTGGATCGACGCTGCCTGTGAGCCACTGTCCGGGCAGCGGAAGACGACTCATGCTCCAACGCAAAGCCAACTGCGCAAGGCTGACCAGTAACACGCTGCCCAGCGCAAAGATGACACCGCGACGAAGGTTCATGCGTGCTGTCCCAGCAATATCACCCCGGCGATCACCAGGGCGACGCCCAGCCAATGGCGGTGGTCGATGGTCTCGTGGAACACAAACCGGGCGACCAGGGTGATCAATACGAAATTCAGGCTCAGCATCGGGTAGGCGACGCCCACTTCGAGGCGTTGCAATACCAGCAACCACACCAGCAGGCCGGCCCCCAGCGCCGCCAGCGCCAGCCACAGCCATGGCGAGCGCAGCTTCTCGCCCCAGCCCGATGATCGGCCACGCCAACCCTCGACGGCGTACTTCTGGGCTATCTGTCCCAGGCACGTCAGCACGCAGGCAGCCAATAACAGCAACAGGCTCATGACGCGTCCTGTGGGAAGATCAGGATGACCAGGTTGCCCCGTTCGTAACGTTTCCCATCCTTGGGCAACCGTTCGATTTCCTGAAGTTCTTCCTCACCCTTGACCCGCATGACCACGCCGACCGGACCGTTTCGACGGGCGTCGCGCATCCATTGCTCGACCTGTGGCGGGTCGACCCGTTGCCGTAGGCCATCAGGGTAGGCAAGGCCATATTTCAGCTCGCCAATGGTGTTGTACAACGCCACTTCCGTGCGCCTCAGGCGCCAGGCGAGGGCGGACGCGGCGCCAAGATCGTTGCTCAGCAACTTGTCGGTATGGCTGAGCGCCTCGAGGTGTTCGAGGATGAACTGATCGGGCATCTTGTTGGTGACCACGGACGCCGGCATTGCCGCCGGTAGCAACCCGATCAACAGCAAGCTACCGAAGGCCGGAGCAGCCCAGCAGCGCAACGGCTGGAGAGCTTGCAGCAGGTTGGTCATGATCCAGCCGACCAGGCCGACGGACAATAATGTCAGGTGTTGCGGCTCATGGTTGTACAGCGGTTTTTTCAGTTGCAGGTAGACCAGGGCGAATAGCACCAGCAGGCCCAGTGTCAGGTTGAGCCAACCATTGATGACAAGGGAGCGGCCCTGCTTGTGCTTCAGCCGGTCCGCCAGGGCATGGCCCAGGAGCAGCGCCAGGGGCAGCAGGCACGGCAGGATGTAGCTTGGCAACTTGCCTTTGCTGAGGCTGAAAAACGCCAGCGGCATCAACAGCCACAACAACAGGAACGCGATACTCGCCTGGCGCCGGGTCTGCCACGCCTGCCGCAGCGCAGGGGGCAACAGCGCGACCCAGGGCAGACTGAACGCCACCAGCAGCGGCAGATAGAACCACCAGGGCGCGTTATGTTGGGCATCGTCCCCGGCAAAGCGCCGGATATGTTCGTGCCAGAAGAAGAACCGCCAGTAATCCGGTTCTTCGGTGTGCACCGCCAGGGCCCAGGGCAGGCTGACGACAATGGCCACGGCGATCGCCAGCGGCCCGAAGACCAGCAACTCACGCCAGCGGCGTTGCCAGGCCATCCAGGGCAGGGCGATCAGCACCGGCAACAACCAGGCAAGAAAACCCTTGGTCAAGAAACCCATGCCGCAGGCCAGCCCCAGCATCGCCCAGCCGATCAGGCGTTGGCGGCGGACACTGCTATCCAGGGCAAACCACAAGGCGGCCAGGCTCAGATTGACCCAGAAGGTGAACTGCGGATCGAGGTTGGCGTAGCCCGCGGCGCCGGCGACCACGGTCAGGCTCATGTACAGCAGCGCGCAGACGAAACTCTTGCGAGGATCGTTCCAGAGCCGGCGGGCAAGCAAGTAGCACAGCAGCACGCTGAGCCCGATGCTGATGGCCGAGGCGATGCGCACACCGAACAGATTCTCACCGAACAGCGCCTGGCCGACGGCGATCATCCAATAGCCGGCCGCCGGTTTTTCGAAGTAGCGCAGGCTCATGAACTGGGGCGACACCCAGTCGCCGCTCAGCAGCATGCCCTGGCTGATCTGGGCATAGCGGGTTTCGTCGGGAATCCACAGCCCATGACTGCCCAGCGGCAGCAGGTAAGCCAACAGACAGGTCGCCAGCAGCAGCGGTAGTGCCCAAGGCTTGCTCATGCGCCTTGCACTCCCAGCCAGCCTTCGCGGCCTTCGAGCGTGCCGCGCTTCACACGACCTGCAGGCAAGCCGTCAACGGCGGTGGGCAGCAGATCACCCAAGGGCTGAAAACGGATGCTTCGCTGGCGTGCTTGCGCCAGCAATTGACGGAAATGGTTGGCCATCAGTATCCCTTCTACTTCGGCATGGATCGTGTAGACGTTGAGTTTGCCGGCGGCAAAGCGCTCAAGAATGAAAGCGTTGTAATCCTTGGCCATGACGCTTGGGCCGACCACCTCATCGAAGGTCGGTAGGTCTACGGGAATCTGCGGCGTGCCCAGGCCTCCATCGGCCAGCGCGGGGCGGAACAGGCTCTGCCCCCGGCAATCGCTGTTATAGCGAAAGCCAAACGCCTGCTTGGCCTCGATCACACGCTCATCCGCGCGCCAACCGGCCGCCGCCGAGCAGGTAACGGGTTCACCGAGGATATCGCTGAGGCTGTCTACGCCTCGGCGAATCTGCTCGATCAGCTGCGCGTGCTCCCAGCGTCCGGCATTGGCCTGCCAGCCATGGTGATCCCAGGCGTGCAAACCGACCTCATGGCCAGCCGCCCGGGCCTGACGCATCAGGTGCCCGAGATCGCGGCCGATAGGCTTGCCAGGCCAGGCGGTGCCGGCCAGTAAGATGTCCCAGCCGTATAACCCGACGGCGTTGGAGCGCAGCATTTTCCAAAGGAACTGCGGCCGCAACAGGCGCCACAGATGACGCCCCATGTTGTCGGGTCCAACGCTGAAGAAAAACGTCGCCTTGACCTGTGCCTCCTGGAGAATGTCCAGTAACTGCGGCACACCCTCACGTGTGCCTCGGTAGGTGTCGACATCGATTCGAAGACCCGCCTGCATCAACGCTTGTCCGCGATTTCGCGCATGGCTTCGCGCAGGAAGAAATCCAGCGTGTTGCCGATGGTTTCACTCATCTGCACGGTTGGCGTCCAGTCCAGCAGGCGCTTGGCATTGGCGATGCTCGGTTTGCGGTGTGAGACGTCTTGGTAACCGGTGCCATAGAAGGCCTTGCTTTCGACATCACGGAACCCGGCGAAGGGCGGAAAGTTGTCGCGCAGCGGGTGTGCCTCGAACTGTCGCAGCAGCTCCTCGCCCAATTGGCGAATGCTGGCTTCGTTGTCCGGGTTGCCGATGTTGATGATCTGGCCGTTGCAGGCGTTGTTCTCGTTGTCGACGATCCGCGCCAGTGCTTCGACACCGTCGGCAATATCAGTGAAGCAACGCTTCTGTTCACCGCCATCGAACAGGCGGATCGGCGTACCTTCCACCAGGTTGAGGATCAATTGGGTAATCGCTCGGGAGCTGCCGATGCGTGCCGAATCCAATCGATCCAGGCGCGGGCCCATCCAGTTGAAGGGGCGAAACAAAGTGAATTTCAGGCCTTGTTGGCCGTAGGCCCAGATCACCCGGTCGAGCAGTTGCTTGGAAATCGAGTAGATCCAGCGCTGCTTGTTGATCGGGCCGACAGTGAGGTTGGAGGTGTCTTCGTCGAAGTTGTTGTCCTGGCACATGCCATAGACTTCGGACGTCGAGGGGAAGATCACGCGCTTGTTGTACTTGACGCAGTAGCGAACCAGTTTCAGGTTCTCTTCGAAATCCAACTCGAACACCCGCAGCGGATTTCGGGTGTACTCGATGGGGGTGGCGATGGCGACCAGCGGCAGGATGACGTCGCATTTCTTGATGTGGTATTCGATCCACTCGGAATGGATGCTGATGTCGCCTTCGACGAAATGGAAATGCGGATGACTGCGCAGGCGTTCGATGGCATCGGAGCCGATGTCGAGGCCATAGACATCGTATTTATCGTCGCGCAGCAAGCGTTCCGACAGGTGATTGCCGATGAAACCGTTGACGCCCAGGATCAACACCCGGGTACGCCGTGGGCCCCGGCGGGACTCAGTGCCGTGCAGCAACGAGCCGTCGACCAGTCCCAACTCGTTGGCCAATTGTGGCCCGCCCAGGTACAAGCCGTTTTCGTTGCGTTGGCCCGAGGTGATCACCAACGAATCCACGCCACACGCAATGCGCAGCGGATCGACGCTGATGACGCGCCCCGGATCCTGGCCTTCGTTGCCCTCGACGACTTCCGCGCTCCAGACGATCAGCTTGTGTTCGCCGACGGCACAAAACGCCCCGGGATAAGGCTGGGTCACCGCCCGGACCAGGTTGAACAGTTCTTCGGCCGGGCGCTGCCAGACCAGTCTGCCGTCCGCCGCCGTGCGCCGACCGAACACCGTGGCCTTGGATTCGTCCTGCTCCGTTTCGCTGGCTTCACCGGCAAGCAACGTGGGCAGGGTGTCGCGCAGCAGGTCGGTGGCCGCCTGGCGTAATTTGCCATGCAAGGTCAACGCGGTGTCGCTGCGCTCGATGGCCACCCGTTGCTGGGCCAGGATCGCACCGGCATCCGCGCGCTTGACCATGCGATGCAGGGTCACGCCGGTTTCGGTTTCACCATTGACCAGTACCCAGTTGGCTGGCGCCCGTCCACGATAGCGCGGCAGCAGGGAGCCGTGCAGGTTGAACGCGCCTTTAGGGGCGATGGCGAGCAGCGGTTCGCTCAGCAAGTGACGGTAGTAGAACGAGAACAGGTAATCGGGATCGAGTTTGCCGATGCGCTCGACCCACAGCGGATGATTGACGTCTTCGGGAGCATGAACCGGGATGCCCTTGCGTGCGCACAATTGCGCGACGGAGCCGTAGAAGGTGTTCTCCTTTGGGTCGTCGGCGTGGGTAAACACCGCGACAATATCGAAGCCGGAGTCGAGCAGGGTTTCGATACCGACACAGCCAATATCGTGATAGGCGAAAACAACGGCTTTTACGCTCATGAGAGAACCTGGTCTGAAGAAGTGGAAGTGAGGCCATCAACGGTGATAACGGGTGGGGGCACGGCAGGCTGTCCACGCAGAACCTTTTCGACGAAGAACCGTGGGCGCGCTCGCACGTCGCTGTACATCCGCCCCAGGTACTCGCCCAGCAAACCCATGCCAATGAACTGCCCGCCGGTGAACACGAACAGCACGGCGAACAGCACGAACGTCCCGCCGCCGGCCCAACTGGCACCGAAGACCAGCCGCAGCACGATCAAGGCCATGGCGAACAGCACGCCCAGGCCGGCCATGGCGAAGCCAACGATGCTCAGCAGCCGTAGAGGTGTGGTGGTCATACAGGTGATCAGGTCAAACATCAGGTTGACCAGGCGCATGGCGCTGTACTTGGACTCTCCGTGCTCGCGCTCGGCATGGCTCACCAGGATCTCTGTGGTATGCCGGGCAAAGCTGTTGGCGAGGATCGGGATGAAGGTGCTGCGTTCGCGGCACGCGAGCATGGCGTCGACGATGGACCGCCGATAGGCGCGCAGCATGCAGCCATAGTCGCTCATGGCAACGCCGGTGGAGCGCTGCACCGCCAGGTTGATCAGCTTCGACGGCCAGCGCCGCAGGGCCGAATCCTGGCGGTTGTTGCGTACCGTGGCGACCACGTCATAGCCCAGTTCGGCCTGGGCCACCAGGCGTGGAATCTCTTCGGGCGGGTTTTGCAGGTCGGCGTCGAGGGTGATGATGACATCGCCCTTGCACTGCTCGAAACCGGCCATGATCGCGGCGTGCTGACCATAATTGCGGTTCAGGATCACCGCGACGATCGGGCTGCCTCGCAGCGTCGCAGCCTCTTCCAGGATCTGCGCCGACTCGTCCCGACTGCCGTCGTCGACCAGCACGATTTCGTACTTGTGGTGCAATTGCCGGCACGCCGCTTCGGTACGTCGAAGCAACTCGGGCAGGCTCTCTTGTTCGTTGTAGACCGGGATGACAATCGACACGCAATTGATCGGGTAAGGTTTCACAGGTGGGCGTCCAAGACGTTTTCAATGGTGTCGACAACGCGGTTCACGTCATCGCCGGTCATGTCGGGAAACAGCGGAATCGAGCACAGACGTGCCGAATTCCATTCGGTATTGGGTAGATGGACGTCGGGGAAGCGCTGGCGGTAGTAGGTGTGCAGGTGCGTTCCGATGAAATGGATGCCCGTGCCGATGTCCTGCGCCTGCAAGGCTTTCATGAACGCTTCGCGGTCCAGGCCGCAGCGCTCGGCATCGATGCGCAGGATGAACAGGTGCCAGGCGTGCTGCTGCGCATAGGCCGGAAGCGCCAATGGCTGCACCTTTGAACCTTCCAACCGTTGCAGGTAGGCCTTGGCCAGTTCGGTGCGTTTGGCGTTGATTTCGTCCAGGCGCTCCAATTGCACGAGAGCGATGGCGGCATTGATGTCGGCCAGGTTGTATTTGAACCCCGGCTCCATCACCTGCGCCTGGGGTTTGCGACCATGGGTGAGGCGGTCGTAGGCGTCAACGCCGAGGCCGTGGAACTTGAGCATGCGCACCCGGGCGGCGAGTGCTTCATCGTCCGTGACGAACATGGCGCCTTCGGCGCAAGTCATGTTCTTGATCGCATGGAACGAGAAAATTGCCGTGCCTTGGGCCCCGACGTGGCGACCTTTGTAGAGGGTGCCAGCCGCGTGCGCGGCGTCCTCGATAACGGCGATGCCGTGTTTGTCCGCCAATGCATAGAGAGGGTCGAGATCGAACGCGGCGCCGGCGTAGTGCACCGGGATGATTGCTTTGGTGCGCGAGGTGATAACGGCTTCGATACTCGAAAGATCGCTCATGAGTGTGTCGCGGTCCACGTCGACGAATACTGGCGTGGCACCCAACAGGCAGATCATGTTGGCGGTCGATACCCAGGTCTGGGACGGCGTAATGACTTCATCGCCCGGGCCAATGCCTAGTGCCAGTAACGCAATGTGCATACCGCCGGTGGCCGAAGAAAGTGCAACAGCGTGGCGGCAACCCACATACGCGGCGAACTGCTCTTCAAGTTGCTGATTTTTTGGACCCGTGGTGATCCAGCCGGAGCGCAGTACCTCATTTACAGCGGCAATCTCTTCATCGCCAATGCTGGGGCGAGAGAAGGGAAGAAACGATTGAGTCATGGGTACCCCAGGGAACTGAAGAGTCAGTAGACGTTGAAACGATAGATTGGATCCAAGATAGCGTAGCCCCTAAAAGCAAGGCTGTATCAAGGAGTTACCTCGCAAGAGAAGCATCACAGGAAGTGTTTCGGTTTCGGTTGGGCAGATGCATATTCAGGTCGAGTTGGCCCCTGTTCTTTGAGGTTAGGCGGTTTTTTTTGAAATAAGTGTGAAAAACAGCTGGGTAAAAAAAACTTCACTTATAGGCGTTTTTTACGTTAGAGCCTGTTTCTTACATGGGTAGTAGCAAAATGCTTACGAGGCATTTTCTATTTGTATTACATGTTCTTCTACTGGGTGGATGCTGTTTGAACCTATCAACAGGCTCGCGCAGCTGATCGCTTTCTACGTTCGGCATTCGAGCGTCCAGCGAGTCATGTTTCGATCACAAAACCGTCATTTAAGTTTGATAAAAGTTCTGCAAGTGCCGAGAAGTCGGGCCATCCAGCAGAGTGACGTATACAAGTGACTGTTTTGAGTAGCGGGTATGTCAGTTTCAAGGCGATCTCCTGTCTCCCGGTTGGACAGGAATCCGACGCATGAAAATTCTGGTCACCGGCGCCGCCGGTTTCATCGGCTTTCATACCGTCAAGCGCTTATGCGCCGATGGTCACCAGGTCATTGGTGTCGATAACCTCAACAGCTATTACAGCGTCGAGTTGAAACGGGACCGGCTTGCGCAACTGGACGCCTGTTCCAACTTTCAGTTCCGTTGGCTCGATGTGGCTGACAAGCAAGCGTTGCAGGATCTGTTTGCCGAACAGTGTTTCGAACAGGTCATCCACCTGGCTGCCCAGGCCGGCGTGCGTTACTCCATCGACAATCCGGACACCTACGCGCAAAGCAATCTGGTGGGCTTCCTCAACATCCTCGAAGCCTGTCGTGCCCATGGGCCGGCGCATCTGATCTATGCCTCGAGCAGTTCGGTGTATGGCTTGAGCGATCACCTGCCGTATGCCACCACCGACCCGGTCGATCGACCCATGTCGTTCTACGCCGCGACCAAGCGTGCCAATGAGTTGATGGCTCATTCCTACTCCCATCTCTACGGCATCCCCACGACCGGCCTGCGCTTTTTTACCGTGTATGGGCCTTGGGGCCGACCCGACATGGCGCTGTTCAAGTTCACGGATGCCATCCTCAACGGCCGCGCCATCGATGTGTACAACGATGGCGCGATGTCTCGGGATTTCACCTACATCGACGACATTGTCGAAGGCCTCGTGCGATTACTGCCGCGGCCGCCTACCGATGAAAGCGGTGCACCGAACAAGGTCTACAACATTGGACGCGGTTCGCCGGTGAAACTCCTGCAGTTTGTCGAATGCATCGAAGAGGCGACGGGTATCCGCGCCATCAAGAATTTCTTGCCGTTGCAATCAGGCGATGTGGTCGACACGTGGGCGGACACCCGTGACCTGGAAGAGCGGGTGGATTTTCGTCCGCAGGTTCCGGTGTCCAACGGTGTGCGGTCGTTTGTCGATTGGTACCGCGACTATTACCGCGTTTAACCGCGCATTTCGAATAGGTAAGTCATGCACGAAACCCCTTATGTATCCGTCTTGATCCCGGCGAAGAACGAAGCAGGCAATCTCATTCCGTTATTGGAGGAGGTGCGTAGGGCGCTGGTCAACGAGGCCTTCGAAGTCATCGTGGTGGACGATGGCAGCACCGACGCCACTGCGGCCGAGCTGCGCTCGCTACAAGGCCAGGGCTACCCTCAACTACGGGTGCTCAGCCATGCCCGTTCCCTGGGGCAGAGCACCTCCATCCACCACGCCGCCGTGGTGGCCCGCGGGCACTGGTTGGCGACCCTGGATGGTGATGGTCAGAACGATCCGGCCGACTTGCCGAAGATGCTCGACCTGGTGCGCGGTTCGGAGGGCAAGCCCGCGGGCGTCAAGCTGGTGGCGGGGCACCGGGTGAACCGTCGCGACACGGCGAGCAAGCGCTGGGCCTCGCGGTTTGCCAACAAGCTGCGCGCCAGCCTGCTGAAAGACCAGACCCCGGATACCGGCTGCGGCATCAAACTGATCGAGCGCGACGCCTTTCTGCGCCTGCCGTACTTCGATCACATGCACCGGTTCATTCCTGCCCTGATCCGTCGTCATAACGGCCGGATGCTGGTCCAGCCGGTCAACCACCGTGAACGCGGGGCAGGAGTGTCCAATTATGGAAACCTGGACCGGGCCCTGGTGGGCATCGTCGATCTGTTGGGGGTGTGGTGGTTGATAAAACGCACCCGCCTGGACGTCAACGCGCAAGAAAGCGAGGCCTGACATGGGCAGGGAATCGATGTGGCTGGCCGTGGGGTTCATGGGCCAGTTGGTCTTTACCGGGCGCTTTGCCTTGCAGTGGCTCTACAGCGAGTACAAGAAGCGCAGCGTGATTCCGGTCGGATTCTGGTACCTGAGCATCGCCGGCAGTGCCTTGCTTCTGGCATACGCCATTTATCGCCAAGACCCGGTGTTCATTCTCGGCCAGTCCTTCGGCTTCATTGTGTACCTGCGCAATCTGCAATTGATCGCCAGGCAGCATGAACACAAAGGCCTCGAGCTGGACAAAAGGGGCTGAAGCGGTGCGGATACGATTAGCTTCCCCACGGTTGGAAGGGCTGGGCTTTGCGTTATTGGCGTTGGTCATGGTGGGCGCCGGACTCGGCTGGCGGCAACCGCTGAATGTCGATGAAGAACGTTTCCTCGGCGTAGCCCTGGAAATGCTGCAGAACGGCTCGTGGTTCATTCCCCATCGGGCCGGGGAAATCTATGCGGACAAGCCGCCCCTGTTCATGTGGGCGGTGGCGCTGTTCGTGCAACTGACCCACTTGCCAAAAGTTGCCTTGTACTTGCCCGCGCTGCTGGCCGGCAGCGTGACCACTGCCTGCCTGTATGACCTGGGCCGGCGGCTGTGGGGACGGCGCATCGGCGTGATCGCCGCGCTGTTGTTCCTGGCGACCTACCAGACCTACAGCATCCTGCGCACCGGACAGATCGATGGCTTTCTCGCGCTCTGGACCATCCTGGGACTTTATGGCCTGTGCCGGCACCTGCTGCTCGGTCCGGACTGGCGCTGGTACTACATGGCCTGCGCGGCGATGGGGTTCGGCATCATCAGCAAAGGGGTTGGCTTTCTGCCGGTGTTGATGCTGATTCCCTATGCCTATGCGGTGCGCAAAGGCTGGAAGGGCGTGGCGCCGATGCCTGGGAAAACCGCTCACTGGTGGCTGGGGTTGCCGGTGGCGCTGGCTGCCATTGCGGTGTGGCTGGGCCCGTTGTTGCTGATCGTGGCGCAAGGCAGTACCGACAGCGTGGCCTACGCCCAGGAAATCCTGTTCAAGCAAACGGCGGGTCGCTATGCCAACGCGTGGGAGCATCGTGAACCCTTCTGGTATTTCTTCGTCGAGGTGATCCCGAAGTACTGGTTGCCGATTTTCTTCATGCTGCCCTGGCTGGTGCCGGCCTGGCGCCGACAATTGCTCAAGCACGATGGGCGGGTGCTGGTATTGCTCGGCTGGGTCGTGCTGGTGCTGCTGTTCTTCAGCCTGAGCAGCGGCAAGCGCAAGCTGTATATTTTTCCGGCATTGCCAGGGCTGATTCTGCTGGTGGCGCCGCTGGTTCCGTGGATGTTGCGCTGCTGGTTCAGCCGACGTCCGCGGGGCAGGAAGGTCTTCCTTGTCCTGACCGTGGTGTGGCTGTGCGCCTGGTTTGTCCGTGGCTTCGTCGAACCCCATAAGGAGGGCGTCAATCCTCACGAAACCCTCATGGCTGACGTCGCGCGACTGAGCAACAACGCCGAGTTGGTACTGGTGGGGTGGCGTGAAGGGCACTGGTTGTTCGCCCGACAACCCATCGTGCATTTTGGCTTCTATAGCCATCAGTCCCTGGAACAGTCCGCGTTGTGGCTGCGCAGCCACCCGCAGGCCTACGCGTTGGTGCCGGCGCGGGAGCTGGCGCGCTGCTACGACCCGCAAAAGGCTCGCAGCGTCGGCGAGACTTCCAGGGCCGAGTGGTTCCTGGTGGGGGCCGATGCGGATAACCAGCAATGTCAGCCTCCGGCGCCGGGGAAGGTGTATTCGTTTGCCTGGAAACAGCCTTTGTAGCGGGAGCTGGCCGCAAATCGCTGTGGGAGCGGGCTTGCTCGCGAAAGCGGTGGGGCAGTTTGCAAATATGCTGACTGGTCCGACGCTTTCGCGAGCAAGCCCGCTCCCACAATGTGCATTGCATAGTCCAGTTTCTGCATCAAACCATGGCCAAACCAGTCAGCCAACTTGATAGCTTTGACCATTGTCGCCCAAGCCCTTCGGCGCGAGTATTCCTCTGTTCACGGTTCCCCAACCAATAAAAAGTACAGAGGGATTCTAGTCATGCGCGATTACTCGTCCGCCACGTCGCAGTTCGATTATTTGAACACCGTCAACGCCGCGCTGCACGGTTCGCTCCAGGCGCTGAACGCCTGTGTCGAGTGTTGCGACCGGCATGCGTTGCCGGGACGTATCGCCTTGTTCTGGGAAGGCCGTGACGGCAGTGACGCGACCTGGACCTACCGTGACCTGCAGGATAACGCCGCACGCTTTGCCAATTTCCTGCTGGCCCAGGGCGTGACCAAGGGCGACAAGGTCGCCGGCCTGTTGCCTCGCACCGCGGAGCTGCTGATCGTGGTGCTTGCCACCTGGCGCATCGGCGCCGTGTATCAGCCATTGTTCACCGCGTTCGGACCCAAGGCCATCGAGCACCGTCTCGGCAGCTCTGGCGCGCGCATCGTCGTCACCGACAGCGTCAACCGGCCCAAACTCAACGAAGTGAGCGGTTGCCCCACGGTGGTCACCATCGGCGGCGAACAAGGCCGGGGAATCGTGCGGGGCGACTACAGTTTCTGGGCTGAAGTGGCAAACCACTCCAACCAGTGCGAGCCGGTGATGCTCACCGGCGAAGACCCATTCCTGCTGATGTTCACGTCCGGCACCACCGGGCCGGCCAAGGCGTTGGCCGTACCGCTCAAGGCCATCGTCGCGTTCCAGAGCTATACCCGCGACGCCGTGGATCTGCGTGCCGAAGATGCCTTCTGGAACCTCGCCGATCCAGGCTGGGCCTACGGAATCTACTTCGGCGTGACCGGCCCCTTGGCGATGGGCCATCCCATCACGTTCTACGATGGGCCCTTCACCCTGGAAAGCACCTGCCGGGTCATCAACAAATACGGCATCACCAACCTCACAGGCTCGCCCACCGCCTATCGCCTGCTGATTGCCGGAGGCGAGCAGTTCGCCCGTTCGATCAAGGGCCGGCTGCGCATCGTCAGCAGTGCCGGCGAGCCGCTGAACCCGGAAGTGATCCGCTGGTTCGCCGATAACCTGGGCGTGGTGATCCACGACCATTACGGCCAGACCGAACTGGGCATGGTGCTGTGCAACCACCACGGGCTTGAGCATCCGGTGCACCTCGGGGCGGCCGGCTTTGCCTCGCCGGGTCATCGGATCGTGGTACTGGATGAGAACCACCAGGAACTGGGTGTCGGCCAGCCAGGCATTCTCGCCGTAGACCGCAGCCAGTCGCCGATGTGCTGGTTCGCCGGTTACGCAGGAGGGCCGACCAAGGCGTTCGTTGGCAATTATTACCTGAGCGGTGACACCGTCGAACTGAACCCGGACGGCAGTATCAGCTTCGTCGGTCGCAGTGACGACGTGATCACCACGTCGGGCTATCGCGTCGGTCCTTTCGACGTGGAAAGCGCCTTGATCGAACACCCGGCCGTGGTGGAAGCCGCCGTGGTCGGCAAACCCGACCCGGAGCGTACCGAGTTGGTGAAGGCTTTCGTCGTGCTCAGTGCCCAGTACCGTGCCGCGCCGGAGCTGGCCGAAGAACTGCGCCAACACGTGCGCAAGTGCCTGGCCGCCCATGCGTATCCCCGTGAAATCGAATTTGTCAGCGATTTGCCGAAAACCCCGAGCGGCAAATTGCAGCGCTTTATCTTGCGCAACCAGGAAATCGCCAAAGTTCAAGAGACTGCGGCAGCTAACGTTTCAGCTTGAATCCAAGGAAACCATGATGCAGATCGACAACAAAATATTCCTCGTCAGCGGCGGCGCGTCCGGCCTCGGTGCGGCCACCGGCGAGCTGTTGGTCAAGGCCGGCGCCCAGGTGATGCTGGTGGACCTCAATGCTGAAGCCGTGGCCGCCCAGGCGCAGAAGCTCGGCTGCCGGAGCGTGGTGGCGGACATCAGCAACGAGGCGGCGGCCGAAGCGGCGGTCAAGGCCACCGTCGAGGCATTCGGCGGCCTGAATGGCCTGGTGAACTGCGCAGGGATCGTGCGTGGCGAGAAGATCCTCGGCAAGAACGGCCCCCATGCACTGGCCAGCTTCAGCCAGGTGATCAACGTCAACCTGATCGGCAGCTTCAATCTGCTGCGTCTGGCCGCCGCGGCCATTGCCGAAACCGAGGCCAACGCCGACGGTGAGCGCGGGGTGATCATCAACACCGCATCGGTGGCGGCGTTCGATGGCCAGATCGGCCAGGCAGCCTATTCTGCTTCCAAGGGGGCCATCGCTAGCCTGACCCTGCCGGCCGCCCGGGAACTGGCCCGCTATGGCATCCGGGTGATGACCATTGCCCCCGGCATTTTCGAAACCCCGATGATGGCCGGCATGACGCCTGAAGTACGCGAATCCCTGGCCGCTGGTGTGCCATTCCCGCCGCGGCTGGGCAAACCCGATGAGTACGCGGCGCTGGTCCGGCATATCATTGAAAACAGCATGCTCAACGGCGAGGTGATCCGTCTCGACGGTGCCTTGCGCATGGCCGCCAAATGAAGGAGGACTTATCCATGTCCCACGATCCGATTGTCATCGTCAGTGCTGTTCGTACCCCCATGGGTGGTTTCCAGGGCGAACTCAAGAGCCTTACCGCCCCGCAACTGGGCGCCGCCGCCATCAAGGCAGCGGTAGAGCGTGCGGGCATCGGCGCTGATTCAGTTGAAGAGGTATTGTTCGGTTGCGTGCTCGCGGCCGGGCAGGGCCAGGCCCCGGCACGTCAGGCTGCACTGGGCGCCGGGCTGGATAAGTCGACCCGTTGCACCACCCTGAATAAGATGTGCGGCTCGGGCATGGAAGCGGCGATCCTCGCCCATGACATGCTCGTCGCTGGCAGCGCCGAGGTGGTGGTAGCGGGTGGCATGGAAAGCATGTCCAACGCGCCGTACCTGCTCGATCGTGCCCGCAGTGGCTTGCGCATGGGCCATGGCAAGGTACTTGACCATATGTTCCTCGACGGTCTGGAGGACGCCTACGACAAGGGCCGCCTGATGGGCACTTTCGCCGAGGACTGCGCCGAGGCCAACGGCTTCAGCCGCGAAGCCCAGGATGCCTTCGCCATTGCTTCCACCACCCGCGCCCAGCAGGCGATCAAGGACGGCAGTTTCGACGCCGAGATCGTGCCGCTGCAGGTCATGGTGGGCAAGGAACAAGTGACCGTGCGCTATGACGAACAGCCGCCCAAGGCGCGCATCGACAAGATCGCCTCCCTCAAACCGGCGTTCCGGGAGGGCGGCACGGTCACGGCGGCCAACTCCAGTTCGATTTCCGATGGCGCCGCTGCGCTGGTGCTGATGCGCCAGAGCCAGGCCGTCGAGCGGGGTTTGAAACCCCTGGCGGTGATCCACGGTCACGCGGCGTTTGCCGACACGCCGAGCCTGTTTCCCACCGCGCCGGTCGGCGCCGTGAAAAAACTCATGCAAAAGACCGGCTGGTCGCTGGCTGAGGTCGATTTGTTCGAGGTCAACGAAGCCTTCGCCGTAGTGGGCCTGGTGACGATGGGTAAACTGGAAATCCCCCACGACAAGGTCAACATCCACGGCGGCGCCTGTGCGTTGGGCCACCCGATTGGTGCGTCCGGGGCGCGGATCCTGGTGACGCTGCTCTCAGCCCTGCGCCAGAAAGGCCTCAAGCGCGGCGTCGCAGCGATTTGCATCGGCGGCGGCGAAGCCACGGCCATGGCCGTCGAATGTCTGTACTAAGGAATCACCATGCTCCCGACTGAAGAACAGACCCAAATCAGCGACGTGGCCCGGCAGTTCGCCCAGGAACGCCTGAAACCGTTCGCCGCCGAGTGGGACCGCGAGCACCGCTTTCCCAGGGAAGCCATCGGCGAAATGGCCGAGCTGGGTTTCTTCGGCATGCTCGTGCCGGAGCAATGGGGCGGTTGCGATACCGGCTACCTGACCTACGCCATGGCCCTGGAGGAAATCGCCGCCGGCGACGGGGCGTGCTCGACCATCATGAGCGTGCACAATTCGGTGGGTTGCGTGCCGATCCTTAAGTTCGGCAGCGATGAGCAGAAGGCCCGGTTCCTCACGCCCTTGGCCAGCGGCGCGATGCTCGGCGCCTTTGCCCTCACCGAGCCTCAGGCCGGCTCGGACGCCAGCAGCCTCAAGACCCGGGCGCGACTGGACGGCGATCATTACGTGCTCAACGGTAGCAAGCAGTTCATCACCTCCGGGCAGAACGCCGGGGTGGTGATCGTGTTCGCGGTGACCGATCCGAGTGCGGGCAAGCGGGGTATCAGCGCGTTCATCGTGCCCACCGACTCACCGGGCTACAGCGTGGCGCGGGTCGAGGACAAACTCGGCCAGCATGCTTCCGATACCTGCCAGATCCTGTTCGAAGATGTGAAGGTGCCGGTTGCCAATCGGCTGGGGGAGGAGGGTGAAGGCTACAGGATCGCTCTGGCGAACCTGGAAGGCGGGCGGGTCGGCATCGCGGCGCAATCGGTGGGCATGGCGCGCGCGGCATTCGAGGCGGCCCGGGACTATGCCCGCGAGCGCCAGAGCTTCGGCAAACCGATTATCGAGCACCAAGCCGTGGCGTTCCGCCTGGCAGACATGGCGACCCAGATCGCCGTGGCGCGGCAGATGGTGCATTACGCTGCCGCGCTGCGGGATAACGGTCAGCCTGCTTTGGTAGAGGCTTCCATGGCCAAGCTGTTCGCCTCGGAAATGGCCGAAAAAGTCTGCTCCATGGCGTTGCAAACCCTGGGCGGATACGGTTATCTCAACGACTTCCCGCTGGAACGCATCTACCGCGACGTGCGGGTCTGCCAGATCTACGAAGGCACCAGCGACATTCAGCGCATGGTCATTTCGCGCAATCTTTGAACAGGAGTCCTGCATGAGTTACGAAACGATTTTGTTGGAAATCAAGGACCGCGTCGGCCTGATCACCCTCAACCGTCCCCAGGCGCTGAACGCCTTGAACGCGCAGATCGTCAGCGAGTTGAATCACGCGCTGGACAGCCTTGAGGCGGACCCGAAGATCGGCTGCATCGTGCTGACCGGCTCGAAGAAAGCCTTCGCCGCCGGGGCCGACATCAAGGAAATGGCCGAGCTGACCTATCCGCAGATCTACCTCGACGACCTGTTCAGCGACAGCGACCGCGTGGCCAACCGCCGCAAGCCGATCATCGCGGCGGTGAACGGCTTCGCTCTGGGTGGCGGCTGTGAACTGGCTTTGATGTGCGACTTCATCCTGGCCGGCGACAGCGCCAGGTTCGGCCAGCCGGAAGTCAACCTCGGCGTCCTGCCGGGCATGGGCGGCACCCAGCGCCTGACCCGTGCGGTGGGCAAGGCCAAGGCCATGGAAATGTGCCTGACCGGGCGTTTTATCGACGCGGTGGAGGCGGAGCGTTGCGGCATCGTGGCGCGGATCGTACCGGCCGACGAGTTGCTGGAAGACGCCCTGAAAACCGCTGCACTGATCGCGTCCAAGTCGGTGCCGATCAGCATGATGGTCAAGGAAAGCGTCAACCGTGCGTTTGAAGTGAGCCTGTCCGAAGGCGTGCGTTTCGAGCGCCGCGTGTTCCACGCAGCATTCGCGACCCAGGATCAGAAGGAAGGCATGGCGGCCTTCGTGGCCAAGCGGACGCCGGAGTTCCAGGACAAGTAAGCGGCGCCCTGGCGGACGCCATCGCGAGCAGGCTCGCTCCCACACTGGATCTTCGGTGCACGCAGCCTTTGCATACGCCACAGCCCCCTGTGGGAGAGCGGGCTTGCTCGCGAAGACGTCGGCACAGTCAACATCCCTATGGCAGACACACCGCTTTCGCGAGCAAGCCCGCTCCCACACTGGATCTTCGGCGCACGCAGCCTTTGCATACGCCACAGACCCCAGTGGGAGCGGGCTTGCTCGCGAAGACGTCGGCACAGTCAACATCCCTATGGCAGACACACCGCTTTCGCGAGCAGGCTCGCTCCCACACTGGATCTTCGGCGCACGCAGCCTTTGCATACGCCACAGACCCCAGTGGGAGCGGGCTTGCTCGCGAAGACGTCGGCACAATTCAACATCCCTATGGCAGACGCACCGCTTTCGCGAGCAAGCCCGCTCCCACACTGGATTTGCGGTGCACGCAGCCTTTGCATACGCCACAGCCCCCTGTGGGAGCGAGCCTGCTCGCGATGGCGGCCTATCGGCTTGCAGGCATCTTGCCTTGAACAGCCTGTTTCACTCAGAAGATGAACTTGAGTAACGCGATGACCACGATCAGGCCGATCAGGAAAATAATGCCAACGGTACTGCCAAGAAATTTCAACATGGTAGAGCTCTCATCGAATGGGCTTAATGGTCTAGACCCCTGGCGCAGTCGCTCGTTTCGATTATTTTGCGAAGACACACAGCAATTCGAATCGGCGGTTTGACGACCCGAAGCATACGCGGCATGCTTGCTCGATTATGAGCATTGGTGCTCGTTTATGCAGGTTATGAACCTATGAACTCACCTAACGATGTATTTCCCGGCGAACGCCAGCAGTTGATCAGCGAACGCCTTGCTCGATATGGCCGTGTGATTGCGGCCGATCTGGCCAGTGAACTGAATGTCTCCGAGCACTCGATCCGACGCGACCTGGGTGCGTTGGCGGCGGCCGGGCTATGCAAACGCGTCTACGGTGGCGCCATCCTCCTGCCCGCGGCTGAGCGACCGATAGACGTTCGCGTCAGGCAGGATGCCGGGCGCAAGACCAACCTCGGCCAGACCGCCGCCGCGTTGCTAAGCAGCGGGCAGCACATCTTTATCGATGCCGGATCCACCAACCTGGCCATTGCCTGCGCCATTGACCCCCAGCTCCAATTCACCGTCACGACCAACTCGCCGCTGATTGCGGTGCAACTGATGAAGTTGCCTCGCGCCGAGGTCATCGTGCTGGGCGGGCGCTTGAACCCTGTTGCAGGCGGCGCAATCGGGCTGGCCGCGGCACAGCAGCTCCGGCAGTTCAGTTTCGACCTGTGCTTTCTCGGCGCCTGCGCCATCGACCCGGACAACGGCATTACCGCCTTCGGCCTGGACGACGCCGAGTTCAAGCGCGCGGTTGTCGCGGCGAGTGGCCAGGTGGTCGTGGCGGTGACCAACGAAAAACTCTCCAGCGTTGCGCACTATCAGGTGGCCGCATGTGCTGAAGTTTCTGCCCTGGTGGTTGAGCACGATGCGCCGCGCGAGCGCCTGGAGCCGTTCTTCAGCCGGATTTCCAATGTCGTGACGGCGTCTCGTTAAGTCGCTCGCTGCCGGGCTTGCCGGTCATCCCGGAGTATGAGGTGGTGTTCATGCGTTCGCCCGATGGCGAGACCGATGAGGCGGTGGCCCTGTTGGGCAAGGCCATGGGGCAGCTATTTAGGCTCTAGTGATGATGGCTCAGGTGCGGAAGTGCCCCACCCGTTGCTGCTGATGGTTCGCCATTTCATAGAGCTGAAGGCTGGCTTGCGAAGCGTCCTGCATCCGGCTGGTCAACGTTTCGCTGATCGTGCGGATGTCGCTGACGCGATGGCTGATGTCTTCGACCACTGAGCTTTGTTCCAGGGCCGCGCTAGCGATTTGCAGGTTCATTTGCTCGATCACTTCCACGGCGTCGCTGATGTGCTGTAACGCGACATGGGTCTGTTCCACTTGAGCCACGCTACCCCTGGCCAGCTCACGGCTGAGTTGGGTGTTGTGCACGACCTGTTGACTTAGCTGTTGCAGCGCCTCGATTACCCTGCGGATGTGTTCCACCGAATTCTGGGTGTTGCTGGCCAGGTGTCGGACTTCGTCTGCCACCACCGCGAAGCCGCGCCCCTGTTCGCCGGCCCTGGCCGCTTCAATCGCAGCGTTGAGGGCCAGCAGGTTGGTTTGCTGGGCGATGGCGCAGATCACGTCCAGCACCTGGGTGATCTGCTGGCTGTTGTCGGCCAGGGTCTGCACTTGGCCGAGGGTGGTTTCGAGGCTTTGATCAAGGGTTCCGATACTGCTGACCGCGGTGGCGAACAGGGCGCGTCCGGAGCGGCTGGCACTTTCGGCGCGAGTGGCCGCATCCGCCGCCTGATGGGAATGCCGGGCGACTTCCTGGGCGCTGGCGCTCATCTCATGCAGGGCGGTAGCAGCCAGTTCGACATCCCGGTATTGCCTGGACATGCCCGTGCTCACTTCCTGGGCCACCTGGGAGGAGGTATCGGCGGTGTTACGGGTGTCCTGGGATGCCTGCTGGATATCGCGAATGATAGGTTGCAGTTTGGCCAGGAAGCGGTTGAACCCATTGGCCAGCTGGCCCAGCTCGTCGCTGCGGTCGTCGGGCAGGCGCCGGGTGAGGTCGCCATCGCCTTCGACAATGGCGTTGAGCATCTCGGCGACGCTCAGCAGCGGCCGGGTCACGCCGTAGGCGGTCAGCCAGATGAGTGACAAGCCCAGGCCGCCGGCCAGCAGGCCCAAGCCGAGATTGACCCAGTTGGCGTATTGTTGCCTTTCATCCAACTGCGCCTGCATCTGCAACGCCGGCGCCTGCACCAGCGCCTCGGGAACGCGTATCTGCAACTGCCAGGGGGCGCCGTTCGCGACGGTCTGCACGCTCTGGCGCACGTCGACGGAGGTGTCCGACACGCTGCCGCTGTGGCCGGCTAGTTGGCCCGATGGGGACAGGATGCTGATCTCGCTATGGCCTGGATACAAGTCATCGGCCAAGGTGGCGGCGAGTTTCTGCAGGGTGTCGAGGCTGATGTCCATGCCCACGACGCCGATGGCTTGTCCCTTGTCCATCAGCGGCACCGAGATACTGCTCATGAGGGTTTTCCGGCCCTCGACTTCGACCTCGTAGGGTTCCGTCACGCAGGTGCGCCGCTCGGTCTGTGGGCAGAAGTACCAGGCGTTCCCCGGCTCGCTGCCCGGCGGGGCATTGTTGGCCACGATCTGGGCTTCGCTGAGCACTTCCTGGACCAGTTGTCCCGGCTGGCTTTGCGACCAATACAAGGCAAAGCGACCTTTTTCGTTCCCGGCCAGGTCTCGCTGGCCGGAGAAACCGGCATCGTCCCCGGCCAGCGCGCCAGGCAACAACACGACGTACAGCCCGAGGATCTTTTCCCGCTTGAGCAGGGCCTGGCGGGTGGCGCCGATCAACGCCTGGCGCAGTTGTGTGGCGGTCAATCGTCCGTCCAGGGCCTGGGTACGCAACTGAAGAACCTCTTGGCTGAATCCTTCCCCGTACAACGCTGTTTCGTTGAAGAAACGCTCAACCCGCTGGCCGTGGGCGAGGGCCTGGGCCTCCAGGCGTTCCAGGGCTGACTGGCCCAGCAACAGACTGCTCTGGTGCTTCAACAATTGGGCACTTTGCTGATTCTGGTAAAGGGAAGCGCCGGTCAATGCGCCGACGACGGCCAGGAGGGACAGCCCACTCAAGAGCGTGATCCGCCACTGAATACTGAGACGCGCGAAGAACATGCCGGGACTTCCTGCTGGAGGCTTCAGATCGCACGCAGCCAAGGCCTGGGTTGGCGTTGGAAGGGCGCGTCCCGCCTGATTGTTATTGTGGGGTACCCGGACCTGGTTCAAGGGCGGGCGAGGTCATCTTGCCGGACGCGATGTCGGCGCCGTTAGCCCGAATCGGCAGCTACTGCCGAGCATCGGACATCGCGGCCGCTCCACTTTGGGGCGCAGCTCCCGATGCTGCCGATTTGGGATAGCGAACGGTTTTGGCGAGGGCATAGCATCGATCCGGCAACACACAACAAGCCTGTGCGCAGCGGTGAGTCTGGCGTGCCCGATCTGCAACAGCGGCCTCATACAATAAGGTTAAAAAAATGAGCGTATCTTTTCCGATCAGCAGCTCCACGGAGTTGAAGCGAGGCGCCCTGGGCGTCGGCTTCATCATTTTCTTTGTGGTATCGGCGGCGAGCCCACTGAGTGTCATCGCCGGAGGCTTCCCCATCGGCATCATGCTGGGTAACGGTGCCGGTACGCCGGCCTTGTTGATCCTGGCCCTGCTGGTGTTGCTGGCGTTCTCGGCGGGATACACCGCCATGTCCCGGCACATGACCAACGCGGGCGGCTTCTACGCCTTTACTTCCCGTGGCCTGGGCGGCCTGGCCGGCGGCGCGGCGGGGGTGTTGGCAATGTTCGCCTATAACATCCTTCAGGTCGGCCTGTACGGGATGTTCGGCGGGGTCGTCAGCGGCACGATGGCCAGTGTCTTCAACCTCGACTTGCCCTGGTGGTGCTATTCGCTGCTGGCCATGGCGAGCGTGGCGATTCTCGGCTATCGCAAGATTGACCTTTCTGCGCGGGTGCTCTCGGTGGTGGTCATCGCCGAATACCTGGCCATCCTGATCCTGGATTTCGCCATTCTCAAGACCGGCGGTGACAGCGGCATCCATCTCGATTCGTTCGACCGCAGCCATGTGTTCAGCGGTACGCCGTCCATCGGTCTGTTGTTCTGTTTCGCCGCCTTTATCGGCTTCGAAGCCACCACCATCTACGGCGAAGAAGCCCGCGATCCGCACCGCACCATTCCCATCGCCACCTACAGCTCGGTACTGTTGATCGGCGGGTTCTATGCCTTGTCGGTGTGGGCCATGGTGGTGGGCGTGGGGGCGGACAAGATCGTGCCGACGTTGCAGGCATTACAGGACCCGACCACGTTCATCTATGGCCTGTCCGATCACTTTGTCGGTCCGCACCTGACCCAGGTCATCCGCATCCTGTTCATGGTCAGCATTTACGCCGGGCTGCTGGCGTTCCACAACGCCGCAGCCCGCTATTTTTACGCTATCGGCCGTGACGGCCTGCTGCATCGCCAATTGGGCACGACCCACCGCGTCCACCAGAGCCCGCACATGGGCTCGGCGCTGCAAAGCCTGATTGCCGCCGTGGTGGTGCTGATCTTCGCCGCGCTGGATGCCGACCCGATCCTGCAGCTGTTCGCCTGGTTCTCCAACCTGGCGACCCTGTGCGTGATTCTGCTGATGGCGCTGACCTCGGCGGCGGTGGTGGTCTACTTCCGGCGCCACCCGGAACTGAAGCTCGGCGTCTGGCGCGGGCGGATCCTACCGGTGTTTTCCTGCCTGGCGTTGCTGGTGGTCCTGGCACTCGCGGTGATTCATTTCGATGTGCTCACCGGGGCCAGCACGCTGCTGTCCTACACCCTCTGCGCCATCATCCCCGTCGCGCTGATCGTCGGTGTATGCCTGGCGGCCCGGCTGCGCAGGGTTTCCCCCGAACGGTTCATGGCGCTGGGCAGCCACAAGCTCTAGGCCTCACGCGGCACTGTTCAAATTCTCACGAAAAATACCGGTCCGCGTGGTCCGGGCCGGCCCGTCCGCGCGCGAAAGAGAGGTACTGATGCACGATTATCAAATGCTCATCAACGGGGTTGCGGTCAGCGGTGAACAGGGTGGCTTCGATGTCATCAACCCGGCCACCGGCCGCGCCTTCGCCCGCTGCCCCGCCGGCTCCCTGGCCCAGTTGGACCTGGCGGTCGACGCAGCACAGGCGGCTTTCAGCGAGTGGCGCCACAGCACCCACGAAGATCGGCGGGAGCGCTTGCTGGGCATCGCTGCGGACATCGAAGCGCAAGCCGAGGCGCTGGCCCGATTGATTGTCCAGGAGCAGGGCAAGCCGCTGGCTCTGGCGCTTTTCGAAGTCATGGGGGCGGTGGCCTGGACGCGGTACGCCGCCGAACAGCAGATCCCGGTGGAACGGGTGGAAGAAAGCCCGACCCAGCGTATCGAGCTGCACCGCAAGCCGTTGGGGGTGGTGGCGTCGATAACGCCTTGGAACTGGCCGTTCATGATCGCCATCTGGCACATCATGCCGGCGCTGCGGGCCGGCAATTGCGTGATCAGCAAACCGTCCAGCCTCACGCCGTTGAGCACTCTGAGCCTGGTGCACATCATCGCCCGCCATGTGCCCAAGGGTGTGATCAACGTCGTGACCGGAGAGCAGGGTTTCGGCAGCACGATCACCTCCCATGCCGGCATCCACAAGATCGTCTTCACCGGCTCGACCGCCACTGGCCAGAGCGTTATGCGCGGCGCCGCGAGCAACCTCAAGCGCCTGACGCTGGAGCTGGGGGGCAATGACGCCGCCATCGTGTTGCCCGGCACCCCGGTGGAAGCCGTGGCCGAAGACATTTTCCAGGCGGCCTTCCTGAACATGGGGCAGACCTGTGCCGCTCTAAAGCGCCTGTACATACACGAATCCCAGTACGAGGCCTTTGCCGACGCGCTGGTGCGGATCGCTGTGCGTCAGGTGGTGGGTGATGGCCTGGAACCCGGCGTCACCTTCGGGCCGGTGCAGAACCTCGAACAACTGGAACTGGTCGAGGTGCTGGTGGCCGACGCCCGTGCCCATGGCGGCCGGGTGTTGTGCGGCGGCGCTCGGCTGGACCGGCCGGGGTTTTTCTATCCGCCGACCCTGGTGGCCGATGTCACGGACGGGCACCGCCTGGTCGACGAAGAACAGTTCGGTCCGGTGCTGCCGCTGATTGCCTATCAGGACGTCGAGGACGTGCTGCGCCGCGCCAATGCCAGCGACATGGGCCTGGGGGGCTCGGTGTGGGGCAGTGATCTCGCCCAGGCACAGGCCTTGGCCAGTCGCCTGGAAAGCGGCGTGGCCTGGGTCAACTGCCACGCGCAGATCCAGCCGAATACGCCTTTTGGCGGCAGCAAGATGTCCGGGTTCGGCGTCGAGTTCGGCCTTGAAGGGTTGCTGGAGTTCACCGGCCAGCAACTGCTGTTTGTACGCACCCGTGAAACTGAGTGAGGACTTGAATCATGTACGAGAAATACAAGGCAGCGCAGAAGAAATTCTGGCACCCGATGAGCTCCGCGGCACCGGCCCAGCGCTCGAAAACCCTGATCATCGCCAAGGGTGACGGCAATTACATCACCGATATCGACGGCCAGCGCATGCTCGATGGCGTCGGCGGTTTGTGGAATGTCAACGTGGGCCACAATCGGGCCTCGGTGAAAGCAGCCATTGCTGCGCAACTGGACGAACTGGCGTACTACCAGACCTTCGATGGCATCGCCCATCCACGGGTGTTCGACCTGGCTGAGCGGCTGATCTCGATGTTTGCCCAGGAGAACATGGCCCGGGTGCTGTTCAGCGCCGGTGGTTCGGATGCGGTGGAGACCGCATTGAAAATGGCCCGCCAGTACTGGATCGCCAGCGGCGAGCCTGGGCGCACCCGCTTCCTGTCATTGCGCAACGGCTACCACGGCGTGCACATGGGCGGCACCTCGGTGGGCGGTAACGGTGTCTATCACTACAACCACGGGCAATTGCTCGCGGGCTGCCATTTGCTCGACACGCCGTGGCTGTATCGCAACCCTTGGGATTGCCGCGATCCGGAAGAACTGACCGTCCACTGCATCCGTCAGTTGGAGGACCAGATCGCATTGTTGGGGGCGCAAACCATCGCGGCGCTGATCGCTGAACCGGTGCAGGGGGCGGGCGGTGTCATCGTGCCGCCGGCGAACTACTGGAAAAGATTGCGCGAGGTCTGCGATCGCCACGGCATCCTGTTGATCGCCGACGAAGTGGTGACGGGGTTCGGCCGCACGGGCTGCATGCTCGGCAGTCGTGGCTGGGGTGTCGCCCCAGACGTCCTGTGTCTGGCCAAGGGCATCACCGCCGGTTACATCCCGATGGGCGCCACGGTGTTCAACCAGCGCATCGCCGATGCCATCGAGAACGGCCCGGGGTTCAGCAGTGTGATCATGCACGGCTACACCTACAGCGGGCATCCCACCGCCTGTGCCGCGGCCCTGGCGGTGCTGGACATTGTCGAGGCCGAGGATCTGCCGGGCAATGCCGGGAAAATCGGTGCCCAGTTGCTGGAGCACTTACAGCCGCTGGCCGAACGCTACGCGGTGGTCGGCGAGGTGCGTGGCAAGGGCCTGATGATCGCCCTGGATCTGGTGACGGACAAGGCCACCCGCCAGCCCCTCGATCCGGCGACCGGCCTCGCCACGCGGATTGCCGATGAAGCGCGCCGTGGCGGCGTGCTGGTACGCCCGATCGGCAACAAGATCGTTCTGTCGCCGCCGCTGACCCTCACCTCCGAGGAGGCCGGCCTGATCGTCCAGGCCCTCGATAACGCTCTGGCCACCTGCCGCTGACCCTGCAAAACCGGCGCAGCCAGCTGCGCCGGCTTCACCAATAACCAAGACAGCCTTTGAAAGGCGCGCCACAAGGAGCTTCAGCCATGCGGTATCCATCGCGTATCGAGTTTTTCAGCAGCGGCCTCGCCTGCACGTTGGCGTTCTGCGCCATGGGCCCGGCCCAGGCCTATGAGTTGTACGCCGACGAAGACAGCCACCTCAACGCCGACGTGCTGGCGGTGTTCGGCCATTTCAACAGCCGCAAGGACTACGACGGCACGTCGGGCGGGTCGACCTGGCGGGAAGGTTTCATCAAGTATGGCGTGAGTGGCGACCAGGCCCTGGCCGGCCGTGGCACCGCCTACGGCGCATTCAGCCTGGTCAGCTCCGCGACCTGGGGCGACGGTGATGCGGCGGGGAACAGCCTGGGAACCGAGCGGACCACGAAAATCGAAGACGCTTACCTGGGCTGGCGTTCCGCCGATCTGTTCCCGCTGTTGGGCCAGGACGGCGTCGACATCTCCGGCGGACGCCAGGTGGTCAAGCTGGGCAGGGGCTTCCTGATCAATGACGACGGACCGAACCTGGGCAAGGGCCCCGCCGATGGCCGCTTGAACCGCGGTGGCGCCTATTACCTGGCGGCGCGACACGCATTCGACCAAACCGCCGTGGTGCGCCTGGGTGGGCAGGACGGTGTGCATGGCAGCATGGCGTGGCTCAAATCCGACAACCGCGCCCAGGCCGAAACCGAACTGGCCGCCGCTACTCTGGACTACACCGCCAAGGCCGGAACCCTGGGGCTGACCTGGGTGCATGGCATCGATGTAAGTGACCGCTGGGCCAGTGATTTCCAGAAGCAACGCAGAGGCATGAACGTCTACAGCATTCGTGGCGAGGGCGATGCTGGGATCGAGAATGCCAGCCTGGCATTTGAATACGCCTGGCAAGACAAGGACGCCGGTCCCGAGAAAGCCTGGTACGCCGAGGCCGGATACACCTTTGCCGATGTGGCCTGGGCACCGAAACTGACGTACCGCTACTCGCGCTACTCGCAGAAATGGGACTCGCTGTTCACTGGCCAGAGCACCGGTTACGGGACCTGGTTCCAGGGTGAGGTGGCCGGCAACTACGCCGGGCCATTCAACAGCAATACGGCCATCCATCACGTCGGTCTGAAGGCCACGCCATTGGAAAACCTGACCCTCGGCGCGTTGTTCTTCGATTTCAACACGGTACGCAAAAGCAATGCGTTGAACCTTGATGCCCGGGAGCTGGACTTCTATGCCGAGTGGGCCGTCAACCCGCATCTGATCATCACCCCGCTCGTAGGGCTCTACAAGCCGGATCGGGACTCGACCACCGGCGGCAATCAAGCCACCGGCAACGGCACCAATGTGTACAGCCAGGTGAGCGTGGCCGTTCCGTTCTGAGACGGAGACATCGGCTGCGGCCGTTGAGTGCGCCGCAGCGTTGCGGTCTAGTGCTGAAGGGGCGTGGGTGGTTCCTGCATTTTTTCGGCAATGCGCCGGGTGGTCTCCATCACCATTTCAACCACCGTTTCCTGGCGCAGCAGCTTGAAGCTCTGGGTGCTGCCGACCGCGGAAAGGCTGCCCACCACCTCGTCGATCCCGGGATTGAAGATCGGCGCCGCGATACCGGTCAGTCCCTGGTTGAGTTCGTCGTGGGTCAGGCAGTAACCGTCCTTGCGGATCTTTTTCGCCGCCTTGGAAAAGCTTGCCCAGTCGTAGGGATTGTCCGGGTCGTTGGCCATGTGCTCGTCGTACAGACGTTGCAGGCGCCGGCTCTTCTGGAAGGCGATCAGGACCTTGGACTGCGCACCGCGGAAAAACGGCAGCGGTTGCCCACGGCCGAATGCAAATTGGTAAGTGTCGGTGGGCTCGGCGATGTAGGTGTTGATGATGTGTCCGTCGTAGAAAACGCTGGCGAACACCGCCAGGCCGGTTTCTTCCGACAGCTCGTGCATCAGCTCGCGACCGGCCACGAGGATCGGGTCGTACTGGCGCATCATCCAGTCCAGCTCGATGATCCGCGGCCCCAGACCGTAGCTGCCGGCATCCACCCGGCTCAGCAGACCGGCGTCGCACAGGTCCTTGACGTAGCGGTACACGGTCGCCCGCGAGAGGCCCATGTGTTCGGCGATGGTGTCGGGGTCGATCTTCAACCGTTGCGGGCCGAACAGGTCCAGGACACTCAACATTTTACTCAGACTGCTCATTTGGCTCCTAAGGGGGGAAGGGCGCGTGGCTGGCCGTTCGGTGAGCACTATAGGTAGACGCGCCGGGGATGGAAAGCCTGCTCACCGGCTGACGGATGCGCTGCCACGTTACTCCAGGGCTTGAGAAATGCAAGCATATCTGTCAGTTCTTGTAGCTTATAAATTAACATAAATCTCAAAATATGAGCTTAGCGAAAATAAAATGCTTGTTATGTTGGTTTTTGTGTGTGATAAATCTCAGCTATTGCAAACGCTCGAACAAGAGGGCTCGAAATGAATGGCGCGCAATTGATAGTGAAGGCGGCGGTGGCGAGCGGTATCGAGTACTGCTTCGCCAACCCCGGAACGACCGAAATCCCCCTGGTGGCCGCCATGGCCAGCGCGCCGGCCCTCAAGCCGGTGCTGTCCTTGTTCGAAGGTGTGTGCACCGGCGCCGCGGACGGGTACGGCCGGATTGCCGGCAAGCCAGCGATGACCCTGACGCACCTGGGGCCCGGCTTTGCCAACGGCATTGCCAACCTGCACAACGCCCGTCGTGCCAACACGCCGATCGTCAACGTCATCGGTGATCACGCCTCCTGGCACGTCAACTACGATCCGCCGCTGGCCAGCGATATCCAGGCACTGGCCGGGAGCGTCTCCGGCTGGGTACGTACATCGCGCACGGCGTCGGGCATCGGCGAGGATCTCCAGGAGGCCGTGCGGTCCGCCTGGCAAGCCAAGGGCCAGATCGCCAGCCTGATCCTGCCGATGGACCTGCAAGCCAACGAAGTGGCCCGGGAAACCACCTTCAAGACTTTGCACGCGCCGGTTCGGCGGTTTGCCGGCGATCGGATCGAAGCCGTCGCCCAGGCACTGCGCAATGGCCAACGCTTGGTGTTCATCGTCGGCGACCAGGGTCTGTCGGTTGCCGGTCTTGAAGCCGCGGGACGCCTGGCGCAACTGCCTGGCGTGCATCTGTTCGCCGAAACCTTCCCGCGCTTGAGCTATCGCGGCGGTGGCCTGCCGGACCTGGACCGCTTGCCTTATTTCCCCGAAGTGGCCATTGGCGTCCTGGACCAATACGACGCGGTGGTGTGTGCCGGCATTCCAGAGCCGATCAGCTACTTCGGCTACGAAGGCATTCCATCTCGCCTGGCAGAACGTGATCGCCTGCTTTACCTGGCTGACGTCGGGGATGACGTGGCCGGTGCACTCACCGCGCTGGCCGACGCACTGGAAGCACCGGCTTTCGTGCCGACGCCGATGGGTGTCGAGTTGCCGCCGGCCACCGCCGAGTTGACCCCGCAGTCGATTGGCCAGGTGTTGGCCGCTTCGCTGCCGGACGACAGCATTGTCTCGGTGGAGGGGGGCACCTGCGGCTACCCGTTCTTCACCGCGTCGGCCCGTGCCGCGCGGCATCGGGTGTTGACCAATACCGGAGGCGCCATCGGCCAGGGCATTCCGGTGGGGTTCGGTGCGGCGCTGGCCGAGCGGGGCAACCGAGTGTTCTGCCTGCAATCGGACGGCAGTGCCCAGTACACCATCCAGACCCTGTGGAGCATCGCCCGGGAACAGCTGCCGGTGGTGATCCTGATCGCGGCCAACCATCGCTACGCGATCCTGCAGAACGAATTGCGCCGGTTCGGCATGACCGACCTTGGCCCCGAAGCGCTGAGCCTGACCGTGCTCGACCGTCCGCGTATCGATTGGAAGGCCCTGGCCAAGGGCTACGGCCTGGCGGCGAGCACGGTGCACACCAATGCCGAATTGCAACGCGCCTTGGCCAACGCTGCCGCCGATGGCGGCCCTTGCCTGATTGAAATGGCGCTGTGAAGGAGGGGATATGAGCCAGATCCAATTGTTGCCTGCCGTCGAGAAGTTCCTGTCGCAACCCGGTCGCCTGTTCATTGGCGGCACTTGGCAGGACGCCGCCAGCGGCGGTCGGTTTGCCGTGGAAAACCCGGCCAGCGAAAGCCGCGTGGCTGAAGTCGCGGAAGGGGGCGAGCGGGATGTCGACGCGGCCGTCGCGGCGGCCCGCGCAGCCTTCACCGGGCCGTGGGCGCAGCATTCGCCGGCCCAGCGCGGCCTGTTGCTGTTCCGCCTGGCGGAACTGCTGGATCAGCACCGCGAAGAATTGGCCCAGTTGATCACGCTGGAGAACGGCAAGCCGATTGCCAATGCTCGCGGTGAAGCGGCCAGCGCCGCCAACATCATTCGTTACTTTGCCGGCTGGCCGACCAAGATCGAGGGCAGTACGCACCCGGTGTCGCCGGCCAGCGGCGCACCGATGCTCAATTACACCGTGCGTGAACCCGTGGGCGTCTGCGCGCTGATCGTGCCGTGGAATTTTCCGCTGACCATGTGCGTGTGGAAGCTTGGCCCGGTGCTGGCGACCGGTTGCGTCGCGGTACTGAAACCGGCTGAACAGACGCCCCTGGTTGCGATTCGCCTGGTGCAGTTGATCGAAGCCGCAGGCTTCCCGGCCGGGGTGGTCAACCTGATCACCGGGCTTGGCGCCCATACCGGCGCGCCACTGGCGGGGCACCCGGACGTGGACAAGATCGCCTTTACCGGTTCGACCCAGGTCGGCCGCCTGATCGCTCAAGCGGCCACCGGCAACATGAAGAAAGTCTCCCTGGAACTGGGGGGCAAGTCGCCGAACATCATCTTGCCGGACGCCGATATCGTGCGCGCCGCCAAGGGCGCCGCCGATGGGATTTTCTACAACCAGGGGCAGGTCTGCACCGCCGGCTCGCGCCTGTATGTGCACGCCAGCGTCCTCGATCAGGTCCTGGAAGAACTCCAGCGCCACGCCGCCGCCCATGTGCTGGGCCCCGGACTGGATCCGGCCAGCAGCATGGGGCCGCTGGTGTCGGCCCGCCAACTGGGCTCGGTCCGTGGCTATCTGCAGCGAGGCCAGGAAGAAGGCGCCGAGCTGATCTGCGGCGGCGACCGTCCGTCCCACCTGGAGCGCGGCCACTTCATTCAACCCAGTGTGTTCCTTGACCGCGCCGAGCGTGCCTGTGTTGCCCGTGAGGAAATCTTTGGCCCGGTGCTGACCGTGATGAGTTGGACCGAGGTCGATGAGCTGCTGCTGCGGGCCAACGACTCACCCTACGGCCTGGCGGCCGGTCTCTGGACCCGGGACTTGCGCTCGGCCCACCGCGTGGCCGCGCAACTGAAGGCCGGTTCGGTGTGGATCAACTGCTGGAACGTCGTCGACCCGGCCTCGCCATTCGGTGGCTACAAACAGTCCGGGTGGGGACGGGAAATGAGCAAGAACGTGATCGATGCCTACACCGAAACCAAAAGTGTCTTCGTCGATCTCGCCTGAGCCGAACAATCACAAGAGGAACTGCTATGGATCTGGAATTACAAGGCCGCGTGGCCATCGTCACCGGCGGTGGCATGGGTATCGGCAAGGAAGTCGCACGCTTTCTGTCCCAGGAAGGTTGCAAGGTGGTGATCTGCGCGCGGCGCATGGAATACCTGGAGCAAGCTGCCGAGGAAATCACCGCAGAAACCGGCAACGAAGTGCTGCCGCTGTTCTGTGACACCAACCAGATGTCGGCCGTGTCCGACATGGTGCACGCCGCCCACAAGCACTTCGGCCGTATCGACATCCTGGTCAACGGTGCCGCGGCGCCGTCCGGCGTGGTGCGCAATGACATCGAGCACGCGGGCGACGACGAGTTGCTCTCGGACCTCAACACCAAGGTCATTGGCTATTTCCGTTGTGCCAAGGCCGTGACCCCGCACATGAAGGCGGGCGGCTTCGGTCGCATCATCAACATCGGCGGCCTGACCGGTCGCGGCAGCAAGGTCCTCTCGGGGATGCGCAACCTGGCCATCGCCCACATGACCAAGACGCTCTCCGACCAGCTCGGCCCTGCCGGCATCACCGTCAACCTGATCCACCCCGGTGTGGTGGATACCCCGCACATCCAGGAGCTGTACGAGCGCGAAGGGGTCAAGCAGGGCAAGACGCCGGGGCAGGTCGAGCAGGGCTACATCGATGCGACGCCGATCCGACGCACCCTGGCGCCCATCGAAATGGGCTGGCTGATCGGCTTCCTGGCATCGCCCAAGGCCGGCGCCGTGACGGGCGAGTCCATCGGCATCGATGGCGGCCTGACACGTGGCATCTTCATTTGAGGAGCAGCAGCAATGAGTAATGGAACCCTTTTGGTCGCCACCGTCGGGCAGGCGGTGATCCGCAGTGCCGACGATGGCCGCACCTGGCATCGTCTGGGCCTGGGGCAAGACCTTGAGTTCGACGCAATCACCCGATCGCTGAGCGTGCACCCCGGTACGCCCGAAGTGATCTATGCCGGCACCGACGTCGGCCTGTGCGTCAGCCACGACACCGGCGGTCACTGGCAGCGGGTGGACTCGCCGTTCAACGGCCAGACCGTGTGGAAGGTTGCCGTGGATCCGGCGGACGCCCAGCGCATCTTCGTCGGTACGGGCGCACCTTCCCGCGCCGTGCTCTGGCGCACCCTTGACGGTGGCCAGAGCTGGGACCGTGCCCCGGTGGAGATTCCGGAGTTCTGCGAGGGGGTCAGCCGGCCGCGCTTGCTGGCCTTCGCCTATGACCCCACGGATCGCAACCAACTCTGGTTCGGCCTGGAAGAGGGCGGCCTGTTCCATAGCCGCGATGGCGGCGACAGTTGGACCCGCGTCGACGACCGGCTGCTGTGGGATTTCAACTCGGACGTGCACAACATCCTGGTGCTGCCCAACCACGGCCAGAAAGTCATCGTGGTGGTGTGCGTCAACGCGGTCTACCGCAGCCTCGATGAAGGACAGACCTGGACCGGCATCATCGCCCGCGAAACCTTCGGCTTGTACTACGTGCGCGCCATGAACGCACCGCTGGGCAGTGAGGACACGCTCTACCTGAGCATTTCCGACGGCACGCCCGGCACCACCAGCAAGGTGCTGGTCTCCCGCGATGCGGCGGTCAGTTGGGAGGTGTTGCCCCTGCCGCAACAGCCCAATTCGTGTGTCTGGGCGATTGCCTGCAACCCGGCCGACCCGCGCCAGATCGTCGCCGGCACCAAGTACGGGCACCTGTTCATCTCCGAGAACGGCGGTGACGGCTGGCAGAAGCAATGGCGTGAGTTCAGTGAAATCGCCGATGTGCTCTGGACACCGGCGGTGGCGCAGATCAAGTCCGGGCACCAATCCATCATCAAGAACTGAGGTATCGCGCGATGAAAGTCGAGGTCGTTCGTACCCACCTGTCGCTGTTCGTTCGCGACCCGGAAACGTCGGCACGCTGGTACGCCGATGTCCTGGGCATGCACGAAAGCGCCCGGGGGGACAGCTGGATCATGATGGCGTTTGGTGCCAAGCACCACGACATCGCGTTGCTCCGGGCCGAGCCGGGCGCCCATCGGGGGGGGCTGGGATTGCAGCACTACGGGCTGGAGATCGCCGGTGATATGACCACGCTGCGACAGCTGTACGGCATGTTGCTCGGCAAGGGGATCGAAGTGGTGAAAATCACCGATCACGAAATCGGCCATGGCGTGTACTTCAACGATCCCGACGGCAACCGCATGGAATTCTTCCTCGAAACCGAACATGACGACGCGCGCGGCAAGGCCCGTTTCAGGGCCGCCGGCGCGCCCAGCCGCAAGTTTGATCTCGACCCACTTTGAAAGAGCACCGAGCCATGAAAACCGCGAATTTTGCTACTTACCACATCCGCAAATGGTACAGCTTCGTCGAAGAAACCCTGGCCAACGAAAGCGGCCAGCTGGCCGATGGCGAACCCTTGTTCAAATATGCCATTGGCGCCGTGATCGCCAACCCCTATGCCGGTCGCTACAGCGAAAGCCTGGCCGAGTTGATCGAACCGTCGCCCTTGCTGGGCCAGGAGTTTGGCCGGCGTATCCAGGCACTGGCAGGCGAGCACGAGATCGTCAGCTACGGCAAGGCGTGTCTGGTTGGTAGCCAGGGCGAGTATGAGCATGGCAATGCGCTGCTGACCAATCCGGCCGCGGACCCGATTCGTGTCGCCTTGGGCGGCGGCAAGTCGTGGGTGCCGTCCACCGGCAAGCGTGGCGGTCCTGGCGTGACCATCGACGTGCCGCTGGCCCACAAGGATGCGCTGTACGTGCGTTCGCACTACGACAGCATTTCGCTTTCGTTTGGCGACGGCCCTTCGGCTGACGAACTGGTCATCATCTGGGCCTTCGCCACCCGTGGGCGTTTGCATGCGCGTCTGGGCGGCCTGCAAGCCGCGGACGTCAAGGGCACCGACGGCTTGTATTAAGGGGCATTGACCGTGGGAACCGAACGAATGTCCGCAAACAGCCATTTCTTCAGCAATCGGACGGGAATGCGCCTGCACTATCTGTCCTGGGGCAGTCCGTCAGGCATTGCGGTGGTGCTGCTCCATGGATTGCGATCCTATGCCCAGACCTGGCAATCCCTGGCCGATGCCCTGGGCGAGCCCTATTGTTGCTACGCCTTGGACCAGCGCGGCCGGGGGCACAGTGAGTGGGCGCCTGCCGACACCTACCGGACCGAGGCCTATGTCAGCGATCTGGAGGACCTGGTGGCGCACCTGGGCTTGCAGCGGTTCGTCCTGGTGGGGCATTCCCTCGGTGGCACCAATGCGCTGGAGTATGCACGGCTCAATCCCGGGCGGCTCCAAGCGCTGGTGATCGAGGACATCGGCCCCGGCTCCTCCATCAACGGCGACGGTGCCGCGCGCATTCGCCGGGAAATGAGTGAAACGCCCCTGCGTTTCCCCGACTGGGAAAGTGCCGCTCAATTCTGGCTGCGGGCGCGTCCGGGGTTGTCCCAGGAGGCGCTGGCGTCCAGGTTGACGTATTCCATGAAGGAAACCTTCGAAGGCATCGAGTGGCGCCACGACCAGCAGGGCATTGCCCAGGCACGTCTGAGTATCACGCCGACGGACCTGTGGCCGGCGGTGCGCGCACTGGATTGTCCGACGCTGTTCATCCGGGGCGGGCGTTCCGACTTTCTGCCGGCGGCGACCCTGACGGCCATGAAGGCCGCCAATCCGCTGGTGCACACCACGGAGATCGCTGACGCCAGTCATTATGTCCATGATGACCAGGGTAAAACCTTCAACCGTGTCGTCAGGGACTACTTGCACGGCCAACACCTACAATCACAACAACGAAGCGGTGAAGCGTGATGAAGCAGGACAAAACCCAGGTGGTCATCGTGGGCGGTGGCCCGAACGGGATCACCGCCGCGCATTACATGGGTCTGTACGGTATCGATTGCGTCGTCCTCGAACTGGCGGACGGCATCTTGCCGTACCCCCGTGCGGTGGGCATGGATGATGAAGCGTTGCGTGTGCTGCAAGGCATCGATATTGCCGAGCTGGCCAGCCGGGACATGATCTGCAATGTGCCCCTGCGTTACTACAACGCCCGGGGCGTGTGCTTTGCCGAAGTCAAACCGAGCACCGCCCACTACGGCTGGCCAATGCGCAACATCTTCATGCAGCAGTTGCTGGAAGGAACGCTGCGCGAGCATCTGGGCCGCCACCCCGGTGTCGAGCTGCGCCAGGGGCATGAAATGCTCGACCTGGAGCAGGACGCTCAAGGGGTGACGTTGCAAGTGCGCGACGCCCAGAGCGAGCTGTACCAGCTGCACGCGCAATACGTGATCGGCGCCGATGGCGGCCGTTCCAGCGTGCGCAAGAAACTCGGCATCGAACTGCTGGGCCTGACCCATCCGCGCAAATGGGTGGTGGTCGATACCGCCAACGACACCCTGGACGCCCCGTATACGGCCTTGCATGCCGATCCTCAACGGCCCTTCGTCTGCATTTACTTGCCGTACCAGCAACGCCGCTGGGAGTTCATGCTGCTGGAGGGCGAAGATGAAAGCACGATGTGCGAGGAGGCGACCATCCGTGGTTTGATCCGTGGGCATATCGGCAACGCCGCCGATGACCTGGAGATCATCCGCATACGTGCCTACACCCATAACTCCCGGGTCGCGGCGCGGTTTGTCGAAGGGCGTGTGGCACTGGTGGGCGATGCGGCGCACATTTCCCCACCGTGGGCCGGGCAGGGGCTCAACTCAGGCCTGCGGGACGTGGTGAACATCGCCTGGAAAATCGCCGCCATCATCCAGGGACGTGCCTCGGCCTCGATACTTGCCAGCTACGACCAGGAGCGACGCGGGCATGCCACCGACCTCATCGCCCTGGCCGACAACATGGGCGCCGTATTGGGTCTGACCAATCCGCTGATGGCGGGTGTACGGGACTGGTTGTTCCAGGCCGTCAACAGCGTCGATAACCTGCGCTCGCACTTGCTGGAATTCAAGTTCAAGCCCAAGGCGACCATCACCAAAGGGCTGGTGCATCACGAACGTGCGGAACTGCACGAGGATGACCTCGTAGGGCAGTTGTTCATCCAACCGACCGTCGAAGATGAGCAAGGCCAGCGTCGCCGCTTGGACGAGGTGCTGGGCCACTCCTATGCCGTGCTGGGCTATCGGGTCAATCCGAACGAGCCGCTCAGCGATGAGACCCGTGCCTACTGGGCGCGCTGGAACACCCGCTTCATTCAGGTCAATCGTTCCCGCAGCGGCAAGGGGCGTAACCAGCCATTGTCCGCGAGCCAGGCGATCTGCGTGGAAGACGTCGATAACCGCCTGGGAGAGTGGTTTACCAAGGTGCGCGATTGTGTTGTGGTGGTGCGGCCGGACCGCTTTGTCGCCGCGATTACCACGCCGGAGCGACTGGAAGGCGTACTGCGCAAACTGGCGGAGCAACTTTCATGAGGCCATGGGATGAACTGCCGGGCCAGCTCCAGCAGGCAACGTTGACAGCACGGGCGCTGCCGCCGCTGGACCCACAGGCGTTCGACTTGCCGACAGGCTACGCCCTGCAGCGCGAAGCGTTGCGCCAGCGTCAGGCCCGAGGCGAGCAGCTGAGCGGATGGAAGGTGGCCTTCGCCGGCAGCGCCGCGCAGAAGCGGATGGGTATCCAGGAGCCGGTGCTGGGTGCGTTGACCGACGCCATGGTCGTCGAGCCCGGCGGTTCGGTGGACCTGGCGAGACTGATCCAGCCCAAGTTGGAAATTGAGCTGGCGTGCTTTCTGGGGCGCACCCTCGCGCCGGGCGAGCACAGCGATGAGGCAATCCTGGCTTGTGTCTCTGCAGTCGCCCCGGCGTTCGAGATCGCCGATTGTCGATGGCAGGGCTGGAGTTTCGGCGTCGGGGCGTTCCTGGCCGACAACGCGGCGGCGGCGCTGTACTGTGTCGGCCCGCGCACTGAGCTCGAGCCGGGGCGGATGCCCCCCGTGAGCTATTGCCTGGAACGAGACGGGGTGGCCTGCGGTAACGGTGACACCCAAGCGCGGGAGGATACGCCACAGGTCAATCTCTGCTGGCTGATCCGGCGATTGCTGGCGGACGGGCAGCGCCTTGAAGCGGGGCAGGTCGTGCTGTCGGGCGCGTTGCTGCCGCCCATGGACATCCAGCCCGCCGAGTACCGCTTGCATATGCTTGGCACGGAACTGGCTTTGGTTTTCCGCGCCGGCAACGGCGCCCCCTAGAGCCTGTCGCTGTCATGGACGATCGAGCACCTTATGAACGGCCGGTAGAACAACGCCGGCCACCGAGGAACACTGATCATGCTCGCCGAAGTCCGTACCTTCAATGATCCTCAACAGCACGCCGGTTCGATCCTGGGCTGGCAGCAGGTCTATGACCAACTCGGTCGCGGATGCCTGTCCAGCGAGCTGCAACACATTTGCGCCGAGCGTTTCCAGATCTTCCAGGAAGTGCTGGATAAACGTGTGGTGCAGCGCGGCTGCGCGCCAAAAGGACGTCTGTGCATTGCCATGTCCCTGGGCAACGCGCCGGTGGTCCAGGGGCATCAGGTCGACGCCCACAATGTGGTGCTGCTGCGCGATGGCGAGGATTTCGTCCTGCACGCTCCGGAAGGGACGCGTTTCTTCGCGATCAATGTCGACATGGTGCGTTTCGCCAAGCTGGCGGCCTATGAACTGCCGGACGATCAGCTCAAACGCTTGAAAAGCGTGTCTCAGGTCAGCGTGGATGAGACGGTTCTGTTGCGCGTACAGCAGAGGATCCATCCTCTGTTTCGTCGTTTGCTGGAGCAGCCCGACGCGATCACTCCAGCCTCGGAAAAAATGCTCGAGGATGTCCTGCTCAATGCCTTCCTCGACCTGTTCAGTCATGCCTCGGACGAAGTCCGGGGGCGGCGCGGAAACTTTGCCGTCAGCGCCTATCTGGTCAAGCGTTGCCAGGAGCTGGCCGGGGACAGCGGCGATACTTCCCTGAGCATCCTCGATCTTTGCGAGCAACTGCGGGTCAGTCGCAGGACCCTGCAGAACAGCTTCCAGGCCGTGACCGGGATGCGTCCGGTCGAGTACTTGCGCAACCTGCGGCTCAATGCCGTGCGGCGGCGCTTGATCACGACCCAGGCAACCGCGCAGAACGTCGGCGAGATCGCCGTGGCCATGGGCTTCTTCCACCTGAGCCACTTCGCCACGCACTACCGGGAGCTGTTCGGCGAATCCCCTTCGGAAACCCCCAGGGCCAAATAGTGCTGTTCACTTAAAGACTTGCCCGGTTCATTGTGGCGAGGGGATTTATCCCCTCGCCACAGGTTCATCAGCATGACAGGAGCCAGAGCTTGAAAGCCTGGTAATGTTACCGGGCTACTGCTTTGCACGTTAATGGGCGCCTCCTGGGCCAATAAGTAGCACATCCGCACCGGCCAGCCTGAGGCTGGATTAACTGTCGGGTCAGCCTCGCAATTCTTTCCCCTTCACATCAATCACTTGCATATCCGTCAACGGTATTGGCACGCATCCTGCTTTTTTGAATCCATGAATAATTGGATACAAAAATACAAAGGGTGCAGCCATGCAATTTGCTCCGTCTTACACTGAACGTCCTCCAGTGACCGCCGAGGAAGAAGCCTACAACTTCCTGCTGGAAGCCATCTGTGGCGGGCGGTTTCATAAAGGCGATCGGCTGATCGCCGAGGACATCGCCAGTGAGATCGGCATGAGCCGCATGCCGGTGCGCGAGGCGTTCCGGCGCCTGGATGCCCAGGGCTTGGTTACGCTGCGGCCCAATCGCGGAGCCGTTGTCAGCGGCCTGGACATCGACGAACTGCAAGAGGTGTTCGAGATGCGCAGTGCCCTCGAAGGCCTGGCGATCCGGGTCGCGGTAGGGCGCATTGGCGATCGCCAGTTGGCCGCCCTGGAACGGTTGCTGGACGAGATGGACGACTACCGCGACGAAAGCGCCGAGTGGGTCAGCCGGCATCGGGCCTTTCACGAATACCTGTGCAGCCTCAGCGGTCGCCCCAGGCTGCTGAAGCAGATCAGTGCCCTTTATTCCCTGGTGGAGGCGCCCATGCGCCTGTGGTTGCAGCACGTGGAGAAACCCATGAGCGCGCGCCAGGAACATGTGGTGATCCTCGACGCGATCCGTGCCGGTGACGCCGACAAGGCCGAGGCGGTGGTGCGGGCGCACATCGAAGGCACCATCCCTGAATTGATCGAGTTCCTGCAAGCGAAAAAATAAACAGAGCAGGCCTGAGCCTGCCCGTGTTCTGACTTTGAGTACTGCCCGTTACCCACTGAACTGGAGTGTCTGGTCATGCATAAGCCTCGCGTGTTGATAGCCGCAATATCCTTGGGATTCTGTGCACAGTGGGCGTCCGCCGCCCCCGTGGTGCCGGAGCGCTTGATCAAGGCCGACAAACTCATCTATTGCTCGGGCATGGACTCGCCGCCGCTGGTGTCCTTCGACGAGGCACAGAAGCCCAAGGGATTGACCGTCGACCTGGGCCTGGAAATCGCCAGGCGCCTGGACGACAAGAAGGTGGAATGGCGGGTCGTGCCATTTTCCGGATTGCTCCCCGCGTTGCTGGCCAAACAGTGCGACATGATCGTCGACCAGTTGTTCGACAAGCCGGAACGCCGGGAAGTGATCGATATCGTCAACTACATGTACTCCAGCCAGGCGGTGGTGGTGCCCAAGGGCAATCCCAAGGCCATCAAGACGTTGCCGGATCTTTCCGCGCGCAAGGTGGCGGTGCTCAACGGCTCCACCATCAAGACCCTGCTCGACGCCGAGAATGAAAAGCTGACCAAGGCCGGCAAACCGGCGATGAAGCTGGTGGTCTACAACACCGATACCGATGCGTTCCAGGCGCTGCGCATCAGTCAGGTCGATGCCTATGGCACCACCGTGGAAACCGCCGGTTATTACGCCGCCATGGCCCCCGATCTGTTCGAGGAAGGGGTGCCGGCCTTCAGTCGGATTCTCACCGGCATCGGCATCCGCAAGGACGATCCGCAACTGAGCGCCGCGGTGCAGCAGGTGATCAGCGACATGCGCGGCGACGGCAGCTACAGCCAGTTGCTCAACAAATGGCATGTCGCCGGCGACACTCTCGATTGAGGTAAGCGTCGATGAATTTCAATTGGGATGTGTTCTGGCAGTACCTGCTGCAGCCCAGTGGGGTCTACCTCACCGGGCTCTGGCTGACTTGCCTGATCAGCGTGCTGGCGATGTTGCTGGGCTGTGTCCTGGGCCTGGCGGCGGCGCTCTTGCGGCTGTCGAAGAATCCGTTGCTGCACATGCCGGTGCGCTTTTACGTGTGGCTGATGCGCGGCACGCCATTGCTGGTGCAGATTGTCTTTCTCTATACCGCACTGGCCGCCGGCGGAATCTTCCGCTTCGAGGACATCGATCTGTTCGGCCTGGTGATTCCCGGCAATATCCAGGCGGCGATCATCGCCCTGGGCCTCAACGAAGGCGCCTACATGGCAGAGATCATCCGCGCCGGCATCGGCGCGGTCGACAAGGGCCAGTATGAGGCCGGCCGGTCCCTGGGCATGACCTTCGCCAGGTTGATGCGGCGCATCATTCTGCCCCAGGCGTTCCGAGTGATCGTGCCGCCGCTGGGCAACGAGTTCAACGTGATGCTGAAGAACACCACGCTGGTCAGTGTGATTGGCGTGCAGGAACTGCTGCTCAGCACCCAGATGGTGACGTCGGCGACGTTCCGGGTGTTCGAGCTGTACCTGGTGGTAGCGATCTACTTCTTGCTGTTGACGACCCTCTGGGGCTTCTTCCAGCGCTGGCTGGAAGCCCGCTTCGGTCAATCGGACCGTCCGTCTTCGCCACCGCCGGCGGCCACGCGGATGTTCGGCCGCAGCACCCTGAAATTGCTGAGGGAACGTTAACCATGGCGCACAAAAGTGAAGAACTGATCATCGAAGCGCTGGACGTTCACAAGTCCTTCGGTGACTTGCAGATCCTCAAGGGCATATCCCTGCAGGTTCGCCGCGGTGAGGTGGTGGTGCTGATCGGCGCGTCAGGGTCCGGCAAGACCACCTTCATCCGCTGCATCAACCTGCTGGAAGACATCCAGGGCGGACGCATCCGTGTCAACGGCCAGGCCATGGGTTACCGGGAACGGGCCGATGGCAGCCTGGTGCGCGATTCGGAGCGCAACATCGCCCGCCAGCGCCGGGACATCGGCATGGTGTTCCAGCGTTTCAACCTGTTCCCCCACATGACCGCCCTGGAGAACATCATCGAGGCGCCGATCCAGGTCCTTGGGATTCCGCGTGCCGCCGCGTTGGAACAGGCCCGCAGCCTGCTCGCGCGGGTCGGCCTGGCGGACAAGGCCAGCCATTACCCCTCCATGCTCTCCGGCGGGCAGCAACAGCGCGTGGCGATCGCCCGGGCGTTGGCGATGAAGCCCCAGGCGATGCTGTTCGACGAACCCACCAGCGCCCTCGACCCGGAAACCGTGGGCGAGGTGCTGGAGGTGATGAAGGAACTGGCGCAAGAGGGCATGACCATGGTGGTGGTGACCCACGAAATGGGGTTCGCCCGGGAAGTGGCCGATCGTGTGGTGGTCCTGGACCAGGGCGAGCTGATCGAGCAAGGCCCGCCGGAGCAGATTTTCAGCCACCCCAGTCACCCGCGTACCCGGGCCTTTCTCAGTCGTGTGCTCTGACTCATTTTGTAGGTGAAGAGAGTTTGTCATGTTGAAATTTTCTGCTCACGAGTACCCGTATCCGTCGCAACGCCAGAGCGTTTTCGCCCGCCGAGGCATGGTCGCCGCTTCTCAGCCACTGGCCGCGCAGGCGGGTATCGAAATCATGCAAAAGGGCGGCAACGCCATCGATGCGGCCATCGCCACGGCGGCGGCGCTGACCGTAGTGGAGCCCACCGGCTGCGGCATCGGCGGCGATGCCTTCGCCTTGGTCTGGTGCAAGGGCCAGTTGCACGGCCTCAATGGCAACGGCCATGCACCGGCGTCCCTGAGCGTCGAAGCGGTGCAGGCCGCCGGCCATGAACGGATGCCCACCTACGGCTGGACGCCGGTGACGGTGCCCGGTTGTCCATCGGCCTGGGCCGAGCTGTCACAACGCTTCGGCAAGCTGCCCTTTGCCGATCTGTTGCAACCGGCGATCAGCCTGGCGCGGGGTGGTTTTGCCGTGTCGCCGGTGGTCGCTCATCAATGGCAGATCGCCTTGAAGGAGTTCACGCCCCAACGCGACCCGGTGCTGGAGACCTGGTTCGATACCTTCCTGATTGAAGAGCGTGCGCCGCGGGCCGGGGAGATCTTCCGCAATCCGGCCCAGGCCCGCACCCTCGAAGAACTCGCCGCCACCCGTTGCGAAAGTCTCTATCGCGGTGCTCTGGCCGAGCGCCTGGATGCTCATTCCCGTGCCACCGGCGGCTACCTGCGCAGCACCGACCTCAAGGATTATCGCGCCCAGTGGGTGGAGCCGATCCACATCAACTACCGGGGCATCGACGTCTGGGAAATCCCGCCGAGCGGGCAGGGCCTGGTGGCCTTGATGGCGCTGAATATCCTCGAGGGCTTCAACTTCGATCACCGCGACAGCCAACAGACCTGGCATCGCCAACTGGAAGCGATGAAGCTGGCCTACAGCGACGGCCTGCATTACATCACCGATCCGCGGCATATGCGCGTGGCGGTGGCCGACCTGCTGAGTGACGACTACAGTGCCCGGCGCCGTGGGCAGATCGGCGAACAGGCCCAGCCGCCCGAGCCCGGCGACCCCCACGCCAGCGGCACGGTGTACCTGGCGACCGCCGACGAAGAAGGCAACATGGTTTCGTTCATCCAGAGCAACTACCACGGTTTCGGCTCCGGGGTGGTATTGCCCCACAGCGGGATTGCTTTGCAGAACCGCGGGCAGGAATTCAGTCTCGACCCGACGCACGCCAACTGCCTCGCGCCGGGCAAGAAAACCTTCCACACCATCATCCCCGGCTTTCTCACCCAGAACGGTCAGGCCCTTGGTCCCTTCGGCGTCATGGGCGGCTACATGCAGCCCCAGGGACACGTGCAGATGGTCATGAACCTGGTGGACTTCGGCCTGAACCCCCAGGCGGCCCTGGATGCGCCGCGCTGGCAATGGCTGGGCGGGATGAAGGTCGGCATCGAGCACGGCGCGTCACCGGACCTGGTCAACGCCCTGGCGCGCCGTGGCCATGAGGTACAGGTCAGCAGCGACCTGACCGACTATGGTCGCGGGCAGATCATTCTCCGCGATCCGCTCAGCGGTGTGTTGTGCGGTGGGACTGAGCCTCGGGCGGATTCGCATATTGCGGTCTGGTAGCCCAGGGGCCGGCCGTGATATCGAGCGACAGTTCGTTGCGACGGTTCCTGACGGAAGTATCCAGGTGCGCAGTCTCGATAGGGCAGGAAGACGTGTGCGCATTGTGTCAGTTACCGGCCCATCCGCGATGTTTTCCTGTCCGCCCTTTGCCCGGGATTACAGGGGCATCTTCAACAGCGCCTCATAATCGGGGCTGATTTCCGCCAGGATCATCAGGGCCGCGGCCCCGACCGCAACGGCGTCAGGGCCGGCGCCAAGCGAGCCTACCGAACACCCGCTGCTGGAACCGTTCACCATGATCCAGGGGTTCTACCTGATGGCTGCCCGACTGGCCGAGGCTCGCGGACGTGATCCTGACCAGCCGCGGTTGTTGAAGAAAGTGACCGAGACGCGGTAACGCGGGGCGCGGGGGGGGCCGCTGGGGAGGACAGAGGCATCGGTCCGTCACAGGGTACATAGCCTCCTGAGCGCCGATACAACGTCTGCATGGCACCGCTCGGTGAGCGCCCCCGGATACTGATCGAACATGTGCGGTACGCCGGGATACACGTGGAGCTCCACCGGGACGCCAGAACGGGAAAGCTTCAGCGCAAAATCCACGTCTTCCTCCAGGAACAGGTCCAGTGCTCCGACGCAGATGAAGCTGGGTGGCAGGCCTTGCAGGTCCGGGGCAAGGGCCGGTGAGAACAGCGGCGCGCGTTCATCGTCGAGGGCATATGAACCTTGCATGCATTGCCAGCAGAACTGATTGGCTTGCCGTCCCCAACCGATCTGTCCGCCCGTGGGATTATCGACAGGTGCGCTCGATGAGCCGGTTCGATGATCGAGCATCGGGTAGATGAGTACCAGTCCGGCCATGGAGTGGTGTTGCCTGTCCCGCACGGCGATCGCCAGCGCAGCGGCGAGTCCGGCCCCGGCGCTGTGCCCCATGACCACCAATCGGCTCATGTCCAGGCCAAAGGGTTTGCTGTTGTGCTCCATCCATTCCAGGGCGGTGTAGCAGTCTTGCAGTGGCGCCGGAAAGGGATGCTCTGGAGCGAGCCGATAATCCACCGCCACTATCGCTATCTTCAGCGTGTTGGCGAGGTCGGCCAGGTAGTCGTCAACCATTTCGGGGCAGCCCAGGACAAAACCGCCGCCGTGAATGTACAGCAGGGGGGCCAGCGCCTGATGTTCAGCTGTCGAGTCGGGCCGATACAGGCACAAGCGGACCCCCGAAGGCTCCGGCGAATCAGTCGTCCATTTAACTTCGCAGCGTGCGGCCTGCGCTGATTTATATCCGCGGCTGACCCGATGCCTGATGTCAGCAAGCGTGCCGGGTGTCCAATGGCTGGCCGGTTCATCCAGCAAGAATCGATACGAAGGGTCCAGTAGCTCAGTAGCGTCCATTCGTCACTCCTTGACAAGCGGGAGCCGGCAGCCCCCGGGTTTCAGCACCTACAGCCAGCTTTTGATTTGCGCGCAGACCGCCTCGGTCGAAATGCCGTAGCGATCGTGCAGCGTCGGAAGCGCACCGGCATCCAGGAAGGCATCGGGTAATGCGATCTGCCTGAAGGTCGGCGTGACGCCGTTGCGTAGCAGTACCGTCGCGACCGCTTCACCCAAACCACCAATGATCGAATGGTTTTCGGCAGTGACCACCAGGCGTCCGGACTTGCGCGCCTCGGCGAGAAGGGTCTGCTCGTCCAGCGGCTTGATGGTCGGGACGTGGAGCACGGCGACGTCGACGCCATCTGCCTGAAGCTTCTGCGCAGCCTCCAACGAGCGCATGGTCATCAGGCCGGTGGAGATGATCAGCACGTCCTTGCCGGTGCGCAGGGTCTTGGCCTTGCCGATTTCGAACTGGTAGCCGTACTCGTCGAGTACCAACGGCACGTTGCCGCGCAACAGACGCATGTACACCGGCCCGTTGTGCGCGGCGATGGCTGGCACTGCCTGTTCGATTTCGAGGGCGTCGCACGGGTCGATGATCATCAGGTTCGGCATCGCGCGAAAGATCGCCAGGTCGTCGGTGGCCTGGTGGCTTGGACCGTAACCGGTGGTCAGCCCGGGCAACCCGCAGACAATCTTGACGTTCAGGTTTTCTTCGGCAATGGCCATGCAAATAAAGTCATAGGCACGGCGTGAAGCGAACACGGCGTAGGTGGTGGCAAAGGGCACGCAGCCTTCGCGGGCCATACCCGCGGCGGCGCTCATGAGCAGTTGCTCGGCCATGCCCATCTGGTAGAAGCGATCCGGGTGGGCTTTGGCGAAGATGTGCAGATCGGTGTATTTCGACAGGTCCGCCGACAGCCCGACGATGTCCGAGCGCTGCTCGGCCAAAGCGGCCAGTGCGTGGCCGAACGGCGCGGAGCGGGTCGCCTGACCTTCGGAGGCAATCGAGGCGATCATGGCCGACGTGGTCAGGCGTTTCTTGCCGCTCGAAGGGGTTTTCACACTGCTCATACGGTTCTCCCGACCTTCAGGTTATTCAATGCCAGATCCCATTCGTTCTCGTCGACGCGAATGAAGTGGGTCTTTTCACGGGTTTCGAGGAAGTCAACGCCCTTGCCCATCTTGGTGTCGCAGATGATGACGCGCGGCTGACTTCCCTGATGGCTGCGCGCGGCGTCGAATGCACCCACCAGCGCGGCGATATCGTTGCCATCCACCCGTTGGGTGAACCAGCCAAAAGCCTGCCAGCGGTCGACGATCGGTTCGAACGCCAGCACCTCGCTGGCGTGGCCGTCGGCCTGCTGGTTATTGACGTCGATGATTGCGATCAGGTTGTCGAGCTTCCAGTGCGAAGCCGACATCGCGGCTTCCCAGGTCGACCCCTCATTGAGTTCGCCATCGGACAAGAGGTTGTAGACGAATGCGTCCGATTGTTTGCGTTTGAGCCCCAGGCACGCACCCACGGCGATACCCAGGCCATGGCCGAGGGAACCACCGGTGATTTCCATGCCAGGGGTGTACGCGGCCATGCCAGACATCGGCAGACGGCTGTCGTCCGAACCATAGGTTTCCAGCTCATCGAGGGGGAGGACTCCGGCCTCGATCAGCGCGGCGTACAGCGCAATCGCATAGTGCCCGATCGACAGGTAGAAGCGGTCGCGTTCCTCCCATTCGGGATTCTGTGGCTGATAGCGCAGCGCATGGAAATACGACACGGCTAACAGATCGGCGGCGCCCAGGGCTTGGCCGACATAGCCCTGACCCTGGACCTGGCCCATGCGCAGTGCATGGCGGCGGATGTTATGGGCGCGATCTGCCAAGGCCGATAGCGGCGTGATAGGGGAAGTGACAGTCATGGTGACGACTCCAGGAACTTAACGATTGACCGAGGCGGCCGGGATTCGCAGTACCAGCCACGCGCCGATGCACAGCACGCAGGTGATCAGGTACATGCCGATAGCGCTCGAGCCTGTTGTGGTAGTGATCCAGCCAATCAGGTACGGCGAACAGAAACCGGCCAGATTGGCAAAGCTGTTGATGCCGGCGATGCCCGCCGCGGCGGACACACCGCCGAGCAGCGTCGTGGGTAGTATCCAGAACAGTGATGAGGCGGACAGCACGCCGGCGGCTGCCAGGCACAGGCTCAGCACCGAGAGCAGCAGGTTGCCCCCCAGCAGGGCCGCCAGCGTCAGGCCTATCGCGCCGGCGATCATCGGTGCAACCAGATGCCAGCGACGCTCACGGTGCTTGTCGCCGCTGCGGCCCATCAGCAGCATCGCGGCAATTGCGCAGAGGTAGGGCAGGCTGGTGAACAGGCCAATGTGCAAGGGGTCGGAAACCCCGGCGTTGCGAATCAGCGTTGGCAGCCAGAAGGTAATTGCGTACTGGCCCATCACCACGCAAAAGTAGATGCACGCCAGCAACCACAAACGCCGGTCGCGGATGAATTCCCGTGGCGAAGCATGGGTGACCTTGCGGCTGTTGTCTTCGGCGAGCTCCTTGTTGACCAAGGCCTTTTCATCGTCGGTCAGCCAAGTGGCCTGATGCACACCGTCCTTCAGGTAGGTCAGCACCAACAGGCCTACGATCACGGTGGGAATGGCTTCGATGACGAACATCCACTGCCAGCCGCTCCAGCCATGAAAACCTGCGAACTGATTCATGATCCAGCCCGACAGCGGGCCGCCGATCATGCCGGACAGCGGGATGGCGATGAACCACAGGACCGTCATCTTGGCCCGGCGATAGGAGGGGAACCAATAGGTCAGGTAAAGCAGCAGGCCAGGTGCCAGGCCTGCTTCGGCGATGCCCAGCAAAAAGCGCAGGGTGTAGAACTGCCAGGCCGTCTCGACGAAGGCGAAGAGCGCGGAGATGATCCCCCAGGAGATCATGATCCGGGCAATCCAGCGGCGAGCGCCGACCTTGTGCAGGATCAGGTTACTGGGGACTTCGCAGAGAAAATAGCCGAGAAAGAACATCCCGGCGCCCAGTCCATAGACGGTTTCACTGAGGGACAGGTCGCTCATCATCTGGAGTTTGGCGAACCCCACATTGACCCGATCCAGATAGGCGCACAGATAGCACAACATCAAAAAGGGCATCAGGCGCCAGGCAGTCTTGCGGTAGGCATTGGAGCGCACGGTCGAAACCGCGTCGAGCGTCAGGGTGGTCATCATGATGGTCTGATCTCTTGTTTTTATAGACCGCCAGGCGCTACCGCCCGGCGCATCATCGATCCAGAACAGCGCGGGCCGTTACCGACCCGCTTGGGTGTCATCAGTGAATCAGCATGCCGCCGTTGACATCCAGCGTAACGCCTGTGAGATAGGAGGACAGGTCGCTGGCCAGGAACAGCGCAGCGTTGGCCACGTCCTGGGCGGCGCCCAGACGACCCAGCGGAATACCCTCGATGATCGCGTGACGCCGTTCATCCTGCATCAGGCCACCGGTGATGTCGGTATGGATCAAGCCGGGTGCAATCGAGTTCACCCTGATCTGGTCCGGACCGAACTCACGAGCCATGGCCTTGCCCAGGCCCAGGACGCCCGCCTTGGCGGCGCTGTAATGCGGGCCGCCAAAGATGCCACCGCCCCGTTGGGCTGAGACCGACGACATGCAGACGATACTGCCCGACGCTTGAGCGCGCATGGTGGGGATCACGGCCTGGGACATCAACAGCGTGCCACGCAGGCTGACGTCGAGCACTTTGTCGTAGTCGCCGGGACGGATGTCGAGGGTCTTGATGGGTTGGGTGATCCCGGCGTTGTTGACCAGCACGTCGATACGGCCGAAATGTTCGATGACGTGGGCGACGGCCTGCTTGACCTGGGCTTCGTCGGCGACGTTGGCCGCAAGGCCCAGGTGGCCTTCGCCCAACGCGGCAGCCGCGTCGCGTGCAGCGGATTCATCCAGGTCCAGGATCACGACGCGGGCACCATGCAGGGCGAAGGTCACGGCAGTGGCGCGGCCGATACCGCGTTCCGATGCAGCGCCGGTAATGATTGCGATTTTGCCTTGAAGCAACATGAGCGGTTCCTCTGATTGTTCTTATGGTTCGATGGGTGATCGATGATTCAGAGTGTTCCGAGCGGGAGGGGTGAGCAATAATGCAAACTTCACTGGTTGATGAAAAAAATTCAGCTCTCGTCAAAGCGAGCCTCGGATGGTTGAATACGTTGACGTCAAGAAACCCTAAGAAAACTGCGCGGAGCATTCATGCGCCATGACGACAACACGCCAGCGAACCTGCCACCGCTGAGAGCTATTCAGGCCTTCGAGCAAACCGCTCGGTTTGGCAACCTGGCCAGGGCCGCGGAAGTTCTCGACCTGACGCCTTCGGCAATCAGTCATCAATTGGCGAAACTGGAAGCGATGATCGGTCGCCAACTGTTCGTGCGCGCGGCCCGCGGCGTAACCCTTACCCCTGTCGGCGAGCAATATCTCAAAGACATTTCCGGGCTGTTGCACAGCCTGGAAGTGGCGACGGAGCGGGCCTCCAGCGACATCAGCCTCGACTGCCTGAGGCTTCACTCGTCGCCCAGCTTCGGCTTGCTCTGGTTGATGCCGCGCCTGGAGGCTTTTCGCCTGAGCCATCCGGATATCCAGATCAATCTGTCCTGTTCGTATGAGTCGCTGCATTTCAGCCGGGACAAGATCGACGTCGACATCCGCCATGGTCAGCCGAACTGGCCGAGCTACGAGGTGCGAACCGTGCGCAACGAGACCTTCGCGGTCCTGGCGTCCCCGGCACTGCTCGCGCGACACCGTGTCACCAGCGCGGCGGATCTGCTGGAAAAGGATCTGATTCTCTCCGAAGCTACGTTGCTCAAATGGCCTGAGTGGTTTGCGCAACACGGCCTGGCACGACCGGAAAAACCCTACGCATTGAGTTTCGACCGTTCTTACATGACGCTGGAGGCCGCGAGCCACGGCCTGGGGTTCGCCCTCGAGAGCACGTTGCTGGCGCAGAAATACCTTGTCAGCGGTGCGCTGGTCGAAGTCGCGCCGCAGACCTTGAGCGCCCCGGTAGCGGCGCATCACCTGGTGTTTCCCAAAGCCCACTCGGGCTTTCCCAGGGTGCGGCGTTTCCTGGAGTGGATGGAGAGTGAGCTGGGGCATGGTTTTGTGTTTTGACAGTTGCGGGCGCTTCCGGACGGTCAGTTCCTTTTGACCCGCGCAGTTGGAAGCCTGTCATGTCCGCGCAATCAGCGGGCAAGCAAACCCGCCAGCACCTCCTTCAGGCCGGTGTGCCCTTTGCGAGGGAGGCCTTCGAATCGAATCCAGCCTTCGTTGAAACCGTCGAGCATCTGAATCCTGGGCAGCGGGTTGTTCATGCCTTGGGAGCGGAATAGCGACTCCCAGGTGTCGCCGGGCACGACTTCCATTCTCACCGGCTTGCCGAGCAGTTCCGAAAACGCGGCGGCGATGTCGTTGGGCGTTACAGGGGATTCGTATTCCAGTTCGATGATGCGTTTGCCGTGCCAGTCCTCCTGCAACAACTGCGCGCTCATTCGACCTACGTCGGCAGTCGCGATCATGGGAATCGGCTTGTCGAGAGGGTGGAGAAAGCTTGGAATCACACCGCTGTTCCTGGCCGGTTCAATGTCCCAGAGGCAGTTTTCCATGAACCAGGCAGGTCGCAGGAACGTCACGGGCAGCTCCAGCGTGCTGAGGCTCTGTTCCAGCAGCTGCAGCTGGTTCAACAGATTAGGCTGACGAGCCTGTGCGCCGATGGTTGAAATACACACGATCTTTTCAGGTCGAGCGGTGGCGAGCGCAGTGCGCAGGTTTTCGATGATCCGGCGCGTTTCCCCAAAGCCCTCGGAAGGGTCGAAATTGGGCGGCAGCAGGATGAACACGCCAGTGCTGGCACTGAACGCATCGATCAGCGTGTTGAGGTCATTGACATCGGCCACCACGATTTCGCAACCTTTTCCGCCCAGGCCTGACCTTTTTCGAGATCACGCACCACCACCTTGACGCGCTGGCGGGCAGCCAACAAGGCACGTGCAACCTCAGCGCCGACCTGACCTGTTACACCCATGATCGTGTACATATGCCGTCCTCATTCAGAGCGACCCGATGTCGCTGTCGTTGAATTATTGCGGCGCCGCAAAACATCTTCGATATCATCAATGTCATTAGTTTGATGATGAGGAATCATTAATGAGTTTCGATGGACGCTTGGTCAGCGGAATGGGGGTGCTGTCGGCCGTGGTGGAGACCGGGAGCTTCGTCAGGGCCGCCGAGGCGCTGGACATGACCCAGTCCGGGGTCAGTCGGGCGGTTGCACGCCTGGAGGCGAGGCTCGGCATCCGGCTGTTCGACCGCACCACCCGTTCCGTGAAGCTGACTGACGAGGGGCGGCGCTTGTATGAGGAAATCGCACCGTTGCTGGCAAGCCTGGAGGAGGCCGCGACGCTGGCTTCAGGCAGTGCCACGGCGGTACGTGGACGGTTGAGAGTCAACGTCGACCCGTACTTCTCCCGACTGTTCCTGGCGCCGGCGCTGGGCGGCTTCATGGCTACCTATCCCGCCATCGAGTTGGACCTGGTGACCCGCGAGCAGTTGGGCGATCTGATCGCAGACGGGATGGACCTGGCCGTGCGCTTCGGCGAGCCGCCTTCGTCTTTACTGATCGGGAGGCAGTTGCTGCAAACCCGTGTCCTGACCGTTGCTTCTCCGGCCTACCTGAAAAAGCATGGTCGCCCCCTGCACCCGACCGAACTGGAAAGCGCTGGGCATGTATGTGTTGATTTTCGCGATCCGCAAACCGGCAGGGCCTTCCCCTGGGAATTTCATCGAGGCGCCGAGCGGCTGAGCGTCAAGACCCATGGGCGGCTGATGGTCAACGATGTAGGCACGATGCATCGGATCTGTGAAGAAGGCCAAGCCGTTGCCCAGGTATTGGCGTTGGGTGTGGAGCCCGCTTTGCGGGCGGGCACACTGGTCGAGCTGTTCCCGGACTGGCCGGATGAGTATTTTCCACTGTACGCCTTGTACCCCTCTCGGCATCTTCCTCCGGCCAAGGTGCGGGCGTTCCTGGAGTTCGTGGTCGCGCTCAGTCGTTAGACGGATTTCTTTCCTGCCGATTGGACGCTGCCGCCGGTGTCGTTATTTCATGTCCCTGGCCTGCACCCACAGTACGGCGTCTTGGGACAGGGGTTTGCCCTTGTGGGTTTTCGTCGCACCGATGTTGAGTGCCGCGATGCCCCACCAGCCGGCCCGGGGCAGGCCGATGGTCACGACACCTTCGGCATCGGCGTAGGTGCTCAGCACGTTGAAGGACGGTTGCGGAGCAGCGACATAGGCTTGCTGCCCAAAGGCGTTGTGCTCGAAGTCGATGGCATGGTTGAGGTATTCGATTTCAACTCTGGCGTTCGGAACGGGCTTACCGTCGGCCAGCACCCGGGCGCGGAACACGCCGCCGGTCCAGTTCGCATAAGGTTTGCTCAGGGGCTGGATTTCCACCGGCAAGTCCTGGGGCTCTGCCCATTGGCCGGGCACGCCGCCGACGTTGACGATCAGTTTGGTGAACTGCTGGATGTACAGGTCTTCCTCGGTTTCCAGGTAGGGCTCGGGTTCGAGCAGGAAGACATGGTCGCCCATCGAACGCATCAGCTCCCGTGGAATCGTCGCGCGATAGGCGGCCGCTCGGTTATCGCGGGTGTGCCATTCGACCGGCCGCAGGTATTTGAGCAGATCCTGCTTTTCCCCGGCCAGCGAGCTGGTGTGGCTGAAGGCCCGGGGTTCACCCATGACCATGGTGGGGCCGCCGGCGAAGGGGTGGGTGAAGACGACCGCGAACTCCAGTTGTTCCCCACGCTGCAATGCCGTTTCCTCGACATAGAGCATCTGGAAATGCGCTTGTGCGACGCCGGTCAGGCAGATGGAGGCAGCGGCAAGGGCCTGGAGCAGTGTTCTCTTGTTGATCATGGGCGGTTTCACTTTGAGATGTCGGAGGACTGGATCGTGACGTCATGGCCGTCGCCGCCGAGGAACAGCACCGAGTAGTTTCCGCTCGGGGGTTGGAACCGGTAGGTGTTGTCCTGGCCGACGGCGCCTTCGAACAGCACTTTGTCGCTCATGTCCCGGACATGGATTTTCCGGCCGGCGGCGGAACTGCCGTCGGTGAAGCCGGCCTCGCACTTCACCCAGTCATCGCTGTCGATGTAGCAGTCGAAAACGGGCGCATGGGCGAAGGCCGCCTGGCAGAACAGCAGGGCACCTGCCATCGATAGCCGATGTACTGAACGGGGTAATTTCATAAGGTCTCCACGGTCGGCTTGATTATTGGGGCGGCGAAGGCGGCCAGCAGTGCATCCAGGTTCGAGCGCAGGAGCGCCTCGTACCCGTTGGCCGGGTCGGCGAATAGGCCCGGGTTACCCGCGTCCAGAATCAGCAACCGAGCGCCGCCGTCTTCGATGGCCTTGGCGATCCTGGCGTCCGGCGCCCATTTGTGGACGACTACGTGGATGTTGCGCTCGCGCAGGTATCGGGTCAGCGCGGCGCGGTCGTCGTCGCTCCAGTCGACGTCCTGCCGGACAAACCAGCCATCGACAAAGATGTCGAATTCGCCGAACAAGTAGATGAATTCGTTGGCCAGCGACAGCACCCGTGGATCCGGCAGTTCCACCAGCCGGGCGTCGTACTCGGCCTTGAGCTGGCGCAATCGGTCCTCCAGCGTGGCGAGGTTACGGATGATCCGAGGCGCATCGGCGGGGGACAGGCGCACCAGGTCGGCGGTGATCAGCGCCGACATGCGCATGGCGTTGACAGGGCCGAGCCAGGCATAGGGCGACGGGCCGACACCGACATCACGCGGGCCGGCCCAAGGCACGTCGTTCGCGGGTGTACGGACCACCGCCACGCCGGGCTTGATCGGGTCCCAGGAGCGCGAGGCATCGATTTCGATGATCCGCAGGTTGTGGCGACGGGCGGCCGCAAACAGCGGATCGGCACGCCAGAGGCTGCTCAGGGTGACCACCGCGTCGGCCTGCTGGAACACCTTGGTGTCCAGGCGCGACAGCGCATTGGCCTGGCTTTCCATGGGCACGGCAGCGTCCGATGGAATACGGAGCACCTCGATGCTCGTACCCTCGCTGAGTGCCGAGGTGAGCGCATGCACGCCCGGCAGTGCGACCAACACCCGCGGACCGGCGAAGGCATTGAGCTGGCTGCCCAGCAGCAGTGCCAGCACCACCAGCCAGGATCGACGTGACAGGCTGAGCGGCTTCATACGCTGGCCCCCCTGAATCGGGACGTGGAGGCGCGGATGACGGCGGTCACGACAAACACCAGGGCGGCGATGATCACGATCGCACCGCCGGTGGGCACGGGGATCTGGTATTGCATCGGTGCCAGGATGCCGAACACGCAGGCAAACGTTGCAATCAGGATGGCAAGGGTGACCAGCCCCGGGAGCGAACGGCTGACATTGCGCGCGGCCGCCGCCGGTATCAGCAAAAGGGCTTCCACCAGCACGGCGCCGATGATCTTCAGGCAGGCGACCGTCACCAGGGTGACGAGCACGACGAACAGGTATTCGACGACACGCACCGGTACGCCGCGGGCATGGGCCAGGCTCGGGTTGAGGCTCGCCAGCAGAATGCTGTTGTACAGCGGCAATCCGACCAGGGCACAGGTCGCCGTGACGATCAGCAGCACGTTCATGTCGGTGTGGTCCACCGCCAGGATGGAGCCGAACAGCACGCTTTCCATCACATGGGTGTTGATCTTCGCTGACACGAACAACAGCAACGAGGCGCCGACCGCCAGCGAGATCGACAGGAACACACCGATCAGCGTGTCGTTGGACAGGGTGGTGCGGTGCTGGGTGTACTTCAGCGTCAGGGCGAACAGCACGCAGAAGCCGAACATCGACAGGTAAGGGGAGGTGTAGGATTCGCCGATCAGCACGCCAATGGCCACGCCAGTCATCGCCGCATTGCCCACCGCCTGGCTGAAGAAGGCCATGCGCTTGATCATCACCATGGAACCCAACACACCCAGCAACGGCCCGATGAGCAGTGCGCAGAGCAGCGCGTTGATCACGAACTCGTATTCGAACGGCTGCGGCAGCAGGTGGCTCGCGGCAAGTGCCTGGAGGTGGTCGCGGATGAACGTGTAGAAGGCGTTCATCGGCTGCTCTCCAGATGCTGGGCGACCTGATGGGGCGGCCTATCGAATATCACCCGCTGGTTGATGCCGGTGACCGACTGCGCAATGCGCCTGACCTGGCCCAGGTCATGGTTGATCCAGAGAATGGTGACGCCGCTCTGGTGCAGCTCGGCCACCAGCGCTTCCACCAGGAGAATGCCCGCTTCGTCGATGCCGGCGGTCGGCTCGTCGAGGATCAGTAGCCAGGGCACCGGAGTGATCGCCTGGGCCAGCAGCACACGCTGGCGTTCGCCACCGGACAGGCTGCCAAAGAGCTTACCGCCCAGTCCGGCAACGCCGGTACGCTCCAGGGCTCCGGCGTTGGCCGCCCGGGTGGAGCGGGCCGAACCCAGGAACGCCGGCCGGCGTTGACCAAGCAAGGCCATGACATCGTTGACGGTCATCGGCACGTTGCGGTCGAAGTCCAGCAACTGCGGGACATACCCCAACGGTTTCGCAAGCCCGCCTTCAAAGCGGATAACCCCCGAATGCGGCATCTGCCCCAGCAGCGCGCGCACCAGGGAAGTCTTACCACCGCCGTTCGGACCGACCAGGCAATGGAGGGCGCCGGCCTCGATCCGGAAGCTCACCGCGTCCAGCACTTGCGTACCGCCCAGTTGCAATGAAACGTTATCGAACACCACGGCGGGTCCGCGCATCGCTGGTTCCTCACTCATTGTTGTTGTGTGAACTCGACGGCCTCGGCCAGGGTTTCGAGGTTCTCGCTCATCGCCACCTCGAATTCGTCGGCGCTGTAGGTGCTGCCGGTGATATGGGACAGGGCGAAGACCCGGACGCCGGTCGCCGCCTCGATGGGTTTGGCCAGGTCGATGGAAAAGTACTTCTCGGCGAACAGCACACGCACGTTGGCTTTCTTGATCGCGTCGATGGTATTGGCCAGCTGCCGCGCAGTCGGCGCAACGCCGTGACGCGGCTCGATGACGGCGCTCACGAACAGGCCGAACTCCTGCATCAGGTAGTCGTAGCCGGCGTGTGTGCTGGCGCACCGGAACGAAGACAGGTCCAGGTTGGCAAACCGCGTCATGAAGCGCGCCCGCAGCGCACGGATACGGCCGGCGTAGGCCAGGGCGTTGTGTCGATAGACAGCCGCGTTGTCCGGGTCCAGTTCGCCCAAACGGCGGGCGATTTCGAACACCTGTTGTATCGCCGCGGTGGTGGAGACGAAGGTATGCGGATTGACCACCTTGGCACCGTCCTGGTCGCCGCCGATGGGGATGAGGGCAACGGTGGCGTTGGCCTGGATGATCGGCAGGTTCTCGCTGCGCCCGGCGGCCTTGACGATCTGGAAGGCCCATTGGTCGTGGCCGATGCCATTGACGACCAGTGCATCGAGGCTCATCGCGCGGGTGATGTCGGCGGGTTGCGGTTGGTAGTTGTGTGGGTTCGCCTCCGCCGGAATGAGCGCAACGACCTCCGCCCGATCGCCGACGATGTTCGCCACGAAGCTGTAGTAGGGATGCAGGGTGACGCCGACCTTGAGCTTCTTGCCCTGGGCGTGTGCCTGGCCGAGGAGCAGGAGGGCGGGTATCAGCATCAGCAGCGCGATCCAGCGGCGCAGCGGTACCCGGTGTTTCGCAGGGACGGTCATGGCTGGGTTCCTTTTACGCGTTCGACTTCGCGGGTACCGTCATAGGGGATGACCTGGCGCCAGCCTTTGCTGACCAGCGATTCGGGTTTGACGATGCCCGGGTAGGGGGCATTCGGGTCCCGCTGGACCCAGATCGTCGCCTGGTTGGCCCACATGACACCCGCATGGGCGTGCCCGATCACCAGCAGGTAGGCGCTCTGGCCCGGCACGTTGCCGCCGGAGCCGTAGTAGACGGTGGCGCCTTGGCCCAGGGTGGCTTGCGAGACATCGTTGACGCTCTTGTCCGCAGGGGGCGCGTCGTCAACGTGCTGGTCGCCGGAAGGGCTGTGGGGCTGGTGGGTGCCAGGCAGAATCAATTGCCAGCGCACCTGGCCGTTTCTCTTCCAGAATGCGTCGCGGTAGAACGGCGGCAGCGCCAGGTCCTGGGCATGTTCCAGGGTGATCCAGCCGCCGGTATCGTTGTTGAACCAGATGATCTCTTCACCGGCAGGCAACAGTGCGCTATGAATGGCCTGATCGACCGTACCCAAGCCATCGAAGGAACGCACTTGCCAGCTCAATGCAGTGGGTGGGCCGACTGCCTGGGGGCGCAGCACTACATAACCGGCCACGCCGACGATGACTGTCAGAGTCGCCAGCAGCATTGCCAGGGACTCCCACCGACCGGACACCGGACGCACCACATTGACTGCTTCGCCGTGGTCGCCGCCGGGCAGGCCTGTGGTGGGCCGACGCCAGCGTGGCAGTAGGCGCGCCATCAGAAAAACGCGATCCAGCGGCCAAGGCAGATCACGCCAGCCCACAACACCATCGAACCGAAGCCGGCGACACGGGCACGGCCGGGGGGCGGTAGCGTCGTGTCCCATTCGCCGATCCTGCGAAAGACCCCCAGGTGAAAAATCCCCATGTTGAGGCCCGCCAGCAGCAACAGCCCCATCTTTGCCCAGAAAACCGGGTTCTGGGCATAGGTGGAGGCGTTGGAGACGAACATGAGCAGACCCGTGATCACGCATGTCGCAAAGGCGACCCAGGTGTACGGCAACAGTTCCTGGATCAGCCGTAGCGCGCTGCGGCGATGGGATGCAATGCCGAGCAGGCGTAAGTCCACCACGGCGATAGTCCCGAACACCAGCGCGATACCGATCACGTGTACCGATTCCAGGGTTGGGAAGGCGAAGCCCGACTCTCTGATCAGGGAGGTGACAGAGGTGGCCTCGAGGGCTTGCAGGTTCGATTGAATGTCCATGGCAAATACCTGAGAGCGTTTGTTGAAGATGCGCGCCGTTAGATCGTGTAGGCGATCCAGCGGCCGCAGAAGATCACCACGCACCACAAGGCGATCGACAGCCAGGCCTGCGTCTTGACCAAACCGTCCGTGCCTTCGCTGCGTGTCGGATCGGCAGGGCGCAGCAAGGGGCGCCGGACCCACCAGGCCAGGGTGAACGCACTGACCACCAAGGCCATTTTCAGCCAGAACGTCGAGTTGACGAGCACCCGGTCCGGCTCGCCGACGGTCATGACCAACCCCGTCAGGAGCAGGACGATGAGCGCATTGCGCATCCATGGGTAATAGCGACGGATGACGCCGCGCATGGGCTCGTCCGTGGCGAACACACCGGCCAGCCGAAGGTCGGAGATGACGGCGGAGCCGAAGATCACCGCGATGGCCACGATATGAATGGATTGGACCGTGGGCACGACCCAGAGCATGTCCCTGATGGCAGTACTCACCGGTGTGGCGTAGAGCCAGTCAATGATCGGTGCTGATGACATGTGCTTTCTCCCACTGTGGGTTAGAAGTCTTGGGGTTTGGCGATCGGACGCAGGCCAGGCGCATCTTCCGGGAGGAGATAGCCATCCTTGATCGAAATGGCCTTGGCGTTCTCGAACTGCTGTTCGTAGTTGCCGAAGCTGCCATAGCGTTGCCCGAGCCGGTCCTTGGTGTAGGGCACCTTGGTGTCGTAGATCAGGCCGCAGCCGGTTTCCTGATCCGTGAGGTAGGTCGCGCTGGGCACTTGCACCCACGGCGGACGCACGCCGCCTTGCAGGTTGCCGGTAGCGGGGTCGCGCACGACAGTTTTGCCCTCGCGTAGCACGCGGGGGGCCTTGGGCATCGGTTTGCCCTCGCGCACCCATTGGTCCATGCCATCGAGGAGTGCCGAGACCACCCATTCTGCCGGCTCGTCGTACAGCGTCTGGCACCGTGGGTCGTCGCCCTTGCCGATGTCTGCCGCGACGTGTTCGGTATGCTCCGTACTGAGGTCGGCCAAGCGCAGGTGCGGCATGCCGGTCACTTCGTAATAGCGCAACTGCGGGCTATCGGTATCGGGCGGTAGATCGATGCCTTCGAGCACGTCGTGCATCAGTTCGGACTGGCTATAGACCGTCACGAACGGCACGCCGGCAGGCATCTGCCGTGGCACTCGGATGACGTCGCCGCCGACCTCGCCGTAGGCCATGCGGCCGGTCATATAGCCGTCGATCAGCGGCGCCGCGTCGGGCATGCGCCATTGCTGGTGCCGGCCCTGGTCGAGGTAGTCCATCCAGACCTGCGCCGTCACGGCCCAACTGTTGACGTAGACCCGATGCACGTCGAGGTTCGCCAACGGGCCTTGCGCCGAATGGGTCTTCAGCAGCAACGCCAGCTGCGCGCCGATGCCCTGGGACTGCGGCACGAATGGATCGGGCCCGTTGCCGCGGGTGAAGCGTTCCGGATCGTAATAGCTGCCCAGTGGTGCATAGCGTGCATAATCGAAGCGGCGCATGAACTCGAAATTGACGATGCGTCCGTATTGGGCGATCTGCTCGGCCTCGGCGGCGAGGGTTTCCGAAATGAACTTGGGGTCCACTTGCGGCTTGTTGATGTTCAACGTGTAGCCGACGTAAGCGTAACCGCGACGCAACAGGTAATCGCGGGTCAGGATCCAGCCGGCGCCGCGTTCGCCGAACCAACTGAACGGCTCTATCACCACCGTGCCATTGAAGCGCGCCGGGTCCGCTGGCCTACGGACCAGGATGCGCGTGGTGTAGGGCGCCTCGAAGAGGCTTTTGCCCGCGGCGGTGATGGCCGGCGCCACCCCTTGCAGGTAAAACTCCTCCTCGACGTAGCCATGCCGGTTGAGGTCGCTGTATTCGGTACCCTGGGTGTTGGCCGACGAGAGCGGTGGCTTGCCTGAAGGTGGCACCGGAACCACGGTGGGCATCCTGGGCACCTCTGCGAACGCGCTCGACAGCAGGAGCAGCGACACAAGGGCGCCCTGCAACGATGGCCGCAGGATGTCGAAGGGCATCAGTCGTTCCATCCGGTGACTCCAAAGGGTTGTCGAAGGGGTTGTGGCGTCAGTCACGGCGCAGGCTCGTCTTGCCCTCGCTGTCGATCACGATCTGATTGTTCTCACAAACGTATTCTTGGATGCGGTAGTCGGAGCGCTTGTATTCGAACGTGAAGCGATAAGGTGTGTTGAGCACCTGCGGATCTTCGATCAACACTTGGTCTTCCAGGTGATTCGGCGCGGTCAGCCGCAGGCGTTCGGTGATCTTCATGTCCTTGCTGTGGGGAACACCGTAGAACGCCACGTCATCAGTGCGCACGCCCAAGGTTTCCACAACAAGGGTGTCGCCTTCCCAGTGGCCCCGCGAATGGCCTTGATAGGTCGGGTCCAGCTTCTCCTTCGGCGGCATCGCTTCGTTCAGGAAAATCCGCCGCACCTGTTGGAGATACTCGCCCAGGACCACCACTTGCTTATCGTCGTAGATGATCTGGATCGGGAAGAGCGCCGCCATCAGCACCGGCATGCCCTCCGGCAGGCATCGGGCGCTGGTGGTGGCCAGCGGCGTGCCGGCTTCGTTCGCCGCGGCTTCCTTCTTCTTCAGGTCGGCGTACTGACTGGCGTAGGGCTCCTTCAGGTCCATCGGTCCGCCCGGATGCACCGGATCGTCCGGATTCTCGCCGAACCAGTCGTCCGGGGTTCTTTCCCAAGTGCCGCTGATGTCGGGAGCCCTGGTTGCGCCTTGTTTGGGCGTTATCGCCATGCTCAGCCCGGCGAATGTCATGCAGGCGACGCCCAGGAAAATCATTGCCGGATTCAAGGTACGTGTCGGTTTCATTCAATCGTCTCCACCCTGTTGGTTTTTGCCATCGAGTACCCATGAAGCAGGGGATCGAGCGGACTCATCCGCCGCCCGTGAGCACGACGTCACCGATCTTGATTTCCACCAGCAACCCACCAGGATCACCGTTCTTCAGCGGCTTGTAGGTGACCTCGGCGTTCTCGCCGGCCTTGATCGAATCCGCCGTCCAGCCCGTGCGGCTCAATGCGTTGACGCTGCCGGTCTCGATCTTGATTTTCTGGGGGGGCGGGCCGGGGATATCGAGGTAGATCGCGATATGAGGGTTGGTCCAGGCAAAGCGCTCGACGACACCCTTGACCGTGATCGTCCTGGTCTGGTCGAAAATCGCGAACGAATGATGGGCCGTGGCAACGGCGGGAAGGACGCCGCAGGCGACGATGGTCAGCAGGCGAAGCCCCTGACGGAATGACGGAAAGGATGGCGTGGGGGTCATGACAGGGCCTCGTTCTTATGCGTTCTTATGGGGCCAGCATAAGGGCGGCAGGAGCGGGGGCCGTAACCCAAAACGGCAACTTCTCAAGCCTCGAAAACTGTTTCTACCCATCACCGTGGCGACTGACGTCGAGGACGAGCGGCCCGTGACACTTGCTGATTTGGGTTACCGCTTGCGCAACCCGAGCCGAAACACTCCCGTCTCGCCTCATAAATATAAAAACAGGAGAGACGTCATGCGCACCCCCATCTACGCCCCAATGCTTTCATTGGTCGCACTCTGTACGTTCGAGCCGCAGGCCCATGGCTACGAGCTCTATAACGAAGGCGATGGCACCACGGTGTTGAACGCCGACCTGTGGGCAGGGTTTGGCTGGTTCGGCAGCCAGAAGAACTACATCGCAGACCCGGAGAAGGAACCTGGCAGGATGCGTTGGCAAGAAGGTTTCATCAAATACGGCCTGAGCGGCACGACCGACAAGATCGAAGCCGGCTCGGTCTACGGCGGGTTCAGCGTGATCAGTACAGGATCTTGGGGTGACGGCGACCCGGGAGCGATCACCGACGGGACTGAAAGAAGAACCGCCGTGGAAGACGCCTATCTGGGTTGGAAATCAGGTGACATGATCCCCGCACTGGGCCCGGATGGGGTTGATTTCTCTTTCGGCCGGCAGCTCGTCACGGTGGACGGGTTTCTGATTACCGATGATGGCTTCAACCCCGGAAAGGCCTTCAGCCCCATCGAGGGTGTTTCCGATGGCCGATTCGATCGCGGCGGTGCTTTTTACCTGGGCTCACGGTTGGCCTTTGGCAATACCGCTGTTTTGAAACTGGGAGGTACAGACGGCCTTCACGGAAGTCTGATATGGTTGAAGTCGGATAACCCCGGACAGTCCAAGACTGAAGTGGCCGCTGCCACCGTCGACTATACGACGCCTATTGGCTCGATCGGTTCGACTTACGTGCACGGCCTGGATGTCGAAAAGCGGTATGCCTTTGCTGATCGACTTGAGCGCAAGGGCATGGACATCTACAGCATCCGTGGACAGGGCAACGCCGGAATCGAGAATGCCGATTTCGCCTTCGAGGTGGCGCGACAGGAAAAGCGTTCGGGGTCGCAGCGGGCAATGTTCTTCGACGCCGGCTACACCTTCGCCGACGTCAAGTGGCAACCGACGGTCAGCTACCGCTATGCGCGCTATTCCGAAGGCTGGGACTTCCTGTTCCAGGGCGGCTACCGCAAGCGCTACCAAGGTGAGGTCGCAGTGAATTACGCCGGCTCGCTCACCTCGAACATGGAGACCAACGACGTGCTCCTTTCCGTCAAACCGAACGAAAAGTTGACCCTTAACGCGATGGCCTTCGACTTCCACCAACTCTCCGATCGACAAGAGCAGGATTACAGCGCCCGCGAGGTCGATCTTTTTCTGGACTGGATGGTGACGGATAACGTCACCCTGTCGCCCCTGGTTGGTTTCTACAAGCCCAACAAGTGGCTCGGGAACGGTGGGCTGCAAAGTGGGAGCGCGGGCACGAACACTTACTTCCAATTCATCGTCTGGATGACGTTCTGAGCAGTCGCTCGTAGAGTGATGAAGCAAGTCGCTTGACCAGGAGCGCCACTCACCGTGGCGCTTGTCTGTATGACGGGATATAGCATCGGGGACGTTGGTTTCGTAACGGCTCCTGGCATGAAAAAGGCGCGGACCTCTTTGCCCGCGCCTCATCCAGTCAGATCATGCGACGCAACACGTCTTTTTGCGGATCCCGGTCGAGGAACCGATGCTTGAGGGCGCCGGCGATGTGCAGCAGGATCAGGACGAGCAGGGTGTAGGCGAGGACTTTGTGCAGCCATTGGAACACGACGAACCAATCGTCATTTTTCGACAGCAGCTCCGGGAGGTTGACCCCGAAGAAGAACACTCCGTCGCTCATCGTGTAGGTGCTCGACATGGAGTAACCCATCAACGGCACGATCACCAGAAGACCATATATGACCCGTTGCACAAGGTTTGACACCACCTGTTCTGGTCCGGTCAGCGTGTGCAGCGGCTTCGGCAACCTAGGCGTCATGTAGCGCAGGGCGATCTGAACCAGGACCACCAGGAACGTCAACACGCCGAAGGATTTGTGCCAGGGATAATAGAACTCGTACTTGCTTGCCACTTCATCGTTCATCCCGGTCATGTGCCAGCCTGCCCAGAGGAGACCGGCTACGAGCACGGCACGCACCCAGTGCAACAGCAGCAGGGACGTTGGATACCGATCAATTATCGCTTGATTTGTGGTGTTCATCGCAGTCGCCTCATCAATCGTCAAAGACATCGGGAATGCACTTTGAACCACCACCCTCGACGCCTCGCAGGGTTTGGAGGGTGGTTCGCTCAGTGCACTATTGTTCTCAGGCAGGCAGCAGTACGGTGATGACCTTCTCCTCGGTGTAGGCCAGTGCGCCGCTGAATCCACCTTCACGGCCGATACCGCTGTCCTTGACGCCGCCCCAAGGCAGGTTCGCATCCAGCGGGCTCCAGCAGTTCACGCCCACGGCGCCGGCTTTCACCGCTGCGGCGACGCGATGGGCTCGTACCAGGTTGCTCGTCCATACCGTGGCTGCGAGGCCGTAGCTGGAATCGTTGGCCAATGCGACAGCTTCTTCCTCAGTATCGAAGGCGATCACCGTGCCGACCGGGCCGAAAATCTCGTCCCGGGCAATAGACATGTCATTGCGGGCATTGGCGAAGATCGTCGGCCGCACGAACCAGCCCTGCTCAGGGTGCGATACACCACCGGCCAGCAGCGTAGCGCCTTGATCGATGCCCAGTTGGATGTAACGGTTGACCCGATCGAACTGCGCTTTCTTGGCCACCGGCCCCATCTGCACATCGGGCTGCCGAGGGTCACCCACCTTGATGGCACACGCAGCGTTGGCAAGCGCCGCGGCGAAGCGCTCTGCGAGGCTGCGCTGGACCAGGATGCGCGAACCGGCGGCACAGACCTGGCCCTGGTTGGCGAACAGGCCGAGGGTACAACCAAACAGCGCATCGTCGAACGGCGCGTCGTCGAAGACAATCTGCGGGCTCTTGCCGCCCAACTCCAAGGCCACGCGTTTGAACAGCACTCCGGCGGTGCGCTGGATCTCGCGTCCGGCCTCGGGGCTGCCGGTGAAACTGATCTTGGCGACATCCGGGTGTTGGCACAAAGCGCGGCCGACTTCCTCACCGTAACCGGTGACCACGTTGATCACACCGTCCGGGAAACCTGCTTCCTGGGCCAGGGCCGCCAGATGCAGAGCGGACTGCGGCGTTTCTTCCGAGGGCTTGATGACCACGGTGCAACCCGCCGCCAGCAACGCGGCGAGTTTCCACACGGTGATCATCAGCGGTGAATTCCAAGGCACGATGGCACCGACCACGCCCACCGGCTCGCGTACTGTGTACGAGAGAGTCTTGGTGCCAAAGTAGCCGCTGGAAGGGATGGTACGACCTTCGAGCTGATTGGCCCAGCCGGCGGCGGCACGCAGGTTGGCGAGCACGTTGGGAATGTCCAGGCGACGCGGCTCCATTGGCGAGCGCCCGATGGCGTCGGCGTCCATGTCGGCGAGCAAGTCGGTGTCGCGTTCCACCAGGTCAGCCAGTTTCAACAGCAGCCGGCCGCGCTGGGCGCCGTCGAGCTGGCTCCAGGCGCCACCTTCAAGCTGCTTGCGGGCGGCTGCCACGGCACGATTCACGTCCTCGGCCGTACCGCGCGCGGCGCTGCCGTAGACCTGTTCCGTCACAGGGTTGATAAGACTGGTTCGACGGCCGTCGGAGGCCTCGAAGGAGCCGCCTTCGATGAAGTGATTCAGATGCTGTGTCATGTTTGGATCCATGAATGTTGTGCAGTGGGCAGGTAGACCCGTTTCATGCCTTGAGGGACGCCAGGGCGTCACCGAAGATGTCCAGCGCCTTGAAGAACAGCGCGCGCGAGATCGTCAGCGAAGGCATGACACGCATCACGTTGCTGTAGCGACCGCAGGGAATCATCAGCACGCCATGGTTCAGCAGGTAGCCCATGAGTTGGCCAATCCTGGCGCCTTCCAGAGGGGCCTTGGTGACCGGATCTTCCACCAGTTCGATGCCGATCATCAGGCCGCGACCGCGCACTTCACCTACGAACGGGCTGTTGAAGCCACGGATACGCTCCTGCGCCTCCAGCCCCAGCGTGTGCGCACGGTTGAGCAGATCGAGTTCCGGATCCTGCAGGATGCTGATGTTGGTCAGCGCCACGGCGGCGGACAACGAGTTGGCGGCGAATGTATTGGGCACCGAGCCGTCAGGAATCGCGGCCGCCAGGTCCGAGCGCATGATCAGGCCCGCCATGGGCAAGTCGCTGCCGATGCCCTTGCCGAAGGTGAGCATGTCCGGCTTGACGCCCGAGTGCTCGACCGCCCACATCTTGCCGGTACGCCCGGCGCCGGATTGCACTTCATCAACGATCAGCAACGCGCCGCTGCGGTCGCAAGCCTTGCGCAGAAGTTGCAGGAACTCAGGCGAGGGCGGCACGTAGCCGCCTTCGCCCTGCACCGGTTCGACGATCACGGCGGCCACGTCATCGGCGGCGGTGTAGGGGGTATTCAGCAAATAGTCCACGTAATCGCCGGCAATCTGCTCGGCGCTTTTGTGGGTGGTGTCGAACGGGAAGCGGTAGGCGTAAGGGTAGGGCGCGTGAATGACGCCGCCCATCATGGCGCCGTAGCCCTTGCGGTAGGCCGTACCTGTGGTCAACGCGCCGGATGCGTTCCACACGCCGTGGTAGCCTCCGTGAAAGGCGATGATCTGGTGCCGCCCGGTGATGCGCTTGGCGAATTTGACCGCGGCCTCCAGCGCATCACTGCCGCTTTGGGTAAAGAACGTGGTGCAATCGCCACGCAAGCCATCGGGCGCGATCTCGGATATCTTGGCTGCAAGCTCGGTGCGTCGGGTGCTGTTGACTTCCAGGGCGTGCATCAATACTTCGGACTGTTCACGGATGGCCTGCACCACTTTCGGGTGGCAGCGGCCTACGCTGCTGACGCCCACGCCGGCGGACAGGTCGATGTAGGTGTTGCCGTCCGGGTCCTTGAAGGTCGCGCCGAACGCCCGGTCCATGGCCACCGGCATGCGTCCGCCACCGCGGGCCATGGACTCGGTACGCGCCGACAACACCAGGGCCTCGCGGGTCATGGGGCCGGGCAGGGTGCTGGAAATAATTCGCGGGGCATCCGCGAAGTGGAGGGATTCAAGTTTGGCTTCACTCATGACGGTCTCTCTGGGTCTCGGTTGTAATGTGCCGATCATCTCCAGCGAGAGCCGCCAGCCGGTAGCCCGAATCGGCACATGGATTAATTGCGCTGAAGGAGGCGGGTGATATTTCGCTATGGAATTTTGTTGAATTCCTTTATTGTGCGAATATCGGTCATGGAGGCAGGATAAAAACAATAATATTTTAGAGGCTTTCGCATATTATGAGAAATGTCCACATAAACCACTTTCGCGACGTCCACCTCCATGCCGCTACCGTCCAGGAGTGGAGCCAGGACTACAGCCAGCTGACCGCCGGTTCGGCCGAAAGTACGCTCATGCAGCTGTCCACCGCGCATTGCCATATCTTTCGTGAGCAGATCAACCAGCGTGTCGTGCAGCACGGCGTGGCCCCGCGGGGCAAGATGTGCTTTGCGGTGCCGATCAACGTCCCGGGCGCGATTCGGATGCAGGGGCGCGAAGTGGATGACAGCAGCCTGTTCTTTCTTCACGGTGGCGAAGAGTTCATGTTCCATATGCCGATGGGCATGGAACTGCTGTCCATCACCTTCGAACGGGAGTTGTTCGAGCAGGCGCTGGCACAAACGGCTTCGGCAAAGGAAATCAGCCAGCTGCTGCGTCAACCGGTGATCAGGGTTTCCACGCCGTACTTCGCACAGGCGCGTCGTCGTTTGCTGGCGATATTCTCCCAGGCCCTGGCGAACGAAGAGCTCGACAATGTATGGGAACAGGAATTGGAACAGGCGATGCTCGGCGAAATGCTGCAGCTCATGACCGATCCGGCCTGCGACAAGTCCCAACGCACCACAAGCTCCACCCGCAGCTTCATCGTCGAGAAATGCCACCACTTGACCACCGCTGAAATGAACAACGTGCCCAGCGTGGACGAGTTGTGCCAGCGACTCCAGGTGAGTCGGCGTACCGTGCAGAACAGCTTCCGTGCGGTGGCCGAGACGACGCCGCTGAACTACCTGCGTTCCGTCAGGCTCAATGGCGTGCGCCGCACCTTGATGTCCACCCGCGCGTCGCAGCTCTCGATTGGCGATGCCGCTGCCCAGTGGGGCTTCTATCACCTGAGCCACTTCGCAGCGGAATACCAGGAACTGTTCGCAGAGTTACCATCCCAAACCAAGCGCGCAGCCATTCCCGATTGCGCCCTGGCCTGAGCGCGCATTCGTTGCACAACAACCTTGTGGCGAGGGGATAAATCCCCTCGCCACAGTTTTCATGGAAAGAGCCGTCTGATGACCGATTTGGGTTAGTGCGACATTGATGGGCAGGCATAGGATCGAACCTGGCGTGCAACAAGAACAATAAGCCATTCGGTGCCGGTGTACGGATGACTGCATCGATCCCACAGCGACTGCCTCATACAATAAGGTCAAGCACATGAGTGTATCTCTCCCGGTCAACAGCTCCACGGAGCTAAAGCGTGGTGCCCTGGGTGTCGGCTTCATCATCTTCTTCGTGGTGTCGGCGGCGAGCCCGTTGAGTGTCATCGCCGGTGGCTTTCCCATCGGCATCATGCTGGGCAACGGTGCCGGTACACCGGCGTTGCTGATCCTGGCCTTGCTGGTGTTGCTGATGTTCTCGGTGGGCTATACCACCATGTCCCGGCATGTCACCAATGCCGGTGGTTTCTATGCCTTCACTTCCCGCGGCCTGGGTGGCCTGGCGGGTGGTGCGGCAGGGGTGTTGGCGATGTTTGCCTATAACATCCTCCAGGTGGGGCTGTACGGCATGTTCGGCGGTGTGGTCAGCGGCACCATGGCCAGCGTGTTTGGCCTGGAGCTGCCCTGGTGGGCTTATTCGCTGATGGCAATGGCGAGCGTCGCGATCCTGGGGTATCGCAAGATCGATCTCTCGGCCCGGGTGTTGTCGGTCATTGTGATTGCCGAGTATCTGGCGATCCTGACTCTGGATTTCGCCATCCTCAGCACAGGCGGTGACAGTGGCGTCAATCTCGACGCGTTCGATCGCAGTCATGTGTTCAGCGGTACGCCGTCGATCGGCTTGCTGTTCTGCTTCGCCGCGTTCATCGGCTTCGAGGCTACGACTATCTATGGCGAAGAGGCCAGGGACCCGCAACGGACGATCCCGATTGCCACCTACTGCTCGGTATTGCTGATCGGCGGGTTCTATGCGCTGTCGGTCTGGTCGATGGTGGTGGGCGTGGGCGCGGACAAGATCGTGCCGATGCTGCAGGCCTTGCAGGACCCCACGACCTTCATTTACGGCATGTCCGATCACTTTGTCGGTCCGCACCTGACCCAGATTATCCGGGTGCTGTTCATGGTCAGTATCTATGCCGGATTGCTGGCCTTTCATAACGCCGCCGCCCGGTACTTCTACGCCATCGGACGCGACGGCCTGTTGCCGCGTCAGTTGGGAACCACCCATCGCGTCCACCAGAGTCCCCATATGGGCTCTGTCTTGCAGAGCTTGATTTCTGCGGTGGTGGTGCTGATTTTCGCCGCCATGGACGCTGATCCGATCCTGCAGTTGTTCGCCTGGCTGTCCAACCTGGCCACGTTGTGCGTGATCCTGTTGATGGCGCTCACGTCCGCCGCGGTATTTGCCTTTTCCCGCTGCCACCCCGAGCTGAAGCTGGGACTCTGGCGTGGAGGGATCTTTCCCGCTTTATCCTGCCTGGTCCTGTTGGCGGTTCTGATCATCGCGGTGTTGCATTTCGATGTGCTGACGGGCGCCAGCCAGACCTTGTCCTATGGCCTCTGCGCGATCATTCCCGCAGCGTTGCTGGCGGGTGTGTTGCTGGCGGCTCGGCTGCGCAAGGGGGCGCCGGAGCGGTATCTGATGCTGGGGAGCCACAAGCTCTAAGACGTCACAGGTGCTGCTTGAGGAAGCTTACGAACTCAAGGACCAGTTGCGAGGGTTCTTCCTGGGTGGGAAGCAGCAAGGCAATTTCGTACCTGATGGCGGGCTTGAACGGTTTCAGGACCAGGTCGTGGGCGAAGGAATGGCTGATCACCGGGTCGACCATGCCGACGCCCATCCCGGAGCGGACCAGTTCGCACGCCGTCGCAAAAAACTCTGTCTCGGCCACCACATTCCAGAATGACCCGTACGCCGAAAACGCCATTGCCAGTTGCTGGTAGAGGGGATCGCCCTTGAACAGCGAAATGAACGGCACCCCATCCAGGTCCGCCGGGGTAATTACGTCCAACGCTGCCAGTGGGTGATCGACAGGCATCATGCACTGGCATTCATAGGCAATCACCTCCATGCGGGACATTGGGTAGTCGAGGGGCAGTTCGGCAATGGCCAGGTCGAATTGTTGCGTCGTGATCAGCTCACGAACGGATTGGGAATTGCGGGTGATGATCTTCAATTCCAGGCCCGGGCGCTCCCTGGCGAATTCGGCCATCAGGCGTGGCAACAGACTGATCGAGATGCTGGCATAGGCAGCGATTGCCAGGTGGCCGCGTTTACCCGTGCGGATTTCCTTGGCGATGCGCTGGGTCTTCTCCACGGCCTCCAACGCACGCTCCGCCTCGACGAAGAACAACCGCGCCTCGGGAGTGGGTTGCAGACGGCCGCCTTTGCGCACGAACAGCTTGAGGCCGGTTTCATGCTCCAGGTTGGCAATGGTGCTGCTGATCGCCGGCTGGGAAATATTCAGGAGTTCCGCAGCGCGGGTCATCGTGCCGTGAATCATCAAGGTTCTGAAGCACTCGAGCTGACGGATTCGCATAGGGTTTACCTATAGATTCAACTTATACCAAGGCCACTTTATATTATTGGTTTGCGGTTTTCTCTTGTGTTTTCCTTGTTCGCAAGCCCATCAGCGCAGAGGAAACCGCGACATGAACACGATGACTTCGATGACCCCCGGTGAGCGGGTTCTATTGCCGGCCCGGCACGGTGTAGCGCTCCGGTTGAACCAGGGGCAGACCCTCAAGGTGATCAACACCCATGGCAAACAGGTCGTGGACACCTGGGCCTTCAACCCGGACGACCTGCGAGAAGCCATGTCGATGGAGCACAGCCGTCCTTTCTGGTTGAAACTCAACCCTCGTGAAGGGGACAGCCTGCTGACCAATAAGCGCCGCGGGATCCTGACGCTGATCGAGGACACGACGCCGGGCATCCATGACACCCTGGTCGCGGCCTGTGACCCGACCCGCTACGTTCAACTGGGCGTCGTCGGTCATCACGCCAGTTGCAACGAAAATCTCTTCCTGGCCCTGGAGGCCCTCGGCCTGGTGGCGCCTGACACGCCAAGTCCCTTGAACCTGTTCATGAACGTTCCGGTGCACGAAGATGGACGCATCGAGTTTGCCGAGCCTGTCAGCACACCAGGGCAATATGTCTGCCTCAAAGCGGAAATGGACGCTATTGTGGTCCTGTCCGCCTGCCCCCAGGACGTTACCGCCGTAAACGGCATGCGGCCCCAGGACGTGCATTACTGCGTCCTCTGACGCACCGCAGACCTGCCGGCAGCGGTGGCTTGCCGGCAGGACACCGAATACCTCGCAAGCACCCCGACGGGTGCCCGGAGAAAACCATGCGCAAAATACCCCCTCTGAATTCCGTGCGAGCGTTCGAGGCTGTCGCACGGCACCAGAGTTTTTCCGCCGCGGCGAACGAGCTCTCGGTGACGGTCGCGGCGGTCAGCCATCAAGTGCGCCAGTTGGAGGAAGGCCTGGGGCAAAAGCTCCTGGAAAGAGGTCGAATGGTGACCCTCACGCCCGCCGGGAAGGCGATCTATCCATTGCTGCGCGAGGGCTTCGACCAGATTGCCCAGGCGTTCACCTTGTTGGGCGGGACAAAGGAGGGCGATGCCATCCACGTATCCACCACGCGGGCATTCGCCGAACGCTGGCTTATGCCGCGGCTGGCGAAATTCAATGAGATCTATCCGAACATCGTGGTGTCCATCCACGCCTCGGAAAAAGTCGTGGATCTGCGTGCTGAAACCGTCGACCTGGCGATTCGTTATGGGCCGGTCGATGCCGATGTGCGCGGGCCGGTGCTGTTCGAAGACCGTTTCATCGCGGTCGCGGATGAGCACATTTGCCCGGTGGAGGGCAACGCAACGATCAACGATTTTCCGAATCGACCGCTGTTGGCGTTCAAATGGAAGAACCAGGCCCTCGAAGCCCCCTCGTGGTCAGCCTGGCTCGCTGGCGTCAAACGCGATGCCGCCGGGGATTTGCGCATTTCCTGGTACAGCGAGGAAACCCTGGCCTTGCATGCGCTGGAGCGAGGCCTGGGGCCCTTGTTGTGCAGCGATGTACTGATTGACGATGAGCTGCGTTCCGGGCGGATCCGGCGATTGGAAGGTCCGGCCTTGGCGGGGTTCACCTATCATCTGGTCGAGAGCGGCCATGGCCACCCACGGCGCAACCTGGCGTTGTTCAGGGAGTGGCTCCTGGACGAGGCCAGGTCATTCAGAGGCAATGCCCTCAATGACCTGGCCGGAGATCAACGCTTGCTCACGACCTGAACCCATCCGCGAGCAGGGTCGATTCTATCGCCAGGCACGCACTGAGCAATGGGTCATCGCGACCTCGTGTCGCCGAGACCAGCACTGAGGTGGCAAGCCCGAGGCTGTCCCGGCCGGATGGGAGGGCAACGCCCGGCATGTCCAGCAGGCTGCCGATCATGGTGAGCGACAAGGTCTCCAGATTGACGGCCGCGAACAGCCCGTCGTCTTGTTCCAGGGGTGCCATGGGCGGAGCGACATGTTTGACCGTCGGCATCACCAGCAAAGCACCGTCGAGCTCATCCTCGATGGCCGCCATCAGCTCTTCCCGTGATTGTCGGATCCTGGCTTCCGTCGCCGAGTCGATGCCCTTGGCCGCACGCAGGCGCGCGCACACGCGTCTGTCCATCCGGGCGCCTTGCGCGCTTTCCACGATCGGGCCCAACAGGCGCCAGGCTTCTATCGCGCCCAACCAGCCCGAGCGGGCGATCAGTTCACGGGTACGGGCGACGGCGGCTACCGCTCGATACTCAACCTGGGCGCCGGCGGCGCGCAGCCGTGCCATCGTGGCGACAAGGTTCTGCCGCACCGCTGGCTGCAGCGCCGGGTCGGACAACACACCTTCGTCGACCACAAGGCGCAGGTCCGAAAGCCTCGCAGCCGGGCAGTCGCCGTCGTTGATCCCGCGCATCGCCCTGTCCAGCGCGGCGCAGTCGGCCACGCTGTGGGCGAAGGCGCCCAGGCTGTCGAGCGTGACGGCAAGAGGGTGCACGCCTTGTTGGCTGTAGCGGCCCGTCGAGGCCTTGTAGCCGACCAGACCATTGAACGCCGCCGGGACGCGAATCGAACCGGCGGTGTCGGTGCCTATGGCGCTGCTGACAATACCTCGCTGAACCGCGATGGCCGAGCCGGAAGAGGAACCGCCGGGCAGACGGACTTCATCGACCACGACGTTTGAGGTAGGCGTCCCGAAATGCGGGTTCAGGCCCAGGCCGGAATACGCGAACTCCGCGAGGTTGGTTTTTCCCAGCGGGATCATGCCCTGCGCGGTGAGGGTGGCGATGACTGCTGCATCCTCCACGGCGATTTCGGCGTCGACCCGGGTGATGGAGCCGGCGGTCGTCCGGCTGCCGGCAACGTCCAACAGGTCTTTGATCGCGTAGGGAATGCCGTCGAAGGCGCTCAGCGGAGTGCCTTGTTGCCAGCGCCGGGTCGATGCCCTGGCGGCGTCGAGGGCGCGTTGCTCCAGCAAGGCGATAAACACATGCTCCGTTTCTCTCGCCGCGACCAACGCGCAGGCGACCAACTCATCCGGTGTCGTCAGGCCCTGCTTCAATCGCTCGGCGGTTTGCAGCATCGTGATCATGTTTTCTTCCTTGTCGGTTAGGCGACGGTGCCGGACGCTCAAGCCACCGACACCTGGTGTTGTCTTTCCTCGATCATCTGCCGGACCAGCACCGGAACGGCGTCGAAGGCATTGGCGATGGAGGCTTCATGGCGCGCGTCGGCAAACTCCTGGTAGTCGATGGAAATCACATGGGTTTCATTCACGCCCAGGTAATGCGCGCAGGTCTGGATGTGCGTGTCCAGATGGTTCATGGTCTCGCGAACGCCGCCAGGCCCGAAGCCGAATTCGCCTCGGGACGACAGGATGACCAGTTTCTTGCCGCTCATGATCGGTTCCAGTGGGTAGTCGCCGCGCTCCAGGTCGAAGGTGAAGGTTTTGCCGATCCGGATCACCTTGTCAAACCAGGACTTGAGCGCGGCCGGCATGCCGTAGTTGTACATCGGCGTGCCGATGACGATGACGTCGGCGCGGTCGAGCTCATCGATCAACTCGTCCGAGAGGCGGATTTCCTCGCGTTTTTGCGGCGTCAGTTGCTCTTCGGGGGTAAAGACCGCGGCAATCCAGGCCTCGGTCACGAAGGGGGGTGGATTGCGGCCGACGTCACGGGTGATGACTTGGGTACTGGCATCGCGCTCACGCCAGGCCTCGACAAAGGCCTGGGACAGTTTACGGCTCAGTGAGCGGTCGGATCGTGCGCTGGCGTCAATATGAAGAAGGGTGGTCATGTCCTGTTTCCTGTTAAGCCTGAGGTGGAACTACCTCGGTGACGGAAACAAGTTGGCCACGGCGCTGAGCCGCCCGACTATTGATATTTACTTGAACCGCATCAAATAAAACTCAACAAGTGATTGTTCTTAGTCGCGCCGTTTTGAAAAGCCGCTATTTTCAAAGCGGAAATGGATAGATCACATTGCAGGTTTTAGGAAAACTCAACCCGACAAGTTTTCTAAAGGACGGTTTAGTTATCGTCAATTACTTAAACTTGCGGACCTCGCTTTAATGAACCCGGGCGATACAGGTGGTCGCCGTTCAGCGAGGAAAATAATAATGTCAACGCGTCGCGAATCTGCAAACAGTTTAATCAACGAGGCCAACTATGATGCACTTGGTATCGAGCCAGTGCCCGATAGCCAGCGTACCTCTACGCCCCTGGACCAGTTCTGGATCTGGGCGGGGGCGAACGTGGCGCCGATCAACTGGGTATTGGGTGCCATCGGTATCCAGCTAGGCCTGAGCCTGATTGAAACCCTGTTGGTCATCGTGATCGGCAATCTGTTGGGCGCCGCCTTGTTCGGCGGCATCTGCATCATGGGGCACCGCACGGGAGTCCCGCAGATGGTCCTGTCTCGGCTGGCGTTCGGCCGGCGCGGTGCCTACCTTCCCACCCTCATGCAGGTACTGATGCCGATGGGCTGGGTGGCGACCAACACCTGGATCGTGCTGGACCTGGCGGTGGCCGCCCTGGACAGGGTCGGCATCAACGGCGGCATGGAGCTCAAGTACGGCATCGCCCTGGTCGTCATGATCGCGCAGGTCGGGATTGCCGCCTGGGGTTTCAACGCCATCAAGTGCTTCGAGCGCTACACCATGCCGGTGATCCTGCTGATCATGGTGGTGATGACCGGCCTGGCCTTCACACACGTGGACATCCAGTGGCAGCGCTCGACCGTCGAAGGCATCGGCAAGCTTTCGGCCATGAGCAGCCTGATGACGGCGATCGGGATCGGCTGGGGCATTTCGTGGCTGGTTTACGCCTCGGACTACACCCGCTTCACCCAGAGCAGATTGTCCGATGGACAGGTGTTCCGCTCGACGTTCCTCGGCATGTTCCTGCCCACCGTCTGGCTGGCGTTCCTGGGCGCGGCAATTGCTTCTGCGGGTGCCGGTTCGGACCCCGCGCAACTGATCATTGCGGTCTTCGGCACCATGGCGTTGCCGGTTCTGCTGGTGCTGCTCCATGGGCCGGTGGCCACCAACATCGTGGTCATCTACTCGGCGGCGCTGGCCACCTTGTCCCTGGACCTGCGCGTCCCACGCTGGGTGGTTTCAACGGTCTCGGGCCTGGTGGCGCTGTTCATCCTCTATCTGTTCCTGCAATCCGGCGAGTTCGTGCACGCCTTTGAAAACCTGATGGTGTTTTTCGTGGTGTGGATCAGTCCCTGGGCGGGTATCACCCTGGTCGACTTCTTCCTGATTCGCCGGGGGCGGATCGATGTGAAATCGCTTTATTGCCATCACTTGGAAAGTACCTGCACTGACGTGAACTGGAGGGGTGTATTTGCACTGGCCGTGGGTGTGTTGGCGGCCTGGTTATTCCAGGTAGGCACCATCCAGTCGCTGCAAGGCCCTCTTGCGATGGCACTGGGTGGAATTGATTTGTCCTGGTTGGCGGGATTTTGCGTGGGCGGCGGTATTTATTACCTATTGCATCGCTCGCGTCCCAGCGAAGTTATTAACGGGCCAGTGATGGCTAAGTAAACGCTGTGCACGATTCAACATTAAAGAGGTTATTGCAAATGTCTCATCTTGAACAAACCAATGTGCTGGCTGCATTGAGCGGCGGCGCCGAGATCGATGCGTTCCTGGGCAACGTCGTGGAGATCGCAATCGTGACCCGGGACCATAAACGCACCATGGACGGCTTGCTCAAGCTGGGGATCGGCCCATGGCGGGTATACACCTTCAGCCCGGAGAACACCCGGAACCAGACGTACCACGGTGAACCGGCCGACTTTGTGCTGAAGGTCTGCTTCGCCCAGTCCGGAAACATGGTCTGGGAGCTGATGGAGCCGGTGTCGGGGCCGACGATTTTCGCCGACTTCCTGGAGGCCCATGGCGAGGGGATCCAGCACGTTGCCTACGACTGCAACAACATCCCGTTCGAGGAGCGCATCGCTGAATTGCAGCGCCGCGGTTTCAAATGCGTGCAGTCCGGTTCGTGGATGGGCGTGAATCATTTCGCGTTCTTCGGCACCGAGGCCGACACCACTACGGTCTTCGAAACCTACGCCTTTCCTGCCGACTGGGACTATCCGGAGCCGGAGTCCTGGTATCCGCCGCGGGCATAAGCCCACTCGGCATCACTGGGTTTCGCCTGGGCGTCAGCAGCGCCTGGGCGTGACCGCTTTGCAACGACACAGGAGTAAAACCATGAACCCTGTCCGGATGGATAACATCAGTTGGGTGGACTATGAGCACCGGGTGCAGTCAGGTGCGGTGGTCTTGCTGCCCATCGGCGCCACGGAGCAGCACGGCCCCCATCTGCCCTTGGGGACCGACGCCTTGCTCGCCAGTGCAATCAGTGAAGACGTGGCTCGGAAGATCGACGGCGTGGTCGCCCCGGCCTTGTCCTACGGCTATAAATCCCAGCCCAAGTGTGGCGGCGGGCAGCACTTCTGCGGCACCACCAGCGTGGATGGCGCGACGCTGATCGCCATGGTCCGCGATGCTGTGCGTGAGTTTCATCGCCATGGTGTAAAGCGCCTGGTCCTGGTGATCGGTCACTACGAAAACCAATGGTTCGTGACCGAAGGCATCGAGCTGGCGATGCGCGATATCGGGCCCGCGGCCGGACTGGAGGTCATGCGCCTGGAACACTGGGAGTTCGTCAAAGCACAGACCCTCGACACGATCTTTGCGAACGGTTTTCCGGGCATCGCACTGGAGCACGCAGCGGTCATCGAGACGTCGATGATGCTGCATTACCACCCGCAACTGGTGTGCCTGGACCAGATCCCTGACCACGGACCGGCTGAGTTCCCGGTCTACGACATGTACCCGACCCGAACCGAATGGGTGCCGGCCAGCGGCGTGCTGTCCTCCGCATTGGGGTCGAGCGCAGAGAAGGGACGGTTGCTGGTGGCGGATGTCGTCAGCGGTATCGTCCAGGCGGTGCGGTCGGAGTTCAGGCTCGCCGGGGCCGAGTCGCAGGTTTCAAACGGCTGAACCGGGCTCTTGTGCAGGGTTGCCGGAGGCGAACATCGGCAGCCGTTGCAACATCCAGTTCAGTAACTCCTGGGCAGGGGCCGCCAGCGGGCGTCCGGACTTCACCAGCAGTTTCGCCTCGACCCCCAGGAACAGTGGATGGTCGACGGCCACCGCCGCGAGGCTGCCTTGGGCAATTTCCCGATAGGCCGCCACTTCGCCCAACAGCGAGGCAAACTCGCCGCTCGCGACCAGGCGCTTGAGAGCGGCCAAGGAGTTGCTGACCAGCGCCGGACGGATTTCGATCTTCTCGGCGTACTCGAGCATCTTCAGCGCGTGACCGATACCGAAGGTCGGCGGCGTCAGCACCAGTTGGCAGTCGAGCAAGTCGGCGACGGTTGCCATTGTCCCTTGCAAGGCCAACGGATGGTCCGGGCGAACCAGCAGCATGACGGGCTGCCGGGACGTCGCGCGGTAATCGATGTGAGTGTGGGGAGGCGGGTTGTAGGCCAGGCCGATGTGCGCGCGATTTTCCGCGATTTCGTTCAGGACGTCGTCCACGGGCAGTATGTCCAGCCTGACATCGAGCTTGGGGTACTGTTTGCAGAACGGCGCGAGCACGTGGTCCACCAGGGTATCGACGTAGCCTTCGCTGATGACGACTCGCACGTGTCCCTGTTGCAGCCCCTTGATGGCCTGGAGCTGGTCTTCGAGCTTCTCCTGATGTGATCGATAGCCGCGCCAGAACTCCAGCAGGTGCGCGGCAGCTTCGGTGGGCTGGACGCCACGGGCCTGGCGTTCGAACAACCGGGTACCCAATTCCTCTTCCAGCAACTTGATCTGGCGGGTAATCACCGAGGGGGAGGTGTTGATGCTGTCCGCCGCGCCACGGATCGAGCCGTGGGTCAGCACCTCATGAAAATACCGCAGGCGTTGCTGGTTGATCTCGCGCATGACTGGTGTCCTTCCGATTCTGCGTTGCTCATAGGGCAACGGTACACCAAGATAGTTGCTCTTGCTGTGATTTGGTGGTGGGCGCAACATCTGACCTGCAATGCGTTGCAATCGGGTCTTGAATGCAGCGCAGGTGAACAGGCGCCTTTACTGAACCTCGCACCCATCGTGTTCCGCAAGGAACCTTTCCAAAGAGAGAACGCAGATGCTTTTACATCTATCGACCTGGGCCGAAATCGAAACATTCCTCCAGCGCAGCCGTACCGTGGTCATCCCGATCGGTTCCAACGAGCAGCACGGGCCTACCGGATTGCTGGGGACGGACTGGATGTGCCCCGAAATCATCGCCCACCAGGCGCAGCAGGCCGCGGACATTCTGATTGCCCCGACCTTCAACATCGGCATGGCGCAACATCATCTTGGATTCCCGGGAACAATCTCGCTCAGACCTTCGACTTTCATCGCCGCCATCGGCGACTGGGTGCGCTCGCTGGCTGCCCATGGGTTTGAAAAGATGCTGTTTCTCAATGGCCATGGCGGCAATATCGCCTCGATTGAAGCGGCGTTCTCGGAACTGTACGCCGAGGCGAGTTTCGTCCGTCGCCCTGCGGGTTTCGCCTTGAAGCTGTGCAACTGGTGGGATCTGGAAGGGGTCAATGAGCTGGCGCGGGAGCAGTTCCCCACCGGTCACGGTGTTCATGCAACGCCTTCGGAAATCGCCGTGACCCAGTGGGCCTATCCCCACGCCATCAAATCCGCAGATTACTCGCCACAGATCGCCAACTGGGGCCCGATCCGGGAGGCAGCCGATTTCCGCGCCCGGCATCCGGATGGCCGCATGGGATCGGACCCGGCGCAAGCCTCTGCGGAAAAAGGCCGGCAGCTGGTGATGCTGGCCGCGCAAGGTCTGTTGCAGGAGGTGCAGGCCTTTAGCCGTGAGTCCATGGCGGGTTGAACCGCAGCGCTGCCATTGCACACGCCTGGGTATCCCGGGCGTTGGCGTTTCATCCCGTAAGAACGGCAATCAATCAGGTACGCCACGATGTGGAAAATCGAAAAAAATTCCAAGCGATGATTGACCAAGGAGAATGATCGTTCTACATTGGGCTCATGTAGAAGAACGAAAATATGGCCCTGACGCATATTAGTCTGCGTGGTTGCTCGTACCCGTTCGCGTAAGCTGGCTTGTTGAGATGTTGATATGAATCGCGATTATCGTGACGTGTTGATGTTGCGATGATGATCGCTGAAAGAAAGTTGTGCCGTTTTGCTGAGTTTCGAAAACGTTATATAAACCGATACATCCAATTGTCCTGGAGGCACTACCATGTTCGATGCACAAACTCGTCCGCCCCTTCCTCCGTTCACTCGTGAAACGGCGATTGAGAAAGTCCGACTCGCTGAAGATGGCTGGAATAGCCGCGATCCCGAAAAAGTATCGCTTGCCTATACGTTGGACACCCAATGGCGTAACCGAGCGGAATTTGCTACCAATCGTGAAGAGGCCAAAGGTTTTCTTACTCGCAAATGGAGAAAAGAGCTTGATTATCGCCTGATCAAAGAGCTCTGGGCCTTTACCGACAACCGCATCGCTGTACGTTACGCATACGAGTGGCATGATGATTCAGGTAACTGGTTCCGCTCTTACGGTAACGAAAACTGGGAGTTCGAAGCGGATGGCTTGATGCACCGTCGCTTCGCCTGCGTGAACGACATGCCCATCAAGGAGAGCGAGCGCAAGTTCCATTGGCCGCTGGGACGTCGCCCGGATGACCACCCAAGCCTGTCTGACCTCGGTCTGTAAATATCTCAACCGACCTGAACCTTTCGTTGAAAAGGCTCAGGTCTTTTTTGAGCCTGGCGCTATAAATAGTTTCTTTATCAAAAGTCCTCCTGACTCGTAACCGCACGCAATCCCTCCAAAGTATATCCTCCAACTCTTGGCCGGTCTTATCCGGCTCTTCCGCCTGCCAACGGTCTTCATTGCCTGCTTCGCGAAAGGTCTAGCGGTCGCAGCTTTTCCAGCCATGAGTCTATCACTGAAGTTCCCTAACAATATTTGCTTCACCAGATCCACGCATGAGGCTGCAAATCGTAGCTCCGTTTGTCTCAGGCGGGAACTTGCGGTGAGCTGGATTTTCGCAGCCAGCCGTTGGCGATTCTTGGTTTTGGATACGGCCTGAGTAAATGCACTTCCGTGCAATTACTGCCGGAGTAGAGGCGGAAAGCGCGCTGCAGGGGCGCAAGTAGAGAAGGGTTATTCTTTCAAAAGGTCAGGGGACGGCAGGTGTTTGAGCCCCCCGTCCCTGGCGCCAACGATCGAGCGCCAGATGTAATAAAGGGTTGGGGTGTAGCCCGGTTGCCGTCAGACGCCCGGGCTGACTTACATCAGAAAGGCTTGGTAGGCAGATACTTGCCGTCCAGGGTGATCACAGCGCGATGGCCACCCTCCGGATCTTCGACTTTCTTGATGTCCAGCTTGAAGTTGATGGCACTGATGATGCCGTCGCCGAACTTTTCGTGAACCAGCGCTTTAAGGGTGGTGCCGTATACCGACATCATCTCGTAGAAACGGTAAATGGTCGGGTCGGACGGTACGCCATCAAAAAAACTGCCGCGAACTGGCATCGATTGCAGCAAAGCGACTTGATCAGCATCGAGGTCGAGTTTCTTGCCCACGACATGGGCGGCGCTGGAAGGCAGTGGATGCTGGCCGAGCAGGGCAGCAGTGACGAAGGCTTCGGACAGGCCGGTGCCGTCAACGATCTCGGCGAAGGACAGGTCCTTGCGAGCCTTGGCCAAAATGATGGTTTCGGTCAGTTCTTGGCGAGCGGTGCGGGTGGCTTGAGTCTGGATCATGGCGAATCTCCTAAGTTGGTAAGGGTTGCAGGTACAGGTTTCAGGCGATGTGCCTGGCTTGCTGGAAAACGGCGTGGATTTCGGGGTTCTCTGCGAGGGACACGAAGGTCCCGGTACTGCCATCGAAGGCGTCGATACGCCCGCTCTCGATGTCATAGATCCAACCATGCAGGGTGATGCGGCCTTCTTCGAGCGCTAGGCGAACGGATGGGTGTGTCTGGAGGTTGGCCAGTTGCGCGATGACGTTTTCGCGGACCATGGACGTAACTTTGCTCGGCAGATCCGGGTGTTTGCGGGCTTCGTTAACCACCTTGGCCGAGTCGGCGTAACGGAGCCATCCGGCAACGGCTGGCATGTGATCCAGGCACTTGCATGTTGCTATGGCGGTCATCGCGCCGCAGTCGGAGTGGCCGCAGATGACGATGTCTGCGACCTGGAGTGCGGCGACCGCGTATTCGACAGAGGCCGAAACGCCGCCTGGCTCCGGGCCATACGACGGTACGATGTTGCCGGCGTTGCGGATGACAAACAGATCGCCTGGCTCGCGCTGGGTGACCAGTTCAGGCACCAGTCGGCTATCTGAGCAAGAGATGAACAATGCTCTTGGGCTCTGCTGATTAGCCAAGTCCTTGAACAGTTTGATCCGCTCAGGGAACGCGTCTTTCTGGAATTTCAGAAAACCGTCGATGATTGCTTTCATGGTTGCTGTCTCGATGTCCGGGTGTGAGACAAAGATTAAGCAACGCGTTACATAAGATAAAAGTCTGATTTATTATGCTATTGATCGGATTATCTTATGAGTGAAATCATGCTTGCTCGCCACATCCAATACTTCCTTGCGGTTGCGGAACATCTCAGCTTCACGAAGGCCGCAGCGGCACTGCATGTGTCTCAGCCAGCCCTTTCGCAGCAGGTGAAACAGTTGGAAGAAAGTCTTGGAGCCCAGCTGTTCGACCGCTCAGGACGCACAACTCGCTTGACTGACGCGGGAGACGTCTATCTTCTGTATGCGCGCCGTGCTTATCAGGAATTGCGAGATGCTAAAAGCGCCATCCACGATGTGAGCGACCTCACCCGTGGCTCATTGCGCCTAGCCGTGACGCCGACGTTCACGACTTATCTGGTAGGGCCGGTGATCGAAGCATTTCACTCTCGGTATCCCAAGATCACTCTCAACCTGAAGGAGATTTCCCAAGAGCGCATTGAGGAGTTGCTTTTGGCTGGGGAATTGGACGCGGGGATCGCGTTCGATGAAATAAATACACCGAATATTGATGCCATCCCTTTGCTGAACGAAACCCTCGCTTTAGTGGTGAGTCGCAGTCACCGCTTGGCCGAGGAGCGGTCCATTGGATTGCAAGGTCTGAATGCCGAATCCCTGATTCTGCTCAGCCCGGAGTTTGCAACCCGCGAACAAATCGATCGCTACTGCCGCAAACACGCGATTCGCCCTCAGGTGCAAATGGAGGCCAATGCCCTCGGTGCAGTGATCGAAATCGTTCGTAGGACGCATCTATCAACTTTATTGCCGGCCAAAATTGCGTTGGCCCATGACGATCTGGTGGCCATCGCACTGGAGCCTGAGCGCTTGCAGCGCACCGCCGTCCTTTTGCGGCGCAAAGATGCCTTTCAGAGCGCAGCGATGCGAGTTTTCATCGAGGTGGCTAAAGAGGTATCCATTCAACTAAACGTGTAATACATCCATCCAAGGACAAGCGATTTTCCCTGCGTTTTACTTCAGCCCCTTCAAACGGATATTCGCCCTCTGCACCGCAGCCATTTTTTCAGGCCGCTTCATGCGTTTCCACTTTCTGATGTCCTCTTTGCTCCGTCCACAACTGACACACAAATCACCCTTCAGTTGACATAACGAGATACAGGGATTTTCGATTTCCTTGGCCATCCTCAATCACCCTTGGCCAGACGCTTTTTCCAATCGCCACCATGACCGCGCTGGCATTCTTGCTCAGAGTCAAGGCGGACGTTGCGATCCGACAAGCTCAGATCGATGCCGGCTTCTTTCAGCGCGATGGCCGTCAGCTCGAGGATGCGAGCCTTGGCATCAACCTGGGCTTGCTGTCTGTCAGCGAGGGTTTCGAACACCCAGGTCACCTTCAGGGTTTTAGCCAACGCATTCAAGTCAGCAGTGTGGGTGAGCCAGGTGAAACCTTGGATTTCACCTTTTGCTGTTTCGCACGCTTCGGTCAGCGTGGTAATCAACCGGCGTTCGATCCGCGCCAGTTCACGTTGCCCTGGAGGCATCGCAAGTTCCTTTGGAATTGATGGAAGGGGAGACCTCAGGCCGGTCGAAACTCGACCGTCAGATGGCTGACTTCGTGCACCGGCTTGAGACGTTCACGAATGCTGTCGGTATTATGCCCATGACCGGGTCCAGCCACACCCAACCCAGATAGCAACCGGCGAGCGGCACAGCGATGGCCATTGGCGCCGTCACGCAGCCGTTTCTATGAGGCGAGCGGCCTGATCAAATCGGTAGAGCGCAAAGCCAATGGTTATCGCGATTATGCCCCCGACACCGAATGGATGCTGGAAATCATCACTGGCGCGCAGGCGCAAGGGGAGGCGCGCGATGGCCGCACCCTGGCTCGCGAGGCTTATTTCGTCGAGTTCGCCCGAGACATCCAGACCGTCGCCAAGATGCCGGTGATGGTCACCGGCGGTATTCGTCGTCCGGTGGCTGAACGTGTCGTGCAGAGCGGTGTGAACATGGTCGGTATCGGCACGGCATTGGCGAACATGGCGGTGGTGAAGTATCAGCTGGGTAAACTCAGTCGGGCGAAAAAGCCTGATCCACGTATCTCGCCATTGCGTGCGCTGATTCTGCAGCAGGTCGCCATGGGGTTTCGCACGCGGCAGTACCGGCGTTGGGTAGAGAAGGGTTCGATGTGAGTCGGTACCTGTTCAACTCGGAGAGCGATGGGAGGTAACCCACTTTTTCAACTCTCTACCGTTGGTGGAATGTCTACTTCTGGGCCGAAAGCAATCGTTCATCATCACTTGATTTCGTAGCGTGCCGTGTCGCGTGCTACGGCTAGCTACCTGTCTAACCCACTCGAGCAGCAATAACTTTGTTCCGCCTTAGCCTTTTCGTATGATGAGCGAACACGATATTTGGAATGCTTTCAGTGAAGTCGCCACCTAAAATTGGATTATCCAGCCCGGCTCCTGCAGGTGACGTCAAACCAGATTTCAGTGGTGCTGTAGCCCAGCTTTCGTGGGACGATTTACGCATCATTAAAACGCTCAGCGAATGCGCCAATCGCACTGACGCTGCCAAGAAGCTGGGGATCAACGTTTCTACCGTTTCGCGCCGAGTGACCCAGGTTGAGAAAATACTCGGAGTGGCATTGTTCGATCACCGCCGCTCGGGATATATGCTCACTACTGAGGGGGCGGAATTACGAGCGCTCGCCGAGCGAGTCGAGCTGGATATCGTCAGCGTTGCACGGCGTGTTTCACGGGCGGGTCAAGGGCCACTCGGAAAACTCCGGATCACCACCAGTGATTCGCTACTGCTGTACTTCCTCACGCCCATCATCGCGCAGTTCAAGGCACTGAATGAAGGGATAGCGATTGAGGTACTGGTAGGCAATCAGACATTGAGTCTGGCCCGAGATGAATCGGATATCGCGGTGAGGGCGACCAACAAGCCATCAGAAAGTCTGGTAGGACGAAAGCTCGCGACAATTGCTTGGGCGCCATACGGCAGTGATAAAAACGCGCCGACCTCAACACCTTTTGCAGAAGGCCAGACGTGGGTGTCCTATTCGGCAGCCTTATGCGGCCTCAAGGCAACGAGCTACGTCGATAGCAGGGTTGCCCCTGATTGTATTTCCTACCGAACCGATTCCGTCGCCGCAGCGAGCGCTGCCATTGTGGCGGGTCTTGGTTTTGGATTCCTTCCCTGCATGCTGGGTGACATCACGCCCGGGTTGGTGCGCGTCGGCCCGGTTGTGCCTGAACTTCAGGACGGGCTTTGGCTGCTGACTCATCAGGACATTCGAAAGTCATGGCGAGTCAAGGCGTTCATGACGTTTTGCGCAGCGGCGGTTGCCGAACTCAAGCCCTTGGTCGAAGGCCAGCGAGCTCTCCCGGTTTCGTAGACGAAACCGGGAGCACGTCTTAGCGGGTGCCGGAGCCGATGACCGCCTTGCAGACAATTTCGATCAACTGCGAACGCTGTGCGAGCCTCGATACGCCGATGATGTTGCTCGCGCACTGGGGCCGCTCAGTGCCAAAGGCAGCCTTGCGAACATTGCCTACCACAGCAAATGCTGCGTCCATGTCCAGCACATAAAGCGTTTCTTCAACGACGTCTTCAAGGGTCGCGCCATACAGGGCGAGCAACTTGGAGATGTTGTCGTAGGAGGCGCGCATTTGTTCCCCCATTGAAGAGAAATCACTGGGCTTGCCTTCGCTATTCAGCGGTGCGGGAGCGATCAGGTTGCCATCTTCATCGTGGTTGAATTGGCCAGATATATAGATTTCGTTGCCTATCTGCCTGGCCTGGGGATAGCCGTAGCTTTCCTCCCATGCCACACCCCAGTAAGCGGTTTTCTTTCCGAACGGTTGCGAAGCTGCCATTGCATTCTCCAGACGTAGAGCAGACTGCCCGCACGGCGGCAGTCCGGGTTGTGGGAAGGCGAAGACTAGCATTGCAGATGCTTTTTCAATGGCGCATTAATGCGCCGCTATAGACGTATTAATGCGCCCCCTGAAGTTGTGAGTGATCACTACCTTGAACCCAAGTTCGGCGCCGCCCATTGGCGAACGACCTTCCGCGAACGCTCTTACTGCGGCCACTGCTCAAGCAGGATCGAGACAAACTTCTCGGCGGCGGGGGATAGGGACGCGCCTCGTCGATAGACCAGCCCCAGTGATCGGTTGACCACCGGTTCGATCAGCGGCACGCTGACCAGTGTTGGATGGTCCCCGGCGGGCATCGCCAGGCTGGGCATTGCCGATACCCCGAGGCCTGCCTCCACCAGCCCCAGTGACGTAGACAGGTGCTGGACCTCGTAAAACCATTGCGGACGCCAGCTCAGTCCCGACAGGGCATGATCAAGCAGCATGCGATTGCCACTCAGACGACCCACCCCGATCAGGCGATAGTCGCTGAGTTCCGACCAGGTGACGGCGCTGCGTCCAGCCAATTCATGATCGCGGCGGCAAGCCAGGACAAAGGGTTCGTTGACCAGGGGCACGAATTCGATGTCCGGATGCTGGCCGCTCATCATGTTGATGCCAAAGTCGGCTTCGCCGCGCAGCACCGCTTCGAGTCCCTCGTTGGCGCTGAGGTCGAGCAGGCGGATGCGGATTTTCGGATAGCGCTCGTTGTACAAGCGGATTACCGACGGTAGGAAATAGAACGCGGCGGTGGGAATGCAAGCCAGGGTCACCCGGCCGATCTGCCGTTCCGCCAGTTCGCGAATGTTAAGGATCGAATCGTCGAAGTCGTCCAGCAGGCGCCGCGCCTTGGGCAGAAAGTCGCGTCCGACGCTGGTCAGGCTGACCTTGCGCGTCGTGCGATCGAGCAAGGCAGTGCCCAACCCTTCCTCCAGTTTCTTCATGCGCCGGCTCAGGGCCGGCTGAGACAGGTGAAGCGCATCGGCAGCCTCGTGGAAACTGCCAAGTTCGGCGATTTTGACGAAAGATCGTATGTCCTGTAGCTCATATTCCATGCCGGATCCCCATAAGCAACGCGATACATCGTGGTAGTCATCCTACGGGGATTGATTCGCTAAACGCAATAAAGTCTCCGATCTTTGCATTGGAAACACTTTTCAAAGCCTGCCACTCTTGTCTCCAGAACATCAATTATCCAGATTGATTAACAAGAGTTAGTGTTCATGCAACGAATTCCTTGTGTGCTCATGCGCGGCGGTACCTCCAAAGGCCCAGTGTTTCTCGCTTGGGACCTGCCGGCCGCCATCGTGGAACGTGACGAGCTGTTGCTCGATCTGATGGGATCTGGCCACGAGCTGGAGATCGACGGTATCGGCGGCGGCAGCCCGCAAACCAGCAAAGTGGCAATCGTCAGCCCATCGTTGCACCCCGAGGCGGATGTCGATTACCTGTTCGTCCAGGTCATGGTCTCCCAACGTCGGGTCGACACTGCGCCCAATTGCGGCAATATGCTTTGCGCCGTCGGCCCGTTCGCCATCGAACAGGGGCTGGTCAAGGCGACCGGTGACCGTACCCCGGTGCGCATTCGCAACCTCAATACCGGCACCTTCGTCGTGTCCGAGGTGCAAACCCCGGGGGGCAAGGTCAGCTATGAGGGAGACACTGCCATCGATGGCGTTCCGGGCACTGCCGCGCCGGTGGAACTGACGTTCCTGGATGCGGCGGGCAGCAAGACGGGCAAACTCTTCCCCACCGGGCAATCGCAGGACGTCATCGACGGCATTGTGGTGACCTGCATCGACATGGCCATGCCCATGGTCATCGTCGAAGCGAGTCAGTTCGGCAAGCGCGGCGACGAAAGCCCCGCCGAGCTGGATGCCGATAAAGCCTTTCTGCAACGCCTGGAGTCCCTGCGGCTCAAAGCCGGGCTGGCCATGGGCCTGGGCGATGTCAGCGACAAGGTGATTCCCAAGCCGGTGCTGGTGTCGCCGGCAAAGTCTGGCGGAACGCTCCAGGTGCGCTACTTCATGCCGCACAACTGCCATCGGGCGCTGGCGATTACCGGCTCCATCGGGCTTGCTACCGCGTGTGTGACCGCAGGCAGTGTGGCCGCCGGATTGATCGGCGGCGTCAGCGAGCCCCGTTTGCAGCGGGTCCGCATCGAGCATCCGAGCGGCGGTATCGACGTTGTTTTGTCCTATGCCGGGGAAAAGGGTGAGACCATCCGCGCCTCGGTGGTGCGGACCGCGCGCCGACTGTTTTCGGGTTTCGTCTACGCCAAGGGTTCCCAGCGACTGGCCGGTTAGCCAGGCTGTCGTTGTCGTTAGCATCAGAACAATTCTAAAAATGGGTGATGCCATGAAAGTTGTTAAATCGCTCTACTTCCAGATCATCTGCGCCGTGCTGCTGGGCGTGGTGGTCGGGCACTTCTGGTCGCAACAGGCGATTGCCTTGAAGCCGCTGGGCGACGCCTTCATCAAGCTGATCAAGATGATGATCGCGCCGGTAGTGTTCTGCACCATCGTCACGGGCATCGCCGGCATGAGCGACAAGCGCTCGCTGGGGCGCTTGTTGAGCAAGACGATGTTGTTGTTTCTGGGCTTGACCGTGGTCAGCCTGGTCATCGGCCTCGCGGCGGTCTATCTGTTCAAGCCCGGAGCCGGGATGAACATCGACCCGACCCATTTGAGTACCCAGGGCCTGGCGCAGTACACCGACTCGGCGGCGAAGCTGGGGGTGGTCGACTTCTTCATGCACATCATTCCCGATACCTTTATCGGCGCCTTCAATAAAGGCGAGGTACTGCCGGTCCTGTTTATCGCGGTGCTTTGCGGCTTCGCCCTGTCTTCGTTGGGTGAGCGGGGCAAGCCGGTACTGGACGTACTGGAATCGGCTTCGCACATGGTGTTCAAGATCTTCTCCTACCTGATGCGTTTTGCCCCGATTGGCGCATTCGGCGCCCTGGCGTTCACGGTCGGGCAGTACGGCATCACTTCGTTGGGGAGCCTGGCCAAGCTGATCATGACCTTGTACATCGCCTGTGCCTTCTTCGTTTTCGCGGTCCTGGGCGGTATCTGCCGCGCCCATGGCTTCAGCTTATGGAAACTGCTGCGCTACCTGCGCGAAGAGTTCCTGGTGGTGCTGGGCACGTCTTCGACCGAACCGGTGATGCCGCGAATGCTGGAAAAACTCCAGGCCCTGGGTTGCAAGAAAGGGGTAGTGGGGCTGGTGCTGCCGACCGGCTACTCATTCAACCTGGATGGCACCGCGATCTACCTGTCGCTGGCGGCTATCTTCATCGCGCAGGCTTGCAACATCGAGCTGACGCTGACCCAGACTGTCACTATGCTGGCGATCATGTTGTTGTCGTCCAAGGGCGCCGCGGGAGTGACCGGCAGCGGGTTCGTCGCACTGGCCTCGACCCTGACGGTCATCCACGACATCCCGCTGGCCGGCCTGGCCCTGTTGATTGGCATTGACCGATTCATGTCGGAAGCCCGGGCACTGACGAGCCTGGCGAGCAACGCGGTGGCGACCGTGGTGATCGCCATTTCGGAGAACGCCTGCGACCGCCAGGTGCTGTTACAGACCCTGGACGGCAAGCCTTCCCCGTCAGTGGCCCAGGCTATGCATGACGCCTGGGACGACGCCAAGGCCGCGAAACATCTCTAGCCGGTCACGGCAAACTCGATATCACGGCTCTACACCTTTCTTGACCTCTGCCAGGCACACTGAACGTGTCGCCTGACAGGTTGGAAGGCGTGCGCCTGGGTGTTGGTAAAGCTACGAATAACAACAAGAGAACTGACCTATGCTCGCTTTACTTGGCTTGGCCATGGTGGTGGTCTTCACCTTCCTGATAATGACAAAACGCCTGTCGCCGATCGTTGCCCTGACGATCGTGCCCATTGTCTTTGCGGTGATCGGTGGGTTCGGCGGCACCACCGGCAAAATGATGCTGGACGGCTTGAAGATGGTTGCGCCTTCGGCAGCCTTGTTGCTGTTCGCGATCCTGTTTTTTGGCCTGATGATCGACGCCGGCCTGTTCGATCCACTGATCCGCAAGATTCTCAAGCGGGTCAATGGCGACCCGATGAAAATCGCTGTCGGCACGGCCTTGCTGTCGCTGGTGGTGGCGTTGGACGGTGATGGCACGACGACCTACATGATTACCTGCGCCGCCATGCTGCCGTTGTACAAGCGCATCGGCATGAACCCGATGATCCTCGCGACGGTGGCGATGCTGTCCTTGAGCATCATGAGTGGCATGACCCCCTGGGGCGGCCCGGCGACCCGAGCGATCGCGGCACTGGGCCTGGATGCCGGCGATTACTTCGTGCCCTTGCTGCCGACCATGATCGGCGGTGCGATGTGGGTGGTGTTCACCGCATTCCTGCTGGGCCGTGCCGAACGCAAGCGCATTGGCAACGTCCAGCTGCAAAGCGGCGGCGGAGATTGTTATATCAAGGCGATCATCGAAGACACCCCGCACAAACGCCCTAAACTGGCTTACGTCAATCTGCTCCTGGTGATCGCGGTCATGGCGGCCCTGGTGATGGGGCTCATGCACTCGGCGATCCTGTTCCTGATCGGGTTCGTCCTGGCGCTGATGATCAACTATCCGCAACTGGACATCCAGAAAGAGCGCATTCTTGCCCATTCGGGCAACGCCATGACCGTGGTCCTGCTGGTCTTCGCCGCCGGCATCTTCGCCGGGATTTTCTCCGGGACGAAAATGGTCGACGCCCTGGCGCAGACCCTGGTCGATTGGATTCCGCCCTCGTGGGGGCATCTGTTCCCGCTGGTGGTGGCGATCACCAGCATGCCGCTGACCTTCGTCCTGTCCAACGATGCCTACTACTTCGGCGTCGTGCCCATCCTGGCCAATGCCGCTGCTGCGTATGGAATCGATCCGGTGGAAATCGCCCGGGCGTCGATTCTCGGTCAGCCGGTGCACCTGATGAGCCCGCTGGTGGCGTCGACCTTGCTGCTGGTGGGCATGGTCGATCGTGACCTGGGCGACTTCCAGAAAGCGACCGTCAAGTGGGCCGTGCTCACCTCCCTGGTGATTACCGCGCTGGCCTTGCTGACCGGTGCGCTGACCCTGTTTTCCTGAACCACCCGACACCTTCGTTTTGCGCCTGTCACGCCTCGTCGCCGGGGTGTGCGCTGGCTTGCACGCCAAATAACAACAACGAGAAACCGATATGCACACTTCTCTGATCCGTGGGGCTGTATTTCCTATGCTTGGCCTGTTGCCGCTGGCCGCCGCCAACGCCGAGGGTTTTATCGACGACAGCAAGCTCAAACTGCAATTGCGCAACGTCTACTTCAACGAGAATTTTCGCGACGAGCACGGAATGAGCGCGCGAGCCGCGAGAACCGCGAAGAGCGAGCGCACAGAATGGGCCCAAGGCTTTCTGTTGGATTACCAGTCGGGTTTTACCCCCGGCACCGTTGGCTTTGGCGTCGATGCCCTGGGGCTGCTCGGGGTCAAGCTCGACTCCGGGCGTGGCCGCAGTGGCACCGGTCTGTTACCTGTGCATGACGATGGTCGCGCCGCCGATGAGTTTGCCAGCGCGGGGATGACCGCCAAGGCCAGGGTGGCCAAGACCACGCTCAAGTACGGCACCTTGCTGCCCAAGACCCCGGTGCTGATCTACAACGACGCGCGACTGTTGCCCCAGACCTACCAGGGCCTGCAGGTCAGCAGTACTGACATCGACAATCTCGCCCTGACCGGCGGCCATCTGGAGCGTTTCAAACTGCGGGATTCCAGCGACAGCATGCCGATCGTGCCTGACGGTTACGCTGGCGATCAGTCAGGCGACTTCAACTACGCCGGTGCCGATTACAAACTGGGGAAAAACACCCGCTTGAGCTACTTCTACGGCGAGCTCGAGAACTTCTACCGACAGAACTTTGCCGGCATCCAACACGACCTGCCGCTGGGCAGCGGGGTGTTGACCGGCGACCTGCGCTACTTCAACAGCGTCGATTCCGGTTCGGCCTACGGCGGCAAGATCGACAACGACATGCTCAGTGGCCTGCTGTCCTACGCCGTTGCTGGTCATACGCTCAGTGCTGGCTACCAGGCGCTCAGCGGTGAGGCCGGCTTGCCGTACATCAGCGGTGCCACGGTTTATTCCTTCAGCAATGCCGGGATTGGCAAGTTCATCGAGGAGGACGAGAAGACCTGGATGCTCGGCTATGGCTACGATTTTGCCCGCCTCGGTGTACCAGGCCTCACGTTTTCCAGCCGCTACCTGAGTGGCAACGATGGCCAGTCCAACAGCACTGTGAAGGAATGGGAGCGTGATGCCGAAATCGCTTATGTCGTGCAGCACGGCACGTTCAAGGGGGTGGGGATGAAGCTGCGCAACTACGTCTATCGCTCGGATTTCTCACGGGGCCGTGACAGCAATCGAATCTACTTCACCTATGATGTTGCGCTTTGGTAGGACGTTGGTCCAACCCGCTTGAACGTCTGCCCCAACACGGCCTCTGAGAGTAATGCAGGGCGAGCCCACTTCGCCCGTTTACACTCGGAGGCTGGATGCACATGAACATTCTGATGGTTCTTACCTCTCACGATCAGTTGGGCGACACCGGCAAGAAGACCGGTTTCTGGCTGGAGGAATTCGCTGCGCCTTACTACGTGTTCGTCGACGCCAATGCGACGGTCACGCTCGCCTCCCCGAAGGGCGGACAACCACCGCTGGACCCCAAGAGCAACGAAGCGGACGCGCAAACCGATGCAACCCGTCGCTTTGGCTCGGACACCCAGGCCCAGATGGCATTGGCCGACACGGTGCCGCTGGGTGAGATCGACCCCTATGCTTTCGATGCGGTATTTTACCCAGGAGGCCACGGCCCGCTCTGGGATCTGGCTGAGAACACCGACTCCAAGGTCCTGATCGAAGCCTTCTACGAGTCTAATAAACCCATTGCCGCCGTCTGCCATGCGCCCGGCGTGTTCAAGAACGTCAATGCCCCGAACGGCCAGCCGATTGTGAAAGGTAAAAAGGTGACCGGGTTCACCAACTCCGAAGAGGAGGCGGTGGGGTTGACGCAGGTGGTGCCGTTCCTGGTGGAAGACATGCTCAAGGCCAAGGGCGGCGAGTATTCCAAGGGGGCGGACTGGGCCAGCTATGTGGTCGAGGACGGGCATTTGATCACCGGCCAGAATCCGGCGTCTTCCGAAGCCGCCGCCCATGCATTGCTCAAGCGTCTGAAGCAGGAACAGTCGGCCTGAGCCATGGGGTATTCGCTGGAACGGACACTGCCGGCCGCAGCGATGCGGCCGGCGGGTGGAGGGAAACGCATCATGCATGACATTTACAACCTGGCCCGTTTTGTCGAAGCCCAGGCCCCGGTGTTCAGCCGTGTCATGAACGAGCTGCAGGCAGGTCGGAAAACAAGTCACTGGATGTGGTTCATCTTTCCGCAGTTGCAGGGCCTTGGTCGTACCGAGATGGCGGCTCGGTTCGCTATCTCTGGCGTGGCCGAAGCCTGCGCGTATCTGCAGCACGAGGTGCTCGGCCCTCGGTTGGAGTTGTGTGTGACCACTGTACTGCAACACCGCGACCTGAGCGCCGGGCAGATCTTCGGTTCGCCCGACGATCTGAAGTTTCGCTCTTGTCTCACGCTGTTCATGACAGCGCGGCCGGAGTCGACTCTGTACCCAGAGGCGCTCGATCAGTTCTATTCGGGTGAACCCGATCCCAAGACGCTTCTGCTGTTGGGGGACTGATGATTAACCTCCGGACGCCGCCGTCATGCCCAGCAACCGCTTTTGCCGCCAGGTCGGCGCACTGGTGGGAAAAAGTACCTCGTCCGGCCGAAAACGGGCCAGCCCGCAGGCGGCGGCAATGCGCTGGCGTTGCTGGCCGAGAATCAGTACCTGTTCAAACGCCTGTTCACTGTGTGCCAATCCCAGCAGGTACCGGGTACCCACCTGCAAATGCCCTCCATTGGCCTGCCACCAGGCTTCTATGGATTGAGGGTCGGGCCATGGCAGGTTTTCATCGGGGTCCATGGCGACGTTCGGGTCCTCAGGGTCGTCGTTCGGGCCCGCTTCGAAGTCCGGCAGGTCCTGCAAGTCCAGGTCGAGTAGCGCCAGGTCGGCGCCGGTGATCAGGCTGAATGCTTCACCGGCCACGCGGGCGTAAGGCGGGTCGCTCATCTGCTGGAGCAGCCAGGGTACGCAAGCCGGATCACCCAGCAATCCAAGGGCCTGGATGCCGATGCGCAGATGCCTGGGGTTCTGCACCCACTGGCGTATCCAGGTGATGCTGGTCTCGCGTTCTTGCCAGGCCAGTAACACACTGAGCGCGCGGTATTGAAATTCGCCCGGTTGCTCGGCGAAGTGGCGTAGGGGTTCCAGGGGCTGCTGATCGCCCATCTGGACGGTGGCCCAGTTGGCCCAGAAACGGGGGGCTGGATCCGGGTGCCGGCAGTGGGCGCGGAGGTTGGGCAGTAAGTCGCGCCGGCGCAGTTCGCCGGCGGTACGGGCGGCACGGGCCAGCACGCTTGGGTCTGTGTCGCACAGTCCGTTAAGCAGGGCGGGGCCCGGGTCGTGCCGATGCATGCCGCAGGCGGCCAGGCCGAGTCGGCGAAACATCGGCTCAGGTGCGGCGAGCATGCGCTCGATCCAGGGCGCTAGCCGCTCCCAGTCGAGCCAGCCCAAGGCCATCAGATAACCGCGTTCCGTTTCTGCGGCGCCTCGCAGGTGTTCGCTCAGCCGCGACAATACCTTGCCATTGGCCGACTCGAAGGCCAGCACCGCACAGGCAAACATTTCGCCGATGGCATGAGGGCCAAGTTGCGCCAGGAGCGTTTCCAGGCCGTCCTGGGCTGCGATACGCAACCCGTCGAGGTGAGCGTCCAGGCGGTTATCGAGTGTGCCGAGGTGTTCGATGTCGAAATGCGGTGCGCGCGCGGCGTAGTCACGCAGGTTGGCAAGGAAGCTGGCCTCTTCGGCGTGCTGCTCGATTATCAGCAACAGCGAGTTGTTCATGGGACATTCATGTGTTGTGTGGGCATATCAACCGCTGCCACTGGTTGCCATCGAATTTGAGTAGGGCGCCTGCTTTCTAGTTGATCTGCACCGAACCCCCCTTGATGCGGTTGACCCCGCTGGATCGGCTGGAGAGGTAGGCGCCGCGGATGATGACTTTTCCCGCGCGGGTCAGGGTGATGCTGGCCTTGCCGCAGCGCAGGACGATTTCCCGTTCGGCGCTGAACTCCAGGCGTTCGCCATCCAGATGGGCGAGCGCGGGTGTTGCAGGCTCTTCCAGACGCTGGATACGGCCGATCACCAGCGGCCGTGCCGGGTCGCCCGCCTCGAACATCAACGCGACCTGGACGCCGATGTCTTCGCGGTTCAGTGGAGTGGTGGTGCGTGCGGCGAGGCCTGTTTCACCGGGACAGCCGGGAAAAGCCACCACCGGGGCGTCCACCCTGGGCACGTCCAGCAATACGCCAATCACCACGCCTTCCACGCGCATTGGCGCGGAGGTAGTAGTTGCGCGAAGGTGGTATTCAACGGTCATAGCGGCCACTCCGTGGGCTAGTTCTGCAGGATCTTCTGGCCTTTGACGACGACGTTCCTGTTGGCCTTGATGTTGATGGCGCCGGAGCCGTCGAGGGTGATGTTCTTGCCGCTGATCACGATGGTGCCGTCCTTCTTCATGGTGATACTGGCCGCCCCGGTGGTCAGCGTGATCGAGTCGCCAGCGGTGAGGGAAAAATGCTTGCCTACATCCAGGCTGTCGTTCTGCTTGATGTCGGTGCTGCGGTTCTGGGCGACATCACGGGATTCGTTCTGGCCGATCTGGGTACTGTGGTTGCCATTGATATCGGTGCTCTGGTTGCCGCTGATCTCGATGCCTTCATTGCCTTTTACCGATTCATTGCGGTTGCCGGAAATGCCGATCGTCTCGTTACCGCCGACGTCTTCGTTGCGGTTGCCGACGATAGTGATGGTTTCGTTGGCGCCGACCTTTTCCGTGCGGTCGGCACCGATGGTGATGGTCTCGTTGCTGCCGACTTTCTCGGTGCGATTGACGCCAATGGTGATTTTCTCGTTGCTGCCCACCTCCTCGGTACGGTTCACGCCGATGGTGATGGTTTCGTTGTTGTCCACCGTCTCCGTGCGGTCGTGTTTGACGTGCACGGTCTCGTCGTTGTCGATGGTCTTGCTGCGGTCATGGCCGACCCAGTGGGTTTCGTCGTTCTCGACCTCGATGTCCTGGTTCTTTTCGGCGTGGATGAACAGCTGCTCCGAACCTTTCTTGTCCTCCATGCGGATTTCATTGAAATTGGCCGGTGAGCCGCCCTTGCTGGAGCGGCTTTTCACCCCGCTCTGGGTGGCATTGGCAGGCAGCCCGTAGGGCACGGTCTGTTCGGCATTGTAGACGCGGCCGGTGATGATCGGCCGGTCCGGGTCGCCTTCGAGGAAACTGACGATCACCTCCTGACCGATCCGTGGGATTTGCACCGAACCCCAATTCTTGCCGGCCCAGGCCTGGGACACCCTAATCCAGCAGGAGCTGTTCTCGTTGGATTGGTCATGACGGTCCCAGTGGAAATGCACCTTGACCCGGCCATACTGGTCGGTCCAGATTTCCTCGCCACTGGGACCTACCACCACGGCCGTCTGCGGCCCGCGGACAATGGGCATGGGCGTCAGCGGGAGAGGGCGGAAGGCCTGGTGGGCGTCCATGCAGTCCAACTCGCTGACGAACTGTTCGGTCAGGTCCGGCTGCCCGCTTTCATAAGGATCCTGGCGAATCTGATAGCGTGCGACCACCACCAGGTATTCGCGATTCTGGTCCGCCCGGTCGTAGCCGGTCAGGGTGAACAAATGGCCGGAACCCAGCCCGCGAGCGAGACCACGCAGCTGCACCCGCTCGAATTGACTGTGAATGGCTTCGATGCGGGTACGTGCGTAGTGTTCACCGTCATTGCTCTGCAGGTATTCCCCGGGATAGTCATAGAGCGGGTAGTCGCCGTTGCTGTGGTCGCGCATGACACTGGAGCGTACTTCAAGGCTGGCGCGGGGGCGCTGGAAGTCATAGTCGTTCAGCGCCAGGGAACCGGGTTGGACTTCTCGCGCCAGTTGCCAATCGTAGAAGTGATCGCGCTCGCGCATCTGTCGATCGGGTGGGTAGAAGGGGACGCAGGCGTAGTCCGGCACCGTGGAGTGGGCGCCGTAGGCATCGGCCAGCACCAGTACATGGCGGGCCTTTTCATGGCGGAAGTAATAGTAGATGCCTTCCTGTTCCATCAACCGACTGATGAAATCGAAGCTGGTTTCGCGGTACTGCACGCAGTATTCCCACTCGCGATAACTGCCGCTCAGACTGTCTTCGAAGTCGGAGAAGCCGAGGTCACGGAACACCTGCTTGATGATGTCCGGCACGGTCTTGTTCTGGAAAATCCGGCAATCCGAGGTGCGCGTGAGCAACCAGAACCAGGGCCGCAGCGTGACACGGTAACCGGCGAACTGACCATGGCCGGTCAACTGACGGCAACTGCAGACAATCCCGTGGAAGTAGCGTTTACCGCCCTCGTACAGTTCCAGGGTCACGCCCATCGGCTTGCCCAACAACTGATCGAAGGTAATCGCCCGGTCCTCGGAGGTCAGATCCAGTTCGTAGTGAAAACACCGACCTAATTCTTCACCGCCGTCCATGCTTTGCAGCAGCAGGACGTTATCACCAAGGGGGCTGTCGACCTGCACCAGGCGGGTGTTTTGCGTGAGTGACATCAACGGCGCCCTCTGGCTGGGGTCTGGACGTCAGTGGGCCGTCTTGACTGCATAGCGCTGTCTATCCATCACAGGTTGATCTCCCTATCGGTCTATTCGATGCTCAGTCCCATCCGTTTTCTACGGACCGGGGTTGTCGTACGCGTTAGCCTCGTTCAGCTAGCGTAGACGGGAATGGAGGGGTTGTTACGCGTCTTATGGTCAAAGAGCCGGGCCAAGCGCCAAACCAGCGGCATGCTATCGTTGCAGTACAACAACGCAGGCGTGCGCCAAGGAAGGGAGGTGTGGGCTCGTAGCGCCACAGCATAGGGTGTTCATGCCCTCAAGACTGTTGCCAGGCTATGTGCACGAGTCACCAGAGCACTATGCAGATCACCAGCAATACCACTCCGTTTCTCGCCGAACGCTTTGTTTCAACAGACAAAAGCGGACAGAAGCACTGCGTTGTGGTTGTCAGGGCGACCTTTGACGTTAACGATCAGGGCGGCTGCGTGCCTGCATCGGAGCAGATCCCCTTTGTCTATTGCGACCAGCATCACGGCGATCCCGGCACGACATCGGTCCGTTTCGAGTCTGACTTCGCGCCGGTGAAACCACGCGTCGATGTGCTGGTCCACGCCTCGGCTGTTTCTCCGAAGGGTGAACCCGTGACCCGGCTACACGTCGGCTTCGCGGGTGCGGGTATCCATAAGCTTGCAGTGGTGAGTGGCGATCGCGTTTGGACGCTCGGTGTTACCGGGATCGTGGCGTCGCCGCCGTCACCCTTCACCTCGATACCGCTTTCCTGGGATCGTGCTTTTGGCGGCAGCGATCAATCCCATGACGACGAGACGAAACGTGGCAGCGATCTTCGCAATCCCACCGGTGTTGGTTTCCATTTGAATGACCGGGACGACAGCATCCTCAATACGAGATTGCCAAACGTGGAGCGCCCAGACGATCTGACGGGGGCTTGGACGGATAAGCCGCAACCCATTGGGTTTGCGCCCATCGGCCGGGGCTGGCACCCGCGTATCGGTTTTGCCGGGACATACGACCGGCACTGGTTCGAGACACGCCGGCCCTTCCTGCCGGAAAATTTCGACGTCCGTTATTTCCAGGCGGCACCGCTCGATCAGCAGTTGGATCGTCTGGAAGCCGGCACACGCTTTACCTGTGCCAATATGAGTCCGGGTGGGTCGTTCGTCGCTCAAACGCCGGCCTTCGACATCCCGATCACCTTCCTCTTCGAAAATCGCCAGGTGCAGGCGGCCATCAACGCTGACACCGTTATCCTCGAGCCCGGTTGTGCCCGGCTTACGTTACTCGGCAGGACATCGGTGTCGCTGCCTCGCAAACTGGCGCAACTGAGAGAAATACAGGTCGGCAGGCGCCGTTATACAGACCCGCACGGTAAACCGCATTTCGCCAACCTGTCAGACCTGGTCACCTCATTCGGACATGGGGAGACGAAGACATGATGCAGCCCGTCTACCTGTCTTGCCTGGGGTTGGTCTGCGCAGTCGGCCTGTCACCCGTGGCCGCCGCTGCAGCAATGCGTGCGGGGATCAGCGGCTTCAACGAATTGCCGTGGGTCGAAGATGGCCTGGAACCGATCATGGGTGCGAGAGTGCCAACGGTGGCGGAGGATCTCCACGGGCGTTCACGGCTCGTCGAAATGCTTATTCAGGTGTTGGGTCAAAGCCGTGCCACATTGGCGGATCGTGCGGATCTAAGCGAGCTGCCGCTGCTTCTCTGCACGTCCGAGCCACAAAGGCCTGGCTCGCGCATCGACGGCATCGTGACGCAAGTCGAGGCGCGATCAGGATGGCTGTTGCAACGTAAAGGCGCTGCCCATGTGGCCCTTGGGCATGTTGCAAGCATCGAAGCGTTGAGTCTGGCAGAGCGCGCCATGGACCAGGCCGACCGTGACGCCTGCCTGATCGTGGCGGTCGATTCCCTCGCCGATCCCCGCTGTTTGCTCTGGTTGGAGCACAGCGGCCGGCTCAAGACCACGCTACGCTCGGATGGCGTGATTCCGGGGGAAGGCGCTGCGGTGCTGCTCGTCAGTCGCAAGCCGATGAGTGCCGCGCCCTTGGTCGTTCGTGGCTTGGGTACTGGCAACGATGCCGCCACAGTGCTCAATGACGAGCCGCAACTGGGCCTGGGGATGACCACGGCTGTCGCAGCGGCCATCGCACAAGCAGGCGTTGCCATGCACGACATCGCTTGGCGTTTGAGCGATGTGTCGGGCGAAGCCTATGGGTTCGAGGACCTGGCCCTGGTCCAGTCTCGCCTGATGCGGCAAACCCGCCCGACCCAGGATCTATGGCATCCGGCGAGCTATGTTGGCGATTGTGGAGCGGCGTTGGGAGCGATACAAATCGCTTGGCTTGAACAAGCGTTTGCGCGTGGCTACGCCCCCGGTCCGATTGCACTGGTACACAGCTCGTCAGCGAACGGTGCCCGCGCAGCAGCCGTTATCAGTGGCACAGTGAGGGAGCGCTGACATGTCGCACGAGGTTTATGCCAACAGCAATGAGATCGCCGGAAAAGCCGGCATGGGCAAAGTGATCGCCTCGTTTCCCGATGTCTGCCTTTCGCCGCCAGGGCCTCCTGCCGGGCCGATTCCGATTCCTTATCCGGACACTTCCTTCTCGTCGGCGCTTAAACAGGGCTCCAGGACGGTCATGCTGCAACGTAAGCCGGCAGCGTTGTCACAACAGTCCTATTACCAGCCTTCCATGCTTGGTGACGAAGCGGCAACCCGGGCCTGGGGAATGTCGGTGATCACGCACCAGATTACGGGCAAGACCTACTTCCAGGCCTGGTCGATGGATGTTCAGATCGAGGGCAAGTATGTCTGCCGACACTGCGACATCACCACCAGCAATCATGCCAGCGCGCCTGGTGTGGGGGCTCCCAATCCGAATCTTGAAGCAGTGGGTTGGGGCGAATTGGAAGATGAAAGGCCTTACAAATGCGCGTGTTGCAATGGGCCTCGTCATTCCGCCGGTAAACCGATGACGATGGACGATTGGTACATGAAAGACTCTGCCGGCAATGTGGCCCCCCATGCGGCTGCATACACCGCCTTGATGAACGACGTGAACAATCGCAAGACGGCAACGCCGCCTTGCACCTGCAGCAGCCGGCTCGTTCCGTCTGCGCCTTGCAACGTATTCAGGCGACCCGTGACACCAGCGGAACGGCAGGCGAACAAAAGTGCCTGGAACAGCCTGCGTGACACGTACCAAGGGGTTTTCAACGTACCGAGCGAAGCACAAGTGATTGCAAATTTGACGCCGAAGCTGGGGCGCGCGCCGGTGCAGGCCGAGATTCAGGACGAGCGTCAGGTCAATCACCTGGTTCCCAAGGCTGCGGCCGGCGGCTGTCCCGTCGGTGAAGGTAATCTTGAGAAAAACGGCGACTTGTGTCCTGTATGTCGGAATCTGGACAAGCGCTTTGGTACGCTGCAGTCATTGGCCTCAAAAGCCTGAAACGACGCAAGCGACGATTGTGAGGAGTGACAATGGAGTGGAGTCGTTATGGCAACCCCGAAATGGTCGACTGGCAGGGGCGGGGATATTTTGCCTACCCTGACGCAGTGACCATGCCTCCCGGAAGGGAAGTCGGGCAGTTGCCGCAGGAGGGTGACTACTTTCAGTGGTTGGAAGCCTTGCGGCGGGCAAAACTTGGCGATTTCAGTCTACTGCCAGGGCTCGTCGAGTTGGGCAGCGGGGACACCCATCCGGTCAACCGACGCCTATGCGCGGAACTGTTAGGCGATGCCGGACCGACTTATACTGTCGACACTCTCGCAGTACGACTGGCATCCGAAGAAGTGGGTCTTGAGCTCACGCTGGCCTGGGGCGCAGTGCTCACGCGGCGCGGAAAGCTGGCCGACATGCCCATTGTTCTCGCTGCATTCGAACGGGTCGCGACCATCAGCGACGCCGAGATACTGCCAGTACATCTCTCGGCTTGCCTGGAGACGGGATACGAACTTTGCGACCATCAGGACTATGATTCACTGGACAGCTATCGCAACGCGGTGTTGAACAGATGCGCCGAACTGGCGGGTAGATTCGGTACGGATCAGGTCTGTGTCGACGGCGGTGAACCGCTGAGCGTGATTGGCCTGGCCCAGCGGATTCTACGGCGCCTGCGAGAACCTTGCTTCCCATTCGAACTGCGCCGGCGCTTCGAATGTGCGACCGGCATCGACTGCTCTTCCTTCTACCATGATCGGGTGTTCAGACCGATGCAGGCCTCAGCCCTTCTGGAAGCTTTTCTCGAAGACTCACATGCCAGTGGATTCGAAAGTGGCGTCCGTTATTTCTTTGGGCATCGCATTCCGGATTAACGCTGATTTCGAGTCAGCAGCATCTGGTGCTCCACATCGCTAATGGCGCCATTCCTGCGCGCCTCGCAGAGCCGGAACATCTGATCGCGCAGGACCTGAGTTGTCTGCGTGCCATACCAACGAACGTCGCAGCTTCCTGCTGAGCCGCGCTGACCATATCTTCAGCCTCATAAGGAGCGTTTTCCTATGCAAGGGGATTGGTCAGCGACACCGGCGGAGCGCTTTCTAAAAATGGTTTCGCGAAGATGCTTCTCCACAGATTCCCAAGGTGCCTTTGTATCCACGGCGCTTAGCATCCAAGCCCCAACCACCACAGGATCATTGGCATACACGTGATTTCCATCCCGGGCATAGGTCAAAAGCCAGCCCGGATATTTGTCGTTGAAGCTGTGCTCGTCACCACCATGCTTGTCCTTAGCCTGCACCCGATAGTTGTAGGCTTGAGTCAGGACGGCGTAATGACTACCGTCGACAACTTCCTCCTTGCGGCAGGTGTGAGCAGGGGAGAATGAGTCCTGGAAAATATGAAATATGCTGCCGAGCGCCACATCAGGTGTGCGCTTGTTTCGATCATCGATGGGAACGCCAGAGCGGGCAAAGAGCGTCCGAATTTTTACGTTTTCTTGCTTAACGCATTGATTTAGAGCTATCGAGGGGAGCCTCAAGCTGGCTTCGATTTGAGGTGTGAGAGGTGCGTCGAATGGCGTATCGCCCGTCGCCACGTCATAAGCGAACTTGATCCACACGAGAGCCAGCCTTGTGGTTTCTTCTAATCGCGCCTCTTCATTGGCCTCCTTGAGCATTTGGCTAGACATGAAGTGGAGGTATTGGAGATTTCCATAGTGAGAGTTCCAACCAAGATGATTTGTCCCCTCAACCTCACAATCTTCGCGGCCCCCAGCGTACTTTTTAGATTCTGGCTTGAACTGGCCATTTAGATTCCACAGCCCATTTCTGAAGTCTTTACTTTCACCCCACGTATACATCAAAGGATCATCGTTCCACCAACTGCCATAGATGATTGCAAAGGTGTTGTGAGGAGTCCTGCTTGGCGACTTGGCCCACTCTGGGTCATTCATGTATTCAAAAATGAGTTGTCTGGGCTTGGAATTGTCAGTCTGTCTCTTGCGGACCAGGAAACCTTCAAAGTCGGCGCCGCGGTACTCGTCAATGGCGAAATTGGTCATATGCTCATGGACGGTCCCTTTTGAATATTTGCCATTGGCATACCCCGCGATCAGGTCTGTTTTCTTGCAAAGATTCCAGTCCCTGGTCGGCGCTTGATCAAGGTAATAAGTGTTGTAGACCAGCACCCTGAGGCAGGGGTTAATTTCAAACCCCCAGGTTGCAGGCGAGGAAAGGGCGCACTCCCCGGCAACGAAAAGAGCGGCAATCAGCTTGGGGTATTCCATGGCGTCCCTGCTTTGATGGTATTTTAATATCATGCTAGGAGACGGTAGCTAAAATACAAGTCGTTTTGTCCGAACTCATTTAGGAGGGGGCCTTGGTGAGATCAGCGACTTTTTGAAATCAGACCACTCATGTATTGATTCAAATCCCGCAGATCCTGAACGCTCCAAGCGTGGGGCGGCAGTTTTACACCGTTCTCTCGCAGGGTCTTTGGAATCAGGTTTCCATTAGGACGGAGAATGACCGATGAGACGATTACGCCGGGATAATCATTGAGTCGTTTCTTGAACGCGGCGGTGGTCAGGTCAGGGGTAGGAGGATTGCTTCTGTTAGCCAAGGGTCCTGTGCCTTTGATGTCAGACCCGTGGCACAGGGCGCATCTCTGGAGGTAGAGATTTTTGCCGTTAGTGTTGTCCGCCAAGGTTAGGGATGTTTGAGTGAGTGATAAGCACCCTAGCAAAAGCGGCAAGCCCAGGTGATTGCCGATTTTACGGGTGAGGGTCGCTATGTTGCCGGCCTGTGCCGGAATCACGATCCATGGCATGACGAACGTCCTTTTCGGCTGGGGCAAATTCGGGAAACTCCATCAGCAACGCCTTATTTCCGCCGATGATGAGTTTTTGCACTACCTGGGAGATGTTCACACGCACCACTCCAGTCGAAATGGAGTACATCGCCCAGGCTTGTTCGGGAGTGCAATGAATGATTTGTTCTTCAATCTCGTTATAGGCTTTGCGTTCGTCCGAGTTCAAGCAGGCTTGGTAATCACCTTGGCACATGATCCTATCCCTTCCTAAGACCCTATGACAGTCCCCCTTTAGTGAGGACTGCCTTCCCTATGTAGTTTTAATTACGACAGGCAAAAAACAGTGGATTAAATGCCGCTCTTCACTTTGGTCCAGACGCGGGTGCGAATTCGTTCCAAGGCCAATGGCAAAGGTTCTAGAGGGACAAGTGATGCAACTGTTTTCTTGTCTGGATAAATCCAGGGGTTGTCGCGCAAATGTTGCTCGACAAACTCAGTGGCGTCTTTGTTAGCGTTGGGATACAGGGTGTGATTTGAAGTCTTGGCGATGATTTCAGGGCGCAGCATGTAATTGATAAACGCCATGCCTTCTTTCGCATGGGGAGCATCTTTCAACAAAACCAGATTTTCCGACCAGACCAGCGCACCCTCGCGCGGGAGGCTGTAGGCAATCTTGCGCCCGGTTTGGTTTTTCTCGTTGATGGCCTGCGCAGCAAGAGCACCATTGGCCCATCCCACTACGGCACAGATGTTGCCATCGGCAAGGTCGGCGTCAATTCGGGAGGAGTCGAAATAGAGGACGTAGGGACGGATTTTCAACAGCAGCGCCTGGGCCTTCTTGTAGTCATCCGGATTCTTGCTGTTGCTCGGCAGCCCCAGATAATGCAAAGCAATCGAAATGATCTCGCTGGGTGAATCCAGCATCGCCACGCCACAGGACTTCAGTTTACTGATGTTTTCTTCTTTGAATATCAGGTCCCAGCTGTCGACCGGAGCGTTATCGCCCAGTGCGGCCTTGACTTTATCGACGTCATAGCCAATGCCGGTGGTGCCCCAAAGATAGGGTACGGCATAACGATTACCAGGATCGTTGACGGCAAGTTGAGACAAGATGTCCGGATCGATATGGGATAAGTTGCTTAGCTGATTGCGATCCAGGGGCTCAAGCACGCCAGCCTGGATCAGGCTTGGCAAGACATTGGATGTGGCGACAACCACGTCGTATCCCGTGCGCCCAGCCATCACCTTGCTCTGCATGATTTCGGCGCTGTCGAACGCATCCATGTGGAAGCGGGTGCCGGTTTCCTGCTCGAACTCCTTCGGGGTTTGTGGGGCAATAAACCCAAACCAGTTGTACAGGTGCAGGCCGGGTTCCACAGCTCCCACCGAGCTACTTATCCCGATACAAAGAAGCGAGGCTGAAAATATGCTGCGCAGACGCGACTTGCTCATACAACTATCCTTGTCAAGACGAGGGCCTTCATGGTCCTCGTAACCCGGTAGCGAATATACCGGGCATTGACGAATAGTAAATACCTACGAATACTTAGCCGCGCCCGACGAATCCCTAACCCAAAAGGGGTAGACAATGCCTCTCGACCTCCATAGCCTGGCTTGGCATCGATCGATTGGACAATTGATCATGCGGTTGAACCGTCCAGAATTCTGGAGCTCACTTGTTCGTTTGTTGAATGAATATGTGCAGGTCGACAACTGGGTCGTATTGATTTTCAGCAATCAACAAGTGCAAGTTGTCAGTCTTCCTGAAGTGGCCGACACAGAAGAAGTCGATGCGTTTATCCATCGCTATGTGAAGGGGCTGTACATGCTGGACCCGTTCTATATAGCAGATCGGGAAAACCCTCAAAGCGGCTTCTTTCATATGCTGGATGTCGCACCTGAGCACTTTCTCGAGACCGAGTATTACCATCAGTACTTTGAACAGTATATTTCGGTGGATGAGGCGCAATACAACGTCAGGCTCGACGCTGAAAGAACCTTGTGCGTTTCTTTCGGAAGTCATATCCGATTCAGTCAGGAGCAGATAACCACACTTGATCTTATCAAGCCGTGGGTGACGGCACTCATGCATCAGCGCATGAATTTCGAGGACGACGTCGCGAAGGAATTTACCGCACAAGCCCCATGGCCGGAGACAACGACCTCGCTTGGCGCACCGTTAACGATGCGGGAAAATGATGTGCTCAAATTATTGTTGAGCGGGTTTTCCAATAAGGAAGTCGCGGGAAAACTTTCTCTGTCAGCCGAAACGATAAAAGTGCACCGTCGCAACATCTACTCGAAACTGAATATCAAGTCACAGTCAGAACTGTTCGCTCGGTTCTTTACGTCGAAGCAGGATGCCCTTACGTCGAGTTGAACCTGCGTCCTGGCCGGTCACTCGGCCTCAAGCACGACTCCATGCTCCACAACGGCTGGTCGTAAAGGGTGAGCGGGGTACGGTTGAGCTGCGTGATGCGGGCCAGGGCGGCGTCGTGGGTCCGGGGTTCGCCGCGCCAGTCGTGGTAGGCGAGAGCGCCCACATAGCAGTGCTGCCCGCCACCAACGTCATGCTCTTCGGTATTCCATCCGCCATCAGAAAAAGTGACCCTTACGATTGCTCACATAATGGCCGAGCCAGCCGAAAGCTTCTTATCGCTTGTTCTTGAAGGAGTATTTGAATGCTGGTGCAAGAGGCCGTGAGCTTTACTGAGGAGGATCAACGCATTCTGGATTCTCTGATGCCTGGGCAGGAGGGATGGCACACGCCGAGTGATCTGGAGTGTTTGTCCACCTGTCCCTATTCAAGTCGGTGTGTCGGCCATGGGCCGGCAGAGAAAGTCTGCTCTGATGATTGGAGACGGGCCCCATTGGATAAAGACTCCTCCAAGGTCTTCGTGCATGTCCTGCAGAACTTTGATTTTTACAACCAAGCCGATTTACCGCATTTAACCGTCCAATCGAAGGCAGTGTCTGCGCTTCATTCCAAATTCCTGAAAGCAATGGAAAGCCTGGTCGCTTCGGAATATGCGGAAGGGTCTTTACAAATGACCCAGCATCGTCGGCGCGAGCGAGCCAAAGGTGTTTCTCTGCGGCTGAAGAACGAGCGTTTTTTTCAAACGAAAAAACTTGAGTGTGAGGCGTGTGGCGTCGATTTCTACGGGCTTTACGGAGCGGCGGGCTTTCGGATCATTGAGTGCCATCACCAGGTCCCGCTGTCTCATGGAGACCATAAAGGGAAAACCAAAGCGCAGGATCTGGCGTTGCTATGCGCGAATTGCCACAGGCTCGCTCATACATCGGAGTCACTGCATCGAACGGAGGCTTTGCGCCAATACGTTCAAGGCAAGGCAGCTAAATAATCAGTGTATGCTCACGGGAGCCATCCCGCCTGCACCCCTGGCGCCGGCTCCATTTCTACCAAAACCGGCTTCTTGCCCTCTGTTGTCGAAGAGCGAATCGCAACAGTGCCAATACGAGGAAAAATCATGCGGATGTGGATGATGGCAACGGGTATTTGCCTTATCGCAATTGTAACCAACGCCCAAGCTCAAACCACACCTCAAGCCACTCAAGAGATAAGGGGTCTGCTGGACTTTGTCGAGCACAGTGAATGCCAATTCGTGCGTAACGGAGAGGCGTTCCCAGGGTCCGAGGCTCGTATGCACCTGGAGAAAAAGCTGGATTACCTGAAGGACAAGAATAAGGTGAACAGTGCAGAAGACTTCATCGATCTTGCTGCCACGAAAAGCAGCATGAGTGGTCGCGACTATGAGGTGCGATGTCCAGAAGGCGTACAGCCTGCAAGTACCTGGCTCAAGCGGGAACTACAGAGACAACGGCAGCTTCATTGATTTTGCCTCAAGACGAATATAGCGGTTCTGGTTCTTGCTTGCTTTTATTCAACAACAATAGCGTATTGAGCCGGGGACTCTTCGATACGCTTTTCATTGTCTAAAAGAGTGTTTGAAGCGTGCCGGGTAGGTCTGCGTTTGGGGATCGCCGGCCGTCCCCTTTTTTCTCCAGCACGGGCGCATGCTGGGCAGCGCGCAGAGCCATTCCGCCAAAGGACACGCTGGCATCCACATAACGCAACGCCGATTTCATGTCCTTCCAGCCCACATATCCCATCAATCCCTTGATGTCCCAACCATTCGCAGATGCCCAGGTCGCAAAGCCGCGCCGCATCGAGTGACTGCTGTACAGCTCCGCAGGCAAGCCTGCTTCTTTGAAAATGCGGCGCAACACGGGAATCAAGCTATGCGGTTGCATGGCTTTGCCTGACAGGTTGCCCCAGCGATCAATTCGCTGGAACACCGGGCCCTTTGCAATCCCGGCAACTGTTATCCAGTTGATGTAGGCCTCCACGGGACAGAGCATGGTGAGCGCCGGCGTCTGGAAGGTCGCTCCTTCATACTGGCGGTCGCCCTTGGTGTAGGGCAGGAAAAAGGTAATCCCTTCACCGCTGATGGCTTTCGTGTTCTCCACCGTCAGCCTGGTCAACTCATCGCCTCGAAAACCACGCCAGAACCCGATCAAGATAATCGCCACCGAACGACGATGACGCACCAGCGATTTGTAGTCTCCGCGTTCAAGCGCGGCAGTGGCTTGCCCTTCAAGCCAGGCGACTGCTTGCTCCAGGTGCTTCAGCAGCAGCGGGGCGGCCTGTCTGACCTGTGCAGGGTGCACGACCCTGATGCCTTTGATCATCTGGCGGACGTCAGGCGTTTTGGTCGGGTCAGGGAAGCCCTGGGAGATGTGCCACTGGGCCAGGGCCGCCAGGCGCTGCTTCAGGGTATTGATCGAGAGCTTGTCAGCGTACTCCGCCAGGTACCGAACCACGCCTGTGCCAGTCGTGGGCAGATATCCACCCCAGGTGACTTCGAAGTGTTCGATCGCCGCCCGGTAGCTTTTCCGTGTGTTCTCTCGGGTGCCGGCACTGAGATATCGATCTGCCTTTTCCATTGTTTGCCGCCTTCAAAATCGGAGCATTGCTATCTGCATACGCCGCTGGGAGGTGTTCCGGGCGTAGCGACGAGTCAAGAAGCCATAAAGCACTATTATGGGCTTGTAGAAAGTCAACATGAAAGGGTGTAAGGTTCGTCAATTCCAGTATGTATTTACATGACATGTAATACAGTACGAAATCATAGGAGGCTTTATGGCACGAGGCGGGATCAACAAGGCTGTAGTGCAAAAGGCACGTCAGGCGCTGCTCGCCAGGGGCGCCAACCCCAGCATTGACGCCGTGCGCGTCGAGCTTGGAAATACGGGTTCTAAAACCACGATTTCCCGCTATCTAAAAGAACTTGAACCATCCAATTCAGAGCCTGTGACCTCACGTGAGCGCATGAGTGAAACGCTCAACGGCATGGTGCAGACGCTGCTGGATCAACTGATGGAGGAGGGCCAGGAGGTCATCTCCCAGGCCTCTGCGGCTTTTGAGCAGCAACGGGCCGCGTTGGAAAACCAGCTCATCGAGCTCGGATCAGAGCTGGCTACCGCTCAACGACAATTGGCTACCCAACAGGCCGCGATAGACACGCAGAACGCGGAACTCACAACCGCCCAGTCCTCGCTCCAGGCTGAGTTGACGCGCAACGCACGCCTCAGCCAGCGCTGCACCGACCTGGAATCCCTGGTTGCTGAAAAGGACAAGCACATCCAATCGCTGGAGGAAAAGCATGTCCAGGCCCGTGGGGCGCTCGAGCACTATCGAGAGGCGGCGAAGGAGCAGCGTCATCAGGATCAGCGCAAACACGAGGCTCAACTGCACGAGATGCAGGTTGAACAGCGCAAGCTGCGAGAAACCATCGCCGTAAAACAGGACGACCTGACCCGACTGAATCGCGACAATGAACGCCTGCTCGCTGAAGCCAGGCAGCAAACCAAGGCCCTGCATACCCAGGAAGCCCTGGTTCAGTCGCTCAACACCCAAATTGCGGCGCTGCGCCAGGGTGAGGCCAGGACCGCTGGGGTGACTGAACACCTCATGGAACAGATCTCGACTCTGCATGAGGAGGTAAAGGCGCTTCACAAAGCCACCGCTGTAGCCGAGCTGCGTGAGCGGGAAACCACGGCGCTGATCGCTTCGCTTCAGAAAGAGAATGAGCAACTTCGGCAGGTTGAGACAAGCCCGGAGGAGGGTAGCGATACCTCCTCGGGGGCAGAGACGCACACCAAGCCTTCGAAACGACCCAGGAGATAAGCATGAATCAGATCGCAGGAAATCCGCAGGGCCATGATGAAGGCTCGTCAGCGTGGAAATTCGCTCATCAGCGACTTTCCCAAATCCTCATGGGCCGGTTTGAGTCATTTGGCCCTTTGATTCCGATCATGAAGCTGGATGCCGCCGGCAACAGAGATCACCGGACGATATTCAAAGTCAGCGGGAGGCAGACCGGTTAAAAACGTCCCAGCTTGAGGGGGTACTCGACCACGATGTAAACCCGGTCGATGTCATCCCCGCCCTGAGCGCTGTTGGCCCGATGGGTCACATGGGACACCTGCATGGACAAATCCTTGGCCGGCCCCGATTGCACGGTGTAGTGCAGATCGATATCCCGCTCCCAATGGCGTCCGCCGTCCCCTTGTTGCGGGACAAACTGGCCGGCGTCCGGGTCAAATGGATTGTACGCCCCACCTTGGGGGGCATGGGTGCCATCGATGCCGCGGCCGGTGACGTAGCGGGCCATGAATTTCAATCCGGGGACGCCGAAAGCACCCAGGTTGAGGTCGTAGCGCGCCTGCCACGAGCGTTCGCCGGCACCGTTGAAATCGGCGTATTTGATGGAGTTGGCGAGGTAGATCGAGTCGCCGCCCACAAAGTCGAAGGGCATGTCGCCATGGATCTTCTGATAAGCCAGAGTGAATCCCTGGGCGCCGACGGTGTATTTGCCAGACAGGCTATAGGCGGTGTTATCAATTGCGCCGGCCTCGGCGTCGCCGTAATCCTGGGTGTGGTAAACGTTGCCGTCCAGAAAGAACCCGGATTGCTTCAGATGCAGGTTGGCGTAGTACTGACGCCAGGTGTCGCTCAGCTCGGATGCATAGAGAGCACCGCCCAGCGGCTGATCCTCGAACAATTGGGCACCGAGGAAACTGATGCTGCCGGTCTCGGTGCTCACTCCATAACCGGTGAAATCCCCTCTGCGGGTCGAGGCATCCTGATTCTTGTACGCGGTGAAACGTCCGGCCTGCAAATGCACGTCGTCGAACTCCCGGCTGTCGAGCAGAAACCCCGTGGCGTATTCAGGTTGTAGGCGTTTATCGGCGGTGTCGAACACCGGTGTTTCCACGGTCATCTCACCGTAGGCCAAGGTGGTTTGGGACATACGCAGTTTCAACGCACCGCCGGCACTGGAAAAGTCGCTCTCACTGCGGCCATCCGAATCCAGCGGCAGCAATCCCGTACCGGAATGCCCCCTGCCGCCATCCAGTTTCACACCGAGAAAACCATGGGCGTCGATACCAAACCCGACGTTGCCGGGGGTAAAACCGGAGGCAAATGAGGCGATGAAACCTTGAGCCCACTCCTGCTTATAGTTTTTGTTCGCCGGGGAGGGGGATCGGTAGTCATTCTGCAGGAAGAAGTTGCGGCTCAACACATCCAGGGTTGAGCCGTCCATAAAGCCTTGTGCCGATGGCTCGGCAGCCAGGGCGGTGCCGCAGGTACCGATTAGCAACATGGATAACCAGAGCCTGGATCGTGGCCATTGTTGGGCGCGAGTTTTATTGCTGCAAAGGATGCGGGGGGTCAGTGCTTGAGTTGCGGTGCGCATGCTGGAGCCAGTTCGGTGACGAGGGGCCGATTATTGGCCGCAGGGCTCTGGCTGGTGAGTTAAACGTTGTTAATTCTGAGTGGGTACGACTCATCGGCTAACGCTGGCGCAAACTCGTATGGCATTGAACGCCTCGCAACGGCTGTCCTCCAATCACTATCGCAAAGAAGAAGGAGAACCAGCATGCAGCCTGAGACTGAAGGACTTGAAGAGCACGGCCCTAGCCGCGTGCCTTACATAAACGATCCGGAAAAGCCCACGTCACCGCCCTTGAACGATGCCGACGCCACTGATGCCGCCGAGGCGGAGGAAGATATTCAGGACGAAGCAGAATCCATTTGAATGTGAGGAGCAAGGCAATGGACAACTATCACCTGAGCCCGTCTGCGGATGGCTGGGAACTTAAGAAAGCCGGCGCAGAGCGTGCCTCTAAAAAAGCGGCCACTAAGCAGGAGCTGATGAACGCTCTGACAGATTTCTTTGATGGCAAAACTGCCTCGGTGAAGATTCACAGGGCCGACGGCTCCATTGAGGAGGAACGCACCTATCCGCGTTCCGCTGACCCCAGGCGGTCGAAGGGGTGACCCCAATTCGAAGATCTCGTCGAAACGACGCTTAGGGTGTGGTGGTTCTTGGGCATAGCACCACACCCATGAGATCGCCGCCCGACCTATGCGCTTTGACAGGTCAAACCTGAAAGCACAGATCTGAGTCGCTCCATCGTCGTTGATGAGCAAGTTTGCATGGGCTCACGAAGCTCGTTGCTGATCAGGCCGTGGATGCTCAGAGCTGCTTTGATGACAGCCGGGTTGGGCTCAGCGAACGCCATCCTTATCCAAGGCAGGAGGCGGTAAAAAGTAGCCCGGGCGCCTATGACATCGCCTCTATCCATCTCCTGCATCATCTGGACATACAGATCTGGACGGATGTGTGCCGAGGCTGAAATGGCGCCGGCCCCGCCCAGGGCGAGGTTTGTGAAGATCTGGATATCCTCGCCGGTCAGAATCTCTGCATTGCCGTCCTTGATCAAGGCCATGGTGGTTTCGACATCACCACCGCAGTCCTTGACCGCTGCGATTTTTGGGTGGCGCACGATCCTTCTCAGCGTCTCTCGTTCGATCCTCACGCCCGTTCGGTAGGGGATGTCGTAAAGGACTACTGGGACAGATGAGGCATCAGCGACTGTTTGGAAAAATGATTCGATGCCTTGCTGCGAAGGCCGGATGTAGTAGGGCGCCGGAACCAGAACGCCGGCAATGTCACGGCTCTGGATCTTTTGCTGGAACGCCAGGGCTTCCTGCAGGTTGTTGGCCGACAGCCCCATGATCACCTGGTCAGGTCGAGCGATCTGCAGAACTGCATCCAGTACCTCGAGTCGTTCATCCTTGTTCATCGCTGCGGCTTCGCCAGTGGTGCCGCATACGACCAGCCCCCTCACGCCTCCAGAAAGGAGCGTTTTCACCAAACCTTCGAGCGCGTCGAAGTCGACGTGTCCCGAATGAAAAGGCGTGGCCAGTGCAACCCAGATACCGCGAAAATTAGACATGCATTACTCCTCAGGCAGACCGATTAGTCGACGTCAGAGGAGGGGATGGGAATCAAGCGGGGAGGAGGCCTGGCGCTATCTGTCCTGTCAGCTCATCTGACGGGACAGCGCCCCGGTCAAATGAGCGGCTGTTTCTTGGATTTCTTGGCAACGGACACGCATGCGCATGCCTGGGCGCAGAGGCCCTTGGCAAACAGCATGTGGTCAGTGGTGAGAATCATGGTTGATCCGTTGCGAAGAGGAACTGCTCGATAGTGCACAGGGTGCGGTGCCTTGGTCAACTATGCAGCGGAAAATTGATCACGCAGTTTGGTGGGGCGCCATGCTCAACGGCGTGATAGTCCACGAGGGGGATAAGCGGTGGGGCATGTTCAACCTCCTTGAGCACAGGCATCCAGCGCTTGGGCGATGTCGGCTAGCAGGTCCGCGATGTCTTCAAGGCCCACCGACAAACGCACCAACCCCTCGGAAATCCCGTGGTGCACACGCTCTTCAGGCGTGTAGGTGGAATGGGTCATGCTGGCTGGATGTTGGGCCAGGGACTCGGCGTCTCCCAGGCTGACCGCGCGGGCGAACAACTCCAGTGCGTTCATGAAACGCCGGCCGGTGGTCAGGCCGCCCTTGAGTTCGAAGGCGATCATGCCCCCGGGCAACTTCATCTGCCTCGACGCCAGGTCGTACTGAGCAAAGGAGGGCAGGCCGGGGTAAGTGACCCATTCGACGGCCGGGTGCGCTTGTAAGTACTCGGCGATCACCTGGGCGTTGCTGCAATGGCGCTCCATGCGCAGTGACAGGGTCTTGAGCCCGCGCATCAGCAGAAAAGCGTCCTGAGGCGACATTACCGCACCGGTCAGGTCCTTGAGGCCTTGCAGGCGAATGCGGTCCGCCAGTGAATGACTGGTAACCACGATGCCGGCCGTGATATCGCCATGGCCACTGAGGTACTTGGTGGCCGAATGCACTACGACATCCGCACCCATTTCCAAGGGACGTTGCAGGTATGGAGTGCAGTAGGTGTTATCGACCACGACGGTGACATTCCGGTGATGGTGGGCAATCTTAGCCACCGCGCAGATGTCGACCAACTGCATGTTCGGATTGGCCGGGGATTCGAAGTAGATCATGCGCGTCGAAGGACTGATGGCATCGCGCAGTTCGGCCAGGTTGGACATGTCAACGTGGCGCACCTTGACGCCAAACTCGCCGATACCGTGGTGCAGCAAGGCGAAGGTGCAACCGTACAACGTACGGTTGAGGATGATCTCGTCACCGGGGCGCAGCAGGGTCCAAAAGGTCGCGGCAATGGCTCCCATGCCGGAGCTGAAGGCCACCGCCGCCTCGCCGTTTTCCAAAGCCGCCATGCGTGACTCCAACAGAGCCAATGTGGGGTTGGAGATCCGCGTGTAAAAATGCCCGGATTCTTCGCCGGCGAAACAACCGGCGCCGTACTCGACGGTAGGGAAGGCGAAGGTGGAGGTCAGGTAGATCGGCGGGATCAGTGCGCCGTTGTTGTCCAGCGGGTTATAGCCGTGATGGATGGCGCGGGTGGAAAAGCCCAGTTCATTTTTTTTATTGTTCATGTTGAGCGCTCCTGTGTTTCCTACAATGCTATGCTCAATCTCTACAAGAAAAATTCCAAATTGGCCCACAAATAACCAATCAATTGGAATAAACGCTCCGAAAAACACAATTTGGAGGCAAGACATGCCCGGCGAACTGGATCGTACCGACAAGGCCCTACTCGCGGCCCTGCAAGGCAACGCCCGGCTGACCATCGCCGAACTGGCCGAACATGTGGCCCTGACCACTTCGCCGTGTTGGCGACGGGTGAAAATTCTCGAAGAAAACGCAGTGATTACCGGCTACCAGGCGATTCTTTCGCCAAAGGCGCTCGGCTACGGCGTCACCGCATTTGTCAGCGTGATGATGGAGTCCCACAGTCAGGAAATGGCCCGATCCTTCGAACAGCGCCTATTGGAAATCCCGGAGATCGTCGCCTGTCACAACGTTTCCGGACGCTACGATTTTCTACTGGAAGTGGTGGCGAAAGACCTGGAGTCTTTCGGCGAATTTGCGCGAGAGGTGCTGCAAACCTTGCCGGCGGTCAAAGAGATCTATTCAAGTTTTTCGTTCAAATCGGTCAAGCCCTCGCGAGTGATCCCGGTGCTGGGCTGAGCGCGGTATTACCTTTGTCTATCGGGCCGGGCGGGCGCGTTATCTGAGCAGCCCGTTCGGATCTAATTGCGCACCTGTTGACTACCGGTCAGATATCCATATCGCCCCAATCAATGTTCAAAAAATCATGCCAATTTGAGTTGAAATTATCTATCTGCAAAAAGGCGAGGAAATCATTTATTTGTTTTAAAGCCATTGCCACCGGCTTTAATGATGAGTCGCTATCGTATTTTGCCTTCTTGGCTATAAGCAGGTCATTACAGTTCTTGTACAGCCAACTGTAATTCCGAAGCGATGTTATGATTTTTGTTTTGATGTTGGCGTCTAGATGATCGCTCACGCTGTATTTGATAATTTTGCCGCTAGAAAAATCTTTTTTTATTAATTTCAATGGCTTGCCGCCGTTGTTTCCGAGCTTTTCTACAAACATATTCGCTCTTTCGAGGCAGGTCTCGTTTGCCCCTGGATCGGTGTGCGCATAATATATTTTGAATCCCCTGACATTTTTTGCATAATGCGCCAAGAAGCTAGCGCACATTAAGCAGGGTTTTAAAGTGACGAATAAGTGGCTGTCGTCCGGGATTTCGACTGAAGAATTCACAAAATAGTTGTATAGACAGCACACCTCGGCATGAAAAAGCCTGTTGGTGCCGGATTTATTCAAACCATAGCTTATGATTTCTCCATTTTTCGCCACCAGTAGCGCAGCTACGTTGTAGTCACCCAGTTTGCCGCCCAGTTTAGTCTGGTTATGAAGAAGTGCAAAAGCCGCGCACATGTAAAGGCGAGGTACATTTACATAGCTCTCATCCGTGCTGGCGAGATCCATCATTGAAAAAGAAGAATTGATTTCAAGCTTTTTATGTGTAGGAATAGGAAGCGCTTGTACGATATTTTCTGTTTTTGTCGAAGGAATAAAAAACTTGCTCTTCAGGTGCCCCTCCGATGCAGGGGCGTACGTTTGTACGTGCAAGGTTTTCCCAAATAGAACTACTCGCCCTACAAAATTGTACAACCCCAGGAGAGGAGGGATGTTGGGATTTGCGGTGGCATCATGCACCAGCAAGTCCAGATCAGTACTCATGTTAGGCCTTATCACGCTCCCCAAAGCAGCAAGAATCTCAAAATATTTCAGTTTGTGAAGTTGAATGACTCTATAGGCTGTGCGATCTTCTGCCTTGCTGCAGGCGAAATTCTGATCAGTTCCCAGATAATAAAATTTACATAATGCAAGCCAGTTTTTCCATTCCTGCAAGTTCATCGGCAAGCTCCTTCTATTTCTGCATCTCCAGGTGTAGCTTTATGGCTATAACGTTTTGCGTTGGATGATGCGATCTCCGACCACGACCGGCAGCTCGACGTCATCAGCACCACGATCACTGAAACTCCTTCGACATGAGGTCCTGCAGTTAGGAGGACTTCATAGTTTTACATCATAGACATCGATCTGCTTTTTCGCGATCAGTCGCGACATGCATAAGGAGTGGAGGTTTTGCATCGTGCTCTCTGGAACTGGATTCGCAGGGAGGCGGTGATCGCAATTGCCATCGGGCCCCAGAACACCCTGCGTGTGAGCGGGATCGAAAGCACAGTGGCAAGCGCCGTCGGCGTCATCATCCACATGCGGGAAAGTTCTGCAACCGCGCCACCCGCGTCGATGCGATAACCGGTCGGCAGTTTGGCTTCGACCTCCTTGAGTAACGGCCGGATTTGCCGCGTCGCCGATACACCCGGTTCTGTTCTCCATCCTTCACGTCGGAACGCACTGTGATCGTCATGTCGCGATTGCGGCGCCACAGTACCGGTTCTTCCAGCTCAGCGCGCACCGGTGACTTTTCGTCCCCCCCTAAACCCCGTTGAACGCCGGTAGAAATCCCATTTGTGGGACCTGCAAATGGGAAAAACATCCTCTTTAAGCAATTTTAGGCAAAAAGCCCGATCCGTTTCTGGGACGATGTGGCTAATTGATGCAGGCACTGAAAATATTCTTTGCGGGAACGTTATGCTGCCACTTAATTATTTATGCTGGTTGCCGGGTCGTATTTCACTAGAGCCTCTCAGCACGCTTGAGCAGTCTCATGGTTTAAAATCTGGGGCCTGCAAGGTACTACAGCGTTATTATTCTTTGCACTCCGTCGGAATGTCTTCCGGAACCCACGCCGAGATGCTTGTGGATACGCTGTGCGCATTGGTTATTGCAAACCCACAGGTGAAAGAGGTCAAAGGTTGCCTGGTGTATGCCAAAACACAAACGCATAACACATTCTTTGATGATCGCTGGCTGGAGAATGTTGCCGAAGCGTGCGGGATAGGGCACTGGGAAGTACTCAGTGTGAGTTTGAATCATTGCTCATCTGCCCTGTCAGCGATTCATTTATTAAAAAACAGTTCGAGCAAGCGCGGCGAGCCAATGATTCTTCTTACGGGGGAAAAGGCTTTTCACAGTGCTGTCAATCGACTGGATAACAGTGTATTGGCTGAAATACCGGCTGCGATGCTGCTCAATGCGGGTCCCGCCCAATGGTATTTGACCCATACGGCGGTAAAACACATGTCCTCATTTTATGACAATCATCGGCATGAATCTGCCGCGCGCCGGCGCGAATTATATGCATCGCTGGAGCAGGAATATCATGATTTTTACCTCTCCGTGCTGGATAAGTTCAACATTCCCGCTGATAGCATCGATGCCATCGTTCCGTGCAATCTGGACTTGCCGATGCTTGAAAGAGTTGTCGAAAAATTGAATTTCAAAGGCATCCTGTTTACCAGGCATGTCGCTGAGTACGGACATGCTTATTGCTCAGACGTTCTATTTAACTTGTCTGGCTTGTTGGAAGACTTCACGGGAAAGAAAATTCTCTGCCTGACCATGGGCATGGGGGTTACGCTTTCATGCGTTTTAATTGAGAAAAATGAAAATAGCGAGGTTCTACATGTCAAATCTTCTGTCAGCAGTTAATGAAGCGCTCAATGATGTCATGTCTTCGACCGTGTCGGTTGGGCTGGAAACGGATTTCAACGAAGACCTGGACCTGGATTCGGTATTGTTCGTTCAGTTTTTACTGACGCTTGAGGAAAAAGTCCCTGGGCTGATGTTTGATCCGGATCAGATCAATCAGGATGCATTTACCACCGTTGGCAAGTTGATCAGTTGGATTGGGCAGCACCTGCAGCTGGAGAGTGCGTATGCCTGATGGGCCGTTTAACCGAACTTATCAGCTGTTTGCGGACCATGAGCCCGCAGAAGCCTTGCGGCTATTGCGCGTTGGCTTACCCGATCAGACCAAGCCGGTATTCAGCCAAGGATATCAACTCATGCCGTTCGAGCGGGATGACGCTGCCGGCCAGTCCGGGCCGGCAGATCGGGTACTTGCCTCGCTTGGCCTGGATCTTCGATACCTGGGAGCGGAGCAGGCAACGGTCGTCGATGACACTTGCCTGATTATCTCCGTCGCGGCCCGCTTGGGACTGCTGACGCGCATGTTGGGCATGAGTTGGACGCATCTGTCAGCGCGCCGCAGCTTTGGTGTGAAAACCACCCAGCATCAGTTGATTAAGGCCGAGTTTGCCGACGTGAGCAGCCAGTGCAGCCTACTGATGTTGCAATGGGAAATGCGCATCGCCGCGCAGGACTTTCAAGACGCCGAACAAGACCAGTGGCAAATCACCCAGTTGGCCAACAGGGCGGAAAAACTGATGGGAGGCCACGGCTATTTGTTGGGCGCGACGCACACGCTGTCTTATCTCTCGATGATGATTTACAGCCTGCATGGTAAAACGACGAGGCATTACACCCTGCCACGGCACGCAAGCGTGGGGGAGGCCCTGTGAACACATCACCGGACCTGACCCTGTCGCAGCGCCAGGGAGCAAGCAGGGATATTGCGGACCTGCTCAAGCTTGCCTGGCCAATGATTGTCGTTGCCGTCGCTGTGTCTTTTTCACAGAACATCCAAACCGCTATTTTGGGGCATGGCGCCGAGACAACGTCGATTTACTGGTTGTCGATGATCCAACCATTCAGCTTTTTGTTCCTGGCTATTCTCGAGTGCCTGGCGATCACTAACCAGGTATTCAGTGCAAGGTCGCTGAACCTTTGGTCAAGGCAGAAAGTACTGGTAGCCACGTCCATTTTGTCTGTGCTGGGTATCTTGGTCGTGGCCTTGCTCAGTGGTGCGATCGCACTCTGCGCACCTTGGCTGGAGAAGCTGCTGCCTGTATCCGGTGGGGGCTTTTATCAGGAAGCGCTTCCCCTCTACTTCCTTTCGATCTTGCCGTTCATTCATCTGGAAATGTGCAACAGCGCCTTGCGAGGGCAGGGCAAGAGCACGTTGAGCATGTTTCTAGTCATTGCCTATATTGTCCTGAACGCCGGTATTTGCTACATCAGTTACCACGTCTACGGCTTGGGCTTCTATTCCATCATCGTGGCCAATGCCTTGGCGTCCGGCCTGTTGATGCCCGTTGCGACATTGCTGGTGTGGCGTGTCGGTCGTCAGCAGCAGGACGATCGTCCGCATGCGTTCCTTGCCCGATTGAAAGGGCTGCTTCAGTTGGTTGGCCTGCCGATCTTCGTATCTTTTATCGTGGTGTTCTTCAGTTCATTGCTGGTGTTTCCCCTGATTGGAACATTGGGTGAGCAATATGTCGCCGCGTTCCTGATCATTACCAAGATCAGGATGTTCATTGTCATTCCCGCCGTGGCATGCGGCTCTGCTCTGGCGATTTTGGTAAACCAGCGTCTGACAATCAGTAGCGGCGAGGGCTTGAGGCGACTCTTGCATCGCGGACTGATGTTCATTGGCGGGCTTTATGCCGTGCTCACCGTCGGGGTCTACCTGAGTGAGGACGCGTTGATCGGCATTCTTTCAGGCAACGGGACGATCAGGGACGCCAGTCAACAGATGATGCTGATTTTATTACCGACGTTCTTCCTCACGGCATTCGTGGCGTCGTTGCAAGCTTTACTTGAGCAACTTGACCAGGCGCGTCGGGTGCTGATTCTGACGGTGATCATCGAGTTGCTCATGGTGATCGTTTTATTGGTCGGTTGGGATCGCTTCTCTAGCTTGAATGCCATCATGAGTATCATCATCACGTTCAGTGCGATTAATTTCTTGGCCTTTGCCAACGAATACTGGCGGCTGGCAAATAAAATCGGGAGCGAACATGTTATTTAGCGCGATCTATCCGTTGTTGCTGATAGTGTCGCTGATTCACCAAAATTACTTTCGCGTGCTGGTGGTATTGCGACGTCGGCCGAAATTGTTGATGAAGGCCCGTGTCCGGCCAACGACTCACTATGTTCGTGTGTGCCGTTTAATAAGGTTGTTCGATCTCTACTCGTTGAACATGATGTCTTCTTATCTTTCAGCGATGTGCGCATTGCGCCTGTTTGAAAAGACCCGACCGTTGCCCTATAAACCCGCCGAGATGATACTGCTCAGCCAATGCCAACAGGAAAATTTCACTTGGCGGCAGACCTTCGTAAAAATGTTCATTTACCCTCAATCCGCGAAGCAAGCAGAGAAAGTCTTGCTACTGCATGGCTGGGATGGGCGAGGCATCATGCTCAGGCACCTTGCCCAGCGCTTGCAGGCAAAGGGGTACAGTGTTTTTGTGCCTGATCTGCCAGCCCATGGCGTATCCCCGGGCAAGGGTGTGTCTTTCTACGATCTCTCCAGGGCGGTCATCGATATCGAGCGACAATACGGTCCTTTCTCGGTGGTGGTCGGGCACTCCTCCGGCGGGTTGGTAGGGTGCATGGCCGCACTCCAGGGATTGTTACTCAAGAGAATGATCTTGATCAGTAGCCCCTGCAGTTTTGGTGAGGTCCTGGATAATTATGTGCTTAACAATAAACTACCGCGCAACATTGCGATGTCGATGAAAAGGCTCTATCAGCTACGGTACGGCGTACACCCGGATAAAATCGGGCCGGAGCTCATTGCAAAAATTAAACAGCCGGTGCTGATATTGCATGATAAGGGAGACGTGAGTATCGACTTGGAAGAAGCCATGGTACTTAACTACGCACTGGATAAAAGCAAGCTGATCATAACCGAAGGAAAGGGCCACAATGGAGCCCTGCGCGATCCGACGGTGTTCAATCGTATTTCCAGATTTCTGGACAATACCGCGCAGGAAGATTATTTCGCCATGGTTGATCCGGCGCTGTGTCTGCGCAGCGGTTTTCGTATAGGTATCAAACGTACAGGGCGCTGATTGCCACTGATAACCGAGCGACTCAGATCGCCCGCGTACTTTTCCTGCCGTCCCCCAAGCACTCGCTATTCTTTCAACCGCAAGTGACTGTCGCCTCGACCACGGTTTTTGCTTTCTCCCGACAAGGGGAGATCCGTTGCGCCATGACGCTGAGTTTTCATATCTGCGGTTGTGCGAGTGACTGAGGGAGGCGGATCCAGCGGGACTTATTACTTACAATGAATTTATGTTGTTGAGCAGCATATTGCGTGAGAAACCATTTCGTTGAATGCCAAAAATAAAATCATATTCGGAGGATTCTTTCTTCACTTTCTGGCCGGTCGATTTCATTACGTCCTGTTTGAATCTCAGTGGCGTTTCGTTGTAGGCCTTGCTGAAGCTTCGAGAAAAATGCGGCAGGGACGAAAAGCCACAGGCGTAGCTGATGTCGGTCAATGACCATTCCGGGGCCAGGTTGATGAACTCTTTTGCTAACGCCAGGCGGACCTTCCACATCCATTTTATCGGGGTGACCTCATAAAATAGATTGAACACGCGACAAATATCGAATCGGGTTTTACCACAGATTTTCTCCAGGTCTTCCAAGGTGATTTCCTCCGAAATATTTTCGACCATGTAATTGATCACCGTGACAATGCACAGCGCCTTTTCCGTATGTGCATGCTTGCCATAGATTTGAAAATGACGTGTGTACAGGTCATCCATTATTTTTTGCGTAAAGAGGGTCTTCTCAGCATTCGAGATTTTAACGTCCCACATACAGACTCCGTTCTGCAGGCCCAATGGTGAAGTTTTTTATTATCGGATAGGCTGTGACTCCCTCACGCAATGGCAATTGCCATGCCAGTTTTTGCGTCATCATAACCAACTGTTTATTAAGGGCTTTTTGTGCTGCTCTCGATTTAGGGAAATTGAAGTCCCATTTTCGGGATACTTTTTTTGCGGGGTATTACCTTGCGTTCCATTATTGGGATTTTGATTTTCATGCGGCTTTCCCATAAATAACAGCCAATCCGTAGTGCACGTTTCGCTGCCGTTTCGAAAATGAGACGTCGCGGCCTCGGTCTTCACTTGCTCTCGTCTTTCCGAGAATTTTATTCAATGGATATCAAGAGGTTATGATCACTCCCTACTCTTGGCATGGAATGTGCTGTAAACAATCCAAGTGGCTAATATTGGTGTTTTTTATGGATATCTCTATCCCGCAACAGGGAAAAAAGCGTGTACTCAAGAAGCACAGGAACGCCATGGTGGGTGGTGTCTTGTTGTTGATCCTTCTGCTGGTGATCTACAACTATCAGTTTTCGCCTTACCAAATTGCTCGCAGCAGCGTCACGGTTGCCGAGGTTAAGTTCGGTGACTTTGCCATCGAGGTGCGGGGCAATGGTGTACTTTTACCTTTGGACATCAATTGGGTGGCGGCGAACGTTGACGCTCGGGTGGAGCGAGTCATTTATAAGGCGGGGATGAAGGTCAGCAAGGACGAGTTGCTGGTGGTCATGAGTAACCCGACGTTGGAGCAGCAACTTCAGGAGCGGCAACTGGAGCTTAAGGCACTTCGAGCAGAAACCGAGGCCAAAAACGCCGAGCTGCAAAATAAAACGCTAAATCAAGAGGCGTTGATGTTGGACGTGAAGAGCCGGCTACTTAGTTCTTCACTGCGCCTCGCTGCCCAGACAAAGTATATTTTGGCGGTGCCCAGATTGGAGTATGAAACCACGCGTATTCTGACGGAGCAGTATACTCAGCAAGTAAGTTTCGAAGAACGACGGCTAAAGACGCTTAGACTCAGCGTCGAGGCAGAAATAAAGGCTAATATTATCCGCCTTAACAAAATGGAGTCGTTGGTTGCATTGAGTCAGCAGGAGGTTGATTCGCTCAAGGTTAAATCGCCGATAGATGGCATTTTGCAAGACGTGAAAGTTCAGGTTGGCCAGCGGGTAACGGTCGGCAGTGATATCGCTCGCCTGGCTAAAGAGAAGGAGTTATACGCCGAGCTCAAAGTGCCCGAGTTGCAGTCGCGCGATCTGGCGGTCGGCCAGGCCGTCACGATCAACACGGGCCGGAGCCGGTTCCCGGGTGTGTTATCGCGGGTTGATCCCGCGGTGATCAACGGTACGGTCAAGGTCGATGTGACGTTCGATCAGCCGCTGCCACAGGAGGCACGTCCCGACCTGAGCGTGGATGGATTGATCGCGGTGACGAAAATCAATAATTCGTTGTATGTCGAGCGCCCACCGTTCGCGCAGAATAACCTGCCTTCTACGCTCTACCGGCTGGATGAAAAAGATCGTTCAGCGACCAAATTGAAAGTGGATTTCGGGCAGGGTTCTGCTGACTACATCCAGATCACCAGCGGGCTTAAAGCTGGCGACAGAATAATTCTCAGTGACAGCACCGCCTGGCAGGGTGCCGAACAGATTCAAATTGCCAACTGATGCAGCTCACGCCGGCTACCGGAACAATGCCCTGGAGACAGTAATGATGGAACCTTTGGTAGAACTGACTGACCTAAACAAGATTTTCCTCACCGATGAAATTGAAACCCATGCGCTCAGCAAAATCACGCTGACCATTTCCAAGGGTGAGTACGTGGCCATATCGGGCCCCTCCGGTTGTGGGAAGTCGACGCTGCTTTCAGTCCTCGGGTTGCTGGATACGGCTTCGAGCGGCACTTATCAGTTGGCAGGGCAAAATGTCGACAACATTTCCAAGAAACAGCGTGCGCAGGTGCGTAACCGGGACATTGGCTTCATCTTTCAGTCGTTCAACCTCATCAGCGATCTGACGATCGAAGAAAATGTCGCGCTGCCGCTGACGTACCGCGGTGATATTTCCAACACCGAACGCCAACAGCGGGTGGCCGAGGCCCTGGCCAAGGTCAACATGTCCCACCGCAGTTGTCACTATCCTTCACAGCTTTCAGGCGGCCAGCAGCAGCGCGTCGCTGTCGCCCGGGCCATCGTGGGTAACCCGTCCATCCTTCTGGCGGACGAACCCACCGGTAACCTCGATTCGAACAATGCAGAAGCGGTACTGAATATCCTCGACAAGTTGCATGAAGAAGGGGCCACGATCTGCATCGTGACCCACGACCCTCGTTCGGCTGAGCGTGCGCAGCGCAATATTGTCCTGTCCGACGGAAAGGTCGTCGGCGATGGAGAACAGGCGCGCCAACTGACCCTGGTGAAGGAAGCATAAAATGCTTTTCGATATTCGCTATGCCTTGCGCCTGCTCCTGAAAAGCCCCGGCTTCACGTTTGTGACCGTGCTTATCATGTCCTGTGGCCTGGCACTGACCCTGTATATGTTTTCAGTAATCAACACCATCATGTTCACCGCGCTTCCTTATCCTGATGGGAAAAGTATGGTGTTGATCAATCCGACCGTGAACGGTGTCAGCCTGAGTGATTCCGGGCTGAACTTCATGGACTACGGCGATCTCAAGGCGCGCTCCACCCAATTCGAGGACATGGGTTATTTCTATGCCGAGCGCGCGGATATCAGCGATGGCAGCAAGGCTGTTTCGTACATGGCCATCAGGAACACCGCAGAGCTGTTTTCCTATACCGCTGTCCAGCCATTTCGAGGACGTTTGCTCAATCAAGAGGACGTTCAGGCGGGGGCTGAGCCTGTCGCGGTGATCAGCTATGCCATGTGGCAAAACTACTTCGCTTCCGACGAGCAACTGATTGGCCGCGATATCCGGATCAATGGCATACATACCCGCATCGTCGGCATCATGCCGCAAAACTTTGCCTTTCCCTTCTTCCATGATCTGTGGTTGCCTTCCCAGCTTGCTCCCTCGCAGTACCTGGAGCGTAAAGGTGCGCCGGAAGTGTCGGTGTACGCACGTTTGAAGCCGGGAGTGAGCCTTGGGGATGCCAACCGCGACCTCAACAGAGTGATGCAGGCATTGGCGTCGGAGTACCCGGAAAGCAATAAAGGGCTTTCCGCCCAGGCATTGACGTTCCAGGAAAACTTCATGGGTGAAGAGACCACGCCAATCTTCATCGTGATGCTGTTTGCCGTCTGCTTTGTGCTGTTGCTGGCGTGCTGCAATGTCGGGAATTTATTGTTGGCCAGGACGACCGAGCGAGCCAAAGAGATCGCCATCCGGGTCGCGCTGGGGTCTCCCGCAGGGCGTCTTGTCCTGCAAATGATGCTGGAGAGCTTGTTTATCTGTTTGCTATCGGGTGTCGTGGCAGTCCTGCTGGCCGCATGGGGGTTGGAAATCACCAATTCGATACTGCCGGGTTTCGTGCCGAATAAGATTCCTTTCTGGTGGCAGCTGTCACTCGATAATGTATTGGTCCTTAATGCGCTTGTCCTGGTGGTTATCACCGCCGTACTTACCAGTGCATTGCCGGCCTGGAAAATCGTCCGTGGCAACTTCAATGAGGTGCTGCGAGATGGCACCCGTGGTGCGCAGAGCCGTGGCGCAGGTCGGGTTTCCCGGATCCTGGTGATCGTTGAAGTGGGGCTCTCTTGCTCGATCCTGTGTATCAGTGCGTTGTTCGCACTCTTGGTCTACCAGGCGACCCGCGCTGATTACGGTGTCGACCCCCGTGACTACCTGACTGCACAAATCCATCTCAACGCGAACAGTTACCCTGATGATGCAAGCCGTATCCTGTTCTACCAGCGCTTGCAGGACGCTGTCGCGGCGATCCCCGGCGTTGAAAGCGCAGCGTTGACCACCAGTGCCGTGGGTCAGTTCACCGTACCGCGCCAGGTAGAAGTCGACGCATCGACCAACAATAGGAACGAGCGCTGGTCTTACCCGATGGTCAACGATGTGCAGGTGATGCCGGGTAGCTTGTCGGCGATGGGGATTACGCCTAAGGCGGGGCGGGAGTTTGTCCATGGGGATACCCAGGACTCACAACAGGTGGTCGTCGTCAGCCAGTCCTTTGCCGAGCAGTTCTGGCCGGGCGAGCGTGATGTGATTGGCAAGCGCCTGCGTTTTCGCGATACCGATGACCAGCGCTGGTACACCGTAGTCGGTGTGGCGCCCAGTGTTATTCATGGTCGACCTTTCAGCGCATTCCGCCACCGCACCACGGTGTATCGCTCTCTGGAACAGCAGTCCGCCCCCTCATTGATGCTGGTGCTACGATCCCAGCACGCGGAAACGATCGGGCCCGCCCTGGTCAACGCGGTTCGTCAGGTGGACAGCGATCTTTCTGTCAATCAGATCCAGACGTTGGGTGAGCGCTTGGCCCGTAATACAGCCGGCTTGCATTTTATTGCCAATCTTTTCATGTTGTTTGGCCTGGTAGCGATGATACTGGCGGCAACGGGGATTTATGCGGTGATGTGCAACTTGATCAATCAGCGTACCCAGGAAATCGGCTTGCGCATGGCCATGGGGGCCACTGAAGGTAATTTGTTACGTATGCTGATGGTCCAGGGCGGTAAGCAGTTATTGACCGGTCTGATCATCGGCTTGCCGCTGGCATTTTTCGTCGCGCCCAAACTGACCCGTGTCCTGGGTAACGGAAACACGCCTTTTGTGCTTCTGTTCTGGATGGTGGCGCTGATGATTACGCTGGTGGTGGCCCTGGCGGTCTGGGTTCCGTCCCGACGGGCGACCAATATGTCGCCCGCCGACGCGATTCGTTATGAATGAACGACTGCCTTGCTCCCCAGGGGCAAGGCGCTCTAAGCAGGATGCTTGAGATGAATGATAAGAAACATATCCTTGTTATCGACGATGACACGGGAATCCTGACCAGCCTCGATATCTTATTGCGCATGCAAGGGTACGACGTGACCCTGGAAACCCAAGCCGATCGCCTGCTTGCGCATTTGTCCGCCAAGCCTGTCGATCTGGTCTTGATGGACATGAACTTTCAGAAAGACACCACCTCAGGCATGGAAGGTTTGCAGTTGCTGGCCGAGATGAAGAAGTTCGATGATTGCCTGCCGGCCGTCGCGATGACGGGGTGGGGAAGTGTCGACATCATCGTCAATGCCATGCGAGGGGGCGCGGCCGACTTCATTCAAAAGCCTTGGGATAACGAGCGCCTGCTGAGCATCGTTCAGCAACAGATTTCGATGAGCCAAGCGCGTCGTTCAGGCAACTGCCTGCGGGAAGAAAACAAGCTGCTCAAGCTGGCACTCGAAGATGACATGGACAGCCAATGGGTGGTCCGCTCGCCAGCGATGAAGCGCTTGATCAGCCTGGTGGAAAAGGTGGCGGGCACCGACACCAGCGTTCTGATCCTGGGAGAAAACGGCACCGGTAAAAGCCTGCTGGCGCGTTACATTCACCAGATTTCCTCGCGTGCCGAACACAGCATCGTCGAAGTGAACATGGGGTGTATCAACGAGCAGTTATTTGAAAGCGAGATGTTTGGCCACGTAAAAGGTGCCTTTACCGATGCGCGGGAGAATCGTATCGGTCGTTTCGAACTGGCAGACAAGGGGACGTTGTTCCTTGATGAAATCGGTAACTTGCCCCTGACACAGCAGGTGAAATTGCTGCGGGTGCTGGAAGAGCGGAAATTTGAGCGTGTCGGGTCTTCGCGCACCCAGACCACCCAATGCAGGATCATCGCCGCCACCAACTCTGACCTGGACAAGGCCGTGGCGGAGGGGCGGTTCCGTCAGGACCTGCTATATCGCATGAACCTGATTCAAATCCAACTGCCGCCGCTTCGCGAACGGCTGGAAGATATCGAGCCGCTGACTGAGCGCTTCCTGATACGTTTTGCGCGTAAATACAACAAACCCCGGCCAGCCTTGTTACCGCAGGCGCGCCAGGCGCTGTTGGAGTATTCATGGCCCGGGAATATCCGGGAGCTGAGTCACTTGTTGGAACGCGCTGTGTTGCTATGTCGCGCCAATGTGATTGACGCCGAAGACCTCTGCCTGCCGTCTTCGGTATCATCGCGCAGCGAAGTACGTCCGGCCAATGAATCGTCGTTAGGGTTGACGGACGCGTGCACCCTGGCCGAAGCCGAAGAAACCTTACTGCTACAGCGTCTGCGCCAGTATGACGGCAATGCGGTCAAGGCCGCGGAATCACTGGGGCTTAGTCGCAGCGCTTTTTATCGCCGGCTGGAAAAACTAAAAATCTGTCATGCGTAAGTTTTTTCAGTCATTTGAAGTACGCCACCTGTTGCTGTGCAGCCTGGCACCGATCGGCGCAATCGTTGCCTACCTGCTGCTTTGGTTTTTTCCTGACCAGTCCGTTTACCTCAAGCTTTTCACCTTGTTCGTGCTGTGTGTGACGACGGTGTATTTCTGCTATCACTTTTTTCAGCAGTTGATCTACAAAATCAACGTCATATCCAATTTGCTGGAAGCGGTGGAGCAGGAAGATTTCAGCCTGCGTGGGGTGACCAACGGAACGGGGGTTTTCGAGGGTGTCATTGAGCAGATCAATGACATTTCCTGCCAGTTGTCGCGCCACCGCCAACAGCAGCGGGAAATGGATTTCCTGCTGCAGAAGGTGATTTCCAACATCACGGTTGCCATCTATGCCCTGGACGGCAGTCATCGGCTGATCTGGTGCAATGATGCGGCCTCGCGGATGCTCGGCACCTCACTGGACAAGTTGATTGGCGATACGGCCAGCGCCTGGCAACTGGACAATCTTTTGCAAAATGCCAATACGGATCAGCCCGTCGTGTCCGATCATGAGGGGCGGCCGGGTCGGTACAAAGTGACCAGTGACACCTACATGGTGGACGGTGTGCAGAACGTGTTGCTGTTTGTCAGTGATGTCGACGACATGTTGCGTCAGGAGGAGCAGAAAGCCTGGCAGGATCTGCTCCGCGTGATAAGCCACGAAATCAACAACTCCCTCAGCCCGATCGCCTCCATCAGTCAGATGCTGCAACAGCACTATCGGCATCATTCAGACAACTTGCCTGCGGGGTTTACTGAGGGCATCGATCTGATTAACCGGCGGGCCCGCGAACTGATCGCGTTCATCAGCAGCTACCGGCAGTTGAGCAAACTGGCGCCGGCGCTGAAGGAACGGGTGGATTTGACGGCCCTGGTGGCGGAGCTGCCGCTGCTGTTTTCCCACCGTGTGATTACCCTGAGCGGACCGCGTCCGTTGATGGCTCACCTCGACCGGGTACAGATTCACCAGTTACTGATCAACCTGATCAAGAACGCCGATGAGTCGATGGGCAGTAGCACCGACAGTATCGATATCGAATGGGCCGAGGAGAAAGGGCGCTTACTGATCACTGTCCTCGATCGAGGCGTAGGCTTGACGAATCCGAAGAATCTGTTCGTACCTTTCTACACCACCAAACCCAATGGCACCGGCATCGGCCTGATCCTGTGCCGGCAAATTGCCGAAAGCCATGGCGGTTACTTGTCCCTGGAAAATCGCCATGAGCAGACCGGTTGCAAAGTCACCATCAATTTACCGCTGCAATCTCCTGCCTGAGTTGATCGACGGCCAGGGTGTCTGCCTGCTGCAGCACTTTAACGATGCGCTGCCGCAAATGACGGTTCGCCAACAGGCGCAACGTTGGTTGCATCAGGTGCTCGCGGCCTACCTGGCGATCCCGGTCGATCAGGTGCGCATCGCCAGGACAGCCACCGGCAAACCGTGGCTGCCAGAACACACCTGGCTGCATTTCAACCTGAGCCACAGCGCTCACTCGGCCGCAATCGCCCTATGCCGGGAGCATGAGGTCGGAGTTGATCTGGAACGCGTCAGCGGAAAGGTCGCGGTAAAAAAGGCGATTGCCCAGCGTTTTTTTCACCCGGATGAGCAACGCTGGCTGGCGCTTGACGAAGCCAATTACGTCACTCGGTTTACCCAGCTCTGGAGTATCAAGGAGGCCTGGCTGAAAGCCCGGGGTACGGGGCTGACGCAACCGCTCGGGAGTTTTTCTGTCATCCCGCAGGCGGGGGCGAGCGGGATGGCACGGGTTATGGTCGCCCCCCCAGCCAGTAGCGGGCAGATTCATTATTGCCAGGTACAAGGGGACGGGCGTTTTTGTCTGGCGTATGGGGCGATCGTCGGCCCGCAACAACCGTTGGTTCAATGGCAGCTACATTGCCCCTGATAGCAAGCTCAGTTCTCACGGCTGGAGAACTGAGCTTGGCAGGTTTCCCGAGCGATCACGAACAACCTGAGGTTGAAACTTCGCTGGCGAAACTGCCCGTGGCCCCCGTATCGACCTGAGCCGATGGGCTGACCGATATCCGGGCACCAGCAGACAGGCTGCCATTGATCTTCGGAATGTCGCACAGGGACGATTCCGCCCCCATGCTCATGCGCACATTGGCCACATCCGCCGTAAACGGCTGCGGCTTTTTGTTGAAGGTGCCACCCATTGCCAGGTCAAGCACCAGCTCACCGGTCTTGCCCTCGATCTGGATGTCTGCACCCATGCTGCCGGCGACCGCCAGCCTGGATTGATCGACAGCACAGGCAGGCGCCACGATCTTGACCCCGGCCGTGCCTGTCAGCCCGGTCAGCGGCGCGCTGGTATACAGCGTGATATCCAGCGTATGGGAGACCAAGCGATCATTTTTCGCGGCATCATTCACGAGCAATAACGCCTTATCGTTGGTCGTCACCTGGAGCTTGCCCAGCGTATCGGCAGAGCCTGATACCACCATGGACGAGGTGGCCGCGCATTTGATCGTCAAGTTGATGCCCTGGCGGACTTCAACGCTGTTGAAGGCGTTCAGCGGAACGGTTTTTTCGGCGGCCAATGCCGTGTAACTGGTCGCGCCGGCCAGCAGTGCCAACACCATCTTCATCGTGTTCATACAATCTCCTTATTTCACAGTAATGTCGCGAGTGTACGCAGCGTTGTTTCCACGCTGTCCTGAGACATGCCAAAGTCCACTAACCCTGCTACTTCATCGATGCCCTCACGCTTGAGCTGCCTCAACTGCTCCAGGCACTCTGCGGCAGAGCCAAACAAGCCGTAGTGGCTGAGGTACTTTTCCACCCCCAATTTGAGTGTGTAGGCCCGTTTCTTATCACTGGCCTCCCGAGCCAGCGTAGAGGGTTCATGGAGGTTCTCAGACAACTGCATGAACGCTTGCAGGTAGCCGGTGAGGGCCGGCCGCAAGCGTGGCAACAGCGCTTGCCGGTCCTCTCCGGCCTGGGTATGCATCATTAGCGTGATTTTGCCGGCCGCTGGGTCCAACCCGGCAACCTGGCGTGCAAGGCGATAGCTGGCGCAGTTTTCCTGCAGTTGTTCACGGGTTTGCGCTATCAAATGGGTCAACACGTTCAGGCCGCGTTTTCCGGCCTCGCTGAACAACAACGGATTGCTCCCCGTCGTGATCCAAACGCCAATTGTGTCTTGATAAGCGGGTGGCCAGGTTTGCAACGTCACCGGCTCCGGGTGTCCTGGCAGGGAGAGATCGTGACGCGTCACGGATTCACCCCGCCACAATGACTGGACCTGCTCCAGGGAAGTAAACAGCACCTCATGACGTTGGCGGTAATTCTGCGCGTTGAGCACAAAATCGTTACGTTGCCAGCCCGCGGAGAACGCGATGCCGACCCGGCCACGAGAAAGATTATCCACCAGCGCCCACTCTTCAGCGACGCGCAGCGGATCGTGCAAGGGGAGCACCACGCTGCCTGCACGGATCCCTATACGCCGGGTGCAGGCGGCCAGTGCGGCGCTGATGATGGAAGGATTGGGAAACATCCCGCCGAACGTGTGGAAATGACGCTCAGGCGTCCAGATCGCATGAAAGTTGAGTTCATCCGCCAGCCTGGCGGTACTCAGTAACTGTTCATACTTTTCGGCAAAGCTGTCTCGGGCCACGTCCGAAAAACAAAACACACTGAGTTGCGGGATGGCGTCTCCCGCCACGTTAGGCGATGCATTCATGCTGGCTGACCCTGTCAACGGATTCGATGGTGAAACAAATGGGCCCTCTGGGCATTACATTCAGCCCATACAGCGGTGTGAGTGCCGCGGGTGCGGTCGATGGCGCCAGGGAGAAACGACAATGGCCGCACAGTGCTTCAACGGCCGTCGTGAGTTGGTCGAGTGCGAGCGCCATGCCCACGCAGTTTCGCTTGCCCATGCTGAAGGGTACAAAGTGCTCGCGTGGAATTTTCCGGCCTTCAAGAAAACGTTCGGGCCTGAAGCTCAGCGGTTCGGGCCAATAGGCGGCATTGCGATGCACCAACCAGGGGGAAAACAGCACTTTGGTGCCGGCCGCAATTCCCACGCCGTCAATCTCCAGCGGATCCAGGGTGCCGCGCTCGAAGAAGGCCGTCACCGGCGTGATACGCAGCGATTCCTTGACGATGGCGATGGCCATGTCGCGTTTGCCCTGGCGGGACTCTTCCCGGACCTGATCCTGATAGTGGCGATGCTGCGACAGGTGAGCCAGGCACCACAACAGCGCGATCCCGGTGTTATCCACGCTGGCGACCAGGTTACCCAGCAACAGGCTGATCGCCCGTTCGCGTTCCTGAGGGTGGGCGCTGACATCCAGCGCCTGGCAAAAGCGCACCAACATGTCGACCTCCCCATCGCCCGCGCCCGTCACCAACGGCCCGATCATCGATTCAAGCGTCTCACGGAACGCGATGAGGGCAGGGTGCTGGCTTAACACGGCGTAATCTTCGGTTGGCTCGGCGACAATCAGTTGCAGGTAGATCCGGCGGAAGTGATTGATCAGCTCATCAAGCTGTTGATAGCCAAGCCTTGCGCCGACGAAGCCTTGCGCGACGCACATCAGCGCCCATTGCAGGCAGATTTCCTGCATTGAGTTTTTTTCCGGGTCATGGAGCGTGTCGACCAGCCACTGGGCGGAGAGTCGAGTACCCTGTTTCAGCAGTGCTGATTTTGGATTGACCAGCGGTGTCGTCAGCTTTCTAGCCAGGAGCCACTCTTCACCTTCACGCGCGGTGATCAGCGATTGACCCAGCAGTAAGCGCCTGACTGAAGCGCCATTGTCGAGTTCCTTATGAAAGCTGCTTTCGTTCTCGAGAAAGAACCGCAGATGTCGAGCGCCGGCCAGCAGCAATACAGCATGCTCCTCCTCACCGATCCAGACTTTATCCCCGTGCTGGCGACAGGCACTTTCGGCAATTTTCAGGAAGCCCAGCTGCGCGTACTTGGCGGCGGACGGCTTGACGGTCGCAATAGTGCCGGGGTTATTGGGCATGGGCGGTCTCCGCCAAGGTGTCTGAAGTGATGGCGGCGCAGCCTACCCAGCCGCCCAGGCCCACCGATAGCAGCAGGGCAGGGCGTCCGGTCTCTTGAGGAGGATAGCGATCGAGCAGGAGCAGGGGATCGGCACTGAAGCAATGCCCACACTGGCTCAGCAGGTCCGTGGCGACCTGTTGATGACGGTTGTCCGGAAGACGCAGCCAGGTCTGCCAACTGAGGCGGTTGATATTGTGCGGTAGCAGCCAGGCCTGCTTGCGCAGGTCCTCGGGGTAGTGTCCCAGCGCGTGCGCAACCAGGTGGTTGTGGGACTGGTAGAAGCGCTTGGTATCCTCACGGCTGCCATCCAGCCCTTGCCAGAACCCGGGATGATAGAAACATTGGATGCCCGACACCCTGCGTTGACCGCCACCGGGCTTGAGCAGGGCGGCCACGAAGGCGTCGCCAATTAATGTGCAGCCTGGGATATAGCGCTCGGCCAGATCGAAGTCAGCCAGTGTGTCGCCCACCAGCAGCGCTACGCAGCGGTGCTTGCCGCTCGCCAGCAATCGTTTGGCCAGGCGTAATCCCCAGAAGACAGTGGCGCAGTTCTGTTGGTTGAGGGTCAGCAGGGACGCGTCCGCCGTGACAAAGCGTGACTGTTGGCGCAGGGTCGACAGGTTGACGCTTTGGCGAGAGGATCGAGCGGGCAGGCCCTGGACCAGTATGAGCGCGTCAATTTTCTCTCCGTCATCCAGGCTTTCACCCAACTGTTGCAGGGCGGTATGGAAACAGCCTTCGGCGCTTTCTTCATTTGCCAGGGTTGACGCCTCCCCCATACCGAACAGTTGGGTAAATGTACGGGCCTCCGACGGACTCCCGCCACGGTGAGCGACAATCTGGTCGATGTGCACCCTGGCGGGTGGAATATAAGTGGCCAGCGAAGCGATGTTCATCGTGGACCTTCCTCGGCGGCGAGCCCGCACAGGCTGATTCCGTTGTCGTTTTCGCTGATCAGCAGGTAGTCGCATTGCGGCTGCCAGAGGGCGCGCAAGGCAACGAAAGGCGCTGCGCACAGCAAACGGGGGTTGACGGCGAACGACTGGGTGCCGACAGGCGCGATCTCCAGTAACCGGGCCGGGCCAATCAAGACCAGGCGCTCCTTGACCAGTCCCAGTTGCTCGATCGCCCGCAGGAGCGACTCACTGGACCATTGATCCACGGGTGTCCGCCTGAACCCTTGGTAGCGCAACCCGCGCTGCTGCTTATTCAGCAGGCACACGCAGGCGTTATTTTCCGGTTGCAGAGCTGCCATCAACGGCGAGAAGTACATCAGGTTCTTCTGCTCGGCGATCAATAAGAGACCATCCTCGTCCTTACCGGCCAGGCAGTCATTGAGGCCGTCCAACGCGAACAGGCCAGCGTCCGGTCCTCGGTCGCTGATGGCCAATGCCAGACAGGCGGAAAGCCCCAATTGATGGATGGCCGCATTCACCACCGAACTGCCCATGTGCAGGTCTGGCGTCCAATGCGCCATCAGCACGGTTTTCACTCGCCCAGGTTCGATGACCGCGGCCAACCGGGGCAATAGCGCGGTGATCATGTCGCTGAAGGAGGCGCGCTCCGGGCTGGTGACCCAGGCCTGCACTTGGTCGTGCTGCGGGCTGAGTGTCTCTCCGTTGGCCTGGAAGAGGTGCTGCGCATAAGAACGCCAGTGGGGAATATCCGTGTCCCACTCGGGTTGGGGCACTTCAGTGTGATCAAACGATTGGAACACGATATCGGTAGGATCGAGGCAGAGTGTCACAGGCTTATCCCTTGGGCTGCAGGCGCGCGGAAGCTGTTGAGAAGATGGACATTACTGGTGCCTTCCATGTATTCGAACGAAAAACTGTCGCGATAGCGCTTGCGCAGTAGGCGATCGTCCAGCCAGTCGTCGCGGTCCAGCAAATGGGGCAGCTGGCACGCTGTTTCCTCGACCAGGCGGGTGGCATTGCGTTTGAGCTGACTGGTGAGGGCATACTGGTGCCGGCCATTGCTGTAGCCCTCCGCCGCGGTAAGCATCTGTTGATAGATCGCGTGATACTTTCGCCATTGCCGGCCGACCCAGCGTCGCGCCGCGGTTGGCAAGAGGCGGATGTCGAGGGCGGTGAGCAGGCCGAACGCCGTGCCCAATGCCATGGCCGCCACCATGGGACGATGACGTTCGAATACCTGACTCAGGGCGTTGAGCCCCTGGAGCAGTTCGCGGCGCTCGTGCCCCAGGATGTCCTCTTCCTTTACGCTATGATCCTTGAACGTCAGGCGCGACAACCCGGCACCGGCCAAGCCGACCGTGTCCAATGACTCACGTTGCAAAGTCGGCTCGGTGTCATCCGGGAAGACCATCACCAATCGCCGGCTGTGTTGATAACGCGCAAACACAAGGCCGACGCTCGCCAGCAGGGCGCCCCCAATCAGCATCTTGGTGCCATTGAGCCGCCAGCCCTGGTCACCGCGCGTGAGTTCAGTGGAGATAGCGCTGGCATCGGAACCAATTTCGGGCTCCGTGATAGCAAAGAATGTCCAGGCAGGGCGCTCGGCAAAGCAGGCAAAAAAACGCGCCTGTTGCTGCTCGTCACCCAGGGTCAGGACGGCGCGAGTGCTGAGGGACGCGCCGGGCAAGAGCATCATGGCGCTGGCGTCCGTTCGGCTCAGGTACTCGATGATCTGCAGGTGCCGGGAATAGCTGACATTGGAAAATGTCGGCGTTTCCCACGGATTGAACCGTGAGGGGATGCCAATACAGGCCAGGCTGTGGAGCTCCGGGTGATCTAGATAGGCGATCGCCTGGACGAGGTTGTGTTCCGCGAGCTGTCCGGCAGCAAGAAGTCGCTCTGACAGCGCATAAAGTTGTGGATAGCAGCGGGTAATATCGCTCATGAGTGGTTGCGTTCACGTAGAGAAAGAACTAAGCACTCACTTTATTCGGCCTCGTATCCGGGTATTGCTTGAGGTTGCAAAAGACTGGGATTTCATTGCCTGCGGGCAATTCAAGCAACAGTGAAGAAAAGGTCGCGCCCATGCCGACGCTGACCAGCATGACCTTATCGCCGAGAGAAAGCTGTTGATCCCGGATAAGTGCGGCCAGGTTGAGGTAGGGGTCGGCACCGAAACAGTGGCCGTAGCGGGGCACATTCTGTAGAAAAATCATGCTACGGGGGATCTCGAGCTCATCGGCGATTTTTTGCCAGGAGGAAAGGTTGACGTTATGCGGGGCTATCCACCCCAGGGCGTCCGGGGCGCAATCGAAATATTCCATGGCGCTGCGCATGGCATTGCAGACAAACCCGAAATAGGCCTCGGCGAATGCCGGGTTGGTTTTCGGCTCATTCCCCTTTTGTTCACTGAATTCACCGGCTTGCACACTGTACCGGGCGGTGACCTGGGCGTGCGCTCCCGACCGGCTGAGCAGTACGGCGCACGCGGCTTCTCCCATGATGGTGGTGTCATCGAGCAATTCTACTTTTGGATGAAAGGCCTTTTCACCGACCAGCAGCAGCGCATATTCCCCGTCCCTGAGGCGGCTGCATGCATACTCCACGGCAGGCAACGAGGTTGCACAATGGCCCATCGTCAGGCTGCAGTACTCGGTGTCGTCGGCAAATCCGCAGGCGTCGAGCAGTGTCCTGCCTGTCTCGTGAAAAGGGCGCAGGGTTGGTACGGTGTGCGCATGCACCACGTGCCGGATGCGCGTGACGATATCAGGATGAGCCGCGACGAACTGCTCCAGGAGCGCACGTATCAGATCATCTACCGTGCCAGGTTGACGCGGAAAGCTTTCCAGGCCGTAGAACCTTGAAAACATCCTGACGTCCAGTGCACTCAGCCCAAGGGAGAGGGCGGCCTCGGCCAGTGACTTGCGTTGCTCGGGGATGTGCAGGGTGATGGATTCAATATGCCCCAACATGATGATTCCTTTTTTCATGGTCGGCGTTTTGAGCACAGAGAAACCTGGTCAGCGCCTGCAGGGTATGGGGGTGCGAAAGAATACCCAGGTGACCTGTGCCTTCGATCATATGCAACTGGCTGTCCGGCCATTGCGCCTGGATTTGCCTGGCGTCGGCAGGGTCGACTCGCTGGTCCTTTGAACCATGCAGGATGAGCGCACGGGCCCCGCGCAACGCGTACGGCTGTGCGGTTTGCAATGCGGCCGGCAGGGGATAGCGGCTTTGGTAATAGGCCTTGAGCTGCGGCAGGTGCTGTGCCGATACCCGTAGCTGCGCGAGGGAGTGCTGTAACAGACTGGACAGCGAGGCCGGGGCACAAAGCAATGCAACCCGGTCCAGGGTAAAACCCAGCCAGTGGGCCATCGCCGTGATAATCCCGCCGGCCGAATGGGCCACCACGCTATCAAATGGGCCGTAGGTGGCCTGCATCGCCAACAACAACGGGCTTTGCCCGGGCAAATCACATCCGGCAGGGAAGTGAGGATCATGGCCCAGCAGGAAGGGCGTGTAGACCCTGTATCCGCCGGCGTGCATTAGCGTTTGCGCCTCGTACAGCATCATGGGATGGCCGCCCCAGCCGTGCAGCAACAGCGCGCTTTTGGCGTGTGGATCCTGCTGCTCCTTGACCAGCACTCGGCTGCGGTAGGGGCCGCAGGTTATCACCTCGGTTTTCAGGGCCGCCAATTGGCACGACTCGGCCGTACGCATCGGCATCACGCAAGGCTGTGCCAGGCGCTCGATCAGGGACGCAAGCTGGATATCCATTCACACCCCCAAGGGTTGTGCGGAAAAAATCAGGTAGTGCAGTGTCAGCTGTTGAGGCGCGGGATCACCATTGAGGCGCTGCAATGGGTCATACAGGTAAAGCAGCCGTTGCCCGGGTTGCAGCACCTGAGTTGCCAACGAACCTGCGTACTGCGGATCGAATTGCCCACTGCAGATGCCCCAGGTCTCGATAAACGCCGGGCATTGCGCTAATAGGCTTTGCAGCAGGGGAGTGGCGCCGCGTGCGGGGGGGTAAAGGCTGTCGTAGACCAACTGTGTGGGATGAGGTTCGCTGCCGACGCTGCGACACAGCTCCACGGTGGCCCTGGCGTGCAGGCGCTCGCCACAATCGTCTTGTGGCCAGTGCTGGTACCAATGAGTTTGGGATGATGGTGGCTGCGTGGCAATAAAATGTCGGCTATCAGGAACAATGGCTTCACAGGTACTGACGATGCTCAGTTGACCCTGTGTCAAAAGGGCAATGGTCATCGGCACTCCTGGCTGGCTAGTCGGGGTGAAAAACTCTGGCCCAATCGATGGATCTGTCGCGTTCCCTCTGTGTATTCAAAGGCCTTTACATCACGAAAGGCCTGCCATAGACCGGTCGGTAACGGCCCTTGGTCTGCAGGGAAGGCATGGATCAGTTGACTGACAATCTCCTCGGCAATCATCACGCTGGTGGTCTTCACCATGCCAGGGCTTTTTGCCGGGGCTTGCTGCTTATCCGCCTGCTGACAGAGCGTCAGCGCCTCGTGGTAAGCGGTATGCCAGCGCCGCTTTAATCGCGACAACTGTTGCCGTTGCGCTGGGTCAGGCGTGACGCAAGCTTGCCACTCGTGCAATGCGCGTCGCGCCACACCCAGTGCCAGGGCGCCCACACAGGGGCGCAGCGCATCGAATGTGGCCATCGCCGACCGCGCAAAACGCTGGGTCGGTTTTAAATGCAGTCCGAGTACATCGGCTGTTGGGATAAACATATCGTTGAACTGCATATGCGCCAGGTTTGTGCCTTCAAGCCCAGTCAATGCCAGGCGTTGACGGGTGATGGCCGGGTTTTGCGGCGAAAATAGAAAAGCGTTGATTCCCAATTGACCTGGGGCGGTACGCGCAAAGAGCACACCGGTTTCGGCGACTATTCCGTTTCCAATAAACATTTTTTGCCCAGAAATGAGGTACCCACCGTCGACCCGCGTCGCCGTGGTTTGCATGGCACCGGCATCGCTGCCCCGTGCCGGCTCGGTCATTGCGAAGCACGACCAGCACAATGTCTCCAGAAACTGGCCGAAGAAGGCATCCTGCTGCTGTTCATTACCCAGCCCGGCGACGACATAGGCCGACATGCTCGGGCCCGGCGCACTGAACATCAGCGCCGGGGAAACGAAACCCACCTGTTCATAGAGCTCATAGCGCGTGGCCAGGCTGTTCACCTGATGACTCGCCGTGTCCAGGTACCGTGGTGGCACGCCAAGATGATTCATGGCCGGGGCGAACGACCACTGGCCCAAGACCTGTCGTGTATCGCCGAAATTGCGCAGTTGGTCGGCAACCTGCTGGGCGTCTGAGCCCAGCAGGCAAGATCGTCCGGCGAAAGCATCATCGTAGAGTTGACTCATAGCGGGCCTGACATGATTTCGATAACCCCGGCGTCAGGGTGATAGAGGTGGCTGGAACGGTGATTGACATCGAAGGCATTGAAGGGTCGCGTCAATACGATCCAACCCGTGGCCTTCATCGTTTTGAGTTGCTCGTCAAAGTCCTCGACTTCGAAGCAGATATGGTAAGGCAGCGACGACTTACCGGATTTAGCCAACAACTCGCGCAAGGGGAGATTGTTTTCCAGCGGTTCTACCAATTCTATCTGGCTGTTCCCTTCAGTCGTCGCCAGCAGCGTGATGAACACTTTTTGTGCGGCCACATATTCTTTGTATCGGACGACAACGGGGAAAAACGGTTTAACCGCGACAGCGGTTGCATCGCTGTCGCAAACCACATAACCAATATGACTGAAACGCATCGTGCCGCCTTTTTTCTCGAAGAACACGTTTTACGCTGGCACCCGTCCGGCGCCGGTGCACAAAGTAACGGGCATTGTCACTGCCATGACGAGCCGATTTTTATACGTGCTTGCAGATAGCCATCAAGTCGCGGCTGACAGCGCTTTGTGTTGTTGCACCAGTTGCTGGCGGTCGATCTTTCCATGCAGCGTCACGGGGAAGGTCTGACAGAAGTACATGGATTTCGGGATCATGTAGGCGGGTAGCTGTTCTGCCAGAAAGCGGCGCAGTGCTTCGCGGTGGGTCGCATTGTCCTCGCGCAATTGAACGAAAAGTTGCAGGTCGATGACCTTACCGTCGTCCTTTATCGGTACCGCGCAACATTGGATGACCTCCACACAGCGGCACACGCTGCTTTCAATTTCAGCCAGTTCGACCCGATTACCGTGCAGCTTGAGTTGGTTGTCATCCCGGCCGTGGATAAACAGGGATTGATTTTCGTCCATGAACCCCCGGTCGCCAGTCGCGTAGTAACGTCCGAACTCGTCTTGACCGAAGGCGTCGTTACGCGGGTCGTCTTCAGGCTGATAGCCCAACGCGACTTGCGGGCCGTACAAGCGCACCTCACCCATTTCGCCAGGTGGCACGCTGTCGCCGTCGGCATCGACAATCCTGACCCGGGTCAACCCGCAAACCGGACCAAGGGACAGCAGGCCCGCGCTGTGTTCGGGCGGCTGGCCGAGCGCAAAAGTGTGAGTCATGCCGGTGGTTTCGGTCGGGCCATAACCATGCATCACCTCCAGGCCTGGGAAGCGAGCCTGCAACTGGTGCACCAAGCCCAGCGCAGCGCGTTCGCCAGCCACGAAGAATCTCTTCAGATCTGGCAACTGCTCCCGACTGAACAACGGATCTTTCAGCATCAAATCGATAAAGCTTGGTGTAGAAAACCAGCTGGTGACCGGGCACTGCGGGTGACGCGACATCAGGCGGATATTTTGTCGGGGCAGCATATTGTGTCGATGGTCCAGCATCAGCAGGGCCCGACCTTGGCTAAGCACCGGGAAGAGGTCCAGCAGGCCCATGTCGAAAGAGAAGCAGGCATGGCTCACATGGCATCCGTGAGAGATGCCGTCGGCAATCAGCGGGCTGTACCAGCTCGAGAAGGCGGCGAAGTTCTCATAGCTGACGATCACGCCCTTCGGCTCACCGGTACTGCCCGACGTCGGAAGGATATAGAACGCTGGCTGAGTCAGTTCCGGTTCAAGTGGCAACGAGGCCGGGTCGCCATTTTCCAGAGTCGACAGGACTCGTTGCGGCCAGCGGTCCAGGCCCTCCACTGGGTGTGTCGTGGCCGTGAGGATCAGTTCGGCGCGGATCAGGTTGGCAATCTTTTCAACCCGCGCTACAGGGTTGGATTGATCGACAAAAGTAAAGCAGCATCCCTGGCTGATGCAGGCCAGCATTGCGGCCACGGCATCCAGTTGCTTATGACCATGGACCAGTACGTTACGGCCCGCCCATGGCGCTAACAATCGGGCAATCGCGGCGGTGCGCAGGCCCAGTTCGGCAAAGCTGTAGATACCTTCCTGGTTGATCAGCGCGGTCGCGCTGTCCTGATATTTCAACCGCTCAAACAGTGGTTTGATTTGCGATAAAAACATACTTCTCTCCTTTATCCATAGCCAGTTGCCGGGCGACTGAACGATCCAGTTTGCCGTTATGATTCAGTACGGTGCGGGGGGTGCTGTACCAATAACGCGGAATAGCCCACGGGGGGAAATGGGCCTGCATGGCGTTGCCAAGCTGCGACAACTCGCAACCTGGATTGAGGATCACGCAGGCCTGGATCGCCTCGGCATTGCCCTTGCGCCAATAGGGTTCGACCACCACGTCAACGACCAGGTTACGATCGCGCAGGAAGTGTTCGATTTCATGCAGGTCAATGCGGTGTCCCTGGATTTTGACCTCGCCATCTTCGCGCCCCAGGAAGTAGTACCAGATGCCATCGAACAGACCGATATCACCCGTGGCGTACGTGGCTTGTCCATCCTGCCGGCTGAAACTGGCCTGACGCGCAGGCGCCGCATTGAGATAGCCTGGGCCGACGCACTCACCACTGATCAGCAGTTGCCCCCGGCCGCATGCGTCCACGGGGTCGGCCAGGCGCAGTGCCGCTCCCGGCCTGGCGTTGCCTATCGGCAAGGGCAGGGGCGAAGCCAGCATGTCCGGGGTGATCACCACCCGTGAAACCGCCACGGTACATTCGGTAGGGCCGTATGTATTGATCACTTGGCAGCCTGGAAAACGCGCCCATAACTGGGTAACGATCGCTTTGGGCAGCGTTTCGCCGCAAAAGATAAAACGCTGCAAGTGCGTCAGTGCCTGGGCATTGAAGGTCGGGTCCAGCAGATAGAGACGGACCATCGACGGTGTGGAGACCCAGCAGGTCAGTGCCATTTGCGCGTGTTGGGCGATCACCTTGCGGGTGTTGATCAAATCGCGATGGTCGAGCACCGACAGGGGTTGCAGGAACTGCCAGGCGAGCCAGATTTCAAACAGCGAAACATCGAAGCAGTACCGCACATTTCCGGTGATAGCCCCGTCGAGCGCAAAGTCGCGGCGTATCCAGGCCAGGAAATCGACCAGATTGGACAAGCTGATTTGAATGCCCTTGGGCTCCCCGGTGGTGCCCGAGGAAAACATAATGTACGCCAACGGGATTGCGCTCGCGTTATCGAACCGCCTCCGGGTCGCCTCCAGTAAAGATTGCAATACGTCGTCTTCATGGCGCCGCCAGGGCAGGGCGGCGAGGGCAATGGTCTTGGCACTCGCGACGAACAGGGGGAGCGCGTCGGTGTTCAGGATCAGGCGTGCACCAACCGTCTGAACAATGCGCTCCAGACGCTCGGGAGCGTTATCGGATTCAACCGGCACAATCGGACAACCACACAGAATGCAGGCCCACCAGGCCGCCAGGAAGTCGAAGGACTTGTGGCCATAAACCAGCACCGGCGCCAGGGGACTTTCGCTGACAGGCTGCTGCCGGACTATCTCAGCGGCGATCGCCTGCGCACGCTGGCTGAGCGCACCATAGCTGTACGTCCGTGAGTGGTGGCACCAGGCGGTCTGCGCCTGATCCTCAAAGCGCATGAACACCGTGATGAGCTCAGACCAGGCGTCCATTCACGCCGCCCGGTTGGCGAGCTGAAGCTCAATGAAGTTCGACAAACTGCCCACGGTTTCGAAGTGCTGGAACTCCAGCGTGGCCGGGTCGAGTACCAGGTCCTCGATGCGCTCCTCAAGGTACATGATCAGTTCGATATACAGGCCGCTTTCAAATCCCAGGTCACGTTCAAGATGGGTTCGGGCGCTCAGTTCCGAGAGATTCGAGGACTCCAGAACCAATCCAATGGCTTCAATAATGGTGGACGTATGCATGATGACTCCCTGTGTGTTGTGTGCACCCGACGTTGAGGTTTTTTTCCTGGCGCGGCAGGAGAATGGCTAATTGGCCTCGGTCAACTTTCCCATTGTTGTTTTTGGGTAACGCATCACTGAAGTAGTAGCGGTGTGGCCGTTTGTAGGCTTCAAGATGGGCCTGGCAAAAGGCTTTGAGTGGCGCGATGTCCAAAGGCTCGACGCACTCGATGCAGGCCACGATCTCATCGCCATGAATAGGGTGGGGGACGCCAATGACGGCAACCTGCAACACGCCCGGGATTCGTTTGAGCACACCCTCGACTTCCCTGGGGGCGACTTTTTCGCCATGGGTCTTGAGCATGTCATCTTTGCGCGACAAGAAATAAAGCAAGCCCTGCTCATCCAGCCGGCACACGTCGCCGGTGTACAGGACCGACTCGCCAGGCAGTGGGCCCGGCCGCAATTTGTTCGCGGTCTGCTCCGGGTTGCGCCAATAGCCGCGCATTACCGTAGCGCCGCGGATCACCAATTCACCGGTGGCGTTGCTACGGTGTGCCACGCCGTCATCGTCCACGACCCAGAGTTCGGTGTTCGGGATGGCGTAGCCCACGCTGTCTTTGTGTTTGGCCAGCAGCGCAGGAGGCAGCCAGGTACAGCGGTGGCATTCGGTCAGCCCGTACATCGAGAAAATCTCGGCCTGAGGGAAGAGCGAAAGCAACAGGTCGATGTCGCTGGGGTGCAGGGCCGCCGCGGTGTTGGTGATTTTGCGCAGGGAGGAGAAGTCATAGCGCTTGGCCAATGGTGCGATGAGCGCCAGCAGCGTGGGGACGATCGGCAGCACGGTGGCTTTGTGCTTGACCAGCTGTTTAAGGGCAAAAAGCGGGCGGCTGAAATCCTTCTCGATAATCAGCGTTGCGCCAACCTTGGCGGTCATGATCGCTTGATACAGCCCGTAGTCGAAGCTCATGGGAATCGTGCAGAAAATCCGGTCGCTTTGCGCCAATTGCAAATAGGTGGCGACAGAGTCTGCCGCGCTGAGCATATTGCGCTGGGTCAACATGACCCCTTTGGGGTCGCCTGTGGAGCCCGAGGTGTAGATCAGGCACGCCAGGTCGATATCCAACGCGTCTTGCACAGGCAACGGCGTTGCCAGATCCTGTGTCGCTATCTGTTGCAGAGACAGGAGTGACGAACCGCTCTCTTGCGCATCGGATGCTTTATCGAACAACACCTGCAGGCCGGGGTTGCCTGGTGCCGCTGCCAACGCCGCGGCCTGCCCGGTCTGGGCGATCAATAAACGCGACGCGGCGTTATCGAGCAGCCAGGCGACCCGCGCCAACGGTGTCTCCGGATTTACCGGAACGAACACAGCCTGCAAATATTGCACTGCCCAGAAGCAGACGACGAAATCGACCCCGCTTGGCAGCCATACCAATACCCTGTCGCCGCGCTCAACCTGTTGCTGGCGCAAGTAGGCAGCGGTGTTGATCACGCGTTGGTGGAGTGAGGCCCAAGTCACCGCCTGTTCACCTTCGATCAGCGCCGTTTTTTCAGGAAACTGGTGCGCAGCCAGCGCCAGCCATTGGGTCAAATGGTTCGTGCTCATGTCTCATCCTCGTGATTCAGTTCAAGAACGATGGCTGCAAAAGTGCCGGCGACGCCGGACGCCAAGGCCAGAATGGGGGCCACGGCGGTGGCGTCATCGCGGTGCGTCAGGAGACTTTTCAAATTGACGAACGCATCGCTGCAAAAGCAGTGTCCCAATTGGTAGAGATGACGACGGAAAATGATGTTCCGGGCAAAGCCGGCACCGTCGGCGATCCTGTCAAAGGTCGGTGGGCTAATGTGGTACGGGATCAGCGTACGCAGCTCTTCAGGACGCCGTCCTGCGTGCCGCAGCGCGGTGTGGACGGTCTCGAGCATGGTGGGGATGAAGGCGTGATCATAGGCATTCTCACGCTCGCGATCCGTCGCCCGCATGCGCGTACCATAGGCGGCCAGTTGCTGGACGTGCACAGCGCTCAGGCGCAACGCGCCGGGCGAAGGCGTCGCGCTGAGCAGGGTGGCGCAAAATGCTTCGCCGAAATAGCCATTTTGATTGGCGTATTGCACCGTGTCGTGGAAGCATTTCTCCCCAGTGATCAATAACCCACAAACGTTATCCTGCCGTGTGTGTGCCGCAGCGAGCTTGGCGTCGAGAAACTTCAACCCAACCAGCGCCGATGCGCACGACGCTTGGGTGATGGAGAAAAACTCAATCTGCGGGCGCCCCAGAAATGTCCGCATATCGCTTGCCAGGCTGGGGACCTGGTCAAAAGGGCTGGGGCCATTCAGAGAATGCGCCCAGGCCACATAGCCAATTTTCTCGAACAATGCCGGGGGACATTCGGCCCGGAACCTTTGCAACAGCTGCATGATCAGCTCAGGCAACGCCTCGCGCTCAAACAGGCTGGCCGATTCCATCCGATGAAAACGACCAAAGATCTTGCTGTTGCGCTCACCCCAGGCATATTTCTCCGCCAGGGCGGGCAGGGGCGTGAGACTCGCAGCGACCAGGCTGGTTATCGTATGGATATACATGCTCAAGCCTCCGCCACGAAGCCTGCGCAGACGAGATGTTTGCCCTCCGGCAGCAGCCATAAAATGCGTTGGCTGCTCGTCGCAAGCTCTTTTGTGCGGACCCAGGGGGCCGAAGAGAGCAGCGTCTCATCCCAGGTCTCGATGCGGTGAGTTGCCAGCTGCGCATGTTGACGCAATTGCTCGGCAAAACACGGCGTGGTTAGGATCAGCAGGGGAAGGAGATTTTCCCCGGAGGTGAACATATCCAATGTGACGAGCAGGGTATCCAGTGTCGGATGCGTGCCTGGAAAAACGATTTTTCGATAATGTTTGAACACGATGCTTGCGGGCTGGCCGTCGGTACGTTCGCCTGGCAGGCTGCGCAACATCACGACGCAGGCACTGGGCGCAGGATTTAAACGGGCCAGGGCGGGGCTGTCATACAGGATGGCATCCTGGTCAGCGATCAGCAGCAGAGCCCTTTTCCCCTGGCTGCCATGGTTCATGTCGCCGAGGTAATCCTCGATGACTTGCAGTGCCAGGAACGTACCGCTCAGGCCATGATCGCTGATGGCCATACCGAAGGCGTCGTGGGCGCCCGTCTCATGAATAATGGCATTGGTCACTGAGCAGCCGACCTCTACGTCCGGCGTCCAGTGGGTCAACACCACCAGATCCAGGTCATTGAGCACGACGTGGTTATCCAGTTCTTTGACCAGTTGCTTGAGCATCGTCCTGAACGTCAAGTCTTGCGCGGCGTACCAGCGCAGGGCATGGGCGTCCTGGGCCTGACCCGAGTGACCATGAGAGCGAAAAAAAGCGTTGACGAAGTCTTTCACTACGTTCAATTGCCCATCGTCTACGGCAGGTGCATCGTTTTTTCTTTCAAACTGGCGCCACAGGATATGGGAAGTCGCGAACTCCAGAGACATGGCGATTCCTTCAACCGTGGGCCAGGGATAAACATTGGTACACCTGGGGAGCCAGCAGGGTGTCTACGCTGTCCGCCGCGCGGATCAGAAAAGCCTGGTCATTTTCGACAAGTACTTCTGCCGGATGCCCGAAACTTAAAAAGCTCACGGGTGATGCGCTGGCACCGTAGGCGCCGGAATGCCCGATACCGATCAAATCCCCCGAACGAAGTTCGGCCAGCAGGACGTTTTCGCCCAATAGATCAGTGGGCGTGCACAGGGGGCCGGTCACTTGGTAGCGATGCTGATCATTGTTCCGCCGAGGCGGGCCAAGGCGCGCCATCGGAAAGTTCCGGCGGATCAAGGAATTGATGCCAGCCGCACTGCCGTGGCAGTTGGCACCGCCGTCACACACCGCAAACCACTCATCACGGGATGGCTTGAGGTAGTTGACCCGAGTGACAAAGATACCTGCGCGCGCAATCAGGAAGCGGCCCAGCTCGATAACGATCTTGCAGCGCGGAAAACGTTGGCGGTAGTTATTCACCACAGGGAGCAGTGCCTCACCCAAGGCGGCCAGGTCAAGTGCCTTTTCTTTGTCGAAATAACGCACGCCAAAGCCACCACCGACGTCCACGAAGTCGAGGTCTATTCCATAATCCTGCTGAAGCGTGGCGGCCAGTGCCAGGATGTTTTGCGTGTTGTTAGCCAGAGCCTGCCAGTCAAGAATACGGGTGCCAAGATAAATATGAATCCCCGCCAGGCGCAGTTGCACAAGTTTCCCGAGAACAGCAAATGCCTGCGGCAGCAGTTGTTCATCGATACCAAATTGCCGGGGCTTGCCGCTCATCACCAACTTGGCTTTTTCGCCGGTGAAGTCGGGGTTGATACGCAGTGCAATGTTCTGGACCACGCCCAGGCCAGCGGCAATATCATTGAGTAAATGCATTTCTTCGATGGATTCGACCACCACCGCTTTAATGCCGGCAAGGCAGCATTGCGTTAGTTCATTGATGTGCTTGCCCGGCCCGACGAAAATAATATCGCCGGGGGCCACACCCTGGCGCAATGCAATCTCCAGTTCCACCAGGGAACACACTTCACAACCCGTCCCGGCCTGATGCAATAGAGCAACCAACGTTTTATTCGGGTTGGCCTTGAGGGAATAGAAATAATCGATGCCTTGGGGAAGGATGCGTTTAAGCTCGGCAAAATCCGTTTTTATCTGCGTGGCGCTGTACGCATAGAAAGGCGTGGGCACCTTGTCCGCCAGAAGCTGATAGGGCACGCCTTCGATCTTGTCGGTGTGAATGTACTGACTATCAGGAGCTAAAGCTGACATGGCCGAATTTTCCATTCAATAACGACTCGATTCGATTGATATCTTTAAAGTTATCGAACAGATCATCATCGAGAATATCAAAGAAACTCTCGGCATTGCCTTCGCAATTGTCGACCCATTCACCAATGGCTGAAATAAGGCCAACTAGATGTATGGAGTCCAATAACCCCTGCGGTCCGTAGATTTCCGCACCGTGATTGATGGCTTGGAGCTTGTCCTGAGCGACTCCGATGTTTTGCAGCGAGGAAAGTATGAATGCCCGTGTCGTTTCTGATGGAACGCTCATGAAATGATCAACCCTTTAAACGTCGTAAGAGTGATCATATCTTTGGCGGGTAGTGGGATTTGCTTGAGATTGCAGTGGGAATCTGCCTTGGACTCTTGCGGGTATCTTTGGCTATTGGTCGACGTCAGAGGAGGGGATAGGAATCAAGAAGGGAAGGAGACCTGACACTTTCTGTATTCGTTCTGCCAGAGCTGACTTGAATGATTCTAAGATTTAGTCTGTTGAATTGATGTGGCCGAATCCAGTTGTACCGATGCATCAGATAATGGCTGAAGTCTTGGTGCGCTTCTCGGGCCGTCATGCTTGAGGCCTGCCACGCTGTTCGTAAGCCATATCCAACGCCTTGATGACCAGATCCGCATCCGGCTTGTTTGACAGCGCCCAACCCACAATTCGGCGTGCGTAGAGATCCAGAACGACAGCCAGGTAATGCCATTTCCGTTGGGCCCAGATGTAGGTGATGTCGCCACACCAGACTTGATTCGGTGCCGGAACATCAAACTCTCGATTCAAGATGTTCGGAATGTCAGGCCGCTCCACCGTCGCTGCGGAGTCACGCCGTTGCGCTCCTGCTGGAGTTGGTTAACCCAGCGACGTAATGCAGACTCGACCACCTCTAAGGAAGGATGTGAGGATGGTAACGCAAGAGGCTGATTTTTCACCGTCCGGGGTTTTGTGCAAAACCGACCGGGGGTTAGTGGAAGTGGACAAGTCATGAACATATCTGACATAGCATCTGGTTTAACATAATATACATTATGCGTAACAAGATATTACCAACCCCGACCCTATATGAGCCTCCATCGTCCCAGCATTAGCTGGATTTCCATTCAGAACGCCGAGTACCTCGACATGTCGCTACATTTGAGATTCAACTCACACGCTACCGGCTCAGCTCTTGTTCGGCGAGAAAGTCCGTGCAAGCCTTGTCCAGCTTTGAACCTTGGAACCGGCAAAAAGCACCTACAATCGTTTCCTTCATTCGGACCATCATGATGCAGCGTTTCTTGCCCCTGGCTTTATTCCTCTTGTGCAGCCAGGCCATGGCGTACCCAGCCCTCGAGGACACTGAGCTCTACACTCAAAAAGCCAGCAACTGTGAGGATGTCGACCTCAACATCTGGCAGCATCCAGCGCGAACCGTGCTGGAAAAAAACGGTATCAAGCTGGAACGGGTCCAGCTATGCAATGGTGGGCGCTATCCGATCTTTCTGGGTGAAGTCCCGTACGATCCGCAGGGTCAGACCAAGGATTTCTTTTACCCTTTGTACGAGCAACTGCGAAAGGCAAACGGCAAGTGGCCCTATGTACTGGTTGCCAGCAATTATGGCGAGATGGTGTATGTCAGCTACCCAAGGAGCGATTCGATCTCCCTGGCCTACGAAAACTTTGAGGCGCCCTAACGCTGGCTGACTGCGCGCGGAAACGAGTTCTGCAGTCCTTCTACCCTGCCCCGAATTGCCTGGGTTTTCCTTCGGATACAGAGAGTTGTGCGATCACGAGATGCCAGGCATGGCTGCAGATTCCCCATAGCAGTTAACCGCTCGCCTGTAGAAAAACGCCAACATAATGGCGCCTGTTTCGTCCACAATCATCAGTGCTCGAAAAAGTGACGTTTTCCCGACGGAAGGTATTAAAACGCCGTTGCTGGAGATTCGAAGGAAGGATCATCATCCGCTTGTCACTGCTACTCGCTTAAGCCTTCCCGGGCTTTTGCAAGACACTTCAATTGCATTGCTTCTATGGGAGCAACATCAGGATGATGACCGTATACGTTATGGTTATGACCCTCTGCAGGGGTGACGAAGGCTGCGTGGACGTGCGTAAAACGGAGCCGACCTATGCCACTAAAGAGTTGTGTATGGCGAAAGCCAGGGACATAACGCCCCGTAAGGGTGTGAAGTTCAAATGTCGCAGCGAGCGGTCGTGGGGGCCGAGCAAGGTTCCCGGTGCGGATACCTTGGACAGCGTTGTCTCGACAGACGCCAAGCGACAACCTTGAAAACCGGCTCAACCGCTCGGCATATCCAAGTCGAGCAGCGCCGCCCCCAACGCCTTCCCATGGGCATCGAGTGCCAACGAACGGGTGACACCACCGCGCAAGACACCGGGCAAGACGAAGTTGAGCGCGTACACCCGATGAAGTTCATAGCGCTGTATCGCTGGTCCATGGGGGGGTAGCAGTTCTGCGAAATGCTCGGCCACCCGCTCCGCCGTCAGCCATTCGCACAGGCGTGGATAATCTTCGGCGTGGAACGCGATCACGGAAATATTGGACGTGTCGCCCTTATCTCCCGTACGGGAATGGGCCAGGTCACGCAGTTTAAGACGACTCATTGTGCGTCCTCCGAATGAATCTGTACGCTGACGGCGTCCCGTGGCAGCAACAGCGAAGCCACTGCTACCACTTCACGCACGGATTTGCTCGCTCCGCCACCGCCGTAAGGGCCGTTGGTGTAGAGGGTTTCCACTTCGTTGCCGATCCGCACGGCCTCGGCGCGATCGGTACAACGGGCCGCGACCCGCAGGCGTACCTCCCAAGGCTCACCGTCCAGTCGGGAACCCAGCTCAGTGCCGTGCAAGGCATCGACGCCGATCAACTCGGCGCGGATTTCCTCATAGACCACGCCCGTCAGCTTCAAGCGTTCCAGCACGATTTCCCGCGCCAATCTGCCTCGCGCCAAGGCACCCGGTCCGCCATAGGACATCTGGCCTTCGCCGATCCACCCGTCGAGATAACCCGCTGACACTTTGAGCGATGAAGGTCGCTCCCGGCCATCGGCGCCCTGGACCTGCACCCGATCCGGTCCTTGGAGGGTAAACGACACTTCGGAAAAGTCCGCAGTGACGTCCGGTGTGAGGTATGCCGCGGGGTCGTGCACTTCATAGATCATCTGTTCGGTGCAGGTCGCGGTATCGATGCGCCCGCCTGAACCTGGGACTTTGCTGATCACCGCATGGCCTGTCGCGTCCACTTCGGCGAAGGGAAATCCCAGTCGTGCCAGGTCCGGCACATCCTTGAACCCAGGATCGGCAAAGTAGCCACCGCTGATCTGGCCTGCGCATTCGAGCAAGTGCCCGACCAAGGTGCCGCGGCCCAATCGTGACCAGTCGTCCGCGGCCCAACCGAACTCGAACATCTGCGGCGCGAGGAACAGTGATGGATCTGCCACTCGACCGGTGATGACCACGTCGGCATCGGCCTGCAAAGCCGCGATGATGCCTTCCACGCCCAGGTAAGCATTGGCCGAGATCAGGCGATCGCCCAATGAAGCCAGGATCATGCCGTTGTCCAGCGTCCGGGCTGGATCGGCCAGTAGGGTCGCGAGCACATCGTCGCCGCTGACCGCAACGACTTTAAGCCCGGATAACCCCAGTCGTTCGGCAATGCGCCGCACTTCCCGCGCCGCGCCCAATGGGTTGGCCGCGCCCATGTTGGTGATCACACGCAAGCGCCGGCGCCGGCCATCGGCACCACGACCGACAAAGGGCAGCACCCGATACATACGCTCGCTCAACAGCGGATCGAAGCCGGCCTGCGGATCGAGCAATCGCGCTTGTTGCGCCAGGGCAATGGTACGTTCGGCCAGGCATTCGAACACCAGATAATCCAGCTCGCCATGCTCGGCCAGTTCAATCGCCGGCTCGATGCGATCCCCGGAGTAGCCGGCACCGGAGCCGATGCGTAAGGTTTTCATTCAAAAGACTCCAATGAGCTGCGCCGTCACCGTCATCAGCACCGAGGCGGCGAACAGAAAAGGAATGGTGAAACGTTGATGATCGGCCAGTTCGATCTTGCACAGCCCCACCAACAAGAAGGTCGCCGGGGTCAGTGGGCTGACCGGGAACCCGGTGGTGTGAACACCCAGCAGCGACGCCTGGGCCACTTGCAGGGGATCGACACCCAGGGCACGGCCGACTTCGGCTATTACCGGCATCACGCCAAAGTAGAAGGAGTCGGGATCGAACAGCAGGCTCAGCGGCATGGAGATGAACCCCACGACCATCGGAATCAACTTGCCGTGCCCGGCGGGAATCTGCGCCACGGCCACCTCGGCCATGGCCTTGAGCATGCCGCTGCCCTGCATGATGCCGGTGAAGACCCCGGCGGCCAGGAGAATGCTGGCCATCGTCAGGGCGGTTTTCGCATGGGCGTCGATGCGTGCCCGTTGGGCGTCGACGTTGGGATAGTTGATGCACAGCGCCAGCACCGTGCCGAGCATGAACATCACCACCGGATCCACCACGCCGGCAATCATCACGCCCATCACCACCACGGTCAGTATCAGGTTGATCCAGAACAGCCGTGGTTTGCGCAAGGCGATTTCGGCCTCGGACAATACCCGCTGCGGTATCACCTCAACCCCTGCCCCGGCGCCTAACCCCAGGCGTTTTTCTTCGCGACGGCCGAGGAACCAGGCGCAAGCAAAGACGAACGTCAGGCCAACGATCTGCACCGGAATCAGCGGCTGGAACAAGTCGGCCACCGGCACGTGCAAGGCCGCTGATGAGCGCAGCACCGGTCCGGTCCATGGCAGGAAGTTGACCCCGGCCGCCATCGCCGTGACGCAAGCCAGGATACGTTTATCCATGCCCAGGCGCGTATACAACGGCAGCATGGCCGGAATGGTCACCAGGAAGGTCACTGCGCCGGAGCCGTCCAGGTGTACCAGCAGTGCCAGCAACGCGGTGCCTACAACAATGCGCGTCGGGCGGGTGCCGACGCGTTTCAAGATACGGTCAATGATCGGGTCAAGCATCCCGGCGTCGGTCATGACACCAAAGAACAGAATCGCGAACACAAACATCCCCACCACCGGGGCGACGTTCTTGATGCCGGTGATGATGAACGCGCTGGTTTGCAGGCCAAAACCCCCGATCAGTGCAGCGATGATCGGTAACGCGATCAGCGCAACCAGGGGCGACAGGCGTTTACTCATCACGCAGATGAGCAGACAGAGAATGGTAATGACACCGAGTATGGCGAGCATGGGTGGGTCCTGTTCGGCATTTCTGTCCGCGGTGGCGATGAAATGCGCTGTTGTTGTTTTCACCGAGTATTGGAATTGCCGGTATTCTTTGTAAATTGAAATGTTCGGCTGTCTATGTTCGGAAAAACAAAATGAAGAACTCGATCCAGCACATCCGCGCCTTCCTGGCCGTGGCGCACACCGGCAACTTTGCCAAGGCCGCTGCGGCGCTGAACCTCTCGCCTTCGGCCCTGACCGTGCAGATCCAGCAATTGGAAGATTGGCTCGGCGTCGCGCTGCTCGAACGCAGCCCACGTCACGTGACCCTGACCAGTGCCGGACAGAACAACCTGCTGCCAATGGAAAAGCTGTTGCTGGACCTGGACAACATCGTCAGCGCCTCCCGGGACCTGGCGGCGTTGCGTCGGGGCGTCGTCACCATCGCCGCCCTGCCCTCGCTCTGCGCCGGTGCGCTACCGCCGCTGTTGAAACAATTTCGTGAGCAGTTCCCAGGGATAGAGGTGCGCCTGCGGGACGTGGTGGCGCGTCGAATCGATACACTGGTGCGCGACGGCGAGGTGGACTTCGGCCTCGGCGTTCGAGCACGGACGAGCCATGGGTTGGAATTTCAGTCGGTGTTGGAAGATCGGCTATGTCTGTTCATTCCAGCCGATCACCGCCTGGCCAGTCGACGCAAGGTCAAGCTAAGCGAGCTGACGACACAGCCGATCATTCTCACTGGGCGCGACAGCAGCGTTCGAGAGCTGGTGGAGCAACTGTTCGCCGACGCCAACCTTGCCTTGTCGCCTGGCCTCGAAGCCAATTACATGTCGACGGTCCTGGCGCTGGTACGCCAGGGCCTTGGTGTCAGTCTGCTGCCGGAGTCGGCGGACGAAGGTCGGGAGGGACTGGTCAAAATCCCCGTGAATCATCCGGGCGTAACCCGCCAGATCGGCTTGATCTTCCGCCAGGGCCAGACGATGGCACCGGCAGCCGAACAGTTCATCAAGATGTCCAAAGTTTTTTTTGAGGCGATGTCAAGAGCCTGAGCGGCATGGCTTCAGGTCCGGAACTGGGCAACAGCCTCCTGCAGCTCGTGTTCCAGCCCGGCCAAGTCTTCACAGGCCAGGACCACCTGCTGATTCACCCCGACACAATGCTCGGCCTCATTGCGCACCTGCATGACGTTGCGGCTGACCTCCTCGGCGACGATGCTCTGCTGCTCGGCGCTGGCGGCGTTCTGCTGGTTCATCTGCTCGATCAGTGACACCGCTCCGGTGATGCCAACCAAGGCTGTGCTCACCTGATCGGCCAGCGACACAGTGTCGATCATCAGGCGGCCACAACCCTGGATCTGCCCGACGCTCTGCTGCGAAAGACGTTGCAGTCCGACGATCAGCGTCTCGATCTCGCTGGTCGAGGCCTGGGTTCGCCGCGCCAATACCCGCACCTCATCGGCGACCACGGCAAAGCCACGGCCCTGCTCTCCCGCCCGAGCGGCTTCGATGGCTGCATTGAGTGCCAGCAGGTTGGTTTGCTCGGCAATGGACGCGATTACGTCGGCCACCGTGCCGATGGTTTCGACCTGCCGCTGCAAGGACTCGATGGCCTGTTCGGAAAGAGTCATTTCCGCTGCCAGACGATGAATCTGTTGGCTTGCCATCTGCACCACTTGCTCGCCATTGCGTGCCTGGTGGTCGGCCTCGCCGGCGGCCTGGGAGGCCTGTTCGGCATTTTGCGCTACTTGCGCGACTGTGCTGCTCATTTGCTGCATGGCCGTGGCCGCGTGTTCGGTCTCGACCCTTTGGCGTTGCGCCGCCCCGCTACTTTGCGCGCTCGCGGTGTTCAGGGTCCGGGTCGTTTGCCCCAGTCCCTCGACGCTCAGCCCGATACGCGCCACCAGTCGTCGCAGATTGGTCGTCATCTCTGCAACTGCCACCATCAACTGACCCAGCTCGTCCCGGCGCATCGTCATGCCTTCGGCAGCCTCACTCAGATCGCCCTGGGCGATGCGCCGCGCAATCTGCAGCGCCTGGCGCAGAGGCGCGACGATCAGATGGCGGATAACCAGCGATGCCAACAACGCCAGGACCACGATAATCACTGCTCCCACTGCTTGCAGACGCATCATCGAACGGCCCCGCTCGCTCATCTGCAATTGCCGGTCGGCGGCGGCTTGTTCGACCTGGGTCAGCACAGCCTGGGCCTGAGCGTCCATCTGCGTGGCCGTCTGCTTGCTCAGCGCTCGACTGTCTCGATAGCGCTGGAATGCCTTGCGATATTCGACCAGCGCCGTCCGAGCCGCTGCCAGGGATTCTTCGGAGTTCTCGTCCACCCGGCCTTGAAGCAGTTCCAGCGCGTCACTCATTTCCTCCACTGACTCGGTCCAGCCTTGGAGCGCCTGCGCTGCGCCCTCCTCTACATAGAGAAACTCCCGGTTGCGGGTGACCAGCAGTTTTCGCTGCAACGCCGAGGCCTGTTCCGCGAGGCTCAGTGGATCGCCTTCCAGGGCCTGGCCGCTGTTCAATACGCCACGAACCTGGTCGTACATATCCAGTTCGACAGCCTCGAACTGCAGGCGGGCCTGTTCCGCCTGTTCCTGCATATGGCCCAATGCATCCGCCGCCAGGCGCCGATGATCGATGAAGTGTGCGAATTGGCCTTCATAGCCATCGACGGATTGCTGCATAGCGGTCAGTACCGGCACATCCTTGTTCGATGCGCCCGTCTCCACTTTCTGCAGTTGAGCATCCAGCGCCTGGATCAGCTCCCGCACCTGGCGCATTGCCGAAGGGGTGGGATCGAGCGCGTAGGCTTTTTCCGCATTGCGCATCTGCAGCGTTAGACGATTGATCTCCACCATGTCACCGACCTGCCGGCCGTGTTCAAGGAGGCTGGCGGTGGCATACAAGCCCTGGGCGATGGCGGCCACCGCGAGCAAGGAAACCAGGCCGAAGCCGAGCAGCAGCTTCTGCCCCACCGAACAGTCGGCGAGCAGCCGGGCCGTTTTCTTCAGCATGCTTCTACCGCTCCTCGACCGCCTGCAACACGCCGCACGCCTCAGGCTTTTTTGCAAACAACCTCTGCGGCAACAGGAAGTAAGCCAGCGCCGGCAACAGGATCAAGGCGCCGAGCATGTTCACCAGGAACATGAACGCCAGCAGGATGCCCATGTCGGCCTGGAACTTGATCGGTGACCAGGCCCAGGTCGCTACGGCGATGGCCAGGGTAATGCCGGTCAGCAGCACCACCTTGCCGGTGAACAGCAAGGCGCGGTAATACGCCTCGGACAGCGAGGCACCGGCACGCATGTGCGCCAGGATGATGCTCAACACGTAGAGCGCGTAATCGACGCCGATGCCCACACCGAGGGCGATCACCGGCAAGGTGGCCACCTTGACGCCCATGCCGAGGCCGACCATCAGCGCTTCGCACAGAATCGAAGTGAGTACCAGCGGCAGCACCGCCGCCAGTACCGCGCGCCAGGAACGAAAGGTCACCCAGCACAGCAGGATCACCGCGCCGTAGACCCAGAACAGCATCTCGTGCATGGCCTTCTTCACCACGATGTTGGTCGCCGCCTCGATCCCGGCGCTGCCGGCAGCCAGCATGAACTTCACTTCTGGCAGTTTCTGTTGGGCGATGAACGCTTCGCTGGTCTGCACGACCCGTTCCAGCGTGTCGGCCTTGTGGTCGGCCAGGTACACGTAGAGCGAAAGCAGCGAACAACCCTGGTTGAACAGTTCACGCGGTGCCCGAGTCTGCACGGCGCCCAGGGCACCGTCGTTGGGGATCAACTCGTACCACTTGAAGTTACCCTCGTTGTAACCGGCGGCGGCAACTTTACTCATGGCGGCCATGGAGTTGGTGGATTCCACGCCTGGCAGCTGCTCCAGCTGCCAGGCCAGCGAGTCGACTGCGGCCAGGGTCGGATAGCGGGTGCACTGGTCCTCCGGGGTTTTCACCATGACCACAAAGATGTCCGAACTGGCCGCGTAGTTTTGCGTCATGAACGCCGCATCACGGTTGTAGCGCGAGTCTGGACGCAGCTCCGGGGCGCCGGGATCCAGATCGCCGATCTTCAGGTGCAGGCTGACGGCGAATCCACCAGCCGCCAGGGCCAGGCCGAACAGGCAGGCGGCAATGGCCCAGGAGCGCCGGGTAAACAGGTCGAGAAAGCTCCACAACGGATGCTTGGTGTTCGCGCTCAACTCGGCGGTTTCCGCGCGCAAGCTGCGGGCAGCGGCCTTGGCACCAACGCCGATGTAGCTGAGCAGGATCGGTAGCAGGATCAGGTTGGTGAAGATCAGCACCGCCACGCCAATACTCGCGGTGATCGCCAGGTCCTGGATCACCTGGATCTTGATTACGATCAGCACGGCGAAACCCACCGCATCGCAGAGCAGCGCGGTCATGCCAGCGGCGAACAGACGGCGGAAGGTGTAGCGTGCGGCGACCACCCGGTGGGTACCACGGCCGATGTCCTGCATGATGCCGTTCATTTTCTGTGCGCCGTGGCTCATGCCGATGGCGAACACCAGGAACGGAACCAGCGCCGAGTACGGGTCCAGGTCGTAGCCAAGGGTGGCGAGCAGGCCGATCTGCCAGAGCACCGCCACCAGGGAACAGAGCACCACCAACGCCGTGCTGCGGGCACAGCGGGTGTACCAGTAGAGCACTGCCACGGTCACCAGCACGGCGACGGCGAAGAACAGCATGACTTGGCCCAGACCGGCGATCAGGTCACCGATGATCTTGGTGAAGCCGGTGATATGAATCTGGATGTGCTCGTTCTGGTATTTGTCGCGCAAGGCTTCCAGTTGCCGGGAAAACTCACCGGCGTCCAGCGCCTTGCCGGTGGCTGGGTTGATTTCCAGCAGCGGCACGAAGATCACGCTGGACTGGAAGTTGCCGGCCACCAATTGGCCGATCTCGCCGGAACGGGCGACGTTGGTCCGCACCTCCTCCAGGCTGGCCGGCGAGCCGTCGTAACTGTCCGGAATCACCGTGCCGCCATCCAGGCCGTCTTCGGTCACGGCAGTCCAGCGCGTAGTCGGCGTCCACAAGGACTTCATGTAGGGTTTGTCGACACCTGGCAGCAGGTAGATCTCGTCGTTGAGCCTGGCAAGGGTATCGAGGTAATCCTTGTCGAAAATAGTGCCCTCCTTGACCGCAACGGCGACGCGGATTGAGTTGCCGAGGCCGCTCAGTTCGCTGCGCTGTTCAAGGAAGTTGGCCACGTAGGGATGGGACGTCGGGATGGTTTTCTCGAAACTGGCGTTGAGGCCGATCTTGCTGGCCTGGTAGCCCAGCACCAGGGTCACCAGCAGGCAGAGCACCATGACCCAGGGCCGATGGTTGAAAATCGCCCGTTCGCCGAGGTTGCCGGAGCGCGGATCGAAATCCTCCAGGCGGGCCATCACCACTTGCTGTTCGAGGGAGGAATTATGGTCGTTCACATCGGACTCCAAATACGGCCGCATGGGCTGTGCAAATAGTGCTCTGGCCAGTAGGTTCAGCGTTGCGCCGAGACAAGGGCTTGATCGAGGCGGGTCAACCCGCCCAGGCCGACGCAGATCACGCTGCCATCCGGGGCGGCCACCAGACCTGCGATCGAGGTGCCGGCCGGGCCGGAAAGATGCCGCAGGCGGCTTCCTCGACCGGAACTGAGCAACAGGTCACCGGCCTGGCTGGCCAGGACCAGCGCCCCATCCTTCAGTTGAGTGCCGGCGGACAAGGCCACTTCCAGGCCGGTTTCGATGCGTCGCCAGCTAGTCCCCTGGTCACCCGACCAGAAGGCATTGCCGCGCAGGCCGAAGGCAATGAGTTCGCCGCTGGCACTGCCTTGCAGACCGAAGAAACTGCCGTCATAGGGCGATTCGAGTGCCTGGAAGCTGCTGCCGTTGTCTTTGGAGCGCAATAACAGGCCCCGCTCGCCGACGATGAACAGTTCGCCCCCCATTGCACGAATGCCGTACAGGTTGAGGCCCTCGGGGTTGTCCACCTGCTGCATCCAGGGTTTCCAGGTCCCACCACCGTCCACGGTATGCAGGATCAGGCCATAGGCACCGATCACATAGCCGTTGCGACGGTCGCTGAAGTACAGATCGAGAAACGGCTTGTCCGGCCCGTCCGCGACCAGACGCTCGGCGTCTTCCACATGCTTGGCATCGCCGCCCTGTTGCGCGGCAACCAGCGCCAACTGTGCCGCAGCGACGCCATCGAGTTGCTTGACCCAGGTTTCGCCACCGTCAGTGCTGTGCAGCACCACGCCCATGTGGCCGACGGCCCAACCCTGCTCGTCATCGACGAACTGCACCGCCGTCAGGCTGACACTGACCGGCACCCTTGCCTGGCGCCAGCTCTGGCCGGAGTCATCGGAAAGCAGGACGATGCCGCGCTCGCCGACCGCCACCAACCGATCGCCTGCGCGAGTCACCGCCAGCAACGCGGCGTGGATGGCCTTGGCACTCTGCAATGCCGCCTGATCGAGCAAGACAATCTGGGGGCTGGCCGTTGTCCAGCCCGACATCAGCAAGACCGTCAGCGCCAGGATCACCGACAACGCCCGCCCGAGTGAAAAGTTACCGTTCATATCCCGCTCCAACCACCACTCAAGAGTTATCCAAACGCAACGCGCCGATGCCAGGGCCCCGGCGCGTTGTGCAACGACTCAACGCGAACTGTCGTTGGCCATGGCGTCAGGCGTGAAGAACGAAGATGGCGGACGCGGGTAGCTCTGGTACTGCACATCCAGGTCGTTGGCCGCTGAGTTCAGGAAGTAGGCGCCGGTCTCCAGGTTGTAGCTGCCCCACGACATCTGTGCGGTGAGCGCCGGCATTTCCGGGGCCAGCAGGGTCAGCGAGTAGTTGGTGCGACCCAGTTTGCCCTGGGCGTCATAGCCATCCACCAGCAACACTTGCCAGGAGTCCTCGTCGACGTAATAGGTGCGTTTTGGCACTACGTGACGCTTACCTTCCTTGAGTGTGGCGTTTACCACCCAGACCCGGTGTTTCTCCCAACGCACCAGATCCGGGTTGAGGAAGTTCGGCTTGACCAGGTCGTCACTTTTAGCCGCGGCCGCACGGTTGTTGTTGTAAGGCACCAGCAGTTCTTTCTTGCCCACCAGCTTGAGGTCGTGACGGTCGGTCGGGCCGAAGACCATGAAGGCCTCATCGAAGAAACCCACCCCCGAGGTAACAAAATCCGGTGTGTCGTAGGCAATGTTCGGCGCACGCCTCACCCGGCGCTGGCCGACCAGGTACTGCCAGGCGGCGCGCTTGCCGGGGTCCATGTCCCAGTGGGTCATCAGACCCTCGCCGGCCTTGGACGATGGCAGCTCCGTGGCCAACTTGCCGATGAGGAACTTGCCCCCGAACGTTTCGAGGCTGCCTTCCTTGAAGTAGTAAGGGTTCTGATACCAAAAGCGTGCCCGGGTGGCCTGGATCTTCTTGCCGCCGGCGGTCATCAGCCAGGTGTCGAACGGCGAGTAGAAGGTGTCGGCCCCTTGCCAGGACAGGCGGTAGTTCCACAACACCTCGGCTCCGTTCTGCGGCAACGGGAACGGAATGCCGCCGTAGGCACCGCTGACCTTTTCCGAGTCCACTTCGAGGGTGGCACGGGTCGCGTTTTTCAACGTGTTGTCATACACCCATTGCGGCGCGGCAGCACTGCGGTGAGTCGGATAGACGTCCAGGCGATACCCCGGGTACTTCTGCAGCAAGGCTTTGGCGCCATCGGACAGCTGGTCGGCGTACTGCGCCATGTTGGTCGCGCTGACCGAGTACAGCGGCTTGTCGGCGGCAAAGGGGTCGGCGCGTTTGTCGCCGTTCTTGTAGCCCGCGGGCGCTGTCGTATAGCCCCCGGTCCACGCCGGAATGCTGCCGTCCTTGTTGCCCGCGCGTTCGGCGCCCATGGGGGTCAGATCGGTATTGAGCCGTGCGGCCTGATCGGGGGAAACCGCCGCCTGCACCATTCCGGCACTCAGCAAGGCAATGGCCAGGGCCGACATACGCAAGGAAAATTGGCTTTGCATAGGGGATGAAACCTCTTATTAGAATGTGGTTTTCACGTACATGGAGACGAAGTCACGGTCGGCCAGCGATTGCGCATAGCTGAAGTTTCCCGCCTCGTTCAGCCCTGCCGCAGCCTTGCCGAAGAAGTTCACGTAGTTGATGCCGAAGTCCCAGCGCTGCAGGTAAGTGGCCTTGAGCCCTACGCTCCAGTCACCGGCGTGGGAGTTGCCGAAACCGCCCTTGCTGACGGCCGAGGAGCGACCATCCAGACCCACGCCGAAACCGACCGGTACGCTCAGGTCGAGACCGTCGGCCACCTGGAAGTAAGCCGGTTCGGCCAATACCCGTAGCGCGGTGGCATCGCGGGTGGTGTTGGGGTCCAGTGCCCCCGGGTTGTCAGTTACGCTGAGGGTGCGGTTCCAGGCCAGTTCGGCAAGCACCGAGCCGCCGTCCCACAACGCGCCGGGCGACAGCAGGTAGATCGTCGACAGGTTGACGTGGGCGGTCTTGCCCTTGGCGTAGAGTGCGTCGCCGCTGTTGTCTGCCGCGGTCCCCGGTGTCACCACCTGCAGGTTGCTCACCAAGGGCGCATTCCAGCGCACCGAAGTCTCGCCAGCGAAGTTGAACGGGCCATAAGCCGTGGAGAAGCTGGCGCCGACGGTCTTGATGTCTTCGGCGTAGACCTGGCGATAGGAACTCAGGATCGGCAGCCCGGTAGCGGCCGCCGCCGCACCGTCCAGGTAGGCATACAGCGCACTCGGGGTCTTGTCGTGGTATTGGGCGGCATAGAAGCCCAGCTCCAGTTCGGTGCCTTCGGGCTTGAAACGCAGTTGCAGGCCGCCCTGCCCCGAGTTCTTGGCCTCGATATCGGAAGCATGGACGGTGGTGTTGCCAAACACCTCGGTCCAGTCCCCTGCCCCTTTGCCGATGCCATCGTTGTCGCTCAGGTAGCTGCCCGCCCCCGGCACGTTGGAACGCTCCCACTCGAACTGGTAATAGGCTCCGACGGACAGCTGCGGGTTGATCTGCAACTGGCCGGACACTTGATTGACCGGGCGCAGAATTTCCTTGAACTGGGTTCCCGGTACGCTGAGCAGCTTGACGACATCGGTGGGTCCTTGGGCGGCAGCGATGCCGTTGCTGCCGTAGAACAGGCTTTCGCCATAGATCAGGCTATGCCGGCCCAGGCGCAGGGTGCCCTGGCTTGCGTCGCCGACATCACCGCGCAGAAACACGAAGGCATCCAGCAGTTCGGCGTCGCGCCCGTGCAGTTCGCGGGTGTCGCTGAGGAAGTGCGGATTCGCGCTGTCGTCGGTGTCCTTGTTATAGATATCGTCATACCAGGCTGCCCCGCTGAGCCGCAGCCCGTAGTTCTCCCTGCTCAGGTCCATTTCACTGAACAGGTCCAGCCGGTTGGAGACCAGGCCGCGACTGAAATTCCTGTCACCCTGCCCCTGGATCGAAGGGTACAAACCACCCGCCGTGGAGGCGTTGGTCAAGTGGTCATCGGCACCTTGCAGGCGCCAGGCCTGGCTGTATTTGATGGTGTTGTCCCAGCGCAGGCGCCAGTCACTGTCGCCCAGATCGATCTGTGCGGCCTGGGCCTGGGAGGCCAGCCCGGCGAGGCACACCGAGAGTGCGAGGGTGGAACGCTTGAAGCCCGGATAGCATCGAGTGTTGTGCATGGTGTTCCTCATTGTTCTTGTTGTTTGGAAACGTGTTGTCTGAAAAGCGACCGGCAATGAGTGGCCCGCAAATACGCAGGTGGTGGTTCCTCGTTCAGATGTAGGTGGACGCCAGGCCGCCATCGACAGGCAGGTTGACGCCATTGATCCACCGGGACTCGTCTGCACTCAGGAAGGCGATGGCAGCCGCCACCTCATCGGCATAGGCCGGACGTTTCATGCGGTGCGCATCGGCCTCGACGCGCTCCTGGCCGAGCATGCTGACGAAATCACCCAAAATGGGCGTGAACACCGGGCCCGGCGCCACGCTGTTCATGCGCACCGAGGTCTGCAGGAACCAGGGCTGGGCCTGCACGTAGTTCCAGACGATCAGGGCTTCTTTGAAATACTGATAGCAACTCTCCTGGGGCACCGGGTGCTGGGCCAGCCAGGCTTGTCCCTGGAAATAACTTTCGGTACGGGCCAGGGCCTTGTGCAGTTCCAACCGCTGCGGCCATTGCGCGCCGAGGATCGAGGCCACGTTGACGATGCTGCCCCCGGCGCGGATCCGCGGCAGCGCCGCCGCGCAAAGGTGGCGCAGGCCGAGATAATTGACTTGGGCCACCAGTTGCGGATCGGCAGTCCCTGGCACCCCGGCGATATTGCACAAGCCGTCGATCTGTTCCGGCAAGCGGCGCACGGCCGCATCGATGGCTTCGGGATGACTGAGATCGGCCTGGACGAACTCATCCAGGCTCAGGTTGGGCTCGTTGCGATCCATGCCGATCACGATCGCTCCATGGGCACGCAGGGTTCGGGCGGTCTCGGCGCCGATGCCCGAGGAGACCCCGGTCACGACAATCCTTTTGCTGGTCAGCTTCATACGGATTTCCCGGTTCGTGCTTGTACTGCCTCCTGCGAGGACGGCAGCCAAGCCATGTTGTTATTGCCGAACTAGTTAAGCTCGGTAACTAGTTGTAGCAAGCGATATGCCATCTCCCGGCAATGACCAGGCGACCGCTCAAACTCGCGGCATACAGAGGTTCTTGATGAAAAACGGCGTGATGCGGGGGAAAACGAGAACCAAAAAAAGTGATGATTTCAGCAAATTCATGCTGCACTATGCGGATTATGATTACTCATATTAAGGATTTCCGATGGCAGACAAGCTGATCTCCCTGGCCGAACTCTCCGGCGGAGTCCGAAAGAAACATGTGCGTGGCGCCAGCGAACAACTGCCTCCCGGCATGGCCCCTACCCTGCAGGATCTGACCGAATGCCTGATGTTCAGCCCGGGCGACGGGCGTATCTGGCTCAACGGCGCACGCATGTTGTTGATGCACAGCAGCGGTGTCGGCGCGCTTCGTCGAGAGATGATCGAAAGCATGGGGCTGGCCCGCGCCCGAGGCATCCTGCTGCGTACCGGCTACCACTGCGGTGCGCGGGATGCGGCACTGATCAAGGAACGCTTCCCCGAGGCTGACTTCCTGGCGCTGTTCGCCGCCGGCCCGATCATCCACGCCATCGAAGGCGCGGTTAAAGTCGAGCCGGTGCATTTCGAATTCGATATGAACCTGGGCACCTATTACGGCGAGTTCCTCTGGCATCATTCCAGCGAGGATGACGAGCACATCGCCCAGTTCGGCATCGGCACCGAACCGGCGTGCTGGATGCAGACCGGCTACGCCACCGGATACACCTCGGCGATGGTCGGTCGCTTGATCCTCTACCGGGAAGTCGAATGCCGTTCCACCGGCTCCAGCATCTGCCGGCTGATCGGTAAACCTGCTGAAGAGTGGGATGATGCGGAAGAAGACCTGGCCGCGCTGAAAGCCGAACCTTTCGTCAGCAGCAGCGGGCGTAGTACGGTACCGCCCAGCCCTGGCGGCAAGGGCGTATTGCCGCCCGGTCCGCTAGCCGATCCGCAACAGACCCAGGACGGCGACATGGTTGGCATCTCCTCGGCCTTCAACGCTGCCTGTCACATGCTGCGCCGAGTCGCTCCGACCCAGGCAACGGTGTTGTTCACCGGTGAATCCGGCGTCGGCAAGGAAATGTTCGCACGTATGCTGCACCGCATCAGCCCGCGGCACGATGCGCCTTTTGTCGCGATCAACTGCGCCGCCATTCCGGAAAACCTGATGGAGTCGGAGTTGTTTGGCGTCGAACGCGGAGCCTTCACCGGGGCCACCCAATCCCGCGCCGGGCGTTTCGAGCGCGCCGATGGCGGCACCCTGTTCCTCGACGAAATCGCCACCCTCAGCCTGGTCGCCCAAGGCAAGCTGCTGCGGGCCTTACAGGAAGGTGAGATCGAGCGGGTCGGCGGCAGCCGTACCTTGAAGGTCGATGTGCGGGTAGTCGCCGCGACCAACGTCGATCTGCGCGCCGCCGCCCAGCGCGGTGAGTTCCGCGAAGACTTGTTCTTCCGCCTGAATGTTTTCCCGATCCATCTGCCACCCCTGCGCGAGCGCAAGGAAGACATCCCGCTACTGATGACCCACTTCCTGCATCGCTTCACCCGCCATCACGGTCGGCAGATCAGCGGCTTCACCCCGCGCACGGCTGACACCCTGCTCGCCTACGACTTTCCGGGCAACATCCGCGAGCTGCAGAACCTGGTGGAGCGCGGCGTGATCAGCGCGCCGGATGGCGGGGCCATCGACCTGGCCCATCTGTTCACCAGCGGCGAACGCCTGGCCCAACCGATGTTTTCCATTGGCACCCGCGGTCAACTGGCGGCCGCCCCGAATGACCCCGCCACCTCTGCGCCTGTCGCGCCGGCCCATGCCAGTAATGACGCGATCCAGGCCCTGTTCGGTGGCAAGGACCTGAGCCGGTTGTCGCTGCAGGAGATCGAGGAAACGATGATCGACCATTGCCTGGCCGAGGTGAAAGGCAATGTTTCCGAGGCGGCGCGGCGTCTTGGGCTGACCCGTGCTCAATTGTCGTATCGGCTGTCGCGGCGGTCGGGGGGGAAATAACGCAAGCTCAAGGCCACAGCAAGTTTCTTCGTCACAGATTATTGGACTGGCCACGCTGGATGAAACAACGCCCAAACATGCCGAGGGCCACGTCGACCCGTTGGCCGATCTGTTCGTCGGACCAGCTCTGCTGCACGCCAAGGGTGAACAACTTGAGCGGTTGCGAGATCAGCAACGCATCGATCAGTTCGACCGCCGGCTCGACATCCTCCTGAACCAGAAGCCCCTTGCCCGCTGCCTTGTCCAACCAACTGCGCAACAGGCCCAGGCATCGCTCGGCGCCTTCCTGGTACCAGATCCTGGCGATGTCGGGTGCGGTCTCACGTCCTTGCACGGCCATCAAGTAGAGCCCCAGCGCCAACGGCGACAAGGTCAGGCGCGCCCAAAGGGTCAGGTACATGCGTAGTTCGCTGAGCAGATTCTCGGCGCAGTCGATACCGCTTTCCAACAACAACTCAAGGGTCGACAGGTCCCGGGCCACCAATTGCGACAGCAGCGCTTCCTTGCTCGTCACCAGTTGATACAAGGTTTTCTTCGAGATGCCGGCGGCGCGGGCGATGGTGTCCATGGTGACGTTGGCGAAGTTGCCGCTGCCGAGTATCTGCGCCGCCGCGTCGAGCAACAGACTCATCTGCTCCTCGCGACTGCGCAGCGGCGGACGACCGCGCCTGACGGCCTGTGGGGTGGTTTCAGGCATGACGGACATGATGCAAGATCCTGGCTAGCGTTAATCAAACAAGCAACATAGTAACCTGTGGCGAGGGGATTTATCCCCTCGCCACAAGAGTGTTAGCGACTCCTAACCATTGCACCATCGACCTCTTCCACCACCCCCTCAAAAGCCCTGCGCAACGCATCCTCGATGAACTGCCACGCCTCATCCGCGGACGCATCCGGTCCCAGGTGAGTGAACATATGATCGCAGCCTGGGAAGACTCTCTCGTTCACCGCAACGCCGGCCTGACGGAGTTTTTCTCCATAGGCCTGGCCTTCGGCGCGCAGGATATCGTACTCGGCAGTGATCAACGTGGCGGCAGGCAGGCCCCGCAGTGCCTCGACCGGCGCCAGCAATGGCGAAACCAGAGGGTCGCGGGCCTGGGCCGGATCGCTCAGGTAACAGCTGTTGAAGAAATGCATCAGGCCGGGACGAAGTAACGGTTTGTCGAGGCTCGAAAGCTTCAGCTCAGGAGCCTGGGACAGGTCCAACGCCGCATAGTCGATCACTTGATGCACCACCCTTAACCGCTTATGTCCTCGCGCCAGACTAGCCAACCCCGCGGCCAGATTGCCGCCGGCGCTATGCCCGCCGACAGCGATGCGCTGCGGATCGATACCCAGCGCCGCGCCCTGCCCGGCCAGCCACTCCAGCACCTCGAAACTCTGGCGCAAACCCGCCGGAAAGGGATGCTCGGGCGCCAGGACATAATCCAGGTTGACCACCAGGCAACCCAGGTTATGGGCCAGGCGTCGGCAATAGCTGTCGTCGTGTTCCGGCACCCCGGCGACGAATCCTCCGCCATGCAGGTTCAGATACACCGGCAGTGGTTCGCCGGATGCCACATCGGGCCAGTAGAACAACGCCCGCGCCGCCCCCCAGGTCGTCGGGATGTACTGTTCGTTCACCGAGCGCAACGGATAACGTGCGGCGTCGTAGATAAACTTGGCTTTCATGCGCTTGGCAAGGGCACGCAGCAGCTTGGCCTTGAGCGTTTGCAACAGGTTCATGATAAGGCTCCCAGATGGCTCAGTTGGCCGTCAGCAAGTGGTCGAGCAGACCATGGATCATCGGGCCGTAAGGCGCGCGCATCGCCAGGTTGGACTCACCGATAGCGCTCTGCACCACCACCGCCTTGGCGTGACTGAAGGTACGGAAACCATAGACACCATGATAGGCACCCATGCCGGAGTGACCGACCCCGCCAAAGGGCAGTGCCTCGAACAGCACATGGCTCATTACGTCGTTGATCACCACGCCGCCTGACGTCGTGCGCTCCAGCACCTGTTCGCGCTCATGCGCATCCTCGCCGAAATAATAGGCCGCCAACGGCCGGGGCTGCCCGTTGACGTAGTCGATGGCCGTGGCGAAGTCGCGATAGGTCTTGATCGGTAGCAACGGACCGAAGATTTCCTCGCGCAGTACCTGCATCTGCTCAGCGGCATCGAGCACCAGGGTCGGAGCAATTTTGCGGATCTCGCGGTCGCTCAGGTCCTCTTGTGCGGGGTTGATTTCCACCAGTCGCGCGCCCTTGGCCTCGGCATCGACGAGGTAACCCCGCAGACGATCGAAGTTGCGCGGGTTGATGATCGACGTGTAGTCAGCGTTGCTGCGCAGGGTCGGATATATGGCGCTGACGAAACGAATGGCCTCGTCGACAAAGTCTTCCAGCAACTCTTCCGGCAGCAATACATAGTCCGGGGCCAGGCAGATCTGCCCGGCGTTGAAGGTCTTCACCGTCAGGACCCGCTGCACCACGGTAGCCAGGTCGGCGCTACGGGAAACCAGCACTGGAGACTTGCCTCCTAGCTCCAACGTCACTGGCACCAGGTTGTCCGAGGCAGCACGCATGATGTGCCGGGCCACCGACGTGCCACCGGTAAAGATCAAGTGGTCGAAGGGTTGCGCACTGAACAACGCCCCGACTTCGGCATCGCCCAATACCGTACAGAGTTCGCGCTCGTCGAAATAGCGGGCAATCAGCTCATCCAGCAGCGCCGAAGTCCGCGGGGTCAGTTCCGAAGGCTTGAGTATGGCCCGGTTGCCCGCAGCGAGAATGCTCGCCAGCGGCCCGAAGGCCAGCACGATGGGAAAATTCCACGGGCTGATCACCCCCACGACACCCAACGGCTGATAGTCGACCCGCGCTTCGCAACCGGGGAATGGAGCCGGATGCGTCTCTGACCGCATCCACTCGGCCAGGTGTTCGCGACAATGCTTGAGGCTCGCCACCGAACCGGCGATATCCGACAGCAGGGTCTGTTCGCGGCTGCGGTTGCCGAAGTCCGCAGACACCGCCGCGACGATGGCTTCACGGTTGTCTAGCAACAGGGCAATCGCCCGATCCAGACGGTCACGGCGCAACTCCAGGCTTGCGGGCCCTTCGTCCAGGTGCGCCTGCTTCATACGTGCGAGCGTGGTAGCGAGTTGTTCGGCGGGGGCCGCTGTAGCGTGGTGAGCGAGAATACTCATGGCGTGGGTACCTGCTGGTGGAATTGTTATTAGCCAGTACTAATACCGGGCAAGCAGGCACCTCTGCCGACTCGCAGGGTGGAGTATGACAAAAAACGAAACAAAGGAAACCCGTAGGTTTCCTTATTTTTCGCAGGCGGATGAATGACCACTTAAGCCAGCAAATACTGGATCACAACATCCAAGGACGGATTGTGTCGCGCAAGTGAACAACCGGACCGTGTCGTCATCTGAAAACCTGGGGCCTCGGTTGAAAGTCACGACATCTGAAAAATTGATTACATTTAATAACTTATCTCTGCGCTGCCCTCGCCTACCAGAGCGCCATCGTGTAACTGACAATCAACCGGTTTTCATCCAGGTCATTGCCAAAGTTCGAGCGCACCGAGGCGTTGCGCCATTTCAACCCGAGCCCTTTCAGCGTGCCGTCCTGCACCACATAGGCAATGTCGGTATTGCGCTCCCACTCCTTGCCCTCCCCCGGCGCCGTGCGCTGCACGTTGTCACCGGAAATGTAGCGGGTCATGAACGTCAACCCGGGGACACCAAGGGCGGCAAAGTTGTAGTCATAGCGGGCTTGCCAGGAGCGCTCGTCGATGTTGGCGAAGTCGCCGATCTGGACGAAGTTGACCAGGTACGGGTCGCTGCGGCTGATGTAAGGGAAAGGATCGTCGCCACTCATGCGCTGGTAACCCAGCCCCACGGCATGCCCCCCCAGACTATACGTAAACAGTGCACCAAAGGCCTGGTTGTCAATGTTGCGGAAGTTGCCGTCCTCGGTGCTGCGCGAATAGCGCACGTCGCTCTTGAGCGATTGACCGGCTCCCAGGTCCAGGGTATGGACAAATCCGAGGTAGTTTTGCTGATAGATGTCCTGCAGTTTCCCGTAACGGTACTGTGCCGTGAGGTTCGGCAGGAACTGGTAGTCCGCTCCGGCGAACTGGAACTTGTCGCTGGTGCCGCCGATGCGGTTGGCGGTCATGTCCTGATAATCGGTGGAATCGACCACGTTGATCTGAGTGAACTGCCCACCGGTCAGCTTCAATCGATCGATTTCCTGTACATTCAGCAGTCCGCCCTTGAACGTCGCCGGCAACAGCCGCGTATCGTTGGAACTCACTACCGGGTCCTTGATCTGCAATGTTCCCGCCTTGAGGGTGCTGTTGGACACGCGCACCTTGGCGGTCAGGCCCAGTTCGCCGTAGCGGTCTTGCGAGCCTCCGGACAAGTCCGCTGGCAACAGGTTGGTGCCCGCCGTACCGCCACCGGAATCCAGCTTGAAACCGGCCATGCCCAAGACATCCATGCCGAAACCGACAGTGCCGGCGGTATAGCCCGACTCCATTCGCAGCAAAAAGCCCTGAGCCCATTCCTCGGCCTTGTCCCGCGAACCCTGCTGGCGGAAGTCGCGGTTGAAGTAGAAGTTGCGTGCCTCCAGGCTGCCTTTGCTGTCGGCGATGAAATCCGCCCGGGCAGCAGGCAATCCGATCAGGCTCAAGCCAAGCACCGTGCCGATTGGGGCGTATATCCGTGGGAAGGATCTGAAGTGTTGCATGCGTGCTCCTTTTATCGGCGCGAGCGAACCCTCTCGGGGGGCTTTGCGGGCGCCTCGTTATTCTTGTGTGAAGACGTTGTCGTTGGGACTCCGCGCAGTGAGCTGCGTCGTCGGGGTGGATTCTTCGCGCCACGCTTTGAAAGGGTCAAACGGGAAAAAAGGCAGATCGGACATAAAAAAAATTGATGCATCCAATGGCCCGACCTGGAGTAACAATTGCAATCATAAGAACGACAAGCGCCAAGAGAACCGTCATGAACCTCAAGTTCCTCGAAACCTTCGTCTGGGTGGCCCGCCTGCAAAGCTTCAGCCTGACCGCCGAAAAGATGTTCAGCACCCAGGCCGCGATTTCCGCTCGGATCGCATCGCTGGAGGACGAGTTGGGTCTGCGCCTGTTCGTGCGTGATTCCCGGGGGGTATCGCTGACGCCCGAAGGCTTCAAGGTGCTCAACTACGCCGAGCAGATGCTCGAAGTCCAGCGTGCGCTGAAACAGTCGCTGGACACCGGCAACGAACAGCAAGGCCTGGTGCGCATCGGCGTGATGGATACGGTGATCCACACGTGGCTGAGCCCGTTGATGTCGATGCTGATGCAGGCGTTTCCGGCGGTGGAAATCGAAATCACCGCCGACGCTGCACGCAATCTATGCGACCAGTTGCAGAAGGGTTACCTGGACATCGCCTTCCAGACCGACCTGGTCCGCCACGAAAGTGTGCGCAACCTCGAACTGGGGCACTACCCCATGCATTGGATCGCCGCCAGTCATTCGATCTATGCCCGGCCTTATGCTTCGCTGGCCGAGATGGCGAGTGAACGCATCATCACGTTCGTCAAGCAGTCACGCCCCCATCAGGATGTACTCAACCTGCTGTATGCCCAGGGGGTCAACGCGCCACGGGTCAGTTGCGTCAACTCGGTGTCGGCCATGACGCGGTTGATTCGCGACGGTTTCGGCATCGGCGCCCTGCCCGCAGCGTTGGTGGCCAAGCCCCTGGCGAGCGGTGATCTGATCCAGTTGGAACCGGGAACTTCTCTGCCTCAGTTGAACGTCGTCGCGTCCTGGCGCGCGGGCGTGGGGCTGGAACTGATCGAGAGCATCGTCCAGATGAGCCGCCAGGTGGTTGGACAATATGCCCTGGATGTGGGTCCGCAACGCATGGTGGCGGCTCCAGGCCTGAACGGTCCGCTCTCGCTTGAATAACTTTTATTTGTCACGGGGTACCAACATTCCTTGTTGGACGTCATCGCCTGGGTTTTCTAAAAAGGACCGACAACCACAAGGAGAAACCCTGATGTCCCTTCCCGCCCTGTCGTTTGAACAACTGCAACAGTACGCCCCCCTCGCCCTGCGCCAGAGCATTGCGGCCGGCCAGTATCAGGGGCACACCAGCGGCCTGGGCAAGGGACGGGTACAAGCCAATATCGTGATCCTGCCCGGCGATTGGGCCAACGAGTTCCTGCGCTACTGCACCCTCAATCGCCAGGCCTGCCCGATATTGGACGTGACCGAACCCGGGGATCCGTACTTGCGCAACCTGGGCAACGCCATCGATATCCGCCACGAAGTGCCCCGCTATCGGGTCTTTCGCGACGGCGAGTTGAGCGAAGAGCCGCTGGACATCGAGCATCTGTGGCAGGACGACATGGTGGCCTTCGCCCTGGGCTGTTCGTTCTCTTTCGAACAACCGCTGCTGGAAGCCGGCATTCGGCTGCGGCACATTGATCTGGGCCGCAACATCGCCATGTTCCGGACCAACATCGACACTCGCCCCACCGCCCGTCTCTCCGGCAAGATGGTGGTGACCATGCGGCCGATGAAAGCCGCCGCCGCGATCCAGGCGATCCAGATCACCGGCCGCATGCCCAATGTCCATGGCGCCCCGGTACACATCGGCGACCCGTCGCTGATCGGCATTCAATCCCTGGACACACCGGACTACGGCGACGCCGTGCCGATCGAAGCGGACGAGATCCCGGTGTTCTGGGCCTGTGGCGTGACCCCGCAATCGGTGGTCCAGGCCTCGCGTCCGCCGCTGTGCATCACCCACGCGCCGGGCTGCATGCTGGTGACGGATTTGTGGAATAGTGCTTTGTAGGCCCCACACAACTTGTGGGAGCGGGCTTGCTCGCGAAAGCGGTGTGTCAGGCAGCCTATATGGCGACCATGCCGCCGCTTTCGCGAGCAAGCCCGCTCCCACAGGGTTTTGCATCGCCCTTCTCAACCCGACATGGCCCCCCGATGAGCACAGCCCAACGATCGATCCAACAGTACATCAACGCCAAGGACGGTAACCGCCCTCATCTGCTGGACCAGGCTTTCACGGCCGATGCCACCCTGGACATGATCGTGCGCACCGGTTCGATCTCTTTTCCGAGGCATGTGGAAGGCCGGGAGGCCATCGGCGGTGTCCTGGTCAGGCGCTTTGGCCAGACCTTCGAAAACGTCTATACGTTCTGCCTGGGCGTCCCGCCTTCCGAGAATGCCAAGACATTCCAATGCAAATGGCTGGTGGCGATGTCGGACAAGCACAGCGGCGAGGTCCGGGTCGGTTGTGGGGTATATGACTGGCAGTTCGAGCCTGCATCGCATCGGGCTGAACGATTGACGATCACCATCGAGCACATGGCTACGTTGCCGGCAGCCGACCTGGCGTCGGTCATGGCGTGGGTCTCGGCGCTGGACTATCCATGGTGTGATGTCCGCGCGGTTATGGACAACGTGCCGGATGCAGCCGGGCTTCAAGCGGTGCTCCAGTATGTGGCGGCCGAAACGCTGTAAACGACTCATTGCAACCTCAGCTCCAAGGAGCCGCCGACGTGAATATCAAGTTTCTGGAAACCTTCGTCTGGGTCGCTCGCCTGAAGAGCTTCCGGCTCACGGCAGAGAAACTCTTCACCACCCAGGCGTCCATTTCCAGTCGGATCGCAGCCCTGGAAGACGAAATGGGCGTGCGATTGTTCGTGCGTGACTCCAAAGGTGTGTCGTTGACTTCCGAAGGACAACGGGTGCTGGAATATGCCGAGCGCATCATGGACACCATGCAGAGCATGAAGGCCGTGATCAAGGATCCGCGCCAGGTCCGCGGCCGGATCCGCATCGGCGCCATGGATACGGTCATCCATACCTGGCTCAGCCCGTTGGTCACGCGCCTGATGGAATGTTATCCGGCGCTGGAAATAGAACTGTCGGCCGACACGGCGAGCAATCTGTGTTCCCAACTGGAGAAAGGCTACCAGGACATCATTTTCCAGACCGATATCCTGCGTCTGGACAGCGTGCGCAACACTCTCCTGACCCGCTATCCAATGCATTGGGTGGTGCGCACCGGCTCTGTCTACGACCGCCGATACGCTTCGCTGGAGGATCTGTCCCAGGAACGCATCGTGACGTTCTCGCGCAACTCGCGGCCCCACCAGGACATCCTCAACCTCTTGCACTCGGCGAACATCGTGTCACCGCGCATCAACTGCGTGAACTCAGCCTCGGCCATCACCCGCCTGGTTCGCGATGGCTTCGGCATCGGCGCCATGCCGGCGGCGCTGGTACAGGGCGAACTGGCTCAAGGCACATTGACCCTGGTGACCGGCATACCGCTGCCCTCGGTGATGGACATCGTTGCCAGCTGGCGCACTGGCGCAGGCATGGAGCGGGTCGAGGACATCGTGAGCCTGACCCGCGAGGTGGTGGCCGAATTCGTGACGCAATTGCCTGCCGCATATCGCTTGGATGCAAGTTGAGTTTCAATTTCAACGGCGCAGCCCCTCCATGACGGCAGCCAATTGCCCTACGGCTTCGGATGCTTCCAGAAAATCAGGACGATCATCGCTGTTGTTATAGCTCCCTGCCCGGTCGATGTACTGGACCACCAGGCCGTCGCGTCTGGGAAGAAAGAGGAAGTCTTCAGCCCTGATTGCATACTTGACGTCTGGCTGCTGGATGAGCCTGGCCGTTTGTCCGCGTATGGCGACCATGTCCGTATCGTTGAACAAGGCCCTTGCGCCATACCCCGTAGCGTTGATGATGGCTTTCTCGGGCAGGCTCAACAGCTCATCCACGCGTTCAAAATTGCGTATATGAATCTTTCCTCCCGCCGTCAGGAAGTCGGACAACAACAGGCGCGCATAGCTATTGATATTGAACAAAAGATTTTGCCAGCGCCGAACGTAAGGGTACGAAAAAGGGTGCTCATCTGGCGAAAGGTCTACCTGTATCGGCTGATAGCGGCGATTGGAATTATTGAATTTGGCAAAGTCCGGCTCCTCGCGGGAGGGTGTTGAGTCAAACGGCGAATTGGAGAGCTTATAGCCGTGATACCACTCCACCGGATCGCCGGGAAGCCCCAACAGTCCTTGGTACATGCCGTAAGAAAAATCGGCCATTTCAATCCAGCGACTACCCCATTGGGAAGCATATTGTGCGGCGCAGAACTGGGAGTCCGGCGACCAATGCCCCGTCGCTCCCATGGATGAAACCTGAGGCGGAATCTCCTTTGCATAAAGCGCCACCGACAACCCGGCACGCTGAGCAAGGATGGCTGAGGTGAGCCCCATCGGACCACAGCCGATGACGGCCACGTGGCTGATCGTTTCGGCCGTTTTCTGCAGAAGTTGCAGAGCGAGCTTGCTCGCCCCCCAGGATAGCGACCAACCGCTACCGCCATGCCCATAGTTGTGCACTAAAAGCTTATTGCCCAACCGCTGTGTTTCAATCCGTGGCCCGCTCAAGCGAAACGGTCTGAGGCAAGCATAAATTTCGGTAATCCGGTCTACGCGAGCATCTACCGGAACACAGGAAACACCCGCTCGACCGGTAACACGATTGCTCATGGACTCATCCTGTCGGGCCGCTACGCCGATCACCTGAGGGGTGGTTGATGTCAGGGCCAACGTGGCACCTGCTCCTTGAATGAAAGAACGTCTTTTCATGGTTTTGGATATCTCTGATCGTGCGTTCCAGAGTCACGTTGTCAGCGCGCTCTTTCCGAGGCTGTCAGCGAGTCTGTTCAACAAGAAGACACAGAAGAAATGAGCAACTTCCGAAGTGTGCGTGAGAAGTTTCTCTAAAAATCAGAAACAGCCGATTTCACTCGGTGCCATAACCAGGCGAAGCTGGGTCAGGTCTATTTTCCGCTGAAACGCTGAGGAGCTCCGGGCTGTCAGTGAACTGCAACATTCCCGACTTATTCTGAGACGAGCGCACTGCGGCGAACTGCTGGTTGTGCATGTCCGCGCTCGGAAGGGGCCAGGGAGTTCCATGAAAATCAGCGTATTCGGAAGTGGCTATGTAGGGTTGGTGCAAGCCGCTGTCTTGGCGGAGGTGGGCCACGACGTGGTGTGCATGGACGTCGACGAGCGCAAGGTCGACCATCTGCGCCAGGGACAGGTGAGCATCTTCGAACCCGGGTTAGCGGCGCTGGTGCGCGAAGGGCTGGACGCCGGGCGCCTGCATTTCACTTGCGATGAACAGCTCGCGGTTCAGCACGGCCAGGTACTGTTCATCGCCGTGGGCACGCCATCGCGGGACGATGGTGCAGCGGATTTGTGCCAGGTCCTGGCGGTGGGTGAAGCCGTCGCCCGTCACCGCGAACAACCGCTCATTCTTGTGGAGAAATCCACTGTGCCGGTGGGCACCGGTGACGTGCTGCGGGCCCACATCGATAAATGCCTGATCAAGGCCGGCCGCCTGTTGCAGTTCGATATCGTGTCCAACCCCGAGTTTCTCAAGGAGGGCTCGGCGGTCGCCGATTGCCGCCGGCCGGATCGCATCGTGATCGGTTGCGAGCGCGATGAAGTGCGCGAAACCATGCGCGACCTGTATGCCCCCTTCAACCGTAATCACGACCGGGTCTTGTTCATGGACCTGCGCAGTGCCGAGCTGACCAAGTACGCGGCCAACGCCATGCTGGCCACGAAAATCAGCTTCATCAACCAGATCGCGGAACTGGCCGAGCACCTCGGGGCCGATATTGAAAACGTGCGCCTGGGCATCGGTGCCGATTCACGCATCGGCTACCACTTCATCTACCCAGGCTGCGGCTACGGCGGCTCGTGCTTTCCCAAGGACATGCGCGCCCTGATCCATAGCGCCAGGCAGGCCCATTGCGCCAGTGATCTGCTGCAAGCGGTGGAAGCCATCAACGCAAGGCAGAAACACAAGCTGTTCGAGCGGATCAAGGCGTTCTACAACGGCGATCTGCGCGGCAAAACCTTTGCGCTGTGGGGGCTGGCCTTCAAGCCCAATACCGACGATATGCGCGACGCACCGAGCCGCGTGCTCCTGGAGTCGCTGTGGGCCGCCGGTGCCTCTGTACGGGCGTACGATCCGGAGGCGATGCATCAGACTCAGCAGCTCTACCCCAACGAGTCGAAACTCATGCTGATGGGCACCCCGGAATCGGTCTTGCCAGGGGCGGACGCGCTGATCATCTGCACCGAGTGGCAGCCTTTCAAGGCGCCGGACTTCGCGCTGATCCGGCAACGGCTCAAGGCCCCCGTGGTCTTCGATGGTCGCAACCTGTACGACCCGGAGCGCATGGCCGACAAGGGCTTTACCTACTTCCCGATGGGGCGCGGGCGGTCATGCGAGTTGCCCATCGCACCGCAAGCCCGCCACCCGATCCCGCGAAGCGCTTGAGCACACTCTTACTTCAAAATAAATGATCTCAAACAGCATTAATATGAATTTGTAAGCGGGGATGACGAACGTCACACTGTGCAGCGTTCCTTCCCCAATTGTTGGAACACTTAAAGGGCTTTCAGGGATTCTCCCGTAAGCCCCTTTTTTTGTTCGCTTTTCGGATTTTTGCTCGATGCTTTCTCGCTGGTTCCCCGCTGCTATCAATACCCGTCCCACCGAATGGAGCCGCGCCGCCATCGGCATGGCCCTGGGGGTCATGTTCAGTGTCTGGCTCTGCGGCCAGGTGTATGGCCTCGAAGTGGCGCAACACCTGATCGGCCCTCTCGGGGCTTCTGCGGTGCTGCTGTTCGCGGTGTCTTCGGGCGCCCTTGCCCAGCCCTGGTCGATTTTCGGCGGTTACCTGTGTGCCTCGGTCGTGGGCCTGCTGGTGGCCCACGTGCTGGGGCGCACGTTGGGCAGCGCCTGCCTGGCAGGCGGCATGGCACTGGTATTGATGTGCTGGCTGCGCTGTATTCATCCCCCGGCTGGTGCCCTGGCGGCGACCTTGGTGCTGGCGGATTCGTCCATTGCCGCCCTGGACTGGCAGGCACTCGGCGCGGCCATGCTGGCAGGTTCCGCACTGCTGGTCAGTGCGCTGGCCTACAACAACCTGACCCGGGTGCGCTATCCGAAGCGAGCCAGCGAACCGGTGGCGGTCATCCCCGCCGACCATCCTCCCGTCGACCGTCAGGCCATTACCGCCGAGGACTTGAAGCTGGCTCTTGCGGAAATGGAAGCATTCTTCGACGTAACCCCTGAAGATCTCGAACAATTGATCCATGCCAGCGAGCGAAATGCCAAGCGCCGCAGCATCACGGAGGTGCTGTCGGGTCGCGACTGAACCTGTGGCTGCTATAAATATGCAGACAGGACCTGCACGTATACCGGTTGTGCGAGGCAATTTTGCACTGTTACGATCCCGACCGGATACGCGCGACACAATTGACAAAAAACAATAAAAGCAGGGAGTTAGCGATGACTGCTCAGGTTTCATCCCAAGCCACAGGGAGCGTCGAAGTCGTGGCCTGTGAGGTGTTGGTCGAGGTTCGCAACCACATCGGCCATTTGACCCTGAACCGCCCCGCCGGCCTCAATGCCCTGACCCTGGGCATGGTGCGCAGCTTGCAGCAACAACTCGATGCCTGGCTTGCCGATCCTCAGATCCACGCGGTGGTGTTGCGCGGCGCCGGCGACAAGGCGTTCTGCGCCGGTGGCGATATCCGTTCGCTATACGACAGCCACAAACAGGGCGACACGCTGCACGAAGACTTTTTCGTCGAGGAGTATGCCCTCGACCTGACGATCCACCATTACCGCAAACCGATTCTCGCCCTGATGGATGGCTTCGTCCTGGGTGGCGGCATGGGCCTGGCCCAAGGCGCAGACCTGCGGGTGGTGACCGAACGCAGCCGCCTGGGCATGCCCGAGGTCGGCATCGGTTATTTCCCGGACGTCGGCGGCAGTTATTTCCTGCCGCGTATCCCTGGCGAACTGGGCATCTACCTGGGGGTCAGCGGCGTCCAGATAAAGGCCGCCGACGCGTTGTACTGCGGGCTGGCCGACTGGTACCTGGAAAGCCGCAAACTCACCCAACTCGACGAGCGTCTCGACCGCCTGGAATGGAGCGACATGCCGCTCAAGGACCTGCAGAGCCTGCTGGCGAAACTCGCCGTGCAGCAACTGCCGGCCCCACCGCTGGACGACCTGCGCCCGGCCATCGATCACTTCTTCGCCCTGCCCGATGTGCCGAGCATGGTCGAGCAACTGCGCCAGGTCACTGTCGCCAACAGCCATGAATGGGCGCTGCAAACCGCCGATCTGCTGGAAACCCGCTCGCCCCTGGCCATGGCGGTCACCCTGGAGATGCTGCGACGTGGCCGCCACCTGAGCCTGGAAGACTGTTTCGCCCTGGAGCTGCACCTGGACCGGCAATGGTTCGAGCGCGGCGACCTGATCGAAGGCGTGCGCGCCCTGCTGATCGACAAAGACAAGACGCCACGCTGGAACCCGCCGACCCTGGATGCGCTGGACGCGAACCAGGTGGCGAGTTTCTTCGTCGGCCTCGACGACCTCGGGAACTGAGCCCATGCATGACCTCGAATTGACCGAAGAACAAGTGATGATCCGCGACATGGCCCGGGACTTCGCCCGTGGCGAAATCGCGCCCCATGCCCAGGCGTGGGAAAAGGCCGGGTGGATCGACGATGGCCTGGTGGCGAAGATGGGTGAGCTGGGCCTGCTGGGCATGGTGGTACCCGAGGAGTGGGGCGGCACCTACGTCGACTACGTCGCCTACGCCCTGGCGGTGGAGGAAATTTCCGCGGGTGATGGCGCCACCGGGGCCCTGATGAGCATCCACAACTCGGTAGGCTGCGGGCCGGTCCTGAATTTCGGCACCGATGAACAGAAACAGACCTGGCTGGCCGACCTGGCGAGCGGACAGGCCATTGGCTGCTTCTGCCTGACCGAACCCCAGGCCGGCTCCGAGGCGCACAACCTGCGCACCCGCGCCGAACTGCGGGACGGCCACTGGGTCATCAATGGCGCCAAGCAGTTCGTCAGCAATGGCAAACGGGCGAAGCTGGCGATCGTGTTCGCAATGACAGACCCGGATCTGGGCAAAAAAGGCATCTCGGCCTTCCTGGTGCCCACCGATACACCGGGCTTCATCGTCGATCGCACCGAACACAAGATGGGCATCCGCGCTTCGGACACCTGTGCCGTCACCCTGAACAACTGCAGCGTGCCCGAGGCCAACCTGCTGGGTGCCCGTGGCAAAGGCCTGGCGATCGCCCTCTCCAACCTGGAAGGCGGACGCATCGGCATCGCCGCTCAGGCCCTCGGCATCGCCCGGGCAGCTTTCGAGGCTGCCCTGGCCTATTCCCGGGATCGGGTGCAGTTCGACAAACCGATCATCGAGCACCAGAGCATCGCCAACCTGCTGGCCGACATGCACACCCGCCTGAATGCCGCCCGCCTGCTCATCCTCCACGCCGCTCGCCTGCGCAGCGCCGGCAAACCCTGCCTCTCGGAAGCCTCCCAGGCGAAGCTGTTCGCCTCGGAAATGGCCGAAAAGGTCTGTTCCTCGGCGATGCAGATTCATGGCGGCTACGGCTACCTGGAAGACTATCCGGTGGAGCGCTACTACCGCGATGCGCGGATTACCCAGATCTATGAAGGGTCGAGCGAAATACAGCGGATGGTCATCGCCCGGGAATTGAAGAACTACCTGGTATAAAAGCATCGCGAGCAGGCTCGCTCCCACAGATCCCATGTGGGAGCGGGCTTGCTCGCGAAAGCGGTCTGTCTGTAACTGAAATGCTGAATGTGCCGCCCCCTTCGCGGGCAAGCCCGCTCCCACAGGATCAGGCGGCGGACACAAATGCTGCGTACCCTATGGGTCCCATGTAGCGGTATGTCTGTTGCTCCGGCGATCAATCGTAGAACGGTTCAACCAACGTCCGGCTGCCGACAAAAAAGCTATCCGCCACCAGCCGCAACGGTTGCAGATCCAGGTCGCAGGCCTTGTCGGTGATCAGCTGTTGGAAGTGCCGATACACCGCCGCGTATTCACCCTCCTCCGAAACCGCCTGGCGAACTCCATCGATGCTCAACAGGGCGCCGCCGTTGTCCAGGCGCAAGGTGCCTTCGGCGCAGCGGATCTCGATGCTCCAGAGTTCATCCTGACCGTGGTCGAAATCGAATTCCGCGCGGATATCGAGGTGGCGGGCGTCGGACATTTGGATGCTTGCGGCGATAGGCGACTGGCAATTATCGGGAACCCGCAGCTGCGCCGATTTGACAAACAGCGGCCGTGGCAACAGATGGGTCGCGATGGACAAGGCATTGATGCCGGGATCGAACACGCCGAGGCCGCCCGGTTGCCAGATCCACGCCTGGCCGGGATGCCATTTGCGCACATCCTCCTTCCAGTCGATCTGCACGCTTTGCAGAGTGCGGCTGGCCAACCAGTCCCTGGCCGCTTCGATGCCGGGCGCGTAGCGTGAGTGCCAGGCAAACAAGGCACTGACGCCCTGCTCTTCAGCCTGGCCGACCAACGCCATCGCTTCACCGAGGGTAGCGCACGGCGGTTTCTCCACCAGCACGTGTTTGCCAGCGGCCAAGGCTTGCTCCACCAGCGCGAATCGACCCTGCGGCGGCGTGCAGAACGCTATTGCATCAACCTGGGGACCGCTGGCAAGCAGCTCGCCCAGGGACTTGAAATTCTCTACCCCGGCACAGGGCTGCCCTTGCGTGGCGACCGCCACCAGTTGAAACGCGGGATTGGCGTGGATGGCATGAACATGTTGATCCTGGGCAATCTTGCCGTAGCCCACCAGACCGAGACGAATCGGTTGCATCAAAGACTCCTGATTTTTTTACTTGTAATCGGCCAGCAAACTAGACGTAAAACGCTTGGCAGACAATAGTGATGCGCATCACAGATCAAACGGGCGCCTGAGCCGTCGAAGGGCTTTTTTCTCAATAAACGCTTATAAAACGCTCAGGAATTCGCGGAAGAAAAGCTTTACCCCTACATGGACCCTCAGGAGCCGTAACAATGAGCACCACCGAACAAGTACAAGGTACTGGCAAATACAGCGCCAAATGGCAGGAGCGCTTTAATTTCTTTGATACCTATGGTGCGCCGAACGACCCGCGACACAAAGAAGCCTTCAAGGCCCTGCCAGGCTTCAAGAAAAAGATCCTGATCAATGCCAACGTCATTGCCTTCTTCTTCGGCCCGATCTACCTGTTCGTCCTGGGGCTCTGGAAGAAGAACCTGGCCATGATCGGCATCATGATCGGACTCAGTATCGCAGTGAGCGTGATTTTCGGACTGATGGGCATGGAATCCCCGAGGGCGCTGGATTCTGGCATGAGCGCCGCCTTCTCGGTGATGTACGCGATCATGACCAACTACGCGTACTACCTGAAAGAAGTCAAAGGCGAACAAAGCTGGAACCCGTTCGAAGGCATGCGCTTCTGACCGCAGCCTCCGGCCGTCCAAGAGCCCGCACCTCATCATGAGCATGCGGGCTTTTTGTTTCCGAGGCCGAAGAATCCCGGATGAGTCCATGCAGTCGTTCGTGCTGCGAATATGCGTGTCGAACTTCCCGGGCGATCGTTTGTTCAAAAAGGAAAGGCCGCCGAAGCTCTGGCGCGTCCATAACCCTGACGATTAGGTGGTCTTTGTCAGCCTATGGCATGATGCCCTAGTACTTTCCCTGATGAGAGGCTGGTTGTGTCAGAGATTCCCCTAGTGGTATGTGATGACTCCAACATGGCTCGTAAGCAAGTTTTACGAGCATTGCCGGCGGACTGGTCGGTCTCCATTACCGAAGCCAGTAACGGCCGCCAGGCCATGGAGGCCATACGCAAGGGGCTGGGCCAAGTGGTTCTGCTCGACCTGACCATGCCGGAGATGGATGGTTATCAGGTATTGAGCGCGCTGCGCACCGAAGGATTGAAGGCACAAGTCATCGTGATCTCCGGTGACGTCCAGGAGGAAGCGGTACGTCGCGTCGGTGAGTTGGGCGCACTGGCCTTCCTGAAAAAGCCTTTCGATGAAACCGAACTGCGCCAGACCCTAAGCCGCCTGGGCCTGCTGAACAAGTCCGCTCAGGCACCTCAACAGCATCGCCCCACAACCAATACCGCCATCCATTTCCATGATGCATTCCGCGAAACGGTCAACGTTGCCATCGGCCGGGCCGCCGCCCTGATCGCCAAGGTCCTGGGGGTCTTCGTGCAGTTGCCGGTGCCGAATGTGAACGTCCTCGAAGTCGGTGAACTGCACATGGCGCTCGCCGATGCCGGCAGCTCCCAGCAGCTCACAGCCATCTGCCAGGGCTTTATCGGCAGTGGCATCGCCGGTGAGGCCCTGCTGATGTTCCATGACTCGGAAGTCGCCGATATCGCGCAACTGATGCAGCGCCAGAGCGCCGATTATTCGGACCTGGAAATGGTCCTCGATCTTTCCAGCGTGCTGATCGGCGCGTGCCTGAGCAGCATTGCCGAACAGATCGACGTGGTGTTTTCCCAAGGTCACCCGCAGGTGCTCGGCCAGCATGCGGCGATCGACGAGCTGATCCGGGTCAACCAGACCCGCTGGAAAAAGACTCTCGCCGTGGAAATCAGCTACAGCCTGGAAGGCCACGACATTCGCTTCGACCTGTTATTGCTGTTCACGGAAGACTCAATCGAGCGGTTGACCCACAAACTCGCCTACTTGATGAGCTGAGCCATGAACAATCCTGTTGATCTGAACGAATTCCACTGGCTGCTGGCGATTGTCCAGAGCATCGACGTCGGGGTGGTGGTGCTTGACCGCAAGTATCGGGTGCAGGTCTGGAACACGTTTATGGAGAACCGTTCCGGGGTTCAACCGAAGGATGCCCATAACCAGCATTTCTTCAGCCTGTTTCCCGAAGTCGACCAACAGTGGTTCAGCCGCAAGGTGGAAAGCGTCGCCGCCCTGGGCACACCCGCCTTCACGGTCTGGGAGCAGCGTCCCTATCTGGTGCGGTTCAAGAACTACCAGCCGATCACCGGCCACGAAGCGTTCATGTACCAGAACACCACCCTGCTGCCCCTGCGTTCCCCCGACAGCAATATCAACCATATCTGCCTGGTGATCTATGACGTCACCGACGTCGCCACCAACCGGCATCAGCTCCAGGCCGCCAACGCCCAGTTGCAGCTACTGTCCAGCACCGATCGACTGACCGGCCTGTACAACCGTGGCCATTGGGAAGAGAGCCTCAAGGCCGCCTATGCCCGGCATCAGCGCTATGGCAATAACTCCAGCCTGGTGATGTTCGACATCGACCACTTCAAGCGGGTCAATGACACCTACGGTCACCAGGCAGGCGACAAGGTCATCGAACAGGTCGCTCGCCTGGTCCGCGAGCATGTGCGCGACTCCGACGTCGCCGGGCGTTATGGCGGTGAAGAGTTCGGCGTGGTGCTTTCGGATACCGACAAGGCCGGTGCACGGATGTTTGCCGAGCGCCTGCGCAAGGCCGTCGAAGAAATGGACGTGCCGTACGGCGACGTGGTCATCCGTTTCACCATCAGCCTGGGGGTGGCCGACTTGAGCCGGCCGTCCAGCAGCCACGCCGAGCTGATCGCCTGGGCGGACGAAGCGTTGTACACCTCCAAGAAAACCGGGCGCAATCGGGTAACAGTGCACGAATAGACTCGTGGAAGCGACGGCGGACGCTACGGGCTGGAATTCGCAGGATCGGGCAATCATCAGCCTGAATTGTGCAATGTTGCCCTGCAGATTCCTTCCTATAGTTGATCGGAGCCAAACCTCGCGGAGCAGGTCCCACCATGAGCGCCCTCAACATCAATGGCCGTGAATACACGGTCGACGTCGATCCTGGCACCCCGATTCTCTGGACATTGCGTGATACGTTGGGCATGACCGGCACCAAGTTCGGCTGCGGCGCAGCCCTGTGTGGCGCATGCACGGTCCATCTGGACGGCCAGGCCATCCGATCCTGCGTGACGCCGATCGCCGCTGCCGAAGGCAAGAAAATCACCACCATCGAAGCCGCCACCGACGGCAGCGATCCGGTCGGCACGGCAGTGCATGAAGCCTGGGTCAAGCATGACGTCGCGCAGTGCGGCTACTGCCAGAGCGGTCAGATCATGAGCGCGACCGCGTTCCTCAAGGCCCAACCCAGGGGCAAGCAACCCACCGCCGCCGAAATCGACTCGGCCATGGCCGGCAACCTCTGCCGCTGCGGTACCTACGCCCGTATCCGTGCTGCCGTGGCCGATGCCGCCAAAGCCCTCGCCTGACCGGAGTGCGCCATGCTCAACGACATTTTCCCTGACGAACTCCCTCGCACCCTGCAATCGATCTTCACCGATGACGACACCGGCAGCGTCACCACCCTCCCCCGGCGCAGTTTCCTCAAGATTGTCGGCATCGGCGGGCTGGCCCTGGGCGCATTCCCGCACCTGGCCCTGGCACAACAAACCGGTGACAACGCGCAAGCGCTCAAGCCTACCCAGCAACCGTCGGCGTTCGTACAGATCGCGCCCAGCGGCGAAGTAACGGTCACGATCAACCGCCTGGAGTTCGGTCAGGGTGTGCAGACCGGGCTGCCCATGATTCTCGCTGAAGAACTCGACGCCGACTGGAGCCTGGTGCGCACGCGCAACGGCAGTAATGACGCCGCTTATCAGGACCCGAATTTCGGCATGCACATCACCGGCGGCTCCAACTCGATCAAGAACAGCTACACCCAGTACCGCGAACTGGGTGCCCGCGCTCGCGCCATGTTGCTCGCGGCGGCGGCCGCACGCTGGAGCGTGGATGCGGCGAGCCTGAGCACCCAGGCGGGTATGGTGCTCGGCCCTGGAGGCCGAAAAGCGAGCTACGGGGAACTCGCCGAAGCGGCGATGGCGTTGCCCGTGCCCGAAACCATCACCCTCAAGGATCCCAAGGATTTCCGCATCATCGGCCAGGCAACCACACGCATCGATGCTAAGGCCAAGAGCAGCGGCCGGCAGGATTTCGGCATCGACATGCACCTGCCCGGACAGCTCACCGCCGTGGTGGCGCGCCCGCCTGTATTCGGTGCCCGCATCGCCTCGCTGGATGACAGTGCGGCGCGTGCCACCCAAGGGGTAAAAGCCGTCCTGCGGGTGCCGGTGGACGGAGGGGCCGAAGGTGTAGCGGTGGTCGCGGACGGCTACTGGCAGGCGAAAACAGGCCGTGATGCGCTCAAGCTGCAATGGGATACCTCAACGGTCGAAAAGGTGGACAGCGAAAAACAACTGGCCCAGTACCGGGATCTGGCCAAGCAACCCGGCCCCCTTCATTTCGATGCCGACATGACACCGCTTGCCACGGCCCCGCATCAACTGGAAGCCGAGTTCCTGTTTCCCTACCTCGCCCATGCACCCATGGAGCCGCTCAATTGCACCGTCCAGGTTTCCGGGGACCGCGCCCAGCTATGGGTCGGTACGCAGTTCCCCGGTGGCGACGGCGTCGCGGCGGCGCGGGTGTTGAATCTCAAGCCGGAGCAAGTTCAGGTCAATGTGCAGACGGCAGGCGGTGGCTTTGGCCGGCGTGGCGTCCCCTCCGGCGACTTCGTTGTGCTCGCCTGCGAAGTCGCCAAGGCCGCGCGCACCGCCGGGCTCGATGCGCCCATTCGCACCCTGTGGAGCCGTGAAGACGACATCAAGGGCGGCTACTACCGCCCGATGCACCTGCATCGCGCGCATATCGGCTTCGATGACAACGGCAACGTACTGGCCTGGGATCACGTCCTGGTAGGGCAATCGATCCTCGCCGACACGATGTTCGGTGCCCGCTTGAAGAACGGCATCGACCCCACGGCTACGGAAGGTTTGCGCAATCCTTATCCGTTGCCGATGCGTCTGACGGTGCATCATCCCAAGCTCAACGTACCCGTGTTGTGGTGGCGCAGCGTGGGCTCCACGCATACGGCCTTTGTGATGGAAACGTTGATCGATGAAATAGCCCGGGCAACCCGGCAGGACCCAGTGGCCTATCGGATGAAACTGTTTGCCGATCAAAACCCACGTCATCGCGCCGCATTGCAACTGGCGGTGGACAAGAGTGGCTACGGCAAGGATCAACTGCCCGAAGGGCGAGCCTGGGGCGTGGCGGTGCACGAGTCGTTCAGCTCGGTGGTGGCCTACGTGGTCCAGGCCTCGGTACAGAACGGCCGTCCGGTGCTGCATCAAGTGACTGCGGGCGTGCACTGCAACCTGGCCGTCAACCCCCGCAGCGTCGAGGCGCAGGTACAGGGTGCGGCCCTGATGGGCTTGTCCATGTGTCTGCCGGGCGGTGCCGTCACGTTGAAAGACGGCGTCGTGCAGCAAAGCAACTTCGCCGACTTCAACGTGCCGCGCATTACCGATACGCCGGAGTTTTCGATTCACATCGTGCCCAGCGCCGAGCCCCCCACCGGCATGGGTGAACCCGGCCTGCCGGCATTGGCGCCGGCCTTTGCGAATGCGCTGGCGAGCCTGACGGGCAAGCCGTTGCGTCAGTTGCCGTTCCAACTGACGTGACTGGGTTATCATGACCATCATTTCAAATCCCTGACCTGATGGAACGACCATGACTTTCGATTTCGACCCCGTGTTCGAGCGCCACGGTACCGGCAGCACCAAATGGAGCCGCTACCCGGCCGATGTGTTGCCGATGTGGGTAGCCGATATGGACTTCGCTGCTCCACCCGTGGTCATCGATGCGCTGCGCAAGCGTCTCGAGCATCCGATGCTTGGCTACAGCGTGGCCCAGGACAGCCTGCGGGCGGCCATTGTGGCTGATCTCTGGAACAAATACGCCTGGCGCGTCGAGCCCCAGCAGATCGTGTTCCTGCCGGGTGTGGAACCGGGTTTCAACATGGCCCTGCACGGGCTGGTGGAAGCGCAGCAGAATGTCGTGGTGCAGGTGCCCAACTACCCGCCGCTGCGCAATGCGCCGGGCCACTGGCAGTTGAACAAGGTGGAGCTGCCTTTCAACCTGGCCGGCGGTGAATTCCATACGCCCCTGGCGGCGTTGCGTGAGGCCCTGCACGGCGGTGGCGCCCTGTTGCTGAGCAATCCCCACAACCCGCTGGGCAAGGTGTTCGGACGGGAGGAACTCAAGGCCGTGGCAGACATCTGCCTGGAGCAGGCTGCCTGGATCATCTCCGACGAGATCCATGCCGAGCTGTGCTTCGACGGCCGGGTGCACATCCCCACCGCGACCCTGAGCCCGGAAATCGCTGAGCGCACTATCACCCTGATGTCCGCCAGCAAGGCCTACAACATCGCCGGGCTGAAAACTTCGTTCGCCATCATCCAGAACGCCAAGGTGCGCGAACGCGTCAACAATGCCCGTGCCGGTATGGTTGACAGCGTCAATGCCCTGGGCCTCGAGGCGACCCGGGCGGCCTATAGCGAGGCTGGTCCGTGGCTTGAAGCGTTGAAGGTGTATCTGCAAGCCAATCGCGATTATCTGATCAATGCGGTGCAGACACGTCTGCCCGGCATCAGCATGACCGTGCCCCAGGGCACCTACCTGGCGTGGCTGGATTGCTCGGGGTTGGGTTTGGACGACCCGCACGCCTTCTTCCTCCATGAAGCCAAGGTCGGTCTCAGCGCCGGGCTGGACTTTGGCGACGACGCCCAACAGTTCGTGCGCCTGAACTTCGGCTGCCCGCGGGCCTTGCTGGAGGAAGGGATCGCGCGGATGGAGAGAAGCCTGAAGGCTCGGCGCTGATCACAAGAAGTGATCATCAACTGTGGCAAGGGAGCTTGCTCCCTCACCACATTGGATTCAGAGCGGGGCGTTATGCTCATGCAAATCCGGCGCATACACAAAACACAGTTTGTTCCCCTCCGGATCCCTGCAATAGGCTCCAAAGTAACCTTCCGAGTACTGCGGCCTCGGGCCCGGCGGGCCTTCGTCATACCCCCCCATGGCAATGGCCAGGTCCCAGGCGGCGCGCACGGTCTGCGGTGAGTCGGCGGCGAAGCTCACCTGCATGCCGTTGCCCCACGTGGCGGGCAAGCCGTTAAAGGGCTGTTGCACGAATACCTGGGGCCAGCGCTTACCGGGTTGATGCCAACCTTCCCCGGGCGGTCCGGAATCGTTTTCACTGTCCATGCGCACCAGCCCCAGGCACCCCAGGACTGCGTCATAGAAAGCGATCATCCTCGGCAAGTCTCGCGCGCCGATCTGTATATGACTGAACAATTTCCATCTCCTTGTTGAATACGTATGGCCATTGGAGAACTCCTGTGCTCCGACGTTCGCTTGCCGATGACTATTGTTCGACGAAACGCCCTGCGCAACGCTCATCGACTGACCGAATGATCCAACCGAACTCTGCCAAAAAAACCGCGGTCCACCCTGCATCGCATCCACACCTTGCCTGGAGAATGCCATGGTCGACTACCCTACCCCACCTTTCCCGAAGCAAAGCCAACCGGTGCCCGGCACCCAGCGAAAAATGGACCCGTATCCCGATTGCGGCGAACAGAGTTACACCGGTTCCGGGCGTCTGGCGAGCAAGATCGCCCTGATCACCGGTGCCGACAGTGGCATTGGTCGCGCCGTGGCGATTGCGTTTGCCCGTGAAGGCGCGGACGTGGCCATTTCTTATCTGGACGAACACGAAGACGCCCGGGAAACCGCGCGCTGGGTCGAGCAGGCCGGCCGTCAGTGCCTGTTGTTGCCAGGCGATCTGGCAGACAAGACCCAGTGCCGCAAGGTTGTCGATGAGACCGTCGCTCGCTTCGGACGTATCGATGTCCTGGTCAACAATGCCGCGTTCCAGATGACCCACGAGCATCTGGAGGACATTCCGGATGAGGAATGGGTGCGCACGTTCGATATCAACATCACGTCGATGTTCAGGATCTGCCAGGCCGCCGTACCGCACATGAAGGCCGGCGGTTCGATCATCAACACCAGTTCGGTCAACTCCGACATGCCCAAGCCGACCCTGCTGGCCTATGCCACCACCAAGGGCGCCATCGCCAACTTCACCGGCGGCCTGGCGCAGATGCTCGGGCCCAAGGGTATCCGGGTCAACAGCGTGGCGCCGGGGCCGATCTGGACCCCCCTGATTGTTGCGACCATGCCTGAGGAAGAGGTGCAGAACTTCGGTTCCCAGACACCCCTGGGGCGCCCGGGCCAACCGGTGGAAGTGGCGCCGATCTATGTGCTGTTGGCGTCGGACGAGGCCAGCTACATCTCCGGGGCACGGTATGGGATAACGGGGGGTAAGCCGATCCTCTGAATCCTGGTGTGTTCTTTTGTGGCGAAGGGATTTATCCCCTCGCCACAGAGGCAACACTCAAATCACCAGAATCAGGACTCCTTGGCAATCACAGAAATCTTCCCATTGCGCTCGATAATCGCAAACTTGATCTGCTCCAGGGTCTCGATTCCCTGGCTCGAACGCGCCGCTTCCATGATGTCGGCTTCCACCAGCCGGGCAAGGCGCATGCGACCCTGGAGGATCCGGCCGTCCTCGACAATGATCATCAGCAGCACGAAGTCGAAGGTGGTGAGGTCGGCCAGTGAGCGGCGGCCGGCGATCTTGAACAGCACCATTAATGCCAGGTACATCGCGCCGGCGCACAGTACGGAATCCATAGGTCACCTAAGGGAAAATGAATTGATCGAAACTGACCGCGCTGCCGGGCATGGCGATACGGCTGTGGTAGATCCCCAGCCCGGTACTGACCAATGAGAGGTACAGGCTTGCCTTACCCTCGGCGTCGGCCTGAACCCAAACCTTCATCCCCTGCCCCGCGCTCGCCGAACGCACGGGATGGGGATGCAACGCCTCTACGTCGAAGCCTTCCAGCCAGTCGCCGCCCAACTCCACCTCCAATACCGCGCCGGGCGTCCCCTTGAGATGAAGGATCATGGCGTTGTTGGAGCCGTTGCGATGAAAAAACTCGTACCTGGCCCCCAAACGGCCATCGCTGCTCTGCACGTCGCGGGAGCTCAACGGGCCCCGTGAAAACTGCCCCAGTAAAGTGAGAATCACCAGCAGCACCAGCCCATACCAGCCGACCCGCTCGAACCGCCAGACCTTGAGCTGATACGCCATGTCTTCACGCACTGGAAACTCGCGACTGCGCCAGTCTTCCGGCTCGGTGTGATGGCTCATGCGGCTGTCCTATCGGTACTCACCCGCCAGGGCACGCTGATGAAAGTACCGCAGTTGCACGAGCGCATGCTCGGCGGCCCGCAACTGCACTTGTCCGCGCGTGCCGAAAAAGCGCTCCTGGCGACTGAACAGTGCCCGCTTGCCATTGATCTGGAAGGCCCAGGCAAAACACACGGTGCCAGCGGGAATGCCATCCATGTCGTCCGGCCCGAGGATCCCGGTGGTGGCCACCGCCACGTTGGCATTGGCATCATGCAAGGCGCCGAGGACCATTTCCTGCGCGACTTCACGACTGGTGAGGTTGAAGGTAGCGATGGTGCGCGGGCTCACGCCCAGCAACCGCTGTTTCGCCTCGGGGGAGTACACCACGTAACCGCTTTCGATCAGCGAGCCGCTGCCCGGCACTTCGGCCAGCAGCGTGACGATCTGGCCGGCGGTGCAGGATTCGGCCGTGGTCAGGCGCAAGTCATGGTCTCGCAGGTAATCAACCAGGGTCTGGGCAACAGTCATGGTGCGAAAGTCCTTCTGAGGTGCTGATGGGTTGACCCCTGCCGCTTGGATTCATTCCCTCCGATCGCTTCCCGACGCGCCGCGACAAATAAATGAAACCGTCCTCCGATCCTGCGCCTCAAACCCATAAGGGTCTCACGCTGAGGCTGACTCGATCAGGAGGTCGTCATGTCCGCACCTTTCGTCAAACTGTTCACGCATCCCGAATTCGCCTGGCAGGACATCCGCGAAGAAGAACAGGCCCATCCACGTCATTACCTCGGTCACCTGCTGTTGCTGGCACTGATTCCGGCGGTGTGCCTGTTCATCGGCACCACCTGGACCGGTTGGAGCCTGGCCGAGAACGAAACGGTACGGCTCACTGCCGCCAGCGCACTGCAACTGTGCGTGCTGCTGTACCTGACCATTGTCGCCGGCGTGGCGCTCATGGGGCTGTTCATTCGCTGGATGTCCCGCACCTTCGAAGCGCGCCCGAGCGTCAACCAGTGCATCGGCTTTGCCGCCTATACCGCCACCCCGTACTTCCTGGCCGGACTTTCCGGGCTTTACCCCAGCCGCTGGCTGGCGGTGGCGGTGTTGCTGGTCGCCTCGGCCTATTCGACTTACCTGTTATTCATCGGCCTGCCCAAGTTCATGGGCGTCAAAAAGGAACAGGGACTGTTGTACTCGGCAAGTGTCTGGGGTGTCGGGTTGCTGGTACTGGTGACTATGCTGGTGGAGATGATCCTGCTGTGGTTCAACGTGTTGCAGCCGGAATATCTGCGGTTTCCGGTGGGTTGATCACAACGTTGGACGCTTTGGCTTCATGCTTCTGTGGCGAGGGGATTTAGCGAAACTCGCCACAGAAGTCCCTGCAAATCCCTACTATTTATCCGTTTTCTTCATCCCAACCCGCCGACGCATATCCGCCGTGATGCTCTGGCGGGTTTTCTTCAGGTCGGCCCAAGGCTCGTGACCCACTTCCGCCAGGCGCTCGTGGACGTTATGCACATTCCACAGATTCGCCCCCTTGAGCTCCGCCACCTCCTCCCGAAAGATCGGTACCGACACCGGCAACCCTTCGCGGGTGCGGACCGCGTAGGCGCAGATGGTGGTAGCGCCGAGGCCGTTGCGCAGGTAGTCGATGAAGATCCGCCCGACGCGGTTCTTCGGCCCGGACACCGCGGAGAAGCGATCCGGCAGCAGCTTCGCCATGTGGCTGACAATGGCGTGACTGAATCCCTTGACCTCGTCCCAACCGAGTTTGCGCGTCAGTGGCACCACCACATGGATGCCCTTGCCGCCGCTGGTCTTGAGAAATGCCTTGAGGCCCAGTTCATCAAGCACCGATAACGTCAGTTGGGTGGCTTCCACCATGCTTTTCCAAGGCAACGCCGGGTCCGGGTCAAGGTCGAGGACGAAACGGTCCGGCTTGTCCAGATCGACGGCGGTGGCGTTCCAGGTGTGCAACTCCACCGTGCTCATCTGCACCGCGCCGATCAGCGCCTCAGCATTATTGATGATCATCACCGGCTGCCCGGTCAAGGCCTTGTCCAGGCTGGTAATCCCGGGAATCGCCAGGCGCTCGGGGTTTTTCTGAAAGAACAGCTCGCCGGCGATCCCGTCCGGCGCCCGTACCAGCGCCACCGGGCGCTCGGCCAGTTCCGGCAGAATGAACTCTGCGACGCTGGCGTAATATTCGGCCAGTTGCAGTTTGGTGGTGCCGCTGGTGGCGTCGATAACCCGCTCGGGGTGAGTGATCCGCACCTTGCCGTCCATCGCCGGGGCCTGGGTGGCCTTGCCCTTGGTTTTCGTCGTGGACTTGGCCGGCTTTTTTTCGACTTCCTCAGGTTTGTCCACGGCTTTCGGGCGCTCCTGGGTAATTTCCCTGGCCGGTTTGTCGTTGCGCAAACCATGGAACACCGCATGCCGCACCGACCCTTCCTTGGTCATCTCGGCATATGCCACCTCGGCCAGTAACGTCGGCTTGAGCCAGTGCACGCCCTTGGCTTCGTAGCCGGTGGGCGGATTGACCACCGCGGCTTTTTTCGTCTCCAGAGGCAGTAACTGCTGGTGGATGCTCTTGAGGGTAGTTTCGTTGAACCCGGTGCCAACCTTGCCGGCATAGCGCAGCTCACCGCTATCGGCGTCATGCAACCCCAACAGCAACGCGCCGAAGGCACTGCGGGCACCCTTGGGTTCGCTGAAGCCGACCACCACGAACTCCTGGCGGTTCTTGCATTTGAGCTTGATCCAGTCACTGCTGCGCCGGGACACATAGGCACTGCCGGCGCGCTTGCCGATCAGCCCTTCCATCTTCATCTGGCAAGCGCTGTTGAGCAACGCATCCGGGGTCTCCTCGAAGGCATCGGAGAAACGCAGCAACGGATCCTCGTTGCCCTTCAGCACCGCCGCCAGCGCAGCCCGGCGCTGTTCCACCGGCACTTTGCGCAGGTCCATACCATTGAGATAAGGCAGGTCGAACAGGTAGTAGGCGATCTTGCCGCTGCTGCCGACGTCGAAGGCATTCTGCAAGGCCTGGAAATCCGGCACGCCCTCTTCGTTGGCCACAACCATTTCCCCATCCAGCCAGGCCGACTCAAGCCCGAGCCCGGCGAGGGCCTCGGCCTGGCTGGGCAACTTGTGGGTCCAGTCGTGGCCGTTGCGGGTGATCAGACGCACATCCCCGTTTTCGATACGGGCCATGACCCGATAACCATCGAATTTGATTTCATAGAGCCATTCGCCGTCGGGGGCGCTTTCCACCAGGGTCGCCAGCTCCGGCTTGAGGGTTTCGGGCATTGGCCCGGCCACCGCGCCGCTGAGGATGTTTTTCGAAGATTGTTTCGATGACGTGGGCTTGGCGGCTTTATCCGGCTGTTTCACCACTGCGGCAGCGGCAGCTTTGCCACGGCGCTTGGGGATGATGGTGCGGTCGCTGAGCACGCTGTCCGGCTCGGCCTGCACCACATCGTATTCACTTTCGGGCCGGGCGGCGTCGTCCTGATGCTTGATCAGGAACCACTGTTCCTGCTTGCCCGGCATGTGGGTGCGGACCAGATTCCACAAGCCGGCCAGCTTCTCGCCTTGCAGCTCGAACTTGAGCCGGCCCTTTTCGTAGGCCTCATGGGGATCGCCCTGGGGGATCCAGACGCCCCGATCCCAGACGATGACATCGCCGGCGCCGTAATGGCCTTCGGGAATGCTGCCTTCGAACGTTGCGTAGTCCAGCGGATGGTCTTCGACATGCACCGCAAGGCGCTTGGACTTGGGGTCCAGGCTCGGCCCCTTGGGTACCGCCCAGCTCTTCAGGGCGCCGTCCAGTTCCAGGCGAAAGTCGTAATGCAGCCGCGAGGCATCGTGTTTCTGGATGCAGAACTGCAAGGCGTGAGCGGTTTTCTTCGACTTGCGCGAGCGCTTCGCCGCCGGCTCCGGGGTGGCGGCGAAATCACGCATGCGGTTGTAGTCATCGAGGTTCTTGCTGGTCATCGGCCACCTGCCGCTTGCTGGAGCGTCGGACCGGCCACGGGCAACCCGGCGGTCTCCGACATCAGTTGATCGACGACCCGGCCCAAAGCCTGCGCAGGCGTATCCCCCAGCAACAACCCCTGTTCGTAGAGAACCACTTGCCGGTCGGCACTGGTGCCTTCCTGCACGATCCGCCGCGCCTGCTTGAACACGTCGCTGACCCCGAGGGCCGCGGCCGTTTCACCAAAGGTCTGTTCGGCCAGGGTCAGCCATTCACCGATGAGCATCGGCTGCTCCTGGCCCTCGATGATGAACTCCGCCAGGATCCCGTGGCGCTTGGCCCGCCAGCGGTTCTCCTTGAGGATCCACTGGGAGGTCTGGCTGTAGTGCGCCCCGGGTTTGGGCTGAGCAATGGCGTGGGCCACCATCAGGCGAAACAGCGAGACCAGGCAAAGGACATCGTCGATCCGTGGACAGGCATCGCAGATGCGCATTTCCAGGGTGGGAAAATGCGAGGAAGGTCGAATCACCCACCAGCAATCGCTGGCCTGGCGAATCGAGCCGGTGCGCATGAGCAAGTCGACGTACTCGGCAAACGCCGACTCGTCTTCGAAGAACTCCGGGACGCCCATGCGCGGCCACTCATCGCAGGCGACCTGGCGGTAGCTGCTGAAACCGCTATACGCGCCGTTCCAGAACGGTGACGAAGCACTCAGCGCGAGAAACATCGGCAGCCAGGGCAAGACCTCGTTCATCACCCGGACCCGATCCCGGTCGGCCGGGACCTCGACGTGTACATGCAGGCCCGACAGCACGCTGCGTCGGGCCACCCGCTGGTAATCATCGAACAGTTGCTGGAAGTGCAATTCATCGGTGGGTTGCAGAACCTGGGCCGCCATGGGGTGGGATCCGGCGCTGAGCAATCCCAGTCCATGGGGCGCCAAACGCCGCGTCAGGCCTGTGCGTACCTCGCTCAGGTAGTCGGCGGCTTCGGGCAGGCTGCGAAAGATGGGCGATGCCACCTCGACCTGGCTCTGGAACATTTCATGGGCGAAGTGCTTGCCCAGCTCGATCCGGCACTCGGCCACCGCAGCCTCGGACGGTTGACCTGGCATGCAGCGGGTTTGCAGATCGGTGATGAAATATTCTTCTTCAATGCCGAACTTCAGACGCCTGTTCATCGATAATCCCTCCGATACCCGCGCCGATGCGGGTTACCACCAACGCCACCACGGCGATCCTTTCCACATTCCGATACCCAGGCGTCAGCAGCTCCTCACCAAAGACGTCCGGGTCCAGTTCCTTGTAGGTCCAGCCAAACTCCGGCGAGTCGCGCCATGTTCCCAGCGCCTCCAGGAACGGATCGCGACCATCGACCATCGCCACCCCGGTGTAGAGCACCAGCGAGCCGCCCGGGGTGAGCCGGGGCAACGCCTGCTCGACAATGCGCAACGACAGCCCGGCGCCGAGGGCGCCACCACCGTCGCGATAGGCACGCTCCGCCGGATCGGCCATGTACGGCGGGTTGGCGACGATCAGGTCGAATTGGCCGTCGACGTTCTGCAGCAGGTCGCTGTGGGCAATCTCGAGGTTGCCCACCTCGGCCAACGCGGCATTGACCGCGCTCAGGCGCAGAGCCAACGGATTGATGTCCAGGGCCAGTACCTGGGCCTCGCGACGGGCCCGGGCAATGACGATCGCCCCGACACCAGCGCCGCAGCCAATATCCACGGCGCGATGCACCGCCGTGAAATTCTGTTGCAGATGGGTATGGATCAGTTGTGCGAAGCGGTAGCTGTCCGGGCCGAAAAACACTGCATCGCTGGACTGGGTAGGGAATGCCGAATGGGCAAACAGCAACCCGTCCAGGCTCGACCAGCGCACCCGGCTGTGAAGCAGGCCCTGGCGCTCTTCCAGCACCTCGGCTTCTTGCAGTTGACGCTGTTCGTCGGCGGAGATCAGTCCCGGCGCAAATGGCCGCGACCAGCCGAACACGTCGCGCAATGTCCTGGAACGCTCGTTTCCGGGCCGCTGGTTGACCCGTTCATGGGTCAGCGGCGTTGGCGTGATGAAGCGATAACCATCGGCTTGTAACCGACGGCCCAGCTGCAACAGCGCCAGGTCGGGTTCAGAGAGGCGTTCTTCCTGATTCATGCAGGGCTCCTAGCGCAGTACGGATTTGAGTTCGATAAACCGACGGGTCGCCAGCAACCCGGCCGGATGGCTGTGGCAGCGGGCCGAGAGCCAGGGCATCAAGGTCTGCATCTGCTCGTCGGGCGTCTGGCCACGCAGCGCCTGCCGCAGACTTTGCACATCGGGATCTTCCACTGACGCGGGGAGCTCGCCGGCGGCACCATGGTTGCGCCGGGGCGTCGAACGAGTGCTTTTCTCCAGCCAATCACCGGCGATCCAATCGTGCAGCAGTTGCTTTTCATAGGGGCTGAACACGCCGAACATTGCCGCGCCGGCCCCTTCGATCAGAGTCCAGAACCGACTGTTCTGCGGGTCCTCGTGACGCCGGATCCAGCCTTTGCCTTGCAGCGCGTCAAGGAAGCCTTCCAGTTGGCCCGGCGCCGCCAGCCACTGGTTGACCGTCTTGCCCTCGAACTTGCAGTAATCGGAGTGCATGTGCTGGCCGAACGGGCGCTTGCGTTCAAGCATGTCCAACACTTCGCGATACAGATCGAACGATTCGATGATCGTCCGGCTGCCCTGCCCCAGGTCATTGAGGCGATACCCCAGGGTCACCCGACGCCAGAAGGCTTCGCGGTCGGCTTCCATCGGCATCAGTTGCAACAGCGATTGCACGGCTTTGTGGGCGTGGCCGGTGCTGGCGTTGTCGATGGTCACGTGGAGGGTGAAGTAATACGGATCGATGTCCAGCTCGCTCAGCTCATAGGCGCTGATCAACAGATGCAGGGGCAGTTGCTCATAGCCCAGGTTGTAGCCGATGACCTCGGGCAGGTATTCATCGCCGGCGTATCCCAGGGCCAGTTGCACTGCGCCTTGCAGGTAACGCTCATCGTCGATGTCCGGCGCATCCGCCAAACCGTGTTCGGCAAGCAGCTTGCGGTAGATCACCACATGGTTCTGCGCCGGGACGCCATCGCCCAGCTCTTCCAGGTAGGTGCACAGTAACCCTTCGAAGCGGTGGTCGTGCCAGTGCTTGAGCACGCCATACAACCAGGCGCCGTCCACCAGCTTGGTCGGTGCGACGGCCTGGAGGAAATACAAGGCGTGGGCTTTGTGGGTGAAGAACTCCCGTGCCCCGCCACTCTTGCGCCGTTCCAGGTAATCGCCGTATTGCCGGGCCACGCCGGCACTGTGTTGCTCGACCCAGGCTTGCAGGGCCATCGGATCGTCGGGCATTTCCTGGGGCAGCGCCTCGGCCTTCTCCAGGCATGATTGAAGGAAAGCCTGGGCCACGGCTTGCCTGTCGGCATCATCTGGGCCGTGGAGCAGCCGCTCGTAACATTGGCGAACGTTCCCCGCGGCGGTGAACGGATCTGTGAACGGCCGCTCGGTGGCGGGCCGGTGAAGGGAAGTCAGCGCAGTCATAAGGGCCTCATGGGTGCTTGGCAGGACGCTGAATCAGCACGTCTCTTCCAGAGCAGAGCCTTGGGCGCGGCGAAAAATTCCCTCGGATTGAAAGGCAGCCGGATAAACGGGGCGCGCTGTTGTAATGGGAACCCTCGCTTCATCCATGCCCTCGAATGAAAGACATCAGGTGATGTGGTCCCCCCCTCGCCACAAGGGTTCTGCCAACAGTTTGGCGTTGCGGTTATCCAAGGAGCTCCAATGATGTTCACAGCGTGGGTTGCGGTGCTCGGTGCCGTATTGCTGACCCTGGCCCTGACCTCTTCCTACCTGCGCTGGATGCCGGTAACCACTTCGGCGATGTGTCTGGCGCTGGGTGTCGCCATCGGGCCGGCCGGGCTGGGGTTGTTGAAGCTGGACGTCGGCGACTCCACGATCTGGATGGAGCATCTCACCGAAATCGCCGTGGTATTTTCGCTGTTCGTCAGCGGTCTTAAGCTGCGCCTGCCCTTCAAGGACCGTACATGGCGTGTGGCCTATGGGTTGGCCGGTCCGGTGATGATACTGAGCATCGCCGGCCTGTGTCTGGTTCTGCATTATCTGTTCGGCCTCGGTTGGGGCGTTTCGCTGCTGATCGGCGCGATGTTGGCCCCGACCGACCCGGTGCTGGCGGCGCTGGTGCAGGTCAACGATGCCCGGGATGACGATCGGGTACGTTTCGGGCTGTCCGGTGAGGCCGGGTTGAACGATGGCACGGCGTTTCCGTTCGTGATCCTTGGCCTGTTGATGCTGCGCGACGACGATGGCGGTTTCCTCGCCGAATGGGCCTTGCGCAATGTGCTGTGGGCTGTACCGGCAGGCTTGCTGATCGGTTACACGATGGGCCGCGGCATTGGCCGCCTGACCTTGTCGATGCGCATCAAGAATGCCGACAGCACCCTGTCACCCAACGATTACCTGGCCCTGGCGCTGATCGCGTTGGCTTATGTCGCCGCCGAATCGGTCCAGGGCTATGGCTTCCTCTCGGTGTTCGCCGCTGGCTTGGGGTTGCGTCAGGCCGAGGTCGCTTCCACCGACAAGGACTCGCCGCCGGCCGAACACCTGGTGCAACCGGTGGTGGGACACGAAACGGTTGCCCCTCGGCAAGCCGTGCTGGGCGACACCGAATCCCTGGATGACGGCCAGGTGGCCGCCGGTGTGATGATGGGCGACATGCTCGCCTTCGGCAGCCTGGTGGAGCGCGCCATGGAAGTATTCCTGGTGACGCTGCTCGGGGTAGTGCTGGCCAATCATTGGGACTGGCGGGCCCTGGCCATCGGCGCCCTGTTGTTCGCCGTCATCCGTCCCGTGTGCGTGCTGGCGATGCCCTGGGGGCGTTTGCTGGATCGCGCGCAACGGCTGCTGATCGGTTGGTTCGGCATCCGCGGTATCGGCAGTCTGTTCTACCTGTTCTTTGCCTTGAACCATCACCTGCAACCCGAGCTGGCGAGCCTGTGTATCAACCTCACGCTCTCGGTGGTGTCACTGAGCATTCTGGTCCACGGCTTGAGCACCCAACCGACCCTGGCGTGGTATGAACGCCATAAACAATCAGGCTAGGCCAGCGGGCTTCAAGCCCCGGGGTCGCTGACCTGGATATAAACCGAATACACCCCCAGCAACACCCAGAAGGTCGCAAAGATCCACGGCGTGCGCACCGAAAACAGCAGCGACTTGCGGTAGCCCTTGTGCGTCGATTCCCGCTCGCTGAACAGCGGCGACTCGTCATAGACCAGGCCCATCATCGGCTCGGAGCGCAGCAACTCACTTTGTTTGAAGTGCCAATGATCGATGATCTCGTAGGCGGCACGAATGCCCGGCCAGGCATTGAGGGAGCTCAGAAAACCCAGCAAGGCCAGGAATGGCGGCACGATCAAGGTGAACAACTTGCCCCATTCCGGGTTCAGGTTGGCCATACAGGAGGCGAATGCAATCACCAGGAACGACTGGGCGGCCAGGTACGCATCGGTACGATTGGCCAGGATGCTGGTTTCGTACTGGATCTCCCGACGATAGAAATCCAGTCGCTCCTTGGGGGAGCCGAACAGCTTGGCCTGGTGTTCCGTCAGTTCTTCTTCCTGGGTCTGGCTGGTCAGGATTCGGGGCATTGCGCGGGCTATCCCTCAGTGATGGTTCGAACCTGTTGGATGATCGCGCCGCCAGGCAAGTTCAAGCCGATGGACCGCAGGTCCAACGAAACGCCGTTCCGCCGCCAGGGTCTGTAGATCATCGACGGCATGTGAGGACAGCGGTGTGGATTATCTTGGATGGGTGCAGTGGCCGGCGATGGTGGTGACGGTACTCGCCGCCTGGCTGATCGGATCGCGCCAGCCGCGACGACGGGTAATGGGTTTCAGTTGCTTCATCGCGAGCAACATTCTGTGGGTGATCTGGGGGCTGCATTCGGATGCGTATGCGTTGATTGTGTTGCAGTTCTGCTTGTGTGCGATGAATTTGCGGGGGTTCAGGAAAAATACCACCGGATAGTCAGAAGACACGCCCTTGTGGCGAGGGGATTTATCCCCTCGCCACAGAAGGGTTACCACAAGTCAGGTTATTTCATCGTCTGCCCAATAGCCTGCACAAGGTCAATCTGTTTGAACGGCTTGGTCAGCCGTGGCAGTTGTGTGGCGAAGCCTTCCAGGCGTTCGGCGTAACCGGTGGCAAGAATCACCGGCAAGGCGGGTTGTCGGTCTCGCAGCAACTTCGCCAGTTGCGCACCGTCCATCTGCGGCATGGCCATGTCGGTGATCACCAGGTCGATGTCCGGATTGCGCTCGTACAGTTCCAGCGCCTGCGCGCCCGACGGGGCGCAGAGCACCCGGTGCCCCAGGTCTTCGATCAACAAGCGGGTGCTGGTCAGCACCAGACTGTCATCGTCGACCACAAGCACCAGCAATTCCTGGGGCGACAACGGCGCCGACGCCTGGACCGGTGGTGTCTCCGATGCCGAGTGATCAGCCACCGGCAACCACAACTCGGCGGTAGTGCCGACACCCTTCTGGCTCTTGAGAATCAACCGACCGCCCAACTGCTCGGCCAGGCCATGCACCATGGACAAGCCCAGGCCCGTACCCTTGCCGACCCCCTTGGTGGTGAAGAACGGGTCCACGGCCGACGCCAGCGTCGCGTCATCCATGCCCTCGCCTTCATCGGTGATCGACAGGCAGACGTACCGCCCGGGCTTCAAGGGCAGTTCCGGTGCCCCGGTTTCCCGTCGCTCATTGGCCGCAATCAGGATGCGCCCGCCATGGGGCATTGCATCCCTGGCGTTGGTCGCCAGGTTGAGGATGGCCAACTCCAGCTGATTGACGTCCGCCAGGACCGGCGACAGCGCATCGGCGAAACGGGTCTGAATGTGGATCGACGGGCCCATGGAGCTTTGCAGCAGACCGCTGATGCCTTGCACCAACGCCGCCAGTTCGACCGATTCGGACGTCAGTTTCTGCCGGCGGGCAAAGGCCAGCATCCGCTGGGTCAGTGAAACACCCCGCAGCGCGCCCTGGGTCGCGTTGTCCAGCAATTGGCCGAGTTTCGGGTCGCTGGGCATGCGTTTGCGCACGATCTCCAGATTGCCGAGGATCACCGTGAGCAGGTTGTTGAAGTCATGGGCGATGCCGCCGGTGAGCTGACCGATGGCTTGCAGCTTCTGCGATTGGAACAACGCCTCACGGGTCTGCTCAAGGGCCAACTGCGCCTGGGTGGCGTCGGTAATGTCGCGGGTGATCTTGGCAAACCCCAGCAGCGTGCCGGTGTCGCTGCGGATCGCATCGATGACCACGTGAGCCATGAACCGTGTACCGTCCTTGCGCATGCGCCAGCCCTTCTTCTCGAAGCGCCCAGCGCTGGCGGCGATGCTCAGCGCCCGCTGTGGCTCACCGTTTTCACGGTCTTCGGGGGTGTAGAACATCGAAAAATGCTGGCCGATGGCCTCCGCTGGCAGATAGCCCTTGATGCGCTGCGCCCCCTGGTTCCAGTTGGTCACCTGGCCGTCAGGATCGAGCATGTAGATGGCGTAGTCGGTGACGCTCTGTACCAATAGTCGAAACTGCTGCTCGCTTTGCTTGAGGGTTTCCTCGGCCATCTTGCGATCGGTCAGGTCGCGGGTGATCTTGGCAAAGCCGAGCAAGGCGCCACTCTGGCTGTCGATGATCGGGTCGATGACCACGTGGGACCAGAACAGCGTACCGTCCTTGCGCACCCGCCAGCCCTCGCCTTCGAAACGGCCCTCGCGCAGAGCCGTGTCCAGCGCCCGTTGCGGCAGGCCGGCGGCGCGGTCTTGCTCGGTATAGAAACGGGAGAAATGCTGGCCGAGGATCTCGGACTCTTCATAGCCCTTGAAGCGCCGGGCACCGGAATTCCAACTGGTGATGATGCCCGTAGGGTCGGTCATGTAGATGGCGTAATCGACCACGGCGTCGATCAACAGGCGAAAACGCTGTTCCTCGTTGATGCGGGCAGTCTTCTGATTGTTCTCAAGCATTTTTGGCCGGGGTGTCCGTGTAGATTCTTTGCGAAGTATGGTGCAAGTCCTGCCTCGGAAAAATTATCAACCGGCGGGAGCAAAAATGGAAATCGACGCAAATCCCTTTGTGGGAGCGGGTTTGCTCGCGAAAGCGGTGGGTCAGTTATGTTGGTGTTGGCTGTACCACCGCTTTCGCGAGCAAGCCCGCTCCCACAGGAGGACTGCTGCGTTCTTGACTGACAGACCACCAAACCGGCAATAAGTGCTGCACCCGGGCTTCGCCGAACCGGTCGTCTATCAACATCACCACCCCCCGGTCCTGTTGGGTGCGGATGACGCGACCGGCGGCCTGGACGACTTTCTGCAAGCCGGGATACAGATAGGTGTAGTCGTATCCGTCGCCAAAGATCGCGGCCATGCGCTGCTTGATCTGTTCGTTGACCGGATTGAACTGCGCCAGCCCCAGGGTGGCGATGAACGCGCCGATCAGCCGCGAGCCAGGCAAGTCGATGCCCTCGCCGAACGCACCGCCCAGCACCGCGAAGCCGATGCCCTGGCTGTGTTCCATGAACCGTTCGAGAAAGGCCTGTCGGGATGCTTCGTCCATGCCCCGGGATTGGCTCCAGATGGCGATGTCCGGATACCGTTCGGCAAACAGCCCGGCCACCTGTTGCAAGTAATCAAAGCTGCTGAAAAAGGCCAGGTAGTTGCCGGGACGCTCGCCGAACTGGCGCGCCATCAAACCGACAATCGGCTCCAGCGAAGCCTGGCGGTGGGCAAAACGGGTGGAGATCCGACTGACGACCTGGACGTCCAGTTGCCCGGCATGGAAAGGCGACTCCACGTCGATCCACACCGTGTCCGCCGGGGTGCCTAACAGGTCGGCGTAGTAGTGGCGCGGGCTCAGGGTGGCGGAGAACAGCACACAGCTGCGGGCCGCCGTGAGCCTTGGCCGCAAGAAACCGGCCGGCACCACGTTGCGCAGGCACAAGGTGGAGAGGCTGTGCTGACGGCCGAGTTCACGCTTATGAATGTCGAACAGGAAATGCTCATTGAACGATTCCGCCACCCGGCCGAACTGCAAGGCTTGGAAGTAGAACGCCTGCAAGTCGCCGCCCAGGCCCTGGGGATGGTCGTTGAGGTAATCGCCGATGGCCGTGGCGCACAGGGACAGCGCCTGGAGCAGTTTCTCCGGCGGTTTCTCATAGGCCTGGTAGGCCGCCACCTGCGGAGCGTGCAAGGTGTTCCACTGGCGATTGACCCGCTGCAAGGACTTCTTCAGGGGTTCGGGAGCGGTTTTGCGCACGGCGGCCAGTGTCGACTGGTCGAGAGTGGCGCTGTACATCTGCCGTCCCCGTTCCACCAGGTTATGGGCCTCGTCCACCAGCGTCGCGACAGCCAAGCCATCGGCCTGGGCCAGGGCGAACAGTAAGGCGCTGAAATCGAAATAATAGTTGTAGTCGGCAACGACCACGTCGGCCCACCGGGCCATTTCCTGGCTGAGGTAGTACGGGCACATCCCATGGGCCAACGCGATCTCGCGCAAAGCGGCCTGATCGAGCAAGGTGACCCTGCTGGCGGCCTCGCGGGCGGCGGGCAGGCGATCGTAGAAGCCACGGGCCAGCGGGCAGGACTCACCGTGGCAGGCCTTGTCCGGGTGCTCACAGGCTTTGTCCCTGGCGACCATTTCCAGGACCCGCAGCGGCATCGACGGCGCGCTATGGGTGATCACTCGCGCCGCATCCAGGGCCAGCCTGCGCCCCGGCGTCTTGGCTGTGAGAAAAAACACCTTGTCCAATCGCTGCGGCGCCAGGGCCTTGAGCATCGGAAACAACGTTCCAACGGTCTTGCCGATGCCGGTAGGCGCCTGGGCCATCAGGCACCGTCCGGTACTGACAGCCTTGAACACCGACTCGGCCAGGTGCCGCTGTCCTGGCCTGAAGCCGGCGTGGGGAAAGGCCAGCGTTTGTGCGCCGGCATTGCGCGCCTGTCGATGGGCCATTTCCTGTTCGGCCCAGGCCAGGAACAAGGCGCACTGCTGTTCGAAGAAGGCTTCGAGCTGCGTCGCTTCGAAGCCTTGCGTCAGGCAGGTTTCCTTCTCACTGACGATGTCGAAATACACCAGAGCCACGTCGATGCGCGACAGCTGCAGCTTCTGGCACATCAACCAGCCGTAGATCTTCGCCTGGGCCCAGTGTAACTGGCGATGATTGGCCGGTTGCCCGGACAGGTCGCCGCGATAGGTTTTCACCTCCTCGACGCAGTTGCGCAGCGGATCGTAGCCGTCGGCCCGTCCCTTGACCCGCATGCTCCGGTAACGGCCTTCGAGAGTGATCTCGGCCTGATACGTCTCGCTGCGCCGGGACGCCACGGTGCGGTGGCCAACGATACCTTCCAGTGCCGTGGGCGACGGGGTAAAGCGCAGGTCCAGGTCACCGGTCTTGGCGGTGAACTCGCATAACGCCCGCACGGCGATGCTGTAGGTCGGCTCCAGGGTCATGCGCCCTGCTCCATCCATTGCACATGGCAGACCGCAACCGGCATCCGATGTTCGTGACAGAACGCCAGCCAGCGCAATTGATTGTCCTGCAGGCGATCGCCGGGGCCTTTGACTTCGATCATGCGATACGTCTTGTGCTGCGGCCAGAACTGGATCAGGTCCGGCATGCCGGCACGGTTGGCCTTGATGTCCAGCAACAAGCGATTGAACCAGTGCTTGAGGTGTTCGGCCGGCAGGCAATCGAGCGCCTGATGCAACAATTCTTCGGACACCGCGCCCCAGAACACGAAAGGCGACTGGATGCCCCATTTCTCCGTATAGCGACGGACAATGGTGTCCCGATAGCGGCCGTCGTCGAGCTCCGCGAAGCAGGCTGAGAACAGCTCGGCGCGGCGGACGGGAAAATCCTCGTTGAGCAGGTCCACCGGACCGCGCTGGAACGGATGGAAAAACGCCCCCGGCAACGGCGCGAAAATCGCCGGCCAGCACAACAGGCCGAACAACGAGTTGATCAGGCTGTTCTCGACGTAATGCACCGGGGCGGTGTCGTCGTGCAAATGGGCCTGGACGTGATACTCCACCGACAGGACCGGATCGACGCGGGGCAGGTGCAGGTCCAGCCGCTCCACCTCCCGGGCCACGGCACGGGGCACCGGCGGCCCGCCCAGTTTGCGTTGCAAACGCGGCAGGACCCTGAGCAATGCCTGGGTTTCAGCGGCGTTTTCCGGCGCGCGGGCAGCCATTTCACCCAGTTCCAGGGCCAGGACGTACTCGCCGATGCGCTCCAGCACGCGGATCATCCGCAGCCGTGCACCGGGGTAGGTGCAATCGCGATAGATGCACAGAGCTTGGGCAAAATCGCCGATGCGTTCGGCGTGCTGGCCGATCTGGAACAGCAACTTGCCCCGCCGCCGCTCCAGCCATGGGTTGTCCAGGGCCAGTGCATTGACTTGGGCGACGATGTCTTGCAATGGCTCGCCGGCTTCGAAACGCTGCTGGCAATCGTGCAGGGACAGACAGGCATCGACATCCTGACGACTGCGCAAGCCACGGGACTCGGCACTGAACGCCACGGATTCATAGGTAAAGATGCCCAAGTCCGCCAGCACGAACTCCGACCAGTCCTGATAGAGGTTGCCAAAGAACATCAGTCGCAGCCGGTCGCAGGTTTCCATGATCGTCAGGCTGTACAACCGGTCCTGCAGTTGCGGGCACCACTGATTGAATGACTGTGCTTCGTCCAGGCGGTCCCCCAAAGCCTGGAGCCATTCGGTCTTTTTCGCCTTGGGGCGTTCGATCAGGTGGCCCAGGCACAGGATGATTTCCGGCTTGAGCAGCACTTCGAACAGTTCGACAAGATTCAAGGGCTGCTGATCCTGAACCCAGCCCAGGGCCAGCAGCGGCTCGACCGCCGCGCCAATGTCGCCGATTTCCAGGTAATGCAATTTGCTGTGCCGAAAGCGTAACCCCTTGCGCATCACCATGCGCACCAGCAGCCCCTGGGACGAGCGTGGCAAGGACGCGAAGTCGTCGATGAACCGCTGCTCCTCGATGCTGAGCACGTCGGCATAGCGTTGCGTCAGCCAGGCAAGCACCTGCTGGAAATTGTTCAGGTAGTAAAAGGGGTCGTCGAGAGGGTTGGCTGTCACGGGAAGAAGCGCCATGGTGCTGAAATACTGGTTATGCGTACAGATACCAGCAACGGAGGACACGGGCAACAGCAAAGGATGAGTGGTTCCCTCAATTAAAAGGTGAAATCCCGTGGTGGACGATGAACTTTCCTACAGTAAGCAGGACCAATGGCGGTTGATTACAGTGATGGCGCGGCCGGATGAGCTGCGTCCTTTTGATCGAGAGGTATGGATATGAATATCAGATTTCTGGGCCTGCCTTTGGCTGCCGCGGCGTTCCTGGCGCTGGCCGGTTGCTCGACGCCGACCGTCGTGACCTTGCAGAACGGTACCCAGTATTTGACCAAGGACACCCCCAACACCCGCACGTCCGACGGCTTCTACGAGTTCGAAGACATTGCCGGCAAGAAGGTCCGGGTGCGCGCCGATGACGTGGCGACGATTCGCAAGGAAGACTGAACCCTCTGTGGGCGAGTGTCAGCCGACACCATTTTGCGACCGCACGGCCGCCATCGCTAGCAGGCTCGCTCCCACAGGGGGGTTTGATCACGGAATCACGGTCACCGCCGGACAATGTGGGAGCGAGCTTGCTCGCGAAAGCGGTGAACCAGTCACTTAAAGGTTGACTGTACTGCCGCCTTCGCGGGCAAGCCCGCTCCCACAGGGGATCTTCGGTGATCACGGAATCACGGTCACCGCCAGATAATGTGGGAGCGAGCCTGCTCGCGATGGCGGCACATTCAACACCGCTGCAAGCAGGTCCACCGCTATCGCGAGCAAGCTCAGCTCCACAGAGGCATCAGGCGAACACAATGTTCTCCCCAACCTGCCCCAACCCTACCCCCACCAAAGTCACCGAACTGTCGCCCACCGTGAGCAACGTGTCGGCGCCCACCTGCGACAGGTGCTGGCTGTAGTCATAACCCGCCCCGGCCCCCTGTACGCCAATGAACACCAACGTGTCCCCTCCGTCATAACCGCTGATCCGGTCCTGGCCGAACACGCCGTTGAAGATGAAGGTATCGTTGCCGCCGCCCGATTGCATCTGGTCATTGCCCGAACCACCGACGAACGTGTCGTTCCCGGCACCGCCCAGCAACCGGTCGTTACCCTCCAGGCCGAACAGCCAGTCACCGGCGCCCCGCGCCACCAGAGTATCGTCAGCCGCGCTGCCGTTGGCCGCTGATGCGTACGCGGTCAGGTTGCCCCCGGTCAACAGGCCGTTGGCGGTGATGCTGTGGCTCACCTCATCCTTGAGCATTCCCCAGAGCGATCCGGGCTCCTGGCTGACCAGCGTACCGATGTCGCGGGTGATGCTGATCGCGCCGTGGGCATCACGCATATACAGTGTTCCGGCCCCGTCATGGGCGAAGCTGAAATTCTTCACCGACTGCTGCAAGTGCAGACTGTTGGTGCCCTGCCCGCCCAGGATCACGTTATAGCCACCGCTGTCGCGGAACGTATCGTTGCCGGCGCGGCCTTCCAGGTAATCGTTGCCTTGGCCACCCTGGATCAGATCGGCCTGGTCGCTGCCAATGATGAAGGTGCTGCCGGTATGGGCATCGGCGTTGCGATTGAGGTCCTGCACCCAGGTATTGTCCCGGGCCGGGTCCGACAGGTTGGCAATGATGATGGTTGAATCTTTTTCGGTCAGGTCGTAAAACGCCGACCCCATGATCCGTCCCATGCCATCGCCATAACCGGTGGGCAGATGGGAAATCCAGGTGGGGATATTGAGGATGGAAAACGGCAACACGTTCCAGGCCGTGGAGGCGTAGTGGTCGTTGAAGCTGACGATGTTGTTGGTGGCCGATTCCTGTGGCGCATCATGCATGCCCACCGACGCCAGATTGAACGTCGAGCCGTCCAGCGCCCGGAAGACCGGGTCGTTTTCATAGCCGATGTTCAGCACTTTGTCGGTGCCGCTCTGGGTCGGTGAGGCATAGGCGATGTAGTTGGCGCTGTTGAAGAACCCCGACCACTTGTCCGCGCTCAAGTCCGCCATGCTGTTGACCGCCAACCCGCCGAGGCTGTGACCGCTGACCAGCACGTCCTTGCCCGTCAAGCCGTGGGCCTGGGCAAACCTGGCGACATCCCCAAGCAGGTTGCCGAAGGCTTCACCGGCGTAGTTTTTCGCATAATCCTTGGGCCCCAGGGCGGCCATCAGGTCGTTGATTACATCGCCGATGGAATCGGTGATCAGGTTTTCCCGGGGGCCGCTGGTACCACGAAACGACACGCCGATCTCCTGTAGATGACCCTGGGCGTCGTACTTACCAAGGATCTCCACTTGCGCGGTGGTGTAGCCGGCCTTCTCACCAAAGAACGTTCCACGACCATCCACCTTGCCGGCGTAGCCCAGTTGCGAGGCACTGATGGGAGTCCAGCCGGCCTTTTGCAGCGCTTCGAGGGCAAGCTTTTCCGAGTCGGGATTCCACGGCACGCCGGGGATCACTCCCTGGGAATCGGTGCCGCCCAACAGCGCCGTGACCAGGGTCGCCGGCAGACCGGCACCGAAGCCATTGTGCTGGTAGCCGGAAGCGAAGCCGTTGTCGAGGTTATGGTAGGAATACAGCATGATCGCCATCGCATCACTGACCAATGCCTTGGACTCGGTGGTGCCGAGGTTCTTGTAGTCGTAGATACCCATGTGTTGCTGCCTCTCTTTTTGTTGTTGGAATAGGTGCAAAGTGAAGGGGCCAGCCGGCCGTTTCTCCTCGGCTCAGAACTGCCAATCCAGGGTCAGCCCGACGCCATGGCTTTTATCCCGGGCACCGAGCACGCCGTTGTAGTCCAGGTTGACGCGCACATCCCTGGCCACCGCGAGCCCTGCCCGAGCGCCGATCACCGCGGCGTTGCGGTCCATGGACACGCTCTGCACCGCGAAGGTGTCTGTGCTGCCGGCAAACGCCAGGTCCTGTTCGGAACGGGTGTTGCTCAAGTTGTGCTGCCAGCCCAGGGAGCCGGAGAGTTGCAGTTGCTGGGTCCGCGACAGCGCCAGGCTGTGGCTGGCCCGCACGCCCAGCGTCGACAGCAGCGCATCGCGACGGTCATCGCCACCGTGCAGGGCTGCGCTGTCGCCTTTCTCATGGAAGCTGTCGCTGTCCAGGTGCACATAGGCCAGGTTGGCGAACGGCTCCAGGACCATGGGTTGCAAGTCGAGGCGATAGGCCGCTTCAGTGAAGACCTGGCCGGTGCGGGCATCACGCTTGGTTTTCTCCCGGCCACTGACCTCGGCCCACTGCAACTCACGTTTGACGTCGATGCGATGCCAGCTGTAGGCGCCACCGACGCTCAGGCGCAGCGCGTCGATCTCATGCCCCAGGTAGGCCCCCAGGTGATAACTGTCGACCTCGGCCGACGAATGCGTGCCATCGCCCATGCTCAATGAACTGTCGCTGTATCCAGTGACGAAGCCCAGCCGTGTCCCTTCGCTGATCAAGCCGTCGCCACCGATCAGCAGCCCGCCGATGGAGCTGTTGGAGTTGGCATTGTCATGCCCACCGTCGCTTTTGCCCCAGGCGCCGAGCGCCTTGACCCAGAGGTTGCTGTCAGCGTCGGTTGGCGTATTGGCATCGTACAGCGCGTCCTGGCGCAGGCGGTCACCCACGGCATCTCGCAGGTAACGGCTGTGGTTGATCAACAAGGTGCCGACGGCTGGATGGATCTCGCCGGACAATTGCTGGAATGCCTGTTGCGCCACGGCGGTGCTGGACGACAGCAATAAGGTTTCGTAGAGGGCGTTGCCGGCGCCTAATTGCTCGGCCGCGGACGCTACGGAACGCTGGTTGGGGGTCAGGCCGAGGCTGCTGAACGATGCCGCGTTGCGCGCCACCGTGAGTTGAACGCCGCTGGCGGAGTACGCCAGGTTACCGCCGAGGAACGCATAGTTGGGCAGCACCTCGCTAAAACGCCCTTCGATACCGCCGGCGGCCTGCAGGATGTCGAGCTGGCGCCCCAGCAGGTTGTTCACCCCGCTGGCGGCCAGCAGCGTCGGGCTGTTTTCCAGGGATAAGGCCACTGTCGCGCCGTCGACCGTGGCCTTGCCGCCGGCAATGATCAGGTCGCTGGCGGTCGGCGATACTTCCACCGCGTAGGCCGAACCCGGTTGAAAGGTCACGTCCCCGGCCACCTGCAACGTACCGATGGAGTTGCCCGGCGCCACGTTGCCGCCCTGGTTGGCGATCAGGCTGGCGATGCGTCCGTTCCCGCCCACTACCCCGCCGTCATTGACGGTCACGGCCGACGCCAGTGAACCGTTGATTGCCAGGCGCCCCTCGTTGACCAGGGTCGGCCCGCTGTAGGTATTGTCACCGGTGAGTACCAAGGTGCCGATGCCTTCCTTGGTCAGACCACCGTGACCGGCTATGTCGTTGCGCCACACATCCAGCCCGCACTGGAGTCCGCTGCACACCCGTTGCGTGGGTTTACCGGCATCGACGATCGCACCGACGCCCGGCAGGTCCGCCACGAACTGCCCGGAACCGTAGGCGCCGTCGACGCGCAATTCCACGGGAATGTCCTGCTCGGTCACCAGCATCGACGGACCGTCGATGGCCTTGCCCAGGTTGATCATGCCCCAGCCGTACAGCGAATCGACGCCAGGGGTGCCCATGTCGGTGGCCGTGGTGCGCAGCACGCTGGCGACCTGGGCGCCGGTCATGTAGGGGAAGCGCTCCATCAACACCGCCACACTGCCGGCGACATGGGGCGCCGCCATGGAGGTACCACTCTTGTTGCCATAACCCACCGTCAGGTCATCGGCGCCGGTACCGCCGATCACGGCGCTGTAAACCCGGGTGCCCGGCGCCGATACGCAGAAACTGGCGGTATAGCCACAGCGCGACGAGAACGTGCTGATGGTGTAGGGATCGGGGCTACTGGTGTCGGGGTTCACCTGCAAGGCGGCGACCGTGAGCCAGTTCGGCGCGATGTCCGGCACGAAGTACGCCAGGCCTGCGATGGCATCGGGGTTGTTGAGGTTGTAGTCGTTGCCGGCGGCGAATATGGTCACGATTCCACTGCGGGCGGCGGCGATGGCGCCTTCGTAGGCGCCGCCCGGCCGGGTGCCCAGCAACGGCTGGATCTGGTCGAACTGCAACTGCGCATCCTGCACGGTGAAGTGCGGGAAGGCCGGATCCCGGCCGCCCTGATCGAAGCGGTCGGTGATGCCGATGCCCCAACTGTTGTTGATGATCCGCGCGCCGCTGGCGATCAGTGCGTCCCAACCGGCCTTGTACACCGCGCCATCGTTACCGAGGATGATGCCGTCCTCCGGGCCGGGGTCGCCGTTGTCGGCGCTGATGATCTGCGCGTCGAACGCCACGCCGTGCATCGGACTACCGTCACGGCTGCCGGCGGCAATCCCGCCGACGTGGGTGCCATGGGAGCCCAGCTTGCCGTCGGAGCCCACCGTGGGTGAGCCGTCGTAACGAAACGGGTCACCGGCCTTCACCGGAATGTATGGGTCGGTGTATTCGCGGATGCCGCTGGTGACCAGGGTCACGACTTTATTGGTGCCGGAAAACTCCGGATGCGCGGCATAGACCGGTTGGTCGAAGATCCCCAGTTTGACGCCCTTGCCGGTGTAACCGGCGGCGTAAGCCTGCTGTGCATTGATCGCGCCCAGTCCCCATTCGGCGTTGAATTCGGCGCTGCGCCAGCTATTCGGGTCCCCAGCCCTGCCGCCCTCGACATAAGGCGCCGCCTGGGCCGTGCCCAGGGTTGCCACTGCGCAGAGCACGGCGTGATTCAAGGTCTTTAGGAGAAACAGGCTGCGCGTTTTTCCGGGTTGCTTGTTGTTATCGATTTTCATGAACCATCCTTAGTTGTTGCAAAAGTCCTGTAGCTTTCCCGTCCCTTGGGGCTTGCACTGGCCTCCTGTGGCGAGGGGATCAGCGGGTTACAAAGGCCTCATCTACCTTCGCCAGGTCCTGCTCCCCCAACGTGCCGGCGTAGTAATGCAATTTGACCCAGGCCATGAGGTAGTCGTAGCGGGCCTGGGCGAGGTCGCGGCGGGTGGTGTAGAGCTGTTGCTCGGCGTTGAGTGCGTCGAGGTTGACCCGCTCACCACCCAGAATGCTTTGCCGGGTCGACACCACTAGCGCTTCGGCGGAGACCAGGGCTTTCTGGTAGGCCCGCAGCTTGTTCACCCCCGACACGCAGGCGCTGAACTGCCGGCGCAGTTCGATCAGGGTTTCCCGGGTCTTGGCGTCCAGCTCGTATTCGGCCTGTTCCATGGTGCGGCTGGCCTGGCGGGTCGAGGCCGAGACGCCACCACCGGCATACAAGGGCACGCTGACTTCAAGGCCAATGGTGTTGGTGTCGTAGCGCTGGTTGTAGGTGTTGCCGCTTTCCGACTCGTTCTGGCGCATCGTCGCGTAGGCGCTGACCTTGGGCAGGTGCCCGGCGCGGTTGCGCTCCACCTCGTAGCGCGCAACGTCCACGGCCTGACGCTGGGAGGCCAGGTTGGGGTTGTTGCTCACGGCCAGTTCATGCCAGGTATCGAAACCGGCGGGCTGCAAGGCGAAGGTCTGGAAGCCTTCGTTCAACGGGGCCAGGTCGCCGATGGCCAGGGTGGGCACGCCGATCAGCGAACCCAGTTCCCGCAGGGAAGCGTCCTGTTCGTTGTGCGCTTCGATCTCTTCGGCGGTGGCCAGTTCGTAGCGTGACTCGGCCTCGAGGATATCGGTTCGGGTACCTTCGCCCTGGCGGAACAGGTGCTCGTTCTGGTGGAACTGCTGTTCGAAGGCCTTCTTCTTCGCCTGGGCAATGTTTATCTGATCCTGGGCGAACAGCGCCTGGGTGTAGTGGCTCAGTACCCGCACCAGCAACTCCTGGCTCTTGCCGCGGAAGTTTTCATCGGCGAACAGCGCCTGCGCCACGCCTTTGCGATAGGCCGCGTATGCCTCGTAATCCAGCAGCGGCTGTTGCAGGGTCAGGCTGGAGCCGTAGCTGCTGTAGTTGCGGTCGTCGTGCTGGCTGGCACCACGGTCATTGAGGTAGGTGACCTTGGACTGGTTGCGGCCCTTGTTGTAGCTGTACCCCAGGTGCGGCAGCAACCCGGCGCGGCCGATGGCGCGGTTTTCCAGGCCCGCGTCGCGCTCCTTGATTGCCCCGAGATAGACCGGGTCGTTGCGCAGGGCCTGTTCGTAGAATTCGAACGGCCCCATGGCCCAGGCACTGTTGCAAATAGAAGCGGCCAGCAGTGCCAACCCGTAGAAACACTTCATACACCGGACATCCTTATTCCTCGGTCAACGCAGAGCCGGCCCGGTCGAGCAGCGGTTTGAACAGGTAGTTGAGCAGTGAACGCTCGCCGGTGCGCACGAACATTTCCGCTGGCATCCCGGGCTTGATCACCAGGCCATTGAGTTTTTCCAGCGCTGCCTCGCCCACGCTGCTGCGCAGCACGTAGTACGGCGTGCCGGTTTTTTCATCGATCATCTGGTCGGCGGACACCAGGCTGACCTCACCCGCCACCCTCGGCGTGCGGCTCTGGTTGAAGGCGGTAAACAGGATGTCCACGGGCAGATGGATACCGACCTTGTCGATCAGGTTCACCGGCAGGTGCCCTTCCACCTCCAGCCGGGTGCCTTGGGGCACGATCTCCAGCAAGGTGTCGCCCTGGCGCACCACCGCACCTTCGGTGTGCACCCCGAGGTTGACGGCGATGCCATCGGCGGTGGCGAGGATCTCGCTGTGTTGCAACTCGAAGCCGGCCGACGTGAGCTGCTGTTGCAGGGTTTCGCTCTTGAGCTGGGCCTCGGCCAATTGGCTGCGGACTTCCTTCTGATATTCCTCGCTGTGTTGCTGCAGCTTCAGCCGGGATTCGATGATCCCCTGCTCCACCCGGCCGCTTTCGCCACTGTTCTGCGCCAGTTCCTGCTGCACCTGGGACAGTTGCCGTTGATAATCCAGCAGGCGGTTGCGCGGGATATAGCCGTTATCCGCCAAGGGCTGCAGATTGCCCAGTTGCAGGCGCAGGGACTCGGCCTGGGCGGTCAGGTCGCCACGGGCCCGGCGCATCCCCGCCAGTTGCGCGGTGGCGCCGTCGATGCTGGCGCGCAATGCGGCCTGTTCCCGGGCGAAGGCTTCGCGGCGGCTGCTGAACAGTTGTCGCTGGCCTTCGAGCACCAATGCCAGGCGAGGGTCCGGGTCCTGGCTCAACACGCTCGGAAAACTCACTTGTGCCAGGTTGTCCCGCTCGCTTTGCCAGCGCGCCAGGCTGGCCCAGGCCATCCGATACTGGGCTTGCAGCGATTGCACATCCGCCGCGGCCTGGGTCTGATCCAAGCGAAACAACGGTTGGCCTTGCTTGACCGCTTCACCTTCGCGCACCAGGATCCGACTGACCATGCCGCTGCTCATCGATTGCACCGCCTTGCGCTTGCCGGAAACCACCACCGTGCCCTGCACGGGAATGCCCTGGTCCAACGGGGCCAGGCTGGCCCAGGTGAAGAAACTGCCGGCGCCAAGGATCGCCAGGGCCCAGCCCAGGCGCATGAAGAAACCGGCGTCACGTTCGGGACGCTCGGGGAGTCGAGTGTGTTCCTGGTTCATGTCGCGATCCTTGCTCATGCGTTGCCGGGCTTGCCGGCGGCCTGGTACTGACGGCTCATGCTCAAACCGCTGGGCGTCGGCTGGGGTTTGTCCCGCGGGGTTTCCGACTGGCCGGATAGCGCACGCAGCACTTGCTGGCTCGGTCCGAACGCTTGCAGCCGACCTTCGTTGAGCACCAGCAACTTGTCGGCCTGGGCCAGTGCCGAGGAGCGGTGTGTCACCAGCACGACGCTGGTGCCCTGGGCTTTCATCTGCGCGATGGCGCTGGCCAGCGCCGCCTCGCCGACGGTGTCCAGGTTGGAGTTGGGCTCATCGAGCACCACCAGGCTCGGCCGGTCATACAGGGCCCGGGCCAGGGCGACCCGTTGTTTCTGCCCGCCGGACAAGCCGCAACCGTCCTCCCCCAGTACCGTGTCGTAGCCTTGAGGCATGCGCAGGATCAGCTCATGCACCCCGGCCTGCTGCGCGGCAGCGACGACCTTCTGCGGGTCGGCCTCGCGAAAGCGGGCGATGTTCTCGGCGATGCTGCCGCTGAACAGCTCGATGTCCTGGGGCAGGTAGCCGATAAACGGGCCGAGTAGATCACGGTTCCAACGATGGATATCGGCCCCGTCCAGCCGTACCGCACCTCCGAGGATCGGCCACACACCTACCAGCACACGGGCCAGGGTGGACTTGCCGGAGCCCGAGGCCCCCAGGACGCCAAGCACCTCGCCGGCAGCGAGAATGAAACTTACTTGATGCAATGTCGCCTGGCGCTGCCCCGGCGGTCCGGCGCTGACCTGCTCGAAGCTCACCTGGCCCTTGGGCGGTGGCAACGGCATCGCATCGTCCTGGGGTGGATAGGCCTGCAACAAGGCATCGAGACGGCGGTAGGCCAGCTTCGCGCCGCTCCACTGCTTCCACACGGCAATCAATTGGTCGATGGGACTCAATACCCGGCCCATCAGGATCGAGCCGGCAATCATCATCCCGGCGGTCATGTCGCCCTTGATCACCAGCAGCGCCCCCAGACCCAGCACGAGCGATTGCAGGCACAGGCGCAGGGCCTTGCTGAAGGCGCTGATGACCGCGCCGGTGTCACTGGCCTGGTTCTGCAGGCCGAGAAAACGCGAGTGCACGGTAAACCAACGGTTGCGCAACGCATCGAGCATGCCCATGGCCTGGATCGATTCGGCGTTGTGCAGGTGGCTGGTGGCCAACTGACTGGACTGTTGCGAGTAGCCGCTGGCCTGTGCCAACGGTTTGCGGGTCATGGCCTCGTTCAGGCATGCCAGGCCGATAAGCAGCAGCGTGCCGACGCTGGCGAACACGCCCAGCCAGACATTGAACAGATAGATCACCAGCAGATAGATCGGGAACCAGGGGGCATCGAAGAAGGCGAACAACGCCGGGCCGGTGACGAACTGGCGCAGATGGGTCAAGTCGCCCAGGGACTGCCCGGCGTTACCTTCGCCCTGGAGCAGGTTGCGCTCTAACGCGGCCTTGTAGACCTGAAGGTTGAAACGCCTTTCCAATTGGCTGCCGATGCGGATGACGATGAAGCTGCGCACCATTTCCAACAGCCCGATGAAGACAAAGAATCCCACCACCATCAACGACAGCATCACCAGGGTGGTTTCGTTCTGCGATGACAAGCCCCGGTCATATACCTGGAGCATGTAGATGGAAGGCGCCAGCATCAGGACATTAATCAGCGCGGTAAAACAACCGACACTGAGCAGGATATTTTTATAATCGCCCAGTGCCTTGAACAGCGGTACAGTGGCGACCGTCTTTGCCCTCTTCATTATTCTTCCCTGCTCTTGGCTTCGCCACAGAGTTGGCAAACTCTCTAACTTGCCAATCTATTATTAAGTTGAACCCGAACACACCAAAGTGCGCGCTTGATTGAACAAGCGCGCTTGGATTCGGATAAACAGGTCCAGGCGGTACGAATACGTTAACGCGCGTTCTCTCGGATATCGCGCTCGAGCGTAACGCTCAACCCTGACTTCAAATTGACTTGATAATGCTGGCCCTGGCGCAACCCCAGATGAACTCTGGCATCTTGCTTGCCAAGCAGCGAAAGACCATCGGGCTCCGGAAACCAGTGCAGCGGCTCATCCCCAAGCCAGTGACCCAGGCACTCGGTTTGCCCTCCCACCGTCTGGTCCGCCTTGAGCTCGATGACGCAGGTATTCGACGGCTTGTCTTGCAGGGCCTGGGTTTGTGCATCGTCCTGGGGGCCTGCCAGAACGGCACGCCACTGACCGGCCAACTGCGAGGGTTCTGCTAACAACAGGCTGCGCGCCATGGCGACTTCTCCAGAAAACGACATCAGCATAACGAGTAACCAAGCGGCTGCCGGAAGACTGCGGGGCATGGGTTTCTACTCGCTCATGAAAGTTGGAAATGCATCGTGGCGAGGGAGCTTGCTCCCGCTGGGCTGCAACGCAGCCCCATTACTGGGGCAAGCCTGCCCTCACCACCCTGCGTCATGCGGACATCAAGCCACGATGTCCGAAACCGCAGCCTGGCCGACGGTACTGACCAGGAAATCGGCCACGCCATGCCCGGAGAAGTCCACCGACAACAGGCTGTTGCCACCCGATGTCGACAACACCGCATCGCCCGCCGCACCGGTGAACGCATTCACGAAGTGCAGGCCTGCGCCGTTGGTGATACCGGTCAGGTCGATCTTGTCCAGGCCACTGACGAAATCGAGGATCTGGTCCGTGGCACCCGGCCGCGAGTCGGAGCTCGCAGCGAACACGAACGTGTCGGCCCCGGAACCGCCCGACAGTTTGTCCGCACCGCCGCCGCCCCAGAGAATGTCATTGCCGGCGCCGCCCTTGAGCTCGTTGGCCACTTCGTTGCCGATCAGCAAATCGCTGCCTGACCCGCCGATGGCATTTTCGATGGTAGCGCCCTGGGCGATGGACACGTTGCCCACCATGCCGCCAACGTCTGAGAACGAGGCGTCATTGAGGTTTATCTTCTGGTTCTGGGTGAAGCCGGAGAAGTCCAGGGTATCGCGACCGCCCGCGTCCCACACCGAGAACACCACCTTGTCCGACGAGGAAGACGCACTGAGGAAGTCGCGACCGGTGTTGGAATTGAAACCGTAGGTGGTGTCTCCGGTACGGGTGCTCATGTTGGCACCGTATAGCTTCTGGATCGCGGCGATGTCATCCATCAAGGGACCTGAGGAATAGGCTTCCACCCCGCCCTTGCTGAAGTTCTGGTCGGTATTGCTTTCGCTCCAGTAGCTCATGACGCTGTAGCCACGGGTGTCCTGGCCGTACGTGGCGTCATCGTAGGTCGGGCTGCCTTCGCCGGCGTTGTAGTCGCCAGGGTGCGCCAGGCCCAGGGTGTGGCCGATTTCGTGGGTCAGGGTCTGCCGGCCATAGTTATTCAGGTCCGGGTTCTTGTTCTGGGTGTAGCTGCTGTTGATAAGGTACCAGGACGTCCCGTCATAGCCGGCGCCAGTGCCCGGCAGGTAGGCGAACGCCGCTGCGCCGTCCTGGCCGCCGCTGTAGTTGCCGAAGGTCATGTGCCCGTCGCCACCGCTGCTCTTCTCGGTGAAGGTGACATTGGCCACGTCCGCCCAGGATTGCATGGCCAACGCAGCCTGGCCCTTCTGCTGGGCACTGAACTGGCTGAAACCGCTGATTCCGTGCTTGTTCATGGTGCTGGAGGACGCGGAGGTGAGAAAGGTATAGGTCAGCTCGATCTTGCCGCTACCGTCCCTGTCCTGATACGCCGCGCCGTCGCGCAGCAATTGAGTAGCCGCCTCGTCCACCGAGTACGAGGGTTTACCATTGACGGTGAGATTGCCGCCACGGTCGTATTGGTGACTGAAACTATTGATCTGGTTGAATGCATTACTGGGCGCGGCCAATGATTGCGCTGCCCAGAGGAGTTGTTCGGCTGAATCGATAGTGCTGGTTTTGACTTTCGACATAAACACACTTCCTTGTTTGCAATGGAACAGTTTTTGTCAGACAGACAATCTCTGGCGAGATCGTCCTATCACTCGCCCAATTGAGGACGCAAGAAAACTGACACAATTCGAAATCATACGTCTAGCAATTTTTTCGACGCATATGAACAACAACTCTGACGACACGCGAAGCACTAGGCGCTCGTCCCGTTAATACAGGCAGCACAGCCCAGCAACCAAGAATTGTCGGACAAAACTCTATTTAAATATTAAATATCGCTCTATCTCGATCAGGATACTTTCAGCAACTAAGTGCCAGTGAAATGCTATTAATTAATATGAACTAGTAGCCTATATGCTCTGCCCGGTTTTACGCCCGCAGACCTCCCGTAGACAACCACGCAACCAGCGGTGTACCGGATCGGCGTCCATTCTTGGATGCCAGAGCATGGCAATCGTGAACTCCGGCACCGGGAACGGCAGCGCAAAGCTGTGCAAGCCGGCCCGCAAGCGAGTGGTATAACGTTCGGGCACGCTGGCGATCAGGTCACTGGACCGCGCCAGCCCCAGTGCCGTGGAAAAACCCGGGACGGTGATGAGGATCTCGCGTGTCAGGCCCAATGACCTCAATACCCGGTCGATGGGACCGTGGTCGAGGTCGCGCAAGGCGACGTCGATGTGCCCGCCCGCCGCATAGGCAGCGGCAGTCATGCCGGCCTGGGCCAGAGGGTGCCCCTGGCGTACCACCCCAATGAAACGGTCGACGAACAATGCCTGGGTGCGCAGCTCTGGACGAGTGTCCTTGTCCACGACGGCGGTTTCCAGGTCCACTGTCCCCTCGCGCAGTGCCGTACTGCTCTTGTCAGCCTTGTCCACGAAGCGCATTCGGATACCGGGGGCCTCTTCGCCGATGCGGGCAATCAGGTCGATCCCGAAGTTCTCAACGAACCCATCCCGGGTACGCAGCGTGAAGGTCCGGCTCAAGCGCCGTAGGTCCGGGGCCTGGACCGGACGCAGCACCGTCTGGGCGTCCTGCACCAGTTGACTGACCTGTTCGCGTAGTTCCAGGGCCCGGGGAGTGGCTACCAGCCCCCGGCCGGCCCGCACCAACAGCGGGTCACCGGTGGTTTCCCGCAACCGCGCCAACGCCCGGCTCATGGCCGAAGGACTGAGGCGTAGCCGCTGAGCCGCCCGAGCGACACTGCCTTCCGCCAGCAACACGTCAAGGGTGGTCAACAGATTGAGGTCGGGAGTGGACATGGACAGAACTCGGCTAATAGGTGGCGTTATATGCAGCTATAAAGTGCAAATGCTGCGTCTTCCGCCATGTTATGCCCGAGCGTACTGTTCTGACAGTCCGTTTTTGTGAACCGCTCCGGAGATCAGCATGAAACCAGCCCATACACCGCCGGATATTACCGGCGCTCCCCAGGCCCCCTCGTCGCACTGGGCGCTGACCAGCCTTGCCCTGGCAACCCTGCTCGCCTCGCTGGGCACCAGCGTTGCCACCGTCGGCCTGCCTGCCCTGGCCGAGGCGTTCGACGCCTCCTTCCAGGCGGTCCAGTGGGTGGTGCTGGCTTATCTGCTGGCGATCTCCACGCTGATTGTCAGCGTCGGACGCCTGGGGGATCTGGTTGGACGCCGGCAACTGCTGCTGACCGGGATTCTGCTGTTCACCCTGGCGTCCGTCCTCTGTGGGTTCGCCCCTTCTCTTGGGCTATTGATCGCAGGCCGGACGCTTCAAGGTTTGGGAGCGGCCGTCATGATGGCCCTGACACTGGCCCTGGTCGGTGAAACGGTCGACAAGGACCGAACCGGTCGCGCCATGGGCTTGCTGGCCACGCTATCAGCGGTGGGCACCGCCCTTGGGCCCTCGCTCGGCGGTACGCTGGTCAGCGTCTTCGGCTGGCATGCCATCTTCCTGGTCAACGTCCCCCTCGGACTGCTGACGTGGCTGTTGGCCTGGCACTCCCTGCCCATCCGTCGTCCGCAGACAAATGCCGAAACATCCAGCTTCGATATCACCGGCACGGTACTGCTGGCGACGGCACTGGGCGCCTATGCACTGGCCATGACCCTAGGCCGCGGCAATTTTGGCGGAATCAATATCGCCCTGTTGCTGATGGCGATCCTTGGCGGCGCGCTGTTTGTCCTGAGCCAGCGCCGGGTGACGTCGCCGCTGATCCCTCTGGCGTTGTTCCGCGACCGGCTGCTGGTTTCGGGATTGGCGACAAGTGCATTGGTCGCCACTGTCATGATGGCGACGCTGCTGGTAGCGCCTTTCTACTTGTCCATAAGCCTTGGCCTGCCGACCACACTGGTGGGGTTGGTACTGGCCGTCGGCCCCTGCGTTGCCGCACTGGCCGGTGTGCCTGCCGGGCGCCTTGTGGACCGGTTCGGCGTGCGCCCCATGCGGCTTGCCGGGTTGGCGACCATGGTACTGGGCTGCTCAGCGCTGGCGCTGGTGTCACCGGCGTTGGGCATGGGTGGTTATATCATGGCCATCGTGGTCACTACGCTGGGCTACGCACTGTTCCAGACCGCCAACAACACCGCCGTGATGGCGGATATCGCTGCACAAAAGCGCGGCGTCATTGCCGGATTGCTCAATCTTTCGCGCAACTTGGGGTTCTTTACCGGTGCATCGGTGCTCGGTGCGATATTCGCGTCGGCATTACCGACGAGCGGCGTCTCCGCAGCCAGCCCTGGGGAGGTCACAAACGGCCTGCATTTCACCTTCGCCGCCGCTTTGTCGATGGTAGTCGTAGCCCTGTTCATCGCCCTGCAATACCGCGCCCCAGAGCCGTTGGAGGAGCAGCAGCCTTCGTCGGAAAAAGGGTGACGGCATTCTGAGCCTTGGCCTTTAAGTCGTGATCCAGATCAAAAAAAGTGAACCAATCGCAAAACAGACTGAAAAAAGCCACATGACTTTCATTATCAGGTGCTATTTTTAGTTTTCACTGGTAGGGCCATGAGGGCTCTTCCTTCCTGATAAAAGCAAACGGAAGCGCTTGATGAAGAAGGTGGGCAACAGATGAATAAAGGATCGTTCAGCAAGGTTACGTTTCCCAACGCTTGCCAGCTGATGCGCTGGCATTTCCATCCAATGGGCTTCGAGGCCAGTATGGATGCACCGGGCAGCATGGTCGCCCGGCTGTTCGACCGTGCCAGCGGTGAAACCATGATCGCGATTGCAGGCATCCCCTGCGCGACCGTGATGAACGCTCCTGACGTTGAACGAATAATCGAAGCGGTGGAAGCCGAGCTGGAGGCCTTCGTACCACCGGTTGGTTTGAGGCGATTCGCCTCCTGAGTAAAAAAGCCCACGGTCGTGGGCTTTTTTGTGGGTGCTGTTTCGAAATATGTGGCTAGCGGTCCCGCCGCCATCGCGAGCAGGCTCGCTCTCACAGGGGAGTGGGTGAACAAAAGCTACCCCGGACCCTGTGGGAGCGAGCCTGCTCGCGATGGCGATCTTCCAGGCAACTACCAGACCAACCCACTCAACCGCGGGCGCGGCGATGGTCAACGAAGAACGGCTTGCCCTTATCGATACGGTCCGAGGCCCTGGGCCCATTGGCCGCCTGGCCATCCGGCTCATCGACATACCAGTAGCAATACTGCGCCGCACGGGTGATGCCTACGTAGGCGAGGCGCAGGCTCTCATCCCTTTGCGCCGTGTCGTATGGCTCGGCGTCGCCGTCCTGGCCCAATCCGGCCATTTGATAGACCTGATTTTTGTAGGGGGAACGGGTCAGATGCTGGCAGTCGCCCAACAAGAACACCGCATCAGCCTGAAGCCCCTTGGCGCTGTGATAGGTCATCTGCCTCAGCCGTCTCGCTTCATAAGGCAATCTAGAATCCACATTAACTATTGGACTAATATGCTTTTCCATCAATGATTTATCACTGATTCTTCGATAAAGCATCAATATCGAATCCCCCTTGCGGTAATGCTCATCCAGCCGTCGGGCCAGGCCCTCATCGTCCCGATCCAGCACGTTGACCGGACTCAGCGACGAGGATTTGCCGCTGGCCTTGGCTTTTTTACCGGGTATGGCAGCCGCCGAACGGACAATATGCTCGGCCGCATCGATGATGTACTGATGACTGCGGTAGTTGTCCGTGAGCATCACCCGAGTCGTTGTCGGCGACGGAAATTGCTGGTTGAACGCCATGAAATAGCTCGGCGAACTGCCACGCCAGCCATAGATCGATTGCCAATCGTCGCCCACACACAACAAGGAAGAATGTTGGGCTGCGCGCCCCACATGCATGGCGGGACCTCGGCGGCGAACTTCTCGAAGGCTTGCGCGAAGCCAGGAGACGATCTGCGGAGAAACGTCCTGGAACTCGTCGATCATCAGGTGTGACATAGGCCTGAGCAGCGAATCGCCCAATAACTTGAAGTTTTCCGCAGAGTGCTCGCTGAACAGCGCAAACATGCGGTTGTAGGTCATGACAGGAGGCGACTGATCGAGCAGATGGTCTTCAAACGCCCGCCAATAGCGGCTCAACGCCTCGAAGAAATACCGATCGGGATCATCCTGCGCGAAGCACATCCGCCCCACGGCATCCGGGACATCCAGGCCCAGGTTCTCGATAAAACCGGCAGCGGCGACGAAACAATCCAGCAATGGCGCCGACCCCAGCTCTCCCTTGACCTTGTAATCAAAGCCGGGCCCCGCACTGGCGTCTCCAGCCAGTGAGCCAAGAAGACGCTTCGAAGACTCATAGTTTTCAAGCCATATCAAAGGTTTGCGACAGAAAGCTTGAAACAGGGTGCGCTTGACCGCCCATTCTGCGCGCAGACTCAACCGCGCGCCTGGGCGACTGAGCCGGGCATCTTCCCTGGAATCGAACCCCAGCATCACCCAGGCGTCCAGGGATGGAATGTAACCATGACAATGGAATTTCGAACCGTTGATCTCGAATGTCTGACGCTTGGGCTCGACACCCTTGATGGGCCACGCGCCGGCGCGAAACCACAAATCCTCGATGGCATCGCACAATTCTTCGTCGCGCTGGGCGGCCAATTCGGTCACAGCCACGCGCTTTTGCACATCAGGGTGGTCACGCTCCAGCTCCTTGAGCTGAAAAGCGTGTCGGGACAACGGCTTGATCAGTTCCCGGAAGCGCTCGTCGCGTTGATAGAGACGGTGATAACAGGCATTGAGCTGCTGGCGCTGAGCGTCGTTGATGCCCAAGTCGAAGGGGTTGCCTTCGGCATCATCATCACCCGCCCCGGTGCGATGGCTCAGGGTTTCGAAAGCCTGGAGCCTTTCGAATCCCGGCAGGCTGCGCACCATGGGCAAGATGCGCGAATGGAAGGTTCGCACCAGATCGCGCGCTTCCTTGAGGCTGACCGCTCGGCTCCACAAGGCAAACACCTCGACCAGCTTCTGGATGAAGTCCTTGCGTGACTCCCGGGTGAACGTCACCACAGTCATCGAGTCCAGCTCGAAGCCCAGGTAATGGGACAACAGCACAATGCGCAACACCAGGGTGGTGGACTTGCCTGCCCCCGCTCCCGCCACCACCGAGGTAGACGGTGTATCGCTGAAAATCATCTTCCACTGCGCGGCACTGGGCTGCGCATGGGCTGGCAGCAATCGGCCGACATCGGCCTTTACGCGCTTCTTGAGTTCTGGGGTCAGGGGCAGGCGCCAGTCGTCGAACAACAAGTCATCCACTTTGGGCGCCGGGTGTTCCGTACTGCGGAAGTCGCGGATCAACAAGACCTGACGCCCCTCTTCCAAGCCCTCGGCCTTACCCTCTCTAAACCCGTAGTCGAAACCGGCGGTATGGCCACTGCGAAAACCATCGGCCTGGCCATGCAGCCAGGAAGCCCGATGCTGGGCGCGCAGACGTGTCAGGCCATGGCCAAAGAAACGGGCAGCCAGGCGCTTGAGCAGCGGCATCTGCGCCAGGGGCAGCAATTCGGGAGGCAGATCGGGAGAGTGTTGCGGCACGCTTTGGGACTCCGCTGTTCAGAACCATGGCCTATGGTGTCTGTATTTACCGGAGAGCGCCACCCAAAAGCTTGTAAGTCATAGGGTTAGGCGATGAAGTGAAAGTGGTGTCGCATCGATATGACTGGTCCGAACCGCCGCTATCGCGAGCAGGCTCGCTCCCACATGGGATTGGGGCAGGCCGACCTCTATATGTATGCCGCAGAACTTGTGGGAGCGAGCCTGCTCGCAATGACGTCAGCACATCCACCATCGAGGTAACTGACCCAGCACGCTCACTCCCACACACGCATCAGTTGCCGCTGATAGCACCATCCACCAGAGTCTGCGCCTCGCTCACCAATTGCTTGAGGTGCTCGTCGCCAATGAAGCTTTCGGCGTAGATCTTGTAGATGTCCTCGGTACCCGATGGACGCGCCGCGAACCAGCCGTTCTCGGTCATTACCTTCAGGCCGCCGATGGCCTGGTCATTCCCTGGCGCGTGGCTGAGGATGCTTTGGATCGCCTCACCGGCCAACTGGGTAGACGCGACCTGATCCGGTGAGAGCTTGCTCAGCAGCGCCTTCTGCTGCGGAGTCGCCTTCGCATCGACGCGTATCGAGAACGGCTCACCCAATTCCTCCGTCAAGGCGCGGTAGGCCTGGCTTGGGTCGCGACCGTTGCGGGCGGTCATTTCAGCCGCCAGCAACGCCGGGATCAGGCCGTCCTTGTCGGTACTCCATACGCCGCCGTCCTTGCGCAGGAACGAAGCACCGGCGCTTTCCTCACCGCCAAAACCCAGGGAACCGTCGAACAACCCATCGGCGAACCACTTGAAGCCGACCGGCACTTCATAAAGACGACGCCCCAGGCGCTTGGCCACGCGGTCGATCAGCCCGCTGCTCACCACCGTCTTGCCGACACCGGCATCGGCGCGCCATTGCGGACGGTTCTGGAACAGATAATCGATGGACACCGCCAGGTAGTTGTTCGGTGCCAGCAAGCCGCCAGACGGTGTCACGATGCCGTGGCGGTCATGATCCGGGTCGCAGGCGAAAGCCACGTCGAAACGTTCCTTCAGGCCGATCAGCCCCTGCATGGCATGGCTGGAGGAAGGGTCCATGCGGATCTGCCCGTCCCAGTCGACCGTCATGAAGCGGAACGTCGAATCCACCTGGGTATTCACCACGTCCAGGTCGAGGCGGTAATGTTCGGCGATGGCCGGCCAGTAACGCACCCCTGCACCGCCCAGCGGATCGACGCCCAGACGCAACCCGGCGGCGCGGATGGCATCGAAATCGATGACATTGACCAGGTCCGCCACGTAGGTGTTGAGGTAGTCGTGACGGTGAGTGGTCTCGGCCTTCAGGGCCTGCTCGTAGCTGATGCGCTTGACGCCGGCCAGCTGGTTGGCCAACAGCTCGTTGGCCTTGGCTTCGATCCACTTGGTGATATGGGTGTCGGCCGGACCACCGTTGGTAGGGTTGTACTTATAGCCGCCACTTTGCGGCGGGTTATGGGACGGCGTGATGACGATACCATCCGCCAGGCCCGTGGTGCGTCCGCGGTTATAGCAGATGATCGCGTGGGAAACCGCCGGCGTCGGGGTGTACTCGTCACCTTCGGCGATCATCACGGTCACGCCATTGGCGGCCAGCACTTCCAACGCACTGGCCCCTGCCGGGGTGGAGAGCGCATGGGTGTCGATACCCACGAACAAAGGTCCATCGATTCCGTGGGCTTCACGGTACAGGCAGATAGCCTGACTGATAGCCAGTACGTGCCATTCGTTGAACCCAAGATCGAAGGAGCTGCCACGGTGGCCGGAGGTGCCGAAAGCCACACGCTGAGTCGCAACCGAGGCATCGGGCCGGCCGGTGTAATAGGCCGTCACCAGTCGCGGGATATCGATCAACAACTCTGCCGGTGCCGGCTTGCCCGCAAATGGACTGACTGTCATGCAAAACCTCTGGGTGGAGTGGCTTGGGAAATGGGATGCAGTTTACTGACAGTTCGACCGTGGCGCGATGGGTTCGATCCATTGCCCTCTTACGATTGCTCAAGCCTCAACGCATCAGCCAGCGCCCAGAGCGCCATGTCCAGGTCGGATGCACCGCTCAAGGCATGCGTCAGGCGCAGATGCTGGGTATACAGCCCCTGGATACTGAACAGTTCGCCAGGCGCGATGACGATGCGCTGGGCCAGCAAGCGCTGGAAGACCTGTCGCAGGTCCACCCGGCGTGACGATCGAATCCAGATCGTCGCGCCGCCCTGGGCTTCCACCCATTGCAGGCTTTCCCCGAGCCGCTCCCGCAGCAATTGCGTCGTCGAAGTCGCGCTTTCCCGCAGCAACCGCCGCAACACCAGCAGATGCTGGTCGATCCGACCGTTGCTGTACAAGCGGGCAATGGCCTTCTGTCGAATGGGCGACAGGCGAAACGCCCGTAGCAGGAAATGCCGCTGCAGCTGCAGGGTCAACTGACGCGATAGCACATAACCATAGGGCGCTTCCGGGCCGATGGTTTTCTCGAAAGTGGAATAGACGATCAGGCGGTCCGGGTCGAGCAGGTCGCGAAAAGGCACGACTCCAGCTTCGAATACCAGGTCCGTGTAGCTGTCGTTCTCCAGCACCCAGGTGCCGTGCGCCCCCAGCAGATCCGCCACGGCGCGGCGGTTGCCCTCGGGAATGAGCGTCCCTCTCGGCATGCTCAACACCGACGACAGCACCACCAGGCGCACGGATTCGTGTTGCAGAAGTTGCTCCAGTTGCTCGAGGCTGATGCCGCCGTCCGCCAGCAACGGTAGCTCGACCACCTTGACATCGGCCGCTTGCAGCAAGCGCAGGATCGTCCAGTCGCAAGGCGATTCGATCAATATCGTGGCTCCCCTGAGCGCCAGCACGGCGATCAGGATCTCCAGCACGCCACGCAGATCGGCACCGATGTACACGTCATCGGCCTTCCAGCAGCGCGCCGGTGAGGAGGTGTAACGGGCCGCCAGGGCCGCGCGCAGTTCCAGCTCGCCCCAGGGCTGCGAAGGCATCTGGGAAACCCGTGGATACTGGCGCAGCAGCTCGCGTTCGAGCAGCAACAGCGGGCTGTCCAGAGGCTGCATCGACGCCGGCTCATCCGCGCTGAGCACCAGCATTCCCGGACGCCGGGCATTGACGTAGAGCGTCTCGAGCAGGTCGTCACCACCGCCCAGGGCAACCACGCTGGGTACTGGCAGCGCGTAATAGCCGGACTTGGCAATCGAGTAGACCCGCCCTTCCTTTTCCAGCAGCGAATAGGCGTACTGAATAGTAGAAATCGACACGTTCAACCGGTCGGCCAGTTGCCGTAACGACGGTAGTCGAACCCGGGCCTCGCTACCCAACTCGCTGATCAGGGCCGTCAGGTAGCGATAGACAGCCTGATAGGCGAAATCCGTTTCCCGTGGGCCCTTCATGGCTTCAGCCCCGTTGCACAGGCCGCGACCGGCCGCAGCGGAACGGCCGGATACAGGGTGGGTGAAACCGTCAAACCGCCCCCCTCAATATCGGCTCGAGCCTTCGCGCAGGTTATTGCTACCGTGCCCGGACGCTTCTGCGTCGGTGCTGTCGACGGCCTGCTGCAAGTCGACTCCCGGGGTATTTTCGTATTCCGGCTGCGCAACGCTCGCCCCATAGAGCCTACCGAGCATATCGATCGACAGGCCGCTGACGTCGACCATCCATTGTGCCACCTGATCGGCGACAGCCGCACCCTGCATGGCCTTGTGCAGGTCCGGCATCGCCACCAGCATGCCGGGGTGGCAACAACGCAGGAAATGCTCCAGCCCCGCGCCCCTCTCGACAAAGGGCGCAAACAGCATGCACACCAGTTGCGCCTCGTTGAGCCCCAGGCTCGTTTGCGCCTCGGCGGCGGCCTGGGCACGGCGCTCCGCGATGGCCGAAGGCGGGCCGAACAGCTCACGGGCCCGCTCGCAAACGTGTTCCGGCAGTTGTTTGCGGTGCATGATCATGATGGCACGCTGCACATAGTCCCCGTAGCCCGCCTCGTAGCTGCGCCCTTGCAGGCAAGCCGCCTGCAGGCCATGCAAATGAGCCGACAGCAGCGGACTGAGGTATTCGTTCTCCGGCGCCGAGGCAATAAGGTCGTCGGTCCGTACGCGCAGGAACTCACTGAACAGCAACCAGTTCATTTCTTCGCAGCGATCGACGATCAGGTCATCGATGCCGATGTGCCCTACTCGCCGGCATGCCTGGAAATGCCCCTCGGGCTTCCATGTGCCGAGGCGTTGCGGCCCATAGAAGTGCCGATAGAGATCGTCACCCAGGGTATCGAGCTGCGCAAAGAGATTGTCGAAGGTGGTGGTCGTTTCGATACCCAGGCCGATCTTGCGGGTCGCACGCCGCAGGCCCGCCATGAACTGCCTCTGCTGGCGCGGCGTATCACTGCTGACCAGGGAATCCACTCCCGACTCCCAACGCGCCATGTGACGATAGAACTCCGCCATGGCCAGGTAGCCGTCATCGCCGACCTCCAAAGGGCTGTCGACCGAGCGAAGATGGCCCAGCACCAGCATGTCCATGCGGTTGGACTCATGCCCGGCCGCTGACAATGGCTGCCGGTGGTTGAACGGCACCACTTCGCGGTCATCCGCCATCAGCAGCTCCACCCGGGGGTCGTCGTAGACGAACAGCGCGCTGTAGCAACGATGGATGTTTTCCAGGGTCGCCTGGGTTGTCTCACTCAGTCGCGGCGTGGCGACGCGCAGGTCGAATGTCACGGGATTCCTGCCGGCGATGCTCAGTTGCGCGGCCCTCAGGGCCGTCAGCACGTAGAAACTGTCCCGACTCCCGTTCATGACCGTCAGTACGCGGTAATCACCGATCCGCTCAATGCCACCAGCGGCGACGATCAAACGCTGGATCAAAAGCTGCAACGCCGTACGCTCCGCGCGGGAATAAAAACCCAACAGCCGTTGCAGTATCTGTTGATACACGTGAATCATTGCCTGCTCATGAATTGCGCTCATAACCATTTACCTGAAAGTTCAAATATCAGTGTCGCGCTCACCCACGTGATCGCGCGACGTGTTCGGCTGGAATTCTTATTTCACTACTGCGAAGAGTATTAGCAATACGCTCGAGCTTTGCTCGTTGTAATTATTTGACACATGCACAGGGAATCGACCCACACCCCTTTCGTCGATGCCTGGAAGCCGCAAAATCATTGGGCTCTACGCATTCCACGATGCGTCCTAGGAGAATTCCGACAGCGTCCCACAGACAATGAGTACGCAAAATAAAGAACTTGCCGAACTTTAATTGACCGCTTGTCTCATACAGCCTTTCCGATAACCGATAGAAGATCCTGCCTCCATTAACGCCTGAAGCGTCTGGAACAGACATTGACGGATCAAGCTTTTCTGGAAACATGTATTGAGTCATGACTTCTTCCTTGAGCTGAAAACCAGCATTCAATTATCAGGACTTCAATAATGATTAGAAGATACAGATTGAGGGCAAAAACCAGTTCAGTTGCCGACAGGGTAAACGGAGTCGTCGTGAACGGACTGCCGGACACGCACATATGCTGAAGCAGGGGGAAAGAAAGGCCCGGTCAGACCGAGGGCAGCGCAAGAGCCAAGGACAATGACTCTTGCGCAAGACAGGCGTCAGGCGGGATCGACAACCTGAAGGGCAACGCGCTCACGGCAAGGACATTCGTCCATGTAACGGTGAGCCTCGACAAACTCATTGAACGGAAAGACCCGGGTCTTGAGTGGCAGCAAGACGCGGTCGGCAGTCAGTTGGTTGATATCACGCAGCGCCCGCTGCAGCGCCACCTGGTCCTGGATGATGCCCAACTCCGGCTTACCGGTGAAATTGCCGATGCAATGCACGAAGAACTGAATGTTCTTCTGGAACGCCGCACAGGCCGGGAACGGTGTCTGGTTCCCCCCTTGCAGGCCATACAGTACCAGGCTGCCTCGTGGAGCCAGGACATCGCCGAGCAGCGACATCTGTGGCCCGCCCAGGCCGTCGAACACCATGTCGACGCCACGATTGTCGGTGAGCTTGTTGATTTGCATCAGCAAGTCCTGCTCTTCCGTGACGATGACTTTCTCGGCCCCGAGGGACAACAGGTACTCGCGCTCGTCAGCGGTCTTGGTGGCCGCGATCACCCGTACACCCAGCGCCTTGCCGAGCTGTACGAAGGAAGGGCCGGCGCAATGGCTGGCATCGGTAACCAGGGCGAACTGCCCGGGCTTGACCCGTGCCAGGTCAACGTAGGCGAAATAAGCGACCAGCAGCGGCGTGTAGTGAACCGCGGCTTCGATAGGGCTCAAGACATCCGGGTAACGGGTCAGCGCGGTGCGCGGCAGCACAATGATCTCACCGTACACCGGATAATCGTTCGCGCTTTGCGCGGGGAAGCTGGCGACCTTGTCGCCCACGACCAGATCGTCGACACCGTCGCCGACCGCCGTCACCACACCGGCCATTTCATGGCCCAGGCCGGAAGGCAGACGGGCCTGGGACGGCGCCAGGTTCTGGCGCCACAGGGTGTCATGCCAACTGATGCCGATCGCTTCGACACGGACCTGCACTTCTCCTGGCGCAGGAAGAGCCGCCGGCTGCTCTTCGCATTTGAGCACCTCGGCACCACCAAACTTGTGAAAACGGATCGTGCGGGACATCGCAAACCTCGTCAAAGTAACCTCTAATGCCATGAACTCTATCCGGGCTTTGTAGCCAAGACCATCAGTGGCTATTAATAGTCGACATGCCTGTCATTGATTCCGCAGCAAGAAAATCAATCAGCCCAGTAGGGCAAATCCTACAAAAATTCATTTAGCCAGTGCAGAGTACCAGCCTTTCCCCGTAAGATTCATGCCGGTCATTGTTCGCATATGGCCGCTCACGTCAAGCTCGCCGAATCTGCCAGGACCCCAGATGAATCGCAATGACCTGCGTCGTGTCGACCTGAACCTGTTGATCGTATTCGAAACACTGATGCATGAACGCAGCGTGACCCGCGCCGCCGAGAAGCTGTTCCTCGGCCAGCCGGCCATCAGCGCCGCATTGTCGCGCCTGCGCAGCCTGTTCGATGACCCGCTGTTCGTGCGCACCGGTCGCAGCATGGAACCCTCGGCCCGGGCGATCGAAATCTTCGCCCTGCTCTCCCCGGCCCTGGATTCGATTTCCACGGCAGTCAGCCGCGCGGCGGAATTCGACCCGGCCACCAGCACCTCGGTGTTTCGCATCGGCCTGTCGGACGACGCCGAATTCGCCCTGCTGCCGATGCTGCTCAAGCGCCTGCGTGCCGAAGCCCCCGGCATCGTGCTGGTGGTTCGCCGGGTCAATTACATCCTGATGCCGAGCCTGCTGGCGTCCGGCGAAATCTCCATCGGTGTCAGCTACACCGACGACCTGCCGGCCAACGCCAAGCGCAAGGTCCTGCGCCGCAGCATGCCCAAGGTGCTACGGGCCGACACCGCACCGGGGCAACTGACCCTGGACGAATTCTGCGCTCGCCCCCACGCCCTGGTGTCCTTCGCCGGCGACCTGAGCGGTTTCATCGATGAAGAGCTGGAAAAACTCGGTCGCAAGCGCCATGTGGTACTGGCGGTGCCGCAGTTCAATGGCCTGAGCACCCTGCTGGCCGGCACCGACATCGTCGCCACCGTCCCCGACTACACCGCCGATGCACTGACCGCCGCCGGCGGCGTGCGCGCGGAAGATCCGCCGATCCCGGTGCGCAGCTTTGAATTGCACATGGCCTGGCGTGGGTCCCAGGACAATGACCCGGGGGAACGCTGGTTGCGGTCTCGGATTCAGATGTTTTTCGGCGACCCTGAGAGTCTTTAGACGTCGCCGGATAGGCTGTTTATCTGATCATTTTTGCCTTTTCATAGACCATCCTCACCCAGCCTGGATGAAATCTTGCGTTTGGTCGCTGCCGGATATGGCATTGGCCGCCTGCCCGAGCATATTGTCGCCGCTGATGTGCAAACCGATGAAATCTGGCGCCTGCCGCCCTGGGAGGGCGTCAGCGATGTGAACGTCTATTTGCTCTGGAATCGGGAACAAAGGATGACCCGCGCCGAGTCGGTCTTTCTGGAACGCTTCCAGCAGATGCTTATGACGACAGACGTGGCGGGAAGGTTTTAGCGCCTTGTTCAGCCCAGAACGTCCGATCTTCAATCCTTGCTCAATTTGGGTATGGCCATACGGCTACCCGCTTTGACTTCGCGCAGAGCCAGACTCGACTGAATAGACGCGATACCGACCTGGCGCCTCAGCACTTGCTCGATAAAGTCGCTATAGCTATCAAGATCCTCGGCCAACACTTGAAGTACGTAGTCGGCATCTCCGGTGATCTTGTGGCAGGCCAATACCTCTGGCAATTGCGCAATCACTGCCTCGAAGGCGTCCGGAGCGTGATCGGCATGGGTGGAAAAGCGAATGTGAACGAATGCCATGATATCCAGCCCGAGCATTCGCCGATCAAGGTTGGCTTGATAGCCCTTGATGACACCCGCCTCCTCCATTCGCTTGCGCCGCCGCCAGCACGGAGTAAGGCTCAACGACAGCCGCTCACTGAGTTCGGCATTGGAAATGTTCGCGTCCTCCTGCAACAACTCGAGAATGGCCAGATCGGTTTCATCGAGACTGATGCGTTTGGATATTTTTTTCTGCATGACATCACTCCTGAGTAAAAACACCCGAATAATCCACCAAATCACGAAAACAAAGCAAAGAAAGTGCAGCCCGGCCGGAACAGAATATTTGCACTGGCTCACATTAACGGATGCGCAGAATGTTTACAGTTTTCAGTGATTCCCACCGGTTGCACCACGGCACCGAATTGAAAGACGGTGTGCTCAAACCGTCTTTCGAACAGCCGAGTCGGGCCGACACGGTGCACAACCGCGTCAAACAGGTTGGCCTTGGTCAGATCATCGAACCGCGCGCTTTTGACCGCTCGTGTTACGTCAACGCGCACAGCGAGCGCTACGTCAGTTTTCTGGAAAATGCCTGGAGCGAATGGTGCGCAACCGGTCGCACTCACGACGCCTTGCCGCTGGTATGGCCGGTGCGCGATCTGGCCGGCGAAGAGGTGCCAACGTTCATCGACGGCAAGCTGGGCTTCTATGCCATGGACGCCGGCTCACCCATTACCGCGACGACCTGGCAAGCCGTGAAAACCAGCGCCGATATCGCCCTCACCGGCCTGGCCCTGCTCGATGAAGGCCACGACAGTACCTTCGCCCTGTGCCGCCCGCCTGGCCATCATGCCGCGCGCGAATACATGGGCGGTTATTGTTACCTCAACAACGCCGCCATTGCCGCGCAACAGGCCATCACCCAGGGCGCCAAACGTGTCGCGGTGCTGGACGTCGACTTCCATCACGGCAACGGCACGCAGAACATTTTTTATCAGCGCAGCGACGTCATGTTCGTGTCGCTGCACGGTGAACCGGCGGTGTCCTACCCGTATTTCTCGGGTTACAGCCACGAAATCGGCGCGGGTGTCGGCGAGGGTTACAACCTCAACTATCCCCTGCCGAAAAACACCACCTGGGAGGGCTACCGCAACGCCCTGCTCCACGCCTGCAAAAAACTCCAGCAGTTCTCGCCGCAAGTGCTGGTGATTTCCTTGGGAGTCGACACGTTCAAGGACGATCCCATCAGTCACTTCCTGCTGGAAAGTGACGACTTCATTGGCATCGGTGAGCTGATCGCGAGCGTAGGCTGCCCGACGCTGTTCGTGATGGAGGGCGGCTACATGGTCGATGAAATCGGCATCAATGCCGTCAACGTACTGCACGGTTTCGAGAGCAAACGCAGCTGAGCCACCCCACGCTCTACAGCCTTTCAATGTCTGGATCGGAGAATAAGAACATGACGCTTTTTATAGATGTCGATGATGCTGCACGCCTGTTCACCCAAGTCGGTATCCGCCGCGCCATCTGCGAAATGGCGGGCTACATCGAAGCCGACTACGCACGCTGGGCGCAGTTTGATAAATCACCGCGCACGGCCAACCACTCAACGGACGGCGTGATCGAGTTGATGCCGACCGACGATGGCCAGCAGTACTCGTTCAAATACGTCAACGGCCACCCCAACAACGGCCAGCAGAATTTACTGACGGTCATGGCCTTCGGGCTTCTGGCGGATGTGCAGAGTGGCTATCCCACCCTGCTCAGCGAACTCACCCTGACCACCGCCGTGCGCACCGCAGCCACCTCCGCGTTGGTCGCGCAATCGCTGGTTCGCCCCGGTGCGACCTCGATGGCCCTGATCGGCAACGGTGCCCAAAGCGAATTCCAGGCGCTGGCCTTTCATGAAATGTTGGGCATCAACGAAATCCGCATTTTCGATATCGATCAAGAGGCGTCCCTCAAACTGAAACACAACCTCGCGGCGTTCCCGGACATCGAAGTGATTCTGGCCAGCTCGGTGAAGGACGCGGTCAAGGGCGCGGACATCGTCACCACAGTCACCGCCGACAAAGCCTACGCAACCATTCTGACGCCCGAGATGATCGAGCCCGGCATGCACATCAATGCGGTCGGTGGTGATTGCCCGGGTAAAACCGAACTGCACGCCGACATCCTGCGCAACGCCCGAGTCATCGTCGAGTTCGAGCCGCAGACCCGCATTGAAGGCGACATTCAGCAACTGGAAGCCGATTCTCCGGTGATCGAGTTTTTCCGGATTGTGCAGGGCGAAGTGGCCGGACGCGAAAACGATGTGCAGGTGACGGTGTTTGATTCGGTGGGCTTTGCCTTGGAAGACTTTTCTTCATTGCGCTATCTCAACGACCTGGCTCAGGCACAGCAAATCGGCCAGCGCGTCCATCTGGTCCCGACGCCGGCCAACATCAAAAACCTCTTCCAACTGCTCGATCCGCCACCGGCCAAAGCCTCGCGTCTACGCACCGTCAGTTGATCCGTAATGGCCGCCCTCGCCGCTTGGCGAGGGGCCATTCACCCTCCAGGCATCGTTTTGATTAGCCGTTGCCTCTCTAACAAGAACGCTCGACACCTGCTTTCTGCCAAAACTCAAAAACATAAAATCAAGAGGTTTTGTAATGAAATCGATCCCTTCCGGGCTGCTCGAACAGCCCGCGCTGCAGCGCACGCTGAGCAATCGTCACATCCAGTTAATGGCCATGGGCGGAGCCATCGGGACCGGCCTGTTCATGGGCTCCGGGAAGATTATCGCCCTCTCCGGGACGTCGATCATCCTCATCTACATGATCATTGGTCTGTTCGTGTTTTTCGTCATGCGTGCCATGGGCGAAATGCTCCTGTCCAACCTCAACTTCAAAACCTTTGCCGACTTCGCCGGCGCCTACCTCGGCCCGCGCGCGGCGTTCTTTCTCGGTTGGTCGTACTGGCTGAGCTGGAGCGTCGCGGTGATCGGCGACGCTGTCGTGGTCGGCGGATTCTTCCAGTACTGGTTCCCCGATGTGCCGGCGTGGATACCCGCCGTCGGCATGCTGGCGACACTGTTCGCCTTGAACGTGCTCACGGTCAGGCTGTTCGGTGAGGTGGAGTTCTGGTTCGCGATCATCAAGATCATTGCCGTCGTGACCCTGATCGGCGTCAGCACCGTGCTGATTGCCAGCTCCTTCGTTTCCCCCAGTGGCGTCACCGCGTCCCTGAGTCACCTGATGGACAAACAGGCGGCTTTCCCTAACGGCTTGCTTGGCTTCTTCGCCGGATTTCAAATGGCGATCTTTTCCTTCGCCGGCACCGAGCTGATCGGCACCGCCGCCGCCGAAACCCGCTCGCCGGAGAAGACCCTGCCCAAAGCCATCAACTCCATTCCGCTGCGGATCATCCTGTTCTACGTCCTCGCGCTGACCTGCATTATTGCCGTGACATCGTGGCAACAGGTTTCCCCCGTCAAAAGCCCTTTTGTCGAACTGTTCCTCGTCGCCGGGTTCCCCGCAGCGGCCGGTATCGTCAACTTCGTGGTCCTGACCTCGGCGGCCTCATCGGCCAACAGCGGTGTATTTTCATCGAGCCGCATGCTGTTCGGGTTGGCGAATCAGGACAACGCTCCGGGTATTTTTCGGCGTCTATCGGGCAACAGCGTGCCTCTGCTGAGCCTGGCCTTCACTACACTATTGATGCTGCTGGGTGTGCTCTTGCTGTTCATCGTTCCGGAAGTCATGACGGCATTCACCATTGTGTCCACCGTGTCTGCGATTCTGGTGATCTTCACTTGGTCGACCATTCTCGCGTCTTACATTGCCTACCGCAAAAAGCGTCCTGAGCTTCATGCCAAATCTGCCTACAAGATGCCAGGCGGCGTCCCAATGGCATGGTTCTCAATGGCTTTTCTGGGCTTCGTTCTCTGCCTGCTGGCATTAAGACCTGACACCCGCGTTGCCCTGTTGGTCATGCCAGGGTGGTTCATATGGCTGGCAATTGCCTATCAGTTAACACGTAGGAGGAAGCCTGAAAGCGCAGTTGAATCGGCAAGTCAATTCGGTTGAGCGGCTCTAACGAAGCCTCTGCGCTGGACGGCATAAAGAGACAGACCTCTATTTGAATCGCTGAGCAGAGGGCTGTAGTGGCCCCGACGGCCAATTGAAGAGGGAGGTTCCAGTGGCAGATCACTTTTCAAGAGCCTGACGCCACGAAGGGGGCAACACCTGCCCCCGTTGTGACTCCCTATGCCCCGGCAAGCGCCTCGCGCACGAAGTCTTCATAAGTACGCAGCGGATGCCCGATGAGGGTCTGGAGCCGCTCCACGCTTCCTTCAGCCGCCTGCATGCCAAACATCTGGATACCCTCCATCATCAGGCGCATGTCATACGCCAACCAGCTGGGGCCGTATGCAGCCAGTTGCCCTTCGAAGGCTGCTACATCATCACCGCCGTAGGCGATCTCGCGCCCCAGGGCCGAGCTCCAGATCTTCGCCACGGAGGCACCGGTGAGTGCCTGAGGCCCGACCAACTCCAGCGTTACCCGATCCAGGGGAGAAGGTGCCTTGTCGCGTCGCAGCAACTCCGCAACGGCCACGTCGGCGATGTCACGGGCGTCGATCATCGAAACGCCCGCCGAGCCGATCGGCATCGGGTAGACCGAGTAGTTCTGGAGCGTCTGCAGGACCATGTGTTCGTTTTGCATGAAGTAAGCCGGACGCAGGATGGTCGCGGGGATGTCGAGGCTTTCGATCATTCGTTCAACCGTATGCTTGCCGGTGAAGTGCGGAACGTTGGTGAACCTGTCGGCGTGAATCACCGACAGGTAGACGATGCGTTCGATGCCCGCCTCCCGAGCGAGGTTCAGCGTGATGAGGGCTTGGGTCACCTCATCGGGTGTCACCGCATTGAGCAGAAACAGCGTACGCACCGAGGACAGCGCGACACGCATCGACGCGACGTCGGAGAGGTCGGCGACGACTTCAGTGACACCGACGGGGAAATCGCGCTTGCCTGCCTGGCGCACCAGCGCCTTGACTTCGGCGCCCGCGCCGGCAAGGCCTTGGGTAACGAGTGAACCAACCGTGCCGGTGGCACCAATAACGAGAATGCTCATGTTTGAATCTCCTGCAGTAGGTATCTGGATGGGTCATTGAGATGACGACGAGGAGAAAGTATTCCGTTGCACTCGGGAAACAAAGATCACAGAATCCAGACACCTCGTTTCATATATGGAACACCATGAACCTGAACTCACTGTCCGACTTCATCCTTGTCGCAACCCATGGGGGACTGGGGAAGGCAAGCCGCGCGAGCGGCGTTTCCAAGGCCACCTTGTCGCGGCGTATCAGCGAGCTTGAAGAACAACTGGGCGTCAGGCTGATCGAGCGCAGTGCCCGCGGCCTGAAGCTGACCGAAGCCGGCGAGGGGCTGATGTCGCGAACGGAAGGCCTGCTGAGTGAAGTCTGCGAAGCGATGACGGCGGCACGCGAGGGCGTTTCGACACCCCGCGGGTACTTGCGGGTGGCGGCCCCGGTGTTGTTTTCCCAACTCGCGATGGGCCGCATTGGTGCCGAGTTCTGTGCGGCCTACCCGGAAGTCCAGCTTGAAGTCACGGCGGAGGATCGCGCGGTGGATCTCGTGGAAGAACAATTCGACGTCGCGATCCGGATCAACCCGAGCCCGGACAGCAATCTGGTCGGGCGATGTTTCGCCAGGGACCGACTGGTGGTCGTGGCCGCACCTGGAATCCCCAAGCCGGCGCCCGGCGCGGTCAGATCCGTCCCTGGCATCGTCACGACGACTTTCCAGCCCACCCGGTGGAGTCTCGACGAAGGGCAGTTGATCCTGGAACCGATCCCGACGCTGCGTTTCTCTTCGTTCCTGATGGTCCGCGATGCTGCTATTGCCGGTGGCGGCGCTGCACTGATCCCACAATCCATTGCCTGGAATCAACTGGCGCGTGGCGAGTTGGTTCAGTGGGGCACGGTATCGGGGGCGGAGCCGGCGCTGTGGGTTTTGCACACCTCCCGGCGCCTGGCTGCGCCCAAGGTTCGCGCCTTTGTCGATTTCATGTGCGACAGATACCCGGACATGGCGCTGGTTCTGAATGGATAGAACAGCCTTCGCTCTGACTCCTGCGCATCCTGATGAAAAGCTTTGAACTAAGGTCTCAAGGTAGAATCTTCTCAATTCATCCCTTTCGGAGAGCACAATGCTTCGTGTGTTTGAACGAAGACTCGACCCCTTCCCGCCCGATGAAGCACCACCGCCGCCGGTTGGCCTGACGCGGTTCCTGTGGGCCTGCACGCGGGGCGCCCGGGGCTATATCCTGCTGTTTGCGCTGCTCAGTGCCAGTGTGTCGATCTACGAGGCCTGGCTGTTTTCTTTTCTTGGGCAGGTGGTGGACTTGCTCTCGACCTGGCAGGCCGGCGGTGATGCACAGGGCCAGGAAAGCCGGGTGCTGTGGGGTATCGGCATCGTCCTGGTGACCAGCATCGGGCTGGTGGCGCTGCGAACCATGGTCCAGCATCAGGTCCTGGCGATCAATTTGCCGTTGCGGCTACGCTGGGATTTCCATCGGCTGATGCTGCGGCAAAGCCTCTCTTTCTTTTCCGATGAGTTCTCCGGCCGGGTCACGACCAAGGTCATGCAGACGGCGTTGGCCGTGCGCGAAGTCTTGTTCACCGTGATCGAAATCGCACCCGGAATCGGCGTGTACTTCATCGCGATCATCGCGCTGGCTGGCGGCTTCGCCTTGAAACTGATGCTGCCTTTTATTGCCTGGATCGTGCTGTTCGGGCTGGCCATGCTGTATTTCGTGCCGCGCCTGGGGCAAGTCGGCCAGGAACAGGCCCATGCCCGGTCGTCGATGACCGGACGCATTTCCGATGCCTACACCAATATCACCACCGTGAAGCTGTTCTCGCACTCCAAGCGCGAAGCACACTTCGCCCGCGCGGCGATGGAGGACTTCAAGCAGACCGGCTTTCGCCAGATGCGCCTGGTCAGCCAGTTCGAGATCGTCAATCAGGCGCTGGTGGTGGCGCTGATCCTTGGCTCCGGCGGCTATGCCTTGTGGCTTTGGCACCAGGGCGAAGTCGGCACGGGGGCGGTGGCGGCGATCACGGCCATGGCGTTGCGTATCAACGGCATGTCCCATTGGATCATGTGGCAGATGACCTCGTTGTTCGAAAGCATCGGCACCGTGCAGGATGGCATGGGCACCTTGACCCGAGGCCCCAAGGTGCAGGACGCGCCGGACGCCGGCGTGCTGGTGCCCTCCGGTGGCGCGGTGACGTTCGACAACGTGAGCTTCAACTACAGCGGCGAACGCCAGGTACTCGATGGACTGAGCCTGAATATTCGCCCGGGCGAAAAGATCGGCCTGGTGGGCCGTTCCGGTGCCGGTAAATCCACGCTGATCAACCTGCTGCTGCGTTTTTACGACGTGGACAGCGGTGAAATCCGCATCGACGGGCAAAACATCGCCCGCGTTACCCAGGACAGCCTGCGCAGCGCCATCGGTATGGTCACCCAGGATACGTCCCTGCTCCACCGCTCCATTCGCGACAACATCGCCTATGGTCGTCCGGATGCGGCCGAAGCACAGATCCGCAGGGCCGCAGCCAATGCCCAGGCCGACGGGTTCATCAGCCAATTGAGCGACCGCCAGGGCCACACCGGCTATGACACCCTGGTGGGTGAGCGCGGCATCAAGCTATCCGGCGGCCAGCGCCAACGCATCGCCATCGCCCGGGTGATGCTCAAGAACGCGCCGATCCTGTTGCTGGACGAGGCCACCAGCGCCCTGGATTCGGAAGTCGAAATCGCCATCCAGGAAAGCCTCGATGAAATGATGCAGGGCAAGACAGTCATCGCCATTGCCCATCGCCTGTCCACGATCGCCGCGATGGATCGGCTGATTGTCATGGATGACGGGCGCATCATCGAACAAGGCACCCACGCCGAACTGCTGGCGAAAAACGGTACCTATGCGCGGCTGTGGCAGCATCAGAGCGGGGGGTTCCTGGGTGAGGATCAGGGGGTTGCCGAGGCGATGGTATAGGAATGGCGCAGCCCCCAAGGCAACACACCATTCCCTGTGGCGAGGGAGCTTGCTCCCGCTGGGCCGCATAGCGGCCCCATACCCCATGGTTCGCTCAGACTGGCACAACGAACCGCCGGGTTTCGGGCTTGCTGCGCAGGCCAGCGGGAGCAAGCTCCCTCGCCACGAGATCGCCGCTCGGCGACTTTTCGTACAAAACCCTAGAACCACGTTTCCATCTGAATCCCGTACTGCCAGACACCACCGGCATTGAAATCCGTCTTGCCGAACGAATCCGAAGTGCTGTAGCGGTCGAGATCCGAAGACCAGTTCATGACGCTCGCGAACACCCGCAATTCAGGACGGGTGAGCAGGTCGCCCAAATCCGGCTTGAAGGTCGGCGCAACGGTGAATTTCCAGAAGTTGCCGTCCACCGCGTTACGTTGCATGTAGCCCTTGGGATCAAGGTCCATGGTCTGCCAGCTCATCTCATAGGCCATCTCGAAATTGCTGTTGATCTCGTTGGCCAGTCGCACGTTCAGAGTCATCCACCGATAGTCGTCGCCCTTGACGTAACGGTCCTTGCTCTGTTCGGCCAACAGGCTCGGGCCGATGCGCCAGCCGGGCGCAATCGGGGTTTCACCGTAGAGCGCCAGGCGCATGGCCCGGGCTTCGTCGATCAGTTCGCCGTCCGCACCAATATTCTTGACCTCAGCCCCCAGGCCTTGCCCATAGAGCAGCGCCGTCTTGAAGAAGCCTTCACGGCCAAAAAAGGAGCGCTGATGATTAGCGATCATGCTGTGCAAACCGGAATCCGCCGGAGCCAGGCCGGCTTGATTGGTGCGGGTACTGAAATCGTTTTTCTTCGAGCCGATGCCGTTGAACATCCATTGCCATTGTCCGTTGGCAAAAAACTGGTTGGAGGTCAGGACATAGCTCTCCACGTCGGCATTGACCCCACCTTCACTGAAGTCCCCGTAGTTGCGCCCGATCAGCGAGTAGTTCGAGCGCCAGTCCTTATTCATCTGCACGTCGTAGATGCCACCGCCGGTACCGGCCAGGTAGACGACGTCCGAATCGAGCCAGTGGATATCGAAGTTGTCCCGGTCGAAGCGCTTGCCAGCCCACAGGGTGGCGTTTTCGAACATCGGGTTGCCCTTGAACGCGGCAAGATGGTCGAGCTCGGTAAACACCTGGCGCACGTTCAGGTTGCTTTCTTCGGCGGTCCAGTCATTGGAGCTTTCCACGCCATCGGCAATGGACACGGTGAATTTGGAACGGGTGCCATTCTGCGCATATAGCTCTTTCGACAGGTCGATGCGCATGTAGGTGTCGTCCTCGTTGCCGAGTCGCCCCACCGCGCCCCCCACGGAGCCGGCCGGAGTCGTATAAGGGCCGCCGCGCCCTCCCCCCAGCCCATCGTTGATCAGCAATCCGGAACGGGCGTAGCCCTTGAAGCTGAACCCGTCAGAGAGGTGCCCGCCGCTACCGGCCTTTTCCAGGTTTTGCTGACTGGCTTCGAGTTTTGCCAACCGCGCGTCCAGGGTGGGCGCCACGGGAGTGCTCGCAACGGCGGCCGTCGGTTGCAAGCCAGGGTGAGTGAGCTTGAGTTGCTGCAGTTCCCTGGCGAGTGTCTGGGCCTGTTGTTCGGCGGCGGCTGCGCGCTTTTCCGCTGCGCTGGTGCGGGCTTCGAAGGCAGCCATGCGCTCTTCCAGCGTCGCGGCCTGGACCGTGGCCGCCGAAGTACCGAGCACGCCTGCAATGAGCCAGCTTGATGCTTTCTGCATGTGGATTTCCCTGTTTTGTTTTTATTGTTCTGTCTCGCGACCGACTCTTTTTCATGGAGAAACCAATTGTCACATTCCACGAAAAAAAGGATGCCTCATCGCAAATACGCTGCTACATTTGGCGATGTTAACGTTAACTTTTATAAAAACAAAAATAAAGAGGGCTTTATGAAACGACTCAAATCGCTCCTTCCAGCAGCGCTGTTCAGCGCTTTTGCCGGGCTTCCCTGCCTTTCCAGCGCGGCCGATCTGACGATCTCCTGCGGCGCGGTGGGCGCGGAATTACAACTGTGCAAGGAGGCCGTCGAGGCCTGGTCGAAACAGACCGGTCACAGCGTCGACGTGGTGTCCACGCCTAACTCGGCAACCGAGCGGTTGTCGTTCTACCAGCAGATCCTCAGTGCGCAGTCCGGCGACATCGACATCATCCAGATCGATATGGTCTGGCCTGGGATGCTGGCCAATCATCTGCTGGACCTGCGCGAGGTACTCCCCGCCGATGCGACCCAAGGCTACTTCCAGGCCCAGGTGGATAACGCCACGGTAAATGGGCGGTTGGTCACGATGCCGTGGTTCACCGATTCGGGACTGTTGTATTACCGCAAGGACTTGCTCGATAAGTACAACAAGCCGGTCCCTCAGACCTGGGAGGAAATGACGGTTATCGCCAGGGATGTGCAGCAGGCAGAGCGCCACGCCGGGAACGCCAACGCATGGGGTTATGTCTTCCAGGGCCGCGCCTATGAGGGCCTGACCTGCAACGCGCTGGAATGGATCAGCAGTCAACCGGACGGCGGCCTGGTCAACCCGCAAGGCGATATCGTGGTCAACAACCAGGCTGCAAGGGCTGCATTGACCCTGGCGAAAAGCTGGGTGGGCGATATATCCCCCCGTGGCGTGCTCAATTACACCGAAGAGGAAGGTCGTGGAGTATTCCAATCGGGTAATGCGCTGTTCATGCGCAACTGGCCGTATGCCTGGGCCCTGGTGCAAAGTCCGGACAGTGCGGTGAAGGACAAGGTCGGGGTCGCCCCCCTGCCCCGTGGCGGCGCGACCGGCAGCCACGCCTCCACCCTCGGCGGCTGGGGCCTGGCGGTATCGCGCTACAGTGCCAGGCCCAAGCTGGCCGCGGAGCTGGTGAGCTACCTGACCAGCGCCCAGCAACAGAAGCATCGTGCGCTGGTGGGCGCCTACAACCCGGTTATCGAGTCGCTCTACCAAGACCCTGAACTGCTCGCGGCCATGCCCTATTACAACCAGTTGCACAGCATCCTGAACGATGGGGTCATGCGTCCCGCCGCCATCACTGCCGCCCGCTATCCACGAGTCTCCAATGCATTCTTCGACCAGGTCCACGGAGTATTGGCTGGAGAGTTGCCGGTCGATCAGGCGCTGGCCGACCTGGAAAGCGAACTTACGCGTATCAAACGCCGGAACTGGTAAGCCACAAGGAAGGAAAACACCATGTCTGTCTCTTCTGCCCACGCGCCCTGCGTCGAGCACTTGCCCGCCCGGGAAACGCCGGTACAACGTCGTCGAGTGCGCGCCGCCTGGCTGTTCCTGGCGCCGATGCTGCTGTGCCTGACCCTGGTGGCCGCCTGGCCGCTGTTGCGTACATTCTGGTTCAGCCTGACCGATGCCAGCCTCGCGGACACCAGCGGTGGCACCTTTGTCGGCTTGAGCAACTATCTGTTCTACAGCGGCTCCGGCTGGTCCGGCGTGCTGGTGGATCCGCAATGGTGGAACGCGGTGCGCAACACCCTGCACTTCACCGTGGTGTCGGTGGGGTTGGAAATGGTCCTGGGGCTGCTGGTGGCGCTGTTGCTGAACATCAACTTCACTGGGCGTGCCCTGGTGCGGGCGTTGATTCTGATTCCCTGGGCGATTCCGACCATTGTCTCGGCGAAGATCTGGTCATGGATGCTCAACGACCAGTTCGGCATCATCAATCACCTGATGCTGGGTCTTGGGTTGATCGATGCGCCTCTGGCCTGGACCGCAGACGCGCAGCTGTCGATGTGGGCGGTGATCATCGTCGACGTCTGGAAGACAGTCCCTTTCGTCACGCTATTGATGCTGGCGGCCTTGCAGATGTTGCCGGGCGATTGCTACGAAGCCGCCCGAGTCGACGGCATCCACCCCCTGAAAGTGTTCTGGCGGGTCACCCTGCCATTGCTGCTGCCGGCGCTGCTGGTGGCAGCGATCTTCCGCATTCTCGACGCCTTGCGGGTATTCGATGTCATCTATGTGCTGACCTCGAATTCTTCGAGCACCATGAGCATGTCGGTCTACGCCCGTCAGCACCTGGTGGAATTCCAGGACGTCGGTTACGGCAGTGCCGCCTCAAGCCTGCTGTTCCTGGTGGTCGCGGTGATCGCTATCGTCTATCTGTACCTCGGACGTCGCCAGATGGAGGTTCGCTCATGAACCGGCGACTGCTGAAGAAAGCCCTGTTGCGCCTGGGGTTCTGGTGCCTGATCGCAATCCTGCTGCTGTATGCGGTCTTCCCTTTCTACTACGCCATCGTCACGTCGCTGAAGTCGTCTACGGCCTTGTTCCAGGTGAGCTACTGGATCGACAACCCCGACTTCTCCAACTATGCCGCCGTGCTCCAGCAAGCCTCATTTCTGCGGGCGATCGGGAACTCGCTGGTGGTTTCGCTGTGCGTGGTCGCGCTGGCGCTGTTCCTCAGCCTGACAGCTGCCTACGCATTGGGCAGGGTGAAGTTTCGTGGTCGCGGCACGGTGCTGATGCTGGTCCTCGGCGTGTCGATGTTTCCTCAGGTCGCCGTATTGTCCGGGCTGTTCGAGGTGATACGGGCCCTAGGCCTCTACAACACCTCCTGGGCGCTGATCCTGAGCTACACGATTTTCACCTTGCCCTTCACCGTCTGGATACTGACGACGTTCATGGGACAGCTACCCCACGAATTGGAAGAAGCGGCAATCATGGACGGCGCTTCGCCGTGGGTCACACTGACCCGCGTGCTGCTGCCGCTGCTCTGGCCGGCGCTGGTCACCACCGGCCTGCTGGCCTTCATTGCGGCCTGGAACGAATTCCTGTTCGCCCTGACGTTCACCCTGACCGACACCCAACGCACGGTCCCGGTCGCCATCGCGCTGATTTCCGGCGGCAGCTCCCATGAACTGCCCTGGGGGTTGTTGATGGCGGCGTCGGTGCTGGTCACTGTCCCGTTGGTCATCCTGGTGCTGATCTTCCAACGCCGGATCGTTTCCGGCCTCACTGCCGGCGCGTTGAAGGGCTGAAGCCCCATAAAGACAAGGAACCCCATCGTGAGCAAATTGAAACTGCATAACGTGAACAAACAATTGGGCGGCGCGCGCATTCTGCGCGACGTCAGCCTGGACATCGCGGCAGGTGAGTTCGTGGTGTTCGTCGGCCCTTCCGGCTGCGGAAAATCGACCTTGCTGCGCCTGATCGCCGGGTTGGACTCGATCTGTGACGGCGATCTGCTGATCGACGGCCGTCGGGTCAACGACCTGGAGCCACGGGAGCGTGGCGTCGGCATGGTGTTCCAATCGTATGCGCTGTACCCGCACATGACCGTCTACGACAACATCAGTTTCGGGCTCAAACTGGCCAAGACCGACAAGACCAGCCTGCGTGAGCGAGTGTTGAAAACCGCGCAGATCCTGCAATTGGACAAGCTCCTGCAACGCAAGCCAAAGGAGTTGTCGGGCGGGCAGCGTCAGCGGGTGGCCATGGGCAGGGCCATGGCGAGGGAACCGGACATCCTGTTGTTCGATGAACCGCTGTCCAACCTGGATGCCTCCCTGCGGGTACAGATGCGCAACGAAATCGCCCGATTGCACGCCCGGCTGGGTTCGACCGTAATCTACGTCACCCACGATCAGGTCGAAGCGATGACCCTGGCCGACAAGATTGTCGTGCTCAACGCTGGGCGTATCGAACAGGTCGGTTCGCCCCGTGAACTCTACGAGCGCCCGGCCAGCCGCTTTGTCGCCGGTTTCCTGGGCTCGCCCAGGATGAATTTTCTTGCGGCGTTTCTGCATGAGCCAGGGGAAACCAGCCTGGTGGAAAGCTTCGTGTTGGGCAAGGCATCCCTGCCCTTCGACAGCGCAGGCCTCGCGGCCGACACCCAACTGAGCCTGGGGATCCGCCCGGAACACGTGACGCTGGAAGCCGCGCCAGGATCCGCTGGCGTGGTCGTGACCGGGGTCGAATACCTCGGTAGCGAAACCTATGTGCACGTCGATACCGGCCAGGACGAGCCGCTGATCTGTCGTTGCGAGGTGAACGCAGGCTGGCAGGTCGGCGACCGGGTCAAACTGCGCCTGGAAACCGACAATCTGCACCTGTTCGATACCGACGGGGTGGCCTTGAAGCGCCACGCCTTTGAAACCCTGCCCGATGGCGTGCCACGGCGCCCGGTCTCCGCAGGCGCCCTATGACCTTGCCTTTGAATACCATGAACGCACCTATGCCCCCTGCAACCCTGTCCCCGGCCCTCGAACATGCACAGCAGGCGCTGAGCGATGGCATGTCCCGCGTCATCCAGGATTATCGACCCGCCTATCATCTTGCCCCTGTGGCGGGCTGGATGAATGACCCTAACGGCGTGGTGTACTTCCGGGGCGAATACCATGTGTTCTATCAACACCACCCCTTCGAAGCAAAATGGGGTCCCATGCATTGGGGCCATGCCAAGAGCGCTGACCTGGTCCATTGGCAGCACTTGCCCATTGCCCTGGCACCGGGCGACGACTTCGACCGCGACGGGTGCTTTTCCGGCAGTGCGGTGGTGTGCGGGGATACCCTGGCGCTGGTGTACACCGGGCATACCTGGCTGGGAGCTGTGGGGGACGAACGCTTGATCCGACAGGTCCAGTGCCTGGCCACCAGCACCGACGGCATTCACTTCGTCAAGCACGGCGCGGTGATCGAACGCCCACCCGAGGCCACGATCATGCACTTTCGCGATCCCAAGGTCTGGAAGCAGGATGACCATTGGTACCTGATTGCCGGCGCACGCCAGGGCGACCGGCCGCTGCTGCCGCTGTACCGTTCAGCTGATCTGCACACCTGGGAGTTCCTCGATTATGTCGACGGGGGCGAGGAAGGCGATGGCTATATGTGGGAGTGCCCGGATCTATTTCGACTGGGCGGGCGCGATGTGCTGCTGTATTCCCCCCAAGGCATGCATCCGCAGGGTTACGAACGGCTCAACAAGTATCAGACCGGTTACCGGGTAGGCCGGCTCGACAGCGACTGGCACTTCACCGGCGGGCCCTTTATCGAACTGGATAATGGTCATGACTTCTACGCCGCGCAGACGCTGGAGGCCGCCGACGGACGACGCCTGGTGTGGGCGTGGCTCGACATGTGGGAGAGCCCGATGCCGAGCCAGGCGCATCACTGGTGTGGCATGCTCGGCCTGCCCCGCGAGCTTGAGTTGCATGCCGACCGCCTGCGTGTGTTCCCGGCGCGAGAGCTGACTGCCTTGCGCCAGTTGCCGCTGCCAGGCACGCCACCGTGGGCCGGGTCCGGCATGCAAGGGGTGCCGCACATCAGCGGCGACCGGCTCGAACTCCAACTGCACCTGGACCTGTCTGGCTGCACGGACGGGCACCTGGGCGTCGCCTTGCGCTGCAGCAATGATGACGAAAGCACTGAACAGACCCTGCTCTACTACGACGGGGCATTGCAGCGCCTGGTGCTGGATCGCAGCCGTTCGGGGATGCCGGTCGACGGTCAGCGCAGCGTGCCGATAGACCCTGCGCTGGAGCAATTGGAGTTGCGCGTGTTTCTTGATCGCTCGTCCATTGAAGTGTTTGACCTGAACGGACGCTTCAGCCTCAGCAGCCGCCTCTATCCCCGCCCCGACAGCCTGGGGCTGAAGTTACTGGCCAGCGGGGCCGGCGGGCACGTCTCTATTTCCAGGGCATGGTCCCTGGGCTCAGGTTGGCTATGAACGCCATCGTCGAAGTCGCGGGAAGCCCGGCCCCTGTGTCATGATTGCCCGTCAACCTGACGGGCCCCACCTCGCATGACTTCAGTGAAAGACGTTGCACAGCTGGCCGGCGTGTCCCTGATGACGGTTTCCAGAGCGCTCAACAATCCGGAAAAACTGAGCGCGGAAACTCTCCAGCGGGTGCGTCGCGCCATTGATGAGCTGCAATTCGTACCGAGCCTGTCGGCGCGCAGAATGCGCGGCGACAATCTACAGGCAAGGACCATCGGCGTGTTCGCCCTGGACACTGCGACCACTCCGTTCGCAGTGGAGCTGCTGCTGTCCATCGAACAGACCGCGCAGCAAGCAGGCTGGAACGTCTTCATCCTCAACCTGTTGAACAACCCGCCCACCGACCAGGACATCGACCTGATGCTCTCGCACCGGCCCGACGGGTTGATCTTCAGTGCCATGGGGTTGCGCCAGGTGAGCATTCCCGAGCGCCTGAAAAGCAAACCGTTGGTGCTCGCCAACTGCCTGGAGGATGACAGTCGCCTGGTCAGTTATGTACCGGATGACGAGAGCGGCCAGCACCGCGCCATGCATCACGCCTTGAGCCAGGGCTATCGGCGCCCCCTGTGCATCAACCTGCCAAAGCGCAGCGTTGCCTGGGGCCTGCGACAGGCCGGCCTGCAGCGTGCCTGCCAGGCATTCGGGCTGCCCCCGCAAGCACTGTTGCAATACGATCTGTCCGATCACGATGCCTATGATGAAACGGCCGCCATCCTTGACCGGCATATCCTCGACGGTCGCCCCGAATTCGACATCCTGATCTGTGGCAACGACCGCATTGCCTTTTGTGCCTATCAGTTGCTGTTGGGCCGTGGCCTGAAGATTCCCGACGATGTAGCCGTGCTCGGCTATGACAACATGATCGGTATCGCCGAGCTGTTCATCCCCCCCCTGACCACGGTGCAGCTACCGTACTACGAGATTGGTCGTCAGGCCGCCCGGCACCTGATCGAAACGCTGGAGGTCACGGGCACCCAGCCAGTGGATTGCCCGCTGGTGATCAGGGCGTCGATATAGATCGACACCCCGTTCGCCCCGCCCTACTTCGCACCTTCGCAGTTGACCATCCAGGCAATCCCGAAACGGTCTTCGAACATGGCGAAGCGTTCCGCCCAGAAAGTCTTTGCCAATGGCATGTGCACGCTGCCACCGGCGCTCAACCCATTGAACAGCCGCTCGGCCTCGGCCACGCTGTCGACATTGAGGGACACCGATACACCTTGCGGCTTACGGTATGGCTGGCCCGGCGGGCAATCGGAGGCCATCAGGCTGAAATCGCCCACAGGTCAGACAGGTATGCAGGATCAGGTTGTTGTCCTTGGGCATGCCCGTTTCTTCAGGCGCTTCGGCAAAGGTCATGGAAAACTGCTCGCCGCCCAGCACGTCCTTGTACAGCGCGAAGGCTTCCTTGCAGTTACCGTTGAAGGTCAGGTAGGGAATGATTCTCATGGTCGGATCTCCTGTCGTCAGGTTTCACGATTGATTGGGCATTTGCGCCCGGATACGGTCTTCCTGCTCGCGTAGATCGCAGGTAAAGGTTTCGCCGAAATCCTCCATTTCGAAGATCTGGCGGATTTCGATCTCGCTGTCGCTGATCATCGGGTTCGGACAACGCTTGACCCAGTCGATGGCCTCTTGCAGCGACTGGACCTGGAAGATCCAGAAGCCGGCGATCAACTCCTTGGTTTCAGCGAAGGGGCCGTCGACGACGGTGCGGTTCTTGCCGGAAAACTGTACGCGCACGCCCTTGGAACTGGGGTGCAAACCTTCAGCCGCGAGCATCACCCCGGCCTTGGCCAATTCTTCATTGTAGGCGCCCATGGCCGCCAGCAACGCTTCACTGGGCATTTCCCCGGCTTCGGATTCCGGGCTGGCTTTGACGATCACCAAAAATCGCATGGTCTTATCTCCTGATACTGAGTTAAGCCGCCATTGCAGCGGTTCCATGGATAATCGAATGACAATGGGAGAAATCGACAGGCTGGCTGGAATTATTTTTGTGGAGAAGGGATCTCTCCCCTCGCCACAATGACTCATAGGCCGATCGGTCAGGCGACCAGATCGCTGGCACTGAAGGTGTTGACACCCACCAGTTGGATTTCGAAGTCCGCTGCCGTATTGCCGTCGATATTGCCGGAAAGCACATGATCGACGAAGCGCAATTGCCCCACACCGCTGAAATCAGCCGAATCGATGAAAGTGAATTTGTTGATCCCCGCCACGAGGATATTGGCATCCAGCTTCGACAGATCGAGCTTATCGCCCTGGAGTCTGCTGAAGTCCAGAATGACATCGCGAGCGCCGCCGATACCCAGCTCATTCAGCGCGCTGAACACAAATCGGTCGGCTCCGGCACCACCGGTCAGGGTGTCGATACCAATGCCACCGATCAGCAGGTCATTGCCCGCGCCGCCGTCAAGTTGATCGTTGCCTGCTCCACCGTTCAGCGTATTGTTGGCGGCATTGCCGGTCAGCACGTTGTCCAGGGTGTTACCGGTACCGTTGATGAGGGCGGTGCCAGTCAAGGTGAGGTTTTCCAGATTGGCGCCCAGCGTCCAGCTCACCGACGAACGCACGGTATCGATTTCGCTGTCCAGGGTACTGGTTTCGCTGATGATGTCCTTCAGGTTATCGACGATATATGTGTCGTTGCCGGTACCACCGATCAAGGTATCGGCACCCGCACCACCGTCCAGGATGTCCGCACCGTCCAGGCCATTCAACACGTTGGCGGCGCTGTTGCCGAACAGCGTGTTGTCCGCGGCGTTACCGACCAGGTTGATGGCGGCAACGCCGAGCAGCTGACCATCCTCGACGTTGGTCGACAGGGTATGACTGACCGACGTGCGGACCAGATCACGGCCTTCGTCGGCGAGTTCGGTGATCGTGTCACCGAGGTTGTCGATCAGGTAGGTGTCATCCCCCGCCCCACCGATCAGCGTGTCCCGCCCGGCGCCGCCATTCAGCACGTTGTTGCCGGCGTTACCGGAGAGCACGTTAGCCAGGGCGTTGCCGGTGCCGTTGATTGCGGCAACACCGGTCAGCGTGAGGTTTTCCAGGTTGGCACCCAGGGTCCAACTGACCGAGGAGCGCACGGTATCGATTTCACTTGCCAGGGTGCTGGTTTCGCTGACCACATCCTTGAGGTTATCGACCAGGTAGGTATCGTTGCCGGCCCCGCCGATCAGGGTGTCGATACCGAGGCCGCCGTCCAGGACGTTGGCGCCGGCGTTACCGGTGAGGCGATTGTTCAGGGCATTGCCGGTACCGTCGATACTGCCTGTTCCGCTGAGCGTGAGAATTTCGAGATTGCTGCCCAAGATGTAGCTGATGGACGACAGGACGCTGTCGATTTCCGTGAGCGACGTACCTGCCTCGGTGATCGTGTCCCCGACGTTGTCGACCACATAGGTATCGTTGCCGGCCCCGCCCATCATGCTATCCGCACCGCCCAGGCCGTTGAGGATGTTGGCGGCGGCATTGCCGATCAGCACGTTGTCCAGGGCGTTGCCGGTACCGTTGATCGCGGCAACACCGGTCAGCGTGAGGTTCTCCAGGTTGGCGCCCAGGGCCCAACTCACCGAAGAACGCACGGTGTCGATTTCGCTGTCCAGGGTACTGGTTTCGCTGACGACGTCCTTCAGGTTATCGACGATATATGTGTCGTTGCCGGTACCACCGATCAAGGTATCGGCACCCGCACCACCGTCCAGGATGTCCGCACCGTCCAGGCCATTCAACACGTTGGCGGCGCTGTTGCCGAACAGTGTGTTGTCCGCGGCGTTACCGACCAGGTTGATGGCAGCGATGCCGAGCAACTGACCATCCTCGACGTTGGTCGACAGGGTATGACTGACCGACGTGCGGACCAGATCGCGGCCTTCGTCGGCGAGCTCGGTGATCGTGTCACCGAGGTTGTCGATCAGGTAGGTGTCATCCCCCGCCCCACCGATCAGCGTGTCCCGCCCGGCGCCACCATTCAGCACGTTGTTGCCGGCGTTACCGGTGAGCACGTTAGCCAGGGCGTTGCCGGTGCCGTTGATTGCGGCAACACCTGTCAGCGTGAGGTTTTCCAGGTTGGCACCCAGGGTCCAACTGACCGAGGAGCGCACGGTATCGATTTCACTTGCCAGGGTGCTGGTTTCGCTGACCACATCCTTGAGGTTGTCGACCACGTAGGTATCGTTACCGGTTCCGCCGCTGAGGGTGTCGATACCGAGGCCGCCGTCCAGGACGTTGGCGCCGGCGTTACCGGTGAGGCGATTGTTCAGGGCATTGCCGGTACCGTCGATACTGCCTGTTCCGCTGAGCGTGAGGATTTCGAGATTGCTGCCCAGGGTGTAGCTGATGGACGACAGGACGCTGTCGATTTCCGTGAGCGACGCACCTGCCTCGGTGATCGTGTCCCCGACGTTGTCGACCACATAGGTATCGTTGCCGGCCCCGCCCATCATGGTATCCGCACCGCCCTGGCCGTTGAGCACGTTGGCGGCGGCGTTGCCAGTCAAGCTGTTGTCCAGGGCATTGCCAACAAGGATGAGCGCTGCAGTGCCAAGCAACTGACCGTCCTCGACATTGGCGGACAAGGTATAACTTACTGAAGTACGAACCAGGTCTCGACCTGCGTCGGCAAGCTCGGTGACCTTATCGCCAAGGTTGTCGACGACATAGGTATCATTCCCCTCACCACCGACCAGCGTATCCAGCCCGACTCCACCGTTCAGAACGTTGTTACCGTCATTGCCGGTCAACACATTGTTCAGGACATTGCCAGTACCATTGAGGTGGTCAGTTCCGGTCAGGACAAGATTTTCCAGATTGGCGCCTAAGGTCCAGCTCACCGAAGAGCGCACCGTGTCGATCTCGCTGGCCAGGGTACTGGTTTCGCTGACTATATCCCCGAGGTTATCGACCACGTAAACGTCGTTACCTGCCCCGCCAACCATGGTGTCCTTGCCGGCAAGTCCGCTCAGGACGTTGCCCAGTGAATTACCGATCAACGTATCGTCAAAGGCTGAACCGACTGCGTTTTCGATTTTTGCACCGTAGGCTATTGCCAAGCCTTCGTTGAAGTCGCGGAAGTTGGAATCAAGGAACGTCTTGCCGATCTTGCTGAACTGACCTTCGTTCAGGTTGATGCGCACCGCTGCCGCCTGATTGCTGGCATCGATTGTGTCGGTGCCACCTGCATCCCAGATAGTTTCAAAGACCTTTTGATCCGCCGCCCAACTATAGGTGTTATTACCGGTTTGCCACTGGGTGTTGGCACCATAGAGTCGCTGGATGGCGGCAATGTCCAGCAACATGGGCGTGGTCGGCTCGTAGGAGTACGCGTTGTCGTAACTCATGATCGTGTAACGAACATCATCGTACTGGGCAGCAAGCACCGTCTTGTTTGTCAGCCCCTGGGAGAACGGATGCTTCAAACCCAGTGCATGACCGATCTCATGCATGAAAGTCAGGTAGTCGTAGCTCCCTTGATCGGGAGTCGGATCATTGGTCGCCCGCCCGATCCAGACATCGCCGGCGACGGGGCTTCGCCCGGGGAAGTACCCCCAGGCTGCGGTGTCGGAATCCATCCAGAAATAGCCGCCAAATCGCAAGTCACCGACATTTGCGGAGGTCTCGCTGACCTCCGTGAACTTGATGTTGGCGACTGAGCTCCATTGATCGAGTGCACTGGCAATGGCGGTTTTCTGCGTCGAGCTCAGGACATACTTGCCGATGTACTCCCTTTCGTAACTATAGGACGAAGCGAACACAGAGTCGCTGGTTATGAAACTGTATGTCAGGGACGTACCGTTGCTGGTACCTGTCCAGTAAGTGCCATAGATCAAGCTGTCGATTTGCGCGTTGCCCGTCAGCGTTGCCGATGAAACAGATGAATAACTAAATGGACTAGGCATGCAAAGCTTCCTGTGTGCAAATCGACGGCCCTTCCTGGGTTCGGCCGCTGCAAGGGGGCATGGTGTCTGGAAATGGCAGCATTGATATCACCTTGCCACCAAATTTGCAATTTCTGACGCTATTTTTTTGGCGCAACCAGCCATTCGTTGGCCTTGCGAATGTCCCCGTCCCCCAACCTTCCGCTCCAGCGATGCAGTACAAGCAAACTGGTGACGAAGCGGTACTGGGCTTGATAGAAATCACGCCGTGCTCGAAACTCTTCCTTGATGCTGTCCAGGACATCCACAGCATTCTTTACGCCATACCCGAAAGCCTTTTCCGTAGCCATCCGCGATTTTTCAGCCGATTCCAGTGCATGGCGTGTGGCCTTGATCCGACTGAGTTCGGCCGACATCCCGAGATAGGCGGTGCGGGTTTCCTTGACCACCTGGCGCCGCAAGGCTTCAAGCTCTTGCAGGGCGACTTCCTTGTCGCTTTCGGATGTCGATACCCGGGCGCTGGTGGATCCACCACTGTAGAGAGGCACCTGCAAATCAAGTGAGGCGACGAGGTTGTCCGAACGCGGCGTCACCGCCCCTTCATAACCGATATCGCTACGTTGCGCCGTCAGGTTCAAGCCCACACGGGGCAGATGACCGGCCTTGGCTTCACCGATAGCCGCCTCGGCGGCGCGGATACCGTGCTCGCGAGCATGCAGTGCCGGGTTGCTGTCGAGGGCCGCCTGCACCCAATAGTCCGGAGCTTGTGCCGGCAGACTGAATGCCGGGTTGTCGCCAATACGCTTGAAGGGCTCCTGGACATCACGCCCCACCAATTCGGAAATGGCTTCCCGGCTGATCTGGACCTTGTTGCCGGCCTCGATCTCATCCGCCTTGAGCGCATCCACTCGCGCCTCCAGGTCAAGGGTATCGGTCACCATCGCCATTTGTCGCGCATACAGCGCATTGACGCGCTTGAGGTTGCGCTCGGTGGCGTCCAGCTCGCTGCGCACCAGGGACAGTTCGTCCTCCGCCGCGAGCACAGCGAAGTAGCGCTCGGACAGGTCGATGCTGGACTGCACCTGGGTGTCGTCGGATTCGTATTCGGTCTGCCGGGCCAGTTCCACGTACTTCTGGTAACTGCGCCAGACCTGCGGGTCGTAGATCACCTGACTGAGTGCCACGGCCATGCGCTTGCCGTTGTATTGGATACGGCTCAGGTCGTCGTCACGCCGACCGCGATTGACGCTGCCGCTGGCGTTGAGCTGCGGCAGCAGCTGACCAAGGGCCGCGCGCTCGTTACCCTCCCCGCTATGGATCCGGGCTTGCGCCCGCAGAATACGCGGATCGGCACCCTGGGCTTCCTGATGGAGCTGCCACAGGTCCATGTAAGTGTCTTCGGCAACGGCGCCAAGCGGCACGACGAGCAGATAGAGCGCGATCAGGGACTTCATATCAGTCCTCGATCAACGAACGGGCGAACGCATTGCTCGCTGGCTGTATCAAGTATTGCAACAGCGTCCGCTCACCGGTATTGATCAGCACTTCGACCGGCATCCCCGGCACAAGGACCAGCCCCCCCAGCGCCTGGCGTCCCTTGTCGGTCAAGGCCAGCCGTGCCAGGTAGTACGGCGCGCCCGTATCCTTGTTGATCAGGCGATCAGCGGATACCTGCACCAGTTGCCCTTCGACCACCGGCGTAGTGCTGTTCTTGAACGCACTGAAACGAATGTTCGCCAACTTGCCCACTGCGATGCGATCGATGTCCATCGGTGAAACCTGGGCTTCCACGATCAGCTCTTCGTTGGCCGGGACGATGTCCAGCAGCGCCGTGCCAGGGCTGACAACCGCGCCCAGGGTATGGACGGTCATGCCCATGATCATGCCCGATTCGGGTGCGAGGATGTCAGTGCGCTGGTCACGATCCTGCAGGGTCGCCAGCCGCTCGCGCAGTTCATACACCTTGGTCCGGGCATCCCCCAACAAGCCGGCGACTTCGCTGGCGAAGGTCTTTTTCAACTGCAGTATCTTCAGTGTCGCCTCGTCGGCATTGATCCGCGCCTGGGCGATCTGGGACCGGGTTTCGGCTATTTCGGTCTGCAGCCGGGAGAGGCTGCGCTCCTGTTCACGCAAACGCTGCTTGTCCACGTAACCTTCGGCAAGCAGCGCTCGTAAATCGACAATTTCAGCCTCGTAGGAGGCCGCCAGCATCTGCTTGCTGGCGACGATGGTCTTGAACCCGCGAATCTGCTCTTCGATTTGTCCGATGGTCTTTTCCTGCAGGCCGACTTCGCCTTGCAGCGAATTCCGTCGAGCCTGAAAGATCCGGGCCTCGCTGTCGCGGGCCTCGCGTACTCGCGGATCAGCAGGATCCAGGGTCGGCACGGCTGCCGGCGCGGGCAGTGCGTCCCGCTCAGCCTCCAGTCGGGCCTGCAACTCGAGCGCGGCGATCAACTGGCTGCGCATGGCTTCCATTTCCGAGCGCGCCTGGGTGTTGTCGAGCACCAGCAATAGATCGCCGGCGCTCACCCGGTCGCCGTCATGAACGCGCAGCTCGCGGACGATGCCCCCCTCAAGATGTTGTACCGTCTTGCGGTAGGTTTTGACCGTGACCACGCCCGGCGCCAGCGCGGCACTGTCGAGCGGTGCCAGGCTGGCCCAGCCGCCGAACAGGCCGAAAGTCACCAACAGCAGGAGGTAGCCGATACGCCGTGCCGGTCCATCATCGATCGGCAGCGCGGGCATGAGGGCGAATGAAGGCTGACTGTTCTGCATGAAAAGAGGTAATCCGCTACTTACGATTGAATCGCGGTGGCCGGCTGGACTGCAGGCGCAACGCCCTGCAATCGCGCCAGGACGTTGTCCCGCGGGCCGAACAGGCTCAGCTCGCCTTGATTGAGCACCAACAGTTTGTCTACCTGCGCCAGCACCCCGGAGCGATGAGTGATGACAAACACCGTGGCCCGACTCTGCCTGAGTTTGCGCAGGGCCTCGGCGAGCATTTTTTCTCCGGCGTCATCCAGGTTGGAGTTGGGTTCGTCAAGGACCACCAGGCGCGGTTCGCCGTACAAGGCACGGGCCAGGCCAATACGTTGACGCTGGCCGCCGGATAAGCCTGCGCCATTGGCACCGATCACGGTGTCGTAGCCCTCGGGTAATTGCAGCACCAGCTCATGCACGCCGGCCATGCGCGCGGCGGCAACCACCGCAGGCGCGTCCGCAGGGCCGAAACGCGAGATATTCTGGCTGATGGTGCCCTCGAACAACTCGATGTCCTGGGGCAGGTAACCGATGTACTGGCCCAGCGCTTCACGGCGCCATTGGCTGATGTCCGCAGCATCCAGGCGCACGGTACCAGCCTGGCGTGGCCAGATTCCCAGCAATGCCCGGGCCAGGGTTGATTTCCCGGCCCCGCTGGGGCCGATGATGCCCACCACCTCCCCCGCGGAGACCTGGAAGTCCAGGCCACGGATGATCGGTTTGTGCGTATCGGGGGCGCCGACCGACAACCCTTCGACATGAATCGCCCCCTCTGGCGCCGGCAACTGCATGCGTTCAGGCTCCGCGGCAACCTTGATCAGCAACTCATGGAGCCGGGCATATTGAGCGCGCGCGCCGAGAAAACCTTTCCACACGCCGATCAACTGGTCGATAGGCGCCAACGCGCGCCCCAGCAAAATGGAGCCGGCGATCATCTGCCCGGGCGAAATCCGGTGGGTTATCGTCAGATAGGCACCCAGGCCCAACACCAGGGATTGGACGATCTGGCGGAATGTCCTGGATAGCGCCGCGATGGTTGCACCGCGGTCGCTGGCCAGGCTTTGCAGGATCAGCACCTCATGGACCCGACGGCTCCAATGCTCACGCAGGCTTGCAAGCATGCCCATGGACTCGACCACTTCGGCATTGCGCAGGCTCTTGCTTACGAAAGCGGTGGCCATCATCTGTTGCCGGTTGGCGGCCTGCAGCGGCGAGCGCGTGAGTTTTTCGTTGACGAAGGCCAACGCCCCCAGCAACAACGCGCTCAACACTCCCATCCAACCGTACCAGGGATGGAACATGAACATGATGCCCAGGTAGATCGGAATCCAGGGCGTATCGAAAAAGGCGAACAGGCCATTGCCGGTCAGGAACTGACGCAAGGCGCTCAGATCGCTCAACGGCTGGCCCGAGGCGTTCATGCCGCCGGTATTGAGTGCCTGCCTGAAACTGGCATCGAACAGACGCCGCCCCAACAACGAGTCCAGGCGCGTACTGACTCGCACCATTATCCGCGAACGCACCCACTCCAGGCCGCCCATCGTGGTCATCAACAGCAACATGATCAGCGTCAGCATCAACAACGTCGACAGGCTGGCGCTGCCTACCGCGCGGTCATACACCTGCAGCATGTAGAACGACGGCACCAACATCAGCAAATTGACGAAGAAACTGAAAAAACCAACGGATAGAAAACTACCCTTGCAAAGGGCAAGAGCACTTTCCAGCTCGGTCCTGGGGTGGGCTGACATGGTTCATACCTGAGGTCGATCTGGAGGCCGACCTGCAAAAATCGTAGTAGACGCTGGCGCATGAACGCCTTGAGGAACGTCGGCAGACACCTCTTGAGCGCCCGCACGGTTTGAGCTGCCTGCGCTGTATCGGCAGGTGGGCGTGGTTCTGAAGGGGAAGTTGCAACCGTGCAGTTGATCCGCCAAGGCAACGGCATCCGTCCGCCAATCCGGATTCAAAACGCAAGGCCTTCGGCGCTCAGATGATCTATACCTTCAAGAAAACCCTTAAGGTCAAGGCAACAGCAACAGAACCTTCCGGCGAAACGATCATGGCGGGTCTGCTTTTCGGGAACGCCGCATCGAATGATTCGTATAACCTGCGAGGCGCTGTTTCACGCCGCCGGCCACAGTAGAATGCAGCACTTTTTTCAATGCCTGAAGTATCGATCATGAGCCGGATCACCTGCGTGTTGAATGTCCGTTCCGAAGTGCTTTCACGGCTTTGTCTATTGCTATCGCTGCTGTTCGTCCAGAGCGCGCACGGCGAGCCCAGGCCAATTGAACTGCACATCCTGGACGCCCCGCCGTTGACCTTCGTCAACGACCCCAGGGGCAATGGCATCGTCGGCGATATCGCCGTGCAGGCCATGGTCAAGGCGGGTTACGCGGTGAAAATCCATGTATTGCCCTGGACCAGGGCGCAAAAACATGTCAGCGAGGAGCGAGACCATCTTATCGCCCCCCTGTCGCGCATCCCCAGTCGTGAGGATCACTTCACCTGGATCGCCTCCATCATGCCGATGGAGCGGGCTTTCTTCAGCCTCGACCGGCAAGTGCGCAATTTTGCCGAAGCCAGGGATACCTACCACAAGATCGGCGTTGGCCTGGGCAGTGCCCAGGAAGATATCCTCCGGGCCGAGGGTTTCAGGGATGACCAGATCTATCGTCTGACCATTGGCGACAACCCTGCCCAGATGCTGCTGATGGGACGCATCGATGCCTGGTTCAACGGTGTTCCGGAAAGTCGCTACATCTGGCCGAAAGTGTCCCAGCGCAAATTGCTCATGAGCCCGGTCAACAGCCATGCCGACCTTTACCTGGCTTGCTCGAAGCAATGTTCTCCCAAAATGGTGGAGGATTTGCGCGAGGCCGTTGAAATGCTGCGCAAGGACGGCACCATCGACCGTGTGCATGACCGCTACCTGCCGCAATAAACCCTGCTCCAAGGGCTGCTCGCGATGGCGCTGGTTCAGCTTGCATCAATATTGAATGCACCGCCGTCATCGCGAGGCCTGTGGTATACGCGAAGGCGCATATACCCCGATCCAGTGTGGGAGCGGGCTTGCTCGCGAAAGCGGTGGTTCAGCTTGCATCGATGTTGAATCTACCGCTGCCTTCGCGGGCAAGCCCGGCTCCCACCGGGCCTCCCCCTCGCCGCCTTTGATCCGCAGGCGGGCTGCGCTTATATCATTCCGAATGATAGTTACCTTTGCTTCATTCGATTCGTTCCCCTGCATTGCGCCACGCATTATCCGCCCATCTCAATACACTTGGCGGATGCTATCCATGGACCATTCACTTTCAAAACTACGTTTTCCCCTCGCACTGTTGGCGGTGCTGGTGATAAGCGCCTGTGGCAAGACACCTGACACGGCAGCGTCCATGCCGGCCGCCAAAGTCAGCGTGGCCAAGGTACTGGAACAGCCAGTCAACGAATGGGACGAATTCACCGGACGCCTCGAGGCGCCGGAAACCGTCGAGATTCGTCCACGGGTTTCCGGGCAGATCGATGAAGTGGCCTTCACTGAAGGTGCGCTGGTCAAGAAAGGCGACCTGCTGTTCCAGATCGACCCACGTCCCTTCCAGGCTGAAGTGCGTCGTCTCGAAGCCCAGTTGGCCCAGGCCCGCGCCACGGCCACCCGCAGCGAGAACGAAGCCCAACGTGGCGAGCGCCTGCGCCAGAGCAATGCGATTTCCGCCGAACTGGCAGACTCGCGTACCAGCGCCGCCCAGGAGGCCCGTGCCGCGGCGGCGGCGATCCAGGCGCAACTGGACCTGGCCAAACTGAACCTGAGCTTCACCCGCGTCACTTCGCCTATCAATGGTCGCGTCAGCCGCGCGGAAATCACCGCCGGCAACCTCGTGACCGCCGACGTGACCGCGCTCACCAGCGTGGTTTCCACCGACAAGGTCTACGCCTACTTCGACGCCGACGAGCGTGTTTTCCTCAAATACACCCAGCTCGCCCGCCAGGGCCAGCGCGGCCAGGCCACGCCGGTCTACATGGGCCTGTCCAACGAGGACGGCAACCCGCACCAGGGCCAGATGAACTTCATCGACAACCAGGTCAACCCGCAGACCGGCACCATCCGCGGCCGCGCCGTGTTCGACAACAAGGACGGCGCCTACACCCCCGGCCTGTATGCCCGGCTGAAGCTGGTGGGCAGCGGCACCTACTCCGCCGTACTGATCAACGATGAAGCCGTAGGCACCGACCTGGGCAAGAAGTTCGTGCTGGTGATGGACGCCGACAACAAGCCTGCATATCGCCCCGTCGAGCTGGGGCCGAAGATCGAAGGCCTGCGCATCGTGCGTAGCGGCCTGAGCAAGGACGACACCATCATCGTCAAGGGGCTGCAACGGGCTCGCCCAGGGGCACCGGTCACGCCTGAAGTCGTGCCGATGGCCAGCGAACAAACCCTCGCGGCCCTGGCTCAACAACGCAAAGCGCTCGAAGCCAGCAACCTGCCCCAGGTCGCGCCGTCCAAGGCGACGTCCACGGCGGCGGGCAAACTGGCCGCTGCGACCCCACGCGGTTAAGGAACTGAACTCAAGATGAAATTTTCCCAGTTCTTCATTTCCCGGCCGATCTTCGCAGCGGTGCTCTCGCTGCTGATCCTGATCGCCGGCGCCATCTCGCTGTTCCAGTTGCCGATCAGCGAATACCCCGAAGTCGTGCCGCCGACGGTAGTCGTGCGGGCCAACTTCCCGGGCGCCAACCCCAAGGTCATCGGTGAAACCGTGGCCGCGCCCCTGGAACAGGCCATCACCGGCATCGAGAACATGCTGTACATGTCCTCGCAGTCCACCGCTGACGGCAAGATCACCCTGACCATCACCTTTGCCCTGGGCACCGACCTGGACAACGCCCAGGTACAGGTGCAGAACCGCGTCACCCGGACCGAGCCCAAGCTCCCGGAAGAAGTGACCCGGATCGGCATCACGGTGGACAAGGCGTCGCCCGACCTGACCATGGTCGTGCACCTGACCTCGCCGGACAAACGCTACGACATGCTCTACCTGTCCAACTACGCCCTGCTCAACATCAAGGATGAGCTGGCGCGCCTGGGTGGCGTGGGTGATGTGCAACTGTTCGGCATGGGCGATTACTCCCTGCGGGTCTGGCTCGATCCGAACAAGACCGCTTCGCGCAACCTGACCGCCACCGACGTGGTCACCGCCATCCGCGAGCAGAACCGTCAGGTCGCGGCCGGTGCCCTGGGTGCGCCGCCGGCGCCGAATGCCCAGGCTTTCCAGCTCTCGATCAATACCCAGGGTCGCCTGGTGAATGAGGAAGAGTTCGAGAACATCATCATCCGTTCCGGCGCCAATGGTGAAATCACCCGCCTGAAGGACATTGCCCGGGTTGAGCTGGGCTCCAGCCAGTACGCGCTGCGCTCGTTGCTCGACAACCAGCCGGCGGTGGCGATCCCGATCTTCCAGCGCCCAGGTTCCAACGCCATCCAGATCTCCAACGACGTCCATGCCAAGATGGACGAACTGAAGAAGAACTTCCCGGCGGGCATGGACTACAGCATCGTCTATGACCCGACGATCTTCGTGCGCGGTTCCATCGAGGCGGTGGTCCACACCCTGTTCGAAGCGCTGATCCTCGTGGTGCTGGTGGTGATCCTGTTCCTGCAGACCTGGCGTGCCTCGATCATCCCACTGGTGGCCGTGCCGGTATCGTTGATCGGTACGTTCGCGGTGATGCACCTGTTCGGCTTCTCACTGAACGCGCTTTCGCTCTTCGGGTTGGTGTTAGCCATCGGTATCGTGGTGGACGACGCCATCGTCGTGGTGGAAAACGTCGAACGGAACATCGGCCTCGGCCTCACCCCGGTGGAAGCGACCAAGCGTGCCATGGGTGAAGTGACGGGCCCGATCATCGCGACCGCCCTGGTGCTGTGCGCGGTCTTCGTTCCGGCAGCCTTCATCAGCGGCTTGACCGGACAGTTCTATAAGCAGTTCGCGTTGACCATTGCCATATCCACCGTGATCTCGGCATTCAACTCCCTGACCCTGTCGCCGGCCCTGGCCGCGGTGTTGCTCAAGAGCCATGACGCGCCCAAGGACCGTTTCTCCAAGTTCCTCGACGCACTGCTGGGCAGTTGGCTGTTCCGTCCGTTCAACCGCTTCTTCGACCGCGCCAGCCATAGCTACGTGGGCGCCGTAGGCCGCGTGATCCGCAGCAGCGGCATCGCCCTGTTCGTCTACGCGGGCCTGATGGTGTTGACGTTCTTCGGCTTCTCCAACACCCCGACCGGCTTCGTGCCCGGCCAGGACAAGCAATACCTGGTGGCCTTCGCCCAACTGCCGGATGCCGCAAGCCTGGACCGCACCGAAGACGTGATCAAGCGCATGTCCGACGTGGCGCTCAAGCAACCAGGCGTTCAGAGCGCGGTGGCGTTCCCGGGCCTGTCGATCAACGGTTTCACCAACAGCCCGAACGCCGGCATCGTGTTCGTGACCCTCAAACCGTTTGACGAACGCAAGGACCCGAGCCAGTCGGCCGGCGCCATCGCCGGTGCCTTGAACGGCCAGTTCGCGGGCATCCAGGAAGCCTACATGGCGATCTTCCCGCCGCCGCCGGTACAGGGCCTGGGCACGATCGGTGGTTTCCGCCTGCAAATCGAAGACCGGGGTAACCTGGGCTACGACGAGCTGTACAAGGAAACCATGAACATCATCACCAAGAGCCGCAGCGTGCCGGAACTGGCCGGGCTGTTCACCAGCTATACCGTGAACGTGCCCCAGGTCGATGCCGCCATCGACCGGGAAAAAGCCAAGACCCACGGCGTGGCCGTCAGTGACATCTTCGACACCCTGCAGATCTACCTGGGTTCGCTGTATGCCAACGACTTCAACCGCTTCGGCCGTACCTACCAGGTCAACGTCCAGGCCGAGCAGCAATTCCGTCTCGAATCGGACCAGATCGGCCAGCTCAAGGTGCGCAACAACCGTGGCGAGATGATTCCGCTGGCGACCTTCATCAAGGTCAGCGACTCCTCGGGACCGGACCGCGTGATGCACTACAACGGCTTCATCACCGCTGAAATCAACGGTGCCGCCGCGCCAGGCTACAGCTCCGGCCAGGCCGAGAAAGCCATTGAGAAACTGCTCAAGGACGAATTGCCCAACGGCATGACCTACGAGTGGACCGACCTGACGTACCAGCAGATCCTGTCGGGCAACACCGCGCTGTTCGTGTTCCCGCTCTGCGTTCTGCTGGCGTTCCTGGTGCTCGCGGCGCAGTACGAAAGCTGGAGCCTGCCGCTGGCGGTGATCCTGATCGTACCGATGACCCTGCTGTCCGCCATTACCGGGGTGATCCTGTCCGGTGGCGACAACAACATCTTCACCCAGATCGGCCTGATCGTACTGGTGGGGCTCGCCTGTAAGAACGCGATTCTGATCGTCGAGTTCGCCAAGGATAAACAGCTTGAGGGCATGAACCCGCTGGCTGCGGTCCTGGAAGCCTGCCGCCTGCGTCTGCGGCCGATCCTGATGACCTCCGTGGCCTTCATCATGGGCGTGGTGCCCCTGGTGTTCTCCAGCGGTGCCGGCGCCGAAATGCGCCACGCCATGGGTGTCGCGGTGTTCTCGGGGATGTTGGGCGTGACCTTCTTCGGCCTGCTGCTCACCCCTGTGTTCTATGTACTGATCCGTAACTTCGTCGAGCGCAGCGAGGCCCGCAAGGCGGCCCGGGCTTTGAAACTGGAGACGCAACAATGAGCCTGGCAACAATGAGCTTGAAACTGTTCGCGCCGAGCTTGCTGGTCCTGGCGCTGAGTGCCTGCGCCGTGGGGCCGGACTACAAGGCTCCGCAAACCGAGGCGGCGAATATCACTACCGCCACCGACGGCGCCGCCGGCCAGAAGAACTTCGACCGGGCCCGTTTCGAAGGTGTCTGGTGGCAGCAGTTCGATGATCCGACCCTCAACGCGTTGGTGACCCGCTCCCTGGAAGGCAACCGTGAGTTGCGCGTCGCCTTCGCCCGTCTGCGGGCGGCCCGGGCCATTCGTGACGACGCCACCAATGATGCGATGCCGACCATCACCAGTCGCGCCAGCAGCAACCTGGGCAAAGGCCAGATTCCGGGGCAGACCACCGATCGGGTCAATACCGAGCGCTACGATCTGGGCTTGGACATGGCCTGGGAAGTGGATCTGTTCGGGCGCATCCAGCGCAACCTGGAAGCCACCGACGCCGATCAGCAGGCGGCCGAAGCCGATCTCTACCAACTGCAGGTGACCATGATTGCCGAGCTGGTGGATGCCTACGGTCAACTGCGCGGCGCCCAACTGCGGGAAAAAATCGCCCTGGCGAATCTCCAGAATCAGCAGGCGTCACGCAAGATCACCGAAAGCCTGCGCGATGCCGGCGTAGGCGATCAGCTGGACGTGGTCCGTGCCGATGCACGCCTGGCCTCGGTAGAAGCCAGCGTGCCGCAGTTGCAGGCCGAACAGGTGCGTCAGCGCAACCGCATCGCCACCCTGCTGGGTGAACGTCCGGACAAATTGAGCGTGGATCTGAGTCCCAAGGACCTGCCGGCCATTGCCAAGGCCTTGCCAATCGGTGATCCGGGACAACTGTTGCAACGTCGACCGGACATTCTCAGCGCCGAACGTCAATTGGCCGCGGCCACAGCACGCATTGGCGTGGCCAAGGCCGACCTGTTTCCACGGGTCAGCCTCAGTGGCTTCCTTGGGTTTACCGCAGGACGTGGTTCGCAGATCGGTTCCTCGGCAGCCAACGCCTGGGCACTGGGCCCGAGCATTACCTGGGCAGCGTTCGATCTGGGCAGCGTGCGGGCTCGCCTGCGCGGTGCCAATGCCGAGGCCGATGGCGCCCTGGCGACTTATGAGCAACAGGTGCTACTGGCCCTGGAAGAATCGGAAAACGCCTTCAGCGATTATGGCAAACGCCAGCAACGCCTGATCTCGTTGATCCGCCAGAGCGAATCCAGCCGTGCCGCTGCCGACCTGGCGGAAATTCGCTACCGCGAAGGCACCGTGGACTTCCTCGTGCTGCTCGACGCCCAGCGCGAACGCCTCGCCGCCGAAGACACCCAGGCCCAGGCCGAAGTCGATCTGTACCGCGGCATCGTCGCGATCTACAAGGCCCTGGGCGGTGGCTGGCAGCCGGAAACCGTCGCCAGCAACTGACCGGCCTTTGCACAGAGCCCCTTTGGTTGACCGCAATCAACCAGATCCTTGCCCCGCCTCCGCCTTGGACGCGGGGCTTTTTATTTCTTAGCCCGGAGCAGGCTCGCTCCCACAAGGGCTTCGCTAGATCCCCGCGAGAGCAACCTGTCCTCCCAGGCCCTGCATAGCTGTCACAAGGTTTGACTCAGCCCCCCACCTGACCGAAGCTTGCGACACTTCAAGTTTCCCGGTTATGGATTACCTGCATGCCTTCGTCTCGCCGCTATCTTCTGTTCAGCCTTGGGATCGTCCTGATGATCGGTCTGGTTGCGTTGTGGCGGCACAGCAGCACCCCTCAAATCCCCGAGGCCGTCAAGCGCGGCTACAGTGAGGCCCTGGCGCAGGCGCGCAACGGGCTCCCGGGCGCGGCGAGAATGCTCTATCAGCAACTCGGGCGTCCGGACCTCTCGCCCAAGCGTCGCGTGTGGCTGCACGCCGAACTGCCCAACTACCCAAGCCCCCAGGCCCTGAAACTGGCGGATGCGGACCTGCACAACGAATCGCCGGATGTACGCCGGGCAGCCATCGGCAGCATTGCCGGACTGGTGCCGACGGGGCAGCGCAGCCTGCTGCTCGGGCCGTTGCTCGACGATGACGACTCCGGCGTGCGATTTGCCGCCGTGAACGCCCTGCTGGGCCTGTCGCCGGATGACCTTGGCTTGTACTTCGGGGCCATGCAATTGGCCATCGACACCTGGGAACAGCAGCTTGAAGACGGCCCGCAAACCACCGAGTCCCTCTATCAACTCGCCCGCCTGTACCTGCACAACGCCGAGCTAAAAAAAGCTCAGCAAGCACTGGAACAAGCCTTGCGCCTGCAACCCAACAACTTGCCGGCGGTGGTCATGCAGATCGAGGTACTCGACAAACAGGGCCAGGGCGAAGCCGCGCGACAATTACTCGCAAGACAGTTGCAAAGCCAGCCCCAGTCAGCTTACCTGCAACATGCGCTGGGCATGTGGTTGCTGCAGCACGGCCAGAGTGAGTACGCGGTGCTCGGCCTGGCAAAAGCCGTGGAGCTCGAGCCCGACAATCGTCATTACCGTTACGACCTGGCAACCACCCTGCATGCCGAGCAGGAATTGGAAGCCGCGCAGAAGCAGTTGCAGGAAATTGTCCAGCGCTACCCCGCCGACCGTAAGGCGCGGGTGCTGCTGATCAATTACTGGAAGGAAACCGGACAACTGCAGAATGTGCAGATATTGTTGGCGAAACTGGAGCAGCTGAACCCGGACGACCCGGCGTTGCAGCAGGGGTTGTAGAAAGCCCTGGTCGCTCCGAAAGCTGTGCAACTTCACAGGTTTTGTGCCGGGAGTGGAACCGCTATCACCGCCAAGGGTCAAGTATTCAGACACTTCAACCTGCTTTACTTCCTTGGCCATTGAGGGGGCTATTTTTGTCTACATTGAACGAGTTGATCGACGCCAAAGCCGCCACCGGTATCGAAGGGCTGGACAATATCCTCTCCGGTGGCTTGTCCCGCGGCCATGTGTTCCTGTTGGAAGGGGAACCCGGCACCGGCAAGACCACGGTCGCGTTGCATTTCTTGCTGGCCGGCGCCAAAGCCGGCGAGCGCTCGTTGTACATCACGCTCTCGGAAACCGAGCGTGAATTGCGCCAAGGCGCGGCCTCCCACGGGTGGACCCTGGATGACCACATCCACATTTTCGAACTGACGCCGCCTGAAAGCCTGCTCAATGCCGAGCATCAGCAAAGCCTGCTGTACTCATCGGACCTGGAGCTGGGGGAGGCGACGCGACAGATCTTCGAGGTGGTCGAACAGGTCAAGCCTACCCGGGTCGTACTCGACAGCCTGTCGGAGATCCGCCTGCTGGCGCAGAGCTCCCTGCGCTATCGGCGGCAGATCCTGGCGATCAAGCACTACTTCGTGCGCTACGACGCCACCGTCCTGCTGCTCGATGACCTGACTACCGAATCCCTGGACAAGACCGTGCACAGTGTCGCCCACGGGGTGATTCGCCTAGAAGAGCTGACGCCCAATTATGGTGCCGAGCGGCGACGGATCCGGGTGGTCAAGTATCGCGGGCAGAAATACCGTGGCGGCTTCCACGACTTCACCATCATGGGGGACGGTCTTCATGTCTTCCCACGCCTGGTGGCGGCCGAGCACCGCGGGCAATACCTGCGTCTACAACTCTCCAGTGGCATTGCGGAAATGGATGCCCTGCTGGGTGGCGGTATCGAAACCGGTTCAAGCACCTTGATCCTCGGGCCGGCCGGTACCGGGAAGTCGCTGATTTCGATGATCTTCGCCGCAGCGGCCGTGCATCGGGGGGAAAAGGCAGCACTGTTCATTTTCGACGAAGAGCTTGGCCTGCTGCTCGAACGCATGAAAAATATCGGTATCGACCTCCAGGCACTGCAAAAAACCGGCAACCTGCTGATCGAACAGGTGGACGCCGCCGAGCTGTCCCCCGGTGAGTTCTCCCATCGGGTACGCCGTTGCGTCGATGACGGTGATATCAAGACCGTGGTGATCGACAGCATCAACGGCTATCAGGCTGCCATGCCAGAAGAAAACGCGCTGGTGCTGCACATGCATGAGCTGTTGCTGTACCTCAATCGCAAGGGAGCAGCGACCTTCATGACCGTCGCGCAACATGGCCTGGTAGGCGACATGCAGGCACCGGTGGACATTACCTATCTTGCCGACACCGTGATTCTGTTGCGGTATTTCGAGGCTCTGGGCAAGGTCCGCCGAGCGATCTCCATTATCAAGAAACGCACCGGCAGCCACGAATCGACGATCCGCGAGTACCGCATCAGCGGGCAAGGCATGACGATCGGTGAGCCACTTGAAGCCTTCCAGGGTGTCTTGCGTGGGGTACCGACCTATATGGGAGCGGACCAACCGCTGCTCAAGGATGAGCCCCGGTGATTTTGGTGGAGCCCCTGTCGGAGCGGGCATTGATCCTCGCGCCGCTGGGACGGGACAGCCGGATCGCCCTGATGATCCTGAATGAAGCCGGATTCACCGGTCTCATTTGTCGCCATCTAGGGCAACTGTGCGACGAGCTCGAGCATGGCGCCGGCCTCTTGGTCATCTCGTCGGAAGCCCTGGTGGGGCCCGACCTGGAAAAATTGTTCCAGCAGATTGAACAACAACCGGCATGGTCGGACCTGCCCATCGTCTTGCTGACCCATCATGGTGGTCCGGAACAGAACCCGGCGGCACGTATCGGCATGCAACTGGGCAACGTAACGTTCCTGGAGCGCCCTTTCCATCCGGTAACCCTGGTCAGCCTGGTCACCACCGCCTTGCGTGGACGACGAAGGCAATACGAGGCCCGGGAACGCCTGATCGATCTCAGCAACAGTGAGTTGCGCCTGCAGAACACCCTCGAAACTCTTGAACAGCAGGTAGAAGAGCGCACCGCTCAGTTGCGCCACAATGAAGAAGCCTTGCGTCAATCGCAGAAAATGGAAGCCGTCGGCCAACTGACGGGGGGTATTGCCCACGACTTCAACAATATGCTGACCGGGATCATCGGTAGCCTCGAGCTGCTGCGCAGGCGCCTGGCCCGGGGTCGCACCGAAGACCTGGACAGCCTGATCGACCTGGGCGTGACCTCGGCCAACCGCGCCGCCGGCCTGACTCATCGCCTGCTGGCGTTCTCCCGACGCCAGTCGCTGGACTCCAAGGCCGTGCAGATGAACACGCTGGTGCTGTCCATGGGGGAACTGTTGCAGCGCAGCCTCAACGAAAGCATCCGACTGGACGTGCAACTGGACGAGCAACTCTGGATCGCCGAGGCCGATCCCAATCAACTGGAAAGCGCCCTGCTCAACCTCGTCCTCAATGCCCGCGATGCCATGCCGGAAGGCGGAATGCTGGTTGTACGCACCTTCAACAAACATCTGGATGCCGGTTTCACCGATGCGTACAGCAACCTGGAGCCCGGCGACTATGTGGTGCTGAGCGTGCAGGACAGCGGGTGCGGCATGCCCGAATCGGTCATCAATCGCGCATTCGATCCATTCTTCACCACCAAGCCCATCGGCCAGGGCACTGGACTGGGCCTGTCGATGATCTATGGGTTCAGCAAGCAGTCACGTGGTCATGTGGCGATCGACAGTGACGTTGGCAAAGGCACGACGGTCAATCTTTATCTGCCGCGTTTCCTGGGCGAAGAAACACCCGAGTCATTGGTCGACAAGCAGCATGCAGCCCCCGCGCAGGCCGGCGAGACCGTGCTGATCGTCGAAGACGATCCGGCAGTGCGGGTACTGGTCAGCTCGGTACTGGGGGAACTGGGCTATACCTTCCTTGAAGCCAGCGATGCCAACGGTGCGGTGCCGATTCTCCAGTCAGGCCAGCGCATCGATCTGTTGATCAGCGACGTGGGATTGCCCGGCATGAATGGCCGGCAGCTGGCGGAAGTTGGCCGGCAGATCCGTCCGGACCTGCGGGTGCTATTCATCACCGGCTACGCTGAGCACGCCGCAGTACGCGGCGGATTCCTCGACCCGGGTATGCAGATGATCACCAAACCGTTCACGTTTGATCTATTGACGGCCAAGGTCCGGGAGATGATCGGGGCTTGAAGCCCGCACCCTGTGGGAGCGGGCTTGCTCGCGAAAGCGGTATGTCTGTCCCAGTGATGCTGAATGTGCCGCCGTCTTCGCGGGCAAGCCCGCTCCCACAGGTTTTGGCATACACAAAGCTGCATACGCCGCAGGACCCAATGTGGGAGCGAGCCTGCTCGCGAAAGCGGTATGTCTGTCCCAGAGATGCTGAATGTACCGCCGTCTTCGCGGGCAAGCCCGCTCCCACAGGGTTTGCGCCGCAGGACCCAGTGTGGGAGCGGGCTTGCTCGCGAAAGCGGTATGTCTGCCCCAGAGATGCTGAATGTGCCGCCGTCTTCGCGGGCGAGCCCGTTCCCACAGGGATCTGTGGTGGATGCAGGCCTCAGGACAACATCGAGCGCATGATGCTCTGCAATTCGTCCAGGTCGAACGGTTTGTCCAGAATCGGCGCCTTGCGGGTGATGGGACTGTCGGTGTCGCGCACTTCCTGGGCGTAACCACTGATGAAGATCACTTTCAGTTCAGGACGCAGCTTGACCGCCGGTTCGGCGATCTGCACCCCGGAAATAACGCCCGGCAGACGGAAGTCGGTGATCATCATGTCCAGGTGGGGCTTGCTTGCGAGGATTTCGAAGGCCTTGTCACTGCTCTCGGCCTCCAGCACCCGATACCCCACTCCTGACAGGTAGGCGGACAATACCGTCATGATTGACGGGTCATCCTCGACGACCAATACAACATCTTGCGCATCTTCACTCATGAGAAGCCTTCGTTCGATCAATAGCTGCTGATACGACCGTAGGACCATTCAGAGGTTGCGTCAACGCAACGTTTTTTAGAAGGACGGCGTCCTGCAAGGGCAGGCAAACGCGGAACAACGCGCCCTCGTTGATACGACTGTTGACCGAGATAGTCCCTCCATGAGCCGTGACGATCTGCTCGGAAATGAACAGGCCCAACCCCAAGCCGGCGGCGACCGCCTTGGAGGTCACCCGCTCGAACTGCTGGAAGATGCGTTTCTGGTTCTCCTCGCTGATACCGATGCCACGATCCTGAACCTCGATGCAAGCATGCTCGGGCGTCTTGTAGACACGCACATCGATCGGACTCTTGCCCCCATAGCGCAGCGCGTTAGTCAGCAGGTTCGACACCACCTGCTCGATCCGAAACTCATCCCAGAGCCCTTCCACCAATGGTTCGGCGGTGTAGTTCAACGCACATTCGGCGGCCAGAATCTGCGGCTGGAAATTGCGCAGCAGGTTTTCCACCAGGGCCGAGAGGTTGAAGCGGGTCGGGCGGATGGACAACTTGCCAGTGCGAATGCGCGACACGTCCAGCATGTCCTCGATCAGCCGGATCAGGCTCTTGATCTGTCGCTCGTCGCGCTCGACCATCGCCTTTACCTTATCCAGGCTGAACGCGGCGGCGTTGTCCCGGGCCAAGTGCATCTTGCGCAGTTGTGTCTCGAGAATCAGGCCGTTGAGAGGCGTGCGGACCTCGTGGGCGACGATCGACATGAAGTCGTCGCGCATCCGCACCGCCTGCTCGAGTTCGCTGCGGGTGGCCTGCAATTGCTGCAGCAGCACTTCCTGTTCCCGACGACTCTGTTCCAGGGCAACGACCTGTTCCTTCACCGCCCTCTTCTGGCGGTGGAGCTCCACGAACACATTGACCTTGCTCTTGACCGCATGGGTGTCCAGTGGCTTGTGCAGGAAGTCCACCGCCCCGTTTTCATAGCCGGTAAAGGCATAGTTGCGTTCGCGGCCGGCGGCGCTGACAAAGATGATCGGGATGCTACGGGTCTTCTCCGTGCCCCGCATCAGCTCGGCCAGTTCGAAACCGTTCATGTCCGGCATCTGTACGTCGATGATGGCCAGGGCAAAGTCATGTTGCAGCAACAGGGACAATGCCTGGTCAGCCGACTGAGCCTTGTAGACCTTGCGGTCGTCACCCTTGATCAGGGCCTCCAGCGCCAACAGATTCTCCGGCAGATCATCGACGATCAGCAGTTTGGCTTGAATATCTCTTGGCATGTGGTTCATTCCAGCCCAGCCAACAATTGGCCGATGCCTTGCAAAGTGAGGATATGGTCGGGCTCGTGCAGGGCCAGCGCGGCTTCCGGCATGGTCGCAACCTGGGCTTCGGCGGGGTCTTGGACGACGGTGATTCCGCCCAGCTCCTTGACCCTGGCCAAGCCTTTGGCGCCGTCGTCGTTGGCCCCGGTCAGGACGATGGCCAGCAGGTTCGGACCATAGACGTCGGCGGCCGATTCGAATAAGACATCGATGGACGGCCGCGAATGGTGCACCGGTTCCTCCAGGCTCAACGACAGGCTGCGATCGGCCTCGACCGACAAATGGTAGCCTGGCGTGGCGACGTAGAGGGTGCCGGGGCGAATGTCCTGTTTATCCCGAGCCTCTTCCACCGGTATCGCCAGACGGTGATCAAGAACCTGGGCCAACTGGCTGAAGCGCTCGTTGGGCAGATGCAGCACCACCAGGACAGGCAAGCGGAAGCCTTTGCGCAGATGACCGAAGAGTCTGAGCAGTGCCTCCACGCCGCCGGCGGATGCACCGACGGCGATGGCTCCTATTGCGGATCCGGACCTGTCCGTTGTCTGGTTCATAACTTGCGATAGATCCGTTCCTGTTTGACCAACGGCTCGAATTGCTTGCCGAACATCGAGAAGTCCAGTGTTTCCTTGCTGCCCAGTACCAGGAAACCACGGTGACAGAGGGACTCATGGAACAGTCCGAATGCGCGATCTTGCAGCTTTTTATTGAAATATATCAATACATTACGACACGAAATTAATTGTGTTTCTGAAAAAACACTGTCCGTCGCCAGGCTGTGATCGGCAAAGGTCACGTTCTCACAAAGGGTCTTGTCGAACATCGCATAATCGTAGGCGGCGGTGTAGTAATCGGCAAACGAGCGTCGCCCCCCCGCCAACTGATAGTTCTGTGTGTAGGCCCGCACGTTCTCCAGGGCAAAAATGCCCTGCTTAGCCTTCTCCAACGACCTGGGGTTGATATCGGTGGCGTAGATGAGCGTGCGGTCCAACAGGCCCTCTTCCCGCAGCAGGATCGCCATGGAATAGACCTCCTCCCCCGTACTGCAACCGGCGATCCAAATCTTGAGCGACGGATAGGTCTTGAGCAGCGGCACCACTTCCTGGCGAATGGCCAGGAAGTGCGAGGGGTCACGGAACATCTCACTGACGGGAATAGTCAGCAGTTGCAACAGCTGCATGAACACGCCCGGGTCATGCAGCACACGCTCCTGGAGCGCCGAGATGGTCCGGCACTCGAACTGGCTCAGCGCGTGGTGAACCCGGCGCTTGATGGAGGCGCCGGAGTAATCCCTGAAATCGTAGCTGTACTTGAGATAGATCGCGTCGATCAGCAAACGCAGTTCAATGTCGGTGTCTCTTTCCACTAAATTCTTTCCATATTCGGCAACCACACGCGAATCAGCGAAAACAGGCGATCGAGGTCGATCGGTTTGGCCAGGTAGTCGTTGGAGCCGGCCGCGATGCAGCGCTCCTGATCGTCCTTCATGGCCTTGGCCGTCACGGCAATGATGGGCAGCTTGCGCCAGCGCGGATCCTTGCGGATGCGCGCGGTGGCTTCGAAACCGTCCATCTCTGGCATCATCACGTCCATCAGCACCAAGTCGATGTCTTCCACTTCATTGAGGCGCTCGATCGCTTCGTAGCCGTTACGGCCGATGACCACGACCGCCCCCTTTGCCTCCAGGGCGCTGGTCAGGGCAAAGATGTTGCGCACATCGTCGTCCACCAGCAGTATCTTGCGCCCTTCGAACACCTTGTCCCGGCTGCGGGCCGTCTTGAGCATCCGTTGCCTTTCATGGGACAACCGGGATTCGACTTTGTGCAAAAAGAGTGTCACCTCGTCCAGCAGGCGTTCTGGCGAGCGGGCGCCCTTGATAATGATCGAGCGCGAATACTTGCGCAGTTCGGCCTCTTCATCGCGGGTCAGGTTGCGCCCGGTGTAGATGATCACTGGCGGGAACGAACAGATCTCCTCGGTGGACATGCGCTTGAGCAGGTCATTGCCCAACATGTCCGGCAACTTCAGGTCGATGACCATGCAGTCGTAGACATTGTTGCGCAGCAGATCCAGAGCCTGCTGGGCCAGGCCAACGGCGGTGATTTCGATGTCCTCGTCGCCGATCAGGCGAGTGATGCTGTCGCGTTGCAGGTCATCGTCCTCCACCAGCAACACCCGCTTGACCTTCTGGGTCAGCTTGGCTTCCAGGCGGGCGAACACCTCCTTGAGTTCCTCACGGGTGGTCGGCTTGACCGCATAGCCGATGGCGCCCATGTGCATCGCGGCTTCGACGCGGTCTTCGACGGAGATCACGTGTACCGGGATATGCCGGGTCTCGGCCTGCTCCTTGAGTCGCTGCAGTACCGTCAGCCCGGAATGATCAGGCAGGCGCATGTCCAGCAGGATGGCATCGGGGCCCAGTTGCGAGGCCAGGTCAAAGCCTTCATCGGCACCATGGGCCACCAGGCATTGGTAGCCCAACTCATGGGCGAGGTCGAACAGGATCCGGGCGAACTTGGGCTCATCCTCGATCACCAGGATGCAACGGCCGTTGAACGGCGCCTTGTCCCGGTCGTCGGCGAAGCTGGCAATGGGCGGCTCTATCTGGGCAACCAGCGATGCCGCAGGGGACGCCGGCATATCGGTCACGGCGGCCGGCACAGCGGCCGTCGGCGTGAAGGTCCGCGGTACCACCGGGGTCTCCCCAGGCTCGACATAACGCTCAGGCAACACCAGCGTGAACAGACTGCCCTGCCCCGGCGCGCTGGACACGGAGATCGAGCCGCCCAGCAAGGTCGCCAGGTCGCGGGAGATCGACAGCCCCAGGCCGGTACCGCCGTAACGGCGATTAGTGGTGCCATCGGCCTGGCGGAATGCCTCGAAGATGCTTTGCTGCTGGTCGGGGGAAATGCCGATGCCCGAATCCCGCACCATGAAGGCAATGCCTGAACCCGGCTGGCCGGCCACGGACAGGCTCACGGTGCCTTGCTCGGTGAACTTGACCGCATTGGATAACAGGTTCTTGAGTATCTGCTCCAGGCGCTGGCGGTCGGTGTATAGCATCGCTGGCGCGTCGGGCAGCACCTGGACTTCGAAGCCCAGGCCCTTGTCGGCCGCCAGTGGCTTGAACATATCGCGCAAGCCCTCTACCAGGCGCGACACGCCGGTGTTTTCCGGACGAACCTGCAGTTTGCCGGCCTCGACCTTGGAAATGTCGAGAATGTCGTTGATCAGGTTGAGCAGGTCGTTGCCGGCGGAGTAGATCGACTCGGCAAACTTGACTTGCTCCTCGCTCAGGTTGTTCTGCGGATTCTCCGCCAACAGCTTGGACAGGATCAGTGAGCTGTTGAGCGGCGTGCGCAGTTCATGGGACATGTTGGCAAGGAACTCGGACTTGTATTTGCTCGAACGCTGCAACTCTTCAGCGCGTTCCTGCAACTGGAGCTGGGCCAGGTTCAGCTCGTTGTTCTTCTGGTCCATGGCGTCGCGTTGCTCGGCCAGTTGCTCGTTGGTCTGTTCCAGTTCCTGCTGTTGGGCTTCCAGGTGAACCTGGGACTCCTTGAGAATCCGCGACTGCTCCTCGAGTTCTTCGTTGGCGGTCTTGAGCTCTTCCTGCTGTACCTGCAGCTCTTCGTTCAACTGCTGGGTTTCCGCCAGCACTTCCTGCAAGCGCTGCCGGTAACGGGCGGCTTCGATGGAGGTGCCGACGTTACCGGCAATCAGCTCCAGCAGCTCGATATCACGCTCGGTCAAGGGCCGCAGGAAACCCAGTTCGATGACACCGTTGACCCGGTCATCGTCGCTGGTCGGTACCACCACCACGCTATTAGGCAAGCCTTGCCCCAGCCCTGAACTGACTTTCAGGTAATCGTCGGGGACATTGTCCAGACGAATAAGACGCCCCTGCTGTACGGCCTGGCCAACGATGCCTTCGCCCGCAACGATCACCTGATGCTGTTCGTCGTCCTCACGGGAAAGACCATAGGTGGCCACCCGCTTGAGCACGCCGTTTTCCTCCCGCGCATACAGCGCAGCGACGGCGGTGTCGAGGTACTTGGCGCAGAACTGCAGGATGTTGCGCCCCAGCAGGTTCAAGGTCAGTTGCCCCAGCACCTGCTCGGCCAATTGGGTCTGGCCATTGCGCAGCCAAGCCTGTTTTTCCAGGTGCGAGGCACTCTCTTGCTGTATCCGGAGGCTGGCGCCGTAGCTGTTGGACAGGCTCAACAGGTCTCGCCGCCCGACATAGGCCAGCAATCCGCTGACAGCGGCAACGAACAGCAAATAAAAGGTAATGCTCCAGACCGTGGTAGAGCGCACCTCTTCGTTACGCGCTGTACGCAATTGCTGCTCGGTTTCGACGATGTCTTCAAAGGTCTTGCGTATTTCGTCCGTCAGGCGCTTGCCGCGTCCGGCCTTCACCGCTCCCCGATAATCGCCGCTGCTGCGTTGCAGGTCGATCATGCTCTGGGCGTAATTGGCCCACTCCGTCTGGAGCGCTTGTACCTTGTGCAGGCGCTCGGTCTGGATGGGGTTGTCGGCTGTCAATTCCAGCAATGTCTCAAGCGCGACGGCAATACGCGGTTTGGCGATCTCATAGGGGTCGAGGAAGTGCTCGTCCCCACTCAAGAGATAGCCGCGCATACCGGTCTCCAGGTCCACGCTCAGCTTGATGGCTTCGTTGGCATTACTGATCACCCTATCGCTGTGCCCGACCCATTGGATCACTGACAGCAGATAGGTGATCAACACGATGAAAAACACCGCGCTGAGAGCGCCCATGCCCAACGGCAGGCTGATATTGCGGCTCAGGAGCTTGCGAAAACTTTGCTCGTCAACCGAAGACGAAAGTGTCATGGAAAAGGCCTTGGCGAACAGTTGGAAACCACGGAGTTTGCCCGAAAGACACGGACTGGATCCACATTTCTGACAAAGTCAAAGGCACAATTCCCACAACGGTCTGCCCGGTAGCAAGGAAGCGAATATCCTTGTCAGCTCTTGTACTATAGATCCTTTCTTGTACAGGATCGGGAACTTGTGCCGCCTCGCTACTTACTCATGCATGAGTCCTTTTTCGCCCTTCCCGATTTTATCTTTTGAGAATAACCACTATGTCCACTTCCACCCCTGTCACTCCCGTTAATGTCCTGGTAGTCGAGGACGACGACATCGTCCGGATGTTGATCGTCGATGTACTGGAAGAACTGGAATATCAGGTGCTCGAGGCGGACGGTTGCGACCAGGCGCTTGACTTCTTGCGCAACCTGGACCAACGGATCGATCTGATGATGACGGACATAGGCCTGCCGGTGATGGACGGCCGCGAACTGGCCAGGCAAGCCCGCCTGGTGCGGCCTGGGCTACCGGTTCTGTTCGCCAGTGGCTATGCCGAAAGCATCGACGTACCGGAAAGCATGGCGGTGATCGGCAAGCCTTTTTCCATCGATCAGTTGCGCGACAAGGTCAGAAGCATTCTTTCTTGAGCCAAAGCGGATTCTTGGTCACTATCGGCGCGCCCCGCGCACCGACTGCGCCTGATCCATCCAAGGAAATGCCTGCCCATGCCTCATCCCGCCGCCCTCAAGGTCCTGGTCATCGGTTACGTCTGGCCCGAGCCGCGTTCATCGGCGGCGGGTGGGCACATCATGCAGATCCTGGAAGCCTTCCTCGGGCAAGGCTGGGACATCACCTTCAGCAGCCCGGCGAAGCCGGGGGAGAACCGCGCGGACCTGATCGAACTGGGCATCCACGAAGTGCCCATCGAACTCAACAACAGCAGTTTCGATGTGTTCGTCGGTGAGCTGGCACCGGATATCGTCCTGTTCGATCAATTCATGATGGAAGAGCAGTTCGGCTGGCGGGTCGAGACGCAATGCCCCGGCGCCTTGCGTGTGCTGGAAACGTCCGATTTGCAAAGCCTGCGCCACGCCCGGCATCAGCGCCTCAAGAACCGCTTGAAAGCTGACGATAGTTCCCAGGACTTCAGCGATCTTTTCGCGCCAAACCTGCCCGAGGAATTCCAGCGGATGGCCGATACCGATATGGCCAAGCGCGAGATCGCCGCCGTGTACCGCTGCGACCTGAACCTGATGGTGTCCGAGGTGGAGATCGAGCTGTTGGTGGAGCAATTCAAGGTGCCGCGCAACCTCCTGCTCTGGTGCCCGTTGATGGTTGATCTGCCAGCCACGCCACCGGTGCCATTCGAGGACCGGGCGCATTTCTTGAGCATCGGCAACTTCCGCCATGCACCGAACTGGGATGCCGTGCTCTGGATGAAGAACGCCATCTGGCCGCTGATCCGTCAGCAATTGCCGGAGGCACAGCTGCATCTGTACGGCGCCTATACCCCGCCGAAAGCTGCCGCGCTGCACAACCCAGCCCAGGGATTCCATATCATGAACTGGGCCGAGGACGCCCTGCAGGTAATGTCGGCGGCGCGTATCTGTCTGGCACCGCTGCGTTTTGGCGCTGGCATCAAGGGCAAGCTGATCGAGGCGATGCTCTGTGGCACGCCAAGCGTCACCACGCCCATCGGCGCCGAAGCCATGCATGGGCAGATGCCGTGGCCTGGAATTATCAGCCAGAGCGCCGAAGCCATCGCCAACGCCGCCGTGCAGTTGTACAACGACCCGGTCCGCTGGAATCAGGCCCGGGATGCCGGCCTGAAGCTGCTGGCGGAGCGGTACCGCACAGAGATTCATGGCCCGGCGCTGATTGAAAGTATCCAGGCGTGCCGTGCCAACCTGGTGCAACGACGGCGGGACAATTTCACCGGCAGCATGCTGCGCCACCACCAGCACAAGAGCACCCAATACATGTCCCAGTGGATTGAGGAAAAGCACCGCAACAACGCGGCGGTGTAGCTGCCAGCATCACTGATGGCATTTCTCCGGGCGACCATCGGAAGGCTATTCGGGGTGGCACCTGCCCGGCGAAGGGGGCATTATCCAGCGGCGATAACAATAAAAGTGCAGGCCCATGACCCGAACAGCAAGAGTCACCGACCCTTCCTACGAGTTGATGGATGACCATAACGGATTGTCCATCATCTATCGCCAACACGGCTTTCCCTGCCCGCTGGTGCGCTGGCATTTCCATAAGGAATATGAACTGCACCTGATCGTCGCCAGTTCCGGCAAAGTGTTCATTGGCGATTACATCGGCAACTTCTACCCGCAGACGCTGTTTCTCACCGGCCCCAACCTGCCCCATAACTGGATCAGCCAGGTGGCCGAAGACGAAGTGGTGCCCAAGCGCGACATGCTGGTGAATTTCACCGACGAGTTGTTCGAAAGCGGAAATCAGGTCTTTGCCGAACTCAAGACCATCGCGCCGCTGCTCGAACGGGCCCGCTACGGCATCGAGTTCCGCTGCAAGCGAACCATCCGCCAGGCGATGATCCTGATGCAACGCATTGCCGACTCCCAAGGCATGAGCCGCCTGGGGTATTTCTTCATCCTGATGGAATTGCTGGCCACCACGGATGACTATCAGGTGCTCTCCGGCGGCGCCTCTTCGCAGATGACCGATGAGCACAGCATCGACCGTACCAACCGGGCCGTGGACTATATTTTTGCCCATTACGCTCGGGAGCTGCCCCTGGAGGAAGTCGCCGAGCACCTGGGCATGAAACCGACCTACTTCAGCCGTGTGTTCAAACAGGCCACCGGTCGCTGTTTCATCGAATTCGTCAACCGCCTGCGCATCAGCAAATCCTGCGAATTGCTGGCCGACGGCGACAAGCCGGTCACGGATGTCTGTTTCGAGTCGGGCTTCAATAACATCTCGAACTTCAACCGGCGCTTCCAGCAACTCAAGGGCATGACCCCTTCCCATTACCGGCGGCTGGCGGTGCAGCGGTTGACCGAGCAGAACCAGGGCTGAGACTTTGCTCGCCTGTGGCGAGGGGATTTATCCCCTCGCCACAGGTTAATCCTTTCACTCACCATCTTCGCCCAGTGCAAAAAAGTATCAGCACCAGTGCGACGGATGATTTGTCACGACGTCCATTGAAGGCTGTAATCAGCGCACATTCTTCCCTTCATCCGGAAGACAAAAAACAATAACTGTCCTTCCGCCGCCTTCCGGCACGGAAAAGGAGTGCGCGATGAAACCTTCGGTAAAAGCTCTGCTTGTCTCCACCTGCATGACCCTCAGCAGCGTCAGTTTCGGCGCACAGACCCTCACCATTGCCACTGTCAACAACAGCGACATGATCCGCATGCAGAAGCTCTCGAAGACCTTCGAGTCGGAGCATCCGGACATCAAGCTGAACTGGGTGGTGCTCGAAGAAAACGTCCTGCGCCAACGCCTGACCACCGACATCGCCACTCAGGGCGGACAGTTCGATGTGCTGACCATCGGCATGTACGAAGCTGCACTCTGGGGCGCCAAGGGCTGGCTGGAGCCGATGAAGGACCTGCCGGCCTCCTACGACCTGGACGACGTCTTCCCTTCCGTGCGTGACGGCCTGTCGGTCAAGGGCTCGTTGTATGCCCTGCCGTTCTACGCCGAAAGCTCGATCACCTACTACCGCACCGACTTGTTCAAGGACGCCGGGCTGACCATGCCCGAACACCCGACCTGGACCCAGATCGGCGAGTTTGCGGAAAAACTCACCGACAAGAGCAAGGAACAATATGGCCTGTGCCTGCGGGGCAAGGCCGGCTGGGGCGAGAACATGGCGCTAATCACCACCCTGGCCAACGGCTACGGAGCGCGCTGGTTCGATGAGAAGTGGCAAGCGCAGTTCAATAGTCCCGAGTGGAAAGACGCGCTGACCTTCTACGTCGACAACATGAAGAAATCCGGCCCGCCAGGTGCGTCGAGCAACGGCTTCAACGAGAACCTGGCCCTGTTCAACAGCGGCAAATGCGCGATCTGGGTCGATGCCAGCGTTGCCGGCTCGTTCGTGACTGACAAGACCCAGAGCAAGGTGTCCGATCATGTCGGCTTCACCTTCGCTCCCCACGAAAAAACCGATAAGGGCACCTCCTGGCTGTACTCCTGGTCACTGGCAATCCCGACCAGCTCCAAGGCCAAGGAAGCCGCCAAGGTCTTTACCAGTTGGGCGACCTCCAAGGAATACAGCCAACTGGTCGCCAAGACCGATGGCATCGCCAACGTACCGCCAGGCACCCGCACCTCGACCTACAGCGACGAGTACATGAAGGCCGCGCCGTTCGCCAAGGTGACCCTGGAATCGTTGAAAGTCGCCGATCCGAAAGCGCCGACCCTCAAGCCGGTGCCTTATATCGGTATCCAGTTGGTGACCATTCCCGAATTCCAGGCCATCGGCACCCAGGTGGGCAAGTTCTTCTCCGGCGCACTGACCGGTCAGCAGAGCGTGGACCAGGCGCTGACCGCCGCGCAGTCCACCACCGAGCGCGAGATGAAGCGTGCCGGGTATCCCAAGTAACCCGAGCCACCGCTCTGTCTTTTGTGGGAGCGGGCTTGCTCGCGAAAGCGATCTGTCAGTCACATTGATGTTGGATGTGCTGCCCTATTCGCGAGCAAGCCCGCTCCCACAAGGGATTCTTGTAGACCTGCACAAAATCGGTTCAATGCCATGAATAGCTCAACTACAACCGCCAAAGCCCCCCTCGAGATTGCCCCGCCGCCGGCGCGCAAGATCCGCCTGGCGAACCCCGGCTGGTTCCTGGTCAGTCCATCGGTCGCCCTGTTGCTGCTGTGGATGATCGTGCCCCTGGGCATGACCGTCTACTTCTCGATGATCCGCTACAACCTGCTCTACCCCGGTGAAAACGAGTTCGTCGGGCTGGAGAACTTCACGTATTTCCTTACCGATTCGGGCTTCATGCCCGGTGCCACCAATACTTTATTGCTGGTAGGAAGCGTGCTGCTGATCAGTATCGTGTTCGGGGTGTTGATCAGTGCATTGCTGGAGGCCAGCGAATTCTTTGGCCGCGGCATCGTCCGGGTCCTGCTGATCTCGCCGTTCTTCATCATGCCCACGGTGGGCGCGCTGATCTGGAAGAACCTGATATTCCACCCGGTCTCCGGGATCCTCGCCTCAGTGTGGAAACTGTTCGGCGCACAGCCGGTGGACTGGCTGGCCCACTACCCGCTGCTGTCGATCATCATCATTGTCAGCTGGCAGTGGCTGCCCTTCGCGATCCTGATCCTGATGACGGCCATGCAGTCCCTCGACCAAGAGCAGAAGGAAGCCGCCCGCCTGGACGGTGCCGGTCCGATCGCGATTTTCTGGCACCTGACCTTGCCGCACCTGGCCCGGCCGATCGCCGTCGTGGTGATGATCGAAACCATCTTCCTGTTGTCGGTATTCGCCGAAATCTTCACCACCACCAACGGCGGCCCCGGCTACGCCTCGACCAACCTCGCCTACCTGATCTACAACCAGGCGCTGGTGCAGTTCGACGTCGGCATGGCTTCGGCCGGTGGCCTGATAGCCGTGGTCATTGCCAATATCGCCGCCATCCTCCTGGTGCGGATGATCGGCAAAAACCTGACTGACAAGAACTGAGGCCGCCGCCATGACACTCCAACAATCCCGTCGGCTGCAAAGCCTGCTACTGGGCACGCTGGCCTGGGCCATCGCGATCCTGATTTTCTTCCCGATCTTCTGGATGGTACTGACCAGCTTCAAGACCGAAATCGACGCATTCGCCACGCCGCCGCAGTTCATTTTCGCGCCAACGCTGGAGAACTACCTGCACATCAACGAACGCAGCGACTACTTCACGTTCGCCTGGAACTCGGTAGTGATTTCCTTCAGCGCCACGGCCTTGTGCCTGCTGATCGCGGTACCGGCGGCCTACTCCATGGCGTTCTACGAAACCCAGCGCACCAAAGGCACCTTGCTGTGGATGCTCTCCACCAAGATGCTGCCTCCGGTGGGCGTGCTGATGCCGATCTACCTGCTGGCCAAGAGCTTTGGCCTGTTGGATACCCGTACTGCGCTGATCGTCATCTACACGCTGATCAACCTGCCGATCGTGGTCTGGATGATTTACACCTACTTCAAGGACATTCCCCGGGACATCCTCGAAGCCGCGCGCCTGGACGGCGCCACCCTGTGGCAGAAGATGGTTCGCGTATTGCTGCCGATTGCCAAGGGCGGCCTGGCCTCCACTGTGCTGCTGTCATTGATCCTGTGCTGGAACGAGGCCTTCTGGTCGTTGAACCTCACCTCATCCAAAGCCGCGCCGCTGACGGCCCTGATCGCTTCCTACTCCAGCCCTGAAGGTTTGTTCTGGGCCAAATTGTCCGCCGTCTCGACCCTGGCCTGCGCGCCGATCCTGATCTTCGGCTGGATCAGCCAGAAGCAATTGGTCCGCGGCTTGTCCTTTGGCGCCGTGAAGTAACGCGCCCTACACCCTAATCAGACGTGGAGGCCCATCATCATGGCCAACCTGAAAATCAAGAATCTGCAAAAAGGCTTCGAAGGTTTTTCCATCATCAAAGGTATCGACCTCGAGGTGAACGACCGTGAGTTCGTGGTCTTCGTCGGTCCGTCGGGCTGCGGCAAATCCACCTTGCTGCGGCTGATCGCCGGTCTGGAAGAAGTCAGCGACGGCACCATCGAGCTGGACGGGCGTGACATCACCGAGGTCAGCCCGGCCAAGCGCGACCTGGCGATGGTGTTCCAGACCTATGCCTTGTACCCACACATGAGCGTGCGCAAAAACATGTCCTTCGCCTTGGATCTGGCGGGAGTGCCCAAGGCCGACATCGAGAAGAAGGTCAACGAAGCCGCACGCATCCTCGAACTGGGACCGATGCTCGAACGCAAGCCCAAACAACTGTCCGGCGGCCAGCGCCAGCGGGTTGCAATCGGCCGGGCCATCGTGCGCAATCCGAAAATCTTCCTGTTCGACGAGCCGCTGTCCAACCTCGACGCCGCCTTGCGGGTACAGATGCGCCTGGAGCTGGCGCGGCTGCACAAGGAACTGCAGGCGACCATGATCTACGTCACCCACGATCAGGTCGAAGCCATGACCCTGGCCGACAAAGTGGTGGTGCTCAACGGCGGGCGCATCGAGCAGGTCGGCTCGCCCCTGGAGCTATACCACCAGCCGGCCAACCTGTTTGTCGCCGGGTTCCTCGGTACGCCGAAAATGGGTTTTCTCAAAGGTAAGGTCAGCGCACTCAACGGCCAGGGTTGCGAAGTTCAGCTGGACGCCGGCACGCGTATCCAACTGCCGGTGAACGGGGCGAGTCTCAGCGTCGGCAGCCCCGTCACCCTGGGCATCCGTCCGGAGCACTTGAACCTGGCGCAGCCCGGCGAGTGCACGCTGCAGGTAATCGCCGATGTCAGCGAGCGCCTGGGCAGCGACACTTTCTGTCACGTCAATACCGCGTCCGGGGAAGCCCTGACCATGCGGGTTCACGGCGACCTGGCGAGCCGGTTCGGCGAACAACTGAACCTGCACCTGGACGCCCAACACTGCCATTTGTTCGATGCCGATGGCGTAGCAGTCACCCGTGTACTGCGCGCCGCCGCCTGATTACCGAGACTCGTGATGAAACTCAACCGCCAGAACCTGCATAACCTCAAACCGGAAGTTGCCCTGCCCGCCTATCCCTTGGGCGATCTCCGCCAAGGCATCGCCCACATCGGTGTCGGCGGCTTCCATCGGGCTCACCAGGCCTACTACACCGACGCGCTGATGAACACTGGCGCCGACCTGGACTGGGCCATTTGCGGCGTTGGGTTGCGGGCCGAAGACCGCCGCGCCCGGGATGACCTGGCCAGCCAGGATTATCTGTTTACCCTGTACGAACTGGGTGACACTGACGACACCGAAGTCCGCGTGATTGGCGCCATCAACGACATGTTGCTGGCCGAAGACGGCGCCCAGGTGCTGATCGACAAACTGGCGGATCCGCAGATCCGCATCGTTTCGCTGACCATTACCGAAGGCGGCTACTGCATCGACGACAGCAACGGCGAGTTCATGGCCCATCTGCCGCAGATCCAGCACGACCTGGCCCACCCGGCTGCTCCGACCACGGTGTTCGGCTTTCTCTGCGCCGCCCTGGCCAAACGCCGCGCCGCCGGGACGCCGGCGTTTACCCTGATGTCCTGCGATAACCTGCCCCACAACGGCGCTGTGACCCGCAAGGCATTGCTGGCCTTCGCCACGCTGCACGACGCCGGACTGGCGCAGTGGATCGACCACAACGTGAGCTTTCCCAACGCCATGGTCGACCGCATCACCCCCATGACCAGCGTCGCCCATCGCCTGCAACTGCACGACGAGCACGGGATCGACGATGCCTGGCCGGTGGTCTGCGAGCCGTTCGTGCAGTGGGTGCTGGAAGACAAATTCGTCAACGGACGCCCGGCCTGGGAAAAGGTCGGCGTGCAGTTCACCGATGACGTCTCCCCCTATGAGGAAATGAAGATCAAGCTGCTCAACGGCAGCCATCTGGCCCTGACCTACCTGGGGTTTCTCAAGGGCTACCGCTTTGTCCACGAGACCATGAACGACCCGTTGTTCGTGCGTTACATCCGTGCCTATATGGACCTGGATGTGACACCGCAACTGGCCCCCGTGCCGGGCATCGATCTGGACGACTACAAGGACACCCTGGTGGAGCGTTTCTCCAACCAGGCCATCGCCGACCAACTGGAACGGGTGTGCTCGGACGGTTCGTCGAAGTTTCCGAAATTCACCGTGCCGACCATCAACCGCTTGATTGCCGACGGTGGCGAAACCCGCCGCGCGGCGCTGGTAGTCGCGGCCTGGGCCGTGTACCTCAAGGGCGTGGACGAAAACGGCGTGAGTTATAAGATTCCTGACCCGCGTGCGGGATTCTGCCAGGCACTGGTGGCCGACGATGCGCTGGTAACCCAGCGGATGCTGGAGGTCGAGGAGATTTTCGGCACGGCGATCCCGCGCTCGGCGGAGTTCGTCGCGGCCTTCGAATGGTGCTGCAATAGCTTGCGCGAACATGGAGTGACCCGGACACTTGAGCGGGTGTTGGAGGGTTAGGTTGATCGTTCCCACGCTCTGCGTGGGAATGTAGCCAGGGACGCTCTGCGCCCCAAAAGCCGAACGCGGAGCGTCCGTTGAGGCATCCCCACGCAGAGCGTGGGAACGATCTGTCACATGAGGATTTTTATGGCAAATCAACAGTTGTTCCTGGGCATCGACTGCGGCACCCAAGGCACCAAGGCCTTGATCCTGGATGCAAACAGCGGCCAGGTCCTGGGCCAGGGCGCCGCGGCCCACACCCTGATCAGCGGTGCCAATGGCCGACGTGAACAAGACACCGGGCAATGGATCGATGCGTTCACCCGGGCCACTCACCAGGCTTTGACAGACGCCGGTGTCGATGGCCAGGCGATTCTTGGCATTGGCGTCTCCGGCCAGCAGCATGGCCTGGTGTTGCTCGATGAACAGGATCAGGTGCTGCGCCCGGCCAAGCTCTGGTGCGACACCGAAAGCGCCCCGCAAAACGATCAGCTGTTGGCGCACCTGGGCGGCGAAAACGGGGCCCTGGAGCGCCTGGGAGTGGTCATCGCCCCCGGCTACACGGTCTCCAAGCTGTTATGGACCCGGGAACACCATCCGCAGATTTTTGCCCGCATCGCTCACATCCTGTTGCCCCATGACTTCCTGAACCACTGGCTCACCGGCCGTCATTGCAGCGAATACGGCGATGCCTCGGGTACCGGTTATTTCAACGTGCGCACTCGCCAATGGGACCTGCAGCTGTTGCAGCACATCGACCCCAGCGGCCGGTTGCAAGCGGCGCTGCCGGAGCTGATCGAAGCTCATCAGCCGGTGGGGCGCATCCTGCCGGACATTGCCGCACGCCTGGGCATCAACCCCGAGGCCGTCGTGGCAAGCGGTGGCGGCGACAACATGATGGGCGCCATCGGCACCGGCAATATCCAGCCCGGCGTGATCACCATGAGCCTCGGCTCCTCCGGCACGGTGTATGCCTATGCCAGTGAGCCCGCGGTCAGCCCCGAGGCCTCGGTAGCGGCTTTCTGCTCATCCAGCGGCGGCTGGCTGCCGCTGATCTGCACCATGAACCTGACCAACGCTACCAGTGCGATACGCGAACTGTTCGAGCTGGACATCGAGACCTTCAACGCCCTGGTGGCCCAGGCCCCGATCGGCGCCGAAGGGGTCTGCATGCTGCCATTCCTCAACGGTGAGCGGGTCCCCGCCCTGCCCCATGCCACCGCCAGCCTGCTGGGCCTGACGACCACCAACCTGAACCGGCCCAACTTGTGCCGGGCCGTGGTCGAAGGCACCACCTTCGGCTTGCGCTATGGCCTGGACCTGCTGCGCGCTACCGGACTCGAAGCACGGAGCATCCGTCTGATCGGCGGCGGGTCGAAGAGCCCGGTATGGCGGCAGATCGTTGCCGACATCATGAATACCACGGTCATCTGCACAGAACAGAGCGAAGCGGCTGCCCTGGGTGCGGCGATCCAGGCGGCGTGGTGTCAGTCTGGATCGCAACAAAGCCTGGCCGAACTCTGCGAGCGTTGCGTCAAACTCGACACGGCCAGCGAAACCCGGCCGGTCGCCGAACATGTCGCGGCCGCCCAACAAGCCTATGCAACCTATCGACAACACGTCGCAACCCTTTGAGAGCAGACATTCATGTATCTGGTGTGTGGTGAAGCACTGTTTGATTTCTTCAGTGGTGAAGAAGAAGGTAGCCGGGCCTCGCAGGTCAATTTCAAGGCCATCGCCGGCGGTTCGCCGTTCAACGTGGCTGTCGGGCTGCGTCGCCTGGGCGTGGAGTCGGCGCTGTTTGCCGGACTGTCCACCGATTTCCTTGGCCGGCGCTTGCAACAGGTCCTGCTCAACGAAGGTGTCAGCACACGATATCTGCAGGACTTCGATGCGCCGACCACCCTGGCGATGGTCGCCGTGGGTGCAAACGGCTCGCCCCATTACAGTTTTCGCGGCGAAGGCTGCGCGGACCGGCAACTGAGCCTGCAGCACCTGCCAGAATTGGGCCCTGAAGTGACTGGCCTGCATTTCGGCTCGTTCTGCCTGGTGGTGCAACCGATCGGTGACACCCTGTTGGCGTTGGTGCAACGGGAGAGCGGCAAGCGCCTGATCAGCCTGGACCCGAACGTGCGACTCAACCCGCAGCCGGACATCGAACTGTGGCGCTCACGGATTGCAACGTTGGTGGCGTACGCCGACCTGATCAAGGTCAGCGACGAAGACTTGAGCCTGCTCTATCCCGAACAAGATCCCCAAATGGTGATCGAAGGCTGGCTGGAACATCGTTGTCAATTGGTGTTCCTGACCCGCGGTGGCCAGGGCGCAACCGTGTTCAGCCGTCGCCATGGCACCTGGTCGATGCCGGCCTGCCCGGTGAAAATCGCCGACACCGTGGGCGCAGGCGATACGTTCCAGGCAGCCTTGATTACCTGGTTGATCGAACAGCAATTGGACTCGGTAGAGGGACTACTGACTCTGACCCGGGACCAGATCGGCGCCATGCTCGACTTCGCCATGCGTGCAGCCGCACTGACCTGCGGGAAGACCGGGCCGGACCTGCCCTATCGCCAGCAGTTGAACTGACCACTCACCCCAGCGGCTGCCGCTTCGTCTGGCATTGCGGCAGCCTGGGCCTAGCCAGGTGTTTCACTTAACCCGCTTTTAATTCCGCGATCCGACACTGACCCGGACCGCGCCCTCCCTGACAGAGTCGCCGCGCGGCAGATCTCGATGCCAAGGCATCAGGTCGACCTCTCTCTGAAGCGGAGTTTTGACATGAATACCTGTGCGCTAGTCGCTACTGCATCGTTACTGGGCCTGATCGGTATCACCGGTGTGGCTCAGGCGGACGATACCCCACAGCCCACGTCCTATCACTATGGCATGCCATTGGAAATCAAGAAGGTATTGTCATTGACGGAACCGTCCACACCCTATTGCGAAGTCATCACTGCGCGGATGGTGTACATCGATAAGGCGGGACAAACCCGAGACGTGTCCTACCGCAAGCTTTCGGATGCTTGTACGAACGACAGCTGAATACCATCGTCGCATTGAAACTGGACGCCGGGTTCGGTTACCGGCCGGACCCGGGCGTCAGATTACCGAGACCAGGCCGTGATCAGCGCCCGGTCATGCGATGGTGTTGCTGATGAAAGTAGTTCCCGTTGCCGTGGCTGTGGTCGAGCTCGGTACGCAGCTCGGCAATCAGGTCGTTGATCGCCCGACAGCCGGTGAGTTTGTTGGCGTCGATATTGGACTTGATCAAGGCCACGCGGTCGGTTTCATGATCGTCGAAAATCTTGATCGTCATCGTCAAGTCGGGCGACAAAGTGCATTGCGAGCGCTTGGGCAACAAACTGCTTTCAATGATATTGCGCATTTCGAGGGCAGATAAAAACATGGCAACTCTCTCCTGTTGAGGCGGCCAATTTATGTTTACAACACCGGTATTTCGTCCGTTTCCTCCCTGCGGACTGAGACTACGAATACCGTGCCGTATGTTCATTTCTTGGCGTTCTGTTCAATGAGCCCGGGAAGCGAACTCCTGAATCATTGCGCAAAGAACATGCCTACATTTGCCACATTTTTGTTTGATGTAAATCAACTACTTAGTGAGCCGGCGCGCCGAACATTCCGTGCAAAATGCAAGAGAACGGCGCTTTCCTTCTTGCAAACTGCATGCAGACCGCAATCACTTATTGCTGTCGAAGGCTAGAGTAGCCCCATTTTGCAAAGGCAACCCCGGGCATCCGTCGGGTATTTGAAAAAAGCGATGACAGGTCATTTCATACCATTTCGACGGCGGCGCGCTCAGCCACATGGCGCAAACTGTCGAAATTGATGTTGGCCCCGGAGTCAATGGCGATCAAAGTCTGGCCCCGTACACCGGTACGAGCGACGTACTGTTTGATGCCCGCTACGGCCAGGGCACCGGATGGCTCGGTGATGGAACGGGTGTCGTCATAGATATCCTTGATCGCAGTACAAAGCTGGTCGTCACTGACGGTTATCACCTCGTCGACACAGAAGCGGCAGACTTCGAAGCCATGGGCGCCGATCTGCGCCACGGCGACACCATCGGCGAAGGTGCCCACGGCAGGGAGGATGACTCGCTCTCTGGCGGTCAGCGCCGCCTGCAGGCAAGCGGAATGCTGCGATTCCACACCGATGATGCGGACTTCCGGACGCAGGTATTTAACGTAGGCTGCAACCCCAGCTATCAGTCCGCCACCGCCGACCGGAACGAAGATGGCGTCCAGCGCACCGGCGTGCTGGCGCAGTATTTCCATGGCGACCGTGCCTTGGCCGGCGATGACATCCGGGTCATCGAACGGTGAAACGAACTCTCTACCGGTCTGCCGGGCCAGCTCCAGTGCATGCGCCAGGGCGAACGGAAAACTCTCGCCATGCAGCAGCGCCTCGGCGCCCCGGCTGCGTACGCCCAGCACTTTCAGTTGTGGCGTGGTCACCGGCATGACGATGCAGGCCGAGATCCCCAACTCCCGTGCCGCCAGTGCGACCCCTTGGGCGTGGTTGCCGGCCGAAGCGGTGATAACCCCACGGGCCCGTTGCTCCGGCGTCAACTGCACGAGCTTGTTGTAGGCGCCGCGGATCTTGAAGGAAAAAGTCGGCTGCAGGTCCTCACGCTTGAGCAGGATTCGGTTTCCCAGGGCTTCGGACAGCGCAGGAGCTGCTTGCAGCGGTGTACGTATGGCCAACTCGTACACCGGCGCGGCGAGGATCTTCTTAACGTAATGCTCTAGCAACGTTTGCTCGGGGCGGGAAGCGTTCATGGCGGTCTCCTTGTTCGAATCGGGCCCAGGAGACAGAAAGAAAAAACCCGCCTCAAGGGCGGGTTGGGTGCAGCCGTCAGCTAGCCCGCCAGATAGGAATGGCGGTAATAATGCTTGGCTGGCTGCACAATACGGTAGAAGTCATGGCCGGAAATTAGCCGGGCGCTGCTGGCAAGTCAATGGTGAATTGTTCTTGCCCAGTAATAATCCCTGTGGGAGCGAGCCTGCTCGCGAGGCGGTTTATCAGCCAACATCCTGGTTGCCAGAGACATCGTGCTCCCAAATGGGCCGCGCGACCGCACCCAACGTATCGCGAAGGGCTTCACAGCTGTCGCCGGGGATCCCGCAGGCTGCTTTAATTTTCTCGGAGACCGCCCAGAGCGGCTCCCGCAGTGCTTCTCCGGCGTCGGTCAGGGCTATCAACACCCGCCGTTCATCATCCCGGTCACGGGTCCGGGTCACCTTGCCCGATGCCTCCAGACGCTTGAGCAAGGGCGTAATCGTCCCGGTGTCCATGGCGAGCCTGGCACCCAGATCACCCACACTCCTGGGCGCTTCACTGAACAGCTCGAGCATGACCAGGTACTGCGGGAAGGTCAGCCCCAGGGGATCCAGTAAGGGCTTGTGCAGGCGAATCATGCGATTGGAGGCACTGTACAAGGCAAAGGACAATTGATTCCCGGCTTCGGGGGACGCATCCTGCAGCGCGCTATTATCTAGCACACTAGGTAATAGCAAGTCCGATCGCACAGTTTCAGCAGCGCCCTGCACTGCAGGAATTGCCACCCCCTCGCCTCGCCGATCGGCTTCGAGCAGCGAGTCCCGTGCCGCACGCAGGATCCGGCCGGACAGTGGCTGATCGTCGACCGCCCGGGCAAGCACCATCGCCCCCACCATCGTCGCGATGAAACCAATGGCCTGATCCTCACGGGACCGTCCACGCCGCCAGGGCAGGCTGGACCTGAATGACGCGACCATCCTGGCAACCCGATGGGTAAAGGAGCGACGCAGCCCCGGCTCGCGCGCTACCTCGATGGCCAGCGCAGATATGGCACAGCCTGCTTCTGGATGATCGCGGTGCCGCTCACTGAGATACAGATCCAGGACGGCCTCCTTCGGAGCATCGCTGCCGGCGATAGTCTCATCGAGCTTCAGCGCCAACTGGTCCATCGCACGCTCGAGACTGGCGCAAGCCAGCGCATCCTTGGATTCGAAATGGGCGTAGAAAGCCCCATGGGTAAGGCCTGAAGCCTTCATCACCTCTGCGATGCTTGCTCCGGCGATGCCCCGGGCGCGAAAGAGCCGGGATGCCTCTTCCAGGATGGTCTGGTAACGCTCTGCGGTCAGGCCTGGGGAATATCTCATGGCGAATCCTGAATGATAGGGCTTGACGAATTGCATGACGATCATCATGCTTGATCAAAAATATGACAAGCATCATATATGACGATAGAAATATCGGCCCATTTTATTAACCGCTGATTTGCGGCTACTCCACCTTTAAAGGCGCTACACCATGACCACCGCTCTCGCGAACGACGCTACACAGACGCTCAAGCCGCTGACCGGGCGAGTCGTGGCATTACTGGCCGGCCTGGCTGCCATCGGCATGCTTTCCACGAACATCATTCTCCCGGCGTTCCCGATCATCGGTGAAGACCTGGGCGTGAGTGCACGGGAACTGGGCCTGACGCTGTCGAGCTTTTTCATCACTTTCGCGTTGGGCCAGTTGGTCGTCGGGCCGTTGGCCGATCGTTATGGACGGCAGAAACTGGTGCTGGGCGGGTTGCTGATTTTCGTGGCCGGCACGGTTATCGGAGGCCTTGCCACCAACCTTGATGTGCTGATCGCCGGCCGCGTCGTCCAGGCGCTGGGTGTTTGCGCCACCTCGGTGTTGTCGCGGGCCATTGCCCGGGATCTGTTCGAGGGAGAAACCCTTGCCCGCGCCTTGTCCCTGACCATGATCGCCACCGCTGCTGCACCTGGTTTTTCCCCCCTGGCGGGCAGCGTGCTGTCGGCGGCACTCGGGTGGCGTGCCATCTTCATTCTGGTGGGGCTGGCGGCTGTTGCGCTCGCGCTTTTCTACCTTCGCGGCCTGGGAGAAACCCATCCAGCCGATCGCCGGGCACCGCTCTCGGCCATGCGCGTGATTCGCGCCTATCGCCGGTTGGCACTGGATAAGCGGTTCATCCTGCCGGCCGCTTCGATGAGCCTCCTGATGAGCGGGTTGTTTGCTTCATTCGCCGCGGCCCCCGCCATCCTGATGAAAGGGATCGGCCTGACGTCATTGCAAACCGGGCTGTACTTCGCCGCTACGGTATTCGTCGTATTCGCCGCCGGCATGGCGGCCCCCCGCCTCGCCCATCGCCATGGCCCTCGCATCATCACCCTCCTGGGCATTGCTTGCGCCATGGCCGGCGGGGGCATGCTCCTCGCGGGTCCGGCCGATCCAAGCCTCGGGCGCTACGCCCTGTCGATGGTCACGTTCCTCTGGGGTATGGGACTGGCCAATCCGCTGGGCACCGCCATCACCATGGGACCTTTCGGCAAAGAGGCCGGAATGGCCTCCGCACTGCTCGGCTTCATCTCTATGGGCGCTGCCGCACTGAGCACCTGGCTGGCCTCGGTCTTGCCTTTCGCACCGGTCACGGCCCTGAGTGGCATCCAGGCCCTGGCCTGCATGATTGCGCTGGTCTTGTTCGTTCTGCGAGGCAGTCCCGCCAAGTAAACCCGCCAAGGCGCTGGTGCGCCGCTTTGTTCCTTTTCGTCAACAACTGGAGACTCAACATGCAAATCAAAGGCAGCGTGGCGCTGGTAACCGGCGCCAACCGTGGTTTAGGCAAGGCTTTCGTACAGGCACTCCTGGCGGCCGGTGCGGCCAAGGTCTATGCCGCTGCACGGGACCCGGCGACAATCGAAGCCCAACCCAACGTGATTCCCATCAGACTCGACGTCACCCGCCCCGAAGACATCGCGGCCGCCGTCGCAAAAGCGCCAGACCTGACGCTCCTGATCAACAACGCAGGCGTAAGCGGAATGGAAGGCCAGCAACGAGGCATCAGCCTGGAAACCCTGCGCCATGAATTCGAGATCAATGCCGTTGCGCCCCTGGCGACCAGCCAGGCCTTTGCGCCGATCCTGGCGGCGAACGGCGGTGGCGCCATCGTCAACATGCACTCGGTCCTGAGCTGGATCAACCTACCCGATACCGTCACCTATTCGGCAAGCAAAGCGGCTGCCTGGTCGTTGACCAACGGCCTGCGCCTGCACCTGGCCGCTCAGGGCACATTGGTAGTGGGTGTGCATGTCGCATTCGTGGACACCGATATGACGCGACGCATCGAAGGCGTGCCAAAGGCATCGCCGCATGATGTGGTCCAACGGGTGCTGGAGGGCGTGATCAACGATCAGCCGGAAGTGTTGGCTGACGACACGAGCCACCAGCTCAAGCAGAACCTGAGCAATGGCGTCTACTTGCGGCCGATTTCGTAACAACTTCGGAACCATACCCTGTGGGAGCGAGCCTGCTCGCGATGGCGGTGTATCAGTTGATAAAAATACCGACTGACACACTGCTCTCGCGAGCAGGCTCGCTTCCACAATTATAATCTTCCTTCTGGATGGGTCATTTGAGCCCGACTTTATACAGCGCACCGTCGTCTTCATCCGTCAGCACATACAGGTACCCATCCGGCCCCTGACGCACATCGCGGATCCGCTCCTGGAGCTCGCCCAACAGACGCTCTTCGTGCACGACCTTGTCCCCTTCCATCTGCAGGCGGATCAGGTTGCGGGACACCAACGCACCAATGAAGACGTTGTGCTGCCAAGGCTTGAAACGCTCGTTGTCATAGAACGCCATGCCACTGAGGCCCGGCGAGACTTGCCAGACATGGTGCGGGCCAAGCGTGCCCTCGGCGCTCTTGCCCTTGGCTTCGGGAATCGGCGCACCTGAGTAGTTGATGCCGTGGGTCGCCAGCGGCCAGCCATAATTCTTGCCGCGCTCGATGATATTCAGTTCATCGCCGCCCTTGGGCCCATGCTCGTTCTCCCACAATGTGCCGCTCCAAGGGTTGAGTGCGGCCCCTTGGGGATTGCGAAGGCCATAGGACCAGATCTCGGGACGGACATTCTTCTGACCGACAAAGGGGTTGTCATCCGGCACCTTGCCATCCGGGTAGATGCGCACGACTTTGCCTTGCAGCTTGTCAAGATCCTGGGCCGTCGGGCGGTCGTTGTTCTCCCCCAGGGTGATGAACAGATAACCCTCGCGGTCGAAGACCAGCCGCGAGCCGAAGTGATTACCCGTGGAAAGCTTGGGCTGCTGACGGAAAATCACATCGAAGTTCTCCAGGCTTTTCAAATCTTCGGAGAGCTGCCCGCGCCCCACGGCGGTACCGGCCTTGCCGTCTTTGCCAGCCTCGGCGTAGGAAAGGTATACGGTGCGATCCTGCTTGAAATCCGGCGACAACACCACGTCCAGCAAGCCGCCCTGGCCGTTGGCCCATACCTCAGGTACACCGCTCAGTGGCGCCGACAGCTGACCATCGGGGCTCACCAGGCGCAGATTGCCCGGTCGCTCCGTGACCAGCATGCCCCGCTGCCCCGGCAGGAATGCCACGGACCAGGGATGCTCCAGGCCCCTGACCACGGTGGTCACCTCCACGGTGCCCTCTTCGCTCTTCAATACCTGGGTTTGCGCGGCCCCGGCCGGCGCGGCAAGGATCAGGATGGCGCTGGCGCAGAATGCGGCCCGGAGTGTTTTACGCAACATGCACGCTTCCTTCTGTGATGGGAACAAGACGACTAGCGATTGCTGCCATTCGGATTCCTGGGTGGCGTACCGGATTCAATGGTAGGCCTGGGCGAACCCACCGGCGGCCCCGAACGTGGATAGCCGTTGCCGATGCCGCCGTTTTCCAGGGTCGGCCGAGGAGGCACCGGCACCGTCGGGTTGTTGTGGATCGTCGGTACGTTGGGCTGGGTTCCCTGCATGCTGTTGGGATTGGCCCGACGGATGGGATTGTTATAGGGGTTATTGTTGCCCGGCAGGTTCTGGGCCACGATCACAGGGCCCTGGCCAGGTGTCGCGGCCTGAGCGACGGCGCTCAACAACAGCGTGGTGATGGCGAGTACGAGCCTGTTCATCGGTACCTCCTGCTTCGCGGAAATCGCTCAGGGATATCGAAAACACGCTACCGCGCAGGTTCACGCTTGTTAAGCGAAATATCCGGTTGAAGATGTAACGAGGCTTCTCCGAGAGAGAACCGCTGGTACGCCTTGGCCCCGTCGCCAGCCGGCGCCCGATGGAAACTTTTTCAAAGGCAGGAAGGTCACCAGAGAGAACCCTTCACGGCAAGGAAACTGCTCCATGGCACGGGCAATCTGGAAAGGCGCAATCAGTTTCGGGCTGGTCCACATCCCCGTGGCGCTGGTCTCGGCGACGTCGTCCCAAGGTGTGGATTTCGACTGGTTGGACAAGCGCAGCATGGATCCGGTGGGCTACAAGCGGGTCAACAAGGTCACGGGCAAGGAGGTGGCCAAGGAAGACATCGTCAAGGGCGTCGAGTACCAGAAAGGCCAATACGTGCTGCTCAGCGAAGAGGAAATCCGCTCTGCCCACCCCAAGTCCACCCAGACCATCGATATCTTTTCCTTCGTCGACAGCGAGAAGATCCCGCTGCAGAACATCGATACGCCCTACTTCCTCGCCCCCGACAAACGTGGCGGCAAAGTCTACGCGTTGCTTCGCGAAACCCTGATCAGGACCAACAAGGTGGCCCTGGCCCACGTCGTGCTGCATACACGCCAACACCTGGCGGCGCTGATGCCCCTGGAGTCGGCCCTGGTACTGGTGATGCTGCGCTGGCCGGCAGAGGTGCGCGGGTTGGACATTCTGGAACTGGGTGAAGAGGTCACCAAACCGAACCTGGTCAAAGGCGAGCTGGAAATGGCCAAGCGTCTGGTGCAAGACATGAGCGCCGACTGGGAACCCCAGGACTATCGGGACAGTTTCCAGGACAAGATCATGGAGCTGGTGGAGAAGAAGGCCAACGAGGGCCGGCTCGAAGCGGTGGAAACCGACCCGGGCGAAGAACAGCGCAAGACGGCCGACGTCATCGACCTTACCGAACTGCTCAAGCGCAGCCTGGGCAGCAAGGGCAAGCCCGCCGACAAGCCCGCCACAAAAACACCTGCAAAAACTGCAAAGACCAATAAATCCGCTCCAGCCAAAAAAGCCACCAAGGCCTCCCGGGGCTGAACCACGGACGTTAGTGATACAAGGGAATCTGTCATGGCCAAGGCCGATCGTGAATCTGCCCCTACTTCCGAAAAAACCGAGAACAGCCGCCCCCAACCGGGTCGCAGAGAACGCCTCCCCGAGCGACTGCCGCCGCAACTGGCAACGCCCGTGGAGCAACCGCCCTCCGGCGAATGGCGCTATGAAGTCAAATTCGACGGCTATCGGCTGCTGACCCGCATCGAGGATGGCGAAGTCCGCCTGTTCAGCCGCGACCACGAGGACTGGACCGAACGCCTCAAACTGCATGCCCAGGCCCTGGCCGAGCTGAACCTGGGAGACAGTTGGCTGGACGGCGACCTGGTTCTGCTCGACGAAACCGGCCAGTCCGACATGGGCGCCCTGCGCGACGCCTTTGAAATCGGCCGTACCGTGGACATGATCTACGTGCTGTTCGACGCCCCCTTTCTCAACGGCGAGGACTTGCGTCAGACCCCCGTGGAAGAGCGACGGTTAGCCTTGAGAAAAGTCCTCAAGCATCACGGCGGCAAGCGATTGCGCTTCTCCGAAGCCTTTTCCGCCAGCGAGGATGAGATCCTGGAAAGCGCCAGCGCCCTCTCGCTGGACCGTGTGGTCGGCAAGCGCCAGGGCAGCCCTTATGTGTCACGGCGCAGCACTGACTGGGTCAATCTGAAGTGCCGGCTGCGCCAGGCCTTCGTGATCGTCGGGTTCACCCGGCCGCAAGACAAGCGCAACGGCTTCGGAGCCTTGTTGCTCGCAGTCAACGAACCTACGGGCCTGGTGTATGCCGGCCGGGTCAGCAGCGGGCTCAGCCGGGATGAAGTCAAACGCTTGCAGGAGCGACTCTCCGAACAGGATGCTTCGCCCCTGGCCAAACCAGTCAACCCGACCCAGCGGCGCGGCGTGCAGTGGGTCGAGCCTGACCTGGCCTGTGAGATCGAGTTCACCGAATGGACCACCAGCGGCCTTGTACGCCAGGCCGCCGTCGTGGCGCTGCTCGAAGATATGCCAGCGAACAAGATTGTCCGCGAGCACCCGCTGCCGAAAAAAACCAGGACGGCCGAACCCAGGCACGGCCGCAAGAAACGCGAGGTAGACGTCGGCGGCGTGAAAATCACCCATCCCGAACGCGTCATCGACAGCGTCAGTGGCGTGCAGAAAGTCGAACTGGCGCAGTATTACGCAGACATCGCCCCGTGGATCCTGCCCCACCTGAAACAGCGCCCTGTCGCGCTGTTGCGCGCACCGGACGGAATCGGCGAAGAACAGTTCTTTCAGAAACACGCCGATCGCCTGGAGATACCCCATATCAAGCAGTTGGATCCGGGATTGGACCCGGGCCATGCCGCGCTGATGGAAATCGACAGTCTCCAGGCGCTCATCAGCGCGGCGCAGATGGGCACGGTGGAACTGCATACCTGGACCGCCACCCACGACCGGATCGAGACGCCGGACTTGTTTGTCCTGGACCTGGACCCCGATCCGTCGCTGCCCTGGAGCGCCATGCTCGAGGCCACCCGCATGACCCTGTCGCTGCTCGATGAGCTGGGCCTGCAGGCGTTCCTCAAGACCAGCGGCGGCAAAGGCATGCACATCGTCGTGCCGCTGGCGCGCAGCGAAGGCTGGGACGCCACCAAGGCCTTCGCAAAAGCGATCTCACAGTTCATGACCCGCCAGATGCCCAAGCAGATCACCGCGACCATGGGGCCCAAGAATCGGGTCGGAAAGGTATTCGTTGATTACCTGCGTAATGCCCGGGGCGCCAGCACGGTCGCCGCGTATTCGGTACGCGCCCGACCGGGCTTGCCGGTATCGGTTCCGATCGCCAGGGCCGAACTCGGCAGCTTGCGTAACGCCCAGCAATGGGATGTCCAGACAGTCCTTGAACGAGTCAGGGGCCTGGGAGCCGATCCATGGGAAGGTTACAGCCATCGCCAACGGATCACCGCCAGGATGTGGGAGCAGTTGGACGCAGAAAAGCCCGGTGAGTGACACGTGCCAGCTCCTACCGGGCCAGACAGAGCCTCAGATCCAGATGAACACAGCCAACAGGCCACCAAAGAATGCCCACTTCTGGAGGTAATACAGTTTTCGGTTGCGCTTCTTCAGCGCCTTGCCCTGCAAGCGAATCTTGTAGAGCCTGGAGAACGCCCGATTCAATCCGCCCGTCTTGTCACCGGCATCGTTTGGTGCACCGGCGGCCGCCATCACGGTACGGCTGAACCAGCGATTGAACGCGGTCGCCCAGCGAAACCGCATTGGTCGCTCGACGTCGCAAAACAAAATGATGCGGTTCTGGGATGTGGTGTTTTCGGCGTAATGGATGAAGGTTTCGTCGAAGACCACCGCCTCGCCATCGCGCCAATGGTAAGACTCGCCATCGACGTTGATATAGCAACCGGCATCGTTGGGGGTTTCCAGGCCCAGATGGTACCGATACGACCCGGCGTAGGGATCGCGGTGTCGAACCAGCCTGGAACCTGGCGGCAGCTCGGCGAACATCGCCGCCTTGATCGAACCGATGCTCTGCACCAGCTCGGTGGTGCGTGGACACAGCTTCATGGCCGAGGGGTGGCTGTCGCCGTACCATTTCAGATAGAAGCGCTTCCAGCCCGTCTTGAAGAACGAATTGAAACCCACGTCATCGTATTGATCCGACCGCTTGATCGCCCCCGCCTGCAACAGGCTCTGGCCCTCGGCGCGGATCTCTTCCCAGTGGGCCTGCAGGGGGCTCAGGTCAGGGAAGTCCATCGGGCTCAGGTATGGCTTGTTGGGCAGTTTCGAACATAGGTACAGCAGGCAATTGACGGGCGCCAGGAAGGACGAATGGTCGCTTAGCTGGCGTCCGAGCTTGTGTCGCACGCGTCCGCGCAGGTGCACATAGCCGATGGACAGGATGTAGATCGCAGCAATGATGAGTTTCACGGAGTCCGTCACACAACAGGGGTGATCAGTTCGCGTCCCTTGGCCAACCAAACGGCAGAAGAGACACATCAAGAAAGATGGCATTTTAGTCACATGCTGTAACTGAAAGTTATCCTCATTTGTGAAAAACTGTCTTGCCCGGGCAATACCCTATCGTTAACGCGGCCAGATCAGTACAATCGCCGCCAACTATGCGCCCCCCTTTTGGCCGACACCGTGAACCGGTTTCGCGCACATCCATTCGGGCTCGGCGCTTCGTATGCTGCTGTCCTCTTATGCCGGATGGACCCTTGCGCCTGTGACCGCACTGCCTTTGCACGGTTGCGGATCGGCGCAGACAGGTACTGAACAGGTACTGCCGCACCCTTAGCTACTCTGAATGTTCCGCAGGATAAACCTTTGATCTCTACAGCTAACATCACGATGCAGTTCGGCGCCAAGCCGCTGTTCGAAAACGTCTCTGTCAAATTCGGCGCGGGCAACCGCTACGGCTTGATCGGCGCCAACGGTTGCGGCAAGTCGACCTTCATGAAGATCCTCGGCGGCGACCTCGAGCCGTCCGGCGGCCAGGTCATGCTCGAGCCGAACGTGCGCCTGGGTAAACTGCGCCAGGACCAGTTCGCCTACGAGCAATTCACCGTCATCGACACCGTGATCATGGGTCACGAAGAGCTGTGGAAGGTCAAGGCCGAGCGCGATCGCATCTACTCGCTGCCGGAAATGACCGAAGAAGACGGCATGGCCGTGGCCGAGCTGGAAACCGAGTTCGCTGAAATGGACGGCTACACCGCCGAATCCCGCGCCGGTGAGCTGTTGCTGGGCCTGGGTATTCCGTTGGAGCAGCATTTCGGCCCGATGACCGAAGTCGCACCAGGCTGGAAACTGCGGGTATTGCTCGCCCAGGCGCTGTTCTCCGATCCGGAAGTGTTGTTGCTCGACGAACCGACCAACCACCTGGACATCAACACCATCCGCTGGCTGGAAAACATTCTCACGGCGCGTAACAGCACCATGATCATCATTTCCCACGACCGGCACTTCCTGAACAGCGTCTGCACCCACATGGCCGACCTGGACTACGGCGAGCTGCGCCTGTTCCCTGGCAACTACGACGAATACATGATCGCGGCGACCCAGTCCCGCGAGCAGTTGCTGTCGGACAATGCCAAGAAGAAAGCCCAGATCGCTGAACTGCAGACCTTCGTCAGCCGCTTCTCGGCCAACGCCTCGAAAGCCAAGCAAGCCACCTCCCGCGCCAAGCAGATCGACAAGATCCAGCTCGCCGAGGTCAAGCCATCGAGCCGCGTAAGCCCGTTCATCCGCTTCGAGCAAAACAAGAAACTGCACCGCCAGGCGGTAACCATCGAGCGCATGTCCAAGGGCTTCGATGGCAAGACCCTGTTCAAGAACTTCAGCTTCACCGTCGAAGCCGGCGAGCGCGTGGCGATCATCGGTCCCAACGGTATCGGCAAGACCACCCTGCTGCGTACCCTTATGGGCGAGCTGGCCCCGGATGCCGGCTCGGTGAAGTGGACCGAGAGCGCGGAACTGGGCTACTACGCCCAGGACCACGCCCATGATTTCGCCGACGATGTCAGCCTGTTCGACTGGATGGGCCAGTGGACACAGGGTGAACAGATGATCCGTGGCACCTTGGGCCGCATGCTGTTTTCCAACGACGAGATCCTCAAGTCGGTCAAGGTCATTTCCGGTGGTGAACAGGGCCGCATGCTGTTTGGCAAGCTGATCCTGCAGAAACCGAACGTACTGGTGATGGACGAACCGACCAACCACCTGGACATGGAATCCATCGAAGCACTGAACCTGGCGCTGGAGAACTACCCGGGCACGCTGATCTTCGTCAGCCACGACCGTGAGTTCGTTTCGTCCCTGGCCACCCGCATCATCGAACTGAGCGCGGACGGTGTGGTCGACTTCAGCGGTACTTATGACGACTACCTGCGCAGCCAGGGTGTGATGTTCTAAGAGCAGCACTGAGCTGCAAGCTGCAAGTGAAAAGCCCTGTCCAATGTGACGGGGCTTTTTCATTCAGGCGATCAAGATGCCCTTGTGGGAGCGGGCTTGTTCGCGAAAGCGGTCCGTCAGCCAACATTTTATAAACTGACACACCGTCTTCGCGAGCAAGCCCGCTCCCACAAGGGATTTGTGGTGACCTTCAGTTCGCCACTGCCATCCGCACATTTAGTTAGCCAGCTTTCTTTTCTTCTCACCCCGGGCCATGATGAAGCTCTTCTGCCGCCGCCCGCGAACGAGCCCATGTCTAAGTCGCAAGCCACTCCCAGCTCCCTGTCGATCACCCTGCAGATCGTCTCCATCGTGTTCTACACCTTCATCGCCTTCCTCTGCATTGGCCTGCCGATTGCCGTGTTGCCGGGGTACGTCCATGAGCAACTGGGCTTCAGTGCCGTAGTGGCCGGCCTGACCATCGGTTCACAGTACCTGGCGACCCTGCTCAGCCGCCCCATGGCCGGGCGAGTCTCGGACAGCGTCGGGACCAAGCGGGCGATCGTATACGGCTTGTCGGGCATTGTGCTCAGCGGCGTGCTGACGTTGATTTCCACCTTGCTGCAAAGCCTGCCAATGCCGAGCCTGGTGATCCTGATCGTCGGCCGCTTGTTGCTTGGCGTGGCCCAGGGCTTGATCGGCGTTGGCACCATCAGTTGGTGCATGGGCCAGGTCGGCGTGGAACATACGGCCCGCTCGATCTCCTGGAACGGCATTGCCTCCTACGGCGCCATTGCCATCGGCGCCCCGCTGGGGGTGGTGATGGTGGGCGACCTGGGCTTCGCCAGCCTGGGGATCGCGCTGTCACTGCTGGCCGGTGCGGCGCTGCTGTTGATCCGCAACAAACCTTCGGTGCCGGTGGTCCGCGGCGAACGCCTGCCCTTCCGGGCGGTATTCGGACGTATTGCGCCATACGGGGCCAGCCTGAGCCTTGCCTCGATCGGCTACGGCACCCTCACCACATTCATTACCCTGTTTTATGTCAGTCGTGGCTGGATCGGCGCCGCGTGGTGCCTGACGGTATTCGGCATCTGCTTCATTCTTTCGCGCTTGCTGTTCATTTCCAGTATTGCCCGCTTCGGTGGCTTCAACTCGGCTATCGCGTGCATGAGCATCGAGACGTTGGGGCTGGTGCTGCTCTGGCTGGCGCCTTCCCCTGCGTTCGCGTTGGTGGGTGCCGGGCTGGCGGGTTTCGGGTTGTCGCTGGTGTATCCGGCGCTCGGGGTAGAAGCCATCAAGCAGGTGCCGAACACCAGCCGTGGCGCGGGGTTGAGTGCCTATGCGGTGTTCTTCGATCTGGCCCTGGCGATTGCCGGGCCTTTGATGGGAGCGGTGGCGTTGAACCTGGGTTATTCGTCGATCTTTTTCTGCGCCGCCTTGCTGTCGATCGCCGGGCTGGGGCTGACCCTGCTGCTGCGCCAACGCGCAGAAAAAACCGCTTACTGATCGGCGGTACGCATACCCGCGCGGGTCGGCTTGCCCAGGACCTGGCTGAAGAAACGCCCCGCTTCGGAGATCATGGTGCGGTGGATATCCTTGCGATCGACGCCATCGGCATCGGTGCACAGCGCAGGCATCGCGGCAATCTGCTCCTCGGTGCATGGCGCCAGGAAGACAAAATGCCCTGCCCCGGCCAGGGTCTTGAAATCCGGCGCGGTGGGCAGCTTGCGGGCCAGCGCGGCGGCATTCTTGTCGAAGGCCACCAGTTTGTCGCCATCGCCGCTGTACAGCAGCACCGGCACATGGACGTCGGCCAGGGTATGGCGACCGAACTTGAGGCTCAACGGCGCCATCAGCAGCAAGGCCCGGACCCTGGGGTCGGCCATCGGTTGCAGATCGTCGCGGTCGGCAATCAATTCGCCTTGGGTGTTGCAGGCATCACGGTCGTCCGGCCGCTGCTGGCAATACCGGCGCAGGCGATTGAGGTCCGGCGTGGCGCCGGACAGGATCAGTGCGGTTTCCCCACCGGCGGAATAGCCGATCACCCCCACCTGCCCGGCATTGACGAACGGCGACAGCATTGGATCGTTCAGCGTCGCGGTGATGGCCTCGGAAATCTGGATCGGCCGCCCGTAGAGGTTGCTCAGGGTACCCAGGCGGCTATGGTCCTGGGCATTGTCGCCAGGGTGGATCACCGCGACCACGACGAACCCCTTGCGCGCCAGTGAGGTCGCCAGGTCGTGCAGGGCCAGCGGTGTACCTGTGTTGCCATGGGACAACATCAACATCGGGAAGCGGCCGATGGCAATCTGGGCATCCGGTGCGGCGTCGATCTGATAGCCGCCCAGTTGGGTGGTCTGCTCCCTGGCGGGGGACGGATAGAACGCAATGGCGTGCATTGGCTGCTGATCCAGCGGATCGAGAAAACTCAGCTCATGGAAGCCGGCACTCCAATGGGGGTGCAACGCTGGTGCCGCCTGCACCGTAACCAGGCTGCCGAGCAGACAAAGCAATATCCCTGCACCAAGACGTCTCATCGAATCATCCACCTTCACCAGCGGACAGGAAGGCCCCGTCGCTCGCTGCCTGGACTTGCATGACCTGCGCCAGAAGCCCGATGAGCAGAATACAGCGTTTTACGAAGGTTTCGATATTCATCAATGTGAAAGGGGGTGACGCAACTTTCACCGCCCCCAAAAACCAATGTGGGAGCGAGCCTGCTCGCGAAAGCGGTGGGTCAGTCAGCATTGATGGGACTGATATACCGCTATCGCGAGCAGGCTCGCTCCCACAGGGATTTCAGAGCCTGATGGATCTGTGCGGGCCTTACGCTGCAGCGAACTGTTCGCCGATCTGCGCCTTGGCTTCGCTCATGGCCTTGTTGCGCATGTCATCACCGTAGGCCAGGCCCTCGGCGCGGACGATTTCGATGTCGGTGATGCCGAGGAAACCGAACATATGTTGCAGGTAATCCTCATGGGCCACGCCACTGGGCTTACCGGCGTGCAGGCCGCCAGCCGTGGAAACAATCACCAGCTTCTTGCCACCGCACAGGCCTTGTGGACCGGCCTCGGTGTAGCTGAACGTCTTGCCGGCGACGGCAATCCGGTCGATCCAGGCCTTGAGCTGGGTCGGGATGGTGAAGTTGTACATCGGTGCCGCGATCACGACCGCGTCCGCCGCGAGGAACTCAGCCAGCGCAGCGGCGCTGAGGTCGGCTTCGTGCTGCAGCGCGGCGTCACGCAATTCGGCGCTGGTGCCGGCGGCAACCAGCGTCTGTGCGGAAAAGTGACTGATCGCATCGGCGGCCAGGTCGCGATAGGTCACCACCACGTCCGTTTCGGCGGCTTTCCAGGCCTCGACCACCTCACGGCTCAATTGGCGGGAAGCGGAGTTGTCACCGAGGATGCTCGAATCGATGTGCAGAAGTTTCATATGAGTGCTCTCCAATGAGGATCGCTACCGGGCGATCGAATGGAGACCATCCTACCGATGAAACCAATGGCCGATTAGCCAGCAATGATGCGATAGTTCGTTCCACTGACAGGACAATCGAGCCCGACATGCAAGACCTTAACGATCTCTATTACTTCGCCAAAGTCGTCGAAGCCGGTGGCTTCGCGGCAGCCGGACGGACCCTGGGCATCCCCAAGTCGCGGCTGTCCCGACGTATTGCCGAACTGGAAGACCGCCTCGACGCCCGCCTGCTGCAACGCACCACCCGCCAATTGAAACTGACAGCGGTGGGCGAACGTTACCTGCGCCATTGCCAGGCCATGTTGCTGGAGGCGGAAATGGCCGACGAAGCGGTGGCAAGCATGTCCAGCGCGCCCCGTGGCCGGCTTCGGGTTTCCAGTCCGGTGGGGCTGGCCCACGAAATCCTGGCCGGGGTGGTGGCCGATTTCCTGGAAAAATATCCTCAGGTCCAACTGGAGATGATCCTGGTCAATCGCCGCGTCGACCTGGTGAGTGAAGGCATTGACGTAGCGTTGCGCGTGCGTGACCTGGGTGACGAAGATCCGTTGTTGATGACTCGCCGCTTGCGTCAGGCACGGTTGATCATGGTCGCCAGCCCGGCCTTCGTCGAAGGGCGGCGGATCGAGACCCCCGAGGATCTCAAGCAGGTCCCGGTGCTCGGCGCCCTTGAAAGCGACCGCCTGGTGCACCTGCGCCTGCATAGCGCCGGCGGACAGGTTGCCGAACTGGCCCTGGAGGCTCGCCTGGGCATTGACGATTTTATCGTGCGACGCGCCTGCGTCCTCGCCGGCCTGGGCTTTACCTTGTTGCCGAGCATGTATTGCGAGCAAGAGTTGAAGGACGGCACACTGGTGGAATTGCTACCGGGATGGTCGCTGCCCGATGGCTGGTTGCAGGCGGTCTATCCCCATCGACGCGGCATGTTGCCGGCGGTACGCGCATGGCTCGACCATCTGGTGGAGGCCTTCAACCTTTGTGGAGAAAGGACGATATGAGTTTGAGCGAAGAGGATGTCGCACGGTTTTGCCTGGGCCTGCCTGGCGCCAGGGAAGATTACAAATGGGGTGGCGTGCGGGTGTTTTCCATCGCCGGGAACAAGATGTTCGCCCTGCAGGGCCTGCGCAGCGACTCATTGGCGTTCAAGGTCGACAAGGACCTGTTCCTGGGACATTGCGACCGCCCCGGCATTCATCCTGCCCCGTACCTGGCGCGAGCCCAATGGATCATCATGCACACGCCCTACCCCCTGGGCGCCGAAGAACTGCACAACTTGCTGCGACGCTCCCACCAACTGGTGGTCAGCAGATTGCCCAAGCGCACCCAGGTCGGCTTGTTACTGCCGTGACGTCAAACCCAGGCCAGCAGATGGCCGCCCAGGAACAACTGGTCGACCCAGAACGCTTGGTGCAGCAGCACGATGAACCAGAACACCACCTGGAACGACACCTTGCGGGTCTTGTGTCGAAAGACCTGTTGGGCCAGCAACGCCCCCGGCCAGCCGCCGGCCAGCTCCACGGCGTGCAGTACGTTCTCGGGGGTGCGCCAGGCGTCGGAGCGCGCCTTGCGCTTGTCACTCCAGTACAGCAGGAATGCCACGACGCTGACGACTCCATAGGCCGTCAACGGCACCCATGACGCTTCCTGCAGCCCTAGCAGCAGCGAGCCCGTCAACGGCAGCGCGCACAGCAGCGCGAACACGATCAACTTGAGCCGCAGGTTCTGCACCACCCCTCCGGTATGGCGAGCGGCGTGCCTGCGAGTGCCGGAATCGTTCATGGCCGGGCGGTCGCCCAATCGACCCAACCGAATTGCCAGGTCGCCAGGATCAACAAGCCGAACACGATCCGATACCAGGCGAACACCGCATAGCTGTGGCTGGCGATGAACCGCAGCAGTCCCCTGACCGCGATCATGGCGAAGATGAACGCGGTGACGAAACCGATGGCGAACACCGGGAAATCCGCCGGTACGAAGAGCGCACGGTACTTGTAGCCCGAATACACAGCCGCACCCACCATGGTCGGCATGGCCAGGAAGAAAGAGAACTCGGTCGCGGTCTTGCGCGAGAGGCCGAACAGCAACCCGCCGATGATGGTCGAGCCGGAACGGGAGGTGCCGGGAATCATCGCCAGGCACTGGGCCATACCAACCTTGAGTGCATCCTTCCAAGTGATCTCGTCCACCGTTTCGGCGTGTACTTCATGCTGGCGCTGCTCGGCCCACAGCATGATGAAACCACCCACCACCAGCGCGGCGGCCACGGTGATCGGGTTGAACAGGTATTCGTGAATCAGATCGGCAAACAGCACGCCCAGCACCACGGCAGGCAGGAAGGCGATCAACAGGTTGGCGGTAAACCGCCGGGCCCCGGGCTGGGTGGGCAGACCCAACACCACAGCGAAGATCTTGCGCCGGAACTCCCAGACCACCGCCAGGATCGCGCCCAACTGGATGATGATGTTGAACGCCATGGCCCGTTCCCCGCCGAACCCGAGCAAGTCGGCGGCGATGATCTGGTGCCCCGTGCTGGATATCGGCAGGAATTCCGTCAGCCCTTCTACAATGCCAAGAATCAGTGCCTGAAAGGCCGTCCACAAATCCATTCATCCCCCAAAAGAGCCCCGTCGGACAGGCTCTCATCGATAATCAAAGTGTTATGCCATGATGCACGGCGGGTGCACGATACCCGCGCCCTTCCCCAGAAAACCAATGAAAAATCCAAGGCAGGCTCAGGTTTTGCGTTGCGAGGCCGAAATCCTATCAGACAAGCCCTCATAACACTGCCGCGTTATGACCCAGGGGGCAATCCACCGGCCGTGGATGACAAGAACAAGAAACTGGAGTGACAGCGTATGAATAGCTTGCGCAATGTGTCGATCAGCCGACGCTTGTGGCTCATCCTCGTCGTGGCCATCCTGATGGTATTCACCTTGGGCGCCCTGATGCTGAAACAGATCCACAGCGATCTCTATCAGGCCAAGGTGCAGAAAACCCAACATGTGGTCCAGACCGCCAGTGGCGTGCTGAGCTATTACCACGGCCTGGAAACCGCCGGCACCCTGACCCGCGAAGCCGCCCAGAAGCAGGCCCTCAGCGCCGTGCGAGGCTTGCGCTACAACGAGACGGATTATTTCTGGATCAATGACCTGACACCGGTCATGGTCATGCACCCCACCAACCCGAAGCTCGAAGGCCAGAATCTCTCGGCGATCCGCGACCCGAACGGCTTCGCGCTGTTCAACGAAATGGTCAGCATCGCCAAGGCCAAGGGTGCCGGGATGGTGAACTATCTGTGGCCGAAGCCGGGTGCCGAGGCACCGGTTGGGAAAACTTCCTACGTCAAACTGTTCGAGCCCTGGGGCTGGATCATCGGTTCGGGGGTGTACGTGGATGACGTACAGGCCGAGTTCCAGGCTCAACTGATCAAGGCCTCGTTGATCGGCCTGTCGATCGTATTGATCATGAGTCTGCTGCTGACCCTGATCGTGCGCAGCATCGTGCGGCCCCTGCAGGAAACGGTGAATGCCATGGCCAATATTGCCAGCGGTGAAAGCGACCTGACCCGCACCCTCGACACCCACGGTCAGGATGAAGTCACCCAACTGGCCCGACACTTCAACGCGTTTACCACCAAGTTGCGCCAAGTAGTAGGTCAGTTGCAGGATTCAGCCAGCGCGCTGGGACAGTCGTCCAATGAGCTGGGGAGCGACGCCGCCCAGGCCCAGGAACGCAGCCAGCAGCAATCGCAGCAGATGGAACTGGTTGCCACGGCGATCAACGAAGTGACCTACGGTGTGCAGGACGTGGCCAAGAACGCCGAACACGCCGCCAGTGAAATGCGCGACGCCGAATCCCAGGCCCAGCAGGGCCAGGTCAATATCGACGGCAGCTTGCAGCAGATCGACCGTCTTTCCCAGACCATCGACCAGGCGGTAGAGGTGATTCGTACCCTGGCCAGCGAAAGCACCCAGATCGGCAGCGTGCTGGAGGTGATCCGCTCCATTGCCGAGCAGACCAACTTGTTAGCCCTCAACGCGGCGATCGAGGCCGCTCGCGCCGGGGAACAGGGCCGGGGCTTTGCCGTGGTGGCCGATGAGGTGAGGTTGCTGGCCCAGCGCACGCAGAAATCCACCGCCGAGATCCAGGGGATGATCGAGCGTCTGCAAACTCACTCCGAAGCCGCGGTGAAAGTCATCGGCGACAGCAGCCGTGCCTCGCAACTGACCATCGAACAAGCAGGCCTGGCGGGCGCCAGCCTCAACGCCATTGGCCAGGCCCTGCGTAATCTCAACAGCCTGAACGCCTCCATCGCCAGCGCCACCTTGCAACAGGCCCACGTGGTAGAGGACATCAACCAGAACGTCACCCAGGCCGCCGGCCTCTCCCACAGCACCGCCCTGGCAGCGGAGCAGTCGAGCCTGGCAAGTGCACGCCTCAAGGCGCTGAGCGAACAGCTGAACAGCCTGCTCAAACAGTTCCGGGTTTGAAGCTGACCCGCCGCCATCGCGAGCAGGCTCGCTCCCACAGGTGTCTGCTGGCGACCAACCCGGAAATCTTGTGGGAGCGAGCCTGCTCGCGATAACGCCGGCACGCCCAACATTGATGTTGGAGCTGCCCCCACCATACCGTTTACAATCGCCCCCCTTTTCCATTCCCCAAGGAACCGCCATGTCCGGGCTTGAACTGTTTGCCGCAGCCCTCGGCGTGATCGCTGTCTGGTTGACCGTCAAACAGAACCCCTGGTGCTGGCCGATCGGCCTGGTCATGGTGTTGCTGTACAGCTGGATTTTCTACGACGTGAAGCTGTATTCGGACATGCTGCTGCAAGTGGTCTACGCCGCACTGCAACTGTACGGCTGGTGGCAGTGGACCCGTGCCGGCCAGCGTCACGACGGACGCCAGGTCACACGCCTGGGCGGACCGTCGGTGCTGCTTGGCCTCGCGGTCGGCGCAGCGGGCAGTCTGGTGCTGGGCGCTGCCATGGCGCACTGGACCGACGCCGCCCAACCCTGGCTCGATGCGGCGCTCACCGGCTTCAGCCTCGTGGCCCAGTGGTGGATGGCGCAGAAACGCGTGCAATGCTGGCCTTTATGGATCGCCCTGGACGTGATCTTCGTCGGCCTGTTCATCTACAAGGGCCTGCACCTGACCGCCGCGCTCTACGCCTTGTTCACCCTCCTGGCCGTGCAGGGCTGGCGGGAATGGCGCGCCGACCCGGCCCTGCGCGCATGAAGGTGGTGGTCTTGACCGGCCCCGAGTCTGCCGGCAAGAGCTGGCTGGCGACGCAGTTGCAGGAACGCTTCGGTGGCTTGCGGGTGGATGAATATGTCCGCCACTTCATGGAGCAATACCCCCGCGACACCTGTCTGGATGACATCACCGAGATCGCCAACGGACAATTGGCCTGGGAAGACGCAGCCCGTGCCCGGCTGCCGGCGCTACTGATCCTCGACACCCACCTGTTGAGCAATATTCTCTGGAGCCGGACCCTGTTCGGCGATTGCCCGGACTGGCTGGAGCCGGCCTTGCTGAGCCGTCATTACGACCTCCATCTGTTGTTGAGCCCCGAGCAGGTCGAATGGACTGGCGACGGTCTGCGCTGCCAGCCTGAGCTGGCGCAACGCCTGCAATTTTTCGCGGCCATCGAGGATTGGCTGGTCCGGCACCAGCAACCTTTCCAGGTGATCGAAGGCGATTGGGCGCAGCGCCAACGCCAGGTGTTCGAAGCCGTGAGCCAACTGCTCCAGGACTGAACAGCCGCCCGCCGGGCGGAATGCCGGCACAGCGCCATCCTGTTCCATTCCTGAAACATTGTCGTCGCGGCAAACCCGGACCCAACGCTGTTTCAGCGGTTTGCCATCCTGACTGTCAAGTCACTGAAACACCCCGTCAAGCGCCTGGATCCAGAGCCATTTGACAGCAGCTGGCCAGTTGACCTTCATGCGGCCTGTCTCAGTCTTGAAACAACTCGGGCACCAGCCGGTGCGCCGCAATAACCAACCCATTGAATCAAAAGATTTTTTACAAACCGGCACGGCATCTGCTCTATCCCCTTCGCAACGCTGGACCAAGGCCAGCCCACCGAAGAAGGAATCGATGCCGTGGGAACTTTCGATAGAAGTTTGACCGTCCTGTGGTTGATCGGCTGCGTCGCCAGCGCAACCCTCAGCCTGCCGGTACAGGCCGAAGGCAACGGCGTCATTGTCCTCAACCGTGACGTACAGCCGGTCCATATCGGTCGCAACGGTGGCAAGGACCCCTACCCGACCACCGTCAATGCCAACCCTTCCGATCGAATCAGCCAAGCGACCACCAGCACCGAACTGAGCGACGGCGAATTTGCCAGCGTCGCCAGCGGCTCGGCGATCCGTAACACCCTCAACACGAATTCCGGCGTGCAGGGTTTGAATGTCGTCACCAACCCCAGCGGCATGCCCGGCATGAGCGCTGGCCATGGCGGCGGCAGCGGGGGGGCGATTTCCGGCACCATCAATCGCTCGCTGAGTTCCGGCCTGGCCCCGCTGGGTCGTCTGGCGGGAGGTCAATGACATGAGACCGGTCCTGTTCCTGCTCGCCCTGCTCGGCTCGACCACGGCATTCGCCGATTCAGGCGTGGCGATGGTCAGCAGCGCCACCTTGCAGGATTCCGGCAGCCGTTATACCGGTAACTTCAACGTCAACCAGGCGGCGGGCGACCGCACCCAGCAGACCAACACCCGGGCCATCGCGATCGGCACCGAGGCACAGGCCACCACCATCGTGCGTCAGCAGCTGGACACCCCCGCCGATCCTTCCATGAACGCAACCGCCCGCATCGGCGGCAGCTCTTTCAGCAACGGCAACGGTGTGCTGGGCGTCAACCAGTCCGCCGGGGCCAACAACCAGATGGCCAATGTCATGCGGGTGGGTATCAGTGCCCAGCCGCAGAGCATTGACGACAGCGCGCTTTCTCAACAGAACGTGGCGCTATTACCGAACTCAGGCGCAACTGGCACCCCAACCGGCAGTCGCCAGGTCGTTACCAGCGACCAGGCCTTCACCGGCAGCCGAGGGGTCATCCAGGTGAACCAGAGTGCCGGGGTGGGGAACCGCATGGCCAACACCCTGAGCATCCGGGTCGCAGACTGACCCGGGCTGTAAAACCATAAGAAAGTACCGACACACTTAACCAACGACACGCAAGGAGAAACACCATGAAACCGACAATGGCACTCAAACCATTGGTTTTCGCTCTCGCCGCTGTCATGGCAATGGCCGCACAGGCCGGTGGCAACAATAACAACCACGGTCACGGTCATGGCGGTCATGACCACCAAGGGCCGACGCTGGATCAACTGCTCTCCATCAGCGCCGGTGCTGGGGCTACGGTGCTGGATGAGCAGAACAGCGACGGTAACGTAGTGACCAACCAGGCCACCAGGAACACCGCTGAAGCCAAGGACTCGCTCAATGGCAGCAACGGTAACATGGGCGCCAACGTCGCGGCCGGCGACGGTAACCAGCAAGACAACGCCGCCGCCCTGGCCACTGCGGACGAAAGCTTCATCTTCGGTTCGGCTCTCTCCATGTCCAGCGCCACCCAGGTCAATAACAATAACTACGTCAAAAACAACTCGACCCAAAACAACGCGTCGCTCACCAACGCGGGCAACAACGGCTCCGGCAACATCGGCATCAACGTGACCGCCGGCAACTTCAACCAACAGAAAAACAACCTGGCCATCGCCGTATCGGGTGGCCGTGTGGCACAAGCCTCGGCCGCAGCCGACCAGACCTCCACCGGCCTGGTGGTGGACAACAAAGGCGTGAAGACCTACAAGACCGACACCCTCACCAGCACCTATGAAGCCTCCGGCACGTTCAAGGCCAAAGGCACCGGTACCGCCGAAGACAACGACCATGGCGGCTGGGGCAACAAAGGTGGCTATGGCGGCGGTCATGATGACGACAAGTTCAAGTTCTCCGCCGTGGGCACTTTCGAGCTGGCCGGCAGCAATACTCAACAAGTGCTGACCCGCGATGGCTGGAAAAACCCTGTCATCAACAACGCCACCATGAACAACTCCATGAACGGCTTCTCCGGCAACGGCGGCGCCAACGTGTCGGCGGGCGTGGGCAACCAACAGAGCAACTCGCTGTCCATCGCTGCCGGCTGCAAAGCCTGCATGTAGCTACGTGTGAAATGGGGCCCCGGCAACGGGGCTTCTTTTCCAGGGTTTCCACAAGGCGTATCGATCATGCGTGCGACTGCCCTTTCCCTGCTGCTTTGCATGGCTTGTGTCACTGAAGCTGCGCAAATGCCGGTCGCCGCCCTGCCCGGCGGCATGCTGGTCTACAAACCGGTGCAAAGCGTGCGCGAGCGCAAGTTCAGCAACATCGTCGAACAGAAAACCGATTTCAGCTGCGGTGCCGCCGCACTGGCCACGGTGCTGCGCCAGGCCTACTGGCTGGACGTCGATGAAGAGCATGTCATCAAAGGCATGCTGGTCAATGCCGACCAGGACCTCGTACGCACCCAGGGCTTCTCCATGCTGGACATGAAACGCTACGTGGAAGTCATCGGCATGCGCGCCCGAGGCTACCGGATACCGGCGCAAAAGCTCGAAGCCGTGACGATTCCGGTCGTGGTGTTGATGGAAATACGTGGCTACAAGCACTTCGTGGTGTTGCAGCGGGCCGACAAGCAGTGGGTCTACATCGCCGACCCGGTGCTAGGGCACAAGCGCTACGCCCACGACGACTTCGTCAAGGGCTGGAACGGCATCGTCTTTGCCATCGTCGGTCCCGGCTACGACAAGACCAATGCACTACGCAGCCCGCCGCAACCGTTGACGGCACGTAACAAGCTGGATGGATTCAACCCGGTCAAGGATGCGGAATTGATGGATTTCGGTTTCATACAGAGCGACTTTTTTTAATCGCCGACCAACTGCCAACGATAAATACAAAAGGAGCAGGATGCTCCGGGAGCGGTACATGAAAACTTCATACTGGCTGTCGCTGGCCTGCCTGGCCGCGACCGCGTCGGGCTATGCCCATGCCGGATTCAAACCCATAGAGGTCAAGGACCAGGAACTCGCCGAGCTGCGCGGTCGGTATGTTATGCCCGGGCGGGTCATCAGCTTCGGCATCGTCATGAGCAGTACCTGGCGCAACGCCAGCGGCGATCTGATCGGCGCGACCAGCTCCATGCAGATCCAGGCCTCCACCGTCAAGCCCGAGTTCTACGTCTCCACCATCAAGCAGACCGGCAATGGCAGCACTCCGGAACAGGGCAGCGGCAACATTACCGGTGGAGCAGGCCTCGGGACCGGCCAGGGCGTCACCCAGAGCGTCCGGGCCGCCGGCGATGGCAATACCGCCTATAACAATGTCAGCATCAATGTGAAAGAAAGCAACCAGCCCCCCACCCTCGCCCCCTCCCAAGGCCAGCTGTTGACCAGTGGCCAGACCATCAGCGGCAGCAACGCCGCCGGCAGCGTCGCGGTAACCGCCACCGGCAGCGGTGTGCAGATGGCGATCCAGGCCAGCCATAACCAGGGCAGCACCCTGCAACAAGTCGCCCAGGGAGGTCTTTTGCAAAATACCCGCCTGCTGGGCAACAGCAACATGGTCAACAACATGACCCAGCTCAACGTGGTGCTGAACAACAACGGCCCCAGTGCCGGGGCGCTGGACTGCAATCTGACGCAGCTGCGCGGCCTACGCAATCTCGGGTATTGAACTACGCTGCCTTTCGACCACTGGGCAAATAGGGACGGCATTTTCATGTATCGATCCGTATCGTTGCGCGCTGTAATGTGTCTGAGCACGTTGTTCCCGGCGACCTTGCTGCAAGCAGCACCGGATGCGGACATCGAGGCATTGAAGCAGGAGCTGCTCGAGCTCCGGCAACGATACGAGGTCCAGCAAAAAGCCCTGGCGGTACTCGAACAACGGGTGCGCCAGGTAGAAGACCAGCCTGCCGCCCCACCGCCCAAGCGCCTGGTCAAATCCCCGGCCGATATGAAAGGCAACCAGAACGTGGCCGGCAGCGGCGCGGCAACGGCTGGCGGCAGCGGCTACGGACAATCCCTGGCCGACGATTCGCAACCGGCCCAGAGCGTCTCCAACCTCTATGACGAGGCCAGCGGCTTCTTCGGTGGCGGCAAATTCAGCTTCGAAACCGGGGTGACCTATTCGCGTTACGACACCCGGCAACTGATCCTCAATGGCTTCCTGGCCCTGGATTCGATTTTCCTGGGCAATATCAACCTGGATCGGATCAAGGCCGACACCTGGACGCTGGACCTCACCGGCCGTTACAACTTCGACAATCGCTGGCAGTTCGACCTCAATGTACCGGTGGTCTACCGCGAATCCACGTACCAGTCCGGCGGCGCCAATAACGGCGCAGCCGGTGTCACCAGCGAAGAAACCGTCACCCGCGACCCCACTATCGGCGATGTCAATTTCGGCATTGCCTACAAGTTCATGGACGAATCGATCAATACCCCTGACGCGGTGGTGACCCTGCGCGTCAAGGCCCCGACCGGCAAGGATCCATTTGGCATCAAGCTGCGCCAGTCCCCGAGCAATACCAACCTGTTCGTACCGGAGGATTTACCCACCGGCAACGGCGTCTGGTCGATCACCCCCGGGCTTTCCCTGGTCAAGACGTTCGACCCGGCCGTGCTGTTCGGCACCCTGGCCTACACCCACAACTTCGAAGAGTCGTTCGACGACATCAGTTCCACCGTCAACCAGAAAGTGCCGGGCAAGGTACAGATCGGCGACAGCTTTCAGATCGGCGCAGGCCTGGCCTTTGCGCTGAACGAGAAAATGAGCATGTCGTTCTCGGTATCGGACCTGATCCAGAAAAAGAGCAAGCTCAAGCAGGACGGCGGGGATTGGGAGTCAGTGGTCTCCAGTGATGCCAATGCCGGCTACTTCAATATCGGCATGACCATCGCCGCCTCCGACAACCTCACCATCGTGCCCAACCTGTCCATCGGGCTGACCGACGATGCGCCGGATTTCAGCTTCAGTCTCAAGTTTCCGTATTATTTCTAGCGCAGGCCAGGCTCACACAGGTTTTGCTGGCGACCACAGCTTGCCTGTTCAACTCAGAACCCTTGTGGGAGCGGGCTTGCTCGCGAAGGCGGTGTATCAGGCACACCGCCTTCGCGAGCAAGCCCGCTCCCACAGGGTCCATACAGGAGATCACTCAGCGGATCTGATGCTTGTGCAGCAGGCGATAGAACGTTGGTCGGGACACACCCAGGACCCGGGCCGCGACGCTCAGGTTGTCACTGTGACGGTTGAGCACATCGCTCAATGCCTGGCGCTCGGCACGGGTCTTGTAGTCTTCAAGGGTGCCCATCGGTGCTACGACCCCATGAGGGCTGGCCAGGCCAAGGTCCCGGGCTTCGATCTGCCGCCCCTCGGCCAGCACCAGGCCGCGGCGGACACGGTTGGCCAGTTCCCGGATATTGCCCGGCCAGTCGTGCATGCCCATCGCCACCAGCGCATCCTCGCTGAAGCTACGGGGCCGACGACCGGTTTCCTGGCTGTAGAGATGAGAAAAGTGACTGGCGAGCATCGATAGGTCGCCGTGGCGTTCCCGCAGCGGCGCCATCACCACTTGCAACACGTTCAGGCGATAGTACAGGTCTTCACGAAACAGCCGATGCTCAATGGCCGCCTCCAGGTCCACGTGGGTGGCCGCCAGTACCCGGACATCGACGGCAATCGGCTGGCTGCCACCGACTCGCTCAATGTGTTTTTCCTGCAGGAATCGCAGTAGATTGGCCTGCAACTCCAGCGGCAGGTCGCCAATCTCGTCCAGAAACAGTGTCCCGCCGTGGGCCGCTTCGATGCGACCGATCTTGCGCTGGTGAGCCCCAGTGAACGCGCCTTTCTCATGGCCGAACAATTCGGATTGAATCAAGTGTTCAGGGATCGCGCCACAGTTGATGGCAATGAACGGCTTATTGCGCCGCAAGGACTGTGAATGCAGGGTGCGCGCCACCAGTTCCTTGCCAGTACCGCTCTCGCCACGGATCAATACCGGCGACTCGGTGGGCGCCAGTTTGCTCAACAACTTGCGCAATTCGCGAATCGGCTTGCTGTCGCCCAGCAGTTCATGCTCGGGGAGTTGGACATGAACCGAGCCCTGCCCGCGCAGCCGCGCCATGCCAAACGCCCGGCCCAGTGTCACCTGGACCCGTGAGACATCGAAGGGCAGCGTATGGAAATCAAAAAACCATTCGCAGACAAAATCGCCCACATTCTTCAGGCGCAGCACTTCCTGGTTAAGCACGGCGATCCACTCGGTACCGCTGCGGCTGATCAACTCCTTGACCGCTTCCGGACGCTCCAGGTGAAAAGGCTGCAACCTCAAAAGCCCCACGTCGCACGCTCGATCAGCGGCATGTTCGAGAGAGCAACTCTCTACCGCCCAACCCACGGTGCGTAGGCCCGGTAACAGGCGATGGCAATCATCGCAGGGATCAACCACGAGCAGACGACGTGACGTACTGGCTTCGATCATGACTGATCCTTGGCGCCAAAAATAAGAAATATGATTAGAAACAGTCGTTTGGCGAACCTGCATGTAACAGTAGCAAGAAGTTGACGCACCCTTGTATCAATTGATTATTGAAACCTCTTAAAAGTGGTTATAAGCGAGCGTTTCGTTAGTTACCGTATCGGAAATCTTTCAGGGCGCTTTCAAACAAAAGGCTTTTGAGCGGGTCTGAAAGAAAATCGAAATTTATTCAAGGAATGTGTGACCTGATCCACGGTTCGGAACATCAGTACAAGTAACCCGCCGCACGGTCCGCCCAACCGACGGCACATCATCTGATTGGGCACTTTTATGAGAGAACGCCATGAACGCCCCGCTCCGTATCAACGAAGCTCTTTTGATTGCCGACCGCGCATTTAAACCTTTCCAGTGCGTGGCCTGGGCTCCACAGGATGGTAACGGCGAATTGAGCCTGACCGTCGTCGACCGCACCAATACCCATATTGGCCGCACTCAGATTCCAAGCAGCGCTTATACCGATCCAGCCCAACTGGCCAAGCTGTTGAAACAGGCCCGCGCCGAATTGAGCCAGGAAGGTTACAAGTTGCAATCCTGGTCCATGCCGGAATAAACACGCTCTTTTTCGTATGCAGTCCAGAGCCTGTTTCGATAGCAGGCTTGGCACTGAGTCGAAAAGTCATTGCTCTGGCACGAATCGCAGCTATTTGTGCAGAGACTGACAGTTGTGCACTGTCACATTCAGGGATTGAATGTTGCCCTCATGCAGTCATCGCCCCTCCGGGCCGGTCGACGCGCAAGGAGAGGCATGCATGCTCAATCAATTCGCGCCTGAACTCCCAATGGCGGCGGTACACGCCGGCCAACTGGACGCTGGCTTTGCCAACAACGGCAAGGCGGTGGTTCATTTTTCCGGCAGCAGTTCCAGCCGGACCACCGGGTTGACCCTCGACCGAACCGGAAGAATCCTGGTGGCGGCCAAGCTAGAGACGCCACATGGCTGCCGGTTCGGGCTCGCACGGCTCAACCACGATGGTTTGGCCGATCCGGGCTTTGGAGCCGGTGGCTGTGTAACCGGTTCTTTTGAGCAAGGCTTCGAAGCAACGGCAGGCAAAGTCACCGAGTTAGCCGACGGAAAGATCCTGTTATCCGGCCTGCATTACGAAAGCACCCAGCGTACCCTCCCCGCCTTGGCTCTGTTCGATCAACAAGGCCACCCCGTTCCCGGTTTCGGCAACGCCGGACGACAAGTCATTCGGATCGAAGGCAATCTATCCCAAGGTCTGCGCGACCCCTGGCTGCCACCGGGCCTGCCAGGCCTGGAAGCCTGCGACGTGCGCGTGCAGGCTGACGGTCGGATTCTGTTGCTGGCCAATCATCATTACCAACTGTCCGACCATGTCGGCATCCTGATCCGAGTGCTACCGGACGGCACACTGGACAGTTCATTCAACAGAGGCGGTTTTGTCATGGTCCGGCGCCTGCTGAAGAACACCTGGCTGAGCTGTCTCGCCCTACAGGCCGACGGCAACATCGTGGTGGGTGGCGCCATCGATCTGCCCCAGCAAGGCTTGATGGTCCGTTATGACCCCAGCGGCAGACTCGATGACAGCTTCGGCGAGAACGGTTTCCTGTCCATCGCCGCCAAGGAGCGCGGTGTGATGATCAACCAGATCGTTCAACACCAGAACGGTGATCTGCAAGCATTCGGCAGCAGTCGCGACCCGATGCATTGCCTGTCCCTGAAGGTGCACCGGGACGGCAAACCGGATCAACACTGCAACCAGGGACCGTGCCGGCTCCTGGAGATCGGGCGCACTGCCAGCCAGTGGACCGCCGCCCAGGCTCAACCCGATGGAAAACTGGTCACCGCCGGAGCCACCATCGGTGGCATCGAGGCCGACTTCGTTCTGGCCCGGCATCTGCCGGACGCCAACCTCGACCCGATGTTCGGCCAGGGCAAAGGCTGGGTTCGTACGCGGCTCGGCTATAGCCTGGACACCGCCACTTCCCTCGCGATACAGGCCAATGGAAAAATCCTGGTGGGAGGCCATTCCCTCCACGGGACCTACCGAGCCGTGGTGACACGATATCGGGCCTGACCCGAAAAGCACCGACCGCTGATGAGCGGTATGAATTCCTACGCTTGATATTCCTCATTGCTTACGGCAAGTTGCGCGCTTCTAAATAAAAGGAGCAGCCGATGTCCGGTTCAATGGCCCAGGCTTTCGCCCACAACTTCCTTGGGCACTCTCCACGCTGGTACAAGGCGTGCATCGTCACCTTCCTGATCGTCAACGCCCTGGTATTGTGGACCCTCGGTCCGGTGGCAGCGGGCTGGATGCTGGTCATCGAGTTTATCTTCACTCTCGCCATGGCCCTCAAGTGCTATCCATTGATGCCCGGCGGCCTGCTGCTGATCGAAGCCCTGGCGCTGGGCATGACCACCCCCAAGGCGCTGTACGACGAGTTGCTGCACAACTTCCCGGTGATCCTGCTGCTGATGTTCATGGTCGCCGGGATCTACTTCATGAAGGACCTGCTGCTCTTCCTGTTCTCTCGCCTGCTACTGGGCGTAAGCTCCAAGGCATTGCTGGCTCTGATGTTCTGCTTTCTCTCGGCATTCCTGTCGGCTTTTCTCGATGCGTTGACCGTCACGGCGGTGATCATCAGCGCCGCCGTGGGCTTCTATTCGGTTTACCACCGCGTCGCTTCGGGGAATGATCCACGCCAGGACAGCAACGTCGATGAAGACCACGACCTGCCGGCCTTGCACCACGGGGACCTGGATCAGTTCCGGGCGTTTTTGCGCAGTCTGCTGATGCACGGCGTCGTCGGCACCGCGCTGGGTGGCGTATGCACCTTGGTGGGTGAGCCACAGAACCTGCTGATCGGCCATGAAATGGGCTGGCATTTCGCGGGCTTCTTCCTGAAGGTCGCCCCCGTATCGCTGCCGGTGCTGGTGGCCGGGCTGGTGACCTGCGTGGCGTTGGAAAAGCTACGCTGGTTCGGTTACGGCACGCTGCTGCCGGAAAACGTTCGTACCGTGCTGGCCGACTATGCCGAGCAGGACAACCGCGAGCGCACCTCACGGCAACGCGCGGCCCTGATCGTCCAGGGTATTGCCGCACTGATCCTGATCGTGGCCCTGGCCCTGCATATCGCCGAAGTCGGACTGATCGGCCTGACGGTGATCGTGCTGATCACCGCGTTCACCGGCATCACCGATGAGCACCGCCTGGGCAATGCGTTCAAGGACGCGATGCCGTTCACCTCGCTGCTGGTGGTGTTCTTTGCGGTGGTGGCGGTGATTCACGATCAGCAGTTGTTCACGCCACTGATCCAATGGGTATTGGCCCTGCCCGCCGATCAGCAGCCCGGCATGCTGTTTATTGCCAATGGTCTGCTGTCGGCCATCAGCGACAACGTATTCGTGGCCACCATCTACATCACCGAAGTGAAGCAGGCCTTCATCTCCGGCCTCATGAGCCGCGAACAGTTCGAGACCCTGGCGGTGGCGATCAATACCGGCACCAACCTGCCCAGCGTCGCCACGCCCAACGGCCAGGCTGCCTTCCTGTTCCTGCTGACCTCAGCCATTGCGCCACTGATTCGCCTGTCGTATGGCCGGATGGTGTGGATGGCCCTGCCCTATACCGTGGTCATGGGTGGCTTGGGGTGGTTTGCGGTGACGTATTGGCTGTAATTGAATAACCAGAGTTCTGCGCAAAACCTGTGGGAGCGGGCTTGCTCGCGAAAACGGAGTGTCAGTCGACCTTTAGATTGACCCACCGCTTTCGCGAGCAAGCCCGCTCCCACAAAAGTATGCGAAGTCACCGGGGCAGGATGTACCGTTCGATCGCCAGCGCCGCGCCGTCCTCGATAACGGATGCGGTAATCACATCGGCCTGGCGCCTGATCGCCTCTTCCGCCTGCCCCATGGCGATCGACAGGCCCGCGCGATGGAACATCGCCGGATCATTGCCACCGTCGCCCATGGCCGCCGTCTGCTCCAGCGGTACCCCCAGGAATGCCGCCAGGGTCGACAGCGCCTCCCCCTTGTTGGCTTGTATTGCCGTAACGTCCAGGTAGATCGGTTGCGAACGCGACACTTGGGCCTGGCCCTTGAGCAGCGGATGCAGGCGGGCCTCCAGCTCGACCAACAGATCCGTATTGGCGCTGGTGGCGACGATCTTGTCGATACGCTCCAGGTAGGGCTCGAAACTCTCGACTTCAACAGGCGGATAGCCCAGGCCGCGGGTTTCCACCGGCACCATCGGCCCGTGGGCGTCACGCACCAGCCAATGGCCATCGGCAAACACCCAGACCTCGATGCCAGGCTGATCGGCGTACAGCGCCAGGGTCATCAACGCCACCTCGGGCGGCAGGTAGTGCACGGCGAGGAAGCTGCCGTCCGGATGAACCAGGGTACCGCCGTTGAACGCCGCCGTTGGCAAATCGACACCCAGGGCTTCGATCTGCTGCAACATTGCCCGAGGTGGCCGTCCGGTGGCGAGGCTGAACAACACACCGGCCTCGCGCAGGGAACGAACGGCCTCGATGGTGCGCTGGTTGAGGCTGTGGTCGGGCAGCAGCAGCGTGCCGTCCATGTCACTGAGCAGAAAACGGATGGGACGTTTCAATTGATCACTCATCCTAGGTCATGCCAGGCGCGAGCATCGCGTGTCAGCAGGTCATCGGCGGCGGATGGGCCATCTTCTCCGGCCTTGTAGGGCTGGACGGTCGCGTCCTGCTGCCAGGCATCGAGAAACGGCTGCACGGCACGCCAGCCATTTTCGATGTTGTCGGCACGCTGGAACAACGTCTGATCGCCGGTCAGGCAATCGTAGATCAGGGTTTCGTAACCCGTGGATGGCTGCATTTCGAAGAAATCCTTGTAGGCGAAACCCAGTTCTATATTCGCCATGTCGAGCGTCGGTCCCGGCCGCTTGGCCAGCAGATCGAACCACATGCCTTCGTTGGGCTGGATCTGTATCTTCAGGTAGGTCGGTTGCAACTTCTCGACTTCGGTATCGCGAAACTGCGCGTAGGGCGCCGGCTTGAAGCAGATGACGATTTCCGTGTCCCGCACGCTCATGCGCTTGCCGGTACGCAGATAAAACGGCACCCCTACCCAACGCCAGTTGTCGATCATGACCTTCAGGGCGACGTAGGTTTCGGTGCCGCTGTCGGCCGCCACGTTGGCTTCCTCGCGGTAACCATTCACCGGCTTGCCGTCGATGGTGCCAGCGACGTACTGACCGCGCACCGAATTGGCGCGAGCCTGTTCCACCGACCAGGGGCGGATAGCCCCAACCACCTTGGCTTTCTCCCCTCGGACCGCGTCGGCACCGAAGGCGGCCGGCGGTTCCATGGCCACCATCGCCAGCAACTGGAACAGATGGTTGGGCACCATGTCCCGCAGGGCGCCGGTATGCTCGTAAAAACTGCCACGGGTTTCCACCCCCACCGTTTCAGCGGCGGTGATTTGCACGTGGTCGATGTAATGATTGTTCCAGAACGCTTCGAAGAAACTGTTGGAGAAACGGCTGACCAAGATGTTCTGTACGGTTTCCTTGCCCAGGTAATGGTCGATCCGATAGATCTGCTTCTCGCTCATGACCTTGAGCAAGCAGGCATTGAGTGCTTCGGCGGTGTGCAGATCCGAGCCGAACGGCTTTTCGATCACCACCCGCCGGAACGCACCAGCCTGTTCCTCAAGCAACCCGGCCGCCCCCAGACGGCGGACCACCTCACTGAAAAAGCGCGGCGCGGTCGCCAGGTAGAACACCGCATTACCAGTACCGCTGGCGGCGATCTTCGCTGCCAACGCTACATAGGTGCTGTCGTCGAGGAAGTCACCCTGTACGTAGCTGATGCCCTTGGCCAAGCGGGCCCACAGCACCGGATCGAGCGCGCGGCCGGCATCGCCGCCCTTGCTCGCCGCTTCGTGGCGGATGAAATCCTCGAGTTTCCTGGCGAAGTCCACGTCGCTGATGGCGTTGTGATCAACGCCGATGATCTGCAGTCCATCTCCCAGCAACCCGTCACGGCTGAGGTGGTACAGCGCCGGCATCAGCAGGCGCTTGACCAGATCACCATGGGCACCGAACAGGAACAGCGTGGTCGGTGGCGCGGGCTCTGCCTTGGATTTCCTGCCGGTCGCGGTCATTTTTTCGGCGTCTCCACATGGCCGCCGAAGCCGAAGCGCATGGCGGACAGCATTTTGTCACCGTAGGTGCTCTGCTGGCGGGAACGGAAACGGGCGAACAGCGAACTGGACAGCACTGGAACCGGCACCGCTTGCTCAATGGCCGCCTCGATAGTCCAGCGTCCTTCGCCGCTGTCAGCCACCTCACCGGAAAAGCCATCCAGTTTCGGATCGCGGGCCAGGGCATCGGCTGTCAGATCCAGCAACCAGGACGACACCACACTGCCACGTCGCCAGACTTCGGCAATATCGGCCAGGTTCAAGTCGAAACGCTGTTCCGGCGGCAGGCTTTCGCTGGACTTGGTCTTGAGGATGTCGAAGCCTTCGGCAAAGGCCTGCATCATGCCGTACTCGATGCCGTTATGGATCATCTTCACGAAATGCCCGGCACCGGCGGGGCCGGCATGGATATAGCCGCGCTCGGCGCGATCGTCGTCGGACTTACGGTCGCGGGTGCGGGGAATATCGCCCATGCCCGGTGCCAGACTGGCGAACAGCGGGTCCAGGCGCGTGACCACGGCGGCATCGCCGCCGATCATCATGCAATAACCGCGCTCCAGGCCCCAGACGCCGCCGGAGGTGCCCACATCCATGTAGCTCAAGCCCTTTTCCAACAGTGCCTGGGCGCGACGGATGTCGTCTTTGTAATACGTGTTACCGCCATCGATGATCACATCACCTGGTTCCAGCAGCTCGCTGAGCGCGTTGATGGTGTCTTCAGTAGGCGCGCCGGCTGGCAGCATGACCCAGACTGCTCGCGGTTTTTCCAGCCCGGCCACCAGCGCCGGCAGATCCGCCACGCCCGTGGCGCCTTCTTGGCGCAGGTTTTCGACGAATGCGCTGTTGCGGTCATAGACCACCGTGGTGTGCCCATCGAGCATCAGGCGCCGCGCAATATTGCCGCCCATGCGGCCCAGTCCAATGATCCCGAGTTGCATGTGCTGATGCTCCCTACTACAAATAAAGGTATGTCAAAGGTTTAGTGGCCTGTGTGGCTAATTCGAGTACAGGCCGCTCGCTTCGAAACGGTTTGGCTGCGACTAGTGGAGGTTAGTCCAGAGCCTTGCTGCATAGTTTCCGGTTAATTCGTGCGATCACAAGGGGGATAACGCTTCAAACCCGGTCGAAGGCACGGCGACCATGAAAAATAAAAAAGTTCCATTCACGAGCAAAAGAAATCAGAATCGGCGCCGATAGTAGTGGTGTCGACCAAAAAGCTGGCGACATCTCTATAGTTGATGTAGCCATTTGCGAGGTGAGCAATGGACCCAGTCGTTACCGCACGTCCTCCTCAAACCCTTTACGTGACCATTCGTCGCGACGAATTGCGCCTTCTCAAGGAAGAACGCGATCTGCTGCTCGATGAAGTGACCCAGCTGCGCATGCAGTTGCAGCATGCCCAACTCTCCCATCAGGGCCAGGCCCTGGTTCGATAACCGCTCCACAGGCGCAACGCAAGGAAGTGACATTGGGAAAACCGGTGTCGCTTCCCACAGTTCCCTGGACAGGTTTGTTCGGCAACTCCTCTGCCATATGTGCGTTCGCACCCAGGCTACCAATCTATAACCGAAAAACTCACGAAGTTTTCACAACGCTCTCGGGATACTTGCGGCCTTTAGGGTGCTCGGCGCATGCCTGCGGTTACCATCCGGTGGCAACAGCTTCGTCGGTGTAGATAAAAGGCTGGAGCGCTTGATGAGTCTGTTCAAACGCAGCAAAACGACTGCGAAAGGTTTCGATTGGGCCGGGTTCGGCTGGCTTTTCCTGTTCTTCTGGTATTTCTCGGGCATTACTCAACTGCTTATTCTGTTGAGCGATACCTCCGGCTTCTCCGGGTTCCGCCAGGCATTCATCATGAGCGCGCTGTGGCTGGCGCCCATGCTGCTATTCCCTGCCCGGACCCGCCTGCTCGCCGCGTTGATCGGTGTAGTGCTGTGGGCCTGTTCCATGGCCAGCCTGGGTTACTTCTTCATCTATCAGCAGGAGTTTTCCCAGAGCGTCATCTTCATCATGTTCGAGTCGAACGTGGCTGAAGCCAGCGAGTACATGACACAGTATTTTGCCTGGTGGATGGTGCCGGCGTTCCTCGCCCATACCGCAGTGGCTTATTTCCTCTGGACGCGCCTGCGTCCGGTGTACCTGCCCCGCGGCCAGGCCCTGGTCGCGGCGGTTGTGATCCTGGGCGCCGTGGTCGGTTACCCGCTCGTCAAGCAAACCCAGCGCGCCGGCAGCCTGGCCGGCGGCCTGGAAAAATTCGAAGACCGCATCGAACCAGCCGTACCTTGGCAGATGTTGGTGGCATACCGTCGTTACGGCGAGCAGTTGGCAAGCATGCAAGGCATGTTACACAGCGCCAGCAAGATCGAGCCATTGCGCAACCTCAAGGACACCATGGCCAACCAACCGGCGACCCTGGTGCTGGTGATCGGCGAGTCCACCAACCGCCAGCGCATGAGCCTGTATGGCTACCCAAGGGAAACCACCCCGGAGCTGGACAAACTCAAGGACCAGCTAGCGGTCTTCGACAATGTGATCACGCCGCGTCCATACACCATCGAAGCCCTGCAACAGGTGCTGACATTCGCCGACGAGCAGAATCCAGACCTGTACCTGACGACCCCTTCGCTGGTCAGCATGATGAAACAGGCGGGCTACAAGACCTTCTGGATCACCAACCAGCAAACCATGACCAAGCGCAACACCATGCTCACGACGTTCTCTCAGCAGGCCGACGAGCAGGTTTACCTGAACAACAACCGTAACCAGAACGCCGCGCAATACGATGGCGACGTGATTGCTCCCTTCAACAAGGCCCTGGCCGATACCGCACCGCGCAAGTTGATCGTGGTACACCTGCTAGGTACTCACATGAGCTACCAGTACCGTTACCCACCGACCTTCAACAAGTTCACTGACCGCCAGGGCGTACCGGCAGGTCTGCGTGACGATCAGGTGCCTACCTACAACAGCTACGACAACGCAGTGCTGTACAACGACTTCGTGGTTTCCAGCCTGATCAAGGACTACGCCAAGAGCGATCCCAACGGTTTTCTGCTGTATCTGTCGGACCACGGTGAAGACGTGTTCGACTCGGTGGGTCACGCCACCCTTGGCCGCAACGAAGGCAAGCCCACCGCGCCGATGTACACCATTCCATTCATCGCCTGGGCTTCGCCCAAGTGGCGCGAAACCCATGACTGGAACTTTGCCGGCGACCTGTCCCGCCCCTACAGCAGTTCTCAGCTGATCCATACCTGGGCAGACCTGGCAGGCTTGAGCTTCGATGAGCTGGACCGCAGCAAGAGCCTGGTCAGCAACGACTTCCTGGCCCGACCGCTGTTGATCGGCAACCCCTATCAACGCCAGCACAAGGCGCTGATCGACTTCAGCCTGATGCAGCCCAAGGCGCCGACGGTCAAGGTGGTGCAGCAGTAACCGCAGAGCCCTGCGCAATTTGTGTGGGAGCGGGCTTGCTCGCGAAGGCGATGGGTCAGCCACTGATTATGGTGACTGACACAGCCCCTTCACGAGCAAGCCCGCTCCCACAGGGTCCGGCACAGTCAGTTTTTTTACAGGGGTTTGGTCCAGAACAGCATGCGGCCGTGAGCCGGATCGAACATGCCGGCGGAGAAGCCGAACTTCGAATAGCTGGCCTGGGCCACGGCATTGCCTTCAAGCACTTCCAGGGTGATCTTGCAGCAACCGCGCTGGCGTGCGATGTCTTCGACTTTCTGCAGCATCTTCTGGCTCAGGCCCAGTCCGCGAAACGCCTTCATGACGACGACATCATGGATATTCACCAGCGGCCGGCAGGCAAAGGTCGAAAAACCTTCGAAACAATTGACCAGCCCCGCCGGCTCGCCGTTGACGAACCCCAGCACGCTGAACGCGTAGGGACGCTTGGCCAGCTCTTCCGGCAGATGCAGCAGGACTTCGGCCGGCAGCGACCGGCCGCCGCCCATGGGGTCCTGCGCATAGCCGTTGAGTACGAGGCAGATCGCTTCGGCGTGAACCGGATTGGTGTAGCTGGCTTGCAGTACGAGAACATCCTTGGCTTCTTCCATGACCTTGCATCTCTCTTCGCGGGTACGGCGGGTAATACCGGCGGATGGGGCCGTCGGCGGGTACGGGTCAGGCGAGCTGACCGAAACGTTGCATCTGCATTTCCTGGAGGCGACTGAGGGTACGGCGAAACGGAAATTGCAGATAGCCCTCGGTATACAGCTGCTCCATAGGCACTTCGGCCGACAGGTACAGCGGCACCTTGCGATCGTAGCATTCGTCGATCAGGGCAATGAAGCGTCGCACACCGTCATCGTGGACCGAAAGTTGCGGCAGCTCGCGATCCCCCGCCTCGACCCGCTCTACACCGTCTTCCGTACCACGGGCGATACGCCCTTCGCGCTGCTCGGCACTCAAGCTGGGCACGTCGCTGAGCAGGATAACCTTGTAGCGGTCACACAGGCCCATGAAATCCAGGGCCGAGAACGGCTGCTCGCACAGATCCCGGTAACGGCTCCAGAGCACCGTGTCGCTGACCTTGACCGGCTCCAGCAAGCGATGGCCGACTTGCACCGGATCACTGCTGGACTGTTGCCCTGCACTCAACCGTTCGAAGACCTCGCCCAATGGCTCGGGTTGCCCGGCGCCTCGTAGCCAATAACGTTGCTGTAGCGCGCCGGGGTGCTGGCGGTGATCCTGCCAGCCGTTCACCGGTACGACTTGCATGTGCTGTTTGATCGCCGTGATGGTCGGCAGGAACCGTTCACGGTTATGGCCGTTGGCGTAGAGTTCCTCGGGAGGCAGGTTCGAGGTGCTCACCACAACCATGCCCAACTCGAACATGACCTGGAACAGGCGCCCGAGGATGATGGCATCGCCGATGTCGGTGACGAACAACTCATCGAAACACAGCACCCGCACTTCCCGGCTCAGCTCCCTGGCCAAGGCCTGCAACGGGTCCGGCGTGCCCGTGAGCTGGAACGAACGCTGGTGCACCCAGGCCATGAAGTGATGGAAATGCTGACGACGGGCCGGAACCCGGAGGCTTTCATGGAAACGGTCCATCAGCCAGGTCTTGCCACGACCTACCGGGCCCCAGAGATACACCCCCTTGATCGACTTGCACCCCTCGTGCAAAGCCTTGTGGCATTGCTCCAAGGTCATGATCGCCAACTCCTGGGCCTCATCCTGGACAAAACCGCGATGTTCGATGGCGTACTGCCAGGCACTCAGGGGGGAGTCGAAAGTCATGCGGCCCGGGTCCGGAAGAGGAAGCGGCTGAGTATGCCATGCCGGACGATGAACGATCACGCCAACCGAGCATGGGATTTGTGGCGAGGGGATTTATCCCCTCGCCACAGGAGCTCACTCCTTTTAAATCGAGATATCCAGCCGGCTGATCTTGCCCTGCTCATCGAGCCGGAAGGTATACCGCAACTCCAGCGGGCTGCCAGGGAAAGCCCCCGAGATCAGGTTGTGCACCAGCACCTTGCCCGTGCGTTGTTGCACGTTGAGCACTTCGACCCGCGGCTGGTAACGGCGGGAAGTGTCTTCCATCCATTGGATGATGTCCTGGGTGCCGGCCCGATGCTGTCCTTCATCGAACACATTGGCATCCTCGGCAAAGAAACGCGTCACCGCCGAGCTGTCACGGGCATTGGCGGCCGCGATGTAACCGGCGATGGCCGGTGCCAGGGAAGAGACGGGATTGGACATGGTAAGGCTCCTTGTTTTATCGAACTGGCACCATGCTAGAACACCCTCATGTCAGTTTCTGTCAGGAGTGAAACGCCCGGTTTCGTCCAGTTTCATCGATTTCATCCAGGCTCGTAGCAAGTCGCTGCGCCTGCCGGGATAGCACTCGCCCTGCTCGGTGGCAGAGGCAATCCGGTCGGTGCGAAAGGTCCGGTAGGCGCCACGCAATTCGCACCAGGCCACTACCACCCGCGCCTCGTTGAAAAACCCCAGGGCCAGGGGCCAGATCAGTCGCTGGCTCGGGGTGTTGTTGACGTCGGCGTAATCGATGTGCAGCTTCGCCTGGACGCGGATGGCCTGGCGATACACGTTCAGTTCCACGGTATTTTGCGGATACCCGTAACCCGGCGGGCCGGGCAACACCGTGGGGTTGCGCAAGGCATCCCGGACATCGGGAGCCAACACCGCGGCGACTTTCGCCAGGGCGTCGGCGGCCGCCTTGCCCAGTACCTCATCGCCGCGCTGATCCACGTAGCGCAAGCCCAGTACAATGGCCTCGATTTCATCGGCGGTGAACATCAGTGGCGGCAGGAACAGGCCGCTGCGCAATACATAGCCGATGCCTGCCTCGCCCTGGATCGGCGCCCCCAGGGCGGTCAGCTCGGCAATGTCGCGGTAGAGCGTGCGCTCGGATACCTTCAACTCTGCCGCCAGGGTCGCGGCGGTGACCGGGCAGCGCTTGCCACGCAAGACTTGCAACAAAGTGAGCAGCCGAGTGGTACGGGACACGGTGGTCGATCCGGATGAAAAAGTTGCTGCAGATTAGCAGAGGCTGTTGTCAGAAACTGTCAGGAGCCCAAACGTCTATTTGGATAGAGATGAAACCTGTGGCGAGGGGATTTATCCCCTCGCCACAGGTTCTTCGCTTGTCTTTGGGATTGTGGGTTATCGTGACCAAAAATTCACAGTGAGAATACGCCCATGCGCAGAATCCCCGGCCTGTTCCTCCTGCTGACCCTGCTCAGCCTCAGCGCCTGCGCCCTCTTCCCGCATCGCGATCCGCTGAACATCAACGTGGTCGGCATCGAACCCTTGCCCAGCCAGGACCTGGAGATGCGCTTTGCCGTGAAGCTGCGCCTGCAGAACCCCAACGAAACCGCCATCGACTACAACGGCGTGGCGCTGGACCTGGAGGTCAACGACCGCACGCTGGCGACCGGGGTCAGCGACCAGAGCGGCTCCATTGCACGGTACTCCGAAGCGGTCTTGAGCGTCCCCGTGAGCATTTCGGCCTTTTCGGTGTTGCGCCAGACCCTGGGCCTGAGCCAGACACAGGGTCTGGATAACCTGCCCTATGTGCTCAAGGGCAAACTCTCCGGGGGACTGTTCGGCACCATGCGCTTCGTCGACCGCGGAACCCTCGATTTGCCGGCGTCCGCGGCAACCTGGTAACTCACGCGGTGAACCGCACGCCAGGCCGGGCCCGCTCATCCACCACCAGTTCGAACACGTCCGGCCTGGCGTAATGACCGACCACGTCATAGTCATAACGCGCCCGCACCAGGTCATCGGTGTCGATTTCGGCGGTCAATAAACCCGCGGTGTCTTTCAGCGGCCCAGCCAGCACATCCCCCATGGGTCCGATGATTACACTGCCGCCGGCGATCAATGGACGCTCCGCCGGCCAGTGTTCGACATCAATACCCAGCGCCTGAGGCGAGGCCTGGACCTGGCAGGCACTGACCACGAAGCATCGTCCCTCATGGGCAATGTGACGCATGGTCACTTGCCACATCTCCCGTTCATCCACCGTCGGCGCACACCAGACCTCCACTCCCTTGGCATACATCGCGGTGCGCAGCAGCGGCATCATGTTTTCCCAGCACACCGCCGCACCGAGTCGCCCGACCTGGCTGTCGATCACCGCCAACGTCGAACCATCGCCCTTGCCCCAGATCAGCCGCTCGGTGCCGGTGGGCATCAGCTTGCGATGCTTGGCCACCAGCCCCGCATCAGGCTCGAAGTACAAGGCCGTGCAATACAGGGTACTGCCAGCCCGCTCGATGACGCCCAGCACCAGGCTGGCCCCCGTACGCGTCGAAAGCCCGGCCAACGCTTCGGTTTCGACACCCGGTACGTCGATGGCATTGGCGAAGTAGCGGGCGAATGCCTCACGCCCCTCCGGCAGCCGGTAGCCCAGTCGGGTGCCGAAACCTTCGCCCTTGGGATAGCCTCCCAGCAGGGCTTCGGGCATGACCACGAGGCGGGCGCGGGCCTGGCGTATGGCGTCTTCGTAGGAAAGGATTTGCGCCAGAGTCTCCTCCTTGCCGCCCGGCAAGGAACCGATCTGCAGGGCAGCCACAATGGATTTCGGCATGGGTGTTCAACTCCTTAGGTCTCAAGTGTTGCCGATTCTCAGGCGACGACCGATCATGAATAAAGCCCCATACATTGCTAAACGATATGAACATCATGAATATCGCCAACCTCGATCTCAACCTGCTCAAGACCTTCGAAGCCCTGCACGACGAATCCAGCGCCAGCCGCGCCGCATTGCGCCTGGGCGTGACCCAGTCGGCCATCAGCGCGGCACTGCGCAGGCTGCGGGATGTATATGACGATCAACTGTTCGTGCGCACCGGTCGTGGCCTGGCGCCAACGCTGCGGGCCAATCAACTCAAGCCGGTGATCAGCGAGGCCCTGGACAAGTGTCGCCAGAGCCTGGCGATGATCGACCCGCAGACCAGTCATTACGACGGCCGCTCGGTCATCGTCGGCCTGTCCGACGACTTCGAGCTGGCCTATGGGCGCAAGCTGATCGAGGAAGTCGCGCAACGGGCGCCGGGGTTGCGCCTGATCTTTCGCCAGACCCACAGCCAGATCGTCGGCCGCAACTTGATGGAGCGCAATTTCGACCTGGCGATCACGGCGGGTGGCTTCACGGAACGGTTGCTCAGTCGCCAGGTATTGGGTGAAGGCGATTATGCCTGTCTGGTCGACCCGGACAGCCTGGAGGAGAACCAGCAGACCCTCAGCCTGGAGTCGTTCGTGGGTCGCGAACATCTGCTGGTGTCGTCGGGTGGGTTCATCGGCATCACCGACGAAGGACTGGCCGGGCTCGGCTTGAGCCGCAAAGTGTGTGCCTCGACCACGCATTTTGCCGCGTTGCCGTTCCTGCTCCAGGGCAGCCGGGCCGTGGCGACCATTCCGGGGCACGCCGCGAGGGCCATCGCGGCGTTCGGCAGCCTGACGCTGTTGCCCTGCCCTCTCGTCTTGCCACGCTATCCCATCGAGCTGGGATGGCGCACCCACACTCAGATGGATCCGGCCGTGGTCAAGGTTCGCGAGGCCATCGTCGCGACCTTTGCGTGAGGCTTATTTGTTGGCGGCCATCAACCGATTGACCTCACTGCGCACCATGTTGGCGTATTCCGGGGGCGACATGCCGTCCAACTCGGCACGTACCCATTCGGCCCATTTGCCTTTGCGCTTGGAGCGTTCGCCAAACAACCGGGCAGCGTCGCCCTTGGCCTTGCCCAGGTTGTTCTGCCACAACTCGAACAGTCGGGATTTTTCGTCTTCCAGCGCGGCACGCTCGGCCAGCGGCTTGTCAGCCAGATTGAAACTCATGGGAATTACCTGTTGCGTAAATGGGCGACATCTTACACCTTGTGGGGAAACGTCTTAACCATCATTTAGGCTTGGCCATGCTGACACGGCCTGTCCCTCTGCAACTTTTGCCCAAGCGCAACACTCCACTGTTCAGTGGTAATCATCAGCAAGGAGTAACTCGATGGCTCGTAGGCATACCGCGCAAGCGAACGGAGAGCAAATCAAGGATCAAGTGTTCAGTGAACTGAAGGCCTTGATCGAAGAGTCGGAAAAGCTGCTCAAGAGCAGCGACTCGCTGGTCGGTGAAGATGCCGAGAACCTGCGGGGCCAGATCTCCCAGAAACTGCAGCAGGCCCTGGACTCGGTTGCCAGCGCACGGGAGCGTACCCGGCCCATGGTCGACGCCACTGAACTCTACATCGGCGGCCACCCCTGGCAAACCGTGGCGATTTCCGCCGGTTTCGGGCTGGTGGTGGGCTTGTTGCTAGGACGGCGCTGACAACGCTTGCCCGACAAGCGCAACAATGTGGGAGCGGGCTTGCCCGCGAAGGCGTCAGCACAGTCAACATCCTCATCGACTGACCCACCGCTATCGCGAGCAAGCTCGCTCCCACGTTGATTTTCACATCCCAGCCAATTCCCGCAGCTGTTGCAATGTCTGCTCATCCAGCGCAATTCCATGCTGATCGGATTGACTGCGCTCCCGGTGCCGACGATCCCCCGGCAACCGCCGTAACCCCACTTCCTGCATTTGCCTGACCAGCTCCTGGCTGCGCTCGGCAAAGTTCTGTCCGGCGGCCTTGCTCGGGTCGATCACGATCAGCAATTGTCCGGTCCACGGCGTCTTGGCTCCCGGATGCTTGTTCCAATCGAACTCGAACGAGAAATTGCCGCCGGTCAGGGCCGCCGCCAGCAGCTCGACCATCATCGACAACGCCGACCCCTTGTGCCCGCCAAACGGCAGCAGCGCGCCGCCTTCGAGAATCGCCCTTGGGTCGCAGGTCGGTTGGCCGAGGCTGTCCACCCCCATGCCTGGCGGCAACAACTCGCCCTTGCGCGCGGCGATCTGTACGTCGCCATGGGCGATGGCGCTGGTGGCCAGGTCAAATACAATCGGCTCGCCACCGGCCCGTGGCGCGGCGAAGGCAATGGGATTGGTCCCGAACAACGGACGGTCCGCGCCGTGGGGTACCACGCAGGTCATGCTGTTGACCACGCTCAATGCCACCAACCCTTCGTAGGCAAACGGCTCGACGTCCGGCCAAAGGGCGGCGAAGTGATGGGAATTGCGGATAGCCAACACCGCGATACCGGCGCTGCGAGCCTTCTCCACCAATAACGGTCGTGCAGCGGCGAGGGCCGGCTGGGCAAAACCGTTGCCGGCGTCCACCCGGACGAAGCCCGTTGCGACGTCTTCGACCACCGGCACTGCCTGGCCGTCGACCCAGCCGCTGTTCAGCGTCGAGACATAGCCCGGCATACGAAAAACGCCATGGCTGTGAGCACCGTCGCGTTCGGCGCGGGCGCAGTTTTCAGCCAGAGTACGAGCCACCTCGGCGGAGGTGCCGTGCCGCAGGAAAATCTTCTCCAGGAGCCCCACCAAGGCGTCTAAAGAGAGAGGGCCGGAACCGGCTTGATCGGATAGCGCAGACATCTGAAGCTCCAGAATGATTGTTGGAGGTAGCCACAGTGAAGAAGGAACAAAGCCGGATTAAACACTGCTTCAGGCGCGGACTGTCAATCTTTTCACCGCACGCACACCCGGCGCGCCACAGCCTGACAGGTCTGGAGCTTCGCGTGCGGTAACTATGTACCACCTTCGCCCCTTCATCGTTCTCTAGGCTGGCCGCTTCATCCATGCAAGCGCCACCTCATGGCGCCTTGATCGAGACGCGACGATGACCCGTGAAACCACGCCCCTGTTATTTCCCGACGTCCTGGACGCCCAACGCCTGGACGAATTGAGCGCAACCCATGGGTTGACGCAAGCCGACTTCGAGTGGCTGCACCACGCAGCCCTTCCCAGCCACACGCTGCGTACCGCCCAGACGCCGTCGATGTCTGCCGAAAGCATTCTGCTCCAGACCGAGGGACACGCCCCTGTTCCGCTTGCCGGCTGTTTCACCCTGACAACCTTGCCAGACGTCGGCACATCCTCCCCCAAGCCTGCATTCCTCTACACGCCGCAGGGTGGAATCGAGAAATTCGCCAGCCCGCAGGCGCTCGAAACCCGGATCGACCAAATGCTCGCAACCCCTTTCGAGCGTGACGACCTGTTCCAGCTCCTGTCCATCTCCCAACGCGACGAACTGAACACCGGCACCCTTATCGAACAGTCCCGGCAGACCATCGACGGCGATATTTTCAAGGCCCAGATCGACGCCATTGAGCACGCCCAAAGTCTCAACGCGCTGACCATGGTCGATGAGTTGATCAAACTGCCCTCGCTGACCTCAATGCTTGACCACATATTGAAAGAAGTACTGGCGAACCTTGACCACCAACAGACCCGTGTCGCAATCACCGCCGATGCGGGGCTGGGTGACCCGACCATGGGTAAGGTAACCAACAACCTGTCACTGTCCGAAGCGGTCCTGGTGTACTTCCACCATCAGGGCCGGCCCGCCCGGCATGACGTCGATTTCATCCATCCGGACATCACGGTATCGCCTCATAATTCGCAACAGTGGGAAAGCCTGCTACGGGTCACCGCCCAGAACCTGATTCCCAAGCTCACCGATCGCATCAATGCCTATTGGGACGCCACCGGCCCATTTCATACCTCACGCCGAGAGCTGCTGTCGCGGGTCCTCAGCGATGCCCTGCGCGCCACCGTCCTGAGCAAACGGGAGCAAAGGCAGCTGACCGACGCACAAAGCCAGGAACTGCTCCGATTGTTCGGGCCATCGCGCCAGGACGAGACGCCTCTGTTCATCGAAACGGTTCGCCTCTGGGAATATGAGCCGCTCTATGTGGAGCTTGCCGGCTCGCTGATGATCAGCGGCAAAGATCATTACCTCTACAGACCCAGTCATGACCTGCAGAAAGTCGACAACTACCTCGGGTTCAAGGACGCGCTGCTGACGACGCCGACAAGCATTGCACGCAAGGAGGCACTCTATAGCCTGCTGAGCCTGGAAGAACGCAACCGCTTTCTGCGCCTGGACGAACCACAGGTCTCAGGTTACCCCGTGACATTGCCGGTATTCGAATCCCTGGCGAATGCAATCATCGGCAAGCAGATCAGCAACCTTCACTACGCACTGGAGATGTCCCGCCAGGGCACCGTGAACATCCACGCCCTGGTCGACAAGGCATTGGATATTCGCTCCTTGATCAACAAAAACCTGCTGGCGCATGGAACCGATGGGCACTGGGGCACCCTGCCGGCTTTTTATGGCGCCTCGCGGCCTTCCAACTTCATGGCTGATCAACTGACGAGAAAGATCAAGAGCTATACCACCGTCGAAGAGGCTTTCAACACGCTGTTCACCCAGCTGCCACTCTCCAATGCAATCTCACTGCACGCTAAACTGAAAAGCCTGCTACCTGAACTGAGCAATGTTTTTTCCCTCGGCATACGTGCCGAAGCCGAGCTTAGAAAACTCGACGGGACCCTGCCGCCCGCCGCGGATGATCTCATCAACTGTGTTTTTTCCTACGACGCCGACTATCCGAATCGCGAGCAGCGCGCAGCGCTCAAAGGCTTTCGACCCGATGCCTATTCACTGAAGCTTGCGTATACCAACGAGGGCAGCACCGCCTCCTTCTCCCTGGCCAATTGTTTTTTCCTGACTGAGCGCGGAGGGCTGGACACGCCTTATTCAGGCCTGGGAATCCTCTGGACGCCCACCGACGGCCTGCAGGTTTTCCCCTCCGTCGATGTCGCGACGACACAATTGAACCGAAACCTGCTCGACTCCCGCAAACGCTTTGGCCTGCTGGCCAACCTGCCCCCTGAGCAACGCAAGCCCCACGGGCGTTATCAGCTTGAGGCCTTTGAGTTGATCGAAGACAACGTGTTGCTCGATCGGATGACCTCGTTCATCAGGTTGTTCGAGATCGAGTACGGCTATCTGAAAACGTTGAAAACCCGGAACTGGCAATTGACCGGGACCGCATTGGTGAAAAGCCTTGAAGCGTTGCGGAACAAAGGCGCCCCCACCAATCTGATCCGTGCCAGACGCATCGCCCAGGCAGGCTGGTGGCAACAGAAGCTGCCTGCCTGGCTCGGCATGGCTTCTCTTGAAGAACAGCGCCTGCATATCGAGCTGCTTGAGCAATATCGGAACAGCGTGACCGACGGCAAAGACTACCTGGACGGTATCGAGCCCTTGCAGGCCTATACGAATAAAAAACTGAAAGCGCTGCTGGACGCGCGCTTTACCGAAAAAGACCTGGATCCGGCGAGCATTCTGATTACACCGAACCTCGCGTTGGCGGGGCCTCCGAGTTCCCTGGACGAGTTCGCGCTGAATCATATCGATGTCACTCAAAAAACCGGATTCAAGGTCTCCTCGACGTCCAGGCGCAAGCTGCCTGACAGCTTGAACGAGGCGGCGGTCAAACAGCTGCTGCTGTCATTGGATATCTCCACCTCGTATAAACGCCATGTGGTGGACAAGCTGTCCGGCACGACAGAAGACGTTCAACAGAGAAAACAACGATTCCGCCAACAACTCCCCTGGCAACTGTTGCAATACGCTCACGCACGGTACCTGCAGCAGTACCTCTCCCCTGCAGCCTTCGATTTGATTCGCCAGGTACTGGACATGCCGGACGCCATAGCCCGCCAGGCGGTGAAAGGCGCCAGCGCGCTGATTCGTCCGTTAGAGCTGATCACAACCGATGGCGCAGCGGCGATCAAGGCACTGGGGTTATATCTGATCGGATCGAGCACCGATGCGAAGGCGCCTCACGTTCTGTACGCCCCCTATCATACGGGCCCGTGCTTCACCGAATTCAAGGACGAAGCGGGTGTCGTGGCCGCCTTCAACCAGACAGGGCCGCTACAAGACCTGTTGATCAATCGACTGCCCGCCAACCAGCGAAGCACGTTCAAAAACCTGTTCGTCGCCACCGCGGGACAGCTATCGGAAATCACCTTGGCCTCCAATCCGGTCCAGACGAACATCCTCGATACATTGTTCAATGACAATATCCAACTGGTATCGAACCTGCTGACCACTCAAGCAAACAGGCAACGTCAGTTCGACTGGGAAACCGTGCGGCATCTACTCAGTGTCGGCGCCAGGTTCGTGGGCAGACAGCTACCGGGCAAACTGACTTTTTTCGAAACGCTGTGGGACAGCTATCAGGACTTCAAGTCCTCTTCCGAAGCGTTGCAGCAGCACGACTGGAAAACCGGCCTGCATGATTTCATTGCCGGGGCCGCGGAAATGGTATCAATCGGGTTTCTGAATCGCGAGGATACGTTCGGGCTGCTCGACCCCATCGGCCCTTCCCCGCAGAACACCTCCGCGGCCCAGGTCCACTGGAAGGACGTCAATTCTACAGCCCCGATCCGCACCCACCTGCAAGCCTTCGAAGCCACGGGCGTAAGCCTTGAGAATCTGCAAAGGAACCTCGTTGACGGGACCTACAAGGCCGCAGGCTCCGGCAAGCGCTATGTCAGCGTCGTCGGCAAAGTCTTTCAGGTGGCGAAGGTCAACCAGGTCTGGCGCGTGGTCCACGACATGGGAGAGGGACCGATACTCAAAAGACTGCCTGAAAGCCAGGAGTGGGCAATCGACTCACAACGACAGACCATTCGCTACGGCAAGGTGTTGTCGACCCTGGCGAACGCGTACAGCGACCACAAGGCCGCAGATACACTGAATATCGAAGCCCGCGGCATGGTTGAGATACGCAGGAAATACCCCCACCATGCGAACGTCATTGTGCAGGCGCTGGAGACGGCCAGGTATTACGCCCTCAATGCGCTTCTTAATCTCGATCAAGCCAGGCAGCGGGTCTCACCGGGCTCCCGACTGGATACTTACCTCAAGACCTTTTTCGGCATCGAACAGGTCGATGCCAACCTGATCACAAGCATACATGCCATTGTTGCGCCGATATGCCAGGTGTTGGCGGATCCCTCCTGGGAACTGCAAAACGAGAAACGCATCGTGATCGGCAATCTCAAGAGCGCCAACGACACGGCCACGGCATTCGTGCTCGAACCCAATGCACGCGGAAAAATCTATCTCACGCAATTTTTCTTCGACGTCGGGCTGGACGCATACAAAGCCATCGTTCCCGAGTCCTTCAATGTCGATGCGCACGCCCAGGGAGCGACCCTCATCCACGAACTGACCCATCAGTTGCTCGATACACATGACATCGCATATCTGGACGCGCTATTGCCATTTACCGACCTGATTTCGCAAGTCACCCATGACGGACGAGCCCGGTATGAGGTTCAGCAAGACCAGCAACGCAATGGGCTCTCGCTGACCACGCCACGTTCAAAGTTGTTCATGGGATGGGATACCGCAGCGAGCATGTTCAAGAGCCTGGAGTTGCTTCCCGAGCACAAGGCTACCGTCAAGGAAATCCTCAAGGTGACCGGCGCCAGGACCCTGAACGAGGCGCGTGATGTCTTTCTGAACCCCAGCTCGGCGGACAAGCGCATCGACGTGATCCTTCGAAACGCCGACTCGCTGACCCTGCTCATCTGTGAGTTGGGACGCCAGCTCGACTCGCCCTCATGAACGCGCTCACCCCAGATGCAGAAAAATCGCCTGAACAATCACAAGGCTTTAACGACATCCCGGCGATTTTTTCACATCGCGGCCCGCATGATTGGACGTTCCTGTTGAAGAAACACGTATGACTATTTCCTGATCAGGCTGGTAAGGACCTTTTGCATGCAAAACGCGCAACTGCCTATGGAGAATAAGCCGGCTTCGAGCGGCGTCCCGATGGCGACGTCGAATAACGTGCTCGCCAAAGCGACAGAACGAGGTAACAACGATCACATCAGGGGTCTGCTCAAGAGCTTCGGGCTCAGGACCAGCCTGATTCGCCTCAAGATCATCGACATATTGCGGACCTCTACCATGGAGAACCGCTGCCTGGGCGCACGGGGCGTGCACAGCCAGCTGTTGGAAGCGGACATTCCCTTGTCCTTTCTCAGCGTCCGCGAGGTATTGAAGCGCCTGTGCAGCGTGGGTCTGGTGACACTCAATCCCGATAAGAGCTACAGCCTGCACCCCAAGGCCATGGCCATGCTCGCGGCAGGGGAATGATGCTCAGGGCTTGACCTTGCGCCGCATCACCCCGTTGACCACCACCACGATCACCGCCACGGCAATGGCGATGTATTGAAACAGCTGTTCGCTGATCATGCCTTTGTTCTGCATCCACGACAGTCCCAGCATGATCGCCAGGACTACGAGGACAATCAGAATCGAGTATTTCAAACGTTGCGAATGAGTCATTGCCAGTTCCTGAATGTATCCGTTCTGTAGCCGTTCGCTTGCCAAGTGCCTACCCGGTTCCAGGGACAAGCGGCAGCCAACAGGGTCCCATGGTACAGCCGAAGGAGCGCCGTCGCGCAACCACGGTGTTCAGCCATGAGGATTTTATTTATGTTTCGTCGCATGTCACTGCTGCTGCCGCTGTTGTCGATGTTGTCGCTGAGCGGCTGTCTCTTTTTTCCTCCTGGCCACGGTCATGAGGAAGGACCTGAACATTCGGTGGATCCTGGTTTCGCCCAGCACCGCTAGGACCTTCCCCGGGCGTCCTGGTTGAGGCGTCTGTAGCGAGCCCTCGATGCTACGCCCCCTTCTACCTTATCACCCCGTAAATTTCTGACTTTAATGGGGAATAAATGTCCGCTTCTGTGGACATTTTTCTTACGTCCGCCAAGCACTTTTCCTCCGTAAACACCGGGAAACTCTGTCTTTCAAGCCTTATCGCCCCCCACGTATTCTCGAATAAGAGGCACTCACCTCTTTACTCAAAATAAACGTTGGGAATGCCAAACTTGCTGACAACTTTCTCGCCTAAACGATTGACAGGTTTCTGCCTGGCTATCGCGCTCTTTGAATTATTAACGTACATGGCCAGCGATCTGATCATGCCCGCCATGCTCGCCGTCACCGAAGAACTCGGAGCGGCTTCGGATCAGATTCCCTACGCGTTCAATCTCTATTTGCTGGGTGGCATCCTGCTGCCCTGGTTGATCGGGCCATTATCGGATAGTCATGGACGTCGACCGTTCATGCTTGCCGGTTGCGCCGGGTTCGTACTGGCCTGTGCGGCCGCCACCCAGGTCACCCAGATGCTGGGGTTCAATGGCCTGCGCCTGATCCAGGGCATGGGCCTGGGCTTCGTGATCGCTGTCAGCTATCCCGCCATCCAGGACCTGTTCAACGAGTCGGATGCCGTGAAAATCATGGCGCTGCTGGGCAACCTGGCCCTCTTGTCGCCCTTGCTGGGCCCCTTGCTGGGAGGGTTGCTGCTGCAATGGCTGTCGTGGCGCGAGCTGTTTCTGCTGCTGGCCGGCCTTGGCGCAGTGAGCTGGCTGGCGCTCTGGGGATTCATGCCGCGCCACCCGAGGCCAGGCAGCCAGCGGCCACCCCCCGTTCCTTTCGAACTGCGTGCGCTGATCAAACGCTATGGCGCCTTGCTCAGCGATCCCCGATTCATGGCGGCCAGCGTCGCGCTGGGGCTGATGAGCCTGCCACTGATCGCCTGGATCGGCCTGTCGCCTCTGCTGCTGATACAGGGACAGGGCGTTACTCCACTGGTGTATGGGCTCTGGCAGATCCCGGTGTTCGCCGCGGTGATCCTCGGCAATCTCCTGCTCAATGCCTGGGTGGAACGGATCGGCGTACGCGGCGTGCTCCTTTACAGCCTCTGGCCCCTGTGCGCCGGTCTGCTCGCCTTGGTCATCGCCAGTCGATTCGCCCTTTCCCTGCCTGCGCTGGTCGGAGGTCTTTCGCTGTATGCCCTTGGCCTCGGCCTGGGTAATGCGGCGCTGTATCGACTGGCGTTGTTTGCCAGCGACGACAGCAAAGGGTTGGTCTCGGCCATGGTCGGGATGATCTCCATCGCCGTGATGAGCGCTGCCGGTACGCTCCTGGCGTTGTTGGGGGCCGGCAACAGCCTGGAATCCTTTGCCTTGATGGCCGGTATCGCCGGACTCAGTTGTCCTGTTGCGCTGTGCCTGTTCAGGTCGCGACCGGTCGCTCCCGTTTGAATTGTTCCGCTCCCGAGGAAAGCTATCCGATGATCCATTTTCCCCACGCCGATGCGCTGTGTGCATTGCCCCAGCCCTATAGCCCCGAGTCGATCCCCTCCGGGCTGTTCGATCGGGCCATGGCCGAGATCAGCCTGTTCCATAGCCACCACACGCCCGGCTACGCAGACTGGCTCAACGCCAACGGGCTCGCCGTCGAGGACCTGGAACACCTGACGGACTGGTCGCGCCTGCCCCCCATCTACGCCAACTACTTCAAGCAACGCTTGCTGGTCAGCCCGACGGGCGAGGAGGCCCTGGAGCTCACGTCCTCCGGTACCGGAGGCCAGAAAAGCCGCATGCGCTATGACGAGCGCAGCATGGCCGCGGCACAGGCCATGGTGGCGCGCATCTTCGATCATTACGGTTGGTCCACGCCGGACACGCCCTGCAACTATTTGTTGCTCAGCCATGAACCCGAACCGGACAACCGCCTCGGTACAGCCTATACCGATCAGTTCCTGTGTCGTTTCGCCCCGGTCAATAGCCTGACCTACGCCTTGCGACACACCGGCAACGATCATGAGTTCGACGTTTTCGGCGTCATCCGAGCCCTGCAGGCATTCGCCGAACAAGGTTTGCCGGTGAGGATCTTCGGCTTTCCGGCGCTGCTCTGGCACGTACTCGAACGCATGCGCGAGAGCGGCGTCCCGGACCTGACGCTGGCGCCTGACTCCCTGGTGTTCCTGGGGGGCGGCTGGAAGAAACAGGCTGCCCAGGAAATGCCCCGCCATCAGGTCTATGAGCGCATCACCCGGCAATTGGGCATCGAAGCCCATCGCTGCCGCGACGGTTATGGTGCCGTCGAGCATGCCGTGCCCTACATCGAATGTGCCCGGCATCGATTTCATGTACCGGTCTATTCGAAAGTCTTCATCCGTCACCCTTCGAATTTCGAAGTGCAGCCGTTCGGCGAAGCTGGATTGCTGTCGTTCGTTTCGCCCTATATCTCCTCCAGCCCCGCCCATGCCGTGGTGATGAGCGACCTGGCGACGCTGCACCCTGCCACCTGTGAATGCGGTTCGAGCACCCAATGGTTCGAATTGCATGGCCGTGCCGGCACCAGCGCCAGCCGAAGCTGTGCCATGGCGGCCGCTGAACTGATCAAGGAGCATTGATATGTACCTCATCAACGGCCAACTGCACACGAGCCTGACACTCGACCAGGCCCTCGAACGCCTGCAAGCGCAACTGCCGGCCCTCCTGGCCTCGGCGCCCTCGAACGACTGCGTGCTCGACTGCGCCGAGACATTCGCCCAGGGACTGCGTGCCGGACGGGAAGCGTTCCTCGACGAGGACCAACGCCAGGCACTGATCGCATTCTGCGGGCGCGAGCACCTGAGCTTGAAACTGGCACGGGAGCTGGGCCCCGATCCTCGCTCGCTGCGGCGCATCGACTACAGCGAAGGGCCCTTCGAAAGCTGGCAGCCCTTGGGCCTGGTGGTGCATGTCACGCCGAGCAATGCACCATTGCTGGCGTTCTGCGCGGCCCTGGAAAGCCTGCTGGCGGGCAACATCAACTGGATACGCCCAAGCACACAGGATGGGACATTGACGGCGCGCCTGTTGGCGGCTTTTCTGGCCTGCGACAGCAGTGGCCGGCTCAGCGGTTACCTGGCGGTACTGCCGGTTCCCCACCACGACAGCCAGCGTCTTTTCGCCCTGGCACAAGGTGTCAGCGCCTGGGGCGGCGAGACAGCGCTCAAGGCTTTGCGCGAGCAGGTCCCGAGCGGGTGCCGCTGGATCGACTGGGGGCATCGCATCAGCTTCGCCTATGTCACGCCTCACGCCGCCACCCCCCAGGCAATGGATGCTCTGGTAGATGAAATCTGCCGTCTCGACCAGCAAGCCTGTTCCAGTCCGCAATGGCTGCTGGTCGACACTGACCAGCCCGTCGTGATGGAGCAAGTGGGGAGCGCCCTGGCCGCCGCATTCGAGCGAAGGGCCGTACGCTGGCCGGCTCTGAAGCTCACCACGGCCGAAGCCTGCGAGATCACTACCCGAACGGCACTCGCCCGACTGGACCACAGCTTCGCGGGACACGCAGGCCAGGTCTGGGCCGGTGATGACTGGCGCATCCTCTGGGAACATCATCGTGACCTGTCGCCGTCGCCGCTGTTCCGCACGCTGCTGCTGCGGCCCGTCCCTCAAGCGTGGTTGACCGAGACGCTGCTGCCCTGGCGAAACGTATTGCAGAGCTGCGCACTCATTTGTGAGCCGGAGCAGGCATCAGGGCTGACCCGTCGCTTGCTGGCTGCCGGCGTTTCCCGCGTCTCGGCGACCCGTGAGATTCAAGAGGGCTATGCCGGCGAGCCCCACGACGGCGTCTACGCGCTGCAACGCTTGAGCAGGCGGGTGTCGGTCGGCCTTGAACCCCATATCGCGAGTCATCGTGTCACCCTGGACACCTCTCCAGCGCCAATAACAATGAGTCCTTCAACGCCGATCATGGACAAGGCTGATTTCATGGCCCTTCCCATCGCCCCCCAGGCACAACTGTTCTTCCGTTCCGGTGGCAGCAGCGGCGCGCCCGTGCTGTCGTGCTACAGCCATCGCGATTTCGACCGTCACATGCGTGCCGCCGCCGACGGCCTGCGTGCGGCCGGCCTAGACCCCGCGCAAGACCGGGTGATGAACCTGTTCTATGGCGGCAACCTCTACGGCGGTTTTTTCAGTTTCTCGAAAATACTCGAACAGATGAACGTCGTGCATTACCCCATGGGCGCACCGACGGACGATGCATTCGACGAAATCGCCCGGATGATTGTCGCCCATGGCATCAATACGTTGATCGGCATGCCGAGCACACTGCACCGTCTGTTTTCCAGCCAGAAAAGCCTCCTTCAAGACTACGGCGGTGTGCGCAAAATCCTCTTGGGCGGCGAGCACCTGGGACAAACCAGCCGGCAATTGTTCCAGGCTTGCGGCGTCACGCGCATTCGCTCGGCCCTGTATGGCAGCGTGGATGCAGGCCCTCTCGGCCATGCCTGCGCCGCCAGCGACGATGGCGTGTTTCACTTGATGGACGCTCTTCAGCATCTGGAGATCGTCGAGCTGGATCGCGATGTTCCAGTCACGCCGGGGGACATCGGGCGCTTGCTATTCACTTCCCGACAGCGCCAGGCGCAGCCTCTACAGCGCTACGATGTCGGTGATTGCGGACGCTGGTTGCCGGGGTCCTGCCCTTGTGGCCTGGAATCACCCAGGTTCGAGCTGGGGCAACGCCATGGCCGCGTGCTACGCGTCGCCACGGAATCCATCAATAGCCAGGAGCTGGCCGAACTGGCTCAGGTGGCCATTCAAATCGTCCTCGATCACCACAGCAGCGGCTGCGAGCGCATCCTGATCCGCGCCGACGGCGACGCCGAAACGGTACGGCGCAGGGTCCTGGCACTGCAACCGCTGTGTGCATCCGTCGATGCCGCACTGCTGATCTTGGAGGTCCAGCGCTGTACGCCCGAATGTTTCGAACATAACAGACACAGCGGCAAAGTACCGCTGGTGATCGATGGCAGAAGCTCCGGCTGACAGCCCTTCGTCCATGCACTACCCAGCGATCTTCATAGCCCGAGAGCCCCTGATGAACCCTTCCTGCCCATTTGAACAATGGCTTGCCCATGTGCGCCTGCATTCAAAGTATTACCAGAAACACTGGAGACATTTACCCGAGCAAGGCTGCGCTTTCGAGGACCTGCCGATCGTCGATGCCAACGATTACTGGAGTGGCAGCCATGACCTGGACACTTGGGAGGTGCTGACCGGTCCCGTCACGGACGCACTGATCTATAAAACCGGCGGCACCACCAGTCAGGGGAAGCTGTCGGTGTACACCCATGGGGAATGGCAGCGGATGCTCGATGGCTTCGCAGGCAGCCTGTCCGCCCAGCTTGAAACAGGCGATCGAATTGCCAATCTGTTCTTCTCGGGGGACCTGTATGCGAGTTTCCTGTTCATTCATGGTGCCCTTTGCCAGGTTGACCTGCCGATTACCGAGTTTCCCTTCACCGGTTCGATCGATCCCGATGTGCTGGCCGATGCCGTCACGGCACACCGCGTCAATGTGCTGGCGGGTGTACCGGCCCATCTACTGGCCATTGCCAGCCATTTGGGCCGGCAGGGTCGGACGCTGCCCGGAATCACCGCCGTGCTGTTCGGCGGTGAGCACCTGTTCGAGCGTCAACTTCCGATGTTGAGACAAGCCTTTCCCCAGGCACGCTTCGCGTCCATCGGTTATGCCAGCGTGGACGCCGGACTGGTGGGGGCCAGCGCCGCTGATTGCCTGCTCGGCGAGCACCGCGTATTCGACGAACAGACGCGGCTGGAGATCGTCGATGAAGTGAGCGGCGAGGTCATCGAGGCCTGTGACCGCCCCGGCAACCTGGTGGTGACCAACTTCACCCGGACCCTGATGCCGATGGTGCGCTATCCCGTGGGGGACCGGGCCTGCTGGCGGGAGCCTGTCGGCACTCCACGACGCAAGTTCGAACTGGCGGGACGTAGCGCACAGAGCCAGCGGGTACGGGTCGGCGTGGTTTCGCTGTTCCCGCAACGGATCAACGAGATCATCCGCAGCCTCGGCGGTGAGTTTCAATGGCAACTGATCATCGAGCCCATCGAAAACAATGATCGTGCGGTACTCAAATGGGTGCCCGACAAGCCGTCGAGCATCTGCGGGTCGCTGTCCCAGGCGCTGGAACTCGCGCTGATCCAGCAGCATCCGGGTATCGATCAACTCGTTCTGCATGTCCAGGCGTGCCAGGCGCAGGACCTGGAGCGTCACCCACGCTCCGGCAAACATCTGCAAATCATCGATCGTCGGGGCTATGGCCCGATGGCAACGAGGCACGCCGGATGAGTGCCTTGGTCATCAGGATGTTCAGGCCCGCCGATGCCATCGGAATCAGCGAACTGTTTCGCCGGGTGTATGGCGATCACTACGTTTCGCCGGACGTCTACGTGCCCCATATGATTTGCCAGCACCACCAGCATCGACACTGGTTTTCCATGGTCGCCGTGATGGACGAACAGGTGGTTGGCCACGCCGCGTTGTGCCGACCTGCGGCGAACCGGAAGGATGCCGAACTGGCGCTGGTGGCAGTGGATCCGGCGCTGCAAGGCAGTCAGATCGCCACCCGCCTGGGCCGGCAACTGTTGGACAGCTGTGAGGATCTCGGGCTCGTCAGGCTGTCCATCAAACAAGTCACCAGCCACCCCTACAGCCAGCGGCTGGCACAACGGCTCGGTTTTCATGACACAGGGCTGATGCCCGACCATGTGCCCTCGCCGTTCGCCCCGGCCCAGACCGAGACCATCGTGGTCGGCTGCCAGATCATGGGTGCCCATCACCGGCCGTTGCCGCACGTGCAATGGCCTGCCCCGTGCCAATGGCTGATGGCCCCCTTGACTGCACAATTTGGCACCACGTTCGACGCCGCACCCGCCTCGATGCAGCCGCTGCAGATCATTTCGTTACCCGGGCGTATCGACGTAGTAGCCGGGCACATGAGCCGGCATCTGGCCAGGCAACTGCAGCGCTTGCCGGCCCACTGGTCGATCGCGATACGACTCGGACTGCGCCGACAGTTCCCCGAGGATTACCAACGGCTGATGGCTGCCGGATTCATTTTTACCGGCATGGTGCCCGCCGAAGGCGAGCTGAACTGGCAGGCGCTGTTTCATCGTGGCGCGCTGGCTCGCCAACTGAACTTGCAGGCAGCGCCGATGCAACGACTGCACGATGAGCTGCAGAGCCACACGCGGAACTGGAGAGGCACGCAGTCCGACACGGCAGCATGACAGGACCACATTGGCGACGAACGGTACCCCTCACCAAGCATGGGACATTCAAGGGCAACGACCAGGAGCCGATATAGACATGTCTACCGTCCCGAAAGATGCCTTCGAGCAAGGAACTGTCCAATGCCCTCATTCCGCACCATTCAGACTCGCTACACGCTGTTCCTCATCTTATTCATCCTGGTGTTGTCGATCCTCACCGTTGTGGGCATCAGCTATCTGGTCGCGCCCAAGCTGCGCCAGACCGAGGAGCAGGTGGCACTCAATCGCATCGGCGAAGTCGCGGAGCAGATCCAGGGCGAGCTGAACAAAGTGCAGGCCCAGCAACGCAGCATCACCCAGACCATTCCGTTGCTCGACAGCGATGCCATCGACAAGGTACTCCCGGGCCTGGTGGACCAATATGGCGAACCGAAGGTCTTCGGTGGCGGAATCTGGCCGTTGCCCAACCAGCGCGCCGAAGGACGCAACAAGTTCAGCACCTTCTGGCACCGCGACAGCTCCGGCAAACTGGTGGTCAATACGTTCTGGAACAGCGACGCCGCGCCGAACTATTACGAGCAGCCCTGGCACAAGGGCGGCATGGCCACCCCACCCGGCAAATGCGCCTGGGCCGCCGCCTATAAAGATGACGCCAGCGCCGAACCGCGCACCAACTGCGCCATGGCCATCCAGAAGAACGGCGTGCCCTATGGTGTCTCCACCATCGACGTGACCCTGGGCTTCTTCAATGACCTGGTGGCGCGCAAGGAAGCCGACCTGAACGCCGAAATGCTGATTGTCGAAGCCGACGGCAAGATCATCAGCAACAGCTCGCGCATCAGCGGTCCGATCGTGCTGAAGAACATCAGCGAACTGGCAGCCACTTCGCCGTTTGCCGCTCAGGTCAAGGCAGGCCTGGCTCAGCGCGACCAGCCACTGCAACGGGTCGAGTTCGACAACAAGGGCGAAGCCAGCACGTTCTTCATGCGCCCCATCGAAGGCACGCCCTGGTTTCTCGCCACCGCCTTGCCAACCCGCCTGATCACCGCTCAGCGCGATGACGTGCTGAACACCCTCAGCCTGCTGCAGATCCCGATGGTCATCCTGCTGGTGCTGATGCAGTTGTACGCAATCCGCCAACTGACCGGCCGCATGAAGGTACTCAAGGGCAACATCGATGCGCTGTCCACCGGCGATGCCGACCTGACCCGACGCATCACCATCCGCGCCGAGGATGAACTGGGTGCGATTGGCCATTCGGTCAACCGCTTCATCGTTTACCTTCAAGACATGATCAGTGAAGTTACCCAGGCCACTGGTGCCATGGCATCGAGCCTGGACAACCTGCAACGGACTTCGGCCCATACCAGCGAAATCCTGATGCGCCATGCCTCGGAAACCGACCAGACCGTGACCGCCATTACCCAGATGAGCTCCACGGCCGAGAGCGTGGCCAATAACGCCGCCGAAACGGCCGCGTTCACCCAGCGCGCCAACGAACACGCCGATCGTTCTCGTGTCGTGGTGGGCGAAGCCTCCGATAGCGTGGTGGCCTTGATCGATGAAGTCGCCAGCGCCACTCGCAAGGTCGAGAGCATGCAGCAGGATGCGCAACGCATCACCGAAATCCTCGGGGTGATCGGCGCCATCGCCGGACAGACCAACCTGCTGGCACTCAACGCCGCTATCGAAGCAGCCCGGGCCGGCGAACAGGGCCGCGGATTTGCAGTGGTAGCCGACGAGGTACGTGCCCTCGCCGCCCGCACCCAAGCCAGCACCTCGGAAATCAACGAAATGCTGACCCGCCTGACCCAAGGCGTGAGTTCGTCGGTTTCGGCGATGGAAAATACCCAGGCCAGTTGCCAGTCGGCTGCCGACGCGACCTCCCGGGTCAACAGCGGCCTGGATGAAATGGCCGGCTCCGTCGCGCAGATCAACAGCCTGAGCACCCAAATCGCCACCGCCGCCGAACAACAGAGCGCCGTGACCGAAGAAATCAACCGCAGCATGGTGCAGATCCGCCATATGGTTGAGGAACTGGTGGAAGGCGGACTGGCCAGTGAAAACAACACCCGACAATTGCTGGAAGCCAACAGTCGGGTGAATGCGATCATGGGGCGGTTCAAGCTTCGCTGAGAATGATTGCCACCCTGCAAGCACTGCTCCCCCTGTGGGAGCGGGCTTGCTCGCGAAGGCGGTGGCATATCCAACATCGCGGAAGCAGACACACCGCTTTCGCGAGCAAGCCCGCTCCCACAGGGTTTCATGGTGTCAGTTGGGTTGATGTCTGGCACAGATCCCATGTGGGAGCGAGTGCCAGCCACCTCACCTGACAATTCTGTCATCTACCCCTCAGCAACCCGTCAGCTGGCAACCGCTACTCTGGTATCCTCCCGCCAACCCGCTCCACACGAGACTGCTTCCATGGCCAATCCCCTGCACCTGCTCGCCCTGAGCGCCCTGTTCGTCACCACCCTGGCCCAAGCGGCCACACCAACCACCATCGATGTGCATCGCGATGCCAACTGCGGCTGCTGCAAAAAATGGATCGCTCACCTTCAGGAGAACGGCTTCAAGGTCAACGATCATGTGGAAACCGATATGAGTTCGGTCAAGCAACGCCTGGGCGTGGCGCCCAACATGCGTTCCTGCCATACCGCCGAGATCAACGGCAAATTCGTCGAAGGCCACGTCCCTGCCGATCAGGTACGGGCGTTGAGCCAGCGTGATGACTTGCTCGGCGTGGCCGCGCCCGGTATGCCCATGGGGTCGCCCGGCATGGAAATGGACGGCATGAGCGATGCCTACCAGGTGATCGGCCTGAAAAAAGACGGGACGCAAACCGTGGTGGCGGATTACCCGGCTCACTGACCGGGATCGCTGGGCTGCGTCATGGCGCATTTCCCCCCGGCTGGGTTGAACATTCCGGCCTGTTGATTGCCTGTGGTTAATGTCGCCATAACCGGACCGCCCCAGGATCGTCCGGCTGCCACAAGGAGATCGACCATGCCGCGCGCCACTCTTCGCTGGTTACCCAGCCTGTTCCTGACCGCTGCCCTGCCGCTGCTCGCCCATGCCGAAATTCCCCCGGAAGGGCCGGCCTACGGGCCGGAACTCCAAGGTTTCGAATACCCATACACCCTCAAGCACTTCGCCTTCCAGTCCCAGGGCAAGTCCCTGCAGATGGGCTACATGGACGTACCGGCCCAAGGCAAGGTCAATGGCCGCAGTATCGTGCTGATGCACGGCAAGAACTTCTGCGCCGCCACCTGGGGCGACTCGATCAAGGTCCTCAGCCAGGCTGGTTACCGGGTAATTGCGGCGGACCAGATCGGCTTCTGCACATCCAGCAAACCGGACCACTATCAGTACAGCTTCCAACAACTGGCGAACAACACCCAGGCACTGCTCAAGGCCCTTGGCATCCAGAAAGCCGTTATCCTGGGACACTCCACCGGCGGTATGCTCGCCACCCGTTATGCCTTGCAGTTTCCCGATCAGGTAGAGCGCCTGGCGATGGTCAACCCTATCGGCCTGGAGGATTGGAAGGCCCTCGGCGTGCCCTACCGCACTGTCGATCAATGGTATGAGCGAGAGCTGAAGCTCAACGCTGACGGTATTCGCAATTATGAGCGCATGACCTACTATGGCGGCCGCTGGAAACCGGAGTTCGAGCGCTGGGTGGACATGCTCGCCGGCTTGAACAAAGGGCCCGGACACACGCAGGTCGCGTGGAACTCGGCGCTGATCTACGACATGATCTTCACCCAGCCGGTCTACTACGAATTCAAGGACCTGAAGATGCCGACCCTGTTGCTGATCGGCACCGCCGATACCACGGCCATCGGCAGCGACATCGCCCCGCCGGCAGTGAAAGCCAGGCTCGGCCGATACGAGGTGTTGGGCAAACAGGCCGCCCAACTCATCCCGCGCTCGACCCTGGTGGAGTTCCCTCATCTGGGGCACGCTCCACAAATGGAGGAGCCGGACCGTTTCCACGAAGCGTTGCTGAGCTGGCTGAACAAACCCATTCCCTGACGAGGTGCTCCATGGCGGTGCAAATAGCGGTCATCGACGATTGGCAAGATGTGGCGCGAGACGTGGTGGACTGGTCGGCCCTGGACAGCATCGGCCAGGTCACGTTCCTGCATGACTACCCTGCCGACCGCGACACCCTCGCCGAACGCCTGGCACCCTTCGAGGTGATTTGCGTGATGCGCGAACGCACTTCATTCGACGCAGGCCTGCTGCGTCGCCTGCCGAATCTCAAGCTGCTGCTCACCGGCGGCATGCGCAATGCCGCTCTCGACCTCCAGACCGCCGCCGGGCTGGGCATCCAGGTGTGCGGCACCGAAAGCTACAAGCACGCCGCCCCCGAACTGACCTGGGCGCTGGTAATGGCCTTGAGCCGCAACCTTGTCCAGGAAGCCAATGCCCTGCGTGCGGGACTATGGCAGCAGGGCCTCGGTGGCGACCTGCACGGCAAGACCCTGGCCATCCTCGGCCTGGGCAGCATCGGCAAACGAGTAGCGCAGTTCGGCCAGGTGTTCGGCATGCGGGTAACCGCCTGGAGCCAGAACCTCACCGCCGAACAGGCTGCCGAGGTGGGCGTGACCTACGTGAGCAAACAGCAATTGTTCGAGCAGGCGGACATTCTCTCGATCCATCTGGTGTTGGGTGAGCGTACCCGAGGCCTGGTGGACGCCCAGGCGCTGGGGTGGATGAAGCCCGAGGCGCTGCTGGTCAACACCGCCCGGGGGCCCATCGTCGATGAAAACGCGCTGATCGATGCCCTGCGCCACAAACGCCTGGCCGGCGCCGCCCTGGATGTATTCGCCCAGGAACCCTTGCCTGTCGATCACCCGTTCCGAACGCTGGAAAACGTACTGGCCACGCCGCATGTGGGTTATGTCAGCCGGCAGAACTATAGGCAGTTCTATTCGCAGATGATCGAGGACCTGCAAGCGTGGGCCGGCGGGGCACCGATCCGCTTGCTGACCCCGACTGCATAGTCGAAAGATCGCTATCGCGAGCAGGCTCGCTCCCACAAAAAGACTGTACTTCCCTGATCGGCAGAGCCATCAAAACGCCTCCATTCCCAGCGCACTCCGATGGTGCATCCCGTCACCCGATCGCGCACGCGGATGAAACCACCCCTGCCCCTTACCGCACTTTTGTTTCAGGCATGTGCACTTCGTCGGCGCGTATCTCCCGTCGTTATGTAAGACATTGCCGACAAAAAACGTGATTGTCCGACAAATCGACGAAGCGCACCGCACCGCTCTAGGTTCTGACCTAGACTGCCGATCCGAGGGGAAAACCGACCGGTCATCCCGACGAAAAAAAGTCGAAACTTTTCGCAACGGCGACGGGTCAGGTTAGAGGTAGGGCAACAGCGGCTGGTGCAGTCCTTGCACAGCCCCATTACCTGATTCGCTTCGCCGCATTGGGCAGCGCTTTGCTCTCCTTGCTTAGCGCTTGTGCGCCTGGCCGCAGGATTCGGCCAATGAAACAACAGCTCTGGCGCGTGCCGGAAACAGATCGAGATACAGGAGATACTTATGATCAGTGCTGCCTTGGAACCCCAGCAAGTCCGTTCACAACTACCGCCGGCGGCCGAATCGCCGACGGCACCGGTGCTGTCCACCGGAGGCAAGGCACTGCTCCCCGTCGTCCGCCAGAACCCCAACCGCAAGAAAGTCCTGTTCGTCACCTCGGAAATCGCCGACCTGGTAAAAACCGGTGGCCTGGGCGACGTCTCGTCCGCCCTGCCTCGGGCGATGGCCGGCTTGCATGATGTCCGGGTGCTGATCCCCGGTTATCCGCAGGTGATGAACAGCGGCAACCCGATCCACATCGTTGGTGAACTCGGCGGCCATGCAGCGCTGCCACCCTGCAAGATCGGGCGCATGGACATGGCTGACGGCCTGGTGATCTACGTACTGATCTGCCCCGAACTGTTTGCCCGGGAAGGCTCGCCCTACGGCGCCAACAATGGCCGCGACTGGCCGGACAATCACATCCGCTTCGCACGCCTGGGCCTGGCCGCGGCGGACATCGCCGCCAACCTGGCGCAGATCCACTGGTGCCCAGACCTGGTCCATGCCCATGACTGGCCGGCCGGGCTGGCGCCCGCCTACATGCACTGGCGCGGACAACGCACCCCGACTCTGTTCACCATTCATAACCTGGCGTACCAGGGCGTCGTCAGCCTGGCCTCCTGCCCTGAACTGGGCATTCCCGAGCACGCGCTGCAGCAGGAAGGCATGGAGTTCTACGGCAAGTTGTCGTTCCTCAAGGCAGGCATGGCCTATTCCAGCCACATCACCACGGTCAGCGCCACCTATGCCCAGGAAATCACCACGCCGGCGTTCGGCTGCGGGCTCGATGGTTTCCTCGCGGCCAAGACCCAACAAGGCTTGCTCAGCGGGATCCCCAATGGCATCGACGAAAGCTGGGATTCGGCCACCGACACGCACCTGTTCCGCAAATTCGCCATTGGCGACTGGGAGGGCAAGGCGGTGAACGCCGACCACGTGCGTCAACTGTTCGGCCTCGATGAGTCCAAGGGCCCGTTGTTCGCCGTGGTATCGCGCCTGGTGTACCAGAAAGGCCTGGACCTGACCGAAGCCGTGGCGGAATTCATCGTCGAGTCCGGCGGACAGATCGCCATTATCGGCCGTGGCGAACCGGAAGAAGAACAGGCCATGCGCGAACTGGCGCTGCGTTTCCCCGGTCGGATCGGCGTGCGCATCGGCTTCAACGAAACCGATGCACGGCGGATGTTCGCCGGCAGTGACTTCCTGCTGATGCCATCGCGCTATGAACCCTGCGGCTTGAGCCAGATGTACGCCCAACGCTTCGGCTCACTGCCGGTGGCGCGCAATACCGGCGGCCTGGCGGACACCATTGAAGACGGCATCACCGGTTTTCTGTTCGCCGAATCCACCGTGGACAGCTACAAGCAGGCACTGAGCCGGGCCTTCAAGGTGTTCGCCTTCCCCGAACTGCTTAACGCCATGCGCTGCCGGGCGATGTCGGCACCTTTCAACTGGAGCAAGGCAGTCGAACCCTACGCCGAACTCTACGAACAACTGGTGGCTCAATCCCTGGGTAAATCGGCCAGACAATGAGGTGATCGATGCCGTCAAGGACGCCTGACACCTGGACCCACGGCGCGACCCTGCTTGATGCCGAGCACACTCGCTTCGCCCTGTGGGCCCCGGATGCGTTTTACGTCAGTGTCGAATTCGACACTGGCGAGTCAATACCGCTGCTGCCCCAAGCCAACGGCTGGTTCATGATCCAGACCCGCTGCCCCGCCGGCACCCGCTATCGCTATAACATCGATGGAGAATTGGAAGTCCCCGACCCCGCTTCCCGTGCCCAGGCCGGAGACATCGACCGCCCCAGCGTGGTGGTCGACCCCCACGCTTATCAATGGCGCCACACCCAATGGTCCGGTCGCCCCTGGTATGAAGCAGTGATCTACGAGTTGCATGTCGGCACCCTCGGTGGCTTCGAAGGCGTCGAACAGCAACTGGCACGCCTGGCCGGGCTGGGTGTCACCGCCATCGAACTGATGCCCCTGGCGCAGTTCCCCGGTGATCGCAACTGGGGCTACGACGGAGTCCTGCCCTATGCGCCCCAGGCGTCCTATGGCACGCCGGAACAGCTCAAGCACCTGATCGACAGCGCCCATGGTCATGGGCTCGCGGTGATCCTGGATGTGGTCTACAACCACTTCGGCCCCGATGGCAATTACCTGCACCGCTACGCCAAGGGCTTCTTTCGCGAAGACAAGCACACCCCCTGGGGCGCGGCCATCGATTTTCGCCGCCGCGAGGTACGGGACTTCTTCATCGACAATGCGCTCATGTGGTTGCTGGAATACCGCTTCGACGGCCTGCGCCTGGATGCCGTGCACGCGATTGAAGACCCGGATTTTCTCCAGGAGCTGGCCGCCAGGGTGCGTCAACAGGTCGACCCGGCGCGGCATGTCTGGCTGACCGTGGAGAACGAACACAACCAGGCCAGCCTGCTCGAGCAGGGTTACGACGCCCAGTGGAACGACGACGGCCATAACGCCCTGCACGTGTTGCTCACCGGGGAAACCGACGCCTATTACGCCGACTACGCCGAACAGCCCACGGAAAAACTGGCACGCTGCCTCAGCCAGGGTTTCGTGTTCCAGGGCCATCTCAACCGTCACGGCGAGCCCCGGGGCGAACCCAGCGGTCATTTGCCCGCCAACGCGTTCGTACTGTTCCTGCAGAATCACGACCAGATCGGCAACCGGGCCTTGGGCGAGCGCCTGCACCAATTGACTCCACCACAGGCCCTGCAGGCGGCAACGGCGCTTCTTCTATTGAGCCCGATGATTCCGTTGCTGTTCATGGGCGACGAAGTGCTGGCCGAACAGCCGTTCCTGTTTTTTACCAGCCACCACGGTGAGCTGGCGGAGCTGGTCCGCGAGGGGCGGCGCAACGAGTTCAAGGCTTTCAGTGCCTTTGCCGACCCCGAGAAACGCAAGCGGATTCCCGATCCCAATGCGGCCGCCACGTTCGACGCCTCGCGACCGAATCTGGAATCCCGTGGGCCGGAGCAACAAGCCAGCGAGGCGCTATACCGTCAATTGCTGAAAATCCGCCGCGAAGAAATCGTTCCGCGCTTGCCCGCGATCCAGGCATTGGGGGCCGACGTGCTCGGCCACGGCGCGATCAGTGCACGCTGGCGGATGGAGGACGGCAGTGTGCTGCGCATCGACCTGAACCTCAGCGAGCGGCCGATTGAACATAGCGCCCCGGAGCAAGCGCGCATTCTTTTCGAACATCCGCAGCAAGCCATGGGTCTGTTGGAACAGGGTGTTCTTGCACCCTACAGCGCGCTGGTCACTCTGACGCACGCAGCAACGTTGCCCAACATTACTGGAGAGCGCCCATGAGCGATGCGCAACTGGAAATCCTCGCCGGCCGCGCGGGCCTGGCGGTGGACTGGATCGACGCGAATGGCCGGGCCCGGAAAGTCTCGCCAGCGGTATTGCGCTCGGTCCTGACGGGCCTGGGCCATCCGGCCGGCAGTGCTCAGGAAATCGACGCCAGTCTTTTGCAATTGCAGGAAGAGCAACAGAATCATCGTCTGCCCCCCTTGATCACCGCCGACGTCGGTGCCAGCGTCGACCTGAGCCGCTATTTCGAAGGCTCGATGCCCTGCGAGATCCGGCTCGAGGACGGCGCGACGCTGAACCTGAAACTCGACGCCGATGCGAAGCTGCCGGGAATGGTCCCGGTGGGCTACCAGCAGGTCCGCATCGAGGACCAGCATTTTACCCTGGCCGTCGCGCCCGCCCGCTGCTACAGCGTGGCCGAGGCCGTGGACGACCCGACGCCCAGGGCCTGGGGTTTGAGCGCGCAGCTATATGCGCTGCGTCGCCCCGGTGATGGCGGCTTCGGCGATACCCAGGCGCTCGAAGAACTGGCTCGGGTGGCCGGCGAGCGCGGTGCCGACGCCCTGGCCATCAGCCCGATACACGCGATGTTCAGCAACGACACCAGTCGTTATAGCCCCTACTCGCCATCGAGCCGGCTGTTCCTCAACAGCCTGTATGCCGCGCCGGGCACGATCCTGGGGGAGCGGGCCTTGCGCATGGCGATCGACGCCACGGGCCTGGTCAATCAACTGCGCCACCTCGAAGAACAGCCCTTGGTGGACTGGCCGGTGGCGGCCGAGGCCAAGCAGAAAATCCTTCGCGCCCTGTACGATGGCTTCAGCCAGGGCGAGCACCCGTTGCATGAAGACTTCAGCAGCTTCCGCCACTCCAGCGGCGAAGCCTTGGAAAACCACTGCCGCTTCGAGGCCCTGCAAGCGGAACGCGCCGCCCGCGGCGAAAGCCTCGATTGGCGCCAGTGGCCCGAGGAGTGGCGCCACCCGCGCAATGCGGCACTGGCACGTTTCGCTGAGGAAAACGCCGACGAAATCGGCTACTACGCCTTTTGCCAATGGCTGATTGCCCGATGCCTGGAACGGGCCCAGAGCGCCGCCAGATCCAGCGGCATGGGCATCGGCCTGATCGCCGACCTGGCGGTGGGTGCCGACGGCGCCGGCAGCCAGGCCTGGAGCCGCCAGGATGAATTACTGGCCTCGCTGACCGTGGGCGCGCCACCGGACATCCTCAATCGTTCCGGCCAGGGCTGGGGCATCTCGGCGTTTTCACCGCAAGGCCTGGTGCGCAACGGCTTTCGTGCCTTCATTGAAATGCTGCGGGCCAACTTTGCCCATGCCGGCGGCTTGCGCATCGATCACGTCATGGGCCTGCAACGGCTGTGGGTGATCCCCAACGACGCGCCGCCCTCCGATGGCGCCTATCTCTATTATCCTGTAGACGACTTGCTGCGCCTGCTGGCCCTCGAATCCCATCGTCATCAGGCCATCGTGCTCGGCGAAGACCTCGGCACCGTGCCCGACGGCCTGCGGGAGAAGCTCAGCGCCCGCTCGATCCTGGGCATGCGGGTACTGTTGTTCGAACAGGACAACACCCGCTTCAAGCCCATTCTCGATTGGCCCGACAATGCCCTGGCGACCACCAGCACCCATGACCTGCCGACCCTCAATGGTTGGTGGCACGGTCATGACATCGACTGGAACGCCCGCCTGGATCTGATCGACGCCCATACCGAAACGGACTGGCGCCGGCATCGCGAGCGTGAGCGCGAGGGCCTGCGGGACGTGTTGAACCAGGACCCGCAGAACTTTCGCGAGGAACATCGCGAGACTGATCAGGTGCTGGACGCCAGCGTGCGCTTCCTTGGCCATACCCGCGCGCCACTGGTGCTGCTGCCACTCGAAGACGCCCTGGGCATCGACGAGCAGGCCAACCTGCCTGGTACTACCGACACTCACCCCAATTGGCGCAGGCGCCTGCCCGACGAGAGCCAGGCGCTGCTGGATGGCCCGGACGCCGCCCGGCGTCTGGAAATACTCGCCTGCGCGAGGCTTCAGGCGAACGAGCGTGACCAATGAAACAGACGTCGACCCAACCTCTGCGGGCAACCTTGCGCCTGCAGTTTCATAAAGGCTTCACCCTGGATGACGCAGCACCGCTGGTGCCGTACTTCGCCTCGCTGGGCATCAGCCACGTGTATGCCTCGCCCCTGCTCAAGGCCCGGGCCGGCTCGATGCACGGCTACGACGTGGTCGACCCGACCCTGATCAACCCCGAGCTGGGGGGCGAAACCGCGCTCAAGCGCCTGGTGGCAACCTTGCGCGAGCATCGGATGGGCCTGATCCTCGACATCGTCTCCAATCACATGGCGGTCGGCGGTAACGATAACCCCTGGTGGCTGGACCTGCTGGAATGGGGACGCTTGAGCCCCTATGGCGAGTTCTTCGATATCCAGTGGCACTCTCCCGATCCGCTGATGGAAGGCCAATTGCTGCTGCCATTCCTGGGCAGCGACTACGGCGTGGCGTTGCAGGAAGGAACGCTGAAGCTGCGCTTCGATCCTGCCTTGGGCCGCTTCTACGTCGAGCATTACGAGCATCACTTTCCCATCTGTCCGATGCAGTATGGCGAGCTGCTCAGACCCGCCGATACCTTGCCAGCCGAACAGGCCGAACCGCTCAAGGCCCTCGCGGAGCGCTTCACCACGCTGAACTACCAGACCGACGCCCATAGCCTCGCCCGCCCTCTCCAGCAGGAGTTGAGCGAATTGGCCACGCAGGCGCACATCCTGAGCGCCATCGAAGACAACCTGGGCGGTTACGATTCCGAGAAACCTGAAGGTTTCGAGCGCCTGCACCAACTGCTGGAGCGCCAGAGCTATCGCCTCGCCAGTTGGCGCACGGCGGCGGATGACATCAACTGGCGGCGGTTTTTCGATGTCAACGAGCTCGGTGGCCTGCGGGTCGAACGCCCGGCGGTGTTCGAAGCGACCCACGCGAAGATTTTCGAATTGATCGAAGAAGGGCTGGTGGACGGCTTGCGGATCGATCACATCGACGGCCTGGCCGACCCTCGCGGTTACTGTCGCAAATTGCGCAGGCGTGTCGATGGGCTGTCGCCGTCGCGACACCTGCCGATCTTCGTCGAGAAAATCCTCGGCGATGGCGAGACGCTGCGCCGGGACTGGAACATCGATGGCAGCACCGGCTACGAATTCATGAATCAGATTTCGCTGCTGCAGCATGATCCGAGCGGTGCCGCCCCCCTCGCCGAGTTCTGGAGCCGCCACAGCGAACGACCGGCGCACTTCATCGAAGAAGCCCGCCTGGCCCGCCAGCAGATTCTCAACGGATCCCTGGCCGGGGACTTCGAAAGTGTTGCCCAGGCCCTGCTACAGGTCGCCCGGGACGACGTGATGACCCGCGACCTGACCCTCGGAGCAATTCGCCGGGCGCTGCAGGAACTCATCGTGCACTTCCCGGTGTACCGCACCTATATCAGCCCTTTGGGCCGTAGCGCGGAAGACGAGGGATTTTTCCACCAGGCCCTGGAAGGCGCAAGGCAGACCCTCAGTGAAGCCGACTGGCCGGTACTTGACTGCCTGGCCGACTGGCTCGGTGGCATGACCTGGCGGCAACGCCCGCGAGGAAGCCAGCGCAAACGGCTGCGCCATGCCTGTGTGCGCTTCCAGCAGCTGACCTCGCCCGCTGCCGCCAAGGCCGTGGAGGATACCGCCCTGTATCGCTCGGCGGTCCTGCTGTCGCGCAATGACGTGGGCTACAACACCGAACGCTTCAGCGCTGCGCCACAGGAATTCCATGAGGCTTGTCTGGAACGGCAGGCGCATTTTCCAGACAACCTGCTCACGACGGCCACCCACGACCACAAGCGTGGCGAAGACACCCGGGCGCGGCTGGCGGTGCTCAGCGAACGCGCTGACTGGTACACCGCCTGCGTCGAACAATGGCGGATTCTCTCCCCGTCGCTGCACAGCGATCCCGCCGCACCCTCGGCCGGCGATGAGCTGATCATGTACCAGGCGTTGCTCGGGAGCTGGCCGCTGGACCTCGATCTCAACGATCACAAGGCCCTCTCGGACTACAACGAACGCTTGTGGCAGTGGCAGCGCAAGGCGTTGCGTGAAGCCAAGCTGCAAAGCAGCTGGGCGGCCGTCAACGATGCCTATGAACAGGCGACCCAGATGTTCCTGGAACGACTGTTGCTGGGCAATGAAGGGCTGCCGCTGCGCAGCGCCATCGCCGAGGCTGTCCAGGCCATCGCTCCTGCGGGCGCCCTCAACAGCCTGGCGCAGACCCTGTTGCGCATGACAGTACCCGGTGTACCGGACCTGTACCAGGGCGCCGAGTTCTGGGATTTCAGCCTGGTGGATCCGGACAACCGTCGCCCGGTGGACTTCGACGCGCGCCGGCAGGCACTACAGAGCGACAGCCCGCCTGCCGAGCTGATACACAACTGGCGCGATGGCCGGGTCAAACAAGCCCTGATCGCCAGAACGCTGGCCTTGCGGGCCGAATACCCGGAGTTGTTCCGCCAGGGCAGCTACCAGCCATTACCAGTGGCCGGCGAACACGCGGACCGGGTCCTGGCCTTCATGCGTGAGTACGAGCAACAGCGGGCCATCGTGGTGGTACCGATCCACGCTGCCGGCCTGCTGGGCAACGGTACCGAACCCTGGGTGACCGCTGCGAACTGGGGCGATACCCGCGTTTCGCTACCGTTCGCCGTGGAGGATGGAAAACTGAAGGGACTTTTTACACACACAACAGTCACACCCCAAGGGGAGTTGATGGTCAACACCGCACTGGGGGATTTCCCGGTCAACGTCTTTATCCCATCTTGAGTCATGTCAGGAGCATTGCGATGAGTACCGACGATAAACGCATTCGTGAATTTGCCTATCAGATCTGGGAATCCGAAGGTAAGCCTGCCGGGCAGGAAAAGCGTCATTGGGAGATGGCGCGCAAACTGGCCGAGGCCGAAGCGCTGGCGCCGAGCAAGCCAGCCAAGGCCGCCGCCAAACCAGCCGCCGGCAAGGCCGATGGCATCAAGTCTGTGGCAGCCAAGAGCACCCCGGCCAAGGCGCCGGCAAAAAGCGCGGCGCCCAAGGCCAAGCCTGCGGCTAAACCCGCTGCGGCAGCGCCAGCGGCTGGCAAGCCGGCCGACAAAAAACCACGAGCGGCCCGCAAGCCTCCGGCGGTTTGACTCACCCGATGCGCCTGCCGGCCGCTTTTTGTGGCGAGGGAGCTTGCTCCCGCTGGGCTACGTAGTAGCCCCGAACAGGGCCGCTTCGCGCCCCAACGGGAGCAAGCTCCCTCGCCACAGGAACTCCCCGCCAAGGTGGGCTATACCCTGGAACCAATGATTTCTGAACCACCCGCTTTGCCGTATCTGTCTGTCTTTTGCAGGAGCAACCCATGACCCGTCCAAAGAAAACCACCCCGCCGCCTGTTATCGAGGCCTCGCGGATTCGCGAAGGGCTGCCGTTCCCGCTCGGCGCGACCTGGGATGGCCTGGGGGTCAACTTCGCGTTGTTCTCAGCCAACGCCACCAAGGTCGAACTGTGCATTTTCGATGACACTGGCGAGATCGAGCTCGAACGCATCGAACTGCCGGAGTACACCGACGAGATCTACCACGGCTATCTGCCTGATGCCCATCCGGGGTTGATCTATGGCTACCGCGTTTATGGTCCCTACGATCCGGAGAACGGTCATCGCTTCAATCCCAATAAGCTACTGATCGATCCCTACGCCAAACAACTGGTCGGCCAATTGAAATGGTCCGAGGCACTGTTCGGCTATACCATCGGCCACCCCGATGGCGACCTCAGCTTCGATGAGCGCGACAGCGCCCCGTTCGTGCCTAAGTGCAAAGTCATCGACCCTGCCCACACCTGGGGCCATGACCATCGGGTCAGCGTGCCTTGGGACAAGACCATCCTGTACGAGACCCATGTGCGCGGCATCAGCATGCGCCACCCCGCCGTACCGGAGAACCTGCGCGGGACCTTCGCCGGGCTGATGGTCGACGACGTGCTCGAACACATTCGCAAACTGGGTGTGTCGTCGGTCGAGCTCTTGCCCATCCATGCGTTCGTCAACGACCAGCATCTGTTGCACAAAGGCATGACCAACTACTGGGGCTACAACAGCATCGCGTTCTTTGCACCGGACCCGCGCTACCTGGCCAGCGGCAAGATCGCCGAGTTCAAGGAAATGGTCGCGCACCTGCACGATGCCAACCTGGAAGTGATTCTCGACGTGGTCTACAACCATACCGCCGAAGGCAACGAGCAAGGCCCGACCCTGTCGATGCGCGGTATCGACAATGCCTCCTACTACCGGCTGATGCCCGACGACAAACGCTACTACATCAACGATTCGGGCACCGGTAACACTCTGGACCTGAGCCATCCATGCGTGCTGCAAATGGTCACCGACTCGCTGCGCTACTGGGCCACGGAGATGCACGTCGACGGGTTCCGCTTCGACCTTGCCACCATCCTGGGCCGGTATCACGACGGTTTCGATGAGCGCCACAGTTTCCTTGTTGCCTGCCGCCAGGACCCGGTGCTGCGCCAGGTCAAAATGATTGCCGAGCCCTGGGACTGCGGCCCCGGTGGCTATCAGGTAGGACGCTTCCCGCCAGGCTGGGTCGAGTGGAACGACAAGTTCCGCGACACCGTGCGCGCCTTCTGGAAAGGCGACGACGGCCAACTGGCCGACTTCGCCAGTCGCATGACCGCCTCGGGCGAGATGTTCAATCAGCGCGGGCGCCGCCCCTATGCCTCGGTGAACTTCGTCACCGCCCACGACGGTTTTACCCTGCACGACCTGGTGTCCTATAACGACAAGCACAACGAAGCCAACGACGAAAACAACCAGGATGGCAGCAACAACAACCTGTCCTGGAACCATGGTGTCGAAGGCCCAACGGATGATCCGCAGATCAACGCCCTGCGCCATCGACAGATGCGCAACTTCTTCGCGACCCTGCTGTTGGCCCAGGGCACGCCGATGATCGTCGCCGGGGACGAGTTCGCCCGCACCCAGCATGGCAACAACAACGCCTATTGCCAGGACAGCGAAATCGGCTGGGTCAACTGGGATCTGAGCGAAGACGGCGCGGCATTGCTCGAGTTCGTCAAGCGCCTGATCAAGTTGCGCCTGGCCTATCCGATCCTGCGCCGTGGACGGTTCCTGGTGGGTAACTACAACGAGGACATCGGCGTCAAGGACGTGACCTGGCTGGCACCGGACGGTGGCGAGATGACCATTGAACAGTGGCAGGACGGCCATGGTCGCTGCCTGGGGATGCTGATGGACGGCCGCGCCCAGGAAACAGGCATCCGCCGCAAGGGCGGTGACGCGACGTTGTTGTTGGTGGTCAACGCGCACCATGACGTCGTCAACTTCCGCTTGCCGGAAGTGCCTGAAGGCAGTTTCTGGACTTGCATGGTAGATACCAACCAGCCCAAGGTGCGGGGCCAGGAGCGTTTCGATTTCGATTCCGAATACTCCGTCACGGGCCGCTCCTTGCTATTGTTCGAGTTGCAGCGCGACGAGTAAAACTGGCGCGGTGACAAACGGTTACAGACAATCGGGTGCCGCAAGGACGCGGCCCTGAAGCCGTGTCACCGGCTTGTACAGCCCAGTTCGAATAAGAAACTACAGTTCAGATACACAAGTGACGCGACGAATCGAACGTCATGGTCAATACTTCGCAGGCGGTATTCCAGGATTCGGAGCACTGCGGATCGCAGCCAGCCCCTTTCGGGGCATCCGGGCAGTCGGCCCGATGCGTGGCTGAAAGATTGAATACAACAAGGACGTACCTCATGAAACTTGCCTCTCGCTTGCAAGGCCGGCAGCACCCGCAAATCTGGAACAGCTCCCCCCAGCTGGCCGACATTCCCATCATCAGCACCCAGACACTCATCCCCGCCGGCGCCCGTGCCGTCATTCTCTCCCCGCACCCTGGCGATGAGATCGGGGCCTGTGGCGGCTTGCTGCAGTTGCTCAGCAACCTGAATTATCCGATGTTGCTGATTTCGGTGACCGACGGTGACCTCAACCACCCTGCTTCGCAGTTGTGGACCGATGAGCGTTTGCGCATCTATCGGCCCCACCCCCAGGAAAGTGTGGATGCCCTGCATCGCCTGGGCGTATCGACTCACAGTTTGGAGTGGGTACGCGGCGGCTTCCCGGAAAAAGCCCTGACCGAACATGAGGCACAACTGACCGCCTTCATCGGCCATTACCTGCGTCCCGGCGACGTGGTGTTCGGCACTTGGCGCAAGGACGGCGACAGCGATCATGAAACAGTCGGCCGCGCCGGTGCCCTGGCGGCCGAAAGCGTGGGCGCGACTTTCAACGAATTACCCGTGTGGGCCTGGCACTGGCCGGTTCGCGAGCAGAACAAGATCCCTTGGCACCGTGCGCGAAAACTGCGCCTGGACGTCTGGACCACCGCCCGCAAACGCCACGCCATGCACGCCTACGCCAGCCAGCTCAATGGCGAACCCGCCAGCGGCATCGCCCCGCTGGTGCCGCGGGTCATCCTGGATCGCATGGGATTGCCATACGAGATCGTGTTCATCTGAACCTCGACCGCCACAGCCGATGCTCTGAACAACAGTGATCCCCTGTGGGAGAGGGCTTGCTCGCGAAAGCGGTATGGCAGTCACAAGGATGTTGAATATGCAGACGCCTTCGCGGGCAAGCCCGCCCCCACAGGTTTCAGCGTGGTCCGGGATATTGTGAGTATCCATTTTTCTCGTTGAACACGAGCCTGCCGCGAAAGCGCAGTAAATATCCGGAACTGCCAATGCCCCCCGTCAGTCGCATGAACAGGTACCTTTGATTCAGGAGTGAATGTGACTCGTGATCCCGACTGGCGGGCTGTCGAATCGGTGCCATTGGACTCGCCCGCGGCGGTCCATCGGCTGCGGGTGCTGACGGTCAATACCCATAAGGGCTTCACCGCCCTCAACCGCCGTTTCATCCTGCCGGAGCTCCGTGAAGCGGTGCGCAGTACCGGCGCCGACCTGGTTTTCCTGCAGGAAGTACTGGGCGAGCACGACCGTCATGCCTCGCGCTACGACAACTGGCCGCAGACGTCCCAGTACGAGTTCCTTGCCGACAGCATGTGGAGCGACTTCGCCTATGGCCGTAACGCGGTGTACCCCGACGGCCATCACGGCAACGCACTGCTGTCCAAATACCCGATCCGCCAGTTCCGCAACCTCGACGTTTCAATTACCGGCCCGGAGCGACGTGGCTTGCTGCATTGCGTACTGGACGTGCCGGGGCATGCCGAAGTCCACGGCATCTGCGTGCATCTGAGCCTGTTGGAAAGCCATCGCCAACTGCAACTCAAACTACTCTGCCAATTGCTCGAATCCCTGCCCGAGGACGCACCGGTGATCATCGCCGGCGACTTCAACGACTGGCAGCTGCGCGGCAACGTCACCCTCGCCCAGCGACAATATCTGCACGAAGCCTTCGAGCATCACCACGGCCGCCCGGCCAGGACCTACCCGGCTCGTTTCCCGCTGCTGCGCCTGGACCGCATCTACTTGCGCAACGCCACCAGCCATGCCCCGAAAATCCTCGGCAGCAAACCCTGGACGCACCTGAGCGACCACCTGCCGCTATCGGTGGAAGTGCATCTGTGAAACCGGCGACGGAGCGCTGATGACAACGTGCCACCTGTAAGTTCTGACAGTAGCGACGTATATCGTTCATTGTTACGGTGCCATCCCATACAGCGAGCGTTGCCAGGCCCTGTGTGCCAGCTGTCGTGCAGCCGATGCTGAAACCGGCGTTCCCCGAATGCCGATGCAGAGGGATAGCATATGAGCTTGCACGATCATGGTTTCAAGCGGCTGTTCAACGCCTTGTGGGTTTCGACACCCTTTCTGTTACCCTTTCCCACCGCCATGGCTGCCTGTACGCTGACGCCAACCGCCGGTAATGACAGCTATGTCTGCGACAGCGGCACCAGCCCCGGGCTGACGGACCTTTCCGGCAACAACAGTCTGACCCTGCCTGCCAATGGCAGTGGCATCATTCAGGGCGACGTCACGTTTGACGAAGGCGTCGATCGCATCGAAATCCACGCAAACGGCGTGATCGATGGTGACGTGAGCCAAGGCTCGGAGGCCGACGATTTTCTCATGACCGGCGGCCGTATCCTGTCGCTGTCTCAGGGTGATGGCCTCGATACGTTCACGATGTCCGGCGGCACCATTGTCGACGCGTTCGAAGACGGCGATATCGCGCACATGAGCGGCGGTACAATCGGCCGGGTCGATATGAAGCTCGACGACAACCTTTTCGACATGTCGGGCGGCCAGATCATCGGTAACCTGGTGACCGGCTTCGGCCAGGACACCATTATCCTGTCTGCGGGACGCATCGGCGGCAACGTCAGCGTCAGTGGCGGCAACGACAGCATTACCATCAGCGGTGGCGAAATCATCGGTGAGGTCCGTACCAGTGCCGGCAATGACCAACTGCAGTGGAGCGGTGGTCTGATCCACTCTGCCATTCTGATGGGTGACGGCAATGACACGGCACTGTTGAGCGGCCTCGATGAAACCGCGCTCGCCGTCACCCCAAGCCTGAATGGCGGTTTGGGCCAGGACATCCTGACCCTTGAAGGCAGCACTTCCAGCACGGGCGCTCGTTACGTCAACTGGGAGAACGTCAACCTTACCCAGGGTTCGCGCCTGGACCTGAATGACACCCTGGTCCTGGGCGACAGCGCCACGTCCACGGGCACCCTCACCCTCGACAGCAACAGCGTGTTGACCTCGACCCAGGGTAGCCTCACACCATTCACCGCCGGCCAGTTGGCCACCCTCAACAACGGTGGAACGGTGGACCTCACCCGGGACAATACCCGCACCAACGACACCCTCACCGTGCAGGGTAACTACGTCGGTACCAACGGTCAGCTACGCCTGCAATCTGTTCTGGGAGCCGATGACTCGCCCAGTGACAAGCTGGTGGTCAATGGAGGAACGCTCACGGGAACCACCGCCATCACTGTCACGAATGTGGGGGGCGCGGGGGCGCTGACCACGCAAAACGGTATCGAGCTGATCCAGGCCCAAGGCGGCGCGATCAGCGACAGCGGCGCGTTTTCGCTGGCCAATGCAGTGTCGGCCGGCGCTTTCGATTACCGCTTGTTCAAGGGCGGCGTGAACGGCAATGACAACAACTGGTATCTGCGCTCGACCGTGGTCGCCGGACCGGTGGCGGCCCCCAGCCCGAGTTTGCCTGCGTTGCCCGCAGCGGTGCCGGGTGCCGCGCCCATTCCCTTGTATCGTCCGGAAGTGCCCACCTGGTCGGTGTTGCCCCCCGCAGCGGCGCAACTGACCCTGCTGGCCCTGGGCACCTTCCATGACCGCCAGGGCGATCAGCGCCTGCTCACCGAAACCGGTGCATTCGGCGCGGGTTGGGGGCGAGTCTATGGCAAGGATCTGGACCAGACCTGGGCCGGCACGGTCTCGCCTCGGTTCGACGGCTCCATCAAAGGCTTCCAGGTGGGCAACGACCTGTACAGCTCGCCGATGTCCGGCGGCCAGACCCAGCGCATCGGTTTCTTCGTCGGCCACACCGAACTGAACGGTAACGTCGATGGCTTCAACCTGGGCTTCCAGGGCCGGCGCGCCGGCAAAATAGAACTCGACGGCGACAGCTACGGGCTCTACTGGACGCTCACCGATCCCACCGGCGGTTACGTCGACGCGGTCGTGATGGGCACCCGGCTGAACGGTGACAACCGCTCCGACCGCGGTCTCAAGATCGACAACCGTGGACACGCGCTGACTCTCTCTGCAGAGGCCGGTTACCCATTCGCCGTGGCCACTGATTGGGTCCTGGAGCCCCAGGTCCAGGTCATCCACCAGAAAATCTCCCTGGACACCCAGGATGACGGGGTCTCCAGCGTCGAATTCGATTCCGACGGTGCCTGGACCGGCCGTCTCGGTGCCCGGCTCAAGGGCCGCTATCAAGTCAGTGGCATGCCCGTCGAGCCGTATCTGCGGGCGAATCTGTGGCACACCTTTTCCGGCACCGACTCGGTGACATTCGACAACACCGAGCGGGTCGAAACCCAACAGCGTGCGTCCACCGGCGATCTGGGGATCGGCGTGATCGTGAGCCTGGCCCCCTCGGTCAGCGTCTACGCCAGCGCGGATTACAGCAACAACCTGGACAGCAACCAGCAACGCAGCGTGGCGGGCAATCTGGGTATGCGGGTCAGTTGGTGACCCCATCGCGACCTCTTCCGACGGTGATTTGACGCCAATCAGGCCCATCGATAACTGAAAATAATCAGTTATTTATCGGGCCTGATTTCATATCGCCATTCATCGCACAGTTTCTTGACGCGACGGCATCGGTCTTCTTGACTACACCGTACTACCCCCGGAAATACAGTCAGGGGCAGGCCTCCGGAACCCGTTGCGGCGGGCTGCCCGAGACTTGCCTCAATCCAGTCGGTCGCCCCTCATTCGGGGTAGGAGAGACGCCCTAAGCGAGAAACGCATGCGATTGCAAGGCAGACCCCCATGAGAACTTCCCCCCGCCCACAAGAAATCACGACCACTTTTTACACTGTGTCGACTTCGTTGTTGCTGTGCTCATCCATGGAGGTCATGGCCTGGCCAGCCGAACAATCCTGGTATGGCCGAACGCCCTCCGACAACCCGAATGCCACCCTCTTCAACGCCGACCCCGTATCCGCCAAAGGCCCCGCCTTGTTCACGATTCGCAACGACAACGGCCATACCCAGCGCGTGGGCCTGATCGGTGGCCAGAGCCAGATCATCGCCAACGTCGGCGGCGTGTTGGTCAGCCCGGCCATGGCCGAACCGGGTAAAGACGCGCTGAGCTTGCAAGGCACGAACCTGGGCGCTTACTGGAGCCTGACCGGTCCCGCCGGCTGGCACGTGGACCTGAGTGCCAGCGGCGGCCGGGTCAACGGCTACAGCCGTACCGAACAAGGTCAGCGCCAGGCGGCCGAAGGCAACACCGTCATGCTGTCGGTCGAAGGCGGCTTTCCCATCGGCATCAGTGATAATTGGGTGGTCGAACCCCAGGCTCAACTGGTCAACCAGCGTGTGACGTTAGATACCGGTAACGCCGAGGACGGCAACAGCAGTGCACTGAGTACCTGGAGCGGGCGTGTGGGGGCACGGCTCAAAGGTACTTACGAAGTCAACGGCCTGGGCGTGGAGCCCTACGTGCGGACCAACCTGTGGCACACCGTCCAGAACGCAGACACCCTTTCCCTGGACAAGGTCGACAAGATCAGCAGCAGCCGCAAATCCTCCACCGTCGAACTGGGTCTGGGCCTGGTGGCGCGGGTCACGCCCGTGGTGAGCCTGTATGTCAGCGCCGATTACAGCAGCGATGTCGACGACAACGACCTCAATGGCGTGATTGCCAGCCTGGGGGTACGGATGCGCTGGTAAAACACCGAACTGTGGCGAGGGGATTTATCCCCTCGCCACAACGAACTGCGCAAGTCTCAAGTGAGCAGCATTGCGCATCTGGGTCGGCAAAAACGCAGTTGCCGGCCCATGCCACTTAAAAACTCCCCCCATTAAGGCGTATAACCCTGGAAGCGAAGACGACGGCTAGTCGTCCCGGGGTTCATTTCTTTGATGGAGTAACGACATGACCACAGCCAACCTTCTCGCCAATCTGTTTCCCAGTGCCGCCGATATCCCCCAGGCCTATCGCCTCGAAGAGCGGATCGAGCAGCGTGAATACCTGGTCGATGGCGTGCTGAAGACCTGGCCGGGACCGCTGGCTGTCGTGCGCAGCCCGGTGTACCTGGCCGGTGAACAAGGCGACGAACAGGTAGTGCTGGGCAGTACGCCGCTGCTGGATGCCGAAACCGCCCTCACCGCCCTCGACGCCGCCGTCCGGGCTTACGACCGTGGCCAGGGCCTGTGGCCGACGATGCGGGTGGCCGAACGTATCCGTCACGTGGAAACTTTCCTGGCCCGCATGCGCGAGCAGCGCGAGACCGTCGTCAAGCTGCTGATGTGGGAGATCGGCAAGAACCTCAAGGACTCCCAGAAGGAGTTCGACCGCACCTGCGATTACATCGTCGACACCATCAATGCCCTCAAGGAACTCGACCGACGCTCCAGCCGTTTCGAGCTGGAACAGGACACCCTTGGGCAAATCCGTCGCGTGCCCCTGGGCGTGGCCCTGTGCATGGGTCCCTATAACTATCCGCTGAACGAGACCTTCACCACTCTGATTCCCGCCTTGATCATGGGCAACACTGTGGTGTTCAAGCCGGCCAAGCTCGGCGTCCTGCTGGTGCGTCCGCTGCTGGAAGCCTTTCGCGACAGTTTCCCGGCGGGGGTGATCAACGTGATTTACGGCAGCGGCCGGGAAACCGTCAGCGCCTTGATGGCCAGCGGCAAGATCGACATCTTCGCCTTCATCGGCACCAACAAGGCTGCCAGCGACCTGAAGAAACTCCACCCGCGCCCACACCGCCTGCGTGCCGCCCTGGGGCTGGATGCGAAAAACCCGGGATTGGTGCTGCCGGACGTCGATCTCGACAACGCCGTCAGCGAAGCGCTGACCGGCTCGCTGTCATTCAACGGCCAGCGCTGCACGGCGTTGAAGATCCTCTTCGTCCATGAGGACGTGGCACCCGCATTCATCGAGAAATTCAACGCCAGGCTCGCCACCCTCAAGCCGGGCATGCCCTGGGACGACGGTGTGGCGCTGACGCCGCTGCCCGAGGCGGGCAAGATCGATTACCTGCGTTCGCTGGTGGACGACGCGGTGGCCAAGGGTGCAGCGGTGACCAACGCACACGGCGGCGAATCCCGCAGCTCATTCTTCTACCCCGCCGTGCTCTATCCGGTAAACACCGCGATGCGGGTCTATCACGAGGAACAGTTCGGTCCGGTCGTACCCATCGTGCCGTATCGCGACCTCAATACCGTGATCGACTACGTGCTGGAGTCCGACTTCGGCCAGCAACTGAGCATCTTCGGCACTCACCCGGCCGAAGTCGGCAAGCTGGTGGACACGTTCGCCAACCAGGTCGGACGCATCAACATCAATGCCCAGTGCCAGCGCGGGCCGGATACCTTCCCGTTCAACGGCCGGAAAAACTCGGCCGAGGGCACCTTGTCCGTGCACGATGCGTTGCGTACCTTTTCGATCCGCACCCTGGTGGCGACCAAGTTCCAGGAGAGCAACAAAGCGCTGATCAGCGACATCATCCGCGAGCGGGACTCGAACTTCCTGACCACCGACTACATCTTCTGACCCGCATTACAGCAGGGCTGGACGGCGTGCCTTGATGCCCCAGCCTTGCTGCATCCCGGCGGCCGCCAGCAGGATCGCCGCCACCCCCAGCCATTGCAGCGGTTCGAGGCGATGGCCGAAGGCGAACCAGTCGACGAAGATCGCGGCGATCGGATAGATGAATGACAGTGCGCCAGTGATTGCGGTCGGCAGGCGCTGGATCGCGCTGTACAGCAACACATACATGACCCCGGTGTGGACCATGCCGAGGGTAACGAGGCTGGCCCAGCCCGCGGGCTGTTGCGGCAAGGCCGAGAAGTTTGCCCAGGGTGCCAGCAGCAATACTCCGGTGCTGACCTGCACCAGCGCAATCAAGTGCGGCGGTGTGCCGGTCAAGCGCTTGATGATCAGCGCGGCAATGGCATACAGCAGCGCCGCCCCGAGTGCCAGGGCGATGCCCGCCAGGTACTCGCCACTGCCCTGCCCTTGTTCACCGTGGGCGCTGACAATTGCCAACATCCCGAGAAACGACACCATCAGCCAGAACAGCTTTTGCGCGGTGATTTTCTCCCCCAGGAACAACGCCGCCAACCCCACCAGCATGAACGGCTGGACGTTGTACACCGCGGTGCCAATGGCAATCGAGGCCCGTGAGTAGGAAGCGAACAGCAACACCCAGTTGCCAACGATCGCCACCCCACTGAGCACCGCCAGCAGAAATGTCGTGCGGGTCAGGATGTCCCGGCGTAAAAAACCAAAACCGGCGCAAATCAACAACAAGGTGGCCGCGCCGAACACACAGCGCCAGAACACCACATCCAGCACCGGCAGGCCGGAAACCAGCACGAACCAGCCTATGGTTCCGGAAATCAGCATGGCGGCGGTCATTTCCAGCGAACCGCGACGTAAGGTCTTGTCCATCATCAAGCTCCTTCAGCAAGTGGGCACAGTATGACAAGCCGGCGAAGGGGTTCTCCATAGGCCGAAAAAGGCTAAACTGCGGTTCGACCTTTTTTATCAAGGCAATTTTTGACATTCGCCTAACGGAGTCGAAATGACGGACGATATTGACCAGATTCTCATCAGTGCGCTGATGGAAGATTCCCGGCGCTCGCTCAAGGCCCTGGCAAACCTGAGCGGCCTCTCCTCGCCCAGCGTGGCGGAGCGTTTGCGGCGGCTTGAAGAACGCGGCGTGCTCAGGGCCTATACCGTTGAGGTGGACCCTAAGTGCTTCGGCTACCAGCTCCAGGCCATTGTCCGCATCCGCCCGCTACCGGGGCAATTGCATGAGGTGGAACGGCAAATCCAGGCCATCCCCGAATTTACCGAATGTGACAAGGTGACCGGCGACGATTGCTTCATCGCCCGGCTGCACGTGCGCTCGATGGAACAGTTGGACACCCTGCTGGACAAACTCAACGTCCTTGCCGAAACCAGCACCGCCATCGTCAAGAAGACCCCGGTCAAGCGGCGTCTGCCACCAATGACCTGAGCCGGATCCGGCCTCGGCGATGGACCGAGGCCGGGCTCACGTCATTCCGGTTCCGGGCTACGTTGTACCTTGTGCACCTGCTCCTGGGGCACGTTGCTCTCTTTCATCAACGTGAGGGGCTGAGCCTTGTCGCAGGCATTCCTGTTGTCCGCATAAACACCACTGAGGTTGCATTTCCAGTTATAGAAATTGGCCAGGGCACCGGACAATTGCAAGCTGTAATCCGTGCTTTGTGTACCCGGTGTGAACGGCTGTCCGGCCGGAATATTCTGGAACCATTGCATCCAGACATCCCCTCCGACTGGCGGCGGATTGGCCTGGAACGTCGGGTTCATCAGCGCCCTCTGCTGGTATTCCGCGGTCATGTGACAGCTCGTACAGGACGCCTGGGGATTGTCCACCGGACCATTGAGACGCCCGTTCCAACCCAGGTGAGTCGGCGGCAGTTCCTTGGTATTGGCATTGATGGCGGTCTGCTTCAACGCCGGGTTGATTTTGGTTTCTGTTGGCGTCGGGTTGGTAAACGCATGGCCGTTATCCTGAGGATCGTTACCCCACATGATCCCCACCGGCACCAGATTGTCCCAATTCGCTTTACCGGTGATGGCGCCGTTGTATTGGAAAGTGCCGAAGAGCCAGCCGGTATCGCTCACCCGGGTGTCGCGCACTGCGATATCCATCTGGATCAGCGCAACATTGGTCACGGCACGGCTTGTCGAGGTGAAGGTCTTGGCGGTGTAAGCCTTCCAGAGCAACGGATTGGCCAGGAACGGCACCGTACTGACGTCGATATCGGCAAACAGCGCCTTACACACGACCGTGCCGTTGCCGAAACCCTTGGGTTTGGAGGTGTAGCTCGGATCGGGGTTTTGTGGGTCTTTCCAGACTTGGCCAATGGTGTAGGCGCCTATGTCGTTGTAGATGCCCACCGCGTAGGTCTGGCCACTGCCGGTTTGCGTACTCGCCAACTGTTGGGGCTGGATCGGCGCCTCCTTGGTAAGCCCGTGGATACCCTCGCGACCGTTGAGCCCGTAATGCTGCCAAGGCATGTGATACCACTGGCGAACCTTGTTCTTCTGCACATTCCAGCCAATCCCGGTATTGCCCTCCAGGCAGTATTTCTTCGCCTCGTTCATATAGGGGCGCCAGGTTTCAAAGTCGTTGGAGAATGTCTTGGGGAGCTGCTTGAAGAACGCCGGCATCGAAGAAGCGCCCGGCGCCACGGTAGGGTAGTTCTGGCTGAGCTGGAAAAGCTCTCCCGCATAATCACTTTTTGGTGGCGCATAGCCAAAATCAGGGAAGGTCCCGGCCTTGGCACTGGTCACGGACATCGCGCCCGCCAGAATCAGAAATGCAACGACTTTTCCTTGGGGATGGTTCATCGAATATCTCCTTATAGGGAGGTGCGCTCTCATCGGCTTCCTCGCCGATGCGCAGGACCTCCTTCTGTCTTCAGGCGGCACGGTGCCAAGCCTGTCACGGTCCACTTTCTAAAGTGCGAATGACCTCCTTCGGCTCACAGCCGGGCACGATCAGGGTCCCGGCTCGGTCGACGAACACAAGGTGCTTGAGGGGTTGATGCGAGACTTCGCATGGCAAGCGATTCATTCCATGCCTTCCTGGCGATACCGCTCCCTTGCCCATAGGTGTAGATCATTTATTCAAAGTCGCCATCACATAGCGGCACTTTTAAGGCAATTAGCCACACACCAAATCGCGGGCGAAAAAAAACCCGCCGAAGCGGGCTTTTTCAATCATCGAGCGTGGGATGCAAGTCAGTCGTCACGGCCCATCAGGCCAAACAGCTGCAGCAGGCTGACGAACAGGTTGTAGATCGATACATACAGGCTGATGGTCGCCATGATGTAGTTGCGCTCGCCGCCATGGATGATCGCGCTGGTCTGGTACAGGATCATCAGCGCGGAGAACAGTACGACACCGGCGCTGATTGCCAATTGCAGGCCACTGATCTGGAAGAAGAAGCTGACCAGCATCGCCCCCACCAGCACGAAGAACCCGGCGGTGAGGAAACCGCCCAGGAAGCTCATGTCCTTGCGGGTGATCAGCACATAGGCCGACAGCCCACCGAACACCAGTGCGGTCATGGCGAAGGCCGAGCTGACCAGTTCAGCACCGCCCTGCATCTTGAGGTACAGGTTGAGGATCGGTCCGAGTATGAAACCCATGAAGCCGGTCAGAGCGAACGCCGAGACCAGGCCCCAGCCCGAATCACGAAGCTTGTTGGTCAGGAAGAAAAGCCCATAGAAACCGATCAGCACCACGAACACGTTCGGGTAGCCGACATGCATCTGCTGGGCGACATAGGCCATCACACCGCTGAAAGCCAGCGTGAGTGCCAGCAGGCCATAAGTGTTGCGCAGGACACGGCTAACCTCTAGCTGCTCGGCCTGCACGCTGTTGTTCACTGCGTAATCCTGTTCGCGCATGGCGACACTCCTCCGGTTTGAAACATTCAGTGGCAAGGATCATAACAGACGCCCTGTAACAAGCTACGTAGAGAGTTTGACAGTGTGTTTCATTCGGGTATTATGGCGCCCGCAACGCAATACGGAGGTGTGGCCGAGTGGTTTAAGGCAACGGTCTTGAAAACCGTCGACTGTAACAGGTCCATGAGTTCGAATCCCATCGCCTCCGCCATATTTATACGTTAAAGCCCTGATCATTCAGGGCTTTTTCGTGTCTGGCGTTCAGAAAACGGCTACCGATTTCAGTGCCGGATCCGGTACATCGCAACCCCAGTCCACTCTCAAAGGAAAGAACAGTGACCAGCAAAACCATCGGCTCTCTTGTTGCAGCAATCGTGGGCGTCGTCCTGCTCTGCGTATTCTTTGGCAGTTGGTACACCGTCGACGAAACCGAACGCGGCGTGCTGCTGCGCAACGGCGCGCTGGTCGGGGTCGTGGAGCCGGGATTGTCGTTCAAGACGCCCTTCATCGAGTCCGTGCGACTGATCAGCGTACAAAGCCAGGTCACTTCCTATGAAGACCTTCAGGCCTACAGCAAGGATCAGCAATCCGCCCAGCTCAAGGTGTCGGTGTCCTGGCACATTGCGCCGGCGGACGTGGCGAAGGTCTACAGCCAGTTCAAGGATATCGAAGGTATTCGCGACCGGATGATCAGCCGGCAGGTACCGACCCAGGTAGAGAACGTGTTCGGCAGATTCAATGCCGTGGCCGCCGTGCAGAACCGCGTCCAGCTGGTCAACGATATTTCCAGCGCCATCAAGTCCACCATCACCGGCCCGGTGATCATCGACAGCGTCCAGGTCGAAAACATCGATTTCAGTGACGCCTACGAAAAAGCGATCGAAGCGCGCATGGCAGCGGAAGTCCAGGTCAAGACCCGCGAGCAACAACTCGCCACCGAGCAGGTCCAGGCACAGATTCGCGTGACCCAGGCCCAGGCCGAAGCCGACTCGCAGATCGCCCAGGCGAAAGCGGATGCACTGGCCACGGAACTGCGTGGCAAGGCCGAAGCCGAGGCGATCAAGGCGCGGGCCCAGGCCCTGGCCAGCAACCAGAACCTGGTGGAACTGACCAAGGCCGAGCGCTGGAACGGAGTCTTGCCGACCACCGTGCTGCCCAATGGCGCCCTGCCCTTCATCGACACCAAGTAATCCCGCTGGCGCGGCCTGCCCTGGCCGCGCCTGTTTCGCAACGTCTGGAGCCATTTCCCTCAGCCAGCATCGCTCCTTCCCGTTAGCGCTACACTGGCCTGAGTGACTGTTCACCGTCAGCAGGGAGCTCAACGTGTACCCAGGCAAACGCAGGCCAGCGCGCCGATCAATCCGCTCAATACAGCCTCAGTCCATCGTTTCCCTCCCTGAAACCCTCGCCCGGCTCGTAAACCCAGCGACTCCGTCGATCAACATCCCGGACAGGAGAACAGCGTGACCACAATTATCCAAAAATATAAGTGGCCTGCCTTGCTGGCCGTCGCACTGGCCGTTTTCTCAGCCTTGATATTCTTCCTGATCAAGTCCTATACCTACGACACCACGACCTATTTCGAGTCCCGCGATTTCATCCGGCAACTCAAGCAGTCCGACGCCAACTGGAACGTCAAGATTCTGAGGAAAAAGATCGGCGTCAATAACAACCTGTCGCTGGTCCCACCGCCGGAAGCAGGCAGTCGATGGGAGCAACTGGAACGGCTCAACAACACCGGCCCTCTGGCCGCCCTTTGGAACTCCAGGCGCCAGGGGTATGTGGATGCGATCAAGAACAAGACCCTGCTGGTAGAAGAGTTCGAACGCCACAATACGATCTTGCGCACGGCCCTGGACGCGTTGCCCACGGCCGAAGATGACATTCAGACCCGGCTCAAGGAATTGCAAATGGGCAGTGCGACGGAGCGCCTGACAGCGGCCTCCAATGTCCTTGAACTGACCTTGACGACCATGGAATACGCCGCCTATGTCACCTCGGACAAAGCCAGGGAAGTAGAGAGTCAATTGAGCGAGCTGGAAAACTACATCCGCCAATTGCCCACCCCCTATCAGCCTCCCTTTGTCACGCTGACGCAGCATGTCCGGTCGATTATCGAGGAGCAGCCGATCGTCAATGATCTGCTTGACCGCATCAACGTGATTCCGGTGGCCCAGGAGCTGGACAACATCAATGAACTGCTGAATGAAACACAGCGCCGGACCGCCGAAACGGATCGTCAATACCATATCTACCTGGCCGTATGCGCCAGTCTCATGGCGTTGCTGATGATCTACCTGGCGGTGCGATTGGTGCGCAGCTACGCCGTTATCAACCTGATCAACCATGAGTTGCAGTCGTCCAATGAACGACTTGAGGAACGGGTCGAGGAGCGCACCCGCGAACTGATGGAGGCCGAGCGCGAACTTGTGGACGCGGCGCGGATGGCGGGCATGGCCGAGATTGCCACGAACGTACTACACAACGTCGGGAACGTGCTCAACAGCGTGAACATTTCCGCCGAGCTCGTTACCCGTAAGTTGAAGAACAGCAAGACACAGGGACTCGGAAAAGCGGTGAAGATGATGAATGAACACACCGAAGACCTCGGCCAGTTCATGACCCACGATGAAAAAGGTAAATTGCTTCCCCGTTACTTCAATGAGCTGGTCGATTCCATCGCCGCCGAGCAGGCACTGCTGATCGATGAACTGGCGCAATTGACCAAAAGCGTCGACCACATCAAGGAAATCGTCACCACCCAACAATCCTATGCCGGAGCGGCCCGGCTGATCGAGCCGCTCAATGTCAGTGACTTGTTCGAGGACGCGTTGCGCATGAACTCGGGCGCACTGAACCGGCACCACGTCACGGTCATCAAGGACTATCAGGACGCACCCAGGATCATGGGCGATAAACACCGACTGCTGCTGGTGTTGATCAACCTGATCAGTAATGCAAAATTCGCGATGTCCCATGTTCCCGGACCACGGGAAATGACCCTGGGTGTACGGATCGTCGACCGCACAACGTTATGCCTGAGCGTCAAGGACCGGGGCGAAGGCATTGCCCCGGATAATCTGGCCCGCATCTTCAACCACGGGTTCACCACTCGCAAGGATGGTCATGGGTTCGGCTTGCACAGCTGCGCCCTGGCAGCGGTCGAAATGAATGGCCGCCTCCACGTCCATAGCGATGGACCTGGTCAAGGCGCCCTCTTCACCCTGGAGATTCCCCTGGAACTGGCGCAGCCTTGAAAACGCGGGTTACAGGGTAAAGCGTTGTGAACATCCCGACGCCATCGCGAGCAGGCTCGCTCCCCCGGTTTTGCTGACAACCACAGATTTTGTGATCAACTCAGAACCCTTGTGGGAGCGGGCTTCTCGCGAAAGCGGTGGCTCAGTAGCGAGGATGTTGACTGACACGCTGCCTTCGCGGGCAAGCCCGCTCCCACAGGACGGTTAGCGTCCGCCGTGATTACTTGGCATTCGCCGCCCGCGCCTCGCGGCTTCTCCTGGCCGGTAACGCCGCCGCGTAAGCCAGCGCTTCTTCACGCGAGGCGAAGGAACCCAACCGGTCAGCCTGGGTACAGACCCGCCATGGGCCGCTGTTTACGCTGAGGACGTCATAACCGTTGATGTGCATTTTCGTCAGCATTGCGGTACTCATCGTCAACCTCCTTCGGTATCGACCAAGGGTTACAGCGTCTACCTTACACTCAGTTGCGCCAGGGTGCCGACCGAACGTCGCAACGTGCATCAGTGAGAATCCGAGTCCCAGAACCAGTCCCACAGGCCGGGCAGGCGCACCGGCTGGCCGCTTTCCTTGACCGTACGCGCCATGGCCGCCCGCGCCAACGCCTGGCGATCGTCATAGAACGGCTTGGCGTCGGTCCTCACGCCCGTGGCCCTGGCGCTGTCGAGCAGGATCTGCAGATATTCCCGGGCGTGTCGTGCGGTATAGCGATTGAGATCGTGGAACGTTACCACCACCGGAATCACGCCATCGACTGCCGGCAATTGCCCGGCAGCGATGCGCTCGCGCACTTCGGAGAGCTGACGGGTCAGGTTGATCCGTCGGCGCGGACTGGCGGTGATCCCCCAGATCTTGCCGTCGTTGGCGCTCAGGTCGGTGAGCAGCACATGCATGCCATGTCGCTGGTAGGCGGCGAAGGTGCGTCGGTCATAACTCCAGAATGGCGGCCTTACCAGGAGGGGCGGCGCACCGGTAATGGCGGCTATGTCGGCCCCACCGTCAGTGAGCGACTGCTCCAGTTCCTCGGGACTCAGGAAGCGATGATTGGTATGCCAATGAGTAGCCGTATGAAAGCCCAACAGATGACCTTCGCTTTGCTCACGATGCATCACCGATCGACCGATATCGCTGTCGCCGGCGCGCCAGGCACGGGTCTGGACAAAGAACACGGCCTTGATCCCGGATTGCACCGGGTTCTGCGCAAGGGCATCCAACACATCAATACTCGGATTCCAGAAGGACGATGCGCTCGGTCCATCATCGAACGTCAGCAGGAAACGGATCGGGGGCTGTTCACGCAAGCGTTGCTCGGTTTGTGCAGTCAATTCGATGGGTGATCCGATGCACCCGGACAAACCGCTGGCGAGGACTGCAATGACCAGCGCCCTGGCGATGTTTTTCATGTTCTGCCTTTATGTAGTACCGCACTGCTACGCCTCCGCTCCCTGGCGCATGATGTTTGAATGCCCACCTTGGAGAAGGTTAACCGGGTTTGGTTCCTGGCGGTGAGCATTGCTTCGTTTCGCTTGTCGTAGACCGGATTCTGGCAGCTGAGGTGTCTATTTCGACCGTCTGGAAATCCGATTGAATTTTCAGAACGCCTCCGCATCCATCCGTATAGGACTAATTAGGGAGGATTTATGGGCGGGCCATCGCTTTACATCATCGACTACATGCTCCATGGCGAGCCCAAGTCATTCATCATTCGAGCCGAAGTGATGAATAACTCCGAAGCTTGGCATTGGGCCAGTTGCGACGCGGGTGTCGGGCGCATACCCAAATTCGGCAGGGAGAAGGTCAAGCGGGTTACCAAACCCCTTGCGGAGAAGTACGGCATCACCGACGTGCGCTGGCGGGCGAGCGTCGCACCCAGTTGGGTCAAGGAGTCAGGCTGATTCCATGACCTTCACTCATTCGGCGCGCCGGCCACTCGTCGAGCGCCGGATGCCCGGCAAACCCGCAATAACTCAACTACGCTTAAACGACCGGTACGACCCGCCCGTGGGGGGTCGTGCTGCCTCATCCTCATCAACCCTGAATGGAGGTGTGACATGTCCGAAAAAGAGTCCATCACCACCCTGCTTACCCTGCTGGAATCGCGTCAGACTCGCCTGACGGCGGCTTGCAAGGAAATTGCCGACTGGGTCGACCACAATGGCGGCCATCCGACCGCCGTACGCATCCGGGATCGCCTGAACGACATTGATAAAGACGTTCCGTCGATCCAGCATGCGCTGTCATCCCTCAAGCCCATAGAACGGCCGTTGCCCAAATTCCGCTAACGCCTGGCGTCAGCCGCGCGGCTCCTGAGTTCTACCGGCTGGAAAGCCGATGGAACGCGCACTCCTTTTGCGCCTCGATATTGATAGGTGCAGAAAAACGCGAAAAGGAGAGCCACCATGAATGCCAGAATCCTGTTGTTGATTGCCTGTGCAAGCCCCGCCACCGTCATGGCTCAGGGCTGCGACGTCATCACCCGGGCCCAGAGCCCGTCGGTTCCAGCCGTCGAAACCCATGCCTGCTATGAATACAAAGGCATGCCGGACGGAGCCGTCGGCTGGTCATGCAGTAACGAAAACCAAACGGCGCTCAGCACCCAGAAGAAGCCGGTTGACCGCTGCGCAGAGGGATATGTAGCGACCTGCCAGGCCAGACTCACCCAGGAAACCCTGGCGAACCCTCGCTCCACCAGCAAAGACAGCAGCGGTGGATCGGTCAACATTCCCGATCACGCGCAGATTACCTGGTACTACTATGGCGTCGAGCAAGTGCAGCAAGCGCAAAAAGACTGTGAAAGCACCGGCGGTCGCTGGAAGAACCGTTAGCCCTTGCTGTGCTCCGGCGACGACGGGCCTTCCTTGATTCCCCGAGGCCCGGCCACGCCCCAGATGATCAGCCCCAGCACAGGCAGAATGATCAGCAGCAAAGCCCACGCTGCCTTGGTCCCGGCCGACTTGTCACTGCGAAACACACTGACGATCGCCCACAGATCAACAAGCAATAGAAGCACCGCAACAGCGATCCAGAAATAACTGGCTAATTCAGACATGACCCAATCCTCGTTTTAATGGCCTGCGCGAATCAGCTACACAGGTCACTGTTGATTAGGCACAGGCACTTCGGGTCCGTTCAAAGAATCTGTCGTCGGCAGGTCTATGAACGCTCGTTCAAATAGCCGATCCATTGCTCATAGGCTTCGTGCTGGCGGCGCACAGCCTCTTCCCAAGCCGCCCCGGACATCTGATGGGCACAAATAAGCGTCATCATTTCCGATGTCGCTGAGTCGAGCTCCACCAGGAGCTCATGGGATTTGACTTTGAAATCTTCAACAGTAGTCATCTTTCCTCTCTCCCCGCTGCCCCAGGGGGCGGCCATCCACCCAACATGGATACCTTTTTTTGGATCTGATTCATTTTTGGCGATGGCCGGTCATGGAAGCAGCCAGCGCCAGCCTGCCCGCCAGATGAGTAAGCAAGGCACAAAATGAAGGCAGTCGTTCCCGCAGCGCTGCGGTCGAAAAGGTATGAGCCGAGGAGCGTTGCCTGGGAATGGCGATGACGCCAGGCGCGAATATTTCAGTTATATTTCATTTTAATGACAGTCACTGAACGAGCATCCCCATGAAAATTCGAGCGACCGTCATCTGTGAGGAAAATCGCCACATCTTGCTGGTACGCAAACCCAACAGCCGCTGGGCCTTGCCAGGCGGTACCATCGAGCGCGGCGAAAGCCATGCCGATGCAGCCCTCAGGGAACTTGCAGAAGAAACCGGACTGGGCGCCGAAAACCTGCTTTACCTGATGCGCGTCAGCGATGGCGACACCCTGCATCACGTATTCGAGGCTTCAGTCAGCGACATTGGTGCGGCCAGGCCACAGAATGAAATCAGCGATTGTCTCTGGTACCCGCTGGACACCATTGCGCAATTGCAGATGAAGAAAGGCATGCGGGAGATACTTGAGGCGTTCAGGCGGCGACTATGAGGGCCTTCGACGCCACTCGATAAACTGAGCGCAAACAAAAAGGGTTGCCTGAGATATCTCATGCAACCCTTTGCTTTTATATGGTGCCCGAAGCCGGAATCGAACCGGCACGCCCTTACGAGCGGGGGATTTTAAGTCCCATGCGTCTACCAGTTTCGCCATTCGGGCGGTAGCGCGGTCAAGCCTCTAGAAGCAGCGGATCAAAAGAACCGACAGCATCGAGGCCGGTGCAGCAGAGGGACGAAATATATACATCCCGCCCCGACGAAGCAAGGTTGCCCAGGTCCTTTTCAAGACAAAAGCTTCATTGCCCATAAAAGAAAAAAGCTCTGTAAATCATCGATCTACAGAGCTTTTTTATAGTGGAGGCCGAAGTCGGAATCGAACCGGCGTAGGTGGATTTGCAATCCACTGCATAACCATTTTGCTATTCGGCCTCAAAACGCCTGATGCAATCAAACCACATCAACCGTGTACTTACCTGGTCGGAAGAAAACCGCTGACTCAGCGCTATCTTCTTGAAAACATTGAAGTTTTTTACGCCCCAACGCATTCGATGGGCGCAATTATGTACTCATTTACCAAAGCTGACAACCCCTTGATTTCAAAAAAAAATCGTCCGGCTGGCGAGCCTTTCCCCTCTCGGTCCCGCAGGCCATGCATCCGGCAGAGAACCTCCTCATCGGAAACCCGAAATGTCGATGGAACAACCACAGGCGCGGCGGCTCATTCCTTATGTCGCCTTCGATTGATAAGGAAAAACATCATGACTGAACGTCCACCACTGGTCGCGAGCCGGGCTGCGGTGCCGAGTCCGTCGCGTCCCAATCTCGGTACACCGGAGCGTGCGGTATCGCTGCTGGCCGGCACCCTGTTAATTGCCAACGGGTTGCGCCAGCGCGGACTCAGGGGTTGGCCGCAAGTCCTGCTGGGGGCTTGTGCGGCCTGGCGCGCTTACTCAGGCGTGTGCAGGGTCAAGCAAGCGCTGACCCACAGCCCGTTCGAGCGGGCTTTCGAGCAGAATCGGGGTTGGGATTCAAGCAAGGTGATCTCCCGCAGCATAACGGTCGGCAAACCCAGGGAGGAAGTCTTCGCGTTTTGCCGCAACCCGGCCAACCTGGGGGCCCTGGTGCCCTGGGTGGATACCATCGAACAGACCGGCGAGCGTACCTACCGTTGGGTGGCTCATGGGCCGAGGGACAAGACCTTGCACTGTGATCTCGAACAGAGTGAACCCAAGGAAGGCCGCAAGTTGCACTGGTTGGCCGCACCGGGCACCCGGTTCAAGCACGATATCCAGATGCATTTCAGCGATGCGCCGACGGGCCGGGGCACGCAGATCAAGATCATCGTTGCCTGCCAGCCCTCCTTCGGGGCTGCCGGCTACGCCTTGGCCGCAGCCATTTCCAAGTTCTCGGACAAAGCCTTGCTGTACCTGCTGCGCAGCATCAAACAACAACTGGAAACCGGCGAAGTGATGACCAACAGGATCCGCCCCCATGGCGAGAAGGATCTCCTGTTCATCCACCCGCCGAGCGCCGCCACCCCTGCATCGACCGATCCGTCATCCACGCCTCTCAACGGAGGAATTGCCTGATGCGCGCACTGACCTGGCAAGGCCCCAATAAACTGCAAGTCGAAACCGTTGATGATCCGTCCATTCTCAGTCCCCGGGATGCCATCGTACGGGTGAAGTTGTCGTCGGTATGCGGTTCGGACCTGCACCTGCTGGGCGGCTACGTGCCGACCATGCAAGCCGGTGACATCATCGGCCATGAGTTCATGGGCGAGGTGGTGGAAACCGGTTCGGCCATCACACAATTCAAGAAAGGCGACCGGGTCGTCACCGTGTCGATCCTCGGTTGCGGTGCGTGCGAGCACTGCCAGCGCGCGGACTTTTCCTGCTGCGACAACTCCAACCCCAACCCCAGCGCCACGGACATCGCCTACGGCCAGCCGGCGTGCGGCATCATCGGCTATAGCCACGCCTTCGGCGGCTTTGCCGGCAGCCACGCCACTTACATCCGCGTGCCCTTCGCCGATGTCAACCTGTTCACCATTCCTGAAGGCGTCAGCGACGAGCAGGCGGTATTCGTCTCTGACGCGGTGCCTACCGGTTTCTTTGCCGCCGACAACGCCAGTATCCAACCCGGTGACACCGTGGCGGTCTGGGGCTGTGGCGGCGTCGGCTTGATGGCGATTTCCAGCGCCTACCTGTTGGGGGCCGAACGGGTGATCGCCATCGACCGCTTCCCCGACCGCTTGCGCCTGGCCGAGGAAAAAGCCGGCGCGATTGCCCTCAACTACGAAACCGCCGACGTGCATGCCGCCCTGCTGGAGCTGACCGGCGGCCGCGGTCCGGATCGCTGCATCGACTGCGTGGGCATGGAAGCCCACGGCACCGAGGTCGATTATTACTACGACAAGACCAAGCAGATGATGCGCCTTCACACCGAGCGCGGGACGGTGCTGCGCCAGTCGATCCGAGCCTGTCGCAAGGGCGGCACGGTATCGGTAGTCGGGGTGTACGGCGGCCTGCTGGACAAGTTTCCGATGGGCGCCATCGTCAACAAGTCGCTGACCTTGCGCTCGGGCCAGCAACCGGGGCAGCGCTATGTGAGGCGACTGTTCGACTACATCCGGAACGGCCAGTTAGATCCGTCCTACCTGCTGACTCATCCCATGGGGCTGGAACAGTCGGTCGAGGGTTATGCGATGTTCAAGGATAAACGCGAGAACTGCTTGCGGGCAGTGTTTCGGCCAGAGTGATTGAACTATGACGAGGGGGCAGTTGCACAACCCAAGAGAAGCAAGCCCCCTCGCCAGGGACTCCCCGACGCCCTCACACCAGAGTCGCAGCCCAGAGCCATTATGGGTAACATACCGGCCTTCCCCGCAGCCCTTCTGCGACCTGCCGAATAAGCCTTTCCCATGCCTTTTGAACTCAGCGTTGACCTCACTACCCTCGCCATTCTGACCGTTGTCGCATTCCTGGCCGGTTTCATCGATGCCATCGCCGGTGGCGGTGGTTTGCTGACTACCCCGGCGCTGTTGACCGCCGGCCTGCCGCCTCACCTGGTCCTGGGGACCAACAAGCTCAGCGCGACCTTCGGCTCGGCTACGGCCAGCTTCACTTTCTACAAGCGCAAGCTGTTCGATCCGAGGCAGTGGACCCATGCGTTGGTCGGCACGCTGGTCGGTGCCTTGAGCGGTGCCATCGTCGCCCATTACCTGCCCGCCGAATGGCTGAACAAGATGCTGCCGGTGATCGTCTTCGCCTGTGGCCTGTACCTGTTGTTCGGCGGCACGCCCAAGGCGCCATTGGACAGCGATGCGCCGATCAAGAAGACCTGGCAATCACCTCAGGGTTTCGCCCTGGGTTTCTATGACGGCGTGGCCGGCCCCGGCACGGGTGCGTTCTGGACCGTCAGCAGCCTGCTGCTCTACCCCATCGACCTCGTCAAGGCCAGCGGCGTGGCCCGCAGCATGAATTTCGTCAGCAACATCGCGGCGCTGGTGGTGTTCATGTTCTCGGGGCAAGTGGACTGGATTATCGGCCTTTGCATGGGCCTCTCGGTGATGATCGGGGCATTCTTCGGTGCCCGCACCGCCATCAGTGGCGGCGCGAAGTTCATCCGGCCGGTGTTCATTACCGTGGTGCTGGGCCTGACCGTACGCCTAGCCTGGCAGCACTGGTTCAACGTGGCCTAAGCGCCGAGCCACATAAAGGTCGATCAGGTAGCGCGCGATGGAGCGCGAAGCCGGCAACGGTGGCAAGTCGTGGACGCTGAACCACTGGGCGTCCTCGATTTCATCCTCCTGGCACACGATGTCGCCGTCGGCGTACTCGGCGTGGAAGCCCAGCATCATCGAATGGGGGAACGGCCAGCACTGGCTGCCCATGTACTGGATGTTCTTCACTTCGATGCTGACTTCCTCGCGCACTTCGCGAACCAGGCAATCCTCGGCCGACTCGCCCGGTTCGGCAAACCCGGCCAGGGTACTGTAGACCCCGGTGACGAAGCGGGGCGAACGGGCCAGCAGGACTTCATCGCCGCGGGTGATCAGCACGATCATGCTCGGTGAAAGCCGCGGGTAGTGCCGCAGGTCGCAGACATCGCAATACATCGCCCGCTCCAGCGGAATCTGGCCCATGCGCTTGCCGCAACTGCCGCAAAACCGGTGTTCACGGGCCCAGGTGCCGATCTGCGCCGCATAGCCCAGCACTTTGAACAGGGTGTGATCGTCCTCGAGCATGAAGGCCCGCAGGCCTTTCCAGTTGCAACCGGGCATGTCCTGCGAGGCGTGCAACTCGAGCAGATAGACCGGCTCGCCATCCAGGTGGCCGATGCCATGCTCGGCGAGGACCGACAGGTCCTGGCGCTTGAGCCATTCGCGGGGAAACAGCGCGCCGTTGTCATCGAACAGGAAGCCTTCCGGGCTGCGGGCCACGGCCCAGCCGCCTGGAAGATCGGTATCGAGTACTGCGGTGGTCCAGCGTGAAGTCATGGTCAGTCAATCCAGAAATTCGGGTTTCTGTTTGCTCATATGGGCGGTCATGGCCACGCGCAAGTCGGCCGATTGCAACATGGCGGCGTTCCAGGTAGCGACGTACTCCAGCCCGTCGTCGATGCGGTGGTCGCGCATGTAGCTGATCATTTCCTTGGTGCCGGCGATCGCGATCGGCGACTTGGCGGCGATTTCCCGGGCAATTCCCATGACGCCGTCGAGCAGGCTGGCGGTGTCGCTGTAGACGCGATTGACCAGGCCGATGCTGCGCGCTTCATCGGCACCGAATGTGCGCCCCGTATAAGCGAGTTCACGCAGCATGCCGTCCCCGATGATCCGGGGCAAGCGTTGCAATGTGCCAACATCGGCGGCCATGCCGATATCGATTTCCTTGATGGAAAACTGGGCGTCTTCGGCGGCGTAGCGCATGTCGCAGGCGCTGATCAGGTCGATGGCACCGCCCAGGCAATAGCCCTGGATCGCGGCCAGTACCGGCTTGCGGCAGTTGTCCACGGCATTGAACGACGCTTGCAATTGCAGGATCTTGCGCCGCAGCAGGCGGGCATTGCGGCCGACGTCCTTGCCCAGCTCATTGGCCACACCGGCCAGCATCATCAGGTCGATGCCAGAGGAAAAATGCTTGCCGGCGCCGCTCAGGACCACGACCCGCACTTCGTCAGTGTCGTCGATCCACTGGAATATCTCGACGATCTCGCTCCAGAACGCGGCATTCATCGCATTGATCTTGTCCGGGCGATTGATCTGCACATGGGCGATGTTGTCTGCAAGTTCAACGTTGAATGCTTGGTATTGCGACATGGCAGTGATCCTTTACCGGCTGAAAAGAGGCTTGAACTATAACAAGCGATTGCGACAGGTCGTAGGCAGTGCATCGGCCAAAAGCAGGACTCGCAAGTTGCGATTGTGGCGAGGGGATTTATCCCCGCTGGGCTGCGAAGCGGCCCCGGCGGGGATAAATCCCTTCGCCACAAAAAAGCCCTCCCAACGATTTTATTCGCCCGCCGCCACCTGCCCATCCCAGCCCCCACCCAGCGCCGCGATCAACTGCACACTGGCAATCAACCGACTCTGTTGCAGGCTCAGCACGCTACGCTCGTTGCTCAGGGCAGTGGCCTGGACAGTCACCACGTCGAGGTAGGCAATCAGCCCGGCCTTGTACTGGTTCTGGGTCAGGCGCAAGGATTCGCGCGCGGCGTCGAGAGCTTCCTGGCGCACGCGGGCTTCGTCTTCCAGTACCTTGAGCTGGATCATGTAGTTTTCCACCTCGCGAAACCCGTCGAGCACGGTCTGGCGATAAGTGGCGACAGTCTGGTCGTAGGCCGCGACGCTGCGGTCGACTTCCGCCGAACGTTGGCCGCCGTCGAACAAGGTCATGGCCAGTTGCGGCCCCACCGACCAGAAGCGATTCGGTACGCTGATCCAGTTGTCGTAGGTACTGCTGCTGTAGCCGCCGCTCAGGCTCAGGGTCAGGTCCGGGTAATAAGCCGCCTTGGCCACGCCGATATTGGCATTGGCGGCCATCACCGAGCGCTCCGCCGAGGCGATGTCCGGCCGGCGTTCGAGCAGCTGCGACGGCAGCGACACCGGGATCTGCGGCAATGACGGGATTTCCTGGGTTTCCGCCAGGTTGAACTCAGCCGGGGGCAAGCCCATCAGCACCGCGATGGCGTTTTCGAACTGGGCACGCTGCCAGATCAAATCGATCAGGTCGCCCTGGGTGGTCTTGAGCTGGTTTTGCGCCTGGGCCACCGCGTCCTTGCCGGACACCCCGGCGCGGTACTGGTTTTCGGTCATCTTCAGCGAACGCTGATAGTTCTCCAGAGTGGCCTGCAGCAGACGTTTCTGTTCGTCGATCACCCGCAATTGCAGGTAATTCTGCACCAGCTCTGATTGCTGGCTCAGGCGCATGGCGGCCAGGTCGGCGAAACTGGCCTGGGCACTGGCCTCATTGGCCTCCAGAGTGCGCCGCAGTTTGCCCCAGACGTCGGCTTCCCAACTGACTCCGGCCTGGGCGCTGTAGGTGTCGCGGATACCGCTGGCCGAACTGCTCAGGCTTGAACTGCTGCTACCGGTGCCCTGGCTGGAGCGGCTCTTGCCGACGGTCAGGTCCACCGAGGGGAAGAACGCCCCCCGGGCACTGCGCGCCAAGGCCTGGGCCTGACGGTACTGGGCTTCGGCCTGGGCCACGGTCTGGTTGGACGTGTTGAGCTTTTCCACCAGGCCATTGAGCTGCGCATCGCCGTACAGCTCCCACCAGGCACCACGGACCAGGGCGTCGCTGGGATTGGCCTGGCGCCAGCCCTGGGCTTCTTTGTACTGCGCCGGCGCGGCGGCCTGCGGACGTTGGTAATCCGGGCCGATGGCGCAGGCACTGAGCATCGCCACACACAGCACCAGGCTCAGCGCCCGCGAGCCACGGGCGGTCGCCAGCGGCGCGACAAGATTGAAGAACGAACGGTCGGTCATAGCGGAGTTTCCAGGGCAGCATCGGTGCGCACGCCGCGCCAGCGGTTGAAGCGATGGCGCAGCTTGTCGAGATAGAGGTAAACCACCGGTGTGGTGTAAAGCGTCAGGACCTGGCTGAACACCAGCCCGCCGATGATGGTCAGTCCCAGCGGCTGGCGCATCTCCGAACCTTCGGCGCCGCCGATCAACAGGGGCACGGCACCGAGGATGGCCGCCAGGGTGGTCATCAGGATCGGCCGCAAGCGCAGCAGGCAGGCACTGCGGATCGACTCCAACGGTGCCTGCCCACCCCGCTCCAGTTGCAAGGCCAGGTCGATCATCAGGATCGCGTTTTTCTTCACCACGCCAATCAACAGGAACAGCCCCAGCAGGGAAATAAGGCTGAACTCCCCACCCAGCACGTAGATCGACAGCAGCGCGCCGACCCCGGCCGACGGCAAGGTGGACAGGATGGTCAGCGGATGGATGTAGCTTTCATACAGCACGCCCAATACCAGGTACACCGCCAGCAATGCCCCGAGGATCATGAACGGCTGGCTCTTCTGGGTCGCCGCGAAGGCGTCGGCGGTGCCGGCCATTTTCACGATCACATCCTCGGGCATGCCGAGCCTGGCAATGGTCCGTTCGATGGCGGCGGTGCCCTGCTCCACCGTCACCCCTTCGGCCATGTCGAAGGAGATGCTCTCGGAAGCGAACTGGCCTTCATGGCTGACCCGGTCGTCCTCCAGGCTGTTCTCATAATGGGCGATGGCCGACAGCGGCACCCGCGCACCGTCCGCGGTGATCACCTGCACCTGCTCCAGGGTATTGGGGTCGCGGGCGTATCTGGGATTGACCTCCATCACCACCTGATACTGGTTCAGGCTGTCATAGATAGTCGAGATCTGGCGCTGGCTGTAGGCGTTGTTCAGCACGGCGGTGACCATGTCCATGTCGATGCCCAGGCGCTTGGCCTGGTCGCGGTCCACCACCAGCGTCACCTGCTGCGCCCCGCCACCGTCACGGGCATCGATGGCGGTCAGCTCCGGCAAGGTCCTGAACGCCGCCACAAGCTTGGGATACCACTCACGCAGGGACGCCAGGTCGGCACTTTGCAGGATGTAGGAATATTGCGAGGTGGTCTGCTCGCGACCGCCACCGAATTGCAGGTCCTGGTCGGCCATCAACATCAATTGGGCGCCGGGCACCTTGGGCATTTCCTTGCGCAAGCGCTCGATGACCTTCTGCGCGGAAATGCTGCGCTCCTTGATGGGCTTGAGGCGCACCAGCATGAATGCATTGTTGGTACCGTTGTTGCCGCCAATGAAGCCCGCCACACTCTGCACCGCGTCGTCCTTGAGCACGGCACGGCGGAAGATCTCCATCTTCGGCTGCATCACGTTGAACGAAAGGCCGTCGTCACCGCGCACGAAACCGATCAACTGGCCGGTGTCCTGTTGCGGCATGAAAGTCTTCGGCACCACGACATACAACGCGACGTTGACTCCGATGGTCACCAACAGGCTCAGCAAGGTCAGGCGACGATGACGCAACACCCAATCCAGGCTGGTGGCATAACCGCGAACCATCCACTCGTTGATACGCCGGCTCTCCCGTTGCAGGCGGTTTTCCTGGCCTGGCTCATGGGGCTTGAGCCAGCGCGAGCAAAGCATCGGCGTGAGCGTCAAGGACACCACCAGCGAAACCACGATGGCCGCCGCCAGGGTGATGGAAAATTCGCGAAACAGGCTCTCGATGATGCCGCCCATGAACAGGATCGACAGGAACACCGCCACCAGCGAAGCGTTCATCGACAACAGGGTGAAACCCACCTCCTTGGCGCCGAGGTACGCGGCCTTCATCGGCGGCACACCTTCATCGATATGCCGGGAAATATTTTCCAGCACGACGATGGCGTCATCCACCACCAACCCGGTGGCGAGGATCAACGCCATCAACGACAGGTTGTTCAGGGAAAAACCGTAGAGGTACATCACCGCGAACGTGCCCACCAGCGACACCGGTACCGCCAGGGTCGGGATCAGCGAAGCGCGGAAGTTTCCGAGGAACAGGAACACCACCAGCACCACCAGGGCCACGGCGATCAGCAGGGTCATTTCCGCTTCGTGCAGGGTGGCCTTGATCACCGGCGAACGGTCCATGGCCAGGTTGAGCTTGACGCTGGCCGGCAGCACCGCCTGCAACGCCGGCAGTTGCGCCTTGATTTCGTTGACCGTCTCGATGATGTTGGCGCCGGCCTGGCGGTTGATCACCAGCAGCACCGCGGCATCGTCGTTGAAGAAGCCGCTGTTGTAGCGATCCTCGACGCTGTCGGCGACTTTCGCCACGTCCTTGAGGCGCAACACCGAGCCATCCTGGTAACGGATGATCAGCGTTTCGTAGTCCTTGGCCTTCTCCAACTGGTCGTTGGCCTGGACCTGCCACATGCGCCGGTCGTCCTCGACCGAACCCTTGGGCCGGCGTACGTTGCTGTTGGCGATTGCCTTGCGCACGTCATCCAGCGCCACGCCGTACTGGTTGAGCAACTGCGGTTCCAGTTCGATGCGCACCGCCGGCAGCGAACTGCCGCCGATCTGCACTTCGCCGACACCCGACACCTGGGACAGGCTCTGGGACAGGATGGTGGATGCCAGATCGTAGAGCTGGCCTTTCTCCAATACGTCCGAGGTCAGCGACAGCACCATGATCGGCGCCTGGGACGGGTTGACCTTCTTGTAGGTCGGCATGCTGCGCATACCGCTGGGCAACAGGTTGCGCGAGGCATTGATGGCCGCCTGCACTTCCCGCGCGGCACCGTTGATGTCGCGGTCCAGGTCGAATTGCAGGATCACCCGGGTCGAGCCCTGGCTGGAGCGGCTGCTCATGGTATTGACCCCGGCGATGGCACCGAAGGACCGCTCAAGGGGTGTCGCCACCGTCGAAGCCATCACCTCCGGGCTGGCCCCCGGCAAGTTGGCCTGGACCACGATCACCGGAAAATCCATCTGCGGCAGCGGCGAAACCGGCAACAAGCCGAAGCACACACCGCCGAGCAGCATGATGGCGAAGCTCAGGAGCATGGTGGCCACGGGACGCTTGATGAAGGGGCCGGAGAGGTTCATGGGCGATAGCTCCAAGCCGCAAGCTTCAAGCGGCGAGCTAAAGGCCTACGTCGACCCTGCTCTTCTCTTGCAGATTGCCGCTTGCCGCTTGCCGCTCGCGCCGTCATACCGACACCTCGCTAGTGTCGGTTCGAGTAAACCGCCGTCCCAACCGATCGAACGCCAGGTAGATAACCGGCGTGGTAAACAGCGTCAGCACCTGGCTCACCAGCAACCCGCCCACCATCACCAGCCCCAAGGGCTGGCGCAGTTCCGCGCCGGACCCGGTGGCGAGCATCAGCGGCACCGCGCCGAACAAGGCCGCCAGGGTGGTCATCAGAATCGGGCGGAAGCGCAGCAACGCCGCCTGGTAGATCGCCGTCTGCGGATCTACACCCTGGTTGCGCTCGGCATCGAGGGCGAAGTCGATCATCATGATCGCGTTCTTCTTGACGATGCCGATCAGCAGGATGATGCCGATGATCGCGATCATGCCCAGGTCGTTGCCGCTCAGGATCAACGCGAGCAAGGCACCGATGGCGGCCGAGGGCAAGGTCGAGAGGATCGTGATCGGGTGGATGTAGCTCTCGTACAGCACGCCCAGCACGATGTACATGGTCACCACCGCCGCCAGGATCAGCAGCAAGGTACTCGACAGCGAGGCCTGGAACGCCTGGGCCGCGCCCTGGAATTCGGTCTGCACGCCTACGGGCATGCCGATTTCGTGCTGGACCTTCTCGATCACCTCCACCCCATGCCCGAGGGCCACGCCCGGCGCAAGGTTGAAGGACATCATCACCGCCGGGAACTGGCCGATGTGGGCAATCGCCAACTGGGCCTGACGCTCCTCGACCCGGGCCAGGCTCGACAGCCGCACCTGTCCGCCATCGGTGGTCTTGACGTAAATCTGATCCAGGGCCTGGGGACCGATCCTCTCCCCGGACTGGGCCTGCAGCACCACCCGGTACTGGCTGGCCTGGGTGTAGATGGTGGAGATCTGCCGTTGGCCAAAAGCGTCATACAGCGCATCGGTGATGTTCGACACCGACACGCCCAGCCGTGAAGCGGCGTCACGGTCGATCACCAGATAGACCTGGAGCCCCTTGTCCTGCAGGTCGCTGGCGACGTCGGTCAGTTCCGGCTGGCGGGCCAGGGCCTCCACCAGGCGGCCGCTCCACAGGGTGAGCAATTCGGCGTCCGGCGACGATAGGCTGAACTGGTACTGAGTGCGACTGACCCGATCTTCGATGGTCAGGTCCTGCACCGGCTGCATGAACAGGCGGATGCCCACCAGGCGATCCAGTTGCGGCTGCAGGCGGGCAATGATCTCGCTGGCGCTGTCGTCCCGCTTGTTGTGGGGCTTGAGATTGATCAGCAGGCGGCCGCTGTTGAGGGTGGCGTTGTCGCCGTCCACGCCAATGTACGAAGACAGACTCTCCACCGCCGGATCGGCAAGGATCACCTTGGCCAGTGCTTGCTGGCGTTCGCTCATGGCCGCGAAGGAAATCGACTGCGGCGCCTCGGAAATGCCCTGGATCACCCCGGTGTCCTGTACCGGGAAAAACCCCTTGGGCACGGCCAGATACAACACCACCGTGAGCACGAGACTGCCGACCGCCACCAGTAGGGTCAGCGGCTGATGCCTGAGCACCCATTGCAGCTTGCGACCATAGGCGGCGATCAGCCAGTCGATCCACGCCCCGCTGGCGCGGTAGAAACGCCCCTGCTCATCCTCCTTTGGCTCACGCTTGAGCAAGCGCGCGCACATCATCGGGGTCAGGGTCAGGGACACCACCAGGGAAATCAGGATCGCCACGGCCAGGGTGATGGCGAACTCACGGAACAACCGCCCCACCACGTCGGCCATGAACAACAGCGGGATCAACACCGCAATCAGCGACAGGGTCAGGGAAACCAGCGTGAAACCGATCTGCTTCGCACCCTTGAGCGCCGCCTGCAACGGGCTGTCGCCCTCCTCGATGTAACGGGCGATGTTCTCCAACATGACGATGGCATCGTCCACCACGAAACCGGTGGCAATGGTCAGGGCCATCAATGTCAGGTTGTTGATGGAGAACCCCGCCAGGTACATCACGCCGAACGTACCGATCAACGACAGCGGCACGGCCACCGACGGGATGATGGTGGCGCTGAAACGGCGCAGGAACAGGAACGTCACCATGACCACCAGGGCAATGGCGATCAGCAATTCATGCTGCACGTCGGTGACCGAAGCGCGGATGGTCTGGGTGCGGTCGGTGAGCACGGTGACGTCCAGGCCGGCCGGCAGGTTGTCGGTGATGCTCGGCAACAGCGCCTTGATCCGGTCCACCACTTCAATGACGTTGGCCCCCGGCTGACGCTGGATGTTCAGCAGTACGGCCTGGTTCTCGTTGGCCCAGGCGGCCAGGCGCTCGTTCTCGGCGCCATCGACAATCTGTGCCACGTCCTTGAGCCGCAACGGTGCGCCGTTGGCGTAGGCCAGGATCAGCTCGGCGTAGTCCTTGGGCGAGGTCAACTGATCGTTGGCATCGAGCATCGATACCCGGGTCTCGCCGTCGAAGTTACCCTTGGGCTGATTGACGTTGGAAGCGCCGATCAGGGTGCGCACGTCCGCCAGATTGAGGCCGTTGGCCGCCAGGGCTTGGGGGTTGACCTTGATCCGTACCGCCTGGCGCTGGCCGCCGGCGATGGTGACCATGCCGACGCCGCTGATCTGAGCGATCTTCTGCGCCATGCGCGTATCGACCAGATCGTTGAGCTTGGGTAGCAGCATGGTCTTGGAGGTGATCGCCAGGGTCAGCACCGGGGTGTCGGCCGGGTTGACCTTGTTGTACACCGGCGGCGCCGGCAGGTCGGTCGGCAGCAGATTGGTGGCCGCGTTGATCGCCGCCTGCACCTGCTGCTCGGCGACATCCATGTTGATCTCGAGGTTGAAGCGCAGGGTAATCACCGAGGCGCCACCGGAGCTGGTGGAGGCCATCTGGGTCAGGCCGGGCATCTGCCCGAACTGCCGCTCCAGGGGCGCGGTCACGGCGCTGGTCATCACGTCGGGGCTCGCGCCCGGGTACAGGGTCATGACGCGGATGGTCGGATAGTCGACCTGGGGCAATGCCGACACCGGCAGCAGCCGATAGGCGATCAGGCCGGCCAGGACAATGGCCAACATGCTCAGGGTGGTGGCCACCGGACGCAGGATGAACAGCCGCGAGAGGTTCATGCGCTGCCCTTTTTCGCCTTGTCGGCCCCGGCCGGTTCAGCCGGGGCTGCCGCAGGCTTGCCTTGCAGGTGTTCGGTCGGCGTGGTCGGCACCTCCTGGCTGTCGTTGACCACCTCCACTTCGCTGCCTTCCTTCAAGCGGTCAGTGCCTTCGAGCACCACCCGGTCACCGGCGGCCAGTCCCTCCGTGACCACGGTATTTTCGCCGTCACTGGGGCCGATCTTGAGCGGTTTGATGGTGACCTTCTTGTCGCCCTCCAAGGCGTAGACGAAGGTGCCGTTGGTACCGAACTGAATGGCGGCGGTCGGCACCAGGACCACCCCCTTGAGCGTGTCGGCCAACAGGCGCACGTTGACGAACTGATTGGGGAACAGCGATTGCTCGCGGTTATCGTAGCGGGCCTTGAACTTCAGGGTGCCGGTGGTGATGTCGATCTGGTTGTCCAGGCTCTGCAGCACGCCGCTGGCCTGGAGTTTCACATCGCCACGGTCCCAGGCTTCGACGGGCAGCTTCGCGCCGCTGCGGTAGCGGGCGAGCACTGTGTCGAGGTTGTTTTCCGGGAGGGTGAACACGACGTTGATGGGCTGGGTCTGGGTGATGACCGCCAGGGCCGTGGTGTCGTTGGCCGCAACCAGGTTGCCGATGTCCAGTTGCCGCAAACCTACACGCCCGGAGATCGGCGCACGTATCTTGGTGAACTCCAGGTTGAGCCTGGCGTCATTGACCGCCGCCTGGTTGGTCTTGACAGTACCTTGATACTGCCCCACCAGCGCGGCAGCGGTGTCGAGGGTTTGCTTGGCGATGCTGTCCTCGGCATACAGGCCGCGATAGCGTTCAAGATCGACCTGGGCGTTTTTCAACTGGGCCTGGTTCTGCAGCAATGTCCCCTCGGCCTGCAGCAAGGCATTCTGGTAGGGACGCGGATCGATCTCGGCCAGCAGGTCCCCGGCCTTCACCATCTGCCCTTCTTCGAAGGCGATCTTGACCAGCTCACCGCCCACCCGGCTGCGCACGTTGATGGTATTGAGCGCCGTGACCGTGCCCAATGCCTTGTAATACAACGGGAAATCCCCGGTGACGGCGGCAGCCACCCGAACCGGGATCGGCCCCGTCGCACCGCCAAACCCGGGCCGCATGCCGCCCGAACGCCCCATGTGCCCAGCGGCAGCCTTCTGCCCGGTAGTGGATTTGTGATCCGCGCCGGAGGGCCAGAATTTCCAGGCCAACACCGCGACGACCAGCACGATGAACAGGCTCAACAGCCAGCGACGGGAATTGCGGGGAGCAGAGGATTGCATGGAGTGATCAACCATTGGGCGCGTGGGCATCTTTTATGGAAGGCTGAACGATAAGCACTGGCGGGTATTTAGCAAAGCGCCTTTACCGGCAATTTACCTTGGGCTTACGTATCGCTTGGCAGGCTAAGCGTTTGAAGTACAAAAGAAAACGGCCTGGACAGGGCCAGGCCGTTAACAATTGTAATAAATACGCTATTCAGAGCACTTATTTCAGGACAGCGAGTGCAGCGTCGTAGTTTGGCTCTTCGGCGATTTCCTTGACCAGTTCGCTGTGCAGCACGGTGTCGTTTTCGTCCAGCACGACCACGGCACGTGCGGTCAGGCCCTTCAGCGGGCCGTCGGCAATGGCCACGCCGTAGTTCTGGATGAACTCGGCACCGCGCAGGGTGGAAAGGTTCTGAACGTTCTCCAGGCCTTCGGCGCCGCAGAAACGCGCCTGGGCGAACGGCAGGTCAGCGGAGATGCACAGCACGACAGTGTTGTTCAGCTCGTTGGCCTGGGCATTGAATTTGCGCACGGACGTGGCGCAGGTCGGGGTGTCGACGCTTGGGAAAATATTCAGCACCTTACGCTTGCCGGCGAAATCCTTAAGGGAAACGTCCGACAGATTGCCGGCAACCAGGGAAAAGGCTGGCGCCTTGGAACCGGCTTGCGGCAACTGGCCGTTGACTTGAACCGGGTTGCCTTTGAGGGTGACTTGAGCCATGAGCGGATTCCTTCTGACATGTTTGAAAAAGGTCGAGGCCGGAGTTAACCATGAAATGCCGCCGCGACCTATGGCTGGACATAAAAAGTCATGATGCCCGCTCCCACAAAGGCATTATTTCGCCTTGAGCTTGAGAAACGACTGGTGCAGATCCGCCGCCCACCCATCGATGACGCCCTTGACGTCATCGGGTTTCATCACCTGAGACTCGTTGGACAATGGCCTGCCCGTGCCCTTGCGCACCACCTGGGCGAGCACTGCGTTGTTACCTCCATCGAGGAACACCGCCTCGGTGCCCAGCGTGGTTTCCTGGTCGCGAATACCGCTGGCGGTACTGACGGCGGCCGCCACCAGTGCAATCGGCACCACCTCATAGGGCTTCAAGCCTTCGGTCTTGCTACTGACTGCGGTGATGGCCGCACGTATCACCAACACACCCGGTCCAGGCCCCGTCGCCAAGGGCAATGACTTTCCCGCCTCGCGCTTGAGCGCCTGATCGTAATAGCCCGTGATGCCGGACAGCGTCGCCTGGGGGATCTTCACGGTTGGCTGCGGCTTGGGATAGAGCTGTGTCGGTTCGATATACAGACGGGTGTAGTTGCCCAGGTCAATCTTCGGATCGAGCCAACGCATGACCTCGGCACCCGACGGTGATTTTTCCTCCTTGAGCCGGCTGTAATCACCCAGGAAACCGGAGTACTCATCCGGCTGGGTAGTCGTGCTGGAGCACCCGGTCAAAGCGGACGAGGTCATGCATACGGCGCCAATCAACGATGCGAACTTCATGCTGCCACTCCTGTAAGCCACACGAGACGGGGCTGGGCACTACAGGTATAGCCAATGAGCGGCTTTTTGCCTGCTCGGGCATCAGAGTACCGTTTTTTGGACGACCGAGAGAATTTGACGAACGGTGGGCTTTACACCCATCACCTGTCAGACCTGACAGTAGTCAATCATCCCTGCGAAGGGTTTTGATAAAGCCAGGTGCCGATTCGATAGACACGACAATGATTGGCCACAGGAGCATATGGCATGACCACCAGCCAGAACACAGACAGTGACATCCAGGCCGTCGATCCGGTCCAGATCCCGGGCATGATATCGGTTGTGCATCCAGCGAACCCGGACGGCGGGCTTCCCCTCAGCCTCTTCGCCAATGGACTTCTTACACTTCGGGTCGATCCCTGGACGCAACAGAGTGGGGGTGATAACGCCCGTATCTTGCTGGGTGATTCCGATGTCCCCGTCTTGAACAAAACCATTGACGATAGTGAAAAAGACAGCCCCTTCAATATGTATCTCCAAGGCGATCTGCTGAGTCACGGCATCAATAAGATTCGCTTGAGTGTGCTGCGTATCAATCAGACGACACCTCAGACATCGGTGCCCTTGACCGTATTACTTCACCGGCCACGCCCTGGTGGTGAAGTATCCGGCCCCGGTGATAACCCGAACCTGACACTGACCCTGCCGGCCGACGTCATCGCCAACGGCGTGGACGCGGCAACGGCTGCCCAAGGGGTATCAGTGAAAATCAGTTATCCCTATATGCGTGCGGACGACGTCATTACCCTTGATCGTGACAGTCAGGAAACACGGCACACCGTAACCGCTTTCGAAGCCAGTGTCGGCAACGTGGACATCATCCTGAGGACCGCGGACTTCTGGCAGGACAATCCCAGGTTCGCCTTGCAGTACAGGGTGATGGATCTGCTCGGTAATACCAGCGGGCCACAAGCCATATGGTCACGTACGACCTACATTGACGTGCATGTTCGCCAACCGGCACTGGACCTGATAAGGCCCAAGGTACTGGAAGCCAGGGAGCTCAACGGCGAACGGCTGAACTTCGAAATCGATTTCTACTACGCCGACTTCGCCACCGTCGAAGTCAACTATACCGGCTCAGCCCGGGACCAGCAGGTCAAGGTGTACTGGATTGGGCGCAATTCGACTTATGGCAGTGAAATCCAGACGGTCTCTCAGGCCGGACAGACCCTGACCTTCCAGATTCCCAGGAACGAAGTGGTGGACTGCATCGGCACCGGAGCAGCCGTCATGTATACCGTCAGGCTGCCAGGGACCATTACGGATCTACCTTCAGCCCGATTGAACCTCACCGTTACCGCGCAAAAACACCGGCTGCCGGAACCCACGCTCGATAGCAGCAAAACCAATCTGCGGGCTTATCACCCCATGTTTTCCACGGCCCACTCCGCAAGAGTGGCGCTGTTCGGCGTGACGGTCCGATACGGCCAGGAAATTCCTATTACACCGAACACCAGCCAAACCGACCTGCGGGTGGATCCTGCCTGGATCAGCGAAAACCGGGGACGTCCCATCATGATCAATTGGACGCTCAGAGAAACCGGTACGGGTACGCCGATTGTCTTTTCATGGTTTCTGAGATTGACCGCCTGACTCAGGCTTTCAACGTCACACCCGTTTTGGTACACCCGGACAGTGCAAGTCCATCGCAGGAGAACGTATCATGCGTAAACTACTGGGGCTGCTGTTAATCACGTTAGTGGTCGGTTGCGCACAGGTCGCGACGGAGCCGCCTGACGCCGTCGGCATCAATGGTGTCCAGGTACTCGATGGAACGGAAACCGCCAGTTTCCTGACCACGCTTTACCATCGCAAATTTCCCAACTGCAACAACTCCGACTCTCAACCCTCATTTCTCTGTTCGGGGGTCACCCTCAGAGTGACGGTGAAAGACCCCGAAGGAAAATACAAAGTCTGGGACCCAAGCCCAACGTCAATCACCAGTGGCGGAGTGTCCTTCTCCTATCTGCGGGCAGATGCCAATTTCGGGAGGTTGGCATGGGGGAACGGCGACGGTTATATCCTCTATCCCATCTTCAGCGCGCCGCCTGACAAGATTGACCTGGACTATCTGTGCTCATACCCGATGGATGCCTGGAGCTGGTACCGAACCCCTCCCTGCGGTGCTTCCGCGGACTATCCTGCGCTAAGCCGCCCCTGCCACGTGGCCGGAGTGACCACCGCGCAACAATGGCTGGGCGTGTGGACAATGCCGGGTGGCAATGAATACCTGCGCCAATGCGGATTCGATGTCAGTGATGATCGCAATCACCTGGCGGGACCCGCTTTTTACCAATCATTGCTGAGCAAATCCCTGGTAGGAGAAAGGGGATTCGCAGAGCATAACGAAATCATTATCAAGACCTGGACGCCGGGACGGCCGAACACTTTTCCCATCATGGCGTTTTTCTTTGTCGCTGGGGGCACCAACGCGGGGTTGGCCGATGCCCAATACAACCAACGCGACTTCTATAACTCCACCAATCCGAAAATCATAGTGCCGATCATTCGTTTGGTTCCTGCCACCAGTGCCACTGCAAGTGCGACGTTCACCTACGTCGCGGCAGATCAGGTGGTGAAACCTTAGCTTTAGCCGGACCCGCGCTCAGAGGATCCTTGCGCACCCGAAGCCTGCTAGCGGCTGTCAGTCCAAACTATGCCCCCCACTTACTCCACAACGGACCCAGTGGTAACGCCATGAATACGTTGATGCGGAAGTTCATCGGTCTGTTGTTAGTTGCTGTGGCAGTGGGTTGCACGCAACTCGGGACACAGCCGCCTGAAATCACCAACATCAATGGCAGCCAGGTGCTCAATGGACCGGAGACTGCAGCCTATCTGACGACACTCTATGGTCGTAATTTCGCCAACTGTCACCATTCAGAATCCCAACCGGCCTTCCTCTGCTCGGGCGTCGTTCATCGACTGACCATAAAAGACCCCGCCGAAAGATATAAAGTCTGGGACCCCAGCCCGATTTCGTTGGAAAATGGCGGCGTATCCTTTTCCTATATGCGGGCAGATACCAACTTCAGTCACTTTGGTGGGGCCTATCAAAACGGCTATATCGTGTATCCCGTTCTCGAGGCGCCGGCGGACAAAATCCATCTGCAATATATGTGTTCATACCCGATGGATGCCTGGACGCAAAGCCGCCTACAAGTGTGTGGACCGCATGCAAATTATCCTTATCACAGTAATTTGTGCCAATACCACAACGTGACCATCGCCGAGCAATGGGTGTACGTATGGACCTATCCTGATCCTAATGCCCAACACCCTATTCAACAGTGCGGATTCGACGTCAGCGATGGTCGCAACACCCTGGCCGGGCCTGCCTTCAGGGAATCATTGCGGGCCAGGGCGTTGTTAGCAGCGACTCATCCAAACTACGCCCAACAGGTGTTTCACGACCATAACGAAATGATTGTCAAAACCTGGACTCCGGGACAGCCCAACAGTTTACCGATCCTGGCATTCTTCTATATCGCAGGGTATAGCGAGGGACTGGCCGACGCCCAATACAACCAACGTGACTTCTACAACTCCACCCATCCGAAACTCGTGATACCGATCATTCGCCTGACACCCGCCACCAGTCTCAACGGCAGGGCTTCGTTCACCTATGTCGAAGCAGAACAGGTGGTGAAGCCATAATGCACACTGACAGGCATCGTCAATCTGTAGAAAGTGCTTTGCCGGGAAATCGAGGTACCTGCCTTTCTTCGCCTTTTCTATCGGATCTCACCGTGACACTTACCTGAAAGATGAGCGTTACAGTTGATTTTCCGCTGGCCCCCGCACTTGAACAATTGGAGACTCCAGGCAGGCCTGTCCCCTCGACACAGGCCATTGCCCGAGGACATCCAATGCGCACCATCGGCCTTATCGGCGGCATGAGCTGGGAATCCAGCGCCGAATACTATCGCTTGATCAATCAGCAGGTACGGGACCGGCTCGGGCCGTTGCGCTCGGCGCAACTGTTGATGCACAGCGTCGACTTCGGCCCGGTGGAACAGGCTCAGCATGCCGGGCGCTGGGACGATGCCGCAGCCATTCTGGTGGATGCCGCACGACGCCTTCAAGCCGGAGGCGCCGAGTGCGTGGTGCTGTGTACCAACACCATGCACAAGGTGGCGACGCAGATCCAGTCGGCCATCTCGATTCCTTTTCTGCACATCGCCGACCCCACCGGCCAGGCCGCCCTCGACGGGGGTACCATGACGGTCGGCCTGTTGGGCACGGCGTTCACCATGGAGCAGGATTTTCTCAAGGAGCGGCTGAGTGCCCAGGGGCTGACCGTGCTGGTACCCGACGCTGAAGAGCGCCAGGCGGTGCACCGCATCATTTATGACGAACTCTGCGTGGGCGTGATCAACCCGGCATCGCGCCAAGTCTACCAGCAGGTCATCGAATCTCTGACCCGCCGTGGCTCCCAGGCGATCATCCTGGGCTGCACGGAAATCGGCCTGCTGATCAAACCCGAGCACAGCGCTCTGCCCCTGCTCGACACTACCCATCTGCATGCGCGGGCAGCGGTGGCGTTTGCCTTGGAAGACTGATCGACAGCCCCTGAGGAGCGCAGCCTTGCTACGACCTGCTCAACGGAGCCGCGCCATGGCCAGGGTGTCGACCCAGCGCCCGTCACGCACGGCATAGTCACGCATCAGGCCCTCGGTTTCGAAGCCGAATTTACGATACAGCCCGACAGCGGCCTCGTTGTCGGCGTATACCGTCAGCTCCACCCGACGCAGGTTCATCCAGTTGTCCGCCACCTCCAACGCGGCGGCCAGCAGCATCGAGCCCACGCCCTTGCCTTGCCAGGCGACGGCAACGCCCATGCCAAGGCTGCCACAGTGAGCGCGACGGATGCGCGAGTACTGCTCCAGCCCCAGATTGCCAATGACCGTGCCCTGATGCAGCGCGACCAGTTTCACATGGCGCTCATCATCCATCGCCAGGCGCTTGCGCCACACCTCGGTGGACTGGAACGGCATCTGCAGCACCTGACGAGTCACCGCCGGGTCGTTGTAAAGCGCGGTGACTGCGTCGAGATGGGCTTCAGTGAAACGGGCAATGGTGATCGTGGGCTCTGACATACGACTCCTTCCTGGAAACGTGACATGGCCTTCGACTATAAACCGACGATCATCCGGTAGCGAATGTACAGACGCCTTCGCGGGCAAGCCCGCTCCCACATTGGACTTGGCTGTATGCAGCTTTTGCATACACCCTCAGACCCTGTGGGAGCGAGTCTGCTCCGGGCGGCGATCCGACGATGAGGCCTTCAGCGTCAGCGAATATCTCGCTTATTGATGTTGCACCTGCACCATCGAGTTCACCTGCACCCGCGCTTGCATCTGCTCTGCCCCGCCGCCCCGGCGCATGCCGCGTACCGGGCAGGCGTCGAGGTAGTCCAGGCCGACCGCCAGCTTCAGGTGCCGGTCTGGACGGATCAGGCGGTTGGTCACATCGAAGCTGTACCAGCCGTCGTCCAGCCAGGCTTCGGCCCAGGCATGGCTGGCCAGATGAGCCTCATCTTCGGTGTACAAGTAACCGGAGACATAACGCGCCGCAATACCCAGGCTGCGCGCGCAGGCCAGGAAGGCATGGGTATGATCCTGGCAGACGCCCGCACCGCCGGCAAACGCCTCGGCGGCGGTGCTGCTGACTGCGGTCGCGCCAGGGCTATAAGGCATGCGCGCCACGAGGCCTTCCATCAGATCGACCAGGGCTGCACGATCGCGTCGTCCCGCACATTGCGCCACGGCAAACGCACTGAGCGCGTCGTCCGCCTGAGTCAGGCGGCTGGTGCGCAGGAACGGCAGCGGCGACTGCGAATCTGGTTCCATCTCCACATCCTGATGGATTTCCACTTCGCCATAAGCGGTCAGCACCAAGGCGCCGTGGGGCTCGTCCATGGTCATGACATGCAGGATGTTGCCATACGGGTCGAGCTGGCTTCGCACCAGGCGCGGCAGTTCCAGATGCCATTGCAGGACGCGCTGGCGCTGGCTGTCCTTCGGGGTCAGGCGCAGGAACTGGATGCTGGTGCAGACTTCATCGGCATAGCGGTAGGTAGTGTCGTGGCGTATGGACAGTTTCATACGACCTCCAGATAGGACTCGTGAACGGTCTGGCCCAGATGACGGATCTGGTCGATGAGGTCGGTCAGCCAAAGGTGCAGGCCCGACGCCAGGATCTCGTCAATCCCGGAATAACGCAGGCGCGCATTCAGTTCCGCGGCCAGGCGCTGAGCCGGACGGCCGTTGTGGCCGGGCAGGCTGGCGAGGATCTGATCGAGTTCCTCGATGCAGGCATGCAATGAGCGCGGAACATCGGCGCGCAGCAGCAACATTTCCGAAACCTGCTCGGCATTCGGCGCATTACGGTAGATCTCGTTGAACGCCTCGAACGACGACAGCGCCCGCAGCAAAGCGCTCCACTGGTAATAGCCGCGCGCCGAGTCGTCGCTGACTTCTTCCGATTCCTCGCCAAACATTTCGTAGCGTGCATCCAACAGGCGCAGCGTGTTGTCCGCCCGCTCGATGAACGTCCCCAGGCGAATGAAGCAGTAGGCATCGTTGCGCATGATGGTGCCCGACGTCGCGCCGCGGAACAGATGCGAGCGCTCCTTGACCCATTCGCAGAAATGACTGATGCCATAGCGGCCCAAGCCGTTGCTGGCGATGTTGCGCATCTCCAGCCAAGTAGCGTTGATGTTTTCCCACATGTCGGCGGTGATGCGCCCGCGCACCGCATGGGCATTGGTCCGCGCCGCCCGCAGGCAGTTGTAGATACTGCCGGGATTGGTTTCGTCCAGGGCGAAGAAATGCAGCATGTGTTCGCTGTTGAGTTCGCCATAACGCGCGTTGTAATCGTCCAGCGTACCGGCCGCCAGCAGCGACATCGCCAGCTCGGCATGACCGTCGCTGCGCCCGGCCTGGGGCATCAGCGACAGCGAGTAACTGACTTCGAGCATGCGCGCCAGGTTCTCTGCGCGCTCCAGGTAGCGGGACATCCAGTAGAGGTCCGAAGCGGTTCTTGAAAGCATGTCTTAATCCTCCACTACCCAAGTGTCCTTGGTGCCGCCGCCCTGGGACGAGTTCACCACCAGCGAGCCTTCGCGAAGCGCCACACGGGTCAGGCCACCCGGCACGAGGCGGGTTTCCTTGCCCGACAGCACGAACGGCCGCAGGTCGATATGACGCGGCGCGATACCATTCTCGACAAAGGTCGGGCAGGTGGACAGGCTCAGGGTCGGTTGGGCGATATAGGCTTCGGGACGGGCCTTGAGTCGTGCGCGGAAGTCTTCGATTTCCGCCGCGGTGGCCGCCGGCCCCACCAGCATGCCGTAGCCGCCGGAACCCTGGGTTTCCTTGACCACCAGGTCGGGCAGGTTCGCCAGTACATGGGACAATTCCTGGGGCTTGCGACACTGCCAGGTAGGGACATTCTTCAGAATGGGTTCTTCGGTGAGATAGAAGCGGATCATCTCGTCGACATAAGGGTAGATCGACTTGTCATCGGCAACGCCGGTGCCGACCGCGTTCGCCAGCACCACATTACCGGCCCGGTAAACGGCGATCAGGCCCGGCACGCCCAGCATCGATTCGGGATTGAACGACAGCGGGTCGAGATAGGCATCATCGAGACGCCGGTAGATCACATCCACCTGCTTGGGACCGGCGGTCGTGCGCATGTAGACATGGTCGTCGCGCACGAACAGGTCGGCGCCCTCCACCAGTTCCACGCCCATTTCCCGAGCCAGGAACGCATGTTCGAAGTAGGCGCTGTTGAAGCGGCCCGGAGTCAGGACCACGGCGGTGGGATTATCCAGCGGGCTCGAACGCTTGAGAGTGTCGAGCAAAAGGTTCGGGTAATGATCGATGGGGGCTACCCGCTGAGCGGCGAAGAGCTCGGGAAACAGCCGCATCATCATCTTGCGGTCTTCGAGCATGTAGCTGACACCGCTGGGCGTGCGCAGATTGTCTTCCAGCACGTAGTAACTGCCATCACCGTCGCGAACCAGGTCGACACCGGCGATATGGGCGTAGATGCCCCGGTGCAGGTTCAGGCCCTGCATCGCAATCTGGTAACCCTCGTTGGCCAGCACTTGCTCGGCGGGGATGATGCCTTCCTTGAGGATGTGCTGTTGGTGATAGATGTCGGCCAGGAACATGTTCAGGGCCTGGACCCGCTGGATGCAGCCCTGCTCGACCTTCTGCCACTCACTGGCCTTGATGCTGCGGGGAATGATGTCGAAGGGAATCAACCGCTCGGTGCCCTGCTCGTCCCCATACAGGGTGAAGGTGATTCCGGCTCGATGGAACAGCAGGTCGGCTTCGCGTCGGCGTTGATCGAGCAGTTCGACCGGCGTGTCCGCCAGCCAACGGGCGAAGGCTTGGTAATGCGGGCGGCAGTCACCCTTGGCGTCATACATTTCATCAAAAAAAGCTCGGGGCATAGCCAACTCCCAGCCGCGTTCTACACGGCATTTCTTATTACTTCGTCATTCCAATGGTCCGGCCTTGCCTTGTGTTAATGAGCCCTGTTTTCTCTTGGCACCTCGATAGACATCCGTCTCTGCTGTGGCCTTTGCGTCTGGATGACGTGCGCCCCCTTGGTTAAATCCGCGTGATCAATCGCTCCCATAATTAATTGGCTTGAGCTCTGGAAGCGTAGCAAAGGCTATGCCTAAGCACGGAGCAGCAAGAAACTGCTGGCGAAAACGGCGGAAAATTACGACCAAGCGAAATTCGATGTCTTTTTTGCGACAAGAACAGCCTCTATAGCTGAAACGTTTTATTTCAGCTTTCCCTGGAGGGCGCGGGAACGAGTCGAATAGGTGCACAAAGCCCGGTAACGGGGCGCGGATGCCCTGAAAGGGGGAAATTTTTACTCACTGCCCAGGCACAAACACGTATTGCCTAAACCTCAGGCGCAAAAAAAGGCATGCCGATTCGCCCGGCATGCCTTTTTCCGTCGCAACCTGCCCCGTGCCAACGGGTTTGAACTCCGGCGTACCGAAGCGGGATACGCGATGGATAACGTCTCGCTACAGTGTCTCGGAGACTTTCTTGAACACATCCTCAGGCACCCACCCTTTCCAATCGGCGGTGTGGTTACGCAAGTAATAGCGCGCCGTCTGCTCGGGAGTCTCCTTGTTGGAAACCATTCGGGTTGCCAGCGTCCGGATGGTGTCGGTTCCCACGAACATCGACTTCAGGAAAGGAAGGACGCCCGGATGCTCTTCAGCGAACTTGGCTGAGGTGTATTTATTCAGCGGGATATCTGCATAGGCACAGGCTTGTCGGCTCCCAACGCCTTCCTTGAATTGGGCGAGGCTTTGCTTGATCGCTTCCCAGCAAGCTTCGCTGTAGGCGGGCTCTTCCAGACGCGTGAGGGCCAGCTCGCCCATCAGGGGGCTCGGATCCCAGTAGTACGTCATGAAGGGCTGCCCTTTCTCGTAAGCGGAGATGATCGCGGCGTTGAGTGCCGACTCGGACTTGAGCTCCACAGGCGTGAACGTTTTATCGATCCCGTAGGTGGCCATTTTAATCAGATTGATTTCCCGGCACGCCCAACTGCTGATGCAGTTCAGCCAGGTCGGCTTGCCCGACCCCGATGCCTGCCTGAAGACCTCGGCATACCTGGGGAGATCGGCGACGCTTTTCAGATCGGGGGTCATCGGCTTGATTCCGCGCCCCGCATCGCCCTTGATCATGTAGGTGGGGACATAGAAAGCCTGGGTAAGACGTTCATACGTGGGGCCGAAATCGAGAATGGCTTTCTTCGCCGTCTGATCCTGGACCCACTGTGGCATCAGCGAGGTAAACACCTCCATATTGATATCGATGGCACCGGTCTCCATCGCATTCTGCATTTGTGCAATATCAAGGCTGACGGATTCCACTTTCATACCGTATCCATGTTTGAGGATGTACATGGCGATATGATTGTCGATCTGGATATTTTCCCAGCCACCGTCGTAGAACCGGATCGGACGCGGGTCAGATGTCGCCAGAGCCCAGTGGGACGTCAGGCTCAGGATCAAGCACAGCACAGTACGCAAGAACATTGAAGGCATTTGGACTCTCCTATGGGTGAACGTTTTCTGCGGGGCGATGGGTCGCTGGGGTAGGTGAACCGGCAAGCGTTTCCACCACGATACTGGCGATCAGATCTCGCTGGCCTTCCACAAAGTAATGATCCCCGGCACAGAACACCGACCTGAACGCTTCGGTGGTATGTTCACGCCAGCCAGTGATGTGCACGCCTGTGGCGTAGGGATCGATCCGTCCGCCAATCGAGGTAATGGGCACCGCCAGCGGCGGATGGGCCCGGTATAGGTAGGTGTTATTGACTTCGTAGTCCGCCTTGATGATTGGAAGCATCAAGTCACGCATTTCGGCGTCATCGAACAACGCCTGATTGTTGGCAAAATTCATTTCCTTGAGCATGGCGATGAGCTCGCTGTCACCCTTTTGCGCGGACTCGCCATCCGATTCGTAATTGAACTGCAGGACATCCGAGGCGAATTGATGCTCGTTGTAGAAATGCGGTGCCCGGCTCCCGGCAAAAATCAGGTGTGAGGGGTACAGGTCGTGCTCTTTTACCAGGCGTTGAGCCACTTCAAACGCCTGGACACCACCCAGGCACAGGCCAAGGAATGCGAACGGCCGGTCCAGGTAGGGCAGCAGATCCGGCGTCAGGTTTGTCACCAGCTCTTCCATGCGGGTGTACGACTTTTCCCCCAGGCGCGCATTGCGCCCGGGCAATTGCAACAGACAGAGCTCGATATGATCCGGTAGTCGATCTGCCCACCCCTTGAACACTGCCGGCCCGCCGCCCGCATAGGGAAAGCAGATCAAACGCAGCGTTGCCTGGGGTCGAGGGGCTGGAATAACCAGGCATCCGGAGGTCTGCTCCTCTTGCGGCCTGGGCGGGCCAGCCTTTGCCGGCTCGACCGGATTGCCCGGACTGGCCGCCTCGACATGTTCCAGTACGAAATCGCCGATATCGTTAAGCGTGGCACCGACGATAAGCCTGCCCAGGGGAAAATCGATGCCGAGTTTTTTCAGACTGTTGCGAAATTCAACGGTCATCAGCGAGTCGAACCCCATCATCGTGAGGGACTTATCCATGGGCGTTGCATCAGCGTCGAAGCCGCCTGCGACACGCGCAGCGACAGCCCTCAACCGACCCAGGATGAACGCCTGTCGCTGCTCGCCCTCCAGCGACGACACCGTGTCCAGGAACGGAACCGTATCGCCCTGCGCCGTCGTCTCGCCCGCTGGCTGCTGCGCATCAATCAGCGACAGGTAGGGCCAGTCGCTGGATTGCAAATGCGCCTTGTAGGGCTTCCAGTCGATTGGCGCGATCCCCATGACACCTTGTGCGAACAGGTTGTCCCACAATCTCTGCAAGCCGACTTGCGCGGATATGAAGTTGATGCCCAATGCCGACAGGCGCTTCTTGAAGACACTGTCGACCCGACTGGCCATGCCTTCGGAGGACCAGGGTCCCCAGGCGATGCTCAAACCGGGTAATCCCGAGCTGACGCGATTTTCCATGATGGCGTCCATCGCACTGTTGGCCGCGACATAGTTCGCCTGGCCTTTGAATCCCAACGATGCGCTGATCGAGGAAAATCCAATAAAAAAATCCAGCGGCTGATCACGGGTGACCCGATCGAGCACCTGGGTACCCTGCAGTTTTGGCAACAGGACATGTTCGAGGGACGACGCACTCAGTTTCGACAGGACAGCGTCTTCAACCGTCCCCGCCAATTGCAACACACCTCGTAGCGGCCATTGCAGAGCGCCGATGTACGACGTCAGGGCAACGGTGGCCTCATCCGTGGCGATATCCAGACGCAGATAATCGATGCTCACACCCTGGTGCCTGAAGTTGTCCAGTACGGTCGAGCCCGTTGCGTCCAGCGACTTACGCCCAACCACCGCCAAATGACGGGCGCCCTTCTCCACGAGCCAGGCAAGGACCTCGCGCCCTAGCCCACCGAACCCGCCGACAACCAGATAGGTCGCTTGCGCACTTAACGCCACGTGCGTCGACTTCACTCGGGAGGCTTCCACGAGCCTGGGTACATGGACGCCACCCTGACGAATAGCGAATTGATCCTCCTGGTCGTTCGCAAGCATCAATTGCGCGGCAAGCGACAGATCGACGTCCTCCAGGTCTGGCGGCAAGTCGATGAAACCGCCCCAGGCCGCGGGCTCTTCCTGGGCGATCACTTTGGCCAATCCCCAAAGCGGCGCTTGTGCAACATTGATCAACGAAGGAGCCGAACGTACGTTGACCGCTGCACGCGTCACGATCCAGAACCTGGCGATCTCTGACCGGGAGGCGCTCGCCAGTGCTTGCAGGGTCGCCACAACGCTGTACAGACCGGTCTCCAAGGGAGCGAAGCTTTCCCGTCCTGAAAGGCGATCCTGGGAGACTATCGGGTCGGTCCCGCCGAGGTGAACCACGCCTTTGATCGGGCACTGCGTAGAGACTGGCAGCGACTGGAACAACTCATGGAGATCCTCGGGGAAGCCAGTCCTGATGTGCCAGAGATGGGCGCTGACCCGGCGGCAGTCATCGGCGAACAGCGCATGAACCACCGGCCCGTCAGTATTCGGCAGGCCCTTGCCAATACCCTGGACCAGCTCACTGGAGCCACCGATAAACAGCCATATCCCGCCAGGACTCTGATCGTCAACGACCGGCGTACGACTGGGGCGCGGCACCCACTCCACCGTCGTCAGCCATTGCGACCTGGCTGGAACAGGACGCCCTAGCCAGTGGCAGGACCGCTGGAATGGGTAGTTCGGGACAGTGACGCGTGTCGACGTCGAACCGTTCAGAAGCGTATTCCAGTCCAGCTCGACCCCGGACTCGAACAGCTGTCCTGCGCTTTGCAGAAGCTGGTCCCGATCGGCGATCTTACTGCTCAGGCTGGTTATCCAGCTGACCTGGTCGGCGTCATCAGGTTGCAGGCACGCCGCTCCGATCGTTGACAGCACCGCCTTCGGCCCGATTTCGAGAAACGTGCGGCCACCGTTTTCGAATGCGGCTTGGATGCAGTCCATGAAACGTACTGGCTGGCGAACATGTTCCAGCCAGTACTCCGGCGTCATCAGGCGCTCTGCCGCAATCTTTGCGCTGACGTTGCTGATCAGCGGATAGCGCGGCGGCGACAGGCTGATACGTTTGAGAACGGAGGCAAAGGAGGCCAGCATCGGCTCCATCAGTGCAGAGTGAAACGCGTGAGAAACCTTCAGGCGCGTGAACTGGGTTTGCCGGGCATCGAGCACACGGTGGAGCCTGTCCAATTCATTCAACGCACCGGACACCACCACATTACCTGGGCCGTTGATGGCCGCGATGCTCAGGTCGATGGCATGTTCCGCCAGCAGTTGCTCCAACACTTCGCCCTTGAGTGTGATGGCTGACATTCCACCATCGCGCGGCAGTGCCTGCATAAGGCGACCCCGCTCGGCCACCAGGGTCATACCATCTTCCAGACTGAATACGCCTGCCACGCAGGCCGCCGAAAACTCACCCAGGCTATGTCCGAGCAGGATCTCGGGGACAACGCCAAGGCTCAGCCACACCTGGGCAAGGGAATACTCCAGCGCAAACAACGCAGGTTGTGCGTAGCGTGTCTGATCGATCAGCCCGGCATCATCCTGCGCGGAAGGGAAAAGGATCGTGAGCAGGGAGACGCCTATGCAATTGCGTGCAATCGTATCGCAGCGATCGAGAGACGCCCGGAACACCTCGTTATGCGCGTAGAGATCCTTGCCCATGCCCGGAAACTGAGCCCCTTGTCCGGTGAAGACAAACACCAGCCCAGGCTCCCTGGCAGGATCGACCCAGCGAATATCCTGGTCGCCTTGTTGAAGCCTGGCGAGCAGGGTTTCTGTCTGGCGGGCCGATGCGGCATAACGAAAAGGCAACTCCGCCCGCCCGACCCGAGCGCTGTAGCAGATGTCGCCCAGGGAGGGTGCTCCGGGACGTTCCAACCATTCCCGGTACCGGGAGATCTGCGCTTTCAGCGCACCGCGGTCCTTTGCGCAAAGCGCCAGGAGATAAGGACCGTCGGCCTCTTTCTCCTGACGGTCCGGCCGCGGCGGAGCCTCCTCGAGTACGACATGTGCGTTCGTCCCCCCTACGCCGAAAGAACTGACGCCTGCGCGGCGCGGCAGGTCAGTGGCCGGCCATGGAACGGTTCGAGCGCTGATGAAAAAAGGACTGCCGTCCAGATGAATGCCTTCATTGGCCTGGGTGAAATGCAGCGTAGCGGGAATCGTCCGGTGCTTGAGGGCCAACACGGTCTTGATAAAGCCTGCCACGCCTGCCGCGGCGATGAGATGACCAATGTTGGTCTTCACCGCCCCCAATGCACAGGTATTTGCCCCGGCACCGTGCTGCGTAAACACATCCCTCAACGCTTTGAACTCGATTGGATCACCCAAGGGGGTCCCCGTCCCGTGGGTTTCCACAAAACCGAGGGTCGCAGCGCTCACCTCGGCATTCGCCAGCGCTTGCTCAATGACTTGGGCTTGTCCCTGGGAGCTGGGAGCAGCAAAGCTGACCTTGTTGGAGCCGTCGTTATTGATGGCCGATCCCTTGATGACCGCCTGGATGGTATCGCCCGCCGCCAGGGCATCGGCAAGACGCTTGAGCGTGACCAGCCCGGCGCCGCTGCCAAAGATCGTTCCCTGCGCGGCAGCATCGAACGCCCGGCAATGCCCATCCGGCGACTGGATCATCCCCTCCTGGTAGACATAACCCACGGCATGCGGGACCAGCACGGTCACACCGCCGGCCAAAGCGACATCACACTCGCCCAGCAACAGGCTTTGGCACGCCATATGGATCGAGACCAGCGAGGTCGAGCACGCCGTCTGAATGTTCAGCGCCGGCCCTCGCAGCCCCAGTTTGTAGGCGATCCGCGTCGACAGATAATCCTTATCGTTGCCCAACAGATTCATGAAGCCTGCGCTGCTGTCCAGGAAACCGCCTTCGTCGCTCCCCTCTCCTAAAACCTGGTTATGAAGATAATCGTTATGGCCTGCACCGGCGAAAACACCGATGTTCAGTGCTTCACGATCCTTGCTCAAGCCCGCCGCATCCAACGCCTCCCAGGCGCATTCGAGCAGCAGTCGATGCTGGGGATCGGTAATCGCCGCTTCGCGGGCCGGCATCTCGAAGAAACCGGCATCGAACCGATCGACATTGTCCAGGCGGGCCGCCCTGGCAACATAGTCCTCCCGGCCAGCCTGTTCAGCCGTGACACCGGCCTCCAACAAGGCCCCCAGCGAAATGGCGTCGATGGATTCCCGTCCCGAGGCCAGGTTGTCCCAGAAGGCCTCAACGGTGTCGGCACCCGGAAATCGGCAAGCCATGGAAATGACGGCAATCTCATTCCCGTGATAGTGGGTTTCGCTCATTCTCTTCTCTCCCGAATGTGAAAATGACTTGGCCGCGGGGCGCCTATAGTTGCTTCTGGCGTCTACGAGCCGCTGATCTGATGGCGGCGGTCCTGCGGTCCACACTGGAAGAAGGAGGCGGCTTCATCGACAAGGCCTCAGCCGATCCCAGCTTTTGGTTGATCAGGCGGGCTTGTGCGTCAAGGCTGTTTTCTTCGAACAGTTCGGTGACTTGAAGCTTCAAGCCGAAGGCATCGTTCAACGCACGGGTCAGCTTGACGATGAGCAGCGAGGATCCTCCCTGGGCAAAAAAACTCTGGGTCGGATGTATCGAGGCAATCAACAGGATGTCAGACCATATCTGCGTCAGGCGCTGCTTGACCGACAATGACTGATCGTTCGCAGGCCCGCGCCTGGATTGGGCGCCAGGTGCAAATCGCTCAAGGGCGGCGACATCCAACTTGCCGTTGAACGTCAGCGGCAAACGCTCCAGGAAAATGAAATGAGCGGGAATCATGTAGGCAGGCACGTGGGCTCGGAGCGATGCCTTGAGCTGCTCGATGACCTCCTGCCGCATGGCGGCATCCCCGATTTCCCGGACAGGAGGAACTTCAATCTGCATCCCGCCCGACGCAGGACGCGGCTCAAACGTAGGATCCAGGCTGTCACGAGGCCCCACGAAGATATCCATTGTTCCGGCGGGAAGGCTATCGCTCCAGCGGACCTTGGCCTGGCGCTGACGGCTTGCGGCCCATTGACGAATGTATTCGGGGTCGCAGGCCTCGCTCGGGTGGATCGCGGAACCGCCTTCGGCAAGCTGAAGGTCCAGGCTGAGCCTGGCGTTTGGAACGCCCGAAAGCACGAACGCCGAAGGGAGCGATGCCAGCCACTGATCCAGGTCTTGTCCGTGTGGATGCTCATGCCGATACGAATAGCGTGCAGCCGGCTCCAGAATCGCCCGGTCATCCCTGTCGAGCCGGAGGATGACGTCGTAACGGTAGCGGGTCATTTCATCCTTGCCCTGCCCCGTGCGCAATTCAGTCTCTACGTGGACGACTCGCTCCAGTGCGTAGGCCAGTTGCTTGATCTGCAGAGGATCCAGCCACAACTCCCCTTCTCCGACCACGGGAAGTGCACGCTGCAATTTTTCCCGTGTGCGGCTCGCGGCGGCGGACAAGAGCTGTTTCAGGGACGCGTAAGGCACATCACCGATGACAATCACGCCACCTTCGCGACACAGGTCGACAGCTTTCTCAAGGACACCGGCAAGGTAGGCCGTGTCCGGGAAGTACTGGATGACTGAATTCAGCAGAACAACGTCGAAAGGTGCCTCATCCAGCGTGTCCAGCTCATGGGCCGCCCTCTTCATCACCGCACGGGATGCATGGGGACCGGCGACCTGTTCCAGCCGCAGGCGCGCACGCTCGACCGCCGCCTCGCAGGCATCGCAACCGACGTAACGATGGAGGCCGTTTTCCAGCAGTACCACCCCCGTCATACCAATGCCACAGCCGATATCCAGTACCGAGTGGCCTGCGAACTCCAAGACCCGCGAAGCTGTCGCCTGCACCCATTCGCGCAAATCGCTGTCCGGGATCAACTCGCCTGAGAAACTTGAGGTGTAACCACTTTCGGCGCTGGCGACCTCGCTTTTCCCGGCCGACAGATAAGCGGCTTCCCACACATCGAGCCATACACCGGCCTGCTCATCGCGTTGGCTGGACGCCTGTTCATCCAGTACCACATAGGCTGCCAACCTGTGGTCATCAGGCGCATGTTCCACCAGCGTGACGACCGATTGACTGACCAGACCGGACTTGTGAAGGGCCGACTCGATTTCGCCGGGCTCGATACGATAGCCATTGAGTTTGAGTTGCCGGTCTTTGCGCCCGATGAAAACCAGCGAGTTATCAGGCCGTTGTCGAACCCGATCGCCGGTGTGGTAGATCACTGAAGCATCGCCTGTTTCAGCTACCTGAAACTTCTCCGCCGTCAGATCGTCCCGATTGAAATAACCCGCGCTGACCCCTGGCCCAGCGATCAGCAGTTCGGACTCCAGGGGGTCTTGCGACGCAGACAATCGAAAACGGGTACCGGGTAGAGGCTGGCCTATGGGGACGCTGGTCGCTGAACCGGTGAAGTCGCTGGCTTGCAGGCGATGGCAGAAAGACCAGATCGTTGTTTCTGTCGGTCCGTAGAGGTTCCAGGCCGCCCTCGCCGAGCGGAAGATTTTTTCGCCCAATTCAACGGGCAGCGTTTCACCGCCACACAGCGCTCCGACGGCACAGGTACGGGGCCACCCTGCCGCTATCAGCAGTCGCCAGGTAGCCGGGGTGGCTTGAAGCAGAGCCTTTTCGCAGTGGTCGAGCAAATCCGCGATCGCCTGGCCGTCCCGGCTCTGTTGCTCACTGGCCAGGTACAGCGTGCCACCTTGGGCAAGCGGCAGGAAAAACTCCAGGATGGAAATGTCGAAGCCATAGGTCGTGGTGGAAACGAGCGCTCCCCATGCCGGAAAATCGATCACCTCATTGATTGCGGATAAGAAATAGGCGAGGTTTTGTCGGCGAACCATCACCCCTTTGGGGAGCCCCGTTGAACCCGAAGTGAACAATATGTAGGCCAGCGAGAGATCATCGACAAGGGGTTCGAGCAGCAATGTCGAATCACACCAGTTCACCGCCTCGATATCCAGGCATGTGCCGATGGACCACTGTGAAAGATCAATCAACTGAGGTTTGATCACGGCGTCGAGATGGGCGAGCCTGGAGATCAGTTCATTACGCTGCGGTGGTGAATCCGGAGGGAGTGGAATAAAGATCGCGCCTATTGACAGAACCGCAGTCAAGGCGACGATCAGATCGGGCTCCCTGGGCAAGTGGATCCCGACCTTGCTTCCCACGCCAAGCCCCTTACTCAAGAGGTGCCTGGCGAGTGCCTTTCTTCGACCTGAAAGTTCGGCATAGGTGACTGGCTGACCTTGAAACACTATTGCAGTTCTTTCAGGATACTGATCTGCCCATTCATCGATTCTAGTGACAAGATCCAATGCAATGGGTGGAGCGTCGACCGGGCTTGTTTTCGGCTGCATCATTCCAAGAACTCCTTCTACCGTTATCGGCATACAGAATTAAGATGGGCATGCATGCAGTGCCGAATAACCCGCAGGGGCATTCGGCACAACAATATCAGTCACCCCTTCCTGAGGAGTGCCATAGTTAAAGGACGATCACTTATAACTAAGCAAGAACACCCCAACAAGAACGGTGCCTATTCCGACCTTTTGCCCCAGGGTGGTTATTTCCCTGTAAATAGCAATGGCCAATAACACTGTCACACCGGAGTACACCGAACTGATAGGCGTAACAAGCGAGAGTTCACCCACTTTGGAGGCAAAGATATAAAACACCCAACCCGCATTAACCAATACAGAATGCGCAAGAAAGTACCCTCCACGACGCCGGGTCAGATCACCTTGATTCAGCCGACCGTTTCTGCTCAACGCCAGTGCGGTGAAAAGAACAGCCTGGGTCAATGCGGAATAAAAGAAGGCGTTGGTGACGTCGAGCGCCTTTGCGGAAAAGCCCAGGATGAAAAAGGCCACGCCAAAACCCACCATGGCCAGGATGGCTTGAAGAAAGCCTTGCGAGCCACCGCGCAACGATTGGAAGATGTTGCCGGAGGTCATGACAATACCGATGAAAATAATCGATACAGCGACCCAGGCAACCGGCGCCAGGCTTTCCCGAAGGAAAATAATGGAAAAGAAGATAGTGACGAGACTGTAAGTAGAGGCGATCGGCGAGACCAGGGATAGATTGCCGACTTCACAGCCACGCATGTAGAAGTAATACCCGGCCACATACGCGGCAGAACTGCCGGTAATGATCAACACAGCGTTTGTATCGAACCTGAGCTGATGGGAAGTGATCAGATACACCCCAAGGAGGAGTGCCACAGCAAAGGTGAACAAGTTGCGAACCAACATTGTTTTCGCGGTGCCTAATTGGCGAATCATAAGACTTTGAATAAAGTCCGAGATACCCCAACACAACATCACCATCAGCCCGCCAAACACTCCGCTATCCATGCAAAACAACTCCGTTATCCCAGACCGGCTATCTTGGCCGAGTCTTGCGCATCCCATCAGGCAACGCTGTGGAAGCGTATATTCGGATAACGGATTGTCAAATTTATCTGCTAGTTCAATTTGCGATTAGCTTATGCCTTTATTGCAACGGTAAAAGCGCCACGCCCCTGATTCCGTCAAACGCGGGCCCTCGACCTCTTTCGTTTCCGCCGCCACCCGACCACGCCCAAACCATGGGCAGCCCTGTCTGGCAAGCCTTCTGTCGTCCATCAGCGAACAAACTCAACGGACCACTTGCGCTTACAGTATTATGGTATACCATCATACGCATCAACTTCTCCCAACCTCCCATGGAGCAGCTCATGAGTTTCGAAATTCGCAAGATCGTCAGCTACGTCGAAGAAACCTTCATCGAGGGTGGCAAGGCCACTGATAAGCCGGTGACCATGGTCGGGCTGGCGGTCGTCATGAAAAACCCTTGGCTGGGCCGTGGCTTCGTTGAAGACCTGAAGCCGGAAATCCGTGCCAACTGTTCCGATCTTGGTGCGCTGATGGTCGAGCGCCTGGTGGGCACCATCGGCGGCGCAGAGAAGATCGAAGCCTATGGCAAGGCCGCTGTCGTCGGCGCCGACGGTGAAATCGAGCACGCCTCGGCCGTGATCCATACCCTGCGTTTCGGCAACCACTACCGCGAAGCGGTCAAGGCCAAGAGCTACCTGAGCTTCACCAACAAGCGCGGCGGCCCTGGTACCTCGATCCAGATCCCGATGATGCACAAGGACGACGAAGGCCTGCGGTCGCACTACATCACCCTGGAAATGCAGATCGAAGATGCACCGCGGGCCGACGAAATCGTCGTGGTACTGGGTTGCGCCGATGGCGGCCGCTTGCATCCACGCATCGGCAACCGCTACATCGATCTGGAAGAACTGGCCGCCGAGAAGGCGCAATAAACCAGCCCGGCCCTTACAACAAAAAAAGGCAAGCAGGAGCGCTCCATGATTCGGCTCACCGCTGAACTCACCCCGGCCGGCACCAGTTACCTGGCGACCGGCCAAGGCCAGCCCGTAGTCTTGATCCACGGTGTGGGCCTGAACAAAGAAATGTGGGGCGGTCAGGTCGTCGGCCTGGCCACGAAGTATCGCGTGATTGCCTACGACATGCTCGGCCATGGCGCCAGCCCACGCCCCGCCAACGGCACCGGTCTGCTCGGTTACGCCGACCAGTTGCTGGAACTGCTCGACCACCTGCAACTGCCTCAGGCCACGGTGATCGGTTTCTCCATGGGCGGCCTGGTGGCACGTGCTTTCGCCCTGCATTATCCGCAACGCCTGCAAAGCCTGGTGGTGCTTAACAGCGTGTTCAACCGCAGCCCCGAGCAACGCGCCGGAGTCATCGCCCGTACCGCCCAGGCAGCCGAGCATGGCCCGGACGCCAACGCCGAAGCCGCGCTGTCACGCTGGTTCAGCCGCGAGTACCAGGCGGCCAACCCGGCACAGATCGCGGCACTGCGCCAGACCCTGGCGAAGAACGATCCCCAGGGTTACCTGACCACCTATGAACTGTTCGCCACCCAGGACATGTACCGCGCCGACGACCTGGGCAGCATCCAGGCGCCCACGCTGATCGCCACCGGCGAGCTGGACCCGGGCTCGACCCCGGAGATGGCCGAACAACTGGCCGCGTGTATTCCCGGTGCCGCCGTTGCCGTGCTCGCCGAACAACGGCATATGATGCCGGTGGAGTCGCCGCGACTGGTCAACCAAATGCTGCTGGAGTTCCTCGACAAGGCGTACTCCCAACAACATCCAATTAAGGGGATCGTTGCATGACACTCGCACGTTTCCAGATGTGCATCGGCGGTGAATGGGTCGATGCCCTGTCCGGCAAGACCTTCCAAAGCCTGAACCCGGCCCTGGCCCAGGCCTGGGCCGAACTGCCCGATGCCGACGAAGCCGATGTCGAACGCGCCGTCCAGGCGGCGCAAACGGCATTCGACAGCCCTGCCTGGCGTGGCCTGACCGCCACCGCCCGTGGCAAATTGCTGCGCCGTCTCGGTGACCTGATCGCCGAAAACAAGGAGCAACTGGCCCAGCTGGAAAGCCGCGACAATGGCAAGCTGATCCGTGAAACCCGGGGCCAGGTCGGCTATCTGCCGGAGTTTTTCCACTACACCGCAGGCCTGGCCGACAAACTCGAAGGCGGCACCCTGCCCCTCGACAAGCCGGATATGTTCGCCTACACCGTGCACGAAGCCATGGGCGTGGTGGCGGCGATCATTCCCTGGAACAGCCCGCTGTATCTGACCGCGATCAAGCTCGCTCCGGCACTGGCGGCCGGCAACACCGTCGTGATCAAGCCGTCCGAACACGCGTCGGCGACCATCCTGGAGCTGGCTCGCCTGGCCCTGGAAGCCGGATTTCCAGCAGGTGTGGTCAACGTCGTGACCGGTTATGGCCCGAGTACCGGCGCCGCCCTCACTTGTCATCCGCTGATTCGCAAGATCGCCTTCACCGGTGGCGCCGCCACGGCTCGCCATGTGGTGCGCAGCAGCGCGGAGAACTTCGCCAAGCTGTCCCTGGAGCTGGGGGGCAAGTCGCCCAACATCATTTTCGCCGACGCCGACCTCGACAGCGCCATCAATGGTGCGATTGCCGGGATCTACGCGGCGTCGGGCCAGAGCTGCGTGTCCGGCTCGCGACTGTTGGTACAGGACGCGATCTACGATGAGTTCGTCTCGCGCCTGGAAGAACGCGCCAAGCGCATCCGCATCGGCAACCCGCAGGACGACAGCAGCGAAATGGGCCCGATGGCCACCGCTCAGCAATTGGCCGTGGTCGAAGGTCTGGTCGCCGACGCCATCGCCGAGGGTGCGCGGCTGCGCCTCGGAGGCAAGCGTCCACAAAACCTGGGTGAAGGCTGGTTCTATGAGCCAACCCTGTTCGAATGCGACCGCAATTCGATGAAGATCATGCAGGAAGAAGTCTTCGGCCCGGTAGCGTCGGTGATTCGCTTCAAGGACGAAGCCGAAGCGCTGGCCATCGCCAACGACTCGCAGTTCGGCCTCGCCGCCGGCATCTGGACCCGCGACCTCGGCCGCGCCCATCGCCTGGCCCGGGACGTGCGTTCAGGCATCATCTGGGTCAATACCTACCGTGCCGTCTCGGCCATGGCGCCTATCGGCGGCTTCAGGAACAGCGGCTACGGACGTGAAAGCGGTATCGATTCGGTGCTGGCCTACACCGAACTGAAAACGGTGTGGATCAACCTCTCTCAGGCTCCCATGCCTGACCCCTTCGTGATGCGCTAGGAGACGGCCGCCATGATCGAACCCGGCATTTACAAAGAAGTCATGGGCTCGTTCCCCTCCGGCGTCACAGTGGTCACCACCCTGGACCCGGACGGGAACATTGTCGGCATCACCGCCAGCGCGTTCAGCGCGTTGTCGATCGACCCGGCGCTGGTGCTGTTCTGCCCCAATTACGCCTCCGACACCTACCCGATCCTGCGGGACAGCAAGCAGTTCGCGATTCACCTGCTGTCCGCCGACCAGACCGCCGAGGCCTACGCCTTCGCCGGTAAAGGCAAGGACAAGGCCAACGGCATCGACTGGCACCTGAGCGCCCTCGGCAACCCGATCCTGGCCAAGGCCACGGCAATCATCGAGTGCGAACTGTGGCGCGAATACGACGGCGGCGACCACGCGATCATCGTCGGCGCGGTGAAGCACCTGATCCTGCCTGAGCAGCCGGTTACGCCGATGATCTACCACAAGGGCAAACTGGGCGCCCTGCCCGCGCTGGGCTGAACGGCGCAAGGAGAACCTGAGCCGGACACTGTTGTGGCGAGGGGATTTATCCCCGCTGGGGCGCGAAGCGGCCCCAAAAGCTGTCAACTCAATCAACCTGACACACCGAGGTGGCAGGTCTTAGGGCTGCTCCGCAGCCCAGCGGGGATAAATCCCCTCGCCGCAGGGGCCAGAAGTGACTTTTCTATCTTTATTTCAGGAGCCGGCATGAGTCCAGCAGCCTCGCAACTGTACGGCTTCGAGGCGGGCGTCAGCCAGGGTCCGCTGGTCAACGAACGGGCCGTCGCCAAGGTCGAGGACCATGTCCAGGACGCCCTCGCCCACGGTGCCCGGGTGCTCTGCGGCGGCGAACGCCATGCCTTGGGTCACGGCTTCTTCCAGCCGACGGTACTGGCCGGCGTCACGACGCAGATGAAAGTCGCCCGGGAAGAAACCTTCGGGCCGCTGGCAGCGGTCTTTCGCTTCGGCAGCGAGGCACAGGCCGTGGAGATGGCCAACGACACCGATTCCGGGCTCGCCGCCTATTGCTACACCCGCGACCTGGGCGGGGCCTGGCGCATGAGCGAGGCGCTGGAATACACCCTGATGGACGGGCTCTGAGCCCCGCGGGAGACACGGAAAATGAGCAACGACAAATACGCGAAAGGCTTGAAGATCCGCACCCAGGTGCTGGGCGAAGCCTATGTGAAACGCTCCATCGAAAACGCCGACGACTTCACCCGGCCATTGCAGGAAATGGTCACCGAATACTGCTGGGGTCACGTCTGGGGCCGCGAGGGTTTGTCGCTCAAGGAACGCAGCATGATAAACTTGGCCATGATTTCGGCCCTCAATCGGCCTCATGAGCTCAAACTGCATGTACGCGGTGCCTTGCGCAATGGCCTGAGTCGTGAACAAATACGCGAAATCCTGCTTCAGGTCGGTATCTATTGCGGTGTACCCGCAGCCGTCGACAGTTTCCGGCTCGCCCGTGAAGCCTTCGCTGAAGCCGATGCCGAGGCCTCTAGTTAACCTTGGCTGGTTTTGCAAAGAGCACGTGACGATGATCGACGTGCTCTTTTTGCATGGACAGCCACCTAAAGAGCAACGCCCATGAAACGCCTGCCACTCGACGACAGCTTCAAGGTCAATCGCAACCCCGTTACCCTGCGCGAGATTGTGCTGGATAAGCTGCGAAGCGCCATCATGAACTTCCAGCTCCTGCCGGGAGATCGTCTGGTCGAGCGCGATCTGTGCGATCGCCTGGGCGTGAGCCGCACGTCGGTGCGCGAAGCCTTGCGTCACCTGGAGTCCGAAGGCCTGGTGGAATTCGCCGATGCCAAGGGCCCACGGGTCGCGATCATTACCCTGGACGATGCCGGTGACATCTATGAGCTGCGTTGCGTGCTGGAAGGGCTGATCGTCCAGTTGTTCACCCTGCGCGCCAGCGCCAAGGACATCAAGGCCCTCGAAAAGGCCCTGAAGGAAAACCGCGAGGCCCTCAAGGACGGCGAACTGCAACAGGTGCTGGATTCGGTACAGGGTTTCTACGATGTGCTGCTCGAAGGCTCCGGCAACCATGTGGCCGCCACCCAGTTACGCCAATTGCAGGCGCGCATCAGCTACCTGCGAGCCACATCGGTGTCCCAGGAAAACCGCCGCGGCGCCAGCAACCAGGAAATGGAACGCATCGTCGAGGCCATCAAGAGCGGCGATCCGCTGGCCGCCCACCAGGCTTCGGTGGACCACGTACGGGCCGCGGCCAAGGTTGCGCTGGAATACCTCAAGCGCAAGCAGGAAGAGACCGGCGATATTCCTGAAATCACGGTCCCCATCGCCCTGAAAGAACCTCGTATAGGACACTGACATGTTCAGCCCGAGCTTTTGTCCAAAGTGTGGCGGCAGCGACCTGAGTCAACGCCTGCCGGCGGGCGATACCCATGAGCGGCTGATGTGTGGCGGCTGCGGCTACATCCACTATGTCAACCCGAAGATCATTGCCGGCTGCATCATCGAGCAGGACGGCAAATACCTGTTGTGCCAGCGCGCCATCCCCCCACGCCCGGGCACCTGGACCCTGCCTGCCGGCTTCATGGAAGGCAACGAGACCACCGAGCAGGCGGCGTTGCGGGAAGTCTGGGAGGAAACCGGCGTGCGCGCGGACATCGTCTCGCCCTACTCGATCTTCAGCGTGCCGAAGATCAGCGAGGTGTACATCATCTTCCGCGCCGTCGCGCTGGAAATCACCGGCCAGTTCGGCCCGGAAACCCTTGCCTGCCAGTTCTTCGCACCGCAAGACATTCCCTGGGACAGCATCTACTACCCGGCCATCCGCCAGATCCTCGAACGTTATATCGAGGAGCGCCAGGCCGGGGTCTACGGCATCTACATCGGCAACGACGACAGCGGCAAGATCCACTTCATCCGTTGACCCCTTTTGTGGGAGCGGGCTCGCTCGCGAAAGCGCAGTGTCTGTCATGTAGATGTTGTATGTGCCGCCGTCTTCGCGGGCAAGCCCGCTCCCACAGGGTTGGATGCCGTACACAAACCCTGCCCACACCACAAAGTGAAGCCGACACCGGCGCCTACAAGGGCGCCACCCCCTCGACGATGACCACCTCGGCCCGGGCCACATCCTTGCGGTGGCGCTTGGCCTCCTGGTACTGCTCCGAGTGATAACAGGCCAGCGCCTGCTCGTAGGAATCGAATTCGATGACCACGCTGCGCTGCGGCGTGGCCCTGCCCTCCATTGCCTCGCTACGCCCGCCCCGGGCCAGCATCCGTCCTCCGTACAAGGCAAACGCCGCCGGAGCCCGTTGGGTGTATTGGCTATATTGATCAGGGTCGGTGACATCCACATGGGCAATCCAGTACGCCTTCATAGTGACCTCTCGGGTTGATTTGTATTATGGTATACCACAAGCGGTTTCCTTCATGCATCCCATCCTGACAAAGAGATCCCCACATGGCCTTTAACAGTATTCAAGAAATCATCGAAGACTACCGCCAGGGCAAGATGGTGTTGCTGGTGGACGATGAAGACCGGGAAAACGAAGGTGATCTGCTGCTGGCCGCCGATTGCTGCAACGCCCAGGCCATCAGCTTCATGGCCCGGGAAGCCCGCGGGCTGATCTGCCTGACCTTGACCGACGAACACTGCCAGCGCCTGGGGCTCGAACAGATGGTGCCGAGCAATGGCAGCGTGTTCAGCACAGCGTTCACCGTGTCCATCGAGGCCGCCACCGGCGTGACCACCGGCATTTCCGCCGCCGACCGGGCGCGCACCGTGGCCGCGGCGGTCGCCGCCGATGCCGGCCCCACCGATATCGTCCAGCCGGGGCATATCTTCCCGCTACGCGCCCGGGAAGGGGGTGTCCTGACCCGGGCCGGGCATACCGAAGCCGGCTGCGACCTGGCGCGCCTGGCCGGTTTCACGCCGGCATCGGTGATCGTCGAAGTCATGAACGACGACGGCACCATGGCCCGCCGCCCGGACCTGGAAGTATTCGCCCGCAAGCACGGGATCAAGATCGGCACCATCGCCGACCTGATCCACTATCGCTTGAGCACCGAACACACCGTGGTACGCATCGGCGAACGGGAACTGCCCACCGTGCACGGCACCTTCCGGCTGTTCACCTTTGAAGACCGCATCGAGGGTGGCGTGCACATGGCGATGGTCATGGGCAACATCCGCCGGGAAGAACCCACCCTGGTACGAGTCCATGCCATCGACCCGCTACGGGACCTGGTGGGCGCCGAATACAATGGCCCGTCCAACTGGACACTCTGGGCGGCCTTGCAACGGGTCGCCGAAGAGGGCTGCGGCGTGGTGGTCGTCCTGGCCAACCACGAATCCTCACAAGCGCTGCTCGAACGCGTGCCACAACTCACCCAGCCACCACGCCAGTTCAGCCGTTCCCGGTCACGCATCTATTCAGAAGTCGGTACCGGGGCGCAGATTCTCCAGGACCTGGGCGTCGGCAAGCTGCGCCACCTGGGACCGCCGCTCAAGTATGCCGGTTTGACCGGATACGACCTGGAGGTGGTGGAGAGCATTCCGTTTACCGGATAACTCCGAGATCCCACAGGGCCGGAGGCCGCCTGGAAAAAAATCATAAGAGAAAAATCTGCCTTGGACAGATAGCCGGTACGGCAAAATGCTTGCAGAAAGTTTGGAATACCATAATATGATATTCCATAGACCGAACGCGTCAGCCAAGTGCGCCCGGCAGGGAAAGCATAGCCATCCAGCCCTTGGCCCGGTCCTGCAAAGCCAGATGGACCTATAGCTCCCGATAAGCGGGCACACACAAGCCCGCTCAATAAACACAACAATGAGGGCGTGAAAATGGTGTTGAAGAAAAGTGCGGTTGCCGTTCTTTTTGCTGGCTTGCTGGGTGTTACCAGCCAAGCGGCGATGGCTGCCGAAAGTGTCAACTTCGTCAGCTGGGGTGGTACGACCCAGGATGCACAGAAGCAGGCCTGGGCCGACCCGTTCAGCAAGAGCACCGGCATCACCGTGGTCCAGGATGGCCCCACTGACTACGGCAAGCTCAAGGCCATGGTCGAAAGTGGCAACGTGCAGTGGGACGTGGTTGACGTCGAGGCTGACTTTGCCTTGCGCGCCGCTGCCGAAGGCCTGCTCGAACCACTGGACTTCTCGGTCATCCAGCGCGACAAGATCGATCCACGCTTCGTTTCCGATCACGGCGTAGGCTCCTTCTACTTCTCCTTCGTCCTCGGCTACAACGAAGGCAAGCTCGGCGCCGGCAAGCCCCAGGACTGGTCCGCGTTGTTCGACACCAAGACCTACCCCGGCAAACGCGCCCTGTACAAATGGCCGAGCCCCGGCGTGCTTGAACTGGCCCTGCTGGCCGACGGCGTCCCTCAGGACAAGCTCTATCCCCTGGACCTGGATCGCGCCTTCAAGAAACTCGACACCATCAAGAAAGACATCGTCTGGTGGGGCGGCGGCGCCCAGTCCCAGCAACTGCTCGCGTCCGGTGAAGCCAGCCTCGGCCAGTTCTGGAACGGTCGCATCTACGCACTGCAACAGGACGGCGCGCCGGTGGGCGTGAGCTGGAAACAGAACCTGGTCATGGCCGACATCCTGGTGGTACCGAAGGGCTCGAAGAACAAGGCCGCCGCCATGAAGTTCCTGGCCAACTCCAGCAGCGCCAAGGGCCAGGCCGACTTCTCCAACCTGACCGCTTATGCCCCGGTCAACGTCGATAGCGTCGCACGCCTGGATTCGGTGCTCGCCCCCAACCTGCCGACCGCCTATGCCAAGGATCAGATCACGCTTGATTTCGCGTACTGGGCCAAGAACGGTCAGGACATCGCGACACGGTGGAACGAATGGCTGGTCAAATGAAAATGTCGGCAACGACAACCCGACACACCGGGAGCGCCGCTGGCGCTGCTGGTGTGGCAACCGCTAAGGCAGCGACGACCCCATCGCTGTCCCAGCGCTGGCGCGGGGCCGGCAACCTGGCTCCCGCCCTGCTGTTCCTTGGCCTGTTCTTCCTGGCGCCGTTGATCGGCCTGCTCCTGCGTGGCGTGCTGGAACCGGTTCCCGGGTTGGGTAACTACGAGCAACTGTTCGCCAACTCGGCTTATACCCGAGTGCTGCTCAATACCTTTTCGGTGGCCGGCCTGGTGACGCTGTTCAGCCTGCTGCTGGGTTTCCCCCTGGCCTGGGCCATCACCCTGGTGCCGCGGGGCTGGGGTCGCTGGATCCTCAACATCGTGTTGCTGTCGATGTGGACCAGCCTGCTGGCCCGGACCTACTCCTGGCTGGTGCTGTTGCAGGCTTCCGGGGTGATCAACAAGACGCTGATGGCCCTGGGGATCATCGACCAGCCGCTGGAGATGGTGCACAACCTCACCGGCGTGGTGATCGGCATGAGCTACATCATGATCCCGTTCATCGTCCTGCCGTTGCAGGCGACCATGCAGGCCATCGACCCGATGATCCTGCAGGCCGGCTCCATCTGCGGTGCCAGCCCCTGGACCAACTTCTTCCGGGTGTTCCTGCCGCTGTGCCGGCCGGGGCTGTTTTCCGGTGGCCTGATGGTGTTCGTGATGTCCCTGGGTTACTACGTCACTCCGGCACTGCTCGGCGGTGCGCAGAACATGATGCTGCCCGAGTTCATCATCCAGCAGGTGCAGTCGTTCCTCAATTGGGGCCTGGCGAGCGCCGGTGCCGCATTGCTGATCGTCATCACGCTGGTGCTGTTCTACTTCTACCTGAAGCTTCAGCCGGAATCCCCGGTTGGCGCCAGTAACGCGAGGTAAATGGTCATGCTCCTGACTCCCAATGCCATGAGCCGGCGCATGCGCTTCGGTCTGTACTTCACGACCGGGTTGATCGGGCTGTTCCTGCTGCTGCCAATCGTATTCATCGTGCTGCTGTCGTTCGGCTCGTCCCAGTGGCTGGTCTTCCCCCCACCGGGCTGGACGTTCAAATGGTACGGCCAGTTCTTTTCCAACCCCGATTGGATGAGCGCCGCGCTGGCCAGTCTCAAGGTCGCGGTACTGACCACGATCTGCGCCGTGGCCCTGGGCCTGCCCACCGCGTTTGCCCTGGTGCGCGGCCGGTTTCCGGGACGGGAAATGCTCTATGGCCTGTTCACCCTGCCAATGATCGTGCCGCTGGTGATCATCGCCGTGGCGGTGTATGCGCTGTTCCTCAAGCTGGGCTACACCGGCACGATGTTCGCGTTCGTGGTCAGTCACGTCATTGTCGCGTTGCCGTTCACCATCATCTCAATCATCAACTCGTTGAAACTGTTCGACCAGTCCATCGAAGACGCCGCCGTGATCTGCGGCGCGTCACGCCTGCAAGCAGTGTTCAAGGTCACCTTCCCGGCCATCCGCCCGGGGATGATCGCCGGCGCCTTGTTCGCGTTTCTGGTGTCGTGGGACGAGGTGGTGCTGAGCGTGATGATGGCCAGCCCGACCCTGCAAACCCTGCCTGTAAAGATGTGGACCACCCTGCGCCAGGACCTGACGCCTGTGATCGCCGTCGCTTCGACGCTGCTGATCGGCCTCTCGGTATTGGTGATGGTGATCGCCGCCGCCCTGCGCCGGCGCAATGAAATCAGCGCCTGAGCGCCTAGGAGAACACAATGAGTGCCGTCAAAGACCCCGCACAACAGAACAACAAGACCCTGGTCAGCCTGCGCAACCTGAACAAGCACTACGGCGACTTTGCCGCCGTCGACGATATCGCCCTGGAGATCCGGGACGGTGAGTTTCTGACTTTCCTCGGCTCCAGCGGCTCGGGCAAGAGCACCACGCTGTCGATGCTGGCCGGCTTTGAAACCCCCAGCAGCGGCGAGATCCTGGTGGACGGCAAATCCCTGGTCAACGTCCCGCCGCACAAGCGCGACATTGGCATGGTGTTCCAGCGCTACTCGCTGTTCCCGCACCTGTCGGTACGCGACAACATTGCCTTCCCCCTGGCGATCCGCAAACTGGCGCCGGCCGAGCGCGACCGTCGAGTCGATGCCATGCTCAAGCTGGTACAACTGGAGCAGTTCGCCCATCGCCGCCCTTCGCAACTCTCCGGCGGCCAGCAACAACGCGTAGCGATTGCCCGGGCGCTGGTCTACGAACCACGCATCCTGCTGATGGACGAACCCCTCGGTGCTCTGGATAAAAAGCTCCGCGAAGACCTGCAGGATGAACTGCGCCAACTGCATCGACGCCTGGGCATCACCATCGTCTACGTGACCCACGACCAGGAAGAAGCCATGCGCCTGTCCCAGCGCATCGCGATTTTCAGCCACGGCAAGATCGTCGGCCTGGGCACCGGCTACGACCTTTACCAGAACCCGCCGAATGCCTTTGTCGCGTCGTTCCTCGGCAACTCGAACTTCCTCAAGCTCAAGGCCCAGGGCAACGCGGTGGCGACTTTCGAAGGTCAGTCGCTGTCGATCCGCCTGACCGCCGGGCTGCAAACCGACCAGGACGTGCTGCTGATGGTCCGCCCGGAAAAAGCCCTGGCCCTGAGCACCGAACAGGCTGCTCAAGAGTCCCTGGCGGCGGGCTGGAATGAAGTTTCGGCCAAGGTCGTCGAAGTGCTGTTCCTCGGCGAAAGCCAGACCTGCAGCGTGGTGACCTCCGGCGGCACCGCCATGACCGTCAAGGCCCTCTCCGCCGCCGGCATGCCGCTCAAGGCCGGCGATCCGGTGCGTGTGCGCTGGGCCACCGCCGATGCCTGTGTCTACACCCAATGGGCCGAAAGCGACCTGAACAAAGCCGCCGGTGCTCATTGATGACACGGCGTCGTTACCGTATGCGTGCGAGGACTACTAAATGATTGATGCCAACGTTTACAAACAAGTCATGGGTTCGTTCCCGTCCGGCGTGACGGTCATCACCACCCTTAATGACGACGGCCAGATCGTCGGCCTCACCGCCAGCGCCTTCAGCTCGTTGTCGATGGACCCGGCCCTGGTGCTGTTCTGCCCCAACTACAGTTCCGATTCCTACCCGGTCCTGATCAGGAACAAGCGCTTCGCCATCCATCTGCTCTCCGGTGGGCAACAGAACGAAGCCTATGCCTTCGCCCGCAAAGGCAAGGACAAGGCCCACGGCATCGAATGGACCCTGAGTGAGCTGGGCAACCCCTTGCTGGGCAATGCCACCGCCATCATCGAATGCGAACTGTGGCGAGAATACGAAGGCGGCGACCACGCCATCATGGTCGGCGCCGTGAAGAACCTGATCGTGCCGCAACACACCCAAGGCCCACTGGTTTATTGCCATGGAAAGATGGGCGCCCTGCCCGCCCTCGCCTGAACCGATCGTCAATCATCAAGAGATAGCGCCATGAAATTTTCATTGTTCGTACACATGGAGCGCTGGGACGAAAGCGTCAGCCATCGCCAGCTGTTCGAAGACCTGACCGAGCTGACCCTGATGGCCGAGGCCGGTGGTTTCAGCACGGTCTGGATCGGTGAACACCACGCCATGGAATACACCATCTCGCCAAGCCCGATGCCGCTGCTGGCCTACCTGGCGGCCAAGACCACCACCATTCACCTGGGCGCCGGCACTATCATCGCGCCGTTCTGGCACCCGCTGCGGGCGGCTGGTGAATGCGCATTGCTGGACGTGATCAGCAACGGTCGCATGGAAGTCGGCCTGGCGCGTGGCGCTTACCAAGTCGAATTCGACCGCATGGCCGGTGGCATGCCAGCGGCGTCCGGCGGCCAGGCGCTGCGTGAAATGGTTCCGGCGGTACGGGCATTGTGGCAAGGCGACTATGCCCACGACGGCGACATCTGGAAATTCCCGACCTCCACCAGCGTGCCCAAGCCGATCCAGAAACCGAACCCACCGATGTGGATCGCTGCCCGCGACCCGGACTCGCACAACTTCGCAGTCGCCAACGGCTGTAACGTCATGGTGACGCCGTTGATGAAGGGCGACGAAGAAGTCCTCGACCTGAAGAACAAGTTCCAGAATGCACTGGACAACAACCCCGACGTACCACGCCCGCAATTGATGGTGCTGCGTCACACCCACGTGCACTCGGCGGATAACCCCGAAGGCTGGAAAGTCGGGGCCAAGGCGATCGCGAAGTTCTACCGCACCTTCGATGCCTGGTTCGGCAACAAGGAAACCCCGGTCAACGGTTTCCTGGCGCCAAGCCCGGAAGAAAAGTTCGCCGGTCGCCCGGAGTTCGAACTGGAAAGCCTGCACAAGACCGCCATGATCGGTACCCCGGAAGAAATCATCCCGCGCATCAAGTACTACCAGGAACTGGGCGTCGACGAGTTCAGCTTCTGGTGCGACAACAGCCTGCCTCACTCGGAGAAGAAGAAATCCCTTGAGCTGTTCATCAAACATGTGGTGCCGGCGTTTCGCTGAGCGCGCAGTACGGTTGGACCGCTATCGCGAGCAGGCTCGCTCCCACAGGGGGACCGTGGTGAACACAGGTTAAATGCACGCCTGTAACTCATGTGGGAGCGAGCCTGCTCGCGAAGGCGTCCTGAAGCAAAAGACGAAGCAAAAAAATGCCCGGACTCAACGGTCCGGGCATTTTTGCTTTCAAGAATCAGAACGTCACGCTGGCACTCAGGCGCGCAGTACGTGGTTCCCCGACGGCGACTTGCAACTGGCTGCCGGTGGAGGACGGGTAGTACTGCTTGTCGAACAGGTTATCGACGTTCAGTTGCAGCGACGTCTTGTACCCCAGCACCGGCGACTCCCAACGCAGGAAGGCGTCGGCCACGGTATAGCTGCTCAGCCAGAAATCGTTGGCGTTGTTGGCCGCGCGCTCGCCGACGTAGCGTGCGCCGGCACCGGCATGCCAGGCGCCGAATTCGGCCGGAACGTTGAGGTGGTGCGACAGGTACAGGCTGGCGGTGTGCTTAGGCGCGTCCGACAGGCGATGGCCTTCGTTCTTCGGATCATCCAGTATTTCCGTATGGGTGTAGGCGTAGGTGCCGATCAGGTCCCAGCGTTCGGCCAGACGTCCGGTGACGTCGAGCTCCAGGCCTTGGGAGCCGACTTTGCCGGCGGCTTCTGCAATGGTTTTCCCACCCACTACGGCATTGGTTACCACATTCTTTTTTTCGATATCGAACAAGGCGAGATTGATATTCAGCCCAGGCAGAGGATCATATTTGGCACCGATTTCATAACTGCGCCCTTCCTCCGGCTTGAAAGTGCTGAGGTTGTCATCGACGGTATCGTTGGGCTTGAACGAACGGCTGTAATTCCCGTACAGGGACAAAGTTTCATCCGCTTTGTAGACCAGCCCCAGAAACGGAACAAAGGCATCGCCGTTATCGTCGCGAACAGGCACTCGCTTGATCATGCCCGTCTCACTGAACTGGTCGTAATGCTGATAGCGTCCTCCAAACACCAGAATCCAACGATCGTCCAGGTGCCAGTTGTCTTTAAGGTAAACGGAGCTGGAAGTCAGTTTGTTACTCAAGTTGCTTTGCGCAGCATTTATCTTGCCTGGCTCTGCCAGACCACCATAAACCGGCGCGGTGATATCAAACCCTCCTTGTGCAGTGCCACGGTAGGTCTTGCCACGGTATTGATCGGACACCTGATTATCGACACCGATCAGCAGATCATGACGCTGACCGAACAGCTCCTGCTTACCCATGAAATCCCAACTGGCGTAACGCGTTTCATCGTCGTAGTGCGCACCATTGGCGGCACGCTGAAACTTACCGGCATTTGACAGGCTCGGCTGCGCAATCGAAAGACTGTACCGATCATTGTTCCAGCCATAAGTCACCCGAGTCTTCCACGCCTCGCTCAACTCATACTCGAAACGCGCCGTCGCCGTCTCACGAATCCCGACGCTCTTGGCCCAGCGCTCATCGAGGCGCTTGTCATAATCGATATCCGCCGGATGCCCGTCGGTAAACACCGTCCCCCGGTCGAACGGGTTGGAATATTCGTTGTACTCATAACTCAGGCTCAACGAGGCCCGCTCACCCGTCCAAGCCAGGGACGGCGCAACCAGCGTGCTCTCATTCACGCCATAGTTGCGCCAGTAATCTTCATGACCACGCTCGGCAATCAGCCGATACGCCAGCCCGGTATCCCCTAGCGGCCCGGTGGTGTCCACGCCCAGGGTGCCGCCGCCTTCGCTGTAGGCCGAGCCGCTCAGCGTGGTGCTCTGGGTGTATTCGGGCTTTTTGCTGATGACGTTGATCAGACCACCAGGCTCCAGCGCGCCATACAACATCGAGGCCGGACCCTTGAGCACTTCGACCCGCTCGGTGGTGGCGCTGAAGTTGTGTCCCAGGTTCGAACGCACGCCGTCGCGCAGGATCGAGCCATCGTCGTTGGTGCCAAAACCACGCTTGATCAGCGAGTCCCGCGAGCCCCCCAGGGTATTGCCCTGGCTGACGCCGCTGACGAACTTCATCGCATCGCCAAGTGAGCGCACCTGATAATCGTCCAGTGTCTGCTGGGTCACCACATTGATTGATTGCGCCTCTTCCTTGATCGGTACATCGTTTTTGCTTGCCGTGCTGGCTTGCGATGCCGTGTAGCCCTCATCTTGAGTGACGCGACTGCCCTGGATGTCCGTGGTGGGCAGTTCGATTACATCCTGGGCCCACAACGGGCTGGCGATGAAGCAGCAGGACAAGGTCGGCAATACACACTTGATGAAGACGTTGCGATTCGCAGGAGGGGTGAAACGATTCAAGACACGCACTCACAGGGGATGTTAATGCGAGCGAATATACTTTGAGAATGATTCCCAGTAAACACTTGTGGGAGCGGGCTTGCCCGCGAATGCGCTGGGTCAGTCAACATCTGCATCGACTGATGGGACGCCTTCGCGAGCAAGCCCGCTCCCACAAGGCTCTATCGACTCGTGCAAAGTGATATCAAATAGCTCCAATCCGGCTAAAGCTTTCACCCCTGCGGTCGACTGTTAGCCATCAAGTAGATATTTTTCTGCCCAGGAGCTATGGCATGCAGACGTTGAAGGCTTTGTACGAGTCCATCGAAATGCACTTTTTCGATACGCTCACCAAGAAACTCTCAAGCCTTTTCCTGCTGGTCGCCGTCAGCGGCTTGCTGTACTGGGTGGCCCTCAGCGCCCGTACCGACATTGTGGCGCAGTTGCACAACGCGCAGCTCGACGCCGCCCTGCTGGGGCAGATCGAGGGCCGCCTCGACAGCCTGACCCAGGCCCTGTTGTTCGGTGCGCTCTTGACGCTGTGCATGATCAGCTTCATGGTCTGGTACTTTCGCCACCTCATCGTGCGCCCCGTCACCGCCATGACCCGTGCACTGGAGGAGATCGCCAACGGCGAAGGCGACCTGTCCAGGGACCTGCCGTTGGTGACCCATGACGAAATCCGCGTGTTGGCCGGCACCTGCAACCGTTTCCTGGCCAAGCAACGGGAAATCATCAGCAACGTCCAGGCACTCACCGTGCACATCGCCGTGGAGTCGGCGCGCTCGCTCAAGAACATCAGCGACTCCAGCGACAGCGCCACCCACCAGGCGCGCTTCGCCAAGGAAGTCATGGAGCAGAGCAACTCCGCCGTGGAGCGCATCGAAGAGGTCTCACGCCAGACCCAGGGCATCTCCAGCACCACCGCGCAGAACCTGAGCATGGCCCGGGATTCCTATGCCGAGCTGCTGGAAGTGACCGGCAACATCGGCGAGATCGCCGGCAGCCTCAATGAGTTCGCGACGCTGGTGAGCGCCTTGAATCAGCGTTCATCGAGCATCAAGTCCATCGTTGGCTTGATCCAGCAGATCTCTGCCCAGACCAACCTGTTGGCCCTCAACGCCGCCATCGAAGCCGCCCGTGCCGGCGAGAGCGGCCGGGGCTTCGCCGTGGTGGCCGATGAGGTGCGGACCCTGGCGCAGAATGTCAGCCGGGCCACGGACGATATCTCGCGCAACATCGACGCCATGCTCGAGGAAGTCGGCTCCACCCACGAGCAGACCACCCAGATCAGCCACAGCGCCCGGGAAACCCAAAAAGTCGTGGAGCGTGCTTCCGGCCATTTCGAGAGCATGATCGTCGACTTCGAATCTACCAACGGCAAGCTGGCCGACATCGCCGGGCACATCCAGCAGTTCGCCGATGCCAACACCGGCATCAACGAACGGGTCACCCAGATCCATGCCGACAGCCAGTCGATCGACCAGCGCATGCAGCATTCGGCAACCGCTACCCGTGATCTGTCCGGTGTCGCTGAAAAGGTGCAGGCGCTGCTGGGCCGGTTCGTGCTCGGCCACGGCAAGCTGGATGCGGCCATCACCCGTGCCAGTCAGTGCCGCGACACCCTCCAGGTACGCCTGGAGGCATTGCACCGCGAGGGACTCAACCTGTTCGACCAGAATTACCAGTTGGTTCCGGGCACCGATCCCAAGCAGTACATGACCGGCTACACCGAACGCTTTGCCCAGGTCTGCCAGGAAGCCTGCGACGCCCTCACCCGCAGCACACCGGGCGGCAAGGTCTCGTTCATCGTCGACACCAAGGGCTACTGCCCGGTGAACAACAGCTGGGTGTCGAAACCACCCACCGGCGACCGCGCCGTTGACCTGCCGGTATGCCGCAACAAACGGATCTTCAACGACCCCATCGGCCTGCGCGCGGCGGGCAACGTCCAGCGCTTCCTGCTCCAGACCTACCTGCGCGATACCGGGGAAATCATGACCGAGATCGACGTACCGTTCTTCTTCGACGGCCGCCACTGGGGCAACCTGCGGGTGGGGTTCGACGCGGCGGTGTTGCTGGCGGAGTGAGCCTGCTCCGGGCGGCGATCCGACGATAGCGGTGGGTCAGCCGACATCTTCATCACTGACCCGACGCCTTCGCGGGCAAGCCCGCTCCCACAGGGAATCGGTGGTAGACACAAAACCTGAGGCTGCCCAAAAACAACTGTGGGAGCAAAGCTTGCTCCCACAGGGGTGTTACAAGGCCTTCAGCAGCACTTCGGCCCACCCTTGCCACCGTAACGGGCCTCCTGGCGTTCGCGGAAGAACGTCTCGTAGTCCATCAGCGGTTTGTCCGGGTGCTTGGTTTGCATGTGCTCGACGTAGTTGTCGTAGTCGGGCATGCCGACCATCAGGCGGGCGGCCT
>NZ_VIUE01000001.1:430029-524527 GCF_007828215.1 Pseudomonas sp. SJZ074 | reverse complement strand
AGGCAGGGTGTGTAAGCGCTGTGAGGCGTTGAGCTAACCTGTACTAATTGCCCGTGAGGCTTGACCATATAACACCCAAGCAATTTGCTTGCTCCAAGCCGAAAGGCGCCAGGGCACCAGATTGCGGTGTGTGAAGACGAAACGAACCGAAAGTTCGAAGCGCTCATCCGCAACACACAAACTATCGCATACCCATTCGCTGGAACGTGACCGCAAGGCACGCGCCGGCTACCGAATTTCTTGACGACCATAGAGCGTTGGAACCACCTGATCCCATCCCGAACTCAGAAGTGAAACGATGCATCGCCGATGGTAGTGTGGGGTTTCCCCATGTGAGAGTAGGTCATCGTCAAGATTAAATTCCGAAACCCCTATCTGCTGATGCAGGTAGGGGTTTTGTTTTGCCCGCAGGAAAAGCCTGCGAAAGCTCGAAATAAATTTGCACAGTTATTTTTGAGCTGGAGCACTAGAATAGCCCCACCTCAGTTGAGCCCGAGTTGTTTATGCCCGACCCGTTGGACCCCCATCGGCTGTCAGAACTGCCTTTAGGCGAACTGGTAGCGTGCCATGAGTGCGACCTGTTGATGCGCAAGCCTCGACTGTCCCATGGCGAGAAAGCCGAATGCCCCCGTTGTGGATATGAGCTCTACGCCCACCGGCCCAATGTTGTCGAGCGCAGTCTTGCCTTGGTCATCGCTGCCCTGTTGTTGTATGTGCCCGCCAACTTTCTACCCATCATGCAACTCAACCTGCTCGGCCAATCCTCCCAGGATACCGTGTGGAGTGGCGTACTCGGTCTGTTCGATAGCGGCATGCAGGGCATCGCGGTGGTGGTTTTCCTTTGCAGCATGGGGGTACCACTGCTCAAGCTGCTTTGTCAGTTGGCTGTATTGTTGACTATTCGCTGGAACGTCGGCCGCAGCTATGGCTTGTTGCTGTATCGCATTTATCACCACCTGCGGGATTGGGGAATGCTTGAGGTCTATCTCATGGGCGTGTTGGTGGCCATCGTCAAGTTGGCAGACATGGCCGCCATCAGCGTGGGCCTGGGGTTGGTGTGTTTCATAAGTTTGTTGCTGGTCCAGGTCTGGTTGGAGGTGGTGATGTCGCCGCATCAGATCTGGCAAGCGTTATCAGGAGAGGATGCCCATGCGGGCGATTGATGCAGGCATTCTGATCTGTACCGAATGCCATGAACTGAATCGGCTGGATGCCGACGCCGACGCACAGGCTTGTACCCGCTGCGGGGCACGGATTCATCCCCGTCGCCCGAACAGCCTGATGCGCACCTGGGCGCTGCTGATCACCGCGGCAATTCTCTACATCCCGGCCAATATGCTACCGATCATGACGATCAACTCGCTGGGTCACGGTGCCCCCAGTACCATCATGGCCGGTGTCATCGAGTTGGTGCAGCACGGCATGATCCCGATTGCCGCCGTGGTATTCATCGCCAGTATCCTGGTTCCTACCTTCAAGCTGGTGGGCATTGCCTTGTTGTTGTTTTCCGTACAACGGCACCAGCCCATGTCTGCGAGGCAACGCATCCTTATGTACCGTTTCATCGAGTTCATCGGCCGTTGGTCGATGCTGGATATTTTCGTGATCGCGATTCTGGTGGCAGTGGTGAATTTCGGACGGCTTGCCAGTGTCGAAGCCGGTCTTGGCGCGATTGCCTTTGCCAGCGTAGTGATTTTGACAATGATTGCCGCAGTAACCTTCGATCCCCGACTGATTTGGGATAACACGGAGTCGGATAACGACCATGACTGATTTGCCTACCGCTAAAACCCGACCGGCCTCGAACTGGTCGGCCATCTGGGTCTTGCCGCTGATTGCCTTGATCATCGGGGGCTGGCTCGGCTGGCGGGCTTATAACGAGACCGGGATCGAGATCAGCGTGCGCTTCGAGAGCGGCGAAGGTATTCAGGTCAACAAGACCGAGGTGGTCTACAAGGGCATGCCGGTCGGCAAGGTGAAGGCCCTCACCCTGGACGACGAAGGCAGCTCGAAAGGAGTGATCGCGACCGTCGAGATGAACAAGGACGTAGAACAGTACCTCAAGACTGGAACGCGTTTCTGGCTGGTCAAGCCGAGCGTGAGCCTGGCCGGGATCACCGGTCTGGAAACCCTGGTATCGGGTAATTACGTAGCGATCAGCCCGGGTGAGGGCGAATCCACCCGCAAGTTCAAGGCTCTCGCCCAGGAGCCACCGCTGTCGGACGCCAAGCCTGGCTTGCACCTGACCATCAAGGCTGACCGGTTGGGTTCGCTGGATCGGGGCAGCCCGGTGTTCTACAAGCAGCTTCAAGTCGGGCAGGTGAAAAGCTACCAGCTATCCGAAGATCAGAACACGGTGGAGATCAAGGTCTTCATCGAACCGACCTATGCCAGCCTGGTGCGTAAACATACGCGCTTCTGGAATGCCAGCGGGATTAGCATCGATGCCAATCTCTCAGGCGTCAAAGTCCGCAGCGAATCCCTGGCAAGTATCGTTGCCGGTGGTATTGCGTTCGCCACGCCGGAGAGCCGCAAGGACAGTCCGCCCACGGACCCCAGTCTGCCGTTTCGCCTATACGAAGACTTTGACGCCGCTGCTGCCGGCATTCGTGTGAAGGTCAAGCTCAGCGACTTCGAAGGTTTGCAGGCCGGCCGTACGCCAGTGATGTACAAAGGTATCCAGGTCGGCAGCCTGAAGAACCTCAAGATTGACCCTGACCTGTCCAGCGCTACGGCCGAATTGACCATGGACCCACTGGCTGAAGACTACCTGGTAACCGGTACTCAATTCTGGGTCGTCAAGCCGTCGATTTCCCTGGCGGGGATCACCGGCCTGGAAGCGCTGGTCAAGGGTAACTACATTGCCGTACGACCCGGTGACAAGGGCGCGGCCCCCCAGCGTGAATTCGAAGCCAGGGCGAAGGCGCCGCCGCTGGACTTGCGCTCGCCCGGCCTGCATCTGGTCCTGTTGACTGAAAACCTCGGATCGCTGGAGGTCGGCAGCCCGATCCTCTACAAGCAGGTCAAGGTCGGCTCGGTACAGAGCTACCAGTTTTCCCGCAAGAAAAAGCAGTTGATCGTCGGAGTGCACATCGAGAAGGAATACGAAGGGCTGGTCAACGGCTCGACGCGGTTCTGGAACGCCAGTGGCATCACCCTCACAGGAGGTCTGACAGGGGGAATCCAGGTCAAGAGTGAGTCGCTGCAAAGTCTGATGGCTGGCGGTATCGCCTTCGAAACGCCGGTGCCCAATGTGCCGTTGAAGCGGCGTGTACCCCGCTTCCGTCTGTTCGAGAACCGCGAAGCCGCGCAACAGAACGGTACCGTGGTGACGATCAAGGTCGATCGTGCCGACGGCTTGCGCAGCGGAACGCCGATTCGTTACAAGGGGTTGGACGTAGGCAAGATTGAGGACGTCGATCTCAGTGCCGACCTGCAGTCGGTGCTGCTCACTGCTCGCATCACCGAGGTGCCGGAGCGCATCGCCCGGGTCGGCAGCCAGTTCTGGGTCGTCAAACCCGAGCTGGGGCTGATCAAGACCTCGAACCTGGAAACGCTGGTGACCGGTCAGTACCTCGAAGTGCTGCCCGCGACGAAAAATCTCGGGCCACAGAAGAGCTTCGTGGCTCTTGCCAACCCACCGGAGAGCGCCGTGCCCGAAGCCGGTTTGAGCCTGGTGCTCAGTGCTGCCCGCCGTGGTTCGTTGAAAACGGGCGTGCCGGTGACCTACCGCGAGATCACTGTGGGCAAGGTCACCGGTTATGAACTGGGTCAGACGGCGGATCGGGTGTTGATCCATATCCTGATCGAACCCAAGTACGCGCCGCTGGTACGCAGTGGTACGCGGTTCTGGAACACCAGTGGTTTCGATATGGACTTCGGATTGTTCAAGGGCGCGACGGTGCGTACCGAGTCGCTGGAGACGTTGATCCAGGGGGGCGTCGCTTTCGCGACACCGGATGGGGAGAACATGGGCAGCCCGGCGCGGCCGGAGCAGACCTTCCCGCTGTTCGAAAAGTTCGAGGACGAATGGCTGACCTGGGCGCCGAAGATCAAGCTGGGTAAATAACGGATCAGGCGGTGCCTGCTCGCGATGGCTGCGGGACAGTCGATACAAGTGCTTCAGACATTCCAATGAAAAAGGCCGCGATCCAATGGATCGCGGCCTTTTTCATTTCCCGGGACCTACCTCACACCGGGTCCAGCTCCGGCTCATCGGCCTCTACATTCTGCGTGGCCTTCACCGCATCATGGCGGCGGATGTACTTCCAGTCCGCTTCGTCGATGTAGATGCCGCTCGGGCCGCTGCCGCCTTCCAGGTCGATAGCGACACTGGCACAGACCTGCGGCTTCACACTCGCCAGGATCGGCACGAAGCCCAGTTGCAGGCTGGTTTCCAGCAGCGCCGCCTGGTTCTTTTCATCGATGTCCGCCGCTTCATCCAGGTAGTACGGCAGGCGCACGCGACCGGCCTGCTCGCGGTCCATTAAGTGCAGCAACAAATACATGTTGGTCAGCGCCTTGATGGTCATGGTGGTGCCGTTGGACGCCGCGCCATCGATGTCGGTATGGATCACCGGCTGACCGTTGACCTTGGTGATCTCGAAGGCCAGTTCGAACAGGTCCTTGAGGCCGAGCTGGTTGTGGTTCGCCGCCACCAGGCGCGCCAGATATTCCTTGGCTTCTTCGTTCTTGTTGTCCTGCTCGGCGCTCTGGCTGAGGTCGAACACCGAGAGGGTTTCGCCTTCCTCGTATTGACCGGCGCTGTGGATGATCTGGTCGATGTGCTTGAGCGCTTCCTTGTTCGGCGCCAGGACGATGCGGAAGCTCTGCAGGTTGGACACCTGGCGCTTGTTGATCTCGCGGTTGAACAACGCCAATTGGTGCTCGAGGCTGTCGTAGTCGCTGCGAATGTTGCGCAGGGTCCGGGCGATGTCAGTCACCGCCGCACGGCGAGCCTTGCCCAACGTCAGGGCTTCGTCGGTACGGTGGGCATAGGCGTTGATCAGCAGTTGCAGGCGGCGCTCCATGTCGTCTTCGCTGTCGAACTTGGCCACGCCCTTGAGGCGCACCTGGGCGTACAGCGCTTCGATCTGGCCGTCGATGCGCAACAGGCCTTGCCAGCTGTCCTGATAGTCATTGAGCAGCGGCAACAGGTTGTCCATGGAGTCATCGACCGGGTCCATGAACGGCGTGCCGAACGGCAGGTCCGTCGGCAGCAGTTGACGGCGGCGCAAGGCGTCGTCGAGAGTGCGCTGCTTGGCTTCCATATCGGCGATCTGCCGGCCCACCAGTTGCAACTTGGCGGAGAGTTGCTGGACGCGCTCGGTGAAGGCATCGCTGGAGCGCTTGAGTTCGTCCTGGGCGGCTTCCATCTGTGCCAGTTGCTCGAGTTTTTCGCCTTCCTCGGCGCTCAGGGTCTGGCTGCGACGGAAGTCTTCCAGGGCCTTTTGCGCGTCCAGCACCTGCTGGTACAGCGCTTCGGTCTGGGTTTTGCTCGCCGCACGGTCGGCCGCCACGGCCTGTTGGGTCTTGAGCTGCTTGAGTTCTTTTTCCAGGCGCTCTTTCTGGTCCCGCAACGCGGCGCGGTCGGCCAGGGCTTGCAGGGCAGGGGGCTCGATGTGGGACAGGTCGATGGACAGACCCGGCACTTCGAAGCGCTCGCCCTTGAAGCCGTCGAGGATCAGCTCCACGGATTTGACCCAGTCGCCGTTCTCGTCCAGCGCGATGCCATGCTCGCCCAGTGGCAGGCTGAACAGGGCGCTGTTGAACAGGCGCATCAGGCGCTCGACGTCCTGCTGGGAAAATTCTTCCCGCAGGCGGGCGTAGCTGTTGTTGTCGGCGTGATCGAGTTGCTGCTTGACCGATTTCAGGCGTTTTTCCAGATCCCGCAGACGCTCTTCCAGGTCTTCGGCGCTGAACTGCCGGGACTGGGCCAGGGCGCCGGCCAGTTCGTCGTGGGCGTCCTTGGCAGCGAGCAGTTGCTGCTCCAGGACCTTGACGTCATCCACCAGGGCGAAGCGATGCTTGAGCACCGACAGTTCGCCGAGCCAGCGCTGGATGCCGGTGATTTCCCGCTCCAGGCGCATCAGTTCCTGGGTGCTGCCGCGCTGGTCGTTCTGCAATGAGTCTTGCTCGTTGCGGTAGTGCTCGGCCTGGATGGTCAGTTCTTCCTTGCGTGCACCGGCGTAGTCCGACCAGGTGCCCAGCAATGAGTCAAGCAACGGCGACAGACGATGCAGTTTGCCGCGCAGGACATCGCGCTGCTTCACGCCGTTGGCCAGAGCTTCCACCAACGGACCTGCGGCCACCAGGGAGTTGTAGTCCTGCTCCATACGTCGTACGTCGCGGAAGGCTTCTTCGCACGCGGCGATGTAGTCCACGCTGCCGGAACGCAGGCTGTGCTCGAAGGCATCGAGGAACAGCTGCTTGAGCTTGGCCGCGGTGATTTCGCGCATGTGCAGCAGATTGATGAACAGCGCTCGGAACGTCTTGAGGCTTTGCTCGCTGGTGGAGCGCAGCGGGATCAGCGTCAGGTCCAGGGGAATCGAGGTATGACCACCTACCAGTAGACGCCGCAGTTCATCGGGCTTGAGTTCGTAAGCCTTGAGGCCTTCTCGCTCCAGGTTGGTGAACAGCTCTTTCTGACGCAGGCAGGTGTCGTTTTTCTGGTAGTGGGCCAGGTCCAGTTTGCCGGCGTAGGCAAAGAACTGGTGGCCGAAACCGCCGCCGGGGCCGCGACCGACCACGCCGATCACATGAGGACCGTGGGGCAGGGCGACTTCCACCAGGATGTAGCTGGTGTCCGACGCGAAGTAGAAACGCCGGGATTGTTCCAGGCTGTACTTGCCGAAGCTCATGTCGGACATGCGCGCCAGGATCGGGAACTGCAAGGCATTGATCGAGGCGGATTTACCGAGGTTGTTCGCGCCATATACCGACAGCGGCTCCTCCAGCGGGAACAGGCCCAGGCTGTAGCCGGCGGTGTTCAAAAGGGCAAAGCGGCGGATGCCGTAGCGTTCCTGGCTCATGCGTCGGTCTCCTGTTCTTCGGCAATGGCGCGGGCCAGTGCGTCTTCTTCGCTTTCGTCTTCAAACGGCGCCAGGTCGAGCGGATCGTCGGTTTGCAGCAGCTTCTCGTCGCTGTCTTCGTCGATCAGTACCGGTGCCGGCAACGGCAACACGCTGTGCACGCTGGCCGCCAGGTCGCGGTCCTGCTGGACCGACAGGCAAACGTCGAGGAAACGGTGCATAGGCGGCAGGAAGCGGTACACGCCGTTGTCTTCGCTGGCGAAGCCCAGTTGGGTCATGCGGCGCATGATTTTTTCTTCCAGCTCTTCCTGGGTCTGCACTTCGGCCTGGATGAACAGGTCGCGGTACTTTTCCAACAGCGAAGGCAGTTCATCGCGGCCCAGGCTGCCACCGTCGAGCACGGCAATCGGGTCGCGGCCCTGGTCGGCCAGGTGCTCGACGAGGATGAAGGTGAACAGCGCCAGGCGCTGGGCGGTCTTGTTCACCGCGGCGGCAGCCAGGTCCGGCACGAAGTAGTAGAAACCACGGGTATCGCACACCAGTTCGAAGCCCAGGGCCTTGAACAGCGTGCGGTATTGGTCCTGGAAATTCGACAGTTGCGCGTACAACTCCGGGTCGCGGCGGCTGACGTGGTAACCCTTGAACAGCTCGCGGAAGATCGGCGCCAGCTGGGACAGTTCGGATAGATCAAGATGCATGGGGGATGCTCGCAGAATCCTCGGCAGCGTCGTGGGCCGAGAGCAGGGCGAAGGAGCGCAGGCTGACCTGATGCTCGTGAGTGTGGTAGTCGCGGCGCCCCAGGCGCTCGCGCTTGAAGCGTTTTTCCCGCGACAGGCGCGAGAACCAGTACAGCAATTCGTCGGTGGCGCCGTCCGGCTCCTGTTCCAGCAGCCAGGTCATCAGGTCAGGCATCGGCAGGGCGTCTTCGCAACGCTCGACCATCTCGCGCACGGTACGTGGTGCCCGTGGGGCATCGCCACCCTTGTGGGTCTTGTGGGATTTGGGGAACCGCGCCGGTTTCGGCTCGAAGCGGGCCAGGGCATAGACATAGGCTTCGACCTGGCTGGCACTGCCAAGGAAAGTGCTCTGCGGCCGGGTGAACAGCGGCATGGCGGCTTGCGGCACGGCGTCGATGCCTTTGCGGCGGATGGCGGCCAGGGCCAGTGCGGCGCCACGGGTCACGGCGTTGTGGCGGCGGGCTTCTTCGCGCAATGGCAGCAGCAGCTCGCGGGCATGGCGCAAGGTCAACTGGGCGCTGGTCTGCATCTCGAGAATGCGTGCGTGGGTGCGCAGCAGCATGTCATCGTCCACCAGGTGACCGAGTCGTTGCTGTTCGGTGAGCATGCGCAACAGCACATTCTCGACCTTGCGCACACCTTGCTCGAACGCACCGTCGGCGTTCACCAACTGGATCATCGGTTCGACGTACTCGTCCCAGGTCGCCAACACTTCAGCGTAACGCTGGCGTAGTGGGATCTGCCGGTCGCTGGTCTTGGCCCGTTCGGCCACGGCCACCAGGGCCTGCTCGTCGTTGGCGAGTTTCTTGAGGACGTCGCGCACGCGCATGTCCAGCAGGCGCAACTGGCGGGCCAGGTCGTTGCCGTCGCGAATGTCGAAGGCGTCCTGTATATAACCGGCCAAGCGTTCGAGGTGGCGCAGGTAGGCTTCGATTTCCAGGCACAGGCCCAGGCGGTGTTCGCGACGCAGGTAGGCGAGGAAGTCATGGATCTGGGCGTTCAGCTCGAAACGGTTCGGGCTTTTCGCCACCGGCACGAGGATGTCCAGGCGGATCCACACGTCCAGCAGGTTGGTGATGTCCTGGGGCGTGCTGTCCAGCTGTTGGGCGGCCAGTTGTGAACGCAATTCGTTGAGGCTCAGGGTGCCCTGGTCGAAGTGCTCGCACAAAGGTTCCAGCAATGCCCAGTGTTCAGCGAGGGCGCGCAAGACGCGCTTGGGTTCGATCATCGCAATGGCCGTCGGGTTGGCAATTAAAAGGGGCGATTGTACTGCATCGGGCCCGTTGCGATTCACCCCCGAGACGGACTGTCGTCTGTATTGCCTAACTAATGACTCAACAGGGAAGCGATCCGCGGCGAAGGGCGGTAGAATCCCTCCCACTTTCAGTTACCCACAAGTGGCCGACCCTTGCTTATCGAGTCCCGTCGCCGCGCCTATCTGACTGCCATGCAGGTGGTCAATTGGCTGCCGCGCACCGAATTGCCGTTCGCCGCTCCTTCGCGGCCCGAACTGCTGGAAATGCCCGAGCCGGCAGAGCTCGCGCCGGTTGCGGCGGCGCCTGCGGCCCGGACCGTGGCCGAGCCGGCGGCACCTGTGGCCGAACGGCCGAAAATCGAGGTTCCACGGCCGAGCCCGTCCTCGCCCCGCACGGCTGTCAAACCTGTGGAGGACGCGCAAGAGGCGCCGGCTCCGGCCAGGGTAGCCCCGGTCCCGCCACCGCGTTTCGCCCTGCAATTGCTACGGGCCGGACGCTGCCTGTTGCTGGTGGAACTGCCCACGGGCGAGCCGTTCCAGAGCCGCGATCCCGCGTACCTGCTGCTCAAGGACATGTTGCGCGCCGCCGGTCTGCCGGACAGTCCGCAAATAGTTGGCGAACCGGTGCGCTGGCCGCTGTTGTCCCGTGGAACGATGGACCAGGGGCCTGAAGCGGCGCGGGATTTCGTCCAGGGCTTTGTCGCGGCGCGGCTCGAAGAGGCGCCCTGTGCGTGTCTGTGGCTGATCGGCCTGCCTGCGGTGAAATTTGCCGGCGAGGCGGACGCGCAAGCGTTCAATCGCGAATTGCAGATCGAAGGGCTGGGAGCGGCCTGGGCAATACCGGGCCTGGAACTGTTAATGGAAACGCCACAGCACAAGGCTGAAGTCTGGCAAGCCATGCGCCGGCTGATGGCGCGCTGGAAAGAATCGAATGAGTGATGCTGTTTCGTTTCGCCCGATGACCGAGGCGGACCTCGATGCCGTGCTGAAGATCGAATACGCGGCCTACAGCCACCCCTGGACCCGGGGGATATTTCTCGATGGGTTGGGCAAGTACCAGATCTGGCTGATGTTCGAAGGCCAACAGCAAGTCGGGCACGGTGTAGTGCAGATCATTCTTGACGAGGCACACCTGCTCAACATTACCGTCAAGCCGGAAAACCAGGGGCGGGGGCTGGGCTTGCGCCTGCTGGAGCATCTCATGTCGATTGCGTACAAGGCTGAGGCACGGGAGTGCTTCCTGGAGGTGCGCGACAGTAACCGCACGGCGTTCCGGTTGTATGAGCGCTATGGCTTCAACGAGATCGGCCGGCGTCGGGATTACTATCCAGCGGTAGGTGGGCGTGAAGATGCGGTGGTCATGGCTTGTACGCTAGTGGATTGATGTTCCAACGGGCATGACGCATCCCTCTGTGGGAGCGGGCTTGCTCGCGAAAGCGGTATGTCAGTTAACAAATCTTCCGACTGACATACCGCTTTCGCGAGCAAGCCCGCTCCCACGAAGGATGTTTACCGTTTGCCATCCAGCGGGTCAATATCCGCCATCTCGGCCTCGTCCAGTCCATCGCCACCGCCAATGTCATTTTCATCCACCACGCTCAGGTCCCAGTCGGCCTGCTCGTCGTCGCCGGCCTCGTGGGCATCCCGGGCGCCGTCTTCACGGATCAGTGTCTCGGGGCTCATGTCATCGTCGGTCGGTTGATGATCATCCGTCGAGGCGCCGGTCATGCCGGCTTCGCGAACGCGTTCACGGGGCATCAAGTGTTCGCGTTCGTCCTCCGGCAGCTCGTCACCGATTTTCGCGCTGGGCTCATCTTCATCGAATTCCAGTTCATGCATCGAACCCATGCGGTCTTCGTTGTCATCGATGGGCTCCGGTTGCGCCGCATCGAAAGGACGTCGTGAATCATTCATGGCAATTCTCCTGATTTGGGCCTTACTGGATGGACCGGTAGCCGTGTCGAGAATTCCAACGGCATTATCGAAGTGACCTCGACAGCCGCGCCGATGTCAAAGTTGCGCACTGTTCTCGAGGGCAAGACAGCATGAACGAACTACAAGATCTGATTGATAACAACGCGCGCTGGGCCGATGCGATCAAGCAGGAGGATCCTGACTTCTTCGCCAAGCTGGCTCGTCAGCAAACCCCTGAATACCTGTGGATCGGCTGCTCCGATGCGCGGGTGCCGGCCAACGAAATCGTCGGCATGCTGCCGGGCGATCTGTTCGTGCACCGCAACGTGGCCAACGTGGTGCTGCACACCGACCTCAACTGCCTGTCGGTGATCCAGTACGCGGTAGACGTGCTCAAGGTGAAACACATCCTGGTTACCGGCCATTACGGTTGTGGCGGCGTGCGGGCCTCGATGCAGGATCGCCAGCTGGGCCTGATCGATGGCTGGCTGCGTTCCATTCGCGACCTGTATTACGAGCATCGCGAAGCGTTGGCCCAACTGCCGACCGAAGAAGAACGCGTGGACCGCCTGTGCGAACTCAACGTGATCCAGCAGGTGGCCAACGTCGGCCATACCAGCATCGTGCAGAACGCCTGGCATCGCGGACAGAAGTTGTCGATCCACGGTTGCATCTATGGCATCAAGGACGGGCGTTGGAAAAGCCTGGACACCACAATCAGCGGTTTCGAGCAATTGCCGCCGCAGTATCGCTTGCGTCCGGTGGGTGCTCCCTGATCTGACTGGCGTCAGTCGCGGTGACAGCGGCGGCGCCAGTGCTTCAGGAACTTCATGCCCTGTTCGTTGGGCGGTTCGTCGTAGCCGGTGATCCAGCCATGACAATTGGACGAACCGCACCGACAGGCAAACTGCCGGTAGAGTTTCCGTTCGGTACTGGCGTGATCCATCGTCAGGCAGTCGCCAGCGTGGATGGGCGTCAGGGCCCACAGCCACAGTTCGCTCATGTCGAGAAAGACATTCGGGTTGCAGGAATGCAACAGCAGTCCGGCGAAATACGGGTCATACATGTGTATATCCGGCAGGATCTGTACGGTGTGCAGGCGTCGCCGGCCCACCAGCAACCCCGATACCCTGCACATCCGCTCCATGGGGGCGAACCTTTTCCGGGCGATAACGGCGTTGCCGCGCCCATTGGGAGCGCGTAACACTTCGAAGTCACGGGCAGACGGATAACCCAGGCGGAGGCTGAGTGCTTTTTCCGGGTATATGCAGTCCCGGTCCTGCGAAAAGGCTTTATCTGCAACGAAGATGGTCATGACAGTCCTTGTCGGTACAGGCCGACTTGCTGCCGTTGGCGTCCTGCCAACGGTCGTGGGTGACCCGGATAGCTTCCTCCAAGTCCGGCGCGGCATCTACTGTCAACTCTGACAGGCGCCAAAAGCGCTTTCCCGTGTGAGCGAGGGCTTACACGGGAGCGGGGCCTTATGGCGAGGAGTCCGTCCCCTCGCCACAAGGCCTCTGGGTCATACCGGCTCGGATGGCAACGGCATTGGCACCTTCAGTTGCGGGAGTTGCGACTTGATTGCAGGCGTATCGCATTTTTTCGCCGCATCTTCCGGCGACAGCTTGCGAATCGAGGTGTAGAACAACTCGCAGGTTTTCTCCTTTTGCGTGACCTGCCAGGTCTGCGTGCACTGGTTCAATTGAGTGGTTGGATCGCTGCTCGGCTTGCTGCCCATACCGGCTTGCCAGCAGGCTGCGCTCAGGTCCTGGCCCATGACTTTCAGGCCTGCCGCGTCCGCCTTGGCTTCGTCGCCGCCGTAGCTTTCCGGATCGGCGGCGTACCAGATGTAGCTTGGGTGGTTGGAACCCAGGACCGGGACCTTGACGCCGGTAGCGGGAGAAATGGTCGCCAGGCCGAGCACCGCCACGGTCTGGCCATATTGGCTCTTGATCCAGTTCCGCACGGGGGCGCCAAAGGCCACCATCGGCAGCGCGGTTCCGCCAGCACTCTGGCTGACTTGCTTGACCATGGTGGTCTGGTAGTCGTTGAAGTAATTGTAGACACCCTCCAGCGTCGCGCCGGCAGTGGACGGCGCGGCGATGGGGGCGATGTCGATGATGGTCTGGTAGGCCGGCGTCTGGTCGGCGGCAATGCCGTTGGCCGTCAGCAGGGTGGCCCAGCGATCAGTGGTGGCGGACTCCAGGTAGTCCTGGGCCTGGGTCAGGGAGTAATCCGGCGGGAAGTGCAGCAGTTCGACACTCTTGCGGTTTTCCAGGGCCATGCCCAATGGCAGGAACAGATACCAGTTGTAAGCCCATTTCTTGTCGTCGTTGAGCTTCGTGGCGCCCTTGTACGCCAGGTCACCGGCATCGAGCAGCTTGCTCAGTGGTTGGCCGTAGGCTTTCGGCACGCCGCTGATATGGGCGTAGATTTTGCCGTTGTCGCGTTTGACGCTGACCTTGGCGTTGCCGTAGCCATCACGTTGAACGCTTTGGGTGAGGTAATGTTCGACGGTCTGTTCCAGCGTCCAGTTGCGGAAGCAGATGACATTGCAGTTGTTGGGGTAAGCGAAGAGGCGGGTGACGCGTTCGGTACTGCCAAGTTGTACATCGATGTCGGTGGCGTGGACGGTGGCACTCAAGGCCAGGGCGGCAAGGGGAAATACTGCGAGTTTAGACATGCTCAGATCCTTTTCAGCGTTTGGGCCCTTCGAACAGGGCGCCCCCATACTGAAACAGACCGAGCCGAAGAAAAAGTGGGCCGATGGAAATATCGGCCCTTTTTTATGGCTTTATGGCATCGCCGGCGGAAAATAAGCCAATGTCGTCCCCAGTGCCCATAACAGCACCAGCACCAATGGGGTATGCACCAGCAGTTGCACGAAGGAAAAGCCGATCAAGTCCCTGGCCTTCAGTCCTAACACACCCAGCAACGGCAGCATGTAGAAGGGGTTGATGAGGTTCGGCAACGCTTCGGCGGCGTTGTAGATCTGTACGGCCCAACCCAGGTGGTACTCCAGGTCATTGGCCACCTGCATCACATAGGGGGCCTCGATGATCCACTTGCCTCCGCCGGAAGGAATGAAGAACCCCAGGACCGCCGAGTAGACCCCCATCAACAGGGCGTAGGTGTCGTGGGAAGCGATCTGCACAAAAAAAGTCGAGATATGGTGGGCGAGTGTCTGGGCATCGCTGCCCTTGACGGTGGTCAGCAGCGCGGCGATCGAGCCGTACAGCGGGAACTGGATCAGTACGCCGGTGGTGGTCGGTACCGCGCGGGCCACGGCGTCGAGAAAGCTGCGCGGGCGCCAGTGCAGCAAGGCGCCGAGCATCAGGAACAGAAAGTTGTAGGTGTTGAGTCCCGAGATCGCACTGATCGCCGGCTTGGTCGAAAACTCGTGGAACAGCCAGCCGGCCGACAGCAGCACCAGCGCGATGGTCAGCAGCGGACTGTGTTCCAGCCATTCCCCGGGCCGGGTGCGCGGCTGCAGGGCCGGCATGCTGAAGCTGGGATCGACGCCGCACGCGGCGGCGTCCCGGGCGCTGTTCGGGCCTGGGGCGGTCGCATAGGCCACCAGCAGCGAAATGACAATCAGCGCCAGCAACATCACGCCGGACTGCCAGAGGAAAATGGTCTGGGTGAAGGGAATGACGCCGGTGATCGACAGGATCGACGGCGGCAGGCTGGCCGGGTTGGCCTGCAATTGCGCGGCCGACGACGATAACCCCAGGGCCCACACCGCGCCGAGGCCCAGGTAAGCGGCGGCGCCGGCGGCGCGATAGTCCATTTTCAGATCGGTGCGGCGGGCGAGGGCGCGCACCAGCAGACCGCCGAAGACCAGCGACAGGCCCCAGTTCAGCAATGAGGCAACCATGGAGATCAGCGCTACCCAGGCCACTGCGGAGCGCCCGTTCTTCGGTATCCGTGCCAGGCGGTCGATCAGCCTGACGGCGGGTGGCGAGCTGGCCACCACGTAGCCACCGATCACGACGAAGGCCATTTGCATGGTGAACGGGATCAGGCTCCAGAAGCCGTCGCCGAACGCCATGGCGGCGGCCGTGGGCGTGGCGCCGATAAACTGCGTCGCCAGCGCGACCACCAGCACTGCCAGCGCGGCAAAGACCCAGGAGTCGGGAAACCAGCGTTCGGCAAAACTGGAACAGCGCAAGGCGAAGCGGGCGGAGCGGCTGTCTTGGATGTCGGTGGTCACGGCGATTACCTCGATTCTTATGGTTGATTTTATGGATGCGGGCATCTGGAGCGGCGCGGCCCCGACAACGGTAGAACAACTCACTGACCGTGAAAGATGGGCCAGGGTTCGCGAGCGATCTGCAAAACCCCAGGCCGACCAACGACACTCTTTAGAAAAAAGTCGCCGGGCCGATGGCATGAGAACAGCTTGTCAATTCTCCTGCCACCCGGAGCATGCCTATGTTCAATCAACGCTTGAAGCAGGAGCTGACGGCTCTTCGCCAAGAACTCTCCAGCCTCATGCAAGTAAAGGAAAGCCTGGACCGCGAAATGCTGGCACTTACCCTTGATGCCGAGGGGCGGGTGCAGACGGTCAATCAGAAATTTCTCGATGAAATGCACTACAAGAGCCAGGACCTCCTTGGTCGGGCTGTAGAAGATCTGGTGCCGGCCTACTTGAAGTCCAATGAATTCCAGATTCGCTTCAAGTCGGCATTGACCCGTGGCGAGCATTTTTCTGGCGCCGTGCGCCTGCTGCGGGGCAACGGCAAGGAAGCCTGGTTGCGTTCGATTCTTCAGCCTGTAAAGGGCGCAGATGGGCGAGTCCGTTATTTCTCGATGTACTCCAATGACCTGACCCGCACCATCGAAGGTTCTCGCGAGCATGAAAACCTCATTGGTGCGTTGGTACGCTCAACGGCCGTGATCGAATTTGACCTGGACGGTCACGTACTGACAGCCAATGATCGCTTTCTCAATGCCATGGGCTACAGCCTGGCGCAGGTCAAGGGCAAGCACCACCGCACCTTTTGCGAGCCGGAGGAATACAACAGCCCTGCCTACCAGCAGTTCTGGAAGCGCCTGAACAGTGGTGAGTTCGTTGCCGGCCGCTTCAAGCGCCTCGACAGCAATGGTCGTGAAGTGTGGCTGGAGGCTTCCTACAACCCGGTGCTCGACGCCAACAATAGACTGTACAAAGTGGTCAAGTTCGCCACGAACATCACCGACCAGGTCAACCAGGAAAAGGCCGTCGCCGAGGCCGCCAGCATCGCCTACAGCACTTCGTTGCAAACCGACGACAGCGCTCAGCGCGGTACCACTGTAGTGACCCAGGCCGTAGACGTGATGCGTGACCTGGCCCGGCACATGCAGGCCGCAGGCGAGGGCATCGAAGCGTTGAACGAGCAATCCCTGGTGATCGGCACCATCGTCAAGACCATCAGCGGCATCGCCGAACAGACCAACCTGCTGGCGCTCAACGCGGCCATCGAAGCCGCTCGTGCCGGCGAACAGGGTCGAGGCTTTGCGGTAGTGGCCGATGAAGTGCGGCAACTGGCGTCGCGTACCAGCCAGGCCACCGATGAAATCGTCGGCGTGGTCCGCCAGAACCAGGACATGGCACGCAATGCCGTGTCGTTGATGACGGATGGTCAACACCAGGCCGAACAAGGCCTTGCCCTGGCTGCCGAGGCGGGGACGGTGATCGTCGAGATTCAGGATGGGGCGAAGAAAGTGGTCGACGCCGTGAGCCAGTTCGCCAATCAGTTATCGACTTGATGCCGGGGTTATTGTTTTTTACATATTAATTATTGTTCTGCGATAATTTCGTGGCTATGTTTGGCGCTCTCGTACTCTATTGGAGCCCTGACATGTGTTCGAATCGTCTCGCCCTGTACAGCCAGCGCATGGCTGCCGTCACGCTTGTTTTCATTGTCGCGATGATGGCCGTCAATGCGGCTGCCTGGCTGTTTCCTGATATCGCATCAAAATACGGCCTGGGCTTTTCCCTGACCGAGCGGCAACTGTCCAGTCTGCCCGGTGGGGCGACGGCGCTGACGGGCTGGCAACGTCTTGGCGGGATCCTTTTGTCCAGCGTGCCTCTGCTGGCGCTGGCGGCCGGGCTGGTCAACCTGCGGCAGCTTTTCAGGCGCTATGCCCAGGGGCAGTATTTTTCCAGTGAAGCAGCGGTTTACTTGGGAAATGCGGGGCGCGCAGTAGCGCTGTGGGTGCTGCTGGATTTCCTGTGCGAACCGTTTCTCAGCCTGCTGGTCACGATCAACGCGCCGGTCGGCGAGCGATTGCTGACCATCAGCATCACCGCCCCGTCCTTCGTCGCCTTGTTCCTGGCCGCCTGTATCGCAATCATTGCCCGGATATTGTCCCAGGCCAGTGAAGTCGACTCAGAAAACAGAACTTTCGTTTGAGAACCCTATGCCTATCGTTATTCAACTGGATGTGATGCTGGCGACGCGCAAGGTCAAATCCAAAGATTTGGCCGCCGCCATAGGCATCACGGAGGCCAACCTCTCCCTGTTGAAGCAGGGAAAGGTCAAGGGCATACGCCTGGCGACGCTCGAGGCCATCTGCAGTTACCTGCAATGTCAGCCCGCCGATCTGCTGGTTTATCAACCTGAGAACGAACAGTCATGAGCGAATCAGGTATCCGCTCAATCTCCCAGCGCTTCACCTTCACGTCGAGGGTCCGCCCCCCCGGCGAGTGATGTCTTTCCTTGCGTATCGCGCACCCGGACGATGGCCTGGGTGCCGCTGGTCATGTCGATTTCGCTCACCGTATGGCCTTTATCTTTCAGCGCCTGGATCAACGCAGGGCTGAATTGCCCCTGTTCCAGCTCAGTGGGGCCATTGCGACTGCCGAAGTTGGGCAGGTTGATGGCGGTTTGTGGGTCCAGGTTCCAGTCCAACAGGCCTATGACCGATTTGGCTACGTATTCGATGATCTGCGACCCTCCCGGCGAGCCGACAGCGGCCAGCAGTTCACCGTTCTGACGGTCGAAAATCAGCGTTGGTGCCATGGATGAGCGTGGACGCTTGCCGGGTTCGACACGGTTGGCGACTTTTTGTCCATTCTCTTCCGGGATGAACGAGAAGTCGGTCATCTGGTTGTTGAGCATGAAACCCTGGACCATCAGATGTGAGCCGAATGCCGATTCCACTGTGGTGGTCATGGACACGGCGCCGCCCTGGTCGTCCACCGCCACCACTTGCGAGGTGGAGATACGCAGCGGCGAACGGTCCGGGGCGTAGGCCACCTGGATGCCCGGTGGCGTACCGGGCTTGGCGACGCCCATGCTGCGCGGGCCGATCAGGTTGGCGCGGCTGGCCAGGTACCCGGCGTCGACCAGGCCCTTGACCGGTACAGGCACGAAGTCCGAATCGGCGACATACTGGGCACGGTCGGCGTAGGCCAGGCGTTCGGCTTCGGCGATCAAATGCACGGCTTCGGGCGCAGGCTCGAAGCCGGCGGGTTTGTCGCTCTTGATGGGTTTAATGGGGGCGAGGGCGGTGTGGCTGTCGCGCCGTTCCAAAGCCTGCAAGGTCCCGAGAATCTGCGCTAGGGCGATCCCGCCGGAAGAGGGCGGGGCCATGCCGCAGACCTGCCAGCGCTTGTAGTCGGTACACAGCGGCGCACGCTCCCGGGCGGCGTAGCCTTTCAGGTCGTTCAGCGAAAGGCTGCCGGGGTTGGCGTGGCCTTGCACCTTGGCGACGATTTCCCGGGCCACCGGTCCTTCGTACAACGCATCGGGACCTTCATTGGCGATGCGTTTGAGCACACCGGCTAATGCGGGATTCTTCAGCCGCGTGCCGACGGCTTTCGGGCTGCCATCGGTATTCAGGAAGTAAGCGGCCATGTCCGGCGAGCCTGGCAGAGACGGGTCGCCGGCGATGATCGAGTGCAACCGAGGCGAGATCGGAAAGCCTTGTTCCGCCAGCTTGATGGCCGGTTCGAACAGCGTTGCCCATTTCAAGCGCCCGTATTTTTGGTGAGCCAGTTCCAGCGCGCGTAACACACCCGGTGTGCCGACCGAACGGCCGCCGATCTGTGCGGCGGTAAACGGCATGGGTTTCCCATCGGCCTGCAGGAAAAGTCGTTCGGTAGCACCGGCCGGTGCCGTTTCGCGGCCATCGTAAGTACGCACGGCCTTGCCGTCCCAGAGCACGATGAATGCTCCGCCGCCGATGCCGGAAGACTGTGGTTCCACCAAGGTCAACACCGCTTGCATCGCAATCGCCGCGTCGATGGCCGAGCCCCCACGCCGCAACATCTCTCGCCCGGCTTCAGCCGCCAAAGGGTTGGCGGCGGCGGCCATGTGCCTGTCGGCGTGGCGGACTTGCAGATCGGCGCGGTAACCGGAGGTGATTTCCGGTGCGCTGGGTAATGTGGGTGTGGAGGAGGATGGAGCCTTACAGGCTACGAGGGTGAGGGCTATAGCCAGCAACGAAACGGCTGACAGGCGATGAAGGTTCGGCTTGAGGTCTGTAAACACGTGTTGCTCCATCCGTGGCATGGAATATAGAGTCGGACTGTAGCGATGCGAGACGCAGGGCGCAAACCGACGGGACCGCTTCTCAGCAGTACCGCCATAAACAGGATTGATCCGCATCACGGAGGAATGACCTGATGAAACTGATTGGCATGCTGGATTCTCCCTATGTTCGCCGCGTGGCCATCTCGCTTGATCTGATGGGCGTCTCGTTCGAGCATGTCGCACTGTCGGTATTTGGTTCGTTCGAGGCATTCCGCTCGATCAACCCGGTGGTAAAGGCCCCCAGTCTGGTACTGGATGACGGTAGCGTGTTGATGGACTCGACGCTGATCCTCGACTACTTCGAGGCGCAGAGCCCCACCGACAAGAAGTTGATGCCACAACAGGCAGTGCTTTTGGTCGCTTCGCTGCAGATGCTGGGATTGGCGCTGGCGGCTTGCGAAAAGGCCGTGCAGATTGTCTATGAACGCCAGTTACGCCCTGAGGAAAAACGTCATCAGCCTTGGCTGGACCGGGTGGTCGGGCAGTTGCTGGCGGCCTGTCGCGAATGGGAAGCCCGGCTGGCGTGTGTGCCGCCGACTGTTGAGGGCAGGCCGGATCAGGCCGCCATCACCAGTGCAGTCGCCTGGTCCTTCATCCAAATGATGATCGCCGATATCGTCAGGTCAGATGATTTCCCCGTGTTGCATGCTCATGCGGCACGGTTGGAAGAGACCGAATGGTTCAAGCGATATCCTCAGGTTTGAGGACGGCACGTTGTATTTGCAGGCGCCGGGTACCGGGGCAGAGCTATATCAGTTGAACGATTCGCTATGGCGAGCCGTAAACAGATCCTGTGGGATCAGCTAATTTTCTCGAGGCATAAAAAAACGGCTTATCTTTCGATAAGCCGTTTTTCAGTACTTGGTGGCTACACAGGGACTTGAACCCCGGACCCCAGCATTATGAATGCTATGCTCTAACCAACTGAGCTATGTAGCCAAGTGGCGCGCATTATTCGCCGGTAGCGAGGATGTGTCAAGCGTAAATCTGAAATATTTCTCTGCGCTTTCAACCGCTTATCCAACCTCGCCACAAATGCCCTTCAACCGAGTTGAAATCTCCCGGTATTCGCACTCAGTGCCTGGCTTCCCTGGCTCAAGGTATCCGCCGCCAGGTTCACCGCCCGTGCGCCGTCCAGCAAGCGCATGGCGGCTTGATCGACCTGTTGGATATTGCCGCTGACCTCGTCGGCCGTGCTGGCCTGTTCGTCCACTGCGGTGGCGATCTGCGCCAGGGTATCGGTCACGCTTTGCACGGCGCTGGCGATTTCTCCCAGGCGCTCGCCCAGGCTGGTAACGGCCTGGGCGTCTGTCTGTGCCTGCTCGCAGGCGGCCTCCATCAGGCTGACCGCTTCATTGACCGTAGCGCGCAGGCTGTCGACCGTGCCTGCAATCTGTTGGGTCGAGGATTGGGTACGTTGCGACAGGCTACGGACCTCATCGGCCACCACGGCGAAACCGCGGCCCTGTTCCCCGGCGCGGGCTGCTTCGATGGCGGCGTTGAGGGCCAGCAGGTTGGTCTGCTCGGCCACGCCGCGGATGGTGTCGACTACCAACTGGATCTGTTGTCCCTGTTCGCTCACCCGGCCCAGTGCGGCGGCGGTGTCGTTGAGGCGCTGGTTGAGCTGCTGGATGCTCGCGGTGGTGCGTTGGCTGTCGCGGCTGCTGTCGGTGGCGATGCGCCGGGTCTGCTGGGCGCTGTCGGACGCTTGCTCACAACTTTTTGCCACGCCTTGAGAGGTCGCGGCCAGTTGCGTTGCCGCGGCGGCGATCTGGCTGATCTGCAGCTGTTGGGCTTCGACTTCTCCCAGGGCACCGCTGGAGTGGGTATTGAGGGTGCGCACGGCATTGCTGACTTGCGACGTCTCGTGGTCGACTCCCAGCAGGCTGGTGCGCAATTGCACCACGGCGACGTTCAGGGCGGTGCTGATCGCCGCCAATTCATCGCGTCCTTCTACTGGCACTTGCAGGCTGAGGTTGCCATCACGCAACGCTTCGGCCAGCAAGGTGATGCCGCTGGCGCTGCGACGGATGGACGCTTGCAGGCAGACAAAAAGATAGAGCGCCGCCAACAGCAGGCAACCCAGCACCGTCGCCACCAGTGTGAACTGGCGGATCGCCGTGCCGTGATAATGGTTCAGTCGTGTATCCAGGGCCACCAGGGATTGCTGGCGCAGGGCGGCCAGATCGGACAGCAGGGCGTCCAGGTGCTTCTCGAAGTCTTCCGGCTTGAGGCTGATGGAGCCGCCGAACACGCCGTCATCCAGCACTTTCAGTTCGGCGTCCAGATGTTTGAGGCTCCCTTGGTATTGACCGGCCCAGGTTTGCAGATCGCCAGGCAGGCGTGCTTCCAGGAGCCCACCGGTCTTGAGCAATTGATCCCGGGCGTCGCCGATGCGGCTGCGCAGGTCCCGCAGTTGCAGGCGGCTCTGCAGGGTGAATTGGCCCGACACCACCGAAGCCTGTCCGACGCTGGCCAGACGTCCGACCCGTTCGATCAGTTCCGGAGTCTGCTGGGTCGAGATCTGGGTCAGCAGATAGGTTTCGAGCCAGGAGGCGAGGGTCAGGCGATTGTCCATCACGATCTGCTCACGCAGGGCTTGCAGCGCACTCAGGGCGGCAGTGAAGCGGTCATAGCCGTCCGGCCACCAACCCACGGCGCCCAGGCTTTTCGAGTCCAGGCCCTTGAGGCTGGTCTGCAAGACCTGAAAGCGGGCCAGGATGTCGGTTTCGGCGCCATCGGCCTGCAAGGCGGCGCTCAGCTCATCGGCGGCCTGGTTGAGGGCCGGTTGCACGGCATCGAACGCCGCCATCGCGGCAAGGGTGGCAGGCGTGGGTTGTCGATTGGTTTCCGTGGCGCGCCAACGGGCGGCGCGGTTGCGCTGGGCGGTGAGCAGGTTGTCCAGGTTATCCAGGGCCAACAACTGGCGGACCCCGGCACGTTCCCCGGAAATCAGGCTGAGCTGATCGCGATAGTCCTGGCCGATGATCCACAGGCTGCCCGTGAGTGGCAGGATGAAGAGCAGGAACAACAATTGGAATTTACCGGCGAAGCCGAAACGTCCCAATAATCTGATGCCCGGTAATAGAAAAGCCTGCATGCCCATACTCCCCTGAACACCCTTGCACTGTTTTTGTGCGTTTCTACACAAATGCTGGAACAGGTGTCCTTTTAAAAGGCCTCGAAAAGTCGCTCTGGTCGCTCTGTGCGCGGGTTCTGTAGCGAAACTTCCCACTCTCGGTCCCCTTTGTAAGGGGCCGCGTTATAACGATAAATAAGGCAAGATTCAGACCATGGCGTTGCGCTATCACCCTGTGAGCGGGGATTTTTTTAGGTCCATAGCCTGCTAACGAAAAACATGCTGCACTAAAATGGCACATCGCGAGACCTGTCCTTGTGCGCTCCCGTTCGCTGAGTTGAAACGATACGAACGTCGGTCGCCCAGTGTGCTCTCGTTACGACTAAAGTACTGATTTGTATAAGTCCTAAGTTGATGTTGTAGAAATATTGCCCGTGTTAATTTGCTGCTGTGGTTGTTGGTTTGAATGGATTCTGCGGCTTTATTCAAGGGTGATCCTGGGTTACAGCAGAAGCAGGCTTTACATTCTTTCCGCCTATCGCCCTTGCCTCCCTGGAAACAAGCCTCCGGTTTCTGATTCGAACATCTCTTTCGCTACTGAGTGGATAGAGCGATGAATGCTTGTCCCCCACTTGCCACGTTTCAATGCTGGTAACAGCTGTATCGCCGTGTCCTTGAAGGCATTCGTCCGAGGCGGCGTAAGCAGCGGTGATCGATTGTTATTCGCCACGTCGTGCACACGTTGAAATGCCGCCGTCGTTGTTGACGGTAGCAATAAATAGAATCAGGCAGGGGTCGATATGAAGTTCAAGTCGTTGCAGGCACGTATTTGTGTCACGGCGGGCGTATGCCTGTTTGTTTCATCGGTCAGCCTGGTTGTCTACGGGCTCTTCACCGCTCGCTCCAATGAGCATTATGTTTCGACGGAAGTGACTGCACTGATTGAAAAATCGACGATCCGGGAAATTCAAAACCTGGCCGAGTCCCGCGCCAACGCCATTCAGGCCAGGCTGCAAACCGCCCTGGATGCAGCCCGCACCATGGCCAATACCTTTGCCGCCGGCAAAGCCGCGCAAAGTCCCCTGGCATTGGGCCGCGATCAGGTCAACAGCGTATTGCTCAATGTCCTCAAGGATAACCCTGACTTCAACGGCACATATTCCTGCTGGGAGCCGGATGCATTGGATGGACAGGATCACGCTTTCCGAAATGCCCAGGATGGCAATAACCCGCTGACAGGACGTTTTACGCCCTATTGGACACGCAGCGCGGATGGCCATGTCGCGGTGCAACCGCTGGTGGAGTATGACTCCCCGGACCTTCATCCCAACGGTGTACCCAAGGGTGGCTGGTACAGCGGCCCGCGCGACACCCTGAAGGAAAGTGTGCTGGACCCCATTCCCTATGTGGTCCAGGGCAAGAATGTCTGGCTGACCACCCTATCGGTGCCGATTGTGTCCGGTGGCAAGTTCTACGGGGTGGTCGGGGCTGACTTCGATATCGCTTTCATCCAGAAGCTCAGCGAGCAGATGTCCGCCGATCTTTACGATGGCAAGGGTTCAGTCTCGATCATGAGCAACCAGGGACTGGTGGTCGCGGACAGCAGGCGTATGGATCTGATCGGGCAACCCATCAAGGCGTTGTTGCCCGATTCCTGGGAAAAGGTGCTGAGCGATATCCAGCGTGGTCGTGGCGATGGCCTGCTCAATCCGCAAACGCAGAACATTGAAGTGTTGATGCCCATTGAACTGGGGCGCACGGGGAAGCCGTGGGCAGTGCTCATTCGCTTGCCCAAGGCGGTGGTCATGAGCCAGGCGATTGCCCTGGAACAGGAGCTGCAATCGCGCAGTATCAGCAACAGCGTCTGGCAAGTGTCCGTAGGGCTGGGTATTTCATTGTTGGCCCTCGCTGGCCTTTGGCTGGCTGCGGCAAAAATCGTCGGACCGATTCGCGAGGCTGCTGCCCTGGCGGCCCAAATCAGCCTGGGGGATTTCTCTCGTCGTCTGGTGCAGAAATCCGAGGACGAAGTCGGGCAGTTGTCCATCGCGCTCAACGACATGTCCGAGAGCCTGCAACGACAGGTCCGGGTGGCTGAGCGCATCTCCGAAGGCGATCTGGACCTGGAGGTCCGTCTGTCTTCACCTCACGATACCTTGGGCAAGTCGCTGGAGAAGATGGTCACCAACCTGAACCAGTTGATTTGCGAAGTGCAGGTGAGTGCCACTCGAATCAGCGGCAGTTCGGCGCAGGTCACCGATCTGAGTCAGTCCTTGTCCGAAGGGGCGGCCAACTCTGCTTCGTCCATTACCGAGATCAGTGCGGTGATGACCCAGATGGCTGCCCAGACCCGGGACAATGCCGCCAATGCCAAGAAGGCCGATGAGCAATCCCAGGCGTCGCGGGCCGATGCAGGCGAGAGCGACAAGTTGATGAGCGAACTGATTGCCGCAATGGCCGAAATCGATAGCTCGGGCAAGGACATCACCGCGATCATCACCACCATCGACAACATTGCCGCACAAACCAATCTTCTGGCGTTGAACGCGGCCATCGAGGCCGCCCGGGCCGGTGAGCTCGGGCGCGGCTTTGCCGTGGTCGCGGATGAGGTGCGCACCCTGGCAGCCCGCAGCGCCGAGGCCGCGCAGCAGACGGCTGCGCTGATCGCCGACTCTTCGAGCAAGACCCAACGCGGCATGGTCATCGCGGGCCGTACCGCCGAGTCCCTCAAAAATATTGTCAGCGGTACCAGTGCGGTGTCCAGCCTGGTTTCGCTGATCTACCAGGCTTCCAGCGAGCAGGCTTCAGGCTTGCAACAGGCAAGTGTCGGGTTGGAACAGATCGACGAGGTGACGCAGAAAAACCAATCGAGCTCACAAGAATGCGCGGTAGCGGCCAGGGACCTGTCGGAGCGAGCGTCGCTGATGCAACGGGTGTTGAGTCGCTTTAAGGTCAAAGGGGGCTAGTATCCGTTCCCGTGGGTACAGCCAAGCATGTCAAATCAGCACAAGAAGCCCTGCATCGGTGATGGATGCAGGGCGCTTGTCAGATCCTGTAATGATTCGTCTTGCATGAAGCGTCCTGAAACTCTGTAGGATTTTTATCCCAAATTACTTTCAGGTCGATATGAACACCCCCATGGAGCCCCCCAGTCGCTTTTCTCCTCCCATTCGTTGCATCCATCTGACGATCTCTTTCCGAGGGGGTGAATAACACCATGGAATGGATCGTTGACCCCACGGCCTGGCTTGGCCTCCTGACGCTGATCGTGCTGGAGCTGGTGCTCGGCATCGACAACCTTGTTTTCATCGCCATCCTGGCCGACAAGCTTCCTCCAGAGCAGCGGGACCGTGCCCGCATCATCGGGCTGTCCCTGGCGCTGCTGATGCGTCTTGGTTTGCTGGCGAGCATTTCCTGGATGGTGACCCTGACCGAGCCGTTGTTCGAGGTCTTCGACAAGATGTTCTCGGGGCGAGACTTGATCATGTTGTTCGGGGGCGTGTTTCTGTTGTTCAAGGCAACCATGGAGCTGCATGAGCGACTCGAAGGGCATGTGGCCCAGCGCACGGGGCGCGCGGCCTACGCGATGTTCTGGCCAATCGTTGCGCAGATCGTGGTGCTGGACGCGGTGTTTTCGCTGGATGCCGTGATCACCGCCGTGGGTATGGTGGAACACTTGTCGGTCATGATGATTGCGGTGATTTTCTCCATCGGCCTGATGATCATCGCGAGCAAGCCGCTGACCAGATTCGTCAACGGGCACCCCACTGTCATCATGCTCTGCCTGGGCTTCCTGATGATGATCGGTTTCAGCCTTACCGCGGAGGGCCTGGGTTTCCACATTCCGAAAGGTTACCTCTACGCCGCGATAGGCTTCTCGATCCTGATCGAACTGTTCAACCAGCTGGCTCGTTCACGCCGCAAGAAGAGCCTGCAGGGCCGCCGCCCCATGCGCCAACGTACCGCCCATGCAGTGATGCGTTTGTTGGGTGGCCATTCGTTGGACGCCGACGAGGTCGGTGAAGAGATCGCCGACATGCTCGCAAGCGATGAGGTCGAACCGGCGTTCGACCGCCGCGAACGGGTCATGATCAGCGGTGTGCTTCAGTTGGCGGAACGTCCGATACGCGGGGTCATGACTCCCCGCGCGGAAATCGATCACCTCGACCTGGCCGACACCCCAGACGTGATCCGCACGAAGCTGATGCACTCGTCTTACTCCAGGTTGCCGTTGATTCGTGATGGTCAGGTCGATGAGCCGTTGGGTTTCGTCCACAAGAAGGAACTGCTCAAGGAACTGTTGGCGGGGCACGAGCCAGATCTGGGAGCCATGGCCCGCAAGGCAGTCAATTTGCTGGACAGTTTCACGATTCTCAACGCGCTGGAACAAATGCGTAAGGAGTCGACGCACATCGCTTTTGTGGTGAACGAGTTCGGTGATTTCGTGGGGCTGCTCACCATGACCGACATCCTCGAATCCATCGCCGGTGAGTTGCCCGATGCCAGTGAAATCGAAGGCCCGAATATCCTGGCCCAGGAGGGCGGCTTTCTCATCAGTGGTGCACTGAACCTCAGTCAGATCCGCGAGCAGACGGGCTTCCAGGCGCAGGCCACCGATGACTACCAGACACTCGCGGGTTTGGTCATGAGCTTGCTGGATCGCTTGCCGGTCATTGGCGATGAGCTTCATTGGCAGGCGTGGAGCCTGCGGGTTGTAGAGGTCCAGGAGCGTCGGGTGACGAGGGTGTTGTTGCGTCCTGACGGATATGAGACCGCGTCCAGTCGATAAACACCTGGGTTTCAGCCGCTGCGTCCGGGGAGACGCCGTAGTAATAACGGATCAGCGGCAGCTGCAAGGAGGGGAACTGGCTGGTCAGCCGCCCTGTGGATAAGTCCCTGCCTAGCAATGAAACCGGACACAGCGCCACACCCAGGCCATCGACGGCGGCCTGCAACACCAAGTGCATGTGGTCGAATGGCAGGGTCGGTCGAGTTCGCAACTGCGCGAGGCCCGTCTGTCTGGCCCAGTCCGGCCAATCACTGCTGCGAGTCCTTGCGGTCAGCAGCGTGTGCTGGAGCAGATCGTTGGGACTGTCCAGCGGCTGGCTTTGCAACAGGCGCGGGGCGGTGACCAGTATCAGGTGATCTTCCAGCAACGCGTGGGGGTGAACGTTGGCTGACCATCCGGACTGTCCGCGGCGAATCACGACGTCGAATGCTTCGCGCGACAGATCCGGTGGCCGGGTGCTGGTGACCACTTCAGGGTGGATATCCGGGTACTGCGCCATGAAGTCCGGTAATCGCGGGATCAGCCAGCGTACTGCGAAGGATGGGCGCACATTGATCGTCACTTTGCGCCGCGAAGCGCTGCGGGTCAGTGCGGTCGCGGCGTTGGCAATCTGTGCAAGGGCCATGCTGACCTGCTCGTAAAACGTCTGGCCGGCCGGTGTGAGCACGGATTGACGGGTACGACGTTCGAAAAGCAGCACCCCCAGATGTTCTTCGAGCAGCTTGATATGACGGCTGACAGCGCTGTGGCTGACATGCAGTTCTTCGGCCGCACGGCTGAAACTCTGGTGGCGAGCGGCAGTGGCGAAGGCACGCACGGCGTTCAAGGGCGGGAGGTTGGCAATCATGTGTCTAATTTAGGCACATCAGGGGTGTAATTAAAGCGTTTGTCAGCGATGCCCCTTCATACCACTCTGGGCACCACATGCTCTGGAGTTATTTCATGGTTAATTATGGATTGTTTCTGATGTTGGCTACCCTGACCGTGCTCAGCCCTGGCCCCGGGGTGGTGCTGACGATTTCCAATGCCTTGCGCCATGGCTGGACCGGTTCGTTTCCCGGCATCTTCGGTATCGCGTTGGGGGCGTTTGTCGTGGCGGGTATTTCCGCTACCAGTGTCGGGCTGATCCTCGCCGCGTCAGCCACTGCGTTCATCGTTCTCAAATATGTCGGCGCGCTGTACTTGCTATACCTTGGGATCAAGATGTGGCGTACGAGGCGTTTCATTCCAGAACTCGACATCACGTCGCTGCATCCGTGGCACCGATTCGTCGAAGCCCTGTCGATCCAACTCCTGAATCCCAAGGCGGGCTTCTTCTTTCTCGCGGTATTCCCGCAGTTCATCAAGCCGGGAGATAACTACTACAGTCAGTTTTTCCTGCTGGTGTCTTCCTACAGCTTGCTTGTCGTACTGGTTCATACCGGGTATGCATTCATGGCCAACCGTGCAAGAGGCTGGCTCTCCACGAACAGGGGGGCAGGGATCGTCGGCAGGTTGTCGGGTATCACTTTTTTCTGTTTTGGTGTACTGATGGCCTCCGCCAGCAAATGAGCGGACTCGGAGAAAGCTTCTTGCTATCCTGACCTCCCTCTTTCATGGACGAATACTGAGACCCTTCATGGCTAACGACACTTCGTCATCCATCGGGAAGATATTGCGGGGGCTGCTGTTTGCCCTGATCGGTATCGGCCTGTTGAGCATTGCCGTTCATCTCACACTTGATCGACGCGAATTCCTCGCTCATGCACAGACCGCCGATGGCGTCGTCAGCCGCTTGAATGCCGGTGGCTCGCATCCCGAGATTGCCTTTACCACCGGCAGTGGTGAAAAGATTTCCTACCCCCAGGGCGGTTTTATCTTCGGCTATCGACAGGATCAGTCGGTGCGGGTGCATTACCTGCCCGAAAAGCCGGCTGGCAGCGCCATCGTCGATGACCCGGCCGCACTGTGGGGCACCCCGGGTGTATTGGGTTGCATCGGCCTGGTGTTCGCCATTGTCGGTTTGCTGGGAATCATCCGTCAGCGTGGTCGCGGTGCGGCTCATTCACATAAAGGATTCTGATCATGAGTTACAACATCCCGATCCCGGTCAACGAAAGTCGCTGGCAGTACCAGACCGCCAGTGGCGGCGGCCTGACCGTGGTGATGGTAGCGGGCAGTGGCGGTTCGATCATCCTGCGTTCGCCCCAGGGCGAGGACGTCAGCTACCGTTACGGCGGCGTCGGGGTGGGGGCCGGATTTGGCGCGCGGCTGCCGCGTTTCGGCAAGGTCAATATCCAGATCAAAGGCAAGAGCGTGGGCGGGGCCGCGGCGGCGGAGGCGTTCCCGAGTACCGGCAAGGTCTTTGTCAGCGATGCTCTGGTCGAGCGTGACCTGACCAGCGACGACATCACTGGACCGTGCATGTATACGGAAGTGGGGGCGGGCCTGGTGGTTGGCGGTTCGGCCACGGCGTTGCTGTTCGGGCTTGATCCCAAATTGCTGGCGTTGTCGGTGGCGCTGAGCGCCAGCCCTGCGACCATGATGGCTGCCAGCATCGTCAACCGGCAATTGGTGCAGTCGGCGAAGGGAGCCCTGGTCATGGCGGGCATGAACGCTGGCGTGCAGGCCGGTGGTGGGGCGGCGGTCTATATTGGCTATCTGTTTTAGCCAGTTATGAAGAACCTGTGGGAGCGAGCCTGCTCGCGATTGCGGTGAGTCAGGCAGCATTGATGCAGATTGGACTTGGCGAGACTGGCTGGAAAACCTTGACGATGTCCGTGGGGGAGGATGCGTGGCAGTGGTGAGCTGCCACGCGACAAACCGTCAGACGTTAAAGCGGAAGTGCATCACGTCGCCGTCCTTGACGACGTATTCCTTGCCTTCCAGACGCCATTTACCGGCTTCCTTGGCACCGGCTTCACCCTTGTACTGGATGAAGTCGTTGTAGGCGATCACCTCGGCACGAATGAAGCCTTTTTCGAAGTCGGTGTGGATCACGCCGGCGGCTTGCGGGGCGGTGGCGCCGACGCGCACGGTCCAGGCGCGGACTTCCTCGACACCGGCGGTGAAGTAGGTCTGCAGGTGCAGCATTTCATAGCCGGCGCGGATCACGCGGTTCAGGCCAGGCTCTTCCAGGCCCAGGGCCTCGAGGAACATGTCTTTCTCTTCACCGTCGTCCAGCTCGGCGATTTCCGCTTCGATCTTGTTGCAGACCGGAACGACCATGGCGCCTTCTTCTTCGGCGATGGCCTTGACCACGTCCAGATGCGGGTTGTTTTCGAAACCGTCTTCAGCGACGTTGGCGATATACATGACCGGCTTGGTGGTCAGCAGGTGGAAGCCCTTGATCACCAGTTTCTCTTCGGTGCTCATGTTCTTCATCAGGCTGCGCGCGGGCTTGCCTTCGGTGAAGTGGGCGATCAATTGCTCCAGCAGGCCTTTCTGGACCACTGCGTCCTTGTCGCCACCCTTGGCGTTGCGGGTGACTTTCTGCAGTTGCTTTTCGCAGCTGTCGAGGTCGGCGAAGATCAGTTCCAGGTCGATGATCTCGATGTCACGCTTCGGGTCGACGCTGTTGGAGACGTGAATCACGTTCTCGTCTTCAAAGCAGCGCACCACGTGGGCGATGGCGTCGGTTTCACGGATGTTGGCCAGGAACTTGTTGCCCAGGCCTTCGCCTTTCGAGGCGCCGGCAACGAGGCCTGCGATGTCGACGAACTCCATGGTGGTCGGCAGGATGCGCTTGGGGTTGACGATGGCCGCCAGTGCGTCCAGGCGCGAATCCGGCATCGGTACGATACCGCTGTTCGGCTCGATGGTGCAGAAGGGGAAGTTCTCGGCCGCGATACCGGATTTGGTCAGGGCGTTGAACAGGGTGGACTTGCCGACGTTAGGCAGGCCGACGATGCCGCAATTGAATCCCATGGTGTTTCCCCTCGGTAAGAGTCAGGCCTTCTGGCTGTGCAGGTTTTTCATCGCGCGGTTCCATTCACCGGCGAGGATATCCGGCAGCACGCCGAGGGCAAAGTCGATGCTGGCATCGAGTTTTTCCTGTTCGGCGCGAGGCGCGCGACCCAGGACAAAATTTGAAACCATGCTGGCTACGCCCGGGTGGCCGATGCCAAGCCGCAGGCGGTGAAAGGTATTCTGATTACCCAACTGCGCGATGATGTCGCGCAGCCCGTTGTGACCGCCATGGCCGCCGCCCTGCTTGAGCTTGGCAACGCCCGGAGGCAGGTCGAGTTCGTCGTGGGCCACCAGGATTTCTTCAGGCTTGATGCGGAAGAAACCGGCCAATGCCGCCACGGCCTGGCCGCTGCGGTTCATGTAGGTGGTGGGGATCAACAGGCGAACATCCTGACCTTGATGCGAGAAGCGTCCGGTCAGGCCGAAATATTTGCGATCGGCCGCCAGGCTGACGCCTTGCGCGTGCGCGATGCGCTCAACAAAAAGGGCCCCTGCGTTATGCCGGGTCTGTTCGTATTCGGTGCCTGGATTTCCCAGGCCAACGATCAGTTTGATGGCAGTCACGATAGGGGCCCTTCCTGGAGTGTGGATAACGTCGCGATCAGACGTAGCGACAGTGGACGAACAATGCGGATCTACCGTTAAGTAAACTTCGCGTTCCCGCCCGCTGTCTCGCTACGTTCCAGTCCGCGATGTTTTCCGGTCACTCCGGCAACAGAGTGAAATTACTCTGCAGCGCCTTCTACGGTAGCTTCTGGAGCAACACGTGGAGCGTGGACGTTGGCAACAGCCTTGTCATCACCGTGTGCCAGGGCAACGAACTCAACGCCTTTAGGGGCCTTGAGGTCAGACAGGTGAATGATCGTGCCGATTTCGGCGTCAGCCAGGTCGACTTCGATGAATTCAGGCAGGTCTTTCGGCAGGCAGGATACTTCCAGCTCGGAAGTCACGTGCGAGATTTCGCCGCCTTTCTTGACCGGGGCAGCTTCGTTGATGAAGTGCACTGGAACGGTAGCGGTCAGTTTCTGGCCAGCCACGACGCGAATGAAGTCTGCGTGCATGATGAACTGCTTGGCCGGGTGACGCTGCATCGCTTTAACGATGACGTTCTGCTTCTTGCCATCGACGTTCAGCTCGATCACGTGGCTGAAAGCAGCCTCGTCTTCGAACAGCTTGGCCACTTCCTTGGCCAGCATGGTGATGGACTCAGGGGCCTTGTCACCACCGTATACAACGGCAGGAACCTGGTTGGCGAGACGACGCAGGCGGCGGCTCGCACCTTTCCCCAGGTCGGTACGCGCTTGGGCGTTCAGGATGAAATCAGTCATTTTGTATCTCCAAAATAGCCATTCCGGATGACGTCTGCGACCGACGTCAAAGCGGATGGGCAAAAAAGCCCCGCCCCAACATGAGTGTTGGGGCGGGGCGCTTTTCGTCAACGGGATGTCATGTAAGGGCAGGGCCCTTAGCGGAACATCGCGCTGATCGATTCTTCATTGCTGATGCGGCGAACCGCTTCGGCAACCACCGGTGCGATATCCAGTTGACGGATACGTACACAGGCTTGTGCGGCGGCGGACAGCGGGATGGTGTTGGTCACCACCAGCTCGTCCAGCACGGAATTTTCAATGTTCTCGATTGCCCGACCCGACAGCACAGGGTGTGTGCAGTAGGCAAAGACCTTGGCAGCGCCATGCTCTTTCAGGGCCTTGGCCGCGTGGCACAGGGTGCCGGCGGTATCGACCATGTCGTCGACCAGGATACAGGTACGCCCTTCGACGTCACCGATGATATGCATCACTTCGGAGTGATTGGCTTTCTCACGGCGTTTGTCGATGATCCCCAGATCCACGCCCAGGGATTTGGCCACTGCCCGTGCACGCACGACGCCACCAATGTCCGGGGACACGATCATCAGGTTCTCGAAGCGCTGATCTTCGATGTCATCCACCAGAACTGGGGAGCCGTAGATGTTATCCACGGGAATATCGAAGAAGCCCTGGATCTGGTCAGCATGCAGGTCAACCGTGAGTACACGATCGATGCCGACGACGGTGAGCATGTCAGCCACGACTTTCGCGCTGATTGCTACACGCGCGGAACGCGGACGGCGATCCTGGCGGGCATAACCAAAATAGGGAATAACAGCAGTGATACGAGTAGCCGAGGAGCGACGGAAGGCATCAGCCATCACGACGAGTTCCATCAGGTTATCGTTGGTCGGAGCGCAAGTCGGCTGAATAATGAAGACGTCTTTACCGCGAACGTTTTCATTGATCTCGGCAGTGATTTCACCGTCGGAGAACTTACCGACAGAAATGTCACCGAGAGGGATATGCAGCTGACGTACGACACGCCGAGCCAGATCGGGGTTAGCGTTCCCCGTAAAGACCATCATCTTGGACACGCGCAGTACCTGAAGGCTGAGGGTATACCTGGATGAGTATAGGAAAATGGCAGGGGCGGCTGGATTCGAACCAACGCATGGCAGGATCAAAACCTGCTGCCTTACCGCTTGGCGACGCCCCTGTATCTGTTGCTGCGAGTGCCCAGCACTCGATTCCTTTTAGAGCAGACTTTGCAGCTTGCGATGCAACATCGAAACGTTGCTTCCTTTCGCTACAAACCCTGTAAGGGTCTCTGTCAGAAGGGCCGAGACTTTATCAGCTTCAGCTTTGCTTGGGAAGCCCCCAAACACACAACTTCCAGTTCCGGTGAGTTTTGCTTCGGTAAATTTACCTAACAAATTCAATGCGTTACGAACATCTGGATAACGCCTTGCTACCACCGGTAAGCAGTCATTTCGACTGTTTCCCTTGGGAACGGGGCGCACTTTAATGGGCGCAGAGTTACGTGTCAACAGTGGATCTGAAAAAATTTCTGCTGTACTTACAGAGACTTGCGGCACCAGTACCAGGTACCAGGGTTCTTCGGGCTCTACCAGCGTGAGTTTTTCCCCGACACCTTCGGCAAAAGCGGCGTGCCCACGCACGAAAACCGGGACATCTGCCCCCAGTTCCAGGCCAAGCGCTGCCAGCCGATCCGCGTCCCAGTCCAGTTGCCAGAGGTGGTTGAGCCCGAGCAAAGTCGTCGCCGCATTCGAGCTGCCGCCACCGATACCGCCGCCCATGGGCAGGATTTTTTCGATCCAGATGTCGATGCCCAGCGAACAGCCGGATTGTTCCTGGAGTTTTTTTGCGGCCTTGACGATCAGGTTGCTGTCGTGGGGAACGCCTTCGAACTCGGTGTGCAGGCGAATGGCACCGTCCTCGCGTACTGCGAAGGTGATTTCATCGCCGTAGTCCAGGAACTGGAAAATCGTCTGCAGCTCGTGGTAGCCGTCCGGACGACGACCCAGGATGTGCAGCATCAGGTTGAGCTTGGCCGGAGAGGGCAGGGTCAGGCGTGCAACGGTCATGTCATTGCCCCAGCTTGCGCGGTTGCCATTGCTTGATCACCAGCGTGACATCCAGATCGCTGCCGTGCAGCTTGATCCGCTCGGGCAACCAGTAGCCGTTCTGCTGGGCATAGCTGAGGTATTCGATCTGCCAGTCGTCCTGTTCCAGGTTGGACAGGCGGCTGTCGGCATCCAGGGTCAGGCGACTCTTGCTTTCCGGTGCCGGCAGCCCGCGCACCCACCAGGTCAGGTGGGAGACCGGCAATTTCCAGCCCAGTTGCTCTTCCAGCAAGGCTTCAGGCGTGGGGGCTTCGTAGCGACCCTGATTGGCGACTTCCAGCGACACCTGCCCAGGCCGGCCGGTCAGGCGCGCCGCGCCGCGTCCCAGTGGGCCGGACAGGCGGATGTCGTAGTAGTCCTGGCGTTGCAGCCAGAACAGTGTGCCGCTGCCCGAATCCTTCGGCGCGCGGATGCCGATCTTGCCGTCGATCTGCCAGCCGTCGAGGCCGCTCAGTTGTGCCTTGTGTTCACGCCACTGGGCCGGGTTGCCGTGGCCCTGGACGGATTCGCGGGTACCGAAGCCTGTACAGCCGGCGAGCAGGGCGATGAAGCTGAAAACGATGAAGTGGCGCAAAAACATGATTTTAAAGGGTCTCTGATCCGGTCAGGCGTTTGATGGTACCGCGCAGGATGGGGCTGTCGGGCTGTTCCTTGAGGAACTTGCTCCAGATCTGGCGGGCCTCGCGTTGTTTGCCGGCGGCCCACAGGACCTCGCCCAGGTGAGCGGCGACTTCCTGGTCGGGAAAGCGCTCCAGGGCCTGGCGCAGCAGGCGTTCGGCTTCGTCGAGGTTGCCCAGGCGGAAATTCACCCAGCCGAGGCTGTCGAGTACCGCCGGGTCTTCCGGGTTGAGCTGGTGGGCCTGCTCGATCAATACCTTGGCTTCGGCATAGCGAGTTGTGCGGTCCGACAGGGTGTAGCCGAGGGCGTTCAGGGCCATGGCGTTGTCGGGATCGCGCTGGATGATCAGGCGCAGGTCTTTTTCCATCTGCCCCAGGTCATTGCGTTTTTCCGCCAGCATGGCGCGGGTGTACAGCAGGTTCAGATCATCCGGGTATTGCTTCAAGGCCTGCTGAAGCACGTTCCAGGCTTTGTCGCCCTGATTGTTGGCCGACAGCGTCTCGGCTTCGATCAGGTAGAGCTGGATGCCGTAGTCCGGCTGGGCGTCGCGCTGTACGGCCAGGCGACTCTGGGCCTCGGCCGTCTTGCCGTTGCCGATCAGGATATCGGCCTGGCGCAATTGTGCTGGCAGGTAGTCGTTGCCCGGACCGACCTGGGCGTACTCGATCAGTGCGCTTTGCGGGTCGTTGCGTTCTTCGGCAATGCGGCCCAGGTTCAGGTGGGCCGAGTCGACGTGGCTTTCCCGGGCGATCAGGTCTTCCAGATAACCCTTGGCCTCATCCCAGGCCTTGGCTTCCAGGCAGACCAGTGCCAGGGAGTAGCGCAGCTCGTCGTCCTCGGGGTACTGCTGGACCAGGCTGGAGAACTCCACCTTGGCATCGTCCATGCGGTTGTTTTCCACCAGCATGCGGGCGTAGGTGAGGCGCAGGCGCTTGTCGTCCGGATACTTCTTGATGCTTTTTTCCAGCAGCGGCAGGGCTTCGTCTCCACGGTTCAAGCCTTGCAACAGGCGAGCACGCAGCAGGATCGGCGCCACTTCGCCGGCTTCCGGGGGGTTGTCTTCCAGCAGGGTGAGGGCGCCCTGGGCGTCGCCATCCTGTTGCAGCAGCAAGGCCTTGCCGAAAATCAACTGACCATTGTTCGGATGGCGTTCCAACAGGCGATCGAAGCTTTTCATCAGGCCGCTGCGGGTTTCCTGATCGGTATCGGCAGCCGACAGCGCGAGGAAATCGAAGTGGGTATCCCCTTTGCCCTGGAGGACTTTTTCCATATAGGCCATGGAATCATCGTAGCGCCCGGCGCGTGCCAGTTGCACGGCGGCGGCGCGTTGCGCTTCGAGGTCGTCCGGGGCATTGCGGGCCCAGATCATCGCGGTATCCAGCGCCGCCTGGTCGGCCCCCAGGTACTCGGCGATGCGGAACGCCCGCTCGGAGATGCCCGGGTCCTGGGTATTGATGGCCTGGGTCACGTAGTTATCCAGCGCAATGTCGAAGCGATTGCGCTGGCCCGCCAGTTCGGCGCTCAACAGGCTGAAGATGGTTTCTTCGCTGAACGAGCCGTAGACCTTGGGTTTTTCAGGTGCCTGCGTGCTGTCTTCGACCGGCGGCGTACCGTCCGTCGAAACGGGGGCCATGGACTGGCAGCCGCTGAGCAAGGCAAGAGCGAGGAGCAACGCGGAAGATCTATTCATATAGGAAGAGGACGACTAACCTGCGGTCGGATCATCATGACACAAGCCTTCGGTCAAACATAACCGCCCCGTCGATTTACGGAGTCAGCGAGGGCGATAGAGATGCAGTGGTTGTTCTGGATCTGGCGAAGTAGGACAATTGCCGGCTTCACGTCACCATCAGCGACCTTGAATGGCCTTCCTTGCACTTGGTATCAACCACAAGACTGCTTCAGTAGACGTCCGCGAGCGCGTGGCCTTTACGCCTGAGCAGCTGGTGGAGGCCCTGCAGCAGCTCTGCCGGCTCACCGAGAGCCGCGAGGCTGCGATCCTCTCCACCTGCAATCGCAGTGAGCTTTATATAGAACAGGATCATGTTTCGGTCGATGCCGTGCTGCGCTGGCTGGCCGAATACCACGATTTGAGCCTTGAAGAACTGCGTGCCAGTGCCTATGTGCATGAAGACGATGCGGCCGTTCGTCACATGATGCGCGTCGCCTCCGGGCTCGATTCGCTGGTGCTGGGCGAGCCGCAGATCCTCGGCCAGATGAAGTCGGCCTATGCCGTGGCCCGCGAGGCCGGTACGGTTGGCCCGCTGCTGGGGCGGTTGTTCCAGGCCACGTTCAACGCCGCCAAGCAGGTGCGCACCGACACGGCCATTGGCGAGAACCCGGTGTCCGTGGCGTTTGCCGCCGTCAGCCTGGCAAAACAGATTTTCAGCGATCTGCAACGCAGCCAGGCGCTGCTGATCGGCGCCGGCGAAACCATCACCCTGGTCGCCCGCCATCTGCACGACCTGGGGGTCAAGCGCATCGTCGTCGCCAACCGGACCCTGGAGCGGGCCAGTACCCTGGCCGAACAGTTCGGCGCCCACGCGGTGCTGCTGTCGGATATCCCGGCCGAGCTGGTGCACAGCGACATCGTCATCAGTTCCACCGCCAGCCAGCTGCCGATCCTCGGCAAGGGCGCGGTGGAAAGCGCCCTGAAGCTGCGCAAGCACAAGCCGATCTTCATGGTGGACATTGCCGTACCCCGGGACATCGAGCCGGAAGTCGGCGAACTGGACGACGTGTACCTTTATAGCGTCGACGACTTGCACGAAGTGGTCGCCGAAAACCTCAAAAGCCGGCAGGGCGCGGCCCAGGCGGCTGAAGAGATGATCACCGTCGGCGCCGAGGACTTCATGGTGCGCCTGCGCGAGCTGGCCGCAGTGGATGTGCTCAAGGCCTACCGTCAGCAGAGCGAACGCCTGCGCGACGAAGAGCTGCACAAAGCCCAGCGCCTGCTGGCCAACGGCGGCAGCGCCGAAGAGGTCCTGGTGCAGTTGGCCCGTGGCCTGACCAATAAATTGCTCCACGCCCCCAGTGTCCAGCTGAAGAAACTGACCGCCGAGGGCCGCCTCGATGCACTGGCCATGGCCCAGGAACTCTTTGCCCTCGGTGAGGGTTCACCGGATAGCTTTTCGGATAAGAAATCGCAATGAAAGCGTCACTGCTCAATAAACTGGACACCCTCCAGGACCGTTTCGAAGAACTGACCGCCTTGCTGGGCGATGGCGAAGTCATTTCCGACCAGAACAAATTTCGCACCTATTCCAAGGAATACGCGGAAGTCGAGCCGGTTGTCGCCACCTATAAACAGTTGCTCAAAGTGCAGGACGATCTCGCCGGTGCCCAGGCGCTGCTCAAGGACAGTGACCCCGACCTGCGTGAAATGGCGGTGGAGGAAGTCCGCGAGGCCAAGGAACAGTTGATCGAACTGGAGAGCAATCTGCAGCGCATGCTGCTGCCCAGGGATCCGAACGACGGACGCAACGTGTTCCTGGAGATCCGTGCCGGTACCGGTGGCGATGAGGCAGCGATCTTTTCCGGCGACCTGTTTCGCATGTATTCGCGTTATGCCGAGCGTCGCGGTTGGCGGGTGGAGATCCTCTCGGAGAACGAAGGCGAGCATGGTGGGTATAAGGAAGTCATCGCCCGGGTCGAGGGCGACAACGTCTACGGCAAGTTGAAGTTCGAGTCCGGTGCCCACCGCGTACAGCGTGTGCCGGCCACCGAGTCTCAGGGGCGCATTCACACTTCGGCTTGCACGGTGGCAGTATTGCCCGAGCCGGACGAACAGGAAGCCATCGAAATCAACCCGGCGGACCTGCGGATCGACACCTACCGCTCTTCCGGCGCGGGCGGTCAGCACGTCAACAAGACCGATTCGGCGATCCGCATCACCCACTTGCCTTCGGGCATCGTGGTCGAATGCCAGGAAGAGCGTTCCCAGCACAAGAACCGGGCTCGGGCCATGGCCTGGCTGTCGGCCAAGCTCAACGACCAGCAGACCAGTGCCGCCGCCAGCGCCATCGCCAGCGAGCGCAAGTTGCTGGTGGGGTCGGGGGATCGCTCCGAGCGCATCCGAACCTACAACTTTGCCCAGGGCCGGGTCACCGATCATCGGGTCAACCTGACCTTGTATTCCCTGGATGAAATCCTGGCCGGCGGTGTCGAGGCGGTGATCGAACCGCTGCTGGCCGAATACCAGGCCGACCAGTTGGCCGCGATTGGCGAATAAAAGGTAAACACATGACCATCATCGCCAGTCTGCTACGTGCCGCCGAATTGCCGGATTCACCCACACCAAAACTGGATACCGAGTTGCTGCTGGCGGCTGCGCTGGGCAAGTCCCGCAGCTTCCTGCACACCTGGCCCGAGCGAATCGTGCCAAGCGAGGCCGCGCTGCTGTTTTCCGAGTACCTGCGTCGGCGTCGTTCCGGCGAGCCGGTGGCCTACATCCTGGGGCAGCAGGGCTTCTGGAAACTCGACCTGGAAGTCGCGCCCCATACCCTGATCCCGCGTCCTGATACCGAGTTGCTGGTGGAAACCGCGCTGGCCTTGTTGCCGGCCACAGCGGCCAGGGTGTTGGACCTGGGCACCGGCAGCGGCGCGATTGCCCTGGCGCTGGCCAGCGAGCGTCGGGCCTGGACGGTCACGGCGGTCGACCGGGTGCTGGAGGCCGTGGCCCTGGCCGAACGCAATCGCCAGCGCCTGGAGCTGGGCAATGTCACGGTGTTGAGCAGTCACTGGTTCAGTGCCTTGGAAGGCGAGTGTTTCGAGTTGATCATCAGCAACCCGCCTTATATTGCCGCCACCGATCCGCACCTGGCCGAAGGTGACGTGCGTTTCGAACCTGCCAGTGCATTGGTCGCGGGCCAGGATGGGCTCGATGACCTGCGCGAGATTATTGCCCAGGCACCGGCTCACCTCGCACCGGGCGGCTGGTTGGCGCTCGAGCATGGTTACGATCAGGCCGGGGCGGTGCGGGATCTATTGCAGAACCAGGGTTTCTCCGAGGTCCATAGTCGCAAGGACCTCGGCGGCCATGAACGCATAAGCCTGGGGTGCCTGCCGTGCTGAACGATCAGGAGTTGTTGCGCTACAGCCGGCAGATCCTGCTGCAGCATGTGGACATCGACGGCCAACTGCGCCTCAAGCAGAGTCGTGCATTGATCGTCGGCCTTGGTGGCCTCGGTGCGCCGGTGGCGCTGTACCTGGCCGCCGCCGGCGTCGGCGAACTGCACCTGGCGGACTTCGATACGGTCGACCTGACCAACCTGCAACGCCAGATCATCCATGACACCGACAGCGTCGGCCTGAGCAAGGTCGATTCGGCCTTGCGTCGTCTCGCGGCGATCAATCCCGAGGTTCGACTGGTGCCGCATCCAATGGCCATGGACGAGGACAGCCTGGCCGTGGCTGTCGCGGCAGTGGATCTGGTGCTGGACTGTTCCGATAATTTCTCGACACGCACGGCGGTCAATGCGGCATGTGTCGCGGCTGCCAAGCCGCTGGTCAGCGGGGCGGCGATCCGTCTGGAGGGCCAGCTTTCGGTGTTCGACCCACGCCGTCCCGAAAGCCCTTGCTATCACTGCCTCTACGGGCATGGCAGCGAGTCCGAGTTGACCTGCAGCGAAGCGGGGGTGCTTGGGCCGTTGGTAGGCTTGGTGGGCAGTCTGCAAGCCCTTGAGGCCTTGAAATTGCTGGCCGGCTTTGGTGAGCCCTTGGTGGGACGCCTGCTATTGATCGATGCCTTGGGTACGCGGTTCCGCGAATTGCGGGTCAAGCGTGACCCGGCTTGCAGCGTCTGTGGTGACCCCCATGCGTGAAGCGCCGGTCGGTGTGCTCGACTCGGGTGTCGGCGGGCTGTCGGTGCTGGGCGAAATCCATCGGCTGCTGCCCAACGAGTCGCTGTTGTACGTGGCTGACTGCGGGCACATTCCCTACGGCGAGAAAACGCCGGAATACATCCGACAGCGCTGCGCGATCATTGCCGATTTTCTCCTCAGCCAGGGTGCCAAGGCGCTGGTGGTGGCTTGCAATACCGCGACGGTCGCTGCGGCGGCTGATTTGCGTCGCGATTTCCCCCACTGGCCTATCGTCGGCATGGAGCCGGCGGTCAAGCCGGCCGCCGCTGCTACCCGCAGCGGCATTGTCGGCGTGCTGGCCACCACCGGCACCTTGCAGAGCGCCAAGTTCGCCGCCTTGCTCGACCGTTTCGCCACCGATGTGCGAGTTATCACCCAGCCGTGCCCGGGCCTGGTGGAGCTGATCGAGACGGGTGACTTGCACAGTCCGGCCTTGCATCAGTTGCTGCAGCATTACGTTGACCCGTTACTCGCCGCCGGCTGCGATACGCTGATCCTGGGCTGCACGCACTACCCCTTCCTCAGGCCAATGCTCAAGCAGATGATCCCGGATCACATCAGGCTGATCGACACCGGCGCAGCCGTGGCCCGACAACTCCAGCGCCTGTTGGCTGAGCGTGGATTGTTGGCCGAGGGACCGGCCAGCGAAACGCAGTTCTGGAGCAGCGCTGATCCGACACATTTAAGAAATATCCTACCGATGCTGTGGCATTCGTCTGGCCTTGTGCAAGGCTTCAATCTGTAAGCAAAATGTGAAAATTCCGTAAATGCTGCTGAACTTCTGTTCCAGCGCGGATTTCTATACCTTCGTCTGTTTGTAACAAATAACTAACGATGTACGTTCGGAAAAGGATGTTTCTAATGAAGCGCTTACTCTGCTTTGCCGCATTTGCGGCTGCATTGCTGGGGCACACTTACACCGCACAGGCAGCGGGTGTTGAGTTCGCGGTCGGCCAGACCGGCGACTCGACCATGACCTATCGCCTGGGGATGCAATTCGACTGGGACAAGAGTTGGTGGCAAAGCGACGTTGGCCGCCTGACTGGCTACTGGAGCGGTGCCTACACTTACTGGGAAGGGGATAAGACGTCCAGTAACCACAGCCTGTCGTTCTCGCCAGTCTTCGTGTATGAATTTTCCGGTGAGAACGTGAAGCCTTATATCGAGGCGGGCGTGGGTGTTGCGCTGTTCGACAAGACCGAGCTGGAAGATAACAAGCTCGGTAGCTCGTTCCAGTTCGAAGACCGCATCGGCTTCGGCTTGCGCTTCAACGGTGGGCATGAAGTGGGCATTCGCGCTACTCATTATTCCAATGCGGGTATCAAGTCGGATAACGATGGCGTGGAAAGCTACGCCCTGCATTACACGATGCCGCTGTAATACCTGACCCTGTGGGGAGCAGTTGCTTGTAACGTGGCTGGTGCAGTTGGCTTTGAGGTCGACTGTGCTACCGCTATCGCGAGCAGACTCGCTCCCATACTGTTTCGCGGGTAGCCGCGAGTCTGATATCCCCCGCTGATCCTGTGAGCGAGCCTGCTCGCGATAGCGGCGGTGATGTTCTACCGATACGCCGTGGTAATCCCGCGGCGTTCTTCAATGCATTCCAATGCTCCCATTTCGAACTCCCGGCAGATCAGCGGGCGTTTTTCGTAGATGGTGCACTTCATGCTGTCGCGATCCAGCGCCGCGCACCAGCCGTCATCGAGACGCAGCATCACTTCCCCGCCCCAATCGTCCGTGGCGATGAAGCGTTGCGGGACACCGGTGTCAGTGATCAACAGCACTTCCAGTTGGCAGCAGCACGCCGCGCACGTTGAGCACGTAACGGTCGATGCAGTGAGGTCAGCGAGAGGGATGATTTCCATGGCGCGCAGTGTAAGGCATGCGGGTCGCTCAGGGTCGACCCTTGATCGGTGACCAGACGCTTGCCTGGCAGGGATCGATGTCCGCTTGTGTGATCTGGCCCGAAGGCGGTAACGGCCACAGCGCGGCCACGGCCGTGACAGGGAGAAGCACTTCATGGGGACGTTCGACCAACTGGCTCAGGATGTAGGCAGCCATTTCGTCTGTCGACCCTGGTGTGGCCGGAAACTCCGCCAGGCTCCCAAGGGCGCAGTCGAAGTCCGGGCGAACGAGCGTTACGTCGATGTTTTCGCAGGCACGGACCGATTCGAACAGATAACGCATTGCTCCGTTGCTGCCCTCGGTGTGGGACGGTGGCAGGTAAGTTGCCGGGCTGATGACTCCCACCAGCAGGGGTGCGGTGCCGGCACGCAGCAATGGCGAGGCTGTTTCGATGCAAAGGCTTGCGACCAACAGGTTGCTGCGCACGATGTGTTCGATGAGAGAAGCGTCGGTAAACTGACTGTCGACGTACTCGGTGGTGCCGGCGTTCAGGATCAGCGTGTCCAGGGCATCCCACTGCTGAGCGATCTGATCGGTGATGTCGCGTACCGTCTGGCTGTCGGTCAAGTCGCCAGGCATCGTCAGTATCTGACCTGGATAGTGTGCCGAAAGGGCTTCGCAGGATTGAGCCGAGCGTGAGCTGATCGCCAGGTTCGCCCCGGTCTCAAGAATTGCCTGGGCCAACGAAGCGCCGACTCCGTTGCCGGCACCCGTCAGCCAATATCGTCGCGGTGGTCTCTGACCCATTCCATACTCCTCTTGATCGGGGCGGCCCGCCGCTTCGGGTAAGGGACACCCATGACGAGTCTTGGGGTAGCTTGACTATATATCGCCTGGCTGGCCCGCACTCTGGATGTCGATAATTTCACGTTCGTTGATCGCCCGTTTTTCCAGTCATGGCATGTTGCCGCGTCGGCAAATTCCTGAAAGCCTCCAACGCACGTTCCCGGGATTGGCTGAGATTGACGATCGGAGCCGGGTAGTCCGGCCTATCGAATAACCCGCCCAATGGGTTATGGACCTGTTGCTTATCGAGATCGTTCAGCTCAGGTAACCAGCGTTTGATAAACAGGCCGTCACGATCGAATTTTTCCGATTGACTCAACGGATTGAAGAGGCGGAACCAGGGCGCCGAATCCGTTCCGGTGGAAGCGCTCCATTGCCAGCCACCGTTATTGGCGGCCAGGTCTCCGTCGATCAGGTGCTGCATGAAAAAGCGCTCGCCTTCGCGCCAGTCGATCAGCAGGTTCTTGGTAAGAAACATCGCGACGACCATCCGCAAACGGTTGTGCATCCATCCTGTTTCCAATAGTTGACGCATGGCGGCATCGATGATCGGCAGTCCGGTGCGTGCCTGCTTCCAGGCTGCCAGCTCCTCGGGCGCATTGCGCCAGGCCAGGGCTTCGGTTTCCGGGCGAAACGCACGATGGCGGGACACACGGGGAAAGCCCACCAAAATGTGTTTATAAAACTCACGCCAGAGCAATTCATTGATCCAGGTCACGGTTCCGGCACTTCCACTCTCGAATTCGCCCTGGTTGGCTTGCAATGCGGCATGCAGACACTGGCGCGGCGAGACCACGCCTGTCACCAGATAAGCCGAAAGCTGGCTGGTACCGGGCTTGGCCGGGAAGTCCCGTTCGCTTTGGTAAAAGTCCAGGTGTTGATCGACGAACGTGTCGAGGCGCCGCCGGGCTTCGTTTTCACCGGCGGGCCAGAGGGTGCGCAGGGAGTCGCTGGGGAGAGCAAATCCTTCGACCTCTGTGGGCACCAGGTCGCTGTGGATACCGGTCGGTGCCTGCCGGGCCGGTGCACGGATCAGCTTCGGCAGTGAAAGGTGCAGGCGGCTGTAGCAGGCTTTGCGAAATTGGCTGAACACCTGGAAGTAGCTGCCGGTCCGGGTCAGCACGCTGCCGGGCTTGAACAGCAGTTGGTCGAGATAACTGTGGAAATCGATGCCCTGGGCTTTCAGGCAACGGGCTGCTTCGGCATCGCGCCGGGCCTCATTCACTCCGTATTCTTCGTTGGCATGAACCGCTTCGATGTTCAGTTCGCGGCACAGCGTGAGCAGTACCGACGGAGCCTGATCCCAGTGCGGTGCATGGCGGATCAGCAAGGGAATGTTCAGTTCGGCCAAGGCTGTGCTCAGCGAGGCCAGGTTGCGTAGCCAGAAATCGATCTTGCACGGCGCATCGTCATGGGCACGCCACTGTGCTGGGCTGGTCAGGTACACCGCCACGCAAGGCCCCCGGGCCGCGGCCGCCGCCAGGGCGGTATTGTCGTTCAGGCGCAGGTCGCTGCGCAGCCAGATCAATTGCATGGGGTTTTCCATTTCAAAGAAGTGCTCTGCGACCCAGCTCGCGGTAAGCCGCTAACGGGTCTTCGGCCCAGGCGATGTCCTTCGTCGAGATGCCGGTGGACAATTTGGCGTGATGGATCGAAGCGGCGGTGCCGGCCACGATGATCGGGCAGTCGATTCCATTCAGCAGCCTGGGCAGTTGGGACAGGTTCATGGCGTGGCTGGAATACAGCAGTACACCGCGGGCCTTGAGGCGTTCGACCGCCAAGGCCAGTTCGCCCGCCGGTATCGGCCCGTCGAAGACCTCCACTGGACAACCGGCACTGCTCGCCAGCCAGGCGGTGAGCCACACACCCGGTTCCAGGGGAACGTCCGACTGGTTGACCAATAGCAACGGCGCGCCGCGTAGCTGACGGTTGTTGTGGTAGATCCGGCTGCCGCATTTGCTGCGCAGCCAGGAGTAAAGGAACACCCGCTCCAGCTGTGCGCCGAACTGGCCTTGCCAACGCAATTGCAGCTCCTCGAGCAAGGGCAACAGCAACTGCTCGCACACGGTCCAGGGTGGGTACAAGCCCATGGCCTGGTTGACCAGGTCATCGACCTGGCGCTCGGCCAGTTGCGTCACTGCCAGGGCGAGGGCATGACGCTGGCGCAGCCAGTCGTTGTCCTGAGGTTCGGTGGGCGGTTGCGGCGTGTCGAGCAAGGGCTTGATCTTGCTGACCGTCACGCCCCGGTCGATCCAGGTGAGGATGCTCTGGATTCGCTGCACATGTTCGGCGTTGAACAACCGGTGTCCCTTGGGCGTGCGTAACGGCACGATCAGGCCATAACGGCGCTCCCAGGCGCGCAACGTCACGGCGTTGACACCGGTTCGCCGCGCCACTTCGCGTATGGGTAGCCAGCCGTCTGCCAGGGCCTGGGCGAAATCGCTGCCAAGGTCTTCGCGAGCACTGGAGTCGGTATCGCCTTTCATCAGATGGCGTTCCGCAAACTGAGATTTTCCGGGTGCGGTTGCAGGTAGACCTGCTGCGCCAGATAGGGATCGGGATGCAGGCGAAGGTGATGCTTGAGCAAGGTCAGCGGCACGACCAGCGGTACGATGCCGAGACGGTACTGGGCGATGAGATGCTGGACTTCCTGTTTGTCCTCGGCGTCGATGGCACGTTTGAGATAACCGCTCAGGTGCTGCAACACATTGGTATGGGTGCGGCGGGTAGCGCATTTTTTCAGGGCGGCCATCAGTGCGCTGAAATATCGCGGACCCAACTCGTTGGGGTCGGTCTTGCCCATGTTGCCCAACAGGTTGCCCAGGACTTTGTATTGCACAGGGTTATGAGCCATCAGCAGGTACTTGTAGCGCGAGTGGAACGCAATCAGGTCGCGCCGGGTCAGGCCTTTGCGACGCAGTGATTGCCAGGCGGCGTAGGCGAACACCCGGGTCAGGAAATTCTCCCGCAGTACCGGATCGTTGAGGCGGCCATCTTCCTCCACCGGCAGGTCCGGATGGCGCGCGCAGAATGCCTGTGCATAGATGCCACGTCCGCCACCTGGCTGCGACGCACCGTTATGGTCATAGACCTTGACCCGCTCCAGACCGCATGACGGCGATTTCTGCATGAAAATGTAGCCGCAGATGTCGTCCAGTTCCGCAGCCATCTGCCGAGCGTAATCAACCAACGGGCGAGTCACGTTGAGGCCCTGTGTCACCGTGCCGAGCACCTCGGGGCGTTCGGGATTGCCCACCAACCGGATCGGTTCTCTCGGAATGCCCAGGCCGATGGCGACTTCCGGGCAGACCGGCACGAAATCAAAGTGCTCCGCGAGGAGACGACTGCACAGCTGCGATTGCTTGTGCCCGCCGTTGAAGCGAACTTCTGCTCCCATCAGACAAGCGCTGACGGCGATTTTCGGGCGGATGGCGGCTGAGTCGGGCATGAAGACCTCTGGCGTATAAACTTGTACAAAATGTGATTTTTGTACAATTTTACTCATCATAGATCCATGGCTGTACAAGTCAACCTGGTTTGCCGGGTGGGAGAACCGCTGGCGTTACTCGCGGGTAGGCTGCCGTCTCGTTCGACAGCAGCGGGTGGCGCAGGGTGACGCGCTCTACTGGAGGCTGGCGTGCAAGCGCCGCGCGGCTTCCTGACCGCTGAGCCAGGCGCCTTCGACCCGGCCGGACAGGCACCAGTCGCCACAGACATACAGGCCCAGGTCGGCATCGGCCAAGGCGCCCCACTCATGACTGCCGGCAGGGCGCGCATAGAGCCAGCGGTGGGCCACGCTGAAGCTCGGCGCGGGCATGGCGCTGTGCAGCAGTTCGGCGAAGGCTCCGTGCAGGTGTTCGATCACTGCTTCCTTGGGCAGGTCAATGTGCTGCCGGCTCCAGTCGCTGGTAGCGTGCAATACCCAGGTGTCGAGCGTGCTGTCGCGTCCCGGCTTGCTGCGGTTACGGGCCAGCCAGTCGAGGGGGCTGTCCTGCACGAAGCAGCCTTCCATGGGCGTATCCAGCGCCTGTTCGAAGGCCAGGGCCACGGCCCAGGTGGGGTCCATCTTCACGCCGGCCGCCACCCCGGCGAGTTTCGGCACGGCCGCCAGCAACGCGGTGGCCTGGGGCGCGGGCGTGGCAATGACAACCTGGCCGAAGGGGCCGTGGGTGAAGCCTTCCGCGTCCTGTAAATGCCAGTGTTCCTGGCCGCGGTAGACCTCGGTGATCCGGCAGGAGAACTGTACATGCAACTTGCCGAGCAAGGCGCGGGTAATGGCACTCATACGCGGGGTGCCGACCCAGCGGGTCTGTTCGTCCGGGGAGGGGGTCAGTTGCCCGTCCTGGAAGTTGTAGAGTTGCGGGTTCCACTCCGCAGCCCAGCCGTTGGCCTGCCAACGCTGGACTTCGGTGACGAAGCGGCGATCACGGGCGGTGAAATATTGTGCGCCCATGTCCAGTGTGCCAGCGTCGCTGCGTTTGCTGGACATGCGTCCGCCGCTACCGTGGCTTTTATCGAAGAGTTGAACGACATGCCCGGCCTCCGTCAGGGCCTGGGCGGCTGAGAGTCCGGCGATGCCGGTGCCGATGATTGCGATGGGTACAGTCATGAGGGCCTCGTTTACCTTTCTGTACAGACTACGCCGTCGTTTAAACCTGTACAATTTGGGTTTTTGGTATAAGTTTTACCGTTCGCGTTTGGACAGGTTGACCTATTGTTAAACACAGACCCTGCCCGATACGAAAAATCCCTGCTTATAAAAATAGACTAGTGGGCCGGGTAAAACGCGCTACGAGGAACATCTCATGCACATATTGCTGACCGGCGGTACTGGTTTGATCGGACGTCAGCTTTGCCGCCTCTGGTTGGAGCAAGGACATCGGCTGACGGTATGGAGTCGCCGACCCGCAGAGATGGCGAAAATCTGTGGGACGCAGGTGCGGGGCGTCGCCAGGCTCGATGAGATCGACGAGCCGGTGGACGCGGTGGTCAACCTCGCCGGAGCGCCGATTGCCGATCGGCCCTGGACCCATAAGCGCAAGATGTTGTTATGGAGCAGTCGCGTGACCTTGACCGAGGTTTTGCTGGCGTGGCTGGAGCGCTGCGAGCAGAAGCCCACCGTGTTGATTTCAGGTTCCGCAGTGGGCTGGTACGGCGACGGCGGCGAACGGGAATTGACCGAGGAGTCGGGGCCGGTCAGCGAGGATTTCGCCAGCCAATTGTGCATCGCCTGGGAAGAAACCGCGCAACGGGCCGAGGCCATGGGCATACGCGTGGTACTGGTCCGTACCGGCCTGGTCCTGTCCGCCGAGGGCGGCTTTTTGTCGCGGCTGTTATTGCCCTTCAAACTGGCGTTGGGTGGGCGTATCGGCAATGGTCGGCAATGGATGCCATGGGTCCACATCGACGATCAAATCGCCCTGATTGATTTTCTTCTGCACCGCGATGACGCCAGCGGTCCTTATAATGCCTGCGCGCCGAACCCGGTGCGTAACCGCGATTTCGCCAAGGCCCTGGGACACGTGTTGAATCGGCCCGCCGTGATGCCGATGCCGGAGCTGGTATTGAAAGTCGCACTGGGGGAATTGTCATCGCTGTTGCTGGGCGGCCAGCGCGCCACGCCGGCCCGGTTGCAGGCGGCGGGTTTCACTTTCCGGTTCACGGATTTGCCTGCGGCTCTGGACGATTTGTCCGGCCGCTTTTGAAATAGGACGTTGCATGACCGATCACGCGTTGCTTCTGGTGAATCTGGGTTCGCCTGCCTCCACTTCGGTGGCCGATGTACGCCGCTACCTCAATCAATTCCTGATGGACCCGTATGTCATCGACCTGCCATGGGTGGTGCGGCGTTTGCTGGTGTCGCTGATCCTGATCAAGCGCCCCGAGCAATCTGCCCACGCCTACGCCTCGATCTGGTGGGAGGAAGGTTCGCCGCTGGTGGTGCTCAGCCGCCGGCTGCAACAGGCGATGGCCGCCCAGTGGACCCAAGGTCCGGTGGAATTGGCGATGCGTTACGGCGAACCGTCCATTGAGTCGGCACTGGTACGCCTGGCGAGCCAGGGGCACAAGAAGATCACGCTGGCACCGTTGTACCCGCAGTTTGCTGACAGCACCGTCACCACTGTGGTCGAAGAAGCCAAGCGGGTCGTGCGGGACAGGAAGCTCGACGTGCAGTTCTCGATTCTCCAGCCGTTCTACGATCAGCCGGAATACCTCGACGCTCTGGTTGCCAGTGCCAGGCCTTATCTGGCGCAGGATTACGATCACCTGCTGTTGAGTTTCCATGGCTTGCCGGAGCGGCACCTGACCAAGCTCGACCCGACGGGGTTTCATTGCTTCAAGGATGCCGACTGCTGCAAGAACGCGCCGCCGGAGGTTATCGCGACCTGCTACCGCGCCCAGTGCATTCGCACGGCCGAACTGTTCGCCCGGCAGATGGGCCTCAAGGAAGGCCAATGGTCGGTGTCGTTCCAGTCCCGACTCGGCCGCGCCAAGTGGATCGAGCCCTACACCGAAACGCGCCTGGAAGAATTGGCCAAAAGCGGGGTCAAGAAGGTGCTGGTGATGTGTCCGGCGTTCGTGGCCGACTGCATCGAGACCCTGGAGGAAATCGGTGATCGCGGGCGCGAGCAGTTCCGCGAGGCCGGGGGGGAGGAATTGGTACTGGTGCCGTGTCTCAACGACCAGCCGCAATGGGCCGAGGCGTTGAGCACGTTGTGCGAACGGGCGCCGATCGCTTTGTAATATTCAAGGGCCCTTTCGCGAGCAAGCCCGCTCCCACATGGGATCTGCGATGTACACAAGTTTTGTGACCCGCGAAGTTCCACTGTGGGAGCGGGCTTGCTCGCGAAGAGGCCCTATCAGACAACACACCTATCAGAGCAGCGGTTCATCCGCCTTCTTCTGCTTCCAACCGTCATTACCCGGCAGCAGCAGGTTCAGCCCGATCGCCACCACCGCGCACAGCGCGATGCCTTTGAGGCCGAAGTCATCCGGGCCGGTGCCGGTCCCCACCAATACGCCGCCGATGCCGAACACCAGTGTCACCGAAACGATCACCAGATTGCGTGCTTCGCCCAGGTCGATCTTGTGGCGGATGAGGGTGTTCATGCCCACCGCCGCAATCGAACCGAACAACAGGCACAGGATCCCGCCCATGACCGGTACCGGGATACTTTGCAGCAGCGCACCGAACTTGCCGATGAAGGCCAGGGCGATGGCAAAGATCGCCGCCCAGGTCATGATTTTCGGGTTGTAGTTCTTGGTCAGCATCACGGCGCCGGTGACTTCGGCGTAGGTGGTATTAGGCGGACCGCCAAACAGACCGGCCGCGGTGGTGGCAATGCCGTCACCGAGCAGGGTCCGATGCAAGCCGGGCTTTTTCAGGTAGTCGCGACCGGTTACGCTGCCTACCGCAATCACCCCGCCGATGTGTTCGATGGCCGGCGCCAGGGCCACCGGCACGATGAACAGAATTGCCTGCCAGTTGAACGCGGGGGCGGTGAAGGCCGGCAGGGAGAACCACGGTGCGGCGGCGATCTTGGCAGTGTCCACCACGCCGAAGAAAAACGCCATGGCGAAGCCCACCAGCACGCCGGAGATGATCGGCACCAGACGGAAAATACCTTTGCCGAACACCGCGACAATCAGCGTGGTGAGCAGGGCCGGCATCGAAATCATCATGGCGGTCTGGTAATGAATCAGCTCGGTACCGTCGCCGGCCTTGCCCATCGCCATGTTCGCGGCAATCGGCGCCATCGCCAGGCCAATGGAAATGATCACCGGGCCGATGACCACTGGCGGCAGCAGTCGGTCGATGAAACCGGTGCCCTTGATCTTCACGGCCAGGCCCAGGAAGGTGTAGACGAAACCGGCCGCCATCACGCCGCCCATGGTCGCCGCGAGGCCGAACTGGCCCTTGGCGAGAATGATCGGGGTGATGAAGGCAAAGCTCGACGCCAGGAACACCGGCACCTGCCGCCCGGTGACGACCTGGAACAGGATCGTCCCCAGGCCTGCTGTGAACAGCGCGACGTTCGGGTCCAGCCCGGTGATCAGCGGCATCAGCACCAAGGCGCCGAAGGCGACGAACAGCATCTGTGCGCCGGACAACACCTGGCGCCAGAGCGGATCGTTGAACTCGTCCTGCATGATCAAGCGTCCTTCTGCTTGGTGCCGAAGATCTTGTCGCCGGCATCGCCCAGGCCCGGGATGATGTAGCCGTGCTCGTTGAGTTTCTGGTCGATGGAGGCGGTATAGATGGTCACGTCCGGATGAGCGTCCTGGACCACCTTGATGCCTTCGGGGGCGGCAACCAGGACCATGGCACGGATGTCGCGGCAACCGGCTTTTTTCAGCAGGTCGATGGTGGCGACCATGGAACCGCCGGTGGCGAGCATCGGATCGATGATCATCGCCAGGCGCTCGTCGATTTCCGGCACCAGTTTTTCCAGGTAGGTGTGGGCCTGCAGCGTTTCTTCGTTGCGAGCCACGCCCACGGCGCTGACCTTGGCACCCGGGATCAGGCTCAGCACACCTTCGAGCATGCCGATGCCGGCGCGCAGGATCGGCACCACGGTGATCTTCTTGCCGGCGATTTTCTCCACCTGGACCGCACCGGCCCAGCCGTCGATCTCGTAGGATTCCAGTGGCAGGTCCTTGGTGGCTTCGTAGGTGAGCAGCGCACCGACTTCCTGGGCGAGCTCGCGGAAGTTCTTCGTGCTGATATCGGCGCGACGCATCAGGCCGAGTTTATGTCTGATCAGCGGATGGCGGATCTCGAGGATAGGCATGGGAAGGCTCCGGCGGCGGGCAAAAAAACCGGGCTAGATTAATCTATCCCGATGGCTTGTCCTATAGACAATACAGAACGTTAGTCCACAAACCCTTGATCTGGCCGGGCGGGATGCGTACCTTTGCCCGTTTTTCCGAACCTGCCCCTCTGGAGAGCACCATGTCCGCTGATCTCGAGCATATCCGTCAAATTATGGCGGAGGCTGATTGCCTGTACACCGAAGCCGAAGTCGAAGCAGCCATTGCCCGGGTCGGTGCGCAGATCAACGACCAACTGGCCGATTCCAATCCGGTGGTGTTCTGTGTCATGAACGGCGGGCTGATTTTCTCCGGCAAGTTGCTGACCTACCTGAACTTCCCGTTGGAGGCGTCGTACCTGCATGCCACCCGTTATCGCAACGAAACCAGCGGCGGCGACCTGTTCTGGAAAGCCAAGCCGGAAGTCTCGTTCATCGACCGTGACGTGTTGATCATCGACGACATCCTCGACGAGGGGCATACCCTGGGCGCGATCATCGACTTCTGCAGGCATGCCGGCGCCCGCGCCGTGCACACCGCCGTGTTGATCGACAAGGACCACGACCGCAAGGCCCGTCCCGACCTGAAGGCCGATTTCGTCGGACTGCCCTGCGTCGACCGCTACATCTTCGGTTATGGCATGGACTACAAAGGTTACTGGCGCAACGCCAACGGTATTTTCGCCGTCAAGGGCATGTGATCGATGTCTCGGCCGGGGTTCCTGGATCAGACACTGTTCGCTGAGCTGGCCGAGAAAGCCGCGACCAGCCCTCGCGGGCGGCAGCACCACAACTTCCATCGGATGGACGAACCCTGCCATCGCATGGCGGTGGGGTTGCAGCCTTCCACCTACATCCCGCCCCATCGTCACCTCAGTGCCGACAAGGCGGAAACCCTGCTGGTGCTCAGGGGCCGTCTGGGTGTGTTGATCTTCGACGGCGCCGGTGCGGTGACGGACAAGCGCATCCTTCAGGCCGGAGGCGATTGCCTCGGGGTCGACCTGCCGGCGGGTGTATATCACGGCCTGGTGGTACTGGAAGCCGACAGTCTGATGTTCGAGTGCAAGGCCGGTCCTTACCGGCCCGTGGGTGACGGCGAGCTGGCCCACTGGGCGCCCCGCGAGGGCGAGGCGGGCGTGGCCGAGTACCAGGCATGGATGCGTGCTCAGTTCGATTAAGGTGCGGTTCATCCTGTGGGAGCAAGCGTTGCTCCCACAGCTTTGCTCTCAAGCTGCCAACCACTGCTGGCTTTTGATCCGCGCCTGCTCCAGGGTCTGCACGTACGCCAGTTTGCGCTGCTCGCGATGAATGCCGGCGCGGCGCAGTTTCAGGCGCACCCGCGGCGCGGTGGCGACCAGGATCAGGCCGATGTTCTGCTTGCGATAGTCCTTCAGGATATTTTCAAACGCCGCCAATGCAGTCATGTCCAGCATCGGCACGGCGCTCATTTCCACCACCACGACGCGGACCCCCGGATCGAACCGACGCAGCACGTCCAGGGCCTTTTCTGCCGCGCCGAAGAACAGTGGGCCGCGAATCTCGTAGCAACGCACATGCTCAGGCATGTCCTGCAAGGCTTGATGAAAGTGCCGCGGCAGTTCGGTGCTGTCGGTCAGCTCGCTCATGCGCTTGATAAACAGCCCGGCCGCCAGCAGCAGGCCGACGGAAACCGCCAGGACCATGTCGAACAGCACCGTCAGGCCCAGGCAGGTCAGCAGCACCAGTACATCGCTACGCGGGGCGATGCGCAGGGTGTGCAGCACGTGCCCGGCTTCGCTCATGTTCCAGGCGACCATCACCAGCAGCGCCGCCAGCGCGGCCATGGGCAGGTAGCTGAACAGCGGCGCCAACAGCACGATCGCCGCCAGCACCACGAGACTGTGGATGATCGACGCCAAGGGCGAAGACGCGCCGCTGCGCACGTTGGTGGCGCTGCGGGCAATCGCGGCGGTGGCGGTGATGCCGCCGAACAGCGGCGCCACCAGGTTGCCCAGGCCTTGGCCCATCAGCTCTGCGTTGGGATCGTGCTTGCTGCCGGTCATGCCGTCCGCCACCACTGCGCATAACAGCGACTCGATGGCGCCGAGCATGGCAATGGCGAAGGCGGGTGACAGCAACTGTCGGATCAGGTCGTAGGACAGCACCAACGGTCGCCCCTGGCCGTCAGGAAGATTCCAGGGCCAGTCGAAGCTCGGTAGGAACGGTGGAATCCCGGGATGGTTGATGCCGTTGACGACATAACTGAAGCGTTCCCCCAGTGTCGCCACTGACCACCCGCCGCGCTCCAGTGCCAGCCCCAGCAATGCACCGACCAGCAGGGCGACGAGGTGGCCCGGCACCCGCGGAACCCAGCGTGGCCAGACGATCAAGACCGCCAGGCACGCGGCACCGATGAGACTGTCACCGAAGTGGGCCCCCGGCAGTGCTACGATCAGCTCGCCCAGTTGTTCAATGTAGTGTCGGGCCTGGCCGGTGGTCGTCAGGCCCAACAGATCCTTCAGTTGCAGGGTGGCGATGACCACGCCGATGCCGGCGGTGAAACCGAGGATGACCGGATAGGGGATGTACTGGATCAACCGCCCGGCGCGCATCAATCCTAAAGCGACCAGAATCAGCCCGGCCAGCATCGTGCACAGCAGCAGGCCGCCTAGCCCGTACTGCTGGGTGATGGGCAGCAGGATCACCACGAATGCCGCCGTCGGCCCGCTCACGTTGAAACGCGAGCCACCGGTCAGGGCGATCAGCGGTGCGGCCACCAGCACCGTGTACAAGCCGTGTTGCGGCGGTACGCCCACCGCGATTGCCAGGGCCATCGCCAGGGGAATGGCGATGATCCCGACCGTCAGCCCGGCCACCAGGTCGCCCCGCAGGCTTTCAAGGGTATAACCGGCCCGCCAGCTTTGGCGCCAGGCGGCGAATAGCGGTGGAGCGGAGAAGGACATGGGTACTCCTCAAAATGAATGGGCAAAGACACCGGACCTGCCGGACACCAATCCCTGTGGCGAGGGAGCTTGCTCCCGCTGGGCTGCGTAGCAGCCCCTGGCTGTTTTTGCGATTGCTGCGCAATCGAGCGGGAGCAAGCTCCCTCGCCACAAAGGCATCGCCATTGATTTCAGGATGATGGCCCTTTGAGTATGCCTCCTGCGGTGTGCGGCAGTATTGATCCGTATCGTTTATTTTTACCGACCATGCTCATGCTAGAGTGCCGGGCCAAGATCCCGGAGCCTGTCATGACTGTATCGATCCGCCGCCGTGCCGCCTTGCTTCTGATTTCCAGCCTGCCGCTGGTGGCTGTTGCCGCGCCGATGCACAGCCAGTTCCTGCCGCCTGATGACCTGACGGTGCGCCAGGAGCAGCCCGAACAGCAGCAACTGCTGCAAGTCACCGAATACTCGGTGGTGCTGGGCAATCAACGTCAGTCCAACCAGCAACCGATACCGGTGACCTCGTCGTTGCTGGTGCGCCTCAAGGGCAAGCCCCTGAACAAGGGCGCCACCATCAATCAGGTGATCCTCAACTTCGATGGCGAAAGCAAGAGCCTGAAGAAGCCGGCCTTCGACGAGGCGAGCAAGACCCTGACCCTGTCTTATCCACAGGCGCATTATCGGGCGGTCATCGATCTGCTGCGCAACGATACGGTGTATGTGCAGTTCCTCAGCTACGCCAACGGCCACGTCTGGGCCGACCTGCACACCGGAGCGGTACGCTCGCGTTGAGCCCCGGGGCTTGCCGGGGGTAAACTGCCCGCCCCGTGAACTGTGCGAGTTGGAGTCGGCTATGCGTAAAGACAAGAAACAAGTGATTGGTGACGAGATTGGCGATGAACAGATCAAGCTGTTCCTCAATTTCGAACCCGCCGATGCCACCTCGCCGTCGTTGCATAAACTGATCAAGGGTTACCGCGGCCTGCGGGTCGATGATTTCGAGCGTTTCCTGACCTTTTTCGTCGAAGCCGGCTATGACCTCAATGGCAAGGATGAGCACGGTAATGACTTCATTGCATTGATCCAGGATCAGCGCAATGCCGAGGAATACATCGAGTTGTTCAACAAAGCCCGTGGCTGAGCGAGTTAGAACGGATTAACGCCTTTCGAGGCGTTTGATCGTTTTTCTTTAGTTTTCCTGATAGTCGTTTAAGAAGTGTCCGAAAGGTTATGTCACCATTCGGACTGTTCTGTTTTAGTTTGATTTCCATTACTTTTGCATTGAGGCCGGATGGTTTCAATTCAATGGTTTTAATGGAGCAGTATTTATCATGGAAGATAAAAGCAAATGTATCGCCGGGGCGCTGTTGGCCTTGCTCGGTTGTCTGGCAAGTTCGGCTTCCAATGCGTTCGATGAGATCGTCAATGTGGAAATATTCAATGCAACGTCGGCAACGATTGTCCCAGGCAGCGACTTCACCTGGACCCAGGACCCGGCCAATGCAGGCCATGGCTTTTCGGTAAACCCCGGTGCGAGTCAGGAACTGACCTATTACCTGCCCCAGTCGCGCGCCGAGCGCGAGTCCTTTACCTACATCCAAGGCAGTCGCAAGTGCCATTTCAGTTTCGGGCACATCGCCAAAGCCCCGGTGAGTGATGAGCAGACAATGCCTTATCGTCGTTGGGTCGATGCACAACCCAAGGATTACTGTGTCGCAGAGTTGTTTGAGATCGATGATGACGACGATTACGTTCGTCATGGCGGAACACGCATCAAGTTCAGCATGAAATAAACGCCGAAAATAAAAAGCCTCCATAATTTGGAGGCTTTTATTTATAACGACAGAGGATCAGGCGTAACTTTTAGCCTTGCTGTCTTCAACCAGTCCCAGCGCGATGTTGTTCTGCGCATTGATCTTGCGATACAGCGCCGCGTCGGTTTCAAGCACTTTTTCCCGGGCCGGGAAGATTTCCGCGAGCTTGGCGGCCCACTCTCCCTTGGCCTTGTCCGGGAAGCAACGCTCGATCAGGTCCAGCATGATCGAAACGGTCACCGAAGCGCCTGGCGATGCGCCAAGCAGGGCGGCGAGGGTACCGTCCTTGGCTGCCACCAGCTCGGTACCGAACTGCAGGACGCCACCTTTCTTCGGATCTTTCTTGATGATCTGCACCCGTTGGCCGGCCACTTCCAGGCGCCAGTCCTCGGCTCTCGCCTCGGGATAGAAGCGGCGCAGGGATTCCAGGCGCTGCTCCATGGATTGCATCACTTCGCTGATCAGGTACTTGGTCAGGTCCATGTTGTCCCGGGCTACCGCCAGCATAGGGCCGATGTTGCCGGCGCGTACCGACAGCGGCAGGTCCATGATAGAGCCGTGCTTGAGGAACTTGGTGGTGAAACCGGCATAGGGTCCGAACAACAGGGATTTCTTGCCATCGACCACGCGGGTATCCAGGTGCGGCACCGACATCGGTGGCGAGCCCACCGCAGCCTGGCTGTAGACCTTGGCCTGGTGGTGCTTGACCACTTCCGGGTTGTCGCAACGCAGCCATTGGCCGCTGACCGGGAAGCCGCCGAAGCCTTTGCTTTCCTCGATGCCCGAGGCTTGCAGCAGTGGCAATGCGGCGCCGCCGGCACCCAGGAAGACGAACTTGGCATCGACGTCGCGGCTGCTGCCGGAGTTGACGTCCTTGATGCTCACGGTCCAGCCGCTGCCGTTGCGCTTGAGGCCGGTGACGCGCTTGCAGTACTTGACCTGGGTGTCGGGGGCGCTGGTCAGGTGCTTGAGCAGTTGATTGGTCAGGGCGCCGAAGTTGACGTCGGTGCCGTTCATGACCCGAGTGGCGGCGATGACTTCATCGGCCGGACGCCCCGGCATCATCAGCGGCATCCACTCAGCCATCTTGCCTTTGTCTTCGGTGTATTCCATGTCGGCGAAGGCGTGATGCTGGCTCAGCAGTTCGAAGCGCTTCTTCAGGAACGACACGCCTTTTTCGCCCTGCACGAAGCTCAGGTGCGGCACCGGGGCGATAAAGGACCTGGAGGAGCCGAATGTGCTTTTCTGGGTCAGGTATGTCCAGAATTGCTTCGACACCTCGAACTGGGTGTTGATGTGCACGGCTTTCTTGATGTCGACACTGCCATCGGCCGCTTGCGGCGTGTAGTTCAGCTCACACAGACCGGCGTGGCCGGTGCCGGCATTGTTCCAGGGGTTGGAACTCTCCGCGGCACCGGAATCCATCAGCTCGACGACTTCCAGCGAAATCGCGGGGTCGAGCTCCTTGAGCAGCACGGCCAGGGTGGCGCTCATGATGCCGGCCCCTACCAGAACTACATCGACTGCTTCGTTATGCGCCATTTAACGCGTCTCCAAAATCTGCAGCACCAAATTGTCGGCATAGCGGCCAGAGTGGCGGGGCAGGTCGGTTGCGCCCCAGGTACCCATGGCCAGGATCGCCATGTCCGAATCTTCGCAATTTTTTGCAACTGCTACGAATGCATGCAGCCTGGCCTCAAGAGTCACATGAACTCATTTAAGCGCCGGGCGGGCAATTCGACTTATGGCCGAGACATCCGTTCGTGCAACCAAATCCGTAGCGGACAGGCTTCAGACGCCGGTTCTTGAACGATATCCGGTCCTGTGTCGTTGGGCTGTTTCAGACGCCAATGGTGCTTGTTCAGACGCAAAACTCTTCATTTGCTCGCCACACTCTTGTGAAGTTGTGAAAACCCGTTTTTTCACGCTCTTTTGAAGACGTGAACCTCAAAAAAGGGCTGTCCCAGCCAGGTACCGTGTCCCGATTGTTTGGCCCATGCAGTACATGACAGGCAAAACGGTCGGACAGCTCCGTAACCGGGCGTAATGACAGCTCTGCAGATTCGCGAAAAGTGGTGATTGGCCCGGAAACAGCAGGCGCGCCAGCTTCACTCGATCTGTGTGGGCGGCTCTCTGTGGGCGATGCGGGGTGCCAATACAAGCGCATCGGCGGTGTTGCGAGGCCCGATCAGGAGACGTCCTTATAATCGGGGGGAGATTGTAACGAAGAAACGCAGGAAAATGGTCGTGTTTAATGACTTTTATTAGCCATTCGGTCAGATGGCCAACAACTGGCGGCTGCGCGCGCGACTGCGAAGCGGTTGTACACGGGCGCTGGCGGGTAGCGGTCGGTGCAGCCAGCTCAGACGGATTTCTTCAATTTCCACCCAGCCTTCGCCCATCGGTTGCAAGCTGCATTGCTTGAACGCCTGGCAGTGGCCGTTGCGATCCAGTAGGGCAAAGCTGCGATGCTGTGGACGTGGGATGAACAGAGAGATGAGAAGGCGCATGGGCGGATTTCCGTGTCGAGGGACTTGTGAGTAGCCTGACAGCGAGCCATGACATGCCGGTGTAAGGACCGTGACAGTGGCGTGACAGGAACCGGCATTGGCGGTACATGTCAGAAATTTCAGTATTCATTCGGCTGGTTCGCCGCGTTGGCGCACCGCTATACTGCTGGTCTGTCAGTGCCCGATTCTGGAGAGATGAGCATGTTGCAACGCCTGTTGTTCGGTTTGATCGCTGTGACCAGTCTGACCCTTGTCGGCTGCGCCCACAGCCCGCAACAACTTAACCCGGAACCCAAGCTCAACGCCCAGCTGGCGCCTGTGGGTCATGGCCAGCCGGTGGTGGTACGGGTGGTGGACGGCCGTCCATCACCGACGCTCGGTACCCGTGGCGGTCTGTATCCGGAAACCAGCGTCATCACGGTACAGGGCGCGCAGATCCTGCCGAAGCTGCAGGCCCAGGCTGAAGCCGCAGTGCGTCTGCTGGGCTTCACCCCTACCGCGAACGCGATGAATGCGCCACAGCTGACCGTTACCCTGGCCGAACTCAAGTACCAATCGCCCAAGGAAGGCATGTACGTGACCGAAGCCACCATTGGCGCGACTTTCCGTTCCGATGTGCAGAACGCCAACCGTCGTTACAGCGGTCGTTATGGGGCTTCCCTGGACCAGCGTTTCGGCATGGCGCCCAACCAGGACACCAACACCAAGCTGGTCAGCGATGTGTTGAGCGACGCTCTGACCCGGCTGTTCAAGGATCCGACCATCGGGCAGGTGTTGGCCGAGTAAGGTTTCGTTCCTGCCAGGAAGTCACCCCCCTGTGGGAGCGAGCCTGCTCGCGACAGCGGCGGGTCAGCGACATTGACGTCGACTGACACCCTCTCATCGCGAGCAGGCTCGCTCCCACATTGGTTTCAGGCAGCCTGTGAATACAATTCCAGCACACTGATGCCCGTCAACAGGTCAGTCTCCGGCAGGTCGGCATGTTGATGACCACCGAGGGCGCAATACACCAGCCAATGTGGGTCCTGTACGTTGAAAGACAGGCTGCCGACGAGGTTCTGTTGTTCGTCGCTCGGCGTGATGAGATAGAGGCGATCCTGGTTTTCGGCGTGAAGCATGACGGGGTCCGTGCAGGTTTGGAGGGCGACAGGGTGGCTTATCCAGATGACGAAACCGTGACGGGGAAAGTAGTCCCTAGCTCAGCCCCACAGGTCGGAAAAAACGGGGCAGGGCGGTGGGCTTTCGGTAGAATCCGCGCCCTGTCCGAAGGTCCCGCCTGTTTTGCTTGAGGTTTGTGATGTCGCTGCATCTGCTTTCGTTGTTCGCTACCCACCCCGCCAAATTGATCAACTTGCTCGCGCTATTGTTTGCCTGCCCGGGCGGCTGGGTGCTGCATGCGACGCGCCGCCGCGAACTGCGGGCGCGTGCAAGTTTGCAAACGCGCAGCGGTAATGGCGAGGAGCGCTTCGAAGCGTTGCTGGACCTGGCGACCCAGCGCATGAACCGGTTCTTCTACCGGTTCGGTTTTGGCTGTCTGGCGTTGGCCTTGCTGGTGTCGTGGATCAGCACGCAGATCAGCTGAGATTACCGGCGACAAAGAAGCTTTTTGTGGCGAGGGGATAAATCCCCTCGCCACAGGACCCTGCGTTGGCTTACAACGCCAACCCCGCCTTGACCCGATACTGATTACGCACCGGCGTCGCATATTGCAGTATCAGGAACGGCCGGTGTTCCGCCGGGCACGCATCCAACCGGCGTTGCCATTCTTCCTGGGCCTTGGCCAGTTCATCGGCGTCGAATACCTCGGCCGCCTGCGGAACCTGCAACTGCGGATCGGCATCGGTCCATTGGGCGTAAGCCAGGTAATGCACCGGGAACAGGCGGTAGCCGCCGAGAATCTGCCGATCCATCTCCTGGGCCAATTGCTTGGTGTCTTCGAACAGCTCGGTGATCGGCGCGGCGAAGTTCACGTGCACCCGGCCCTTGTAGCCGGTGATGCCCTTGGCGATGCTCACGTCATCCTCGCCCGGTGCCTTGGTGTAGGTGCCGGTGGTGGCGCGGATGTACAGCTCGCGGGCCTTGGCCTGGTCGCATGGGTCGTATTCGTAGCTGATCGACACGGGTGTGAGATTCAGCGACTGGATGACCTCGCCGAACGGCTCGTCCTTGCGGCTCATGTGGAACATCTTGAGGATGGCCGATTCGGTACGGTCATCGCCATCCTTGGCCCGTCCTTCGGCCTGGGCGATCCAGATCGAGGCGCAGTCGTGGCGGATCGAGTGGTTGATATACGCTGACAGCAGCTGATAGGCCGCCATCTTCTCCCGTCGTCCGGTGATGGAGCGGTGCACGATGAAGCTCTTGTTCAGGCGCATCAGGTCGCTGACGAAAGGTTTTTGCAGCAGATTGTCGCCAATGGCGATACGTGGGGTCGGCAGGCCGGCGTGGTACACCGCATAGTTGACGAAGGCCGGGTCCATCACGATGTCGCGGTGGTTGGCGATGAACAGGTACGCACTGCCGGACTTGAACTGCTCCACCCCGGTATAGGTCACGCCGTCGGTGGCACGCTCGATGGTATGGTCGACGTAGAATTCCACTTTGTCCTGCAAAGTGGCGACCGACGTCACACCGGCGAACTCACGACGCAATCTTTGCGCTATAAGAGGTTTGAGCATCCAGCCGAAGGCGCCGGCCAGGCGCGGGAAGCGGAAGTGGGTGAGGATATCTAGAAACGCCTTGTCGCCAAGCAGCCGGGCCAGCACTGCTGGGACTTCGCTGTCGTCGTAAGGTCGGATGGCATCGAATTCGCCCATCATGCTCTCTTGTTGGAAACGGCTAGGGTAAGTTAAAGGTTCGCTCGAAAAAAACGACGGGGCACGGCCTGGAAGATAGCCAGACGAAAATAGCCCTGCAAATAGACCGGCGATTATACGCACAAGTCACCTGGGAGACCGCGATGCTGGAAACCGCTCTTTATGATTGTCCGTATTGTGGGGAAGAGGTCGAGACGACTGTGGATCTGTTGGGTGGAGATCAGGTCTATATCGAGGACTGTCAGGTGTGCTGTCGACCGATCACTTTCAACCTGCAAGTGCATGGCGAGGAGTGGCATCTCGAGGTCTTCAGCGAAAACGATTGATGGGGGGCGCCCATGCAACGAATCTACGAGCTGGAAAACCTGATGGAGGGCGAACTGCTGCAAGGCATGCTCGCCAGCGAGGGCATCACGGCACATCTGGTGGGGCGCGATCTAGTGGGCGGCATTGGAGAACTGCCGATGCAGGGCCTGTTGGGGCTGGTGGTAGACGATGACCAGGCGCAATACGCGCGGGAGCTCATCGCCGCGTACAATGCCGCGATGCCAGTGCCGGGGGATGAACCGGAGGGCTTTCCTGGCACGCTGGTCTGTTAGGCTGACGACCGTTCGATCAAGAGTTGTGTTGCCCCATGTGTGGACGTTATGCCCTGTTTCGCTGGAACCCCGCTTTCGCGGCCTTGCCCGGCTTTCCTGCCGACCAGAAGGCCCAATGGAATATTTCGCCTAACGATTCGGTGCTGATGCTGCGGGCCGGTGCCGAGGGGCAGCGTGAGCTGGCCCGGGCGCGCTGGGGGTTGACGCCTGCGTGGCTGACCGACCTGTCCCGGACTCCGGCCCATGCCCGCGCCGAAACCGTGGCCGAGCAGCCGATGTTCCGTGAAGCACTGCGCCTGCGTCGCTGCCTGCTGCCGGCCAACGGCTTTTACGAATGGCGCGGCGGCACTCGCAAGCGGCCCTACTGGCTGACGCCGGGAGAGGGGGCGTCGTTGTGCTTTGCCGCGATCTGGGAAGCGTATCCCGTGCAGGAACAGGTGTGGCTGAGCACGGCGGTCATCACCCAGCCGGCGGCGGGGCAGCGCAGGCCGCTGATCCTGGACGAAGAGGGCCAACGCCTGTGGCTCGATCCCGAAACACCGCTGCACATCTTGCAAGGGTTGCTGGCAAGCGAACCGGCGCAATTGCGTGAGCGGGTGTTGGCCAATATGGTCAACGACCCGAAGCTCAATGGGCCGGAGTGTCTGACGCCGGCTTGAGGGCTGTGGTGTCTTTACTGCCGCTATACAGTGGATCGGTGGTGAATGCCGACTCTGTGAACCTCCACAGTCCCCCTGTGGGAGCGGGCTTGCTCGCGAATGCAATAGACCAGACAAAATCACATTGCCTGACACATCGCCTTCGCGAGCAAGCCCGCTCCCACAAGGTTTCTCTGTTTAGACTCTGAACTGATTGATCAACCGCCGCTGCTGCTCCGCCAGTTTGGTCAAACTGGCGCTGGCCGCGCTGGACTCATCCGCGCCGCCCGCCACTTCGTTCGCCACTTGTCCGATGTTGATGACGTTGCGGTTGATGTCATCGGCCACGGCGCTCTGTTCCTCGGCGGCGCTGGCGATCTGGGTGTTCATGTCGTTGATCACCGACACCGCCTGGGTGATGGTTTCCAGGGCCTGGGCCGCTTTTGCCGCATGGTGCACGCTTTCATCGGTGCGGTGCTGGCTGTCTTCCATCACCCTCACCACGTCCCGGGTACCCTGCTGCAATTGCTGGATCATCGACTGGATTTCTTCCGTGGCCTGCTGCGTCTTTTGCGCCAGGTTGCGCACTTCGTCAGCCACCACGGCGAATCCGCGACCCTGTTCACCAGCTCGGGCGGCTTCGATGGCGGCGTTGAGGGCCAGCAGATTGGTCTGTTCGGCGATGCCACGGATGGCGGTGAGAATCGCGTTGATGTTTTCGCTGTCCTTGGCCAGGGTCTGCACCACGCCTACCGCCTTGCCGATTTCCACGGCAAGGGCGCCGATGGACTTGGACGTATCCCGTACGATCTGCATGCCCTGGCTGGCGGCCTGGTCGGCGTGACTGGCGGCCTGGGCAGCCTGCGTCGCGTTGCGGGCCACGTCCTGGGCCGTAGCGGTCATCTCGTGCACGGCGGTGGCGACCTGATCGATCTCTGACATTTGCTTGTGCACGCCCTGGTTGGTGCGGATCGCGATGTCAGCGGTGTGCTCCGACGAATCGCTGACGCTCTGCACCGAGGTCACCACCTGGGTGATCATCCCCTGCAGCTTGCTCAGGAAGGTGTTGAAGCCTCTGGCAATCGCGCCGAGTTCGTCGGCGCGGTCACTCACCAGGCGACGGGTCAGGTCGCCTTCACCCTGGGCGATGTCATCGAGCATTGCCACCATTTGCTTGAGTGGCCGGGCAATGCCATGGCCCACCAGCCAGATCACCAGCAAACCGATACCTGCAATCGCCAGGCCCACCATCGCCATGCCGAAAACGTCGGACTGGCGCCGATCGTTCAGGTCTTTCTGCAGTGCTTGCAGGTCGGCCATCACCGCGTTCAGTGGCAATTGCAGCATCAGCGTCCAGCGGGCGTTGGTCTCACCGATGCCGAACGGCATATACACCTCGATGTGCCCATGCTCTTCATCGATGTCGTAGCGCACCTCGCCGACACCGAGCCGGGCCAGGTTGTCCAGTTCACTGGCGTCCAGCAGATCGCTGGCCTTCTCCCCGAGTTTGCTCGGATCCTTGGTGAAGGCCACCAGCCGGTTATTGCTGGACAGCAGGGCCATCTCCCCGGCGCCGTTGTACAGCTTGGCATCGGCGGCCACGAGCATGTCCTGGATGAAGTTCACCGACAGATCCGCCCCGACGATGCCCTGAAACTTGCCGTCGATAAGGATCGGCTCGATGAACGAGGCGAGCATGGTCATGGTATCGCCGACGCGGTAGGGCGCCGGGTCGATGACGCAGGCTTTTCTGCTGTCCTGAGAGCACAGGTAGTACTCGCTGGCGCGGATACCGGTGGACAGCAACTTCTGATCCGTCACGTCGGCGAGTTTTTCCAGGCCCAGGGTGCCGTCCTGATTGCGGAACCACCATGGCAGGAAACGCCCGTTGGTTTCCATGCCCACCACGGGGCTGTTCACGTAGCTGGCGTCATCGTGGTCGATGGCATTCGGTTCCCAGGCGATGTAGGCGCCAAGGACCTTCGGATTACGCACCACGGTTTCACGCAGCAGGCTGATCATCTGTTCGCGGGCAATCTTCAGCTGTGGGCTGCCGTCCGTGCCCTTCATGCCCATCAGCGCGTTCGTGGTGGCCAGCCCCTTGGCGAGCTGCAGCGGGGCTTCCAGTTCCCGTTGGATCAGGCTGGCCTGGGTGCGGGCCAGGGCGCTGAGGCGCTGTTCGATGAGCTGTTCGAACTGCGCCTTGGTCCGTTGCTGCACCATGTCCTGGGTGCGGGCCCCGGCGAACAGCGCGTACAAGACCAGGGCCCCGACCACGCTGAGCACGATGGCGCCGGCCAGGGCGGCCACGGAAAACTGGATCGACTTGAATTTCATAAAGGCTCCGGACGCGGAAATGACGTCTGAAGTTTGTATCGGCGTTCATAGGGCCCTGCATGAGGCGCTGTTCGTCGGGTGACTGTTTTGGAATCGTGAGAGTCGCTAATGGTGTGGGGTAGGGTCTATCCGAAATACCTGTAATCCATCGTTGTTTATCTGGCGCCGATACAAATCACCGCATAGGATACGACCACGTTTCCAGGGAGCTTTTATATGCACAAGACGTTGATGGTGAGTGTCCTCGGCACGAGCCTGTTGCTTGCCGGTTGCCAATCGGTGAATACCACCAGCGGCGGCGCCGTGGGCGTGGAGCGCAAGCAGTACATGTTCAGCATGTTGTCGACCGATGAGGTCAACCAGATGTACGCCCAGTCCTATCAGAAGACCGTAGGCGAGGCGAGCACCCAGGGTGTGCTGGACAAGACCAGCAGCGAAGCCAGGCGCGTCCAGGCCATTGCCGACCGATTGATTGCCCAGGCCCCGGTGTTCCGCCCGGACTCGGCGCAGTGGAAGTGGGAAGTGAACCTGATCAAGAGTGACGAGCTCAATGCCAACTGCGGCCCCGGCGGCAAGATCATTTTCTACACCGGGCTGATCGACTCGCTGAAGCTGACCGACGATGAGATCGCCGCGGTCATGGGTCATGAAATCGCCCACGCCCTGCGCGAGCACGGCCGTGAAGCGATGTCCAAGGCCTACGGCATCGAGATGGCCAAGCAGGGCGCCGGTGCCTTGTTCGGCCTGGGTCAGGACAGCCTGGCGCTGGCCGACACCGTGGCCAACTATGGCATGACCTTGCCCAACAGCCGTGCCAACGAGAACGAAGCCGACCTTATCGGCCTCGAACTGGCTGCCCGCGCCGGCTACAACCCGAACGCCGCCATCACCTTGTGGAACAAGATGAGCAAGGCCTCGGAAGGTGCGCCACCGGAGTTCATGAGCACTCACCCTGCGTCCAGCAGCCGGATCGCTTCGTTGCAGGCGGCGATTCCAAAGGTGATGCCGCTTTACCAGCAAGCCAGGAAGTAGAGCCAGCTGGGCTGGCAACTACAAGCTACAAGCTACAAGCTACAAGCGAAGCAGAACTGCTTTTACTTGAGGCTTGCAGCTTGCAGCTTGCAGCTAGGCGCAAAGCGCCTTGTACACCGCCACAATCGCCAGGATGAAGAATGCCGAGGCGGCCAGGCGGCGGATCAGAGTCAGGGGCAGCTTGTCGGCGGCGAAATTGCCGGCCAATACCACTGGCACGTTGGCAATCAGCATGCCTACGGTGGTACCGATGATCACGAGCCACAACTCCGGGTACTGCGCGGCGAGCATCACAGTGGCGATCTGGGTCTTGTCGCCGATTTCCGCCAGGAAGAATGCGATCAGCGTGGTCAGGAAGGGGCCGAACTTGCGCGCGGTACTGGCTTCTTCGTCATCCAGCTTGTCGGGAACCAGGGTCCACAGCGCCGTGGCGGCGAAGCTCGCTGCCAGGATCCAGTGCAACACCGCATCCGAGAAAATACTGCCCACCCAGGCCCCCACGGCTCCTGCTGCCGCATGGTTGGCCAGGGTCGCGGCGACAATGCCGGCGATGATCGGCCAGGGTTTGCGAAAGCGAGCCGCAAGGACGAGCGCGAGCAATTGGGTCTTGTCGCCGATTTCGGCCAGCGCAACGATGGTGGTGGGTACGAGGAAAGAGTCCAGCATCAGGTGATTCCTAGAGGGGCGGGTCGACACGGCTATGACACGTACAGCCTCCCCGCCCCGGGTAAGGTGTGCGTGTCATAGGTCTTGTCAAACCCTGCGACCGGTTCCGGACGCTTGGGCCGCATACGCCATGGTCTGCCGACCAAGTATGTTGACGTATGCCGGGCGAGCAGGGCGCTCGCGGGAGACTACTCCCCTAGGACGCTGCGGATTCTGCCTAGGCAAATCCGATTGGGCAAGTGCTGCGCCTTAAAAAGCTTTCAACCGCGCTTGGCCCGGTAGATGCGAAAGCCCTGGCCCTCGGCCTTGATGGTGCACGCGCCCAGATGCTCTTCGATCAGCGGTTGGTATTTGAGGAAACTGTTCGCAACCAGGCGCAACTCCCCACCATTTTTCAGATGTTTGGCCGCTTTTCGCAGCAGGTTTTCCGTCGCGTAGTAATCGGTATGGACGCCGACATGGAACGGAGGATTGCTCAGGATCGCATTCAGGCCCATCGGCGCGGCATCGATACCGTCACCGGTCAGCACCTCGGCCTCGAGGCCGTTGGCGGCCAGGGTCAGGCGACTGCTGGCGGCGGCGAAAGCGTCCACATCCAGCAGGGTGACGGTGTTGTGCGGATAACGACGCTTGACGGCCGCCCCGAGTACACCGGCACCGCAACCGAAGTCCAGCAGATGGCCGCTGGGCAGTTTGTCCAAATGTTCCAGCAGCAGTGCACTGCCACGATCCAGGCGACCGTGGCTGAACACTCCTGGCAGGCTGATGACCTTCAGAAGGCCTTCCTCCAGGGGCAGCTCGTAGGTCTGGGCCAGGCTTTCCAGGGGCTTGGCCTCTGGCGCGTTGGCGACGGTGACCTGCCACAGTTGGCAATGCCGCGCGCTGTCGAGTTTGCGCGGTTTACCGAACGGGTTGAGCTGCTTGGAAGCACCTTCGATGCCGCTGCGCTTTTCCCCTACCAGATACACCTCGCGACCGGCCAGGCGTGAAGCCACGGCATTGAGGATGTAGTCCGTCAGGTCCTTGGCCTTGGGCAGGAACACCACTGCGCTGTCGAACCCACGGGAGGGGACGTCTACGCCAAAGTGGCTGCGCTCGGGGAAGCGGGCGTCCAGTGCGGCCTGATCGCCGGCGTGCCAGCACCAGCCATGGGCGTCGGGCAAGCGGCCGAGCAGGTCGTCGGCGGGCAGGCCGGCCAGCAGGACCGGGCCCTGGAATAGTTCGGGCTGACGAAGCAGTACTTCACTGCGCGGATCCATGGGCTGCTCCTTGAAAAAAAGTGCGGCAGTTTATCAACTGACGACCCGTCGCGCTGTACCGCTGAAAAAACCGAGGGCGTTTTCCGTCAGTTGGCCAACGATCCGTTGTCGCGCCTCGCGACTGCCCCAGGCGTTGTGAGGCGTGATGATCAGGCGGGGAATATCGCCGTCCAGCAGCGGATTGCCCTGGGTCGGCGGCTCCACGCTCAGCACGTCGGTGGCCGCGCCACCCAGATGACCGCTGCGCAGGGCATCAGCCAGGGCCTGTTCATCGATCAGGCCGCCACGGGCAGTGTTGACCACGAAAGCGCCGGGCTTGAGCAGCGCCAGTTCACGCATGCCGATGAAGTGGCGGGTGTGCTCATTGAGGGGGCAGTGCAGGGTCAGGGCATCGACTTGCGACAACAGCTGATCCAGCGGCAAGCGGTCAGGGCGAGCAGGACGTCCGGGGATCTGCCCCAACAGCACGCGCATGCCGAAGGCTTCCGCCAGCCGCCCGACGGCACTGCCCAGTTCGCCGTGGCCCAGCAGGCCCAGGGTCTTGCCTTGCAGTTCGACGATGGGGTAGTCCAGCAGACAGAATTGTGAAGCCTGTTGCCAACGCCCGTCGCTCACCGCCTTCTGATAATCGGCCAGCCGCGTCGCCAGGTTCAGCAACAGCATGATCGTATGCTGGGCGACCGATGGCGTACCGTAGCCCTGGCAGTTGCACACCGTGATGCCGTGATGGCGAGCGGCCGCAAGGTCGACGTTGTTGGTGCCGGTGGCGCTGATCAGGATCAACTTCAATTCGGGGCTGGCGGCCATAGTGGCGGCATCGATCACGATCTTGTTGGTGATCGCCACGGTGGCGCCCTTGAGTCGTTCGATCACCTGGTCCGGGGTGGTTCGGGCAAACAGTTGCAGTTCATCGAAGCCATTGCGCAGCGGGGTCAGATCCAGGTCGCCGAGGTCCAGGGAAGGATGGTCGAGAAAAACGGCGCGGACGTGGTTTGTCATCAACTGTACCTTTTGTGTCAGAAGCCGAAGGCGTAAGGTGGCGAGCCTACCAGATGAATTGCAGCCGTGTGGCGAGGGGATAAATCCCCTCGCCACACGTTCGAGATTGAATAAGAAGGAGCCCGCCATGTACCTCGCTGAATTCCTCACTGTCGCCCTGATCCACCTGCTGGCGGTTGCCAGCCCCGGGCCGGATTTTGCCGTGGTGGTGCGCGAAAGCGTGACCCATGGCCGCCGCGCCGGGACCTGGACAGCGCTGGGCGTCGGCACGGCGATTTTCCTGCACGTAGGCTATTCGCTGTTGGGCATTGGGCTGATCGTGTCGCAGTCCATCGTGTTGTTCAACGCGCTGAAATGGGCCGCCGCCGCGTACCTGCTGTATATCGGCTTCAAGGCGTTGCGTGCGCAACCGGCCAAGCCGAGCGAAGAAAAGCTGCACAAGGAAGCCGGTGAACGGACCGCTCGCGGCGCATTCACCTCGGGCTTCGTCACCAATGGCCTGAACCCCAAGGCGACGCTGTTCTTCCTGTCGCTGTTCACCGTGGTGATCAACCCCCATACGCCGCTGGCGATTCAGGCCGGTTACGGTGTGTACCTGGCGGCCGCAACGGCTGCCTGGTTCTGCCTGGTGGCCATGTTGTTCAGCCAGCAGCGAGTGCGCGCCGGTTTCGCCCGCATGGGGCACTGGTTCGATCGGACCATGGGCGCGGTACTGGTTGCCATCGGTGTGAAGCTAGCGTTTACCGAAGCGCATTGACCGTCGGTTCTATCCTGATCGTTACGCCTGAAAGGGTAACGATCAGGGACGTTGGCGGGCATAGTCCAGGAAGGCCTCGATGTTATCGCTGCACAGCAACGCTGACACTGCCTTGACCTCCTCCACCGGCCATTCCCACCAGGCCGATTCCAATAGCGCCCGCCGTACCGGTTCTTCGAAGCGCCAGCGAATGAATCGACACGGGTTGCCGCCGACAACGGCGTAAGGCTCGACATCGCGGGTGACTACCGCTCCGGCGGCGACCACGGCCCCGTGGCCGATGGTCACGCCGGATAGGATCATCGCCTCGGCGCAGATCCAGCAATCGCTGCCTATCATCACGTCGCCCTTGGTCGGGTTGCTGCCGGAAATATGCCTGGCCTCGTCGATCATCAACGGGAACGGGAACGTGCTGACCCAGTCCATGCGATGCCCACCCCCCAGCAGGATTTTCACGCCTTGGGCAATCGATGTGTAGGAGCCGACCTTGAGCACCGTGTCGTCACCGAACTCGGTCACTTCGGGAATGCCATAGGTGCCCACTCCGATCTGGTATTTCGGATAGCGCAGGCGAATCTTTTCGGGTGATCGTTCCAGCTTTTCCAAACGCTTGAGGTGCTTGCGGACCTTGCGCTCCTTGAGTTTTTGCAGAAGTTTCATGGCCGGGACCTTATCGTGAAGCGTGGCAGGAGCAGCCTCTTGAATCGCTTGAAGCTGGTTTTGTTCAGGTGGCGCCATGGAATACTGCGCAGCAATTGCCAGGCCTCCTTCCGGTCTTCGATCACCGCGTATTTCAGCGCCTTGTGCACCAGCACCGTGCGGGCCGACTCGTAGGCGGGATAGTCTCGATAGGGTTCGATGGCTTGCAGGTCTGCTTCGAGCATCAACCGGTACTTTCTCGACAGGTTATTGGGGTGACGTCGATACCACGTAACACAGATGGGAAGTTCATGGATTTCGTAACCCCGATGGGCGATCCGCAGGGTGATCTGGAAATCCTGGACCCGCAACCGGGGATCATAGAATCCGGCCTCACGCAGTGCGCTCATCCGATACAGCGCCGTCGGCGCGCCGATCACGGCAGCGCAGGATGTCATCGAAGGTATATACCTGGACATGCTCTCGCTGTTGTTCCTGCAAAGAGACTATGCATCGCTTCTTCCAGGTATTTTTCGGCGTTGTAGCAAGGGGCCACGATCGACACCAGCGGCGGTGTCGACGCTTCAGGGGCTTGCTGCGCAGGCGGTTCAGTATTCATTGGGATTCGCAACTGAAGGGCAGCATCTAGATGGCCCTTTCAGGTTCATCCGCCACCGTTGTTTGTAACAGGACTGACACTTATGCTCGCCTTTGGATCCAGTCCTGGCAAGGCTTGGTATGGCATTGCGATAAATCCCATCTGGAGTGGCTCAAGGCTACTATTGGTGCGATGAATAAATCATTCCTTTGGCTGATTTGAACCGTGTATAAGCCCTCTAGAGTGCTTACCTCCAGTCACGACCATGCAGTCAGAAAAGGATTCTTATGTTGCAGACTCGCGTTATTCCTCCCGCCGAAGGCGCTTATCAATATCCACTGCTGATCAAGCGGCTGCTGATGTCCGGTGTGCGTTACGAGAAAACCCGCGAGATCGTCTACCGTGACCAGTTGCGCTACAGCTATCCGACATTGATAGAACGGGTGGCGCGGTTGGCCAACGTGCTGACCGAGGCCGGGGTCAAGGCGGGCGATACCGTGGCGGTGATGGACTGGGACAGCCATCGCTATCTGGAATGCATGTTCGCAATTCCGATGATCGGCGCAGTGATCCACACCATCAACGTGCGGCTCTCACCCGAGCAGATTGTCTACACCATGAATCACGCCGAGGACCGCTTCGTGCTGGTCAACAGCGAGTTCGTCGGGTTGTACCAGGCCATTGCCGGACACCTGACCACGGTGGAGAAGACCCTGCTGCTGACCGACCTGCCGGAGAAAACCGCCGAGCTGCCCAACCTGGTGGGCGAATACGAGCAGTTGCTGGCGGCTGCCAGCCCGGTCTACGACTTCCAGGACTTCGACGAGAACTCCGTCGCCACGACCTTCTATACCACCGGTACCACGGGCAATCCCAAGGGCGTCTACTTCACGCACCGGCAACTGGTGCTGCACTCCCTTGGAGAGGCGACCATCATGGGCGCTGTCGACAGCGTGCGCTTGCTGGGCACCAATGATGTGTACATGCCGATCACACCGATGTTTCATGTCCATGCCTGGGGCCTGCCGTACGTGGCAACCATGCTCGGTCTCAAGCAGGTCTATCCGGGCCGCTACGACCCCGAGCTTCTGGTTCAGTTGTGGCGCAAGGAGAAGGTCAGTTTTTCCCATTGCGTACCGACCATCCTGCAGATGGTGCTCAACGCCAAGGGTGCCCAGGACACCGATTTCGGCGGCTGGAAAATCGTCATCGGCGGCAGCGCCCTGAATCGCAGCCTGTACGAAGCGGCCAAGGCCAGGGGGATCCAGCTCACCGCCGCCTATGGCATGTCGGAAACCGGCCCGTTGGTGTCCTGCGCTCACCTCAACGAGGAATTGATGGCCGGTAGCGAGGACGAACGCATCAGCTATCGGATCAAGGCCGGTGTGCCGGGCCCCTTGGTGGAGGCGGCTATCGTCGATGCCGAAGGCCGGTTCCTGCCTGCCGATGGCGAGACCCAGGGCGAATTGGTGCTGCGCGCGCCTTGGCTCACCGAAGGCTATTTCAACGAACCGCAGAAGGGTGCCGAGCTCTGGGCCGGCGGCTGGCTGCATACCGGCGATGTCGCCACGCTGGACAGCATGGGCTTTATCGACATCCGCGACCGTATCAAGGACGTGATCAAGACGGGGGGCGAGTGGGTCTCGTCCCTGGACCTGGAAGACCTCATCAGCCGTCACGTGGCGGTACGCGAAGTAGCAGTGGTGGGCATTCCCGATCCGCAGTGGGGCGAGCGCCCGTTTGCCCTGCTGGTGATTCACGACGGGCATCAGGTCGGGGCTCGCGAGCTCAAGGAACATCTCAAGCCTTTTGTCGAACAGGGACACCTGAGCAAGTGGGCGATCCCGAGCCAGATCGCCCTTGTTACGGAAATTCCCAAGACCAGCGTCGGCAAGCTCGACAAGAAACGCATCCGCGTCGACATCGCCGAATGGCAGAGCAACAACAGCGCCTTCCTGTCCACGCTTTGAGGTGGTCCTGCCGTGCCCGAAAGGGCGCGGCAGCCCCACCGAGCAAGCGCTTGCCTTGTCAAACCGCAAATTTCAGCCATCCTTGCCGTGCCGACAGGTGTCGGCCTGGCAAGGGACTGTTCCAGAGTGGTCGGGGGCTGCAAATCACACTTTAGAGGGATCAAGCCGTACTACCTGCTGGCTATAGTCCGCTCAAGGATTTTCAGGAATAGGGCACCTGCACGAACGGGCGATGCGACTTTGAATGAGTGCCGCAACCCTGCCGCTGGCCGTCGAAGACGTTCCTTGAAAATACCCCCTGCCATAACAATAAAGAACATGGAGTAGCGTCGAATGACCTCTGCAAACACGTTCTGGCGCCGGGCAAAATTGCCTCTGGCGGTCAGCCTCGCCTCTTCGCTCGCCGGGCCTGCATTCGGCGTCAGTTTCAACATCGGTGAAATCGAGGGCCAGTTCGATTCCTCCCTGTCGGTGGGGGCGAGCTGGTCCACGGCCAATGCCAACAAGGACCTGATCGGTGTCAACAATGGTGGCAGGGGCCTGTCCCAGACCTCCGATGACGGTCACTTGAATTTCAAGCGCGGGGAAACCTTCTCGAAGATCTTCAAGGGCATTCATGACCTTGAACTGAAGTACGGCGATACCGGTGTGTTCGTGCGGGGCAAGTATTGGTACGACTTCGAACTCAAGGATGAGAATCGCCTGTACAAGGACATCAGCGACAGCAACCGTAAGGAAGGCGCCAAGTCCTCCGGCGGGCAGATTCTCGATGCCTTTGTCTACCACAACTATGCCATTGCCGATCAGCCGGGCTCCGTTCGCTTGGGCAAGCAGGTGGTCAGCTGGGGTGAAAGTACCTTCATCCAGGGCGGCATCAACTCCATCAACCCGGTCGACGTGTCCGCGTTCCGTCGTCCCGGTGCCGAGATCAAGGAAGGCCTGATCCCGGTCAACATGTTCTATGTGTCCCAGAGCCTGACCGATAACCTGTCGGCCGAAGCGTTCTATCAGCTGGAGTGGGACCAGACGGTTGTCGATAACTGCGGGACGTTCTTTTCCCAGCCGGATGTGATTGCCGATGGGTGTACGGATAATCTGCGGGTGTTGAACAAGCGCTCCACGATTCCGGGTGCTGCCTTGCCGGCACTGGGCGCGTTCGGCGTGGATGTCAACGAAGAGGGCGTCCTGGTCCGCCGTGGTCCTGATCGGGACGCTCGTGATAGCGGCCAATGGGGCGCGTCCATGAAGTATATGTTCGAACCACTGGATACCGAGTTCGGTGCGTACTTCATGAACTACCACAGCCGGGCACCGATTTTCAGTGCCACAGGAGCGCCTTCACAGTTCTACACGACTCCTCTGGGACCATTGGCGGCGCTACGGCCTCTGATCGTCGCAGGGAACTCCAATTACTTCGTTGAGTACCCAGAAGATATCCGCCTTTACGGCCTGAGTTTCTCCACGACCCTGCCTACCGGCACCGCGTGGAGCGGCGAACTGAGCTATCGCCCGAATGCGCCGGTGCAATTGAGCACCACTGACATTCTTTTCGCTGGTGTCCGTCCGATCGGAGGGCCGTTGGCTAACGCCTCGGTGCTTACGGGGGTGCCAGGCCAGGATCTGCATGGCTATCGTCGCAAAGAGATCACTCAATTCCAGACTACCTTTACCCATTTCCTCGATCAGGTCATGGGCGCCAGTCGTTTGACCCTGGTGGGTGAAATTGGTGTGACGCATGTCGGCGGCTTGGAAAGCAAATCTGAAGCCCGCTACGGTCGTGATCCCGTGTTCGGGCCGGGTCAATTGCCAAACGGCACCTGCGAAGCGCTCAACGCCTCGACCGCCGCAGGCGGCGGCCAGACTGCCGGCAACGTCAACAGCAACTGCAACAACGACGGCTTCACCACCTCCACCTCCTGGGGCTACCGTGCGCGGGCCATCTGGGAATACCCGGATGTCTTCGCCGGCGTGAACCTCAAGCCCAACGTGGCCTGGTCCCATGACGTCAAAGGCTACTCGCCGGGTCCTGGCGGCAACTTCGAGGAAGGCCGCAAGGCCGTCAGCCTCGGGCTGGATGCCGAGTACCAGAACACCTACAACGCGAGCCTGGCCTACACCAACTTCTTTGGTGGCGACTTCAGCACCGTGGACGATCGCGACTTCCTGGCGCTCAGCGTCGGCGTGACCTTCTAAGCACCGTATTTCAGGACGACACACAATGAAAATAACCAAGAGTCTGTTGCAGGTCGGCGCACTGGGATTGTCCCTGCTGGCGGCCAGCGTCATGGCCGCGGTGCCTGCGGGCGAGGCCGACAAACTGGGCAAGAGCCTGACGCCGATGGGCGCCGAGATGGCCGGTAATGCCGACGGTTCGATTTCCGCCTGGAAGCCCATGGCGAAGAACGCCGGTAGCGTGGACAGCAAGGGATTCCTCGCCGACCCCTATGCCAGCGAGAAACCGCTGTTCACCATCACCGCGCAGAACGTCGAGCAGTACAAGGACAAGCTCGCGCCGGGCCAGTACGCGATGTTCAAGCGCTACCCGGAAACCTTCAAGATGCCGGTCTATCCGACCCATCGTGGCGCCACCGTGCCGGACGAGGTATTCGCCTCCATCAAGAAGAACGCGGTCAACACCAAGCTGGTCTCCGGCGGCAACGGCCTGGAGAATTTCGAGACGGCCATACCGTTCCCGATCCCCCAGAGCGGCGTCGAAGTGATCTGGAACCACATCACCCGCTATCGTGGCGGCAGCGTGACGCGCCTGGTGACCCAGGCCACGCCGCAACCCAACGGCTCCTACAGCCTGGTGTACTTCCGTGACCAGTTCGTGTTCCGCGACAAGATGAAGGATTTCGATCCGGCCAACCCCGGCAACATCCTGTTCTACTTCAAGCAGCAAGTGACCGCGCCGGCACGCCTGGCCGGTGGTGTGCTGCTGGTGCACGAAACCCTCGACCAGGTGAAGGAACCGCGTTCGGCCTGGGTCTACAACGCCGGCCAGCGTCGGGTGCGTCGTGCGCCACAGGTCTCCTATGACGGTCCGGGTACCGCTGCCGACGGCCTGCGTACCTCCGACAACCTGGACATGTACAACGGTGCGCCGGATCGCTACGACTGGAAGCTGGAAGGCAAGAAAGAGCTGTACATTGCCGCCAACAGCTACAAGATCGATTCGCCGCAACTCAAGTACGCCGACATCCTCAAGGCCGGCCACATCAACCAGGACCTGGCGCGCTATGAGTTGCGCCGGGTCTGGCATGTGACCGCGACCCTGAAGGAAGGCCAGCGCCACATCTACGCCAAGCGCGATTTCTTCATCGACGAAGACACCTGGCAGGCGGCGGTGATCGACCATTACGACGGTCGTGGCCAGCTGTGGCGCGTTGCCGAGGCCCATGCCGAGAACTACTACGACAAGCAAGTGCCGTGGTACGCCCTGGAAACCCTCTACGACCTGCAGTCCGGCCGCTACCTGGCCCTGGGCATGAAAAACGAAGAGAAATCGGCCTACGATTTCGGCTTCACCGCTACCACGGCAGATTTCACGCCGAACGCGCTGCGCCAGGACGGTATCCGCTAAAACCGCTTTACCCCGAGGCCGCATCCTCGAATAAACGCCCCGACTGGTTCGGGGCGTTTGTTTTTGTGCTGCGAACACTGCCCCTCGCCACAAAGCGGAGTTTGCAGACTCAGTCGATTTGTAGTCTTTTTGTAGCCATTTGTAGCACTCCCTTCAATACCTCTTCGTTTACAGCTAGTCTGCGGACATCTGCAACGCCGCCATCTGCATTTAAACAAGAGCCGGCCATGACCGATCTGTCTTCACTACCGGATTCTGCCCGCGCAGCCATCGCAGTACAGGACGGGCGCTTCTACCGACCGCCGCTGCCCGACGGGCATGTCGTGCGACCGCGGTTGTGCGAGCGTTTGAGTGCGGGGCTTGGCGGTCGACTGCTGTTGGTCAGTGCGCCGGCGGGGTTCGGCAAAAGCTCCCTGGCAGTGGAGTTCTGCCAGAGCCTGCCGGTCCATTGGCAAAACCTCTGGTTGGGACTCAACGCCCGGGACAATGATCCGGGACGTTTCCTGGAGCGGCTGCTCGAAGGGCTCCAGGCGCTCTTTCCACAGTTGGGCGGCCGGGCAGCGGGGCTGCTGAAGATGCGTCAGCGTCACCAACCCTTCGCGTTCGAAGAGTGGCTCGACGGCCTGCTGGATGAGTTGACCAGCCACCTGACGCTGCGCAACCCCTTGCTGCTGGTGCTCGACGATTACCACCTGGCCCAAGGCCCCGTACTGGATCGTTGCCTGCAGTTTTTCCTCAACCACCTGCCCGACGGCTTGCTGGTGCTGGTCACCAGTCGCCAGCGGCCGAACTGGCATCTGGCGCGCCTGCGCCTGTCGCGGCAATTGCTCGAGCTGAATGAACAGGACCTGCGCCTGACCCATGGCGAAGCCCTGACACTGCTCGAGCACCACAGCAGCTCGTTGCGTGGTGAAGCGCTGGAAAACCTCATCCAGCGCAGCGAAGGCTGGGTCGCCGGGCTGCGTTTCTGGTTGCTGGCCGCCTCCGAAGCCGGTTCCGAGGGCCGGCTGCCCCAGGCGCTGCACGGTGGGGAAGGGTTGATCCGCGATTATCTGCTCGAAGAAGTCATCGATTGCCTGCCTGCCGAGGTGCAGGCCTTTCTCTACGACACCGCGCCACAGGATCGTTTTTGCAGCGAACTGTGCGATGCGGTGCGCGAAGCCCATGACAGCGCCGAAATCCTGCAATACCTGGCGGCCCATCAGGTATTCCTGGTGCCCCTGGACGAACACGGTCACTGGTATCGCTATCACCACTTGTTCTCCGATCTGTTGCGCAGCCGCCCCAGCGCACCGGCCATGGTGCCGGCCGCGACCCTGCACTTGCGCGCCTGCCGCTGGTTCAACGCCCAGGGCCTGATCGATGAAGCCGTGGAGCAGGCGTTGCGGGCCGGGCACCTGGATGTGGCGGCGAACCTGGTGCAGACCCTTTCGGAAGAGCAACTGCTGGCCGAGCAGAACGTCGGCATGTTGCTGCGCTGGAAGATGGACTTGCCCGACAGCCTGCTCATCAGCACCCCAAGGTTGATCGTGCTCTACAGCTGGGCGCTGGGTCTGGCCTGTCAGCTGGATGCCGCCGAAGAACTGGCCGCCCACCTGAGCCGCTTCCTGCCGGCACCGTCGGCCACCGCGCAGAAATCCATGCTTGCCCAATGGCTGGCCCTGAGCGGGATCGTCGCCCGTGGCCGTGGGGACCGTGAAGCCACGGTACGTTATTGCACCGAAGCCCTGGAAAGCCTGCCGCAAAAACGCTACGGCCAACGCTTGATGTGCCTGTCCACGCTGTCGAACCTGGCGATTGCCGACGGTGACCTGTGGCGCGCCCGTGGCTTGAACCGCGACTCCCTGGAACTGGCGCAGCGGGTCGGCAACCCCTTGTTCGAAGCCCTGGCCCACTACGATCGCGCCCGGGTCCTGCAGGCGCGGGGAGAGATCCTGCGGGCGCTGGATGAAGTGCGCCAGGGCTTGCAACGTTTGCACGGGCTCTCGCCCCAGCGGCTTTATGCGGTACGGGCACGCTTGACCCTGTACGAGGGTTTCCTGCTGACCCTGCGCATGCAACCCCAGGCCGGGTTGGCGCGGTTGCAGGCCGGCCTTACCGAAGCACGTGCCTGCCGCGACATCAGCGTGCTGCTGGGGCATTGCGTGATCGCCCGTATCGAAGGCAGCCATGGCGAGTTCGCCCGAGCCTTTGCCGAACTGGCCGAAGCCGAGCGCCTGATGCACATCTGGGATGTTCCGCCGATCTATTACCTGGCGATGATCACCCTGGTCAAATGCGAGCTCTGGCTGGCCCAGGGCCGCACCGAACTGGCTGAAGCCTGGTTGGCGCGGCTGGGGCGAACCTACACCGGCGAACAGGCCGCTGCTCCGCCGGAGTTCCACCCGCAACTGCCGCTGCATGTCGAGTTGCAACAGGCGCTGCTGGAATCCATCCTGGGCCAACCGATGCTGGCGGAAGGGCGGCTCAATGCCCTGCTTGAACACGGCCAGCAAACCGGCCGGCAAATGCTCAGCGTGATGGCCCTCAACCAGAAAGTCGCCTTGTTGCTGAGCCTTGGCCGCGAGCCGGCGGCCCGCAGTACCCTGGCCCAGGCTTTCGAAGCCGCTGACGGCGGAGTGCTGCAACCGTTCGAATGGCTGCTGGGCGACGAACATCGTGAATGGCTGCGCGAGCAATTGCTGCACGCACCCCCCAGCGCCTTGTGCCAGAATCTGCTCGAACGCCTGCCGACGTCGACGCAACCGGCCGACTCCCCGGCACCTGTCGAAAGCCTCAGCAGCCGCGAACGGGCGGTGCTGCAACTGATTGCTCAGGGCTGTTCCAACCAGGAAATCAGCGAGCAGCTGTTCATCTCGCTGCACACCGTCAAGACCCACGCCAGCCATATCAACAGCAAGCTTGGCGTGGAGCGTCGCACCCAGGCCGTGGCGAGGGCGAAGGAGCTGGGGTTGTTGGGCTGAGCGTCCAGCGCTGCAGAACCATCCGCCACAAAAGCCAGCCCGTAAAGGAAGGACTCGATGTTACCCCGGTACAAAACCATCCAATCTCCGGTCGGCCAACTGATCCTCGTCGCCCGGGACGCAAGACTCGCCGCCATCCTGTGGGAAAACGAGCGACTCAACCGTGTGCGCCTGGGGCCCTTGGAGGAAGACATCCATCATCCGGTGCTCCAGGAAACCGAGCGTCAACTGATGGAATATTTCGCCGGCCAGCGGCGCCGTTTCGAGCTGGAACTGGACTTCGCCGGCACTGATTTCCAGAAACGGGTCTGGCAGGCATTGCTGACCATTCCCTTCGGCGAGACCCGCAGTTACCGCGACATTGCCATCCAGATCGGCCAGCCGACCGCTGTTCGGGCGGTGGGCGCAGCCAACGGCCGGAATCCCATTTCGATCATTGCTCCGTGCCACCGCGTCATCGGTACTTCCGGCAACCTCACCGGTTTCGCCGGCGGGCTGGCAGCCAAGCAATTGCTGCTTAGCCTCGAAGGTCAGCAGAGCCTTCAATTGGCGTTCTGACCTCAACGGACAGGCCTCACCGACGGAAAACCTGTGCCCATGAAAAAGCCCGCCCGATCACAGGATCGGGCGGGCTTCAGGTGTGGCTTGCAGCTTACTTTTTCAAACCGTAATGCTCATCGAGCATGCCGGGCGAATTCGGGGTCTTGGGCGCGTAGTCCCGAGGTGGCTCCTGGTCCCTTGGTGGGGTCAGGCGTTCCCGTGGAGCCTGCGCCGAGTCGGCGTGCAGGGCGGCCAGCAGGCGCTGGCGAGTCTGTTCGTCCAGGGCCAGGCGATTGGCGCCCTCGGACAAATGATCCTGAACATCCTGGTAGCTCTGGGTGAGTTTCTTCACCAGAGAAGCGGTGGCGTTGAAGTGGGTGACCACCTCATTCTGATAACTGTCGAAACGTTCCTGAATGTCGTCCAGCTGACGTTGCGTGCTGTTGGGCACCGCGTTGGGCAGCAGTCGGGCAAGCAGGAATCCAATGGCGACACCGGCAACCAGGGCAAGAGTCGGCAACAACCAAACTAAGAGCGAGTGTTCCACGAGTCCTTCCTCTATAAACGGCTTTGCTTTACGTTAACGGCTCGGACCTGCGCTGTATACCGCGAAGAACATCGCAATCATGCCAGGCACAGACTTTTAGCTAGACGAGTCGACCCTATTCGGGGTCACGGAGTTCTTTCCCTTGCTTATGCGCGAAACCCCTGTAGTCATCGAAGGCCCGGTGGGCCAACTGGAAGCCTTGTACCTGGACAGCGAGGCGCCCCGTGGCCTGGCGCTGATCTGCCACCCGAACCCGGTGCAGGGCGGGACCATGCTCAATAAGGTGGTCTCGACCCTGCAACGCACAGCCCGGGATGCCGGCCTGGTCACATTGCGTTTCAATTATCGTGGTGTAGGCGCGAGTGCCGGTAGCCATGACATGGGGACTGGTGAAGTAGACGACGCCGAGGCTGCCGCAGCGTGGCTGCGGGAAAAACACCCGCAACTGCCCTTGAGCCTCTTCGGGTTTTCCTTCGGCGGTTTCGTCGCTGCCAGCCTGGGTGGGCGGCTCGAAGCCCAGGAGCAATCGCTCAAGCACCTGTTCATGGTGGCCCCGGCGGTGATGCGCCTGGACGATCAGTCGCCTTTGGCGATGCGTGGCGAATTGACGGTGATCCAACCGGAAAATGATGAAGTCGTCGATCCCCAACTGGTCTACGATTGGTCCGATGCGCTCCAACGTCCCCATGAGCTGCTGAAAGTGGCAGAATGCGGGCACTTTTTTCATGGCAAGCTGACCGATCTCAAGGATCTGCTCCTGCCGCGTCTTTCGAATTGACAGCAGTCTGACAAGCGATAATCCATGACGACTCGTACCCGTATCCTGACCGGTATCACCACCACTGGCACACCGCACCTGGGCAACTACGCCGGCGCCATCCGCCCGGCGATTCTCGCCAGCCGCGACAGCAATGCCGATTCGTTCTACTTCCTGGCCGACTACCACGCCCTGATCAAATGCGATGACCCGCTACGCATCCAGCGTTCGCGCCTGGAAATCGCCGCGACCTGGCTGGCCGGCGGCCTGGACGTGGACCGCGTGACCTTTTATCGCCAGTCCGATATCCCCGAGATCCCGGAACTGACCTGGCTGCTGACCTGCGTCGCCGCCAAGGGCCTGCTCAATCGCGCCCATGCCTACAAGGCGTCGGTGGACAAGAACGTCGAGACCGGCGAAGACCCGGATGCCGGCATCACCATGGGCCTGTACAGCTACCCGGTACTGATGGCCGCTGACATCCTGATGTTCAATGCCCACAAGGTGCCGGTCGGTCGCGACCAGATCCAGCACGTGGAAATGGCCCGGGATATCGGCCAGCGCTTCAACCACCTGTTTGGCCAGGGCAAGGAGTTTTTCACCATGCCCGAAGCGCTGATCGAAGAAAGCGTCGCCACGCTGCCGGGGCTCGATGGCCGCAAGATGTCCAAGAGCTACGACAACACCATTCCGTTGTTCAGCAGCGCCAAGGACATGAAGGACGCGATTTCGCGGATCGTCACCGACTCCCGTGCCCCGGGCGAAGCGAAGGATCCGGATAACTCGCACCTGTTCACGCTGTTCCAGGCCTTCGCCACCCCGGCCCAGTCAGCCGAATTCCGCAGCGAGCTGTTGCAGGGCCTGGGTTGGGGCGAAGCGAAGAATCGTCTGTTCCAGTTGCTCGACAGCGAGCTGGGTGAAGCCCGCGAGCGTTATCACCAGTTGATCGAGCGTCCGTCGGACCTCGAAGACATCCTGCAGTTGGGCGCGAAAAAAGCCCGCGCGGTGGCGACGCCGTTCCTCAACGAACTGCGTGAAGCCGTTGGCCTGCGTTCGTTCGTCAGCCAGGTCCAGGTGGCGGCCAGCACGAAGAAGAAAGCTGCCAAGGCTGCGCGCTTCGTCAGCTTTCGCGAAGAGGACGGCAGTTTCCGCTTCCGGCTATTGTCAGCGGATGGAGAAGAACTGCTCTTGTCGAGTCGTTTTGAAGATGGCAAGACGGCTGGTCGAGTGACCAAAGTCCTGCAACTTGGCGAAGTGTATGAAGTACACAGTGAAGAACGTGGCTTTCGTGTCTGGATGCTCGGTGAGTATATAGGTGAAAGCCCGGTATTCGCCGACAGTGCGGCAAGGGACGCTGCTATTGAGGCGCTGCACACTGCGCTGAAGCCAGCCCAGGAATAAATCAGCGGCACGACTCGGATAAGGGCCGATTGCCATTCCTGCGGGCCGTCGCTACAGTGACGGCCCGTTTTTGTTGCCTTGCTAACGAATATGACCCCCCTAGAACGATATCAAGCTGATCTGAAACGCCCGGAGTTCTTCCACGACGCAGCCCAGGAAACGGCAGTGCGGCATTTGCAGCGCCTGTACGACGACCTGATCGCCGCGTCGAACAACAAGCCGGGCTTGTTGGGAAAACTGTTCGGCAAGAAGGAACTGGCCCCGGTCAAGGGCCTGTACTTCTGGGGTGGCGTCGGCCGTGGCAAGACCTACCTGGTGGATACCTTCTTCGAGGCGCTGCCGTTCAAGGAAAAGACCCGCACGCACTTCCACCGCTTCATGAAGCGCGTGCACGAAGAGATGAAGACCCTGGGGGGCGAGAAGAACCCATTGACCATCATCGCCAAGCGTTTCGCCAATGAAACGCGGGTGATCTGCTTCGATGAATTTTTCGTGTCCGACATCACCGACGCCATGATCCTTGGCACCTTGATGGAAGAGCTGTTCAAGAACGGCGTGACCCTGGTCGCCACGTCGAACATCGTACCGGACGGCTTGTACAAGGATGGCCTGCAACGGGCGCGCTTCCTGCCGGCCATTGCGTTGATCAAGGAACACACCGAAATCGTCAACGTCGACAGCGGCGTCGACTATCGTCTGCGCCATCTCGAACAGGCGGAGCTGTTCCATTACCCTCTGGATGCCGCTGCCGAGGAAAGCCTGCGCAAGAGCTTCCGCGCCCTGACCCCGGAATGCACCCAGGCGGTCGAAAACGATGTGCTGATGATCGAGAATCGCGAGATTCGCGCCATCCGCACCTGCGACGATGTGGCCTGGTTCGATTTCCGTGAGCTGTGCGACGGCCCTCGCAGCCAGAACGACTACATCGAGCTGGGCAAGATTTTTCATGCCGTGCTGCTCAGCGGCGTTGAGCAAATGAGCGTCACCACCGACGACATCGCCCGTCGCTTCATCAACATGGTGGACGAGTTCTACGACCGTAACGTGAAGCTGATCATCTCGGCCGAAGTCGAACTCAAGGACCTCTACACCGGTGGTCGCCTGACGTTCGAATTCCAGCGCACGCTGAGTCGTCTGTTGGAAATGCAGTCCCACGAGTTCCTGTCGCGGGCGCATAAGCCGTAAGCGTTTCTAAACATAAAGGCCTGCATATGCAGGCCTTTATGTTTGTGGGAGCGGGCTTGCTCGCGAAAGCGGTTTGTCAGGCAATACATGTGTGGCTGATACACCGCTTTCGCGAGCAAGCCCGCTCCCACAGAGGGTTGCGTTCAGCTCCTTTCACGCCGCCTGCTGAAATTGCTGCCGATACTGGTTCGGCGACAGGTCGGTGTGCTGCCGGAACAGCCGTGCAAAGAAGCTCGCATCGTCGTAGCCCACTTCGTAGCTGATGGTCTTGATGCTCTTGCGGCTGCCGGACAGCAGGCCCTTGGCGGTTTCGATGCGCAGTCGCTGCAGGTAATGCAGTGGTTTGTCACCGGTGGCGGTTTGGAAGCGGCGCATGAAATTGCGAATGCTCATGCCGTGTTCCCGGGCGACGTCTTCGAAACGGAATTTGTCGGCGAAATGTTCTTCGAGCCAGTGCTGGATCTGCAGGATGATCACGTCCTGATGGAGTTTCTGCCCGCCGAAACCGATCCTGCCCGGCGAATAATTGCGCTGCACTTCATACAGGATATCCCGTGCCACGCCCTGGGCGATGTTGGCGCCGCAGAAGCGTTCGATGAGGTAAATGTAGAGGTCGCACACCGAGGTCGTGCCGCCGGCGCAGAACAGATTGTCGGCGTCGGTCAGGTGCTTGTCCTGATTAAGGTGTACCTGGGGAAAGCGCTCCCTGAAGGCGTTGAAAAAGCGCCAGTAGGTGGTGGCTTCCTTGCCATCGAGCAACCCGGCTTCGGCCAGCCAGAACACGCCCGTGGCTTCGCCGCACAGCACGGCGCCGCGAGCGTGCTGTTCCCGCAGCCAGGGCAGGACCTGGGGATAGCGTTGGCAGAGGGTGGGGAAGTCATCCCAGAAGGCCGGCAGGATAATCACATCGGTATTTTCCAGGCCGCCATCCACCGGCATGATCACTTCGCTGAAGCTGTTCACCGGTTTGCCGTCGGGGCTGACCAGGCGGATTTCGAACGCCGGTGTCAGGCCTTGGCCCAGTTGCTTGCCGTAGCGCAGGCTGGCCAGGTGGAAGAAGTCCTTGGCCTGCATGAGGGTGAAAGCGAAAACCCGGTCGACTGCCAGGATGCTGACGCGCCGCAAGGGCGTGGAGGAATGCATAGACATGATTTCATCTTGTTTTTATAGGGGAAAGTGGTCACCAGACGGCTGGATCGTCTTATTTTTTGTCGGATGTGTCCAGTGTCCGATGGTACCTCCCGGGCTTAGGCTCTCGGATGACCCCGCCCAACAATAAGCAAAGGTGCGCCATGATCCCGAGAACCCTGTTCAGTCCCGAGCACGAATTGTTTCGCGACAGCGTGCGAACGTTCCTGGAAAAGGAGGCCGTGCCGTACCACAGTCAGTGGGAAAAACAGGGGCATGTCGATCGCCGGCTCTGGAACAAGGCGGGGGAGGCGGGGATGCTGTGTTCGCATCTGCCGCAAGCCTATGGCGGGCTCGATGCGGATTTCCTCTACAGTACGGTGGTAATCGAGGAGATCGGCCGCCTGGGGCTGACGGGCATCGGCTTCTCACTGCATTCGGATATCGTTGCGCCGTACATCCTGCATTATGGCAGCGAAGTGTTGAAGCATAAGTACCTGCCGAAACTGGTCTCCGGCGAAATGGTCACGGCCATCGCCATGACCGAACCCGGCGCCGGTTCTGACCTGCAAGGGGTGAAAACCACCGCGGTACTGGACGGCGATGAATACGTCATCAACGGTTCGAAGACCTTCATCACCAATGGTTTTCTCGCCGACCTGGTGATCGTGGTCGCCAAGACCGATCCGAAAGCCGGCGCCAAGGGCACCAGCCTGTTCCTGGTGGAGGCGGGCACGCCTGGTTTTGAAAAGGGCAAGCGCCTGGAAAAAGTCGGAATGAAGGCCCAGGACACGTCGGAGTTGTTTTTCCAGGATGTCCGCGTGCCCAAGGGAAATCTGCTTGGGCAGGCTGGGGCGGGTTTCGCCTACCTGATGCAGGAGCTACCCCAGGAACGCCTGACCGTCGCGATTGGCGGCCTGGCCTCGGCCGAAGCGGCGTTGCAATGGACCTTGGACTACACCCGCGACCGCAAGGCGTTCGGCAAATCCATCGCGGATTTCCAGAACACTCGCTTCAAGCTGGCGGAGATGGCAACCGAGATCCAGATCGGCCGGGTTTTCGTCGACCGCTGCCTGGAGCTCCACCTGCAAGGCAAGCTCGACGTGCCGACGGCGGCGATGGCCAAGTACTGGGGCACGGACCTGCAATGCAAGGTGCTCGACGAATGCGTGCAGTTGCATGGCGGCTACGGCTTCATGTGGGAGTATCCGATTGCCCGGGCATGGGCGGATGCCCGGGTGCAGCGGATCTATGCGGGGACCAATGAAATCATGAAGGAGATCATTGCGCGGTCGCTTTGATCCAGGGTGAATTCAAGATCGTCTTCGTGAGCAAGCCCGCTCCCACAGGAATCCGTGTCGATCACAAAAAGAGTGTTCAGACGCAAATTCCCTGTGGGAGCGGGCTTGCTCGCGAAGACTTTTTACCGGCCGATCAAGGCGCAGGGTTCGGATGATCCTTGTGAATCGCCTCGATCCCCGCCAGCACTTCGTCCGACAGCTTCAGGTCGAAGCTGGCAATGTTGCTGTCCAGTTGCTCCAGCGTCGTGGCGCCGATGATGTTACTGGTCACGAACGGTTGTTGTGTGACGAACGCCAGGGCCATCTGCGCCGGGTCCAGGCCATGTTCGCGGGCCAGCGCCACATAACGGCTGCACGCCGCTTCCGACTGTGGATTGAAGTAGCGCATGAAGCGGCTATAGAGCGTCAGGCGGCCCTTGGCCGGCCGTGCGCCGTCTTCATATTTACCCGACAGGAAGCCGAACGCCAGCGGTGAGTAGGCCAGCAGCCCGCACTGTTCGCGAAGGGCGACTTCCGCCAGGCCGATCTCGAAGCTGCGGTTGAGCAGGTTGTACGGGTTCTGGATCGACACCGCTCGCGGCCAGCCCCGGGCCTCGGCCAGGGCGAGGAATTTCATGGTGCCCCACGGCGTCTCGTTGGACAGGCCGATATGGCGGATCTTGCCGGCCCGGACCTGTTCGTCGAGGGCCTCGAGGGTTTCTTCCAGTGGGGTGAACGCTTCATCGGTCTTGTGCTTGTAGCCCAGTTGCCCGAAGAAATTGGTGCTGCGTTCCGGCCAGTGCAACTGGTAGAGATCGATCCAGTCGGTCTGCAGGCGCTTGAGGCTGGCGTCCAGGGCTTCGACGATGTGCCGGCGGTTGTGCTTGAGCTGCTTGTCGCGGATGTAGTCGATGGTGTTGCCGGGGCCAGCGATCTTGCTCGCCAGGATCCAGTCGGCACGGTCGCCACGGCTCTTGAAATAGTTGCCGATGTAGCGCTCGGTGGTGGCATAAGTCTCGGCCTTGGGTGGGACCGGATACATCTCGGCGGTGTCGAGGAAATTGATGCCGGCGCCCTTGGCGCGCTCGATCTGGGCGAAAGCCTCGGCCTCACTGTTCTGCTCGCCCCAGGTCATGGTTCCGAGGCACAGGGCGCTCACGTTCAGATCGGTACGGCCTAGCTGGCGATAGTCCATCGGGGGGCTCCTTGGGCAAAACAATCATAAAAGCAGGTTGAAATATTTTTCGCAATCTGCATAATTGCGCACCTCTTTCTGCAGTGGAAGTGATGCCCCGCCGCCGAAGAATCTTGCCGTTGAACGGACGCGCCGACCCGAGCCCCCGAAAGCGTCTGTATCCGGCTGCCTTTGACTTGTCAAAGTACGCACTATTCAGTAAGATCCGCCGTCTAATTTACAGGGCGGCCCCTGAGGCTATAAAGAATGAAAACTTTTACTGCTAAACCGGAAACAGTACAGCGCGACTGGTTCGTCGTCGACGCTGCTGGTCAGACCCTGGGTCGTCTGGCCACCGAAATCGCGAGCCGTCTGCGTGGCAAGCACAAGCCTGAGTACACCCCTCATGTTGACACCGGTGACTACATCGTCGTGATCAACGCTGAGCAAGTACGTGTTACTGGCGCTAAAACCACTGACAAAATGTACTACTCCCACTCCGGTTTTCCGGGCGGCATCAAGTCGATCAACTTTGAAAAGCTGATCGCCAAGGCCCCTGAGCGCGTGATCGAGACCGCGGTTAAAGGCATGCTGCCTAAGAACCCGCTGGGTCGCGACATGTATCGTAAGCTGAAGGTTTATGCGGGCGCTGCTCACCCTCATACTGCTCAGCAGCCCCAAGAACTGAAGTTTTAACGGAATAGTTCATTATGTCGGCGACTCAAAATTACGGCACTGGCCGTCGCAAGACTGCAACCGCACGCGTTTTCCTGCGTCCGGGCACTGGTAACATCTCCATCAACAACCGCTCCCTGGATAACTTCTTCGGCCGCGAAACTGCCCGCATGGTAGTTCGTCAGCCGCTGGAACTGACCGAGACCGTCGAAAAATTCGACATCTACGTCACCGTTATCGGTGGTGGTGTAAGTGGCCAGGCTGGCGCAATCCGCCACGGTATCACTCGCGCCCTGATGGACTACGACGAAACCCTGCGTAGCGCCCTGCGCAAAGCTGGCTTCGTGACTCGCGACGCTCGCGAAGTTGAACGTAAGAAAGTCGGTCTGCGTAAAGCGCGTAAGCGTCCGCAGTACTCGAAGCGTTAATTTCGCTTCCGCTTTCAAAAGGCGCCCAGTTTCCTCACGGAGCTGGGCGTTTTTTTATGTGCGAAATAAATGCTCTGTGACAACTTGCCACATTCGTAGAGCCCCTATACTACAAGGCTTGGCGGTACAGCCGCTTGGTAATTACCTTGTCAGAATTGGGGGTTTTCATTACCATTCGGCAAAATTTTTATAAGTTCAGATTTTTACTTAGTAGACGCCTGATCTAACAGGCCACAAAGCTGATGGGAGAGGACTGAATGAGCAATGACGGCGTGAATGCAGGCCGGCGTCGCTTCCTGGTAGCAGCCACATCCGTGGTGGGTGCTGCAGGAGCGGTGGGGGCTGCGGTCCCGTTCGTGGGGTCATGGTTTCCCAGTGCCAAGGCGAAAGCTGCAGGTGCACCGGTGAAAGTGAATATCAGCAAGATCGAGCCAGGCCAGCAGATGATTGCTGAATGGCGCGGCCAGCCGGTGTTCATCGTCCGCCGTACAGAGGAAATCCTGGGGAATCTGAAAAAGATCGAGGGCCAGCTGTCCGATCCCTCTTCCAAGAACTCGGTCCAACCGGAATATGTCAATCCAGAAACGCGTTCGATCAAGCCGGAAATCCTGCTGCTGATCGGGATCTGCACGCACCTGGGTTGCTCGCCCACGTTCCGTCCCGAAGTGGCCCCTGCCGATCTGGGCAAGGACTGGGTCGGTGGCTACTTCTGCCCTTGTCACGGCTCCCATTACGACCTGGCCGGTCGCGTCTACAAATCGCAACCTGCACCTCTGAACCTGCCAGTTCCCCCGCATTCCTATGAGACCGATGAGCTTATTATCATTGGCGTCGACACGGAGAAAGCGTGATGAGCAAATTCATGGATTGGGTTGATGCGCGCTTCCCCGCGACCAAGATGTGGGAAGACCATCTCAGCAAATATTACGCTCCGAAAAACTTCAACTTCTTCTACTTCTTTGGCTCCCTGGCGCTGCTCGTTCTGGTCAACCAGATCGTCACCGGTGTCTGGCTGACCATGAGCTACACCCCGTCGGCGGAAGAAGCATTCGCTTCCGTCGAATACATCATGCGCGACGTCGAGTACGGGTCGATCCTGCGCCTGCTGCACTCCACTGGCGCGTCGGCGTTCTTCATCGTGGTCTACCTGCACATGTTCCGTGGCCTGCTCTACGGTTCGTACCAGAAACCCCGTGAGCTGGTGTGGGTATTCGGCATGCTGATCTACCTGGCGCTGATGGCCGAAGCCTTCATGGGTTACCTGCTGCCTTGGGGCCAGATGTCCTACTGGGGCGCCCAGGTGATCATCTCGCTGTTCGGTGCGATCCCGGTCATCGGCAACGACCTGACCCAGTGGATCCGTGGTGACTACCTGATCTCGGGCATCACCCTGAACCGCTTCTTCGCCCTGCATGTGGTAGCCCTGCCGATCGTGATCCTCGGCCTGGTGGTGCTGCACATCCTGGCGCTGCACGAAGTCGGTTCGAACAACCCCGATGGTGTGGACATCAAGAAGCACAAGGACGAAAACGGTGTACCGCTGGATGGCATCGCCTTCCATCCGTACTACACCGTGAAAGATATCGTCGGCGTGGTGGTGTTCCTGTTCATCTTCTGCTCCATCGTGTTTTTCTTCCCTGAGATGGGCGGCTACTTCCTCGAGAAGCCGAACTTCGAACAGGCGAACGCCTTCAAGACGCCTGAGCACATTGCCCCGGTCTGGTACTTCACGCCGTTCTACGCCATTTTGCGGGCGATCCCGGACAAGTTGATGGGCGTTATCGCCATGGGCGCGGCCATCGCCGTGTTGTTCGTCCTGCCGTGGCTGGACCGCAGTCCCGTCAAGTCGATGCGCTACAAGGGCTGGCTGAGTAAGATCTGGCTGGTGGTGTTCTGCATCTCGTTCATGATCCTCGGTGTGCTGGGCGTATTGGCGCCGACACCGGAGCGTACGCTGCTCTCGCAGGTGTGCACCTTCCTGTACTTCGCCTACTTCATTCTGATGCCGTTCTATACCCGGCTCGAGAAGACAAAACCGGTTCCGGAAAGGGTGACTGGCTGATGAAAAAACTATTTGCTGTACTGATTCTTGCTGCCATGCCGGTCTTGTCCTTCGCGGCCGAACACGGTGGTCCGGAGTTGGAAAAAGTCGACATTGACGTTTCCGACAAAGCCGCCATGCAGGACGGCGCTCGTACGTTCGCCAACTACTGCATGGGTTGCCACAGTGCCAAGTTCCAGCGTTACGAGCGCGTGGCCGATGACCTGGGTATTCCCCATGAGCTGATGCTCGAGAAACTGGTGTTCACCGGCGCCAAGCTGGGCGACCACATGACCATCGGCATGCAGCCGGCGGACGCCAAGACCTGGTTCGGCGCTGCGCCGCCCGACCTGACCCTGGTGGCCCGTGTGCGCGGTACCGACTGGCTCTATGGCTACCTGCGTTCGTTCTATGAGGATCCTGCGCGTCCATGGGGCGTGAACAACAAGGTCTTCCCGAACGTCGGCATGCCGAACGTCCTGGTCGGCCTGCAGGGGCGTCAGGTGGTAGGCTGCAAACAGGTGCAGGTCGTCGAGCACGGCAAGAAGCAATACGATCCGTTGACCGGTACCGCGTTGACTCACGAAGCCTGTGATCAGTTGACCATCGTACCGAACAGCGGCACCTTGACCCCTGAGCAGTTCGACGAGAAGGTCAAGAATCTGGTGACCTTCCTGGCCTACTCGGCCAACCCGGTGAAGCTGCAACATCAGCGCATCGGTACGTATGTATTGCTGTACCTGGCGTTCTTCTTCGTATTCGCTTATCTGCTCAAGCGTGAATACTGGAAAGACGTACATTGATAAAGCTGTAAGCCGTTGTTGTTAATCGTGCGCGCCCAAGGGCGTCTCTGAAGGTGTAACGAACCTGGTCAGCCAGGTGTTACGGGAGACGCCCTCTGGGCGCGCTCGTTTTTCTTTTCTAAAATTTCAACAAGCGAGGAGGATCGCCATGGGCGTGACCAATCGGTTGGCCTGTTACTCCGACCCCGCCGACCACTATTCCCACCGGGTACGTATCGTACTGGCAGAAAAGGGTGTCAGCGCCGAGATCATCTACGTCGAGGCTGGTCGCCAGCCGCCGAAGCTGATCGAGGTGAACCCCTACGGCAGCCTGCCCACGCTGGTCGATCGTGACCTGGCATTGTGGGAGTCGACGGTGGTGATGGAATACCTGGATGAGCGTTATCCGCATCCGCCCTTGCTGCCGGTATACCCTGTGGCGCGTGCCAACAGCCGCTTGCTGATCCATCGCATCCAGCGTGACTGGTGCGGGTTGGTGGATCTGATCCTGGATCCGCGGACCAAGGAACCGGCACGGGTCGTGGCGCGCAAGGAGTTGCGTGAAAGCCTGACGGGCGTGTCGCCGCTGTTCACCGACAAGCCGTTTTTCCTCAGTGAGGAACAAAGTCTGGTGGATTGCTGCCTATTGCCCATACTCTGGCGTTTGCCGATTCTGGGTATCGAACTGCCGCGGCCCGCCAAGCCGCTGCTTGATTATATGGAGCGCCAATTTGCGCGTGAGACTTTCCAGGCGAGTCTGTCTGGCGTCGAACGCGACATGCGCTAAGGCTTAGGGAGCCGCTATGAACTCCAGTCGACCTTATCTGGTCCGCGCGCTCTACGAGTGGATTGTGGACAACGATTGCACCCCGCACATGCTGGTCAATGCCGAGTATCCATCGGTACAGGTGCCGCAGGGGTTTGCCAATGACGGGCAAATTGTCCTGAATGTTTCGCCGGCTGCGGTGCGCCATCTGCACATGGACAACGATGCCGTGAGCTTCGAAGGCCGCTTCGGCGGTGTGCCGCATACGCTGTATGTGCCTATCGCGTCGATCCTGGGGATTTATGCCCGGGAGAATGGCCAGGGCATGGTGTTTGAGCTGGAAGCGCCACTGGATGGCGAGGAAGAGTACGAGGTGGATGATGATCTGCCGCCACCGGATGATGAGCCGCCGCGGCCTAGTGGGCGGCCTAGTCTTAAGGTGGTGAAGTAGGGCTTGAGGTACATATCCATTCCTGCGGTAACGGCTGCTTACGGTTCCGCCCTGACGGCGGGTTACTTTTGGCAAACGCCGGAATGCCGGCCCAGCCCAAAGTAACCAAAAGGTCTGTGCCCCACCACTGGGCACCTCGCCAAGGCGAGGTGTTCCCTCACTCCGGCATTGCTCCGTGGGCCCGCCGCGAAGGGCCATCCATGGCCCAGCGCGGCTAACCCGGCATCCATGCCGGGTTGCCCACTACGCAACGCCTGCGTTCGGCCCTTGTGGTTAACGGGGCGTTCAAGATCAAAAGCCAAAGCCAAAGCCAAAGCCAAAGCCAAAGCCAAAGCCAAAGCGAGGCGGTCTTATAGCCGACCTGTCTCCCGGTCGTAACTACAATCCAACTGTGGGAGCGGGCTTGCTCGCGAAGAGGCCGTGCCAGTCGCCATAAGTATTGCTGACCCACCGCCTTCGCGAGCAAGCCCGCTCCCACAGAGATTTTCAGTAAACACAAAGCTTGTACCCACCTCAGATTCTTGTGGGA
>NZ_VIUE01000001.1:0-429933 GCF_007828215.1 Pseudomonas sp. SJZ074 | reverse complement strand
GGGAGCGAGCCTGCTCGCGATGGCGTCAGGTCAGCAGCATTGATATTGGCTGACACACTGCCATGGCGAGCAGGTTTTGCTCCCGCAGAGATTTTCAATAAACACAAAGCTTGTACCCACCTCAGATTCTTGTGGGAGCGAGCCTGCTCGCGATGGCGTCAGGTCAGCAGCATTGATATTGGCTGACACACTGCCATGGCGAGCAGGTTTTGCTCCCGCAGAGATTTTCAGTAAACACAAAGCTTGTACCCACCTCAGATCCTTGTGGGAGCGAGCCTGCTCGCGATGGCGTCAAGTCAGCAGCATCGATGTTGGCTGATACACCGCCATCGCGAGCAGGCTCGCTCCCACAGTTGGATTGAAGTACAGCCGCAGAGACAGACCGGCCGTCAGGCCGCCTCGCTTTCGCTCTGGCTTTTGCTTTTGCTTTTGCTTTTGATCTTGATCTTGATCTTGATCTTGATCTTAGACGCCCCGTTAACCATAAGGGCCGAACGCAGGCATTGCGTAGTGGGTATCCCGGCATGGATGCCGGGATAGCCGCGCTGGGCCATGGATGGCCCTTCGCGGCGGGCCCACGGAGCAATGCCGGAGTGAGGGAACACCTCGCCTTGGCGAGGTGCCCAGTGGTGGGGCGAGGCGCTTTTGGTTACTTTTGGCGCCTTATCAAAAGTGACCCGCCGTAAGGGCGGAACCGCCAGTAGCCGTTACCGCAGAAACGGATATACACACTAACCACCCCCCAAAAAAACGGCGCTTCCCCGTCTGAAGAAGCACCGTTTTCTAGCAAGCGCAGCATCGAGAGCCGCAACAACCCTCAGTCAATATACTCAAACAACTTCACGATCTTCTGCACCCCAGACACCCCCTGCACCAGATTGGTCGCCTGAGCAGCCTCCTTCTTGGTTAGCAGCCCCAGCAGGTAAACGATGCCATTCTCAGTCACAACCTTGATACGCGAACCAGGAATGCTCGCATCGGTCAGCATCTGCGTCTTGATTTTGGTGGTCAGCCAGGCATCGTTCTGCCGCGCCAGCAGCGAGGACGGTTGCAGGACCTGCAATTCGTTATGTACGGTCTTGACCCGTTGTACGGCACTGGCCTCTTGCTCGGCCTTGGCCTTGAGGTCTTCCCGTGGGGTCTGGCCCGCCAGCAGCACGACACCGTTGAAGCTGGTGACGACGATGTGCGAGTTATTGTCCAGGTCCGGGTCGGCCTTGGCGATGTTCACCCCGACTTTGGTTTCGATCAGGGAGTCGTCGATCTTGCTGCCGAAGGTGCGGGTGCCGCGGTCGTCTTCGATCGGCTTTTCCCGGCTGGCATTAACCACCGATGTGCAGCCGCTGATGCCGAGGCACAGGGTCAGGGCCAGAAGGCCCAGGCGATTAGGGGTCATTCTTCACTCCCGAATATTTGGCTGTCGATCAAGTCGCAAAGACAATGGATCGCCAGCAGGTGGACTTCCTGGATGCGTGCGGTGACTTTGGCCGGTACGCGGATCTCGACATCTTCAGGCAACAGCAGTGAAGCCATGCCGCCGCCGTCACGCCCGGTCAATGCTACGACAATCATTTCGCGATCATGTGCGGCCTGGATCGCCTGAATAATATTGGCCGAGTTGCCGCTGGTGGAAATCGCCAGCAGCACATCGCCGGGCTGGCCCAGGGCGCGGATCTGTTTGGAGAAGACTTCGTTGTAGCTGTAGTCGTTGGCGATCGAGGTGATCGTCGAGCTGTCGGTGGTCAGGGCGATGGCCGGCAGGCTAGGACGCTCGCGCTCGAAGCGGTTGAGCAGCTCGGAAGAGAAGTGCTGGGCGTCGCCGGCGGAACCACCATTGCCGCAGGAAAGCATTTTGCCTTCGTTGAGCAGGGCGTTGACCATCACTTGGCTGGCTTGCTCGATGTAGGGTGCAAGTACGTCCATCGCCTGTTGCTTGGTGTCGATACTGGCCTGAAAAAGCTGGCGAATTCGCGATTGCATGTCCATCTGTGTGACCTTAAGTAGCGCGACTTATCGGCACAAACGTGTGCGGCGCGCAAAGCAAAGAGCAAAAGTTGAGTGAAGGTGTCCGGCTCGGTTTGTCATGGGCGTAGACGTTCAGCTGTCGAAGGCGTTCTGCAGCCAATTCAACTGATCGGCGTTGCTGTCGATGGCAACCACGTCGAAACGGCAGGGGTGATCAGCCCAGCGGGATTCGCTCTGCAGGAAATACTGCGCGGCGAAAACCAGTTTCTGGCGCTTGCGCTGGTCGATGCTATCGAGCGCGCCACCCCATTGGGTATTTTTTCTGTAGCGGACTTCGACGAATACTACTGTATCGCCGTCAAGCATGACCAGATCAAGCTCGCCGCGTTTACACAGCCAGTTCTGCGCCACCAGGCGCAGGCCCTGCTGCTGGAGATGCGCGAGGGCCAGGCCCTCGGCATTCCGGCCGCTTTGCTGGCGTGATCGCTCGGGCATCAGCGCTGGGTGTCCGGCAGGCGCTGCACCTGGCCGTTGACGAATTCGGCCCAGGGCAATTGACGTTGAACCCGTTGGGACTGGGACACCGCCAGGCTGCCCGACAGACCTTCGATGCGGCTGTCCGGCAGTGTCTTGAGCTGGCCCAGGCGCGGTGCCAGGCGATAGGCATCGGCACCCATCGCATACAGCCGGCCCAGACTGCCGGCAGCCTGTGGCCACTGGGCAGTGACCTGCTTGCGCAGTGGGTCGTTGGCATCGAGCAACCACGGGGTTTCGCAGAAGCGGATACCGTTCATGTCGTTGTACTGGTTCTGGTCGCCGCTGGCGCTGAACACCTGGGACGTCGCATAGACCGGCACATCCCCGGCATACTGGAAGTTCAGAGTCGGTTTGATCTGCTGGGCCTGCTGTGGAGTCGACGCCAGGAAGATGAATTCGATGTCCTGGCGACGGGAAGGCTGGGCCGCGACCGTGGTGCCCACAGTGTTCTGCAGGCTCTTGGCGCGACCTTCGCTCTGGCGCAGCTGGAACATGTCGGCGATCTGCTGGGCCAGTTGCACCGGCTGGTCGACGCGCTCGATGGCCAGGATGCTGCCACCGGAGGCTTGCCAGTCCTGGCTGAAGGCTTTCAGCACGCGATCGCCCCATTCGCCCTTCGGTACCATGACCGCTGCGCGATGCAGGCCGTCGGCACGGGCACGGCGGGCCACTTCGCGGGCTTCATCCTCAGGCGCCAGGCCGAACTGGAACAGTTGGGGTGGACCTTGCTCGCCTTCGCTGTAGTTCAATGCCAGGGTAGTGATCGGCAACTGCGCTCGCGTGCTGATCTGCTTGACCAGTGGTTTTTCCAGGGGGCCAACCACCAGCTGCACGCCGTCAGCCTGGGCCTTGCGATAGAAGTCGTCCATGGAAGTCAGGGTCGAGCTGTCATAGAACTGGATGCTCGGTGGGTTCTGCCCGGCCTGCTGGGCCTGATAATGCGATGCCATGAAGCCTTCACGCAGGGCTTTGGCGACTGCGGCCAGTTGCCCATTTTGGGGCAGCAGCAGGGCGATCTTGCTCAGGGGCTGGCTTGCCAGTTCCTTTAGCTTGACCAGGGGTGTCGGTAGTTGAAGGGCGGCCGGGTGCTTCGGATTCTGTTCGCGCCAATGGTCGATGGCCGCCTGTTGCTGTTCCAGGGTGCCGGCGGTTTTCACGGCGCGGGCCAGGCTCAGCCAGCCGCCGAGGTCATCGGTGGTGGTCGGTTGCAGTTGATCGGTGGGCAGCGAGGCAATCAGCGACCAGATCGCTTCATGGTTCTTGGCGGCTGCTTCGTTCTCGAGCAGGGGCGCAATGAAGATGCGCTCCTTCGCGGCGGCCAGGGTCTGGCCATCGGCTTCAAGGGCGCGGGCGTGGACCGTCCCGGTGCGGACCTGCTGTTCCACCGGCATTTCGCCCAGATGTTGCAGGCTCGGGTGGCTCAGGGCGGTCAGTGCTGCCTTGGGCTGGTTGCGTGTCATTGCCAGTTCCGCCGCCAGGGTGCTGGCGAAAATCTGCTGGCCAGGCTTGAGCTGCTCCAGTGGCACCTGCTGCAGGATTTGTGCGGACTGGCCGGCATTGCCCTTGCGGTAGGCCAGGTCTGCCGCGCTCAGGCGTAGCAGGGCGGCCTTTTCCGGGGTCTTGCTTTGGGCGGCCTGTTCGAGCAGTTGCTCGATACTGGCATCCGGGGTCCGGGGAAGTTCGCCAAGGCTGGACGAGGGCGAGCTGACGCAGGCCGCCAGAAGGGCAGCGAGGCAAAGGGCGGAGAGCAGCCGCAGACAAGCGATCATGTAAATGTCCTGATACGAGATCAAATTAGCGTCGAATTGTACCCAAGCGCTGGCCGGGGCGCGATGTCAGTGGCGTGAATCGATCGATTTAGCTATTTCAAATGTTGCGGTGCGGCACAAAAGCGCTGTTACTCAGGTGGTGACACTAACCTGTGGCGAGGGGATTTATCCCCGCTGGGCTGCGCAGCAGCCCCAAACAGGCTGGACCCCTTCATCCTGACACACCAAGGTGGCAGCTCTTGGGGCTGCTACACAGCCCAGCGGGGATAAATCCCCTCGCCACGTCAAGCGCCGTGAACAGTCGCGGCGCCCACTACGCGCTACAATGGCGGTTTTTACCGATTTGTGAGGTGCGCGTTTTGACTGCTCCAGGTGCTATGAATTCCGCTGCGGGCTCGCTTTATGTGGTGGCGACGCCCATCGGCAACCTGGACGACATCAGTGCCCGGGCGCTGAAAGTCCTGCGGGAGGTCGCCCTGATTGCGGCTGAAGACACGCGGCATTCCCAGCGGCTGCTGCAGCATTTCGGTATTTCCACGCCGCTGGCCGCCTGCCACGAACATAATGAACGGGACGAGGGCAGTCGTTTCATCACGCGCCTGCTGGCGGGAGATAACGTCGCGCTGATCTCCGATGCGGGCACGCCACTGATTTCCGACCCTGGCTACCATCTGGTGCGCCAGGCCCGCGCCGCGGGCATCAACGTGGTACCGGTGCCGGGGGCCTGTGCCTTGATCGCGGCGCTGTCGGCGGCCGGCTTACCATCGGACCGCTTCATCTTCGAAGGCTTTCTGCCGGCCAAGGCCGTGGGGCGTCGGGCGCGCCTGGAGTCTATAAAGGAAGAGCCACGCACGCTGATTTTCTACGAAGCGCCGCACCGTATCCTCGAGTGCCTGCAAGACATGGAGCTGGTGTTCGGTCCCGAGCGTCCTGCGCTCCTGGCACGGGAGCTGACCAAGACCTTCGAAACCCTCAAGGGGCTGCCACTGGCGCAGTTGCGGGCCTTCGTCGAAAGCGACAGCAACCAGCAGCGTGGTGAATGTGTCGTACTGGTGGCGGGTTGGACCACGCCGGACAGTGAAGAGGTCGTCAGTAGCGAAGCGATGCGTATCCTGGATCTACTGCTCGAGGAAATGCCGCTCAAGCGTGCGGCCGCCTTGGCTGCGCAAATCACTGGTGAGCGCAAGAACGTGCTGTATCAGATCGCGCTGGACCGGCAGAAGACCCGGTAAAACCGGACAGGCAACATGGCCAAAGGCTTTTAGCGCTTGTTCTTCGGGCGCTCTGCCGTTAACCTTCGCGGCGGAGAGTCGATCGGACAGTCGCTGCCCTCTATGAAAATTAGAGGGGGGAGGAAAGTCCGGGCTCCATAGGGCGAAGTGCCAGGTAATGCCTGGGAGGCGTGAGCCTACGGAAAGTGCCACAGAAAATAACCGCCTAAGCGTTTCGGCGCCGGTAAGGGTGAAAAGGTGCGGTAAGAGCGCACCGCACGGCTGGCAACAGTTCGTGGCTAGGTAAACCCCACTTGGAGCAAGACCAAATAGGGTCCCAAGGCGTGGCCCGCGCTGGGACCGGGTAGGTTGCTAAAGATGTCCAGTGATGGCCATCGTAGACGAATGACTGTTCAAGACAGAACCCGGCTTACAGATCGACTCTCCACCTTTTCCCTTCCTGCCGAAATCACTGGCAGACGCATTTCCTAAGACCAAAAAAATCTTACTCTTAATAAATCACTTTAACTTGTGCGCGCAGCTTCCTGTGGTTGCTCGGGTTGAGGTGAAAAATCCTACGTCAGATTCTTGTTGACCCTCCTGAAACGCTCCTAAATCTCCGATCTATAAGGCTTTTCCTTCAATCCGCGCCTTGACGGTGCGGTGGGCGCATTCCTATAGTGTGTGCGAGTGGAGGAAAGTGGCATGAAGTGGGTTTTTTGGACGTAAAACGCTAGATTTTGGAGAAACGCTGACGTGTTTCGCGGAGCCAACGCTATCAGTCTCGATGCAAAGGGCCGTCTCGCCATGCCGAGCCGGTACCGTGACGAGCTCGTTTCGCGTAGTTCCGGTCAGCTGATCGTCACGATCGACGCAGTTGACCCCTGTCTTTGCGTCTACCCATTGGACGAATGGGAAATCATCGAAACCAAACTGCGCGCGCTGCCTTCGCTGCGTGAAGAAAACCGCCGGCTGCAACGCTTGCTGATCGGTAATGCCGTCGACCTGGAGCTCGATGGCAGTGGTCGTTTCCTGGTCCCACCGCGCCTTCGTGAATACGCCAAGCTGGACAAGCGCGCGATGCTGGTGGGCCAACTGAACAAGTTCCAACTGTGGGACGAAGATGCCTGGAATGCGGTTTCCGCCGCCGACCTCGCTGCTATTCAACAACCGGGCGCCATGCCCGATGAACTGCGTGATCTGATCCTGTGACTATAAATAGCGGCTTCAACCACATCACCGTACTGCTTGACGAGGCCGTCGAGGCCCTCGCCGTACGTCCTGATGGCTGCTATCTGGACGGTACGTTCGGGCGTGGTGGGCACAGCCGGCTGATTCTCAGCCAGCTCGGTCCGGATGGCCGGCTGCTGGGGTTCGACAAGGATCCTCAAGCGATTGCCACCGGGCAAGCGCTGGCGGCCGAAGACGGCCGCTTTGTCATTGTGCAGCGCAGCTTTGCGGAGCTGGGGTCGGAGGTCGCCGAGCGTGGCCTGGCCGGCAAGGTCGGCGGGATCCTGCTCGACCTGGGCGTTTCTTCGCCGCAACTGGACGATCCCGAGCGCGGCTTCAGTTTCCTCAATGATGGCCCGCTGGACATGCGCATGGATCCGTCTCGCGGAATCAGCGCCGCCGAATTCGTCAACACCGCTCCGGTGGAAGAGATCGCCCGGGTCTTCAAGGAGTACGGCGAAGAGCGTTTCTCCGGACGCATGGCGCGCGCCGTTGTGGAGCGCCGGGAGATCAAGCCATTCGAGCGCACCGGCGACCTGGCCGAAGTGCTGAAAGTCGCCAACCCGGCGTGGGAGAAGGGCAAGAACCCGGCAACCCGTGCTTTCCAGGGGTTGCGCATCCACGTCAATAACGAACTGGGCGACCTCGAGGCCGGCCTCGATGCCGCGCTGGAAGCGCTGGAGATCGGCGGTCGCCTGGTGGTGATCAGCTTCCACTCCCTGGAAGACCGCATCGTCAAGCTGTTCATGCGCAAGCTCACCAAGGGCGAGGCCGACAACCTGCCGCGCAACCTGCCGGTGCGTTTCGAGGCCTTCGTGCCGAAAATCAAAATTCATGGCAAGGCGCAGTTCGCCTCCGAGGCGGAACTCAAGGCCAACCCTCGGGCCCGTAGCGCCGTCATGCGTGTTGCGGAGAAGTTGCGGTGAGCAAGCTCTTCGCCAAGCCCCTGCCGGGCGGCAGCTTTTTCATGCTGCTCCTGTTTATTGGCGTGCTCGTATCGGCCATCGGCGTGTCCTATAGCGCGCACTGGAATCGGCAACTGCTCAACACGCTTTACAACGAACTGAGCGTGCGCGACAAGGCCCAGGCCGAGTGGGGCCGGTTGATCCTGGAGCAAAGCACCTGGACGGCCCATAGCCGCATCGAAGTATTGGCCACCGAGCAGCTGAAGATGCGCATCCCGAATGCTGCCGAAGTACAGATGGTGGCGCCATGATGAAGCTCGAAGGGGCGCTGTTCCCATGGCGGTTCCGTCTGGTCCTGGGGTTGCTCGGGATCATGGTGGCTGCTATCTCCTGGCGCATCATCGACCTGCAAGTGGTCGACCGTGACTTCCTCAAGGGGCAAGGCGATGCCCGTAGCGTGCGTCATATCCCGATCCCGGCTCACCGAGGCCTGATCACCGACCGCAATGGCGAACCCCTGGCCGTGAGTACCCCGGTGACCACCTTGTGGGCAAACGCCAAGGAAATGCAGCTGGCCAAGGAAAAATGGCCGGCCCTGGCTGCTGCGCTCGGGCAGGATCCCAAGGCGCTGGCCGAACGCCTGGAAGCCCAGGCCAACAAGGAATTCATCTACCTGGTGCGAGGGTTGACGCCCGAGCAGGGCCAGAGCGTGCTCGACCTGAAGGTGCCGGGCGTCTATGGCATCGAAGAGTTCCGGCGTTTTTACCCGGCCGGTGAAGTGACGGCGCACATGGTCGGCTTTACCGATATCGATGACCGGGGACGCGAAGGCGTGGAGCTGGCTTATGACGAATGGCTCGCCGGGGTCGCCGGCAAGCGCCAGGTCATCAAGGATCGGCGCGGCAGGCTGATCAAGGATGTCCAGGTCACCAAGAACGCCAAGGCCGGCAAGCCCTTGGCGTTGTCCATTGATCTGCGCCTGCAATACCTGGCCAACCGCGAACTGCGCAATGCCATCGTCGAGAACGGGGCCAAGGCCGGCAGCCTGGTGATCATGGACGTGAAGACCGGCGAGATCCTGGCCATGGTCAATCAGCCCACCTACAACCCGAACAACCGTCGCAACCTGCAGCCAGCGATGATGCGCAACCGCGCGATGATTGACGTGTTCGAGCCGGGTTCGACCATGAAAGCCGTTTCCATGGCCGCCGCGCTGGAAACCGGACGCTGGAAGCCTAGCGACACCGTCGAGGTGTATCCGGGGACCTTGCAGATCGGCAAGTACACCATTCGTGACGTGTCCAAGACCGAAGGTCCAGTGCTCGACCTGACCGGCATCCTGATCAACTCCAGTAACGTCGGCATGAGCAAGATCGCCTTCGACATCGGCGGCGAGACCATCTATCGCCTGGCGCAGAAGATCGGCCTCGGCCAGGACACCGGCCTGGGCTTCCCTGGCGAACGTGTCGGCAACCTGCCGAACTACCGCGAGTGGCGCAAGGCCGAGACGGCAACCCTGTCCTACGGCTACGGCGTGTCCGTGACGGCGATCCAACTGGTCCACGCGTTCTCGGCGTTGGCCAACAACGGCCGCATCGCGCCGCTGACCCTGATCAAGACCGACAAACCGCCGCAGACCACCCAGGTGATCCCGGAGAATGTCGCCAAGACCATGCAAGGCATGTTGCAGCAGGTGATCGAGGCGCCGCGCGGCGTCTTCCGCGCCCAGGTACCGGCCTATCATGTCGCCGGCAAATCGGGTACGGCCCGCAAGACCTCCGTGGGCACCAAGGGCTATGCCGAGAACTCCTACCGTTCGCTGTTCGCTGGCTTCGGGCCGATGAGCGACCCGCGTTACGCCATCGTGGTGGTCATCGACGAGCCGAGCAAGGCGGGCTACTTCGGCGGCCTGGTGTCGGCGCCGGTATTCAGCAAGGTCATGTCCGGCACCCTGCGCCTGATGAACGTCACCCCGGATAACCTGCCGCCCACCCAGCAGGCGAGTACTGCGCCGGTCGTCCCTTTGAAAGCCGATGGAGGGCGTGGCTGATGTCCCTGAGCCTGAACAAGATTTTTGCCCACGCCGGTCACGATCTGCTGATTCGCGAACTGGCCCTGGACAGCCGCAACGTCCGCGCCGGGGACCTGTTCCTGGCGGTGCCGGGCGGGCGGTACGACGGCCGTGCCCACATCGCCGATGCCTTGCAGCGCGGTGCGGCTGCCGTGGCGTATGAGGTAGAAGGCGCGACTGTGCTGCCGATCACCGACGTGCCGCTGATTCCGGTCAAGGGCCTCGCGGCGCAGCTATCGGACATCGCCGGGCGCTTTTATGGCGAGCCGAGCCGGCACCTGAACCTGATTGGCGTGACCGGCACCAACGGCAAGACCAGCGTCACCCAATTGGTGGCCCAGGCGCTGGACCTGCTGGGGCAGCACTGCGGCATTGTCGGGACGCTGGGTAACGGTTTCCATGGCGCCCTGGTGAGTGGCCTGCACACCACGCCGAACCCGATTGCCGTGCAGGCGACCCTGGCCGACCTGAAAAAGGCCGGCGCCAAGGCTGTTGCGATGGAAGTCTCTTCCCATGGCCTGGACCAGGGACGTGTCACCGCCCTGGCATTCGACATTGCCGTATTGACCAATCTGTCCCGGGATCACCTGGACTATCACGGCACCATGCAGGCCTATGGCGAAGCCAAGGCCAAGCTGTTTGCCTGGAACAATCTGAAGTGCCGGGTCATCAACCTCGACGACGCGTTCGGCCGGCAATTGGCGGCCAATCAGGGCGAGTCCCGGTTGATCACCTACAGCCTGGAAGATGCCGGCGCCCACCTGTATGTACGCCAGGCGCAGTTCGACGACGAGGGCGTGCGAGCCACGCTGGTCACGCCACAGGGCGAACACCATCTGCGCAGCACCTTGCTGGGCCGTTTCAACCTGAGCAACGTATTGGCCGCCATTGGCGCCTTGCTGGGGTTGGACTATGCCTTGGATGAAATCCTCAAGGTCCTGCCGAAGCTCGAAGGCCCGGCCGGTCGCATGCAGCGCCTGGGTGGCGGTACTCAACCGTTGGTCGTGGTCGATTATGCCCACACCCCCGACGCCTTGGAGAAAGTCCTGGTGGCTCTGCGGCCTCACGCCAAAGGCAAGTTGCTCTGCCTGTTCGGCTGCGGCGGCGACCGTGATCGCGGCAAGCGCCCGCTGATGGCCGAAGTGGTGGAGCGGTTGGCCGATGGCGTACTCGTCACCGATGACAACCCTCGCAGCGAAGACCCGATGCAGATTTTCGACGACATCCGTGCCGGGTTCTCGGCGGTGGACAAAGTGACCTTCGTAGCCGGCCGCGGCCAGGCGATTGCCCAGTTGATCGCCAGTGCTTCGGCGGACGATGTGGTCGTCCTGGCTGGCAAGGGGCACGAGGACTACCAGGAAATCAACGGCGTGCGCCATGGCTTCTCCGATCTGGTCGAGGCCGATCACGCCTTGACCGCCTGGGAGGTGGCCCATGCTTAAGGCCTTGAAGCTCAGCGAACTGACCGGCGCCCTGAATGCGCGCCTCATCGCGGCGGATGCCCGTTTCGACGGCGTCAGCATCGACAGCCGGGCCATTGCCCCGGGACAGCTGTTCGTCGCCTTGGCCGGCCCGCGTTTTGACGGTCACGATTACCTGAATGAAGTGGCGACCAAAGGGGCGGTCGCGGCATTGGTCGAGCGCGAAGTAGCCAATAGCGCGTTGCCACAACTGCTGGTCGGTGACACCCGTCAGGCCTTGGGCCAGCTCGGCGCACTGAACCGTGCGGCATTCGGCAATCCGGTCGCGGCCATTACCGGTTCCAGCGGCAAGACCACGGTCAAGGAAATGCTCGCCAGCATCCTGCGTACCCGTGGTCCGGTGCTGGCCACCCGGGGCAACCTGAACAACGACCTCGGCGTACCCTTGACCCTGCTCGAACTGGCGCCGGAGCACTGCGCCGCCGTCATCGAGCTGGGGGCCTCGCGGCTCGGCGAGATTGCCTACACCGTGGGCATGACCAAGCCCCACGTCGCCGTGCTCAACAACGCCGGGACCGCCCATGTCGGCGAGTTCGGTGGCCCGGAGAAAATCGTCGAAGCCAAGGGCGAGATCATCGAGGGGCTGGAGGCCGATGGCGTTGCCGTGCTGAATCTCGACGACAAGGCGTTCGAAATCTGGAAGACGCGAGCAGGGGAGCGCAAGGTGCTGACGTTTGCCCTGAGCAACCTCGCCGCGAATTTCTACGCCAGCGACCTGGACCGCGATGCCCGCGGTTGCCCGGCCTTCAACCTGCACAGCCCCGACGGCGCCGAGCGGGTCCAGTTGAACCTGCTGGGCACCCATAACGTTGCCAACGCCCTGGCAGCGGCTGCTGCCGCCCACGCCCTGGGCGTGTCGCTGCCGGGCATCGTCGCAGGCTTGAACGCCGTGCAACCGGTCAAGGGACGCACCGTGGCGCAACTGGCCATTAACGGTATGCGGGTGATCGACGACACCTACAACGCCAACCCGACGTCCATGTGCGCGGCGGTGGATATCCTCGCCGGTTTCTCCGGCCGCACCGTGCTGGTGCTGGGAGACATCGGCGAATTGGGCGAATGGGCGCAACAGGGGCACCACGACGTCGGTGCCTATGCCCGTGGCAAGGTCGATGCGCTGTATGCCGTCGGCCCGATGATGGCCCATGCCGTCGCCGCGTTCGGCGAGCACGCACAGCATTTCACCACTCAGGCGGACCTGATCCAGGCCCTGGGTGCCGAGCAAGACCCGAACACCACCTTATTGATCAAGGGCTCTCGTAGCGCAGCGATGGAAAACATCGTCGCGGCGCTGTGCGGCACCCGTACGGAGAAACATTGATGCTGCTGCTGCTAGCGGAGTACCTGCAACAGTTCTACAAAGGCTTCGCGGTCTTCCAATACCTGACCCTGCGCGGGATCCTGGGTGTGTTGACCGCGCTGTCGTTGTCGCTGTTCCTGGGCCCGTGGATGATCCGCACCCTGCAGAACCTGCAAATCGGCCAGTCGGTGCGTAACGATGGGCCGCAGTCGCACCTGTCCAAATCCGGCACCCCGACCATGGGTGGCGCGTTGATCCTGTCATCCATCGGCGTCAGCACCTTGCTCTGGGCCGACCTGGCCAACCGCTATGTCTGGACCGTGCTGCTGGTGACCCTGTTGTTCGGCGCCATCGGCTGGGTGGACGACTACCGCAAGGTCATCGAGAAAAACTCCCGTGGGCTACCAAGCCGCTGGAAATACTTCTGGCAGTCGGTGTTCGGCCTGGGCGCGGCGATCTTCCTTTATATGACCGCCGCCTCGCCGGTGGAAACCACCCTGATCCTGCCGATGCTCAAGGACTACAGCATTCCGTTGGGCGCGGGCTTCGTGGTGCTGACCTACCTGGTGATCGTCGGTTCGAGCAACGCGGTCAACCTCACCGATGGCCTCGACGGCCTGGCGATCATGCCAACGGTCATGGTCGGCGGCGCGCTGGGGATCTTCTGTTACCTGTCGGGCAACGTGAAGTTCGCTGAATACCTGCTGATCCCCTATGTGCCAGGGGCGGGCGAACTGATCGTGTTCTGCGGCGCGTTGATCGGCGCTGGCCTGGGCTTCCTCTGGTTCAACACCTACCCGGCGCAGGTCTTCATGGGCGACGTCGGCGCGCTGGCGCTGGGCGCGGCCCTGGGCACCATCGCGGTGATCGTTCGCCAGGAAATCGTCCTGTTCATCATGGGCGGCGTGTTCGTGATGGAGACCCTGTCAGTGGTCATTCAGGTTGCGTCCTTTAAATTGACCGGCCGCCGCGTATTCCGCATGGCGCCGATCCACCACCATTTTGAACTCAAGGGCTGGCCCGAGCCGCGTGTGATCGTCCGCTTCTGGATCATCACCGTGATTCTGGTGCTGATAGGCCTTGCCACCCTGAAGCTGAGGTAGAACGAGTGTCCCTGATCGCTTCTGACCACTTCCGCATTGTTGTCGGTCTCGGCAAGAGCGGCATGTCCCTGGTTCGCTTCCTGGCGAGCCGGGGCGTGTCGTTTGCCGTGGCCGATACGCGGGAGAATCCCCCTGAGCTGGCCACGCTACGGCGTGACTATCCGCAGGTGGACGTGCGTTGTGGCGAGCTGGACGTCGAGTTCCTGTGCCGCGCCGACGAGCTCTACGTGAGCCCCGGCCTGGCCCTGGCGACGCCGGCCCTGCAGGCCGCTGCTGCCCGTGGCGTGAAATTGTCCGGTGATATCGAGCTGTTCGCGCGTAACGCCAAGGCGCCGATCATCGCCATCAGCGGTTCCAACGCGAAAAGCACCGTTACCACCCTGGTGGGTGAAATGGCCGCGGCCGCCGGCAAGCGGGTCGCCGTCGGCGGCAACCTCGGCACCCCGGCGCTGGACCTGCTCAGCGACGACGTCGAGTTATACGTGATGGAGCTGTCGAGCTTCCAGCTCGAGACCACCGATCATCTCGGTGCCGAAGTGGCGACCGTGCTCAACATCAGCGAAGACCACATGGACCGCTACAGCGGCCTGCCGGCTTACCACCTGGCCAAGCACCGGATTTTCCGCGGTGCCCGGCAAGTGGTGTTCAACCGCCAGGACGCACTGACCCGTCCCTTGCTGGGCGAGGGCATGCCATGCTGGTCCTTCGGCCTGGGCGTGCCGGACTTCAAGGGCTTTGGATTGCGTGAAGAGAATGGCGAGAAATACCTGGCCTTCGAATTCCAGAACCTGATGCCGGTGCGCGAGCTGAAGATCCGGGGGGCGCACAACCAGGCCAACGCGTTGGCGGCCCTGGCCCTGGGGCATGCAGTCGGCCTGCCGTTCGACGCCATGCTGTCGGCGCTGCGTACCTTCGCCGGCCTCGAACACCGCTGCCAGTGGGTGCGCGACCTGGATGGCGTGGCCTGGTACAACGATTCCAAGGCCACCAATGTGGGGGCGGCGCTGGCCGCCATCGAAGGCCTGGGCGCAGACATCGAAGGCAAGCTCGTGCTGATCGCCGGTGGCGACGGCAAGGGTGCCGATTTCAAGGACTTGCGCGATCCGGTGGCGGCCAACTGCCGTGCCGTGGTGCTGATGGGGCGCGACCGTGAATTGATCGCCGAGGCCATCGGCGACGGCGTACCGCTGGTTCGCGTCGCTTCGCTGGACGAAGCCGTGCAGCAATGCCGTGCCCTCGCTCAACCGGGCGATGCTGTCCTGCTGTCGCCGGCCTGCGCCAGTTTTGACATGTTCAAGAACTACGAAGAGCGCGGGCAGTTGTTCGCCCGGGCTGCGGAGGACTTGGCATGAGCCTGAGAAATGTCATCAAGCCCTATCCGTCGCCGCTGATCACCGGGCGTGGCATCGACCTCGATTTTCCGATGCTCGCCGGTTGCCTGGCGTTGCTGGGCCTGGGCCTGGTGATGATCACTTCCGCGTCGTCGGAAGTGGCGGCCGTGCAGTCCGGCAACACCCTGTACCACATGATCCGCCACTTGGTTTACCTGGTGATCGGCCTGGGTGCCTGCGTCGTCACCATGATGGTGCCGATCGCCACCTGGCAACGCCTGGGCTGGATGATGCTGCTCGGTGCCTTTGGCCTGCTGGTGATGGTGCTGGTGCCGGGTATTGGCCGCGAGGTCAACGGCTCGATGCGCTGGATCGGTTTCAGTTTCTTCAACGTACAGCCTTCGGAGATCGCCAAGGTCTTTGTGGTGCTTTTCCTCGCCGGTTATCTGGTGCGTCGCCAGAAAGAAGTGCGCGAGAGCTGGATGGGCTTCTTCAAGCCATTCATCGTATTGCTGCCCATGGCCGGCCTGCTGCTGATGGAACCCGACTTCGGCGCCACGGTGGTGATGATGGGCGCGGCGGCGGCGATGCTGTTCCTGGGCGGGGTCGGGCTGTTCCGCTTCATCCTGATGGTGGCGCTGGCGGTGGCTGCCGTGACAGTGCTGGTGCAGGCGCAACCCTATCGGATGGCGCGTCTGATCACCTTTACCGACCCGTGGGCCGACCAGTTCGGTTCCGGTTATCAATTGACCCAGGCGCTGATCGCCTTCGGGCGCGGCGAATGGCTGGGCGTGGGCCTGGGCAACAGTGTGCAGAAACAGTTCTATCTGCCGGAAGCCCACACCGACTTCGTGTTTTCGGTGCTGGCCGAAGAACTCGGCGTGGTGGGGTCGCTGTGCACCGTGGCTCTGTTCGTGTTCGTCTGCGTGCGTGGCATGTACATCGGCTTGTGGGCCGAGAAGGCCAAGCAGTTCTTCGCTGCCTATGTGGCCTATGGGCTGTCGTTTCTGTGGATTGGTCAGTTTCTGATCAACATCGGTGTGAACGTCGGCCTGCTGCCGACCAAGGGCCTGACGCTGCCGTTCCTCAGCTATGGCGGCAGTTCCCTGGTGATCTGCTGTGCCTGTCTCGGCCTGTTGTTGCGCATCGAATGGGAGAGCCGGACCCACCTGGGTAGCGAAGAGATGGAATTCCAGGAGAGCGACTTCGCCGAGGAGCCGTCTCATGGGCGCTAACGTGCTGATCATGGCGGGCGGTACCGGCGGGCACGTGTTCCCGGCGCTGGCCTGTGCCCGGGAGTTCCAGGCGCGGGGCTACACCGTGCACTGGCTGGGTACGCCGCGGGGGATCGAGAACGAACTGGTACCCGGCTCCGGCCTCGAACTGCACCGGATCGACGCCAGTGGCCTGCGGGGCAAGGGCAGGTTGTCGTTGCTCAAGGCGCCGCTGATGCTGCTCAAGTCGATCTGGCAGGCGCGAGCGATCATTCGTCGGTTGCGCCCGGTCTGCGTGGTCGGGTTCGGTGGTTATGTGACCGGTCCTGGCGGCGTTGCGGCAAAACTGGCCGGCGTGCCGGTGATCGTCCACGAGCAGAACGCCGTGGCCGGTACCGCCAATCGGTTACTGGTGCCGTTGGCCGCCCGGGTCTGTGAAGCCTTTCCCGACACCTTTACCCTGTCGGGCAGCCGCCGCACCACCGGTAATCCGGTGCGTACCGAGCTGTTTCTCGATAACCCGCGCCCGGCCCTGGCCGGACGCAAGGCGCGTTTGCTGGTCCTGGGCGGAAGCCTGGGGGCGGAGCCGTTGAACAAATTGCTGCCCGAAGCCTTGTCGCAGGTCGCTTCCGAACTGCGGCCCGAAGTCTTTCACCAGGCCGGCAAGCACCACGATGAAGTGACCGCCGAGCGCTACCGCGTCGCCGGCGTCGAGGCGCAAGTGCAGCCTTTCATCAAAGACATGGCCCAAGCCTATGGCTGGGCCGACCTGGTGATCTGTCGCGCAGGTGCGTTGACCATCAGTGAACTGGCTGCCGCCGGTCTGCCCTCGATGCTGGTGCCCTTGCCCCACGCCATCGACGACCACCAGACCCGCAATGCCGATTATTTGGCCCGCGAAGGCGCTGCCTTCCTGCTGCCGCAAAGAACGACCGGCGCCGCGGATCTTGCCGCCCGCCTGACAGAGGTCTTGATGCAACCGCAACGACTTGAAGACATGGCCCGCGCCGCCCGCCGCCTGGCCAAACCCGATGCCACGGCCCAAGTGGTCGATACCTGCCTGGAGGTGGCCCATGGTTGAGAATCGCAAAGCCATGCCGCAACCGGAAATGCGCCGTATCCGCCGCATCCACTTCGTCGGTATCGGCGGCGTGGGCATGTGTGGGATTGCCGAGGTATTGCTGAACCTGGGTTACCAGGTCTCGGGTTCCGACCTCAAAGCTTCCCCGGTCACCGAGCGCCTGGAGTCCTTCGGTGCGCAGATCTTTATCGGCCACCGTGCCGAGAATGCCGCCGATGCTGACGTGCTGGTGGTTTCCAGTGCCGTGAACACCTCCAACCCGGAAGTTGCCACCGCCCTGGAACGCCGCATTCCAGTGGTGCCACGGGCTGAGATGCTGGCCGAGCTGATGCGCTATCGCCATGGCATCGCTGTGGCCGGTACCCACGGCAAAACCACCACCACCAGCCTGATTGCCTCGGTGTTCGCCGCCGGCGGCCTGGACCCGACCTTCGTGATCGGCGGTCGTCTGAATGCCGCGGGCACCAATGCCCAGCTCGGCACCAGCCGCTACCTGATCGCCGAAGCCGACGAGAGCGATGCGAGCTTCCTGCACCTGCAGCCACTGGTGGCCGTGGTCACCAACATCGACGCCGACCACATGGCGACCTACGGTGGCGACTTCAACAAGTTGAAGAAGACCTTCGTCGAGTTCCTCCACAACCTGCCGTTCTACGGTTTGGCGGTGGTGTGCATGGATGACCCGGTGGTGCGTGAAATCCTGCCGCTGATCAAGCGTCCGACCGTGACCTACGGTTTCGGCGAAGAAGCCGACGTGCGCGCCATCAACGTGCGCCAACAGGGCATGCAGACATTCTTCACCGTGTTGCGCCCTGATCGCGAACCGCTGGACGTGTCGGTGAACATGCCGGGCAACCACAACGTGCTCAACGCCTTGGCCACTATCTGCATCGCCACCGACGAAGGCGTCAGCGACGAAGCCATCGTCCAGGGGCTGTCCGGCTTCCAGGGCGTGGGGCGACGCTTCCAGGTCTATGGCGAGCTGCCGGTGGACGGCGGCAACGTGATGCTGGTGGACGATTACGGCCACCACCCGACCGAAGTCGCGGCGGTGATCAAGGCCGTGCGCGGTGGCTGGCCGGAGCGCCGCCTGGTGATGGTCTACCAGCCGCACCGCTACAGCCGCACCCGCGACCTGTACGACGACTTTGTCCAGGTGCTGACCGACGCCAACGTGCTGCTGTTGATGGAAGTCTATCCGGCCGGCGAAGAGCCGATCCCGGGCGCCGACAGCCGTCAGCTGTGCCACAGCATCCGCCAGCGCGGTCAACTGGACCCGATCTACATCGAACGCGGCGTGGACCTCGCGCCGTTGGTCAAGCCGCTGCTGCGCGCCGGCGACATCCTGTTGTGCCAAGGAGCCGGTGATATCGGCGGCCTGGCGCCGAAACTGTTGAAAAGTCCGTTATTCGCCGGTGCCACTGTGGCTTCCAGCGAGGGGAAACTGAAATGACTGCTGCCTACGCCAACCTGGTTTCCACCCTTGACCCGAAAGCTTTCGGCCGTGTCGCCGTGCTGTTCGGCGGCAAGAGTGCCGAGCGCGAGGTGTCCCTCAAGTCCGGCAAGGCCGTGCTCGACGCCTTGCAAGGCGCCGGCGTCGATGCATTCGGCATCGACGTGGGCGATGACTTCCTGCAGCGCCTGCTGAGCGAAAAGATCGACCGTGCGTTCATCATTCTCCACGGTCGCGGTGGCGAAGACGGCAGCATGCAAGGCCTGCTCGAATGCCTGGGCATTCCCTACACCGGCAGCGGCATCCTGGCTTCGGCCCTGGCGATGGACAAGCTGCGCACCAAGCAGGTCTGGCACAGCCTCGGCATCCCGACGCCGCGTCATGCCGTGCTGGCGTCCGAGGCCGACTGTATTTCGGCGGCCACGGAACTGGGCTTCCCTTTGATCGTCAAACCGGCCCATGAAGGTTCAAGTATCGGCATGGCGAAAGTGAATTCGCTGCCTGAGTTGACCGCGGCATGGAAAGACGCCAGTTCCTACGATTCGCAAGTGTTGGTCGAGCAATGGATCACCGGTCCCGAGTTCACCATCGCCACCCTGCGTGACCAGGTGTTGCCGCCGATTGCGCTGGGCACCCCGCACACGTTCTACGACTACGACGCCAAGTACATCGCCAACGATACCCAGTACCGCATCCCCTGCGGGCTGGACAGTGCCAAGGAACAAGAATTGATGGACCTCACGGCCAAGGCCTGTGAGGCGCTGGGTATTGCCGGTTGGGGACGGGCGGACGTGATGCAGGACGCCGAGGGGCAGTTCTGGTTCCTGGAAGTCAACACCGCGCCCGGCATGACCGATCACAGCCTGGTACCGATGGCGGCCCGTGCCGCCGGCCTGGATTTCCAGCAGCTGGTGCTGTCGATCCTGGCCGCCAGTGTCGGCGCTCAAGAGCCAAGAGGTTAAGCCATGCAAGGCGCATCGCTTCGTCATCAGCCATCCGCACCCGGTCGCAAGCCGGTACCGCGGGGTGCCAGCCGAATGGTGGCCAAAGAGCCGATGTCGGCGCGCTTGCCGAAAGCCAACTTTGGTTTTCTCAAGAGCCTGTTATGGCCGGTGCTGCTGGTGGCGTTGGGGTTCGGTACGTATGAAGGCGCACAGCGGTTGCTGCCTTACGCCGACCGGCCGATCGCCCGGATCAACGTCCAGGGCGACCTCAGCTACATCAGCCAGCAGGCGGTGCAGCAGCGGATCGCCCCGTTCGTGGCGTCGAGCTTCTTCACCATCGACCTGGCGGGCATGCGCACGGAACTGGAGCAGATGCCCTGGATTGCCCATGCCGAAGTCCGGCGTGTGTGGCCCGATCAGGTTTCGATCCGCCTGGAAGAACAACTGCCGGTGGCCCGCTGGGGTGACGAGTCGCTGTTGAACAACCAGGGCCAGGCGTTCACGCCGCGGGAACTGGCCAACTACGAACATTTGCCACAGTTGTTCGGCCCGCAGCGGGCTCAGCAGCAGGTAATGCAGCAGTACCAGGTGTTGAGCCAGATGTTGCGGCCATTGGGCTTCTCCATCGCGCGCCTGGAGTTGCGCGAGCGCGGCAGTTGGTTCCTGACCACTGGCGCGGGCAGCTCTGGGCCGGGTATCGAGCTGCTGCTCGGTCGCGGCAACCTGGTGGAAAAGATGCGCCGTTTTATCGCCATCTATGACAAGACGCTCAAAGAACAGATTACGAACATCGCGCGCATCGATCTGCGCTACGCCAATGGCCTGGCTGTTGGCTGGCGGGAACCGGTAGCGCCCACGACGGCCCAACCCGCCGTCGCGAAGAATTAAGAAGAGGCAGGACCCATGGCAAACGTGCAAAGCGGAAAAATGATCGTCGGGCTGGATATCGGCACTTCCAAGGTGGTTGCGCTGGTAGGCGAGGTTGCGGACGACGGCACGCTGGTCATCGTCGGGATCGGTACCCATCCGTCCCGTGGCCTGAAGAAGGGTGTGGTGGTGAACATCGAGTCCACCGTGCAATCGATCCAGCGCGCCATCGAAGAAGCGCAGCTGATGGCCGGTTGCCGGATCCACTCGGCATTCGTCGGCGTGGCGGGCAATCACATCCGCAGCCTGAACTCCCACGGGATCGTCGCGATCCGTGATCGCGAAGTCAGCTCCGCCGACCTCGAACGCGTGCTCGACGCGGCCCAGGCCGTGGCGATCCCGGCCGACCAGCGGGTGTTGCACACCCTGCCGCAGGATTACGTGATCGACAACCAGGAAGGCGTGCGCGAGCCCCTGGGCATGTCCGGCGTGCGCCTGGAAGCCAAGGTCCACGTGGTGACCTGCGCCGTGAACGCTGCGCAGAACATCGAAAAATGCGTGCGCCGTTGCGGCCTGGAAATCGACGACATCATCCTCGAGCAACTGGCTTCGGCTTACTCGGTGCTGACCGACGATGAGAAAGAACTGGGCGTGTGCCTGGTGGACATCGGCGGCGGTACCACCGACATCGCGATCTTCACCGAAGGCGCCATTCGCCACACCGCGGTGATCCCGATTGCCGGTGACCAGGTGACCAACGACATCGCCATGGCGTTGCGCACCCCGACCCAGTACGCCGAGGAAATCAAGATCCGCTACGCCTGCGCCCTGGCGAAACTGGCCGGTGCCGGTGAAACCATCAAGGTCCCGAGCGTCGGCGACCGTCCACCGCGCGAGCTGTCCCGCCAGGCCCTGGCCGAGGTGGTCGAGCCGCGCTACGACGAACTGTTCACGCTGATCCAGGCCGAACTTCGTCGCAGCGGCTACGAAGACCTGATCCCGGCCGGCATCGTGTTGACCGGCGGTACGTCGAAGATGGAAGGCGCGGTCGAGCTGGCCGAGGAAATTTTCCACATGCCGGTACGCCTGGGCGTGCCCCATGGCGTCAAGGGCCTGGATGACGTGGTACGCAACCCGATCTATTCCACCGGCGTGGGCCTGTTGATGTACGGCCTGCAGAAGCAGTCCGACGGGATCTCGTTCTCAGGGATAGGCAGCCGCGACAGCTACAGCAGCGACGAGACGAAGGCACCGCTGTTCGAGCGTCTCCAGGCGTGGGTCAAAGGTAACTTTTAGCGACAAGTTTCAAGCTTCAAGCGGCAAGCTTGCAGCTCAGGGCTGGCAGCTTGTAGCTGAAGATGCAGTAGGCGAAAAAAACTAGAGAATGTAAGGAGAGGGAAAATGTTCGAACTCGTAGACAACATCCCCGCTAGCCCGGTTATCAAGGTAATCGGTGTCGGCGGTGGCGGCGGCAACGCTGTCAACCACATGGTCAAGAGCAACATCGAAGGCGTCGAATTCATCTGCGCCAACACCGATGCTCAAGCGCTGAAGAACATTGGCGCGCGGACCATCCTGCAACTGGGTACCGGCGTGACCAAGGGCCTGGGTGCCGGCGCGAACCCCGAGGTTGGCCGTCAGGCTGCCCTGGAAGACCGCGAGCGCATCGCTGAAGTCCTGGCCGGTACCAACATGGTGTTCATCACCACGGGCATGGGCGGCGGTACCGGTACCGGTGCGGCGCCGATCATTGCCGAAGTGGCCAAGGAAATGGGCATCCTCACCGTTGCGGTGGTGACCCGTCCGTTCCCGTTCGAAGGCCGCAAGCGCATGCAGATTGCCGATGAAGGCATCCGCGCGCTGAGCGACAGCGTCGACTCGTTGATCACCATCCCCAACGAGAAACTGCTGACCATCCTTGGTAAAGATGCAAGCCTCTTGTCGGCTTTCGCCAAGGCCGATGATGTACTGGCCGGTGCCGTTCGCGGTATCTCCGACATCATCAAGCGTCCGGGCATGATCAACGTCGACTTTGCCGACGTCCGCACCGTAATGTCCGAAATGGGCATGGCGATGATGGGCACCGGCTGCGCCAGCGGTCCGAACCGTGCTCGCGAAGCTACCGAAGCGGCCATCCGCAACCCGTTGCTCGAAGATGTGAACCTGCAAGGTGCCCGCGGCATTCTGGTAAACATCACCGCAGGTCCCGACCTGTCCTTGGGCGAGTACTCCGACGTGGGTAGCATCATCGAAGCGTTCGCTTCCGACCACGCCATGGTCAAGGTCGGTACCGTGATCGATCCGGACATGCGTGACGAGTTGCACGTGACCGTGGTTGCCACCGGCCTGGGTGCGAAAATCGAGAAGCCGATGAAGGTAATCGACAACACTGTCCAGACCACCATGGCCTCGCAGCCTCAGCAGCAAGCCCCCGTTCGTCAGGAACAGCCAGCGGTGAACTACCGCGACCTGGACCGTCCAACCGTCATGCGCAACCAGGCCCAGGCCGGTGCTGCGACTGCCGCGAAGATGAATCCGCAAGACGATCTGGATTACCTGGACATCCCGGCCTTCCTGCGTCGTCAGGCCGATTGATGAAATGTATCAGGGGTATTCGGGTGATTGGTGTTCAGCAAAGGTCTGGTCTGCTATCATCGCCAGCCTTTGTTGATACCAGTTCGCAATTTGCGCTGAAGCGGCCCATGCCATGATTAAACAACGCACCCTGAAGAATATTATCCGTGCCACAGGTGTCGGCCTGCACTCCGGCGAGAAGGTCTATCTGACCCTCAAGCCTGCGCCTGTCGACACCGGCATTGTGTTTTGTCGTGCCGACCTCGACCCTGTGGTGCAGATTCCTGCTCGCGCGGAAAATGTTGGTGAAACCACCATGTCGACCACACTGGTCAACGGTGACACCAAAGTGGACACGGTGGAGCATTTGCTCTCGGCCATGGCTGGCCTGGGCATCGATAACGCCTACGTCGAGCTCTCCGCGTCCGAAGTCCCGATCATGGATGGCAGCGCCGGACCCTTCGTATTCCTGATTCAATCGGCTGGCCTGGAAGAGCAGGACGCGGCCAAGAAGTTCATCCGTATCCTGCGGGAAGTGACAGTGGAAGACGGCGACAAGCGCGCCACTTTCGTCCCTTTCGATGGTTTCAAGGTGAGCTTCGAGATCGATTTCGATCACCCGGTTTTCCGTGACCGCACCCAGAGTGCAAGCGTGGATTTTTCCAGCACTTCGTTCGTAAAAGAAGTCAGCCGCGCCCGTACCTTTGGTTTCATGAGTGACATCGAGTATCTGCGCAAGCACAACCTCGCACTCGGCGGCAGTGTTGAAAACGCGATCGTGGTCGATTCCGATGGCGTGTTGAACGAAGACGGTCTTCGCTATGAAGACGAATTCGTCAAACACAAGATCCTTGATGCAATCGGTGACCTCTACCTGCTGGGCAATAGCCTGATTGGTGAGTTCAAGGGCTTCAAATCCGGCCACGCACTGAACAACCAGCTGCTGCGCAAGTTGATTGAGCAGAAAGATGCCTGGGAAGTTGTGACGTTCGAAGACGCCAGTACCGCACCGATCTCTTACATGCGTCCGGTTGCGGCGGTGTAAGTAAAAAACCTCTCTAGTTTTTTGAAGGCTGCCTTTGGGTGGCCTTTTTTTATGGGCCGCTTTTTTTGAGTTTTGAGTTTTGGGGACATATCCGTTGCTGCGGTAGCGGCTGCTTAGGGTTCCGCCCTGACGGCGGCTCACTTTTTTTCAAACGCCAAAAAAAGTAAGCAAAAAAGGCTTTGCCCCACCACTGGGCACCTCGCCAAGGCGAGGTGTTCCTTAACGAAGGCATTGCTCCGTGGGCCCGCCGCGAAGGGCCATCCATGGCCCAGCGCGGCTAACCCGGCATCCGTGCCGGGTTGCCCACTACGCAACGCCTGCGTTCGGCCCTTGTGGTTAACGGGGCGTTCAAGATCAAAAGCCAAAGCCAAAGCCAAAGCCAAAGCCAAAGCAAAGCGGCCTTAGAGCCGACCTGTTTCCCGGTCGTAACCACAGTTGGGGCTGTGCCGAACAAAAATTCTGAGTACACCTGCGATCCCCTGTGGGAGCGAGCCTGCTCGCGATGGCGTCAGGTCAGTAGCATTGATACTGGCTGACCCACTGCAGTCGCGAGCAAGCTTTGCTCCCACAGGGCTCTGGGGAACATCACATCGCACAAACCACTCGATTACGCCCACTTGCCTTGGCCTGGTACAGCGCCTTGTCCGCAGCGTGCAGCAGTTGTTCGACTTCGCCATAGGGCCCCTGTGCCCAGGTCGCGATGCCAATACTGACAGTCATCGGCGTGTCACCGGCTATGGTGGCTGGCAGTTGCTCCACCGCTTCGCGAATATATTGGGCCATAGTGAATGCACCGGCGGTGGTCGTCTCAGGAAGCACCACCGAGAACTCCTCACCCCCGTAGCGGGCCGCCAGGTCGGCGGGGCGGCGAACGTGTTGGTTGATGACCTCGGCCAAGGCTCGCAGTGCCACGTCACCGCGCGGGTGGCCATAGCGGTCGTTGAATGCCTTGAAATGGTCTGCATCGACCATCAATACCGACAGCGGTTGGCCCGAACGCTGGGCCCGCAACCATTCCTGTCGCAAGGTTTCATCCAGGGCCCGGCGGTTCGCCAGGCCGGTCAGCGCGTCAACGGATGCCAGATGAGCCAATTCTCGTTCGGCTCTGTGGCGGCGCCTCAATTCCCGGCGCAGCAGCCAGGTGAGCCAGAGCAGGCCGATGCACAGTGCGCCGGTAGCGCCGCTGACGATCAAAGCCGTGCGTAACCATGAAGCGAAGACCTCCTCGGAGGAGAGCGCCACCACGACGATCAACGGCAAGTCGCCGACCTGGGAAAAGGTGTAGAGGCGCTGTTTCTGATCAAAACCGGAAATGCTGGTGAAGCTGCCATTCCCTTCACGCAGGATACGCACGAAGTTCGGCCGGTTGCTGAAATCCCGGCCGATCATGTCCTCGGCCAGAGGCGGCTCCTGAGCCAGCAGGATTCCCTGGCGGCTGATCAGGTTGACCGTACCGCCATGCCCGATGTTCAAGCTTTTGAACAACTGGCTGAAGTAACTCAAGCGCATTGCGGCTTCGGCCACGCCCAGGAAGTCGCCGCGGTCGTCGTTCAGCCGGCGACTGAAACTGATACGCCAGTCGTGCTCGCCACTCCTGGCCCGGAAGGGACGACTGATCATCATGTCCGGGCTTGGGTTCTGGACATGGGACTGGAAATACTCCCGATCAGCATAATTACCGACACGAGGCTCGACCGAGGCCGAGTCAGCGATCACATCACCTTGTTTGTCCAGCAACAGGATGTCGCCTTTGTAGGGAGCGGCGGTGGCGCGGTCGAACAAGGCCAGATGACGGACTTCCGGTGAAACGTCTTTCAGGTCGTCGCGCTTGGACGCGGCAATCAGGCCTTGCACCGACACATCGTAGAGTTCGACGTTGCGCAGCACGTCGGCATCGATCAACTGCACGATATTGGTGGCCGCACGTGTCGCCGCTTCACGGGCGCTGGCGTGCTCGCGGATCAGCAGGAAGGTGACGATGCACAGGATGGCAATGACAACCAGTGAGCTGGCCAGTACGAGGACCCGCTCCGAACGTATCGATCGTGGGGTGTTGCCGGATGTCGCACTGCTGGGGCTCATGATTCCGATGTCTATAGGGCCGATCCATTCCGAAGGGAGCATAGCTGGCAATTCACCAGATGCTGGCCTTTTGCAGATTGTGCTTGGATCGAGGAGAAGGGGCAATCCGTGTTCGAGCAAAAGCCGGAGTGGCCGGCGGAGGCCGAGACTTTGTGATTCTGGGCTAATAGCCTTTCGCCCAGCATTCAATGGCCCGGAAAAAGCGGCTGTATCGCTCGGTCACGCCGGCAAACGGATCCCGAAGGTGTTGGCGCCTCGGTCACTGCGCACGAAGACATCCCCACCGTGCATCAGGGCGATGGCCCTGACGATGGCGAGCCCCAGCCCATGGTTGGCCCCACTGTTGCTGCGAGAGGCATCGACCCGGTAGAAGCGTTCGAACAGTCGCGGCAGATGTTCGTTGGCGATCGGTTCGCCGGGGTTGGTGACGGCGAGGGTGATCTGGTCGGCCTGGGCTTCGATGCACACGTCGATAACCTGTCCACGGGCGGTGTGCTGCACCGCGTTGCTCAGCAGGTTGATCAGCGCCCGGCGCAAATGGGCGATCTCGATGCTGGCCTGTGCGTCGCCGCTGACCCGGACCTGGACCTGGGCATCCTCGAGGATGAAGTCCAGGTAATCGAGGGTGGTGGCTACTTCGTCGGCCAAAGACGTGGTGGTCAGTTTGGTGGCCTTGCTGCCCTGGTCGGCGCTGGCGAGGAACAGCATGTCATTGATGATCGAACGCAGCCGTTCCAGTTCCTCGAGGTTCGATTGCAGCACTTCGAAGTAATGTTCGGCCGAACGGCCGCGGGTCAGCGCCACTTGGGTCTGGCCGATGAGATTGGTCAGCGGTGAACGCAGTTCATGGGCGACATCCGCGTTGAACGACTCCAGGCGTGAGTAGGCCTGTTCGACCCGGTCTAGGGTAGCGTTGAAGGAGCTGACGAACTGGCTGAGCTCCGGTGGCAACGGCGATAGCCGCAGGCGCCCGGACAGGCGCGGAGGGGTCAGGCGCCGGGCTTCGTCGGACAGCTTGATCAACGGCTTGAGGCCGATCCGCGCCACCCAGTAGCCGAGCAAGGACGCCAGCAGCACCCCGACAATCGCCAGGCTCACCAAGGCCACCAGCAGACGATACTGGGTCTGGTAGAAGGTTTCGGTGTCGATGCCGATCATGAAGCGCAGCGGCGGTCGTTGGTCCTTGGCCGGAAACTGGCTCACCAGCACTTTCATCGGGTAATGACGGTTGGGCAATTGCAGGTCGCGTTTACCCAGCGGCCCTGCGATGAAGGCGCGGATCTGCGGGTCGGGATCGCCATATTCGAAGTGTGGATCACCGCTGACGATCCAGAAGTGGATGCGTTTGTCTTCTTCCCCCAGCAAGCGCAGCTTGTTGTGGATCTTCACCCAGTGTTCGGGCGTGCCGTAACGGCCTACTGTGGATTCGAGCACGCTGTAGCGGGCGTCGAGTTCGGCTTCGGGCAGCAGGCCCAGGCCTTTTTCGACCTGCTGGTACAAGGCACCGCCGATCAACAGGAACACCAGCGCGGCGACCAGGGTGAACAGGCCGCTGAGGCGTAGCGCGATGCTGTTACTCACTGCGGTTCTCCAGCACATAACCCATTCCGCGGATGGTGTGCAGCAACTTCCGCTCGAACGGCCCATCCAGCTTGGCCCGCAGGCGTTTGATCGCCACCTCCACGACGTTGGCGTCGCTGTCGAAATTGATGTCCCAGACCATTTCGGCGATGGCGGTCTTGGAGAGGATTTCACCCTGGCGCCGGGCCAGGACGCTGAGCAGCGAGAACTCCTTGGCCGTCAGGTCCAGGCGTTGGCCGGCGCGGGTGGCCTTGCGGCTGATCAGATCGATCCACAGGTCAGCGATGCTCACCTGCACCGGCTCATGGCCGCCGCTGCGACGGGTCAGGGCTTGCAGGCGGGCCACCAGTTCCAGGAAAGAGAACGGCTTGCCGAGGTAATCGTCGGCGCCGTCGCGCAGGCCCTTGATGCGGTCTTCGACCCGTTCCCGGGCAGTGAGCATGATCACCGGGGTCTGCTTGCGGGCGCGCAGGGCTCGCAGTACGCCGAAGCCATCCAGGCCCGGCAGCATCACGTCGAGCACGATGACGGCGTATTCGCTTTCCAGGGCCAGGTGCAGCCCTTCGACGCCGTCGGGGGCTACATCGACGATGTAACCCTGCTCGGTCAGGCCACGATGCAGGTAATCCGCGGTTTTTTCTTCGTCTTCGATGATCAGAACGCGCATGGCCCCGCCTCAGTCTGTGGTCGCCAGCGCCGTGGCTGGCGCAGGCCCGGAATGCTGGACGGGCCGATGGAACAACCGCTCGAGCCACAAGTATATGACCGGTGTGGTGAACAACGTCAGTGCCTGGCTCACCAGTAGGCCACCGACCACCGCAATGCCCAGGGGCTGGCGCAGTTCTGCGCCGGGGCCATGGCCGAGCATCAGCGGCAAGGCGCCCAGCAGGGCGGCCAGGGTGGTCATGATGATCGGACGGAAACGGGTCATGCCGGCCTGGAAAATCGCCTCCTGCGGAGTCAGCCCGCCATTGCGCTGCGCGTCGAGGGCGAAATCGATCATCAGGATGCCGTTCTTCTTGACGATGCCGATCAGCAGCACCAGCCCGATCAGCGCCATGATCGAGAAGTCCTGGCCCAGCAGCCAGAGCATGATCAGGGCGCCGAGGCCGGCTGAGGGCAGGGTGGAGATGATGGTCAGCGGATGCACGAAGCTCTCGTAGAGCACGCCGAGAATGATGTACACCGCCACCAGCGCGGCGAGGATCAGCCACGGCTGGCTGGCCAGGGAACTCTGGAATGCCTGTGCCGCGCCCTGGAAGTTGCCGCTGATGGCGGCGGGCATGCCGATCTCGTTCTTCGCCTGGTCGAGCATGCGCACCGCGTCCCCCAGTGCCACGCCTGGGGCCAGGTTGAACGACAGGTTGGCGGCTGGAAACATGCCATCGTGAGCAATGGACAGCGGGCCATTGGTGGGCGGATCGAAGCGGGCCAGGGCCGAGAGCGGCACCATTTCCCCGCTCAGGGGCGAGCGCAGGTAGAAGTAGGCCAGGCTTTCGGCCTTGCCACGTTGCTGGGTGTCGAGCTCCAGGATCACGTTGTACTGGTTGGTCTCGGTCTGGAATTCGTTGATCTGTCGCTGGCCGAACGCGTCGTAAAGCGCCTGGTCGACATCGCTGGCGGTCAGGCCGAAGCGTGCCGCCGCGCTGCGGTCGATGTTGATATGGGTAACGCTGCCGCCCAGTTGCAGGTCGTTGGAGATGTCACGGAACGCCGGGTTGCTGCGCAGCCTGTCGGTGAGTTTCTGTGCCCAGGTGTTGAGGGTCGGTCCGTCGTTGCTCTTGAGAACGTACTGATACTGGGCGCGACTGGGACCGGAACTGAGGTTGATGTCCTGCCCGGCCCTCAGGTACAGCACCACGCCGGGAATTTTCTGCAACTTGGGGCGGATCCGGTCGATGAAGCCGCTGGCCGAGACGTCACGCTTGCTTTGGGGTTTGAGGGCGATCCAGAAACGGCCGTTGGCAATGGTCTGGTTGCTGCCCGAGACCCCGACGGAATGGGAGAACGTTTGCACTGCCGGGTCGGCTGCGATGATTTCGGCCAGGGCCTTGTGCTTGGCCACCATGTCCGGGAACGACACGTCGGCGGCCGCCTCGCTGGTGCCAAGTACCAGGCTGGTATCCTGCACCGGGAAGAACCCCTTGGGGATGAACACATAGCCTGCCACCGCCAGTGCCAGGGTCAGGCCGAACACACCGATCATCAGTCTTTGATGGGCCAGCGCCTTGCGCAGGCCTTTTTCATAGCCACCCAGCAGCCGCTCGCCAAAGCCCGGACCTCGGTGAGCATGATGCGCCGGGGCTCGCATGAACAGCGCCGCCAGGGTGGGCGCCAGGGTCAGGGACACCATCACGGAAATCAGGATGGTCGAGGTGGCGGTCAGGGCAAACTCCTTGAACAGCCGCCCGACCACGCCGCCCATGAACAGCAACGGAATGAACGCGGCCACCAGGGAGAAGCTGATGGACACCACCGTGAAGCCGATTTCGCCGGCGCCCTTGATTGCCGCTTCGCGCATGCCGTCACCGGCCTCGAGATGCCGGTGGATGTTCTCCACCACCACGATCGCGTCGTCCACCACGAAGCCCACCGAGATGACGATGGCCACCAGGGTCAGGTTGTTCAGGCTGAAGCCCATCACGTACATCAGGGCGAAGCTTGCGGTCAGGGACACTCCCAGTACGGCCGAGACGATCAGCGTCGCCGAGAGCTGGCGCAGGAACAACGCCATGACCGCCACCACCAGCAGCACGGCGATCAGCAGGGTGAGCTCCACCTCGTGCAAAGAGGCGCGGATGGTCTGGGTGCGATCGATCAGCACCTTGACCTGTACCGCGGCGGGGAGCATGGCTTCCAGGGTGGGCAGGGCCGCCTGGATGCGGTCGACGGTCTCGACGATGTTCGCCCCGGGCTGCCGGAAGATCACCAGGTTGAGCCCTGGCTCGCTGTCAGACCAGGCCTGGACGTAGGCGTTTTCCGAGCCATTGATCACCTTGGCGATGTCCTTGAGATGCACCGGCGCCCCATTCCTGTAGGACACGATCAGGTCGCCATATTCCTCGGGCTGGAACAATTGGTCGTTGGTGGACAAGGTCGAGATGCTTGAGTCGCCGTACAGGGCGCCCTTGGCCAGGTTGAGACTGGCCTGCTGGAGTGTCGTGCGGATGTCGGCCAGGGTCAGGCCGATGGCGGCGAGACGGTCGGCGGAGGCCTGGACGCGGATCGCCGGGCGTTGTTGCCCGGTGATGTTGACTTGTCCGACGCCGTCGATCTGGCTGATCTGACGGGCAAGCAGCGTTTCGACGTAGTCGCTCAGTTCGGTGCCGGGCATCAGACTCGAACTGATACTGAGGATCAGCACCGGGCTGTCGGCGGGGTTGACCTTGCGCCAGGTGGGCAGGTTCGGCATGTCGCCGGGCAGTTTGCCGGCGGCGGTGTTGATGGCTGCCTGCACTTCCTGGGCGGCGGTGTCGATGCTCTTGTCGAGGCTGAATTGCAGGGTCAGGTTGGTCGAACCCAAGGCGCTGCTGGAGGTCATCTGGGTGATGCCGGGAATCGCGCTGAACTGCACTTCCAACGGCGTCGCCACCGAGGAGGCCATGGTTTCGGGGCTGGCGCCGGGCAGTTGGGCGTTGACCTGGATCGTCGGGAATTCCGCCTCCGGCAACGGGGCGACGGGCAGGCGAGGGAAGGCGATAGAGCCCAGCAGTATCAGGGCGAACGTCAGCAGCACCGTGGCGACGGGGTGGTCGATGCACCACGCCGAGATCGAGCCGTGCCCCTTCATGGCTGCGGCTCCGTGGCCGTGGCGAGGACCGGTGGGGCAGTGAGCACCTGGACGCGGGCCCCCGGCCTGAGGCGTGACTGGCCGTCGCTCACCAGTTGATCACCGGCGTTCACCCCCTTGATGATCTGCATGCCGCTGTCCTGGTAGACCATTTCCACCGGCACGTTCTCGACCTTGTCACCCTTGAGCCGGTAGACGAAGTGCTGGTCCAGCCCGCGCTGGACCACGGTCGGTGGTACCACCAGGGCGCCCTTGTCGAGGGCGGTCTGGATTTTCAACGTGACCAGTTGCCCCGGCCACAACCGTTGCCCGGTGTTGCTGAACTCGGCCTTGGCCCGCAGGGTGCCGGTGTTGGGGTTGATCTGGTTGTCGATGAGGCTCAGCCGACCCTCGCCAAGCAGCTCGCCCGCCGTGCCATCGGCGCCGATGTAGGCTTTGACCAGCGCCTGCTCGGGCGCGGCGATCAACCGCTGCAAGGTGGGCAGCATCTGCTGGGGCAAGGAAAATTCCACCGCAATCGGGTCGATCTGGGTCACGGTGAACAGGCCTTCGCTGTCGCTGGTGCGCAGGAAGTTGCCTTCGTCCACGTTGCGGATACCGACGCGACCGGTCACCGGGGAGCGGATCTGGGTGTAAGACAGCTGCACCTGGGCGGCATCGATGGCTGCCTGGTTGCCCTGGGCAGTGGCCTTGAGCTGATTGACCAGGGCCTGTTGCTGGTCGTAGGTCTGCTTCGAGACCCCATCGTCGACGCTCAGCAATTTGTAACGCTTGAGATTGACCTGGGCCACCGCCAGTTGCGCCTGGCTTTCGCCAAGCTGGGCCCGGGCCTGGTCGAGGCTGGCACGAATGGAGCGGTCGTCGATGGTCGCCAGCAGGTCACCCTTGCTCACCTGTTGCCCTTCCTTGACCAGCAGTCGGGTGAGGATGCCATCGATCTGCGGACGGATGACCACGCTGTGCAGTGACAGCACCGTGCCGATGCCGCTGGCGAAGCGCGGCACATCCTTTTGCTCCACGCTGACCACCCGTACCGGAACGGCGGCAGGCGCACCGGGTTTGGCGGCGCTGGGCTTCACGACGAGCCAGAGGGCGAGGGCCGCCAGGACGACCAATAGCGCGACGAGCAGGACGGTTTTTTTCTGGATGTGCATGGGTGTGAGAAGCCGGTCCGGGACGAAGGGATTTACAGGATTCTTATATAGCGTTGCGAGACGGTCAGGAAGGTGACGACTAACTGACAGGCTTGTCAGTTTTGTCCTGGATAATTGTCGGACGAGTGGGTATCCAGGGTGAATCTGCCCGATACGTTGCGCAAGCGGGCGGGTATACTGGCGCCCGTCATGTCTTTCCCAGGCCTGACTTGCACACAATATGGCGAGGAACAGACCCCTCGCCGCAGATCGATGGTCTACCTTGAGTGAGCGGCATTTACATGACTTCCCCGAACGGCGAACCGGCCGACCTGCCTGACGGCGATGTTTCCAGCGCCGAGAGCGGCAAAGCGGCGATCCCGGCCTTCAAGTTTCCCTTCAAGCCCGGTGAGCTGGCCCCGGCCAAAGGCGCTGGGCAACTGCCGTGGTACAAAAACGGGGTAAAGGACGGTCATGCCAAGTCCCCCGGTGCCGCACCTCCCGGCACCCGTCGTTCGATGGGCAAGCGCTGAGGGGCGTTCCTCGACACAGAGCGACGATTTCAGTTCGTGGCTCGCGCCCCCGCCAGGCTTCCGCTCAACTCGTACGCCGTCAGCTCGGCCTGGTGCGCTGTCAGGATTTCCGGCAGCGAACCCCGCAGGTACTCGACCCAAGTCTTGATCTTCGCATCCAGATACTGGCGCGAAGGGTAGATGGCATAGAGGTTCAATTCCTGGGAGCGGTAATTGGGCATTACCCGCACCAGTGTGCCGTTGCGCAGGCCTTCGATGGCCGCATAAACCGGCAGTACACCGATACCCATGCCGCTGATGATCGCGGTTTTCATCGCATCGGCGGAATTCACCAGGAAGGGGGACTGGTTGATGGTGACCATCTCCTGGCCTTCGGGGCCATCGAACACCCACTTCTCCAGTGGAATGACCGGGCTGACCAGGCGCAGGCAGGCGTGGTTCAGCAGCTCACTGGGCTTTTGGGGGCAACCGTTGGCCTTCACGTAGGCAGGTGACGCGCAGACGATGCTGTAGGTGATGCCCAGGCGTTGGGAAACGAAGCCTGAATCCGGTAGTTCACTGGCCAGCACGATGGAGACGTCGTAACCCTCGTCCAGGATGTCCGGCACGCGGTTGGCCAGGGTCAGGTCGAAGGTCACGTCCGGATGGGTCTTGCGATAGCGGGCGATAGCGTCGATCACGAAATGCTGACCAATACCGGTCATGGTGTGGACCTTCAATTGTCCGGCCGGTCGGGCATGGGCGTCGCTGGCCTCGGCTTCGGCTTCCTCGACATAGGCCAGGATCTGTTCACAACGCAATAGATAGCGTTTGCCGGCTTCGGTCAGGGCAATGCGCCGGGTGGTGCGGTTGAGCAGGCGGGTTTGCAGATGGGCTTCCAGGTTGGAAACCGCACGCGAGACGTTGGCTGTCGTGGTATCGAGCTGCACGGCGGCGGCGGTGAAACTGCCGGCTTCGGCAACACAGCAGAACGCGCGCATGTTTTGCAGGGTGTCCATGGAGGGCTCTCTAGGGCGATGGCAAATTGTGACACGAAGTTACGGAGCTACGGGATCCGACTTACGGATTATCGCGTTTACGGTAACAAAGATTCGCAGAAAGATCGGCTTATCGCCGTTTGGCTGGGTGCCTAGAATTGCCGCCGTCGCTGTGCTGGCTTGAGTCTGGTGCGGAACCTGTGGGAGCGGGCTTACTCGCGAATACGGTGTGTCCACCGCCGGTGATGTTGAATGTCAGTCAGCCTTCGCGAGCAAGCCCGCTCCCACAGAAGACCCCACGGTTTCCCGTTTTTTCTCTCCCAGGAATCTTGCGCAAGTGCCGCGTTGCATCAGCAGAGAGCTGAAGACTCTCAGTGTTTGGGCTTTATCGTTGACCCTCAGCGCTTGCATCGGGACAGGAGGGATCGCACCCCGGGGCGAGGCATTGTCGGCCAATCGACTGGCCACCGATGAAGCCATCCGCGAGGCCGCCCGCGATGCCCACTGGCCCAGTCGCCAGTGGTGGAAGGGCTATGGCGACCCGCAGCTGGACCGCTGGATCGACCTGGCGGGGCAGGACAGCCCGAGCCTGGCCCTGGCCGTCGCCAGGGTGCGGCAGGCCAAGGCCATGGCCGGTGTTGTCGAGGCGGCCGAGTCACCGCAGGTCAATGTCCAGGCGACCCTCAAGCGCCATAACTGGCCCACCGATCAGTTCTACGGTCCTGGCGAACTGGCCGACACCACCACCTGGGACAACAACGCCGGCCTGGGCCTGAGCTACGCCCTGGACCTTTGGGGGCGGGAGCGCAACGCCAGCGAGCGGGCAGTCGACCTGGCCCATGCCAGCGTCGCTGAGGCACGGCAGGCGCAGCTGGAGTTGCAGAACAACATCGTGCAAGCCTATATCCGCTTTGCGCTGCATTATGCCCAGCGCGATATCGTCGCCGCGACCCTGCGCCAGCAGGAACAGATTCTCGACCTGGCGCAAAAGCGTCTCGACGGCGGCATCGGCACTCATTTCGACGTCAGCCAGGCCCAGGCGCCGTTGCCCGAGACCCATCGTCAACTCGACGCCCTCGACGAAGCCATCGCCTTGAGTCGCAATCAATTGGCCGCATTGGCGGGCAAGGGACCGGGGGAGGGCGCGGGTCTGCAGCGACCGGCTCTGGCCCTGGGGGCCCCCTTGAAGCTGCCGTCGACATTGCCCGCCGAACTGCTGGGCCAGCGACCGGATGTGGTTGCCGGTCGCTGGCAGGTGGCGGCCCAGGCCCGGGGCATCGAGGTGGCCAGGGCCGGTTTCTATCCCAATGTGGACTTGGTGGGAAGCCTGGGCTACATGGCCACGGGCGGCGGTGCGCTGGAGTTCCTGACGGGCAAGAAGCTGACTTACAGCGTCGGGCCGGCCGTCACGCTGCCAATCTTCGACGGCGGGCGCCTGCGTTCGCAGTTGGGCGAGGCGGCGGCCGGCTATGACGCCGCCGTGGCGCACTACAACCAGACGCTGGTGAACGCGCTCAAGGGCATTTCCGACCAACTGATCCGTCGCGAGTCCATGGACAAGCAACAGGCCTTCGCCGCCGAGTCCGTGGCCGCCGCACAACGTACCTACGACATTGCGTTGGTGGCGTTCCAGCGCGGGCTGACGGACTACCTCAATGTACTCAACGCCCAGAGCCTGTTGTTCAAGCAGCAGCAGGTGCAGCAGCAGGTGGAAGCGGCGCGCCTCAGTGTCCATGCCGATCTGGTGACGGCCCTGGGTGGTGGGCTGGAGGCCGGGAGCGATGTACCTGACACCGCCACGATGTTCAATTTCGCCCGATGAATGCTAGCCCATGAGCCCTTTGATGACCCCCGTACGCTGGCTCTACCGTCTCGAATGGCGCCGTGGTTTCTTCGACTGGGCCCGCAGCGATGGGGTGACCTGGGTCTATATCTTCAAGGTGCTGTTTGCCGCGTTCCTGACGTTGTGGCTGGCGATGCGCCTGGAGCTGCCGCAACCGCGCACGGCCATGATCACTGTGTTCATCGTCATGCAGCCACAAAGCGGCCAAGTGTTCGCCAAGAGCTTCTACCGCTTTCTCGGCACGTTGGCCGGTTCGGCGGTGATGGTGGCGTTGATTGCGTTGTTCGCCCAGACCACCGAATGGTTTCTCGGTTGCCTGACCCTCTGGGTCGGTGTCTGCACAGCGGGTGCGGCGCGTTATCGCAACTTCCGGGCCTACGGCTTTGTGCTGGCCGGCTACACCGCGGCGATGATTGGTTTGCCAGCCCTGGCCCATCCGGAAGGGGCGTTCATGGCGGCGCTCTGGCGGGTCCTGGAAATTTCTCTGGGCATTCTCTGCGCCACCCTGGTCAGCGCCGCGATCCTGCCGCAAACCGCCAGCACGGCCATGCGCAACGCCTTGTACCAGCGTTTTGGGGTGTTCGCGCTGTTCGTCACCGACGGCTTGCGCGGGCGTAGCCAGCGGGATGCCTTCGAAGCCGCCAACGTGCGTTTCATTGCCGAAGCGGTGGGCCTGGAGAGCCTGCGCAGCGTGACGGTATTCGAAGACCCGCACATGCGTCGGCGCAACGGCCGGCTCAGTCGCCTGAACAGCGAGTTCATGGGCATCACCACGCGCTTCAATGCCTTGCACCAGTTGCTCCAGCGCTTGCGCGTCGGTGCCATCGATCATGTGGTGGACGCCATCAAGCCCGGCCTGCAGAACCTGGCCGAATTGCTGGACGGCTTCAGTGCGCGGGGCTTGACCGATAGGGATGCGGCGCACCTGGCCCAGGTCTTGGCCCGCTACAAGGCTGACTTGCCGGCACAGGTCCGTCAGTTGCGGGCAGCGTTCCAGGCAACAGGACCGAGCGATGCGCAATTACTGGATTTCCACACCGCCTGTGAATTGCTCTATCGCTTTGTCGACGACCTGCACGGATACGCCCTGACCCATGCGTCCCTGGCCGAGCACCGTCACGAGCGTGAACACTGGGACGAGCCGTTCGTGTCGCAGACCAATTGGCTGGCCGCCGCGGCTTCGGGGTTGCGTGCCGGCTTCATCTTGCTGGTGCTGGGCAGCTATTGGGTTGCCACGGCCTGGCCGAGCGGCGCGACCATGACGATGATCGCCGCGGCCACGGTGGGTTTGTCGGCTGCCACGCCGAACCCCAAGCGTATGGCCTTCCAGATGGCCTGCGGCACCTTGCTCGGGGCGCTGATCGGTTTTGTCGAGATGTTCTTCATCTTTCCGCTGATCGACGGCTTCCCGTTGCTCTGTGTGATGTTGGCACCGGTGATCATGTTCGGCTCGCTCCTCAGTTCGCGGCCGCAATACGCCGGGGTCGGGCTGGGGTTACTGATCTTTTTCTGCACAGGTTCGGTACCCGACAACCTGACGGTGTACAACCCCTACACGTTCATCAACGATTACCTCGCGATGATCCTCGGCATGCTGGTGTGCGCCGCCGCCGGGGCGATCATCCTGCCGCCCAATAGCCGCTGGTTGTGGCGCCGGCTTGAGCAGGACCTGCGCGAACAAGTGGTCTTTGCTATCAGCGGCAGGCTCAAGGGGCTGGCGTCGGGCTTCGAGAGCCGCACCCGCGACCTGTTGCACCAGGCCTACGGCTTGGCGGCGGGACAACCCGCCGTGCAACGGGACCTCTTGCGCTGGATGTTCGTGGTGCTGGAGGTCGGTCATGGGGTTATCGAGTTGCGCAAGGAACAGGCGATCCTGCCGGTGCATCCGGCCTATGCCGAGAGCCAGCCGTGGCGCCAGGCGATTCGTGGAATGGGACGGGCGCTGGTGAGGCTTTTCCGTCACCCCGGACCGGGCAACCTGGAGCGTGCCCTGGTAGCGGTGGACCAAGCCATCTGCCGTGTGCAGGCCACCGACGAACCTTTCGCCCCGCATTTCGACACCTCGGCCCTGCGCCGGGTGAAGAGCTACCTGCATTTCATCCGCACTTCGTTGCTGGATCCGCAATCGCCCATGGCGGCCTTCGCTGCCGCGCTGCCTCAGGACCGTCGACATGCCTCGTGAAATCGCCTTCCACGGCGTGTACATGCCCACCCTGACCTTGATGTTCTTCCTCGCCGCGGCGTTGGCCTGGGCCCTGGATCGCTTCCTGTCGGGGCTGGACCTGTACCGCTTCTTCTGGCACCCGGCGCTGTTGCGCCTGAGTCTGTTTACCTGTCTGTTCGGTGCGTTGGCACTGACGGTCTACCGTTGAGATCGATGCAATGAAAAAGTTTTTCAGTCTGCTTGCGACGCTGCTGGTGCTGGCCCTTGCGCTGTGGATCGGTCGTGCATTGTGGGTCCATTACATGAATACGCCCTGGACCCGCGATGGTCGGGTACGTGCCGACATCATCAACGTCGCCGCCGATGTCAGCGGCGAGGTGGTGGACGTGCCGGTGCATGACAACCAGCAGGTGAAAAAGGGCGACTTGCTGATGCGCATCGATCCCGAGCATTACCGTATCGCGGTCAAGCAGGCGCAATCGCTGGTGGCCTCACGCAAGGCGACGTGGGAAATGCGCAAGATCAATGCCCATCGGCGCGCCGACCTGGACAGCCTGGTGATTTCCCGGGAAAACCGCGACGACGCCAGCAACCTCGCCGATTCGGCCCTGGCCGATTACCAGCAAGCCCAGGCGCAACTGGAGGCGGCCGAACTGAACCTGTCGCGCACTGAAGTTCGTGCAGCCGTGGATGGCTACGTCACTAACCTCAACGTGCACCGGGGCGACTATGCGCGCATCGGCGAGGCGAAGATGGCGGTGGTCGATATGCATTCGTTCTGGGTTTACGGTTTCTTCGAGGAAACCAAGCTGCCCAAGGTGCGGATCGGTGACCCGGCGCAGTTGCAGTTGATGAGTGGCGAGGTGCTGAAGGGGCATGTGGAAAGCATCTCCCGGGGGATCTACGACCGCGACAACCCGGTCAGTCGCGAGTTGATCGCCGACGTGAACCCGACCTTCAACTGGGTTCGCCTGGCCCAACGGGTGCCGGTAAGGATTCATCTCGACCAAGTGCCGGACACCGTGCTGCTGGCGGCGGGGATGACCTGTACGGTGGTGGTCGAGCCCCAGGCCGGCGGTTGAGGCTCTGGGGCTTGTGGGAGCGAGCCCTGCTCGCGATGGCGGTGGGTCAGTTGTCGATGAGCTTTGCCGTTTTGATTAAAGCGATCCACCCAGCCCGAACCGCTTCATCAAGCCTTTCTCCAGCAACCCTTTGGGCAGCAATCCCGCCATCAACGGCAGCGCCCGGCTTCCATTGCCCAGGCGCAGCAGGCGGGGTGGCCTGGGTTGTTGCACGGCCTTGAGCAACCCCGCGGCGAATTCGCCGGCAGGGGTGGGGTTGTCCTGGGATGCCCTGGCCCGGGCGCGGATGCCGTCGCGCAGGGGCCACCAGGGCGATTGTTCATGGATCAACTGTTCGGCTTCATGACCGGCGTTCTTCGCAAAGCTCGAAGCGATGGCGCCGGGCTGCACCTCCATCACGCGGATGCCGAAGGGCGCCAGTTCCATGCGCAGCGCATCGCTCAAGGCATGCACCGCGGCCTTCGAGGCGCAATAAGCGCCGGCAAACGGTGTCACCAGCACACCGGACACACTGCCGATATTCACCACCAGCCCCTTGGCGCGGCGCAGTACCGGGAACAACGCCCGAGTCACACCGACGATGGCGAACACGTTGGTTTCGAACTGACGTTGCATCGCCGGTACGCCGCCGTCCAGCAGTGGACCCATGGCGCCGTAGCCGGCGTTGTTGATCAGCACGTCGAGACCGCCGTGCTGTTGGTTGATCCGTTCGCCCAATTGCTCCAAGGCCCGGCTGTCGTTCACGTCCAGTTGCACCGCGGTAAACCCGGCGGCGCTGAGTTGGGCGACGTCGTCAGCTTTACGGGCACTGGCCCAGACCTGGTATCCGGCGGTCTTGAACGCATCGGCGAGGGCGCGGCCGATGCCGCTGGAACATCCGGTAATCAACGCAACGGGCATGGCGCGTTCCTTGTGCAGAATAAAGTCGGGAAGAAGCAATCAGTCGGAGAAACTACCTTGCAGACGCTCGGCACGAAACTCCAGGGTCTGCGGGCGGTAGCCGGGTCGCAAGGATGGCAGTGGCAGGCAATCCTGCCAGTCCTTGCCCGCCTGCAATTGGCCAGGGCCCCGGTAGCGCGGTGCACTGTAGGGCGTGTCGGCCAGGTTGATGGTATCGCCGGGGGCATAGGCCGCGATTCGCCAGCGCAGCTCGACCAAGGGGACGTCGTTGCCGTTGTTCAAGTTCAGCAACAGCGGGCGATCGGCAGGGCAGCGTTCGGGGGCGTAGGTAATGCGCAGCTCCAGGCGTGCCAGTTGCCGGGTTTCACGGTTTTCCTGCCAGACCACCCAGGCGGCGACCAGCCCCAAGCCGACGAATGCGGCCAATGACACCGGCAGCGCCTTGGCCGGATAGCGCAACAGCAGGACCAGCCAGGTAATGACCAGCAAGACGCCGATAAGCATGTTCGAAGCCTCCGATACCGTTGTTCCATCCTACCGAAGGGGACGGGGCATGGATATCTCATCCATCTGCTCCATCGGTCATCACTGTAATCTCTGACAGTAGCCACCTGGGGTTGCCCCTTGTTAGATGTCGGCCAGATCGCACGACAATCAGGGGGCCAAGGCATGAACATGGATCACGGTACGCCGAGGCTGATTGTGGTGGATCCCAGGTTCCTGCCGGTCCGTTCGGTCGATTACTGCCGCGCGCTTGAGCGAGAGCCTGCGCAGTCACTGGTCAACCGTAGTCTTTTCGATATGGCCGGGCGCGTGGTTAAGCAATGGGACCCGCGCCTGTGGGCCCTGCAACAGGAGGATGCGGCGACCCCGGCCAATCTTTCGACGGTGTATACGCTGTCCGGTGACGTGCTCTTTACGAACAGTGTCGACGCGGGCTGGCAGCTCGGTCTGCCCGGGCTCGCCAGTGAGAGCCTGCAGGGCTGGGATGGCCGGAGCATGCAACGGGAGGTGACCTTCGACGACTTGCTCCGTCCGGTGGCGGTGTTCGAACAAGGTAGCGGACAGCGGCGCACCTGTGTCGAACGTATGCAATATGGCGCTCCGGGCCAGGGCCTCCAGGCCTTCAATCAGTACGGACAACTGATCCGCCACGATGACCCGGCGGGCACCTTGCTGTTGGAGTCCTTTGCCCTGAGCGGCCAGAGTCTGACCCTGAGTCGACGTTTCTGCCTGGACGGGGCCATGCCGGACTGGCCGGCGTCGGAAGCCGACCGCGAGTCCCTGCTCGAACCGGGCGACGGTGCGTTGTCGACGTGGCGTCTCGGTCCGCTGGGGGATCTGCTGGAGCAGATCGATGCCCGAGGCAATCGGCAGCGCCAGGCCCTGACCCGCGATGGTCGACTGTCCAGCAGCCAATTGCTGTTGCAGGGCCAGAGCCAATGGCAACCCCTGGTGAGCGAGATCGACTACAACGCCGAAGGCCAGATCGAACGGGAGTTGGCCGGCAACGACGTGCAGACCACGCTGACTTACGCCCCTGAGGACGGACGGCTGATGGCGCGTCAGGTCCGGCGGGCCGGTCAGTCGCTGCAACATCTTGTTTACGCTTACGACCCCGTGGGCAACGTACTGGGCATCGAGGACAAGGCGGTGCCGGTGCGCTATTTCGCCAACCAGCGCATCGACCCGGTCAGTCGTTTTCGTTACAACAGCCTCTATCGGCTGATCGAAGCCAGCGGATGGGAGGCGGGCGGGGCGAATCAGGGGCCCGACTCTGTGGGGCGTGTCGACCCGGCTGCGCTCAGCAATTACCGACAAACCTATCGCTACGACGCCAGCGGTAACCTGCTGGAGCTGACCCACGTCGGGGCGCAGAACCATGGTCGTCAGTTGCAGGTGGCCCGCTACAGCAATCGTTGCCTGCCGTACCGTAACGGCGTGCCGCCGACCGAAGAGGAGATCGCCGCGGCGTTCGATGCCCGGGGTAACGGCCTGGTGTTGGAGGGCAGCCGGACCCTGGCCTGGGACCTGCGCAACCAGTTGCGCTCGGTCACGCCGGTCGAGCGCGAGTCGGGGCTCGATGATCGTGAGGCCTATGTCTACGATGGCGGCGGCCAGCGGGTGCGCAAGTTGCGCACGTTGCACACGGGGGCCCGGACCCTGGCCGCCGAGGTGCGTTACCTGCCGGGATTGGAGCTGCGCGCCGACAGCGGCACCGGCGAGTCGCTGCAGGTCATCACCGCCCAGGGCGGGCTCAGCGGCGTGCGGGTCTTGCACTGGGACAGCCCACCCCCTTCAGGTGTGAACGATCACTATCGATACAGCTTTTCCGATCATCTGGGTTCGGTCTGCCTGGAGTTCGGACACGATGGGCGAATCATCAGCCAGGAGCATTTCTACCCCTTCGGCGAGACCGCTTACCTGGCCGGGGATGATGTGATCGAGGTCAGTTACAAGACGATCCGTTATTCGGGCAAGGAGCGGGATGCGACAGGGCTCTATTACTACGGTTTCAGGTACTACGCAGCGTGGTTGCAGCGTTGGCTCAATCCGGACCCGGCCGGGGCTGCCGATGGTCTGAATGCTTATGCGATGGTGGGGAATAATCCGCTTACTTTCGTAGATACGGATGGGCTCATAAAAACAGAGCCGGAGAGTGATAAGGCAACGACGGTACCGATAATACCCAGTGGTCCTCCGTTCAGGGTTCTGACATTCGCGGGCCCTCCCCCGCCGCCTGGGGTTGGCCCAAAGCCACCTCCAGGGGCAGCTAAACAGGCGCCAGCCGAGCGTGTATTTGAAGCTGTTGTGCTAGCGCCGCCTAACATGCCGGGCAACGTACCTTCGGCCAGTTGGGAGGCGAAAAATCATGTGGACATTGTCGAACTGGCCAGCGTCATCAGTGAACTGTTTAGTTCGCCCCGGCAGCCCATTGCCATAAAGAGCGTTTCCCAGGAAGAACTCTTCAACAAGATAAGGGCTGTTCCGGGTAACGAAACCATGGAGTTCGACTCGATAAACCTGAGCGCCAATCCTGCTGCGTGGACATCACCCGAAGGGATCATCTACATGGGGGTGGATTCACCGGATTACTCCGATAATGGGCAGCTTGATGTGGACAAGATTCGCTCCACCATTGTTCACGAAAGCCTGCATTACTCCTCTTACCGACATGTCGGTTTCCAGGCTGAAACGGACTTGGGCGCAACGAATCTTAATTATGATGAGTATGTGACCGATTATTTCGCTTATCAGGTCTTTACCAAGATGTTTCCCGGTGCGGTCTATAAGACCGGTTATTTCACCAAGGATCTGGGCGGCAACTTCATGCAGTGGGGCGGGAATCTCGCCAAGTTCATGGTCGACTCGGGTCATGTGACGCCTCAGGCATTGGCGCACAGCTATTTTAGTACCGGTACATTGAACGCGCTGAAAGATCCGTCGCTGTCAAAATGGAAAACGTTTGCCAAGCAGAAAAGCAGGCCCCTGAAATTTTGATCCAGGGCAAAAAAAGCCCCCACCCAACCCGCTGCGGATAGGGGACGCAGTGGGCTGGATGAGGGCTTCTTGTTTCGCTGATCGTTACTGCGCGATGGTCTTTACCGACACGCCACGTTCGATCGGGGTGGAGCGACCGTAGATGTCTTCGAAGCGCTCGATGTCGTCTTCGCCCAGGTAGCTGCCGGACTGCACTTCGATGATTTCCAGCGGGATCTTGCCCGGGTTACGCAGGCGATGAACCGACGCGATCGGGATGTAGGTCGACTGGTTTTCGGTGAGCAGGAACACGTTCTCGTCGCAGGTCACCTCAGCGGTGCCGCTGACTACGATCCAGTGTTCGGCGCGGTGGTGGTGCATCTGTAAGGACAGGCACGCACCCGGCTTGACCGAGATGTGCTTGACCTGGAAACGCCCGCCCATGTCCACCGAGTCATACGAGCCCCATGGACGATAGACTTCGCAGTGGTTCTGGGTTTCGGTGCGACCCCGGGCGTTGAGGGTGTTGACCATCTTCTTGACGTCTTGGACCTTGTCCTTGTGGGCAATCATCATGGCGTCCTTGGTTTCGACCACCACGATGTTTTCCAGGCCGATCACCGACACCAGTTTGCCGTTGCCATGGATCATGCAGTTGCGGCTGTCCTGGACCACCACGTCGCCCTTGGTGACGTTGCCGTCGGCATCCTTGGGATTGACTTCCCACAACGACGCCCAGCAGCCGACATCGCTCCAACCGGCGGACAGCGGCACCACGCAGGCGCGTTGGGTCTTTTCCATCACGGCGTAGTCGATGGAGTTGTCCGGGCAGCAGGCGAAGGTGGCTTCGTCGAAAGTGATGGTGTCCGCGGTCTGCTCACTGCGCTCCAGGGTCAGCAGGCAGGTGTCGTAGATATCCGGATCGTGTTTTTTCAGCTCTTCGAGGAAACGGCTGGCGCGGAACAGGAACATGCCGCTGTTCCAGAAGTAACCGCCGGCCTCGACGAACTCGGTGGCGCGCTTGACATCGGGTTTTTCGACGAAGTGCGACACACGGCTCACACCTTCAGGCAGCAGCGCATCGTTGGTCGACTTGATGTAGCCGTAGCCGGTTTCCGGTTTGGTGGCCGGTACGCCGAACAGCACCATTTCACCACGCTCGGCGGCCACGGTGGCCAGGGCCAGGGCGCGTTGCAGGGCTTTCTGGTCTTCGATCACATGATCGGCCGGCAGCACCAGCATCAACTCGTCGCGACCTTCGTTGACCAGCATCATCGCGGTCAGCGCGACGGCTGGCGCGGTGTTGCGGCCGAACGGTTCCATCAGGATGCGCTGGGCTTCCAGGTTGCGGCCGTTCAACTGCTCGGTGACGATGAAACGGTGGTCTTTGTTGCAGACCACGATCGGCGTATCCATGCCTTCGAACACCAGGCGTTCGAGGGTTTGCTGGAACAGAGTGTGTTCGCCGGTCAGGGCCAGGAACTGTTTAGGGAATTGCTTGCGCGAAAGCGGCCAAAGACGTGAGCCGCTACCACCTGACAAGATCACCGGAATCATGTGTGTTACTCCTTTGAAGCGTAATGGTTATAGAGCTACTGCGTTCTGTCGTTTCACTCTTGTTTTTATTCCGTACCTCGAATGACGCCTCGGTCAGGGTGGGAGCGGGCTTGCTCGCGAAGGCGGTAGATCGGTCGACATTGATGTTGAATGTCAGACCGCTTTTGCGAGCAAGTCGGATCGCCGCACCGCCGCTCCCACAAGGGGTACAGCGTCAGTCGAGTGAATCTGTCAGCGGGTTGACACTGGACGCTTTACCCAGACCGGCGACAAGCTGCTTCCAGAGCCGGTGACGTACAGCACGGCCGCTTCGCCGCGCTCCAGGGCCACGGGCTTGAGGTCGCCGACTTTCTTGTCGCCCTCGAACAGCGCCAGGCTGACTTTCACCGGGTTGATTTCACGTTCGCCACGGCCCTTGGCCGCCACGTTCGGCACCACTTCGGTCTTGCCGTCGGCGGTCTTGAGGGTCAGCGCCTTGTCGGTGAGGTTTTGCACCCGCACCAGGGATTTCTGCTTGTTCTTGAACGGTGGTTCTTCGATCAGTTGCGGCTGGCCACTCGCGTTGTTGACCAGGGTGTAGTAGTGATCGGGAGCCAGTTTAACCGGAACGGTCTGGCTGCCTACCTTGGCGCTGTAGTCGCCGCCGGGCATGAAGCTGAAGTCGCTGCTAGCCAATGGGGCGACGTCGTTGAGGTTGGTGCTGCCGACGGTGGCGCTGACTTCGCTGTTGCTGGCGTTGTAGATGCGCACGAAGCTCGAGCCTTTTGGTGCGACCGGGCCGTACAGCGCCGAGTCGCCGGCAAAGGCTGCGAAGGAAAGGGCGCTCATGCTGGCAACCAGGGCAACGGCCTTGAAGGAACGAGCAGCGAGACGGCGAGGAGTAGTGTTGAAAGTCATGGTGGACCTCTCTTTCAGTTTTGCGCCCGGTCGGGCGTCTCGGATTGAGTGTTGGCGGCAACGTTCTGTTGGCGCGCACCGGCTTGTTTGAGTTCTGCGACCCACTGCGGGTCGGCGTCGCCGATTTCGTTGTTCACGGGCAGATAACGTTCAGGAAATTCCCAGATCAGCACTTGTGGCGGGCTGTTCTTGAAAGCGTCGCTCTTGAGGTAGCTGAGCATCGGCAGAATCGGGCCGTGGCCGTCTTCGGCGTAGTTCACGACGTCGCTGTGCAGGGCTTGCTTGAGTGCACCGACGAAGTTCCAGTTGGGGTTGGCGCTGTAACTGGTGCCGATCAGGGCCACGGGAACCTGGGCGTCGGCAAACAGCGCGTCGTCGCCGGCGGGCTGGTCGTCGGCCTCGCGGGTGTTGCGCTTGACCAGTGGCTCCTGGGCCGGCATCAGGTTTTCGAACAGCGGGTCCAGGGGCAGGAACTGGCGCAGGTCACCCTTGTGGATGATCTTTTCGGCAGGCTCGGTGACGAAGCGTTGCGGCTCGCCGTTGAGGGGCGCGCGCTCGGCAATGGCCCTGGCAATGTTTTCGGCGGCGACCTGGGCGCCTTCCGGGGTCCAGTGGGTGTCGGTGCGCAGGAAGACTTGCTGGCCGTTCTGCTTGGCCTGTTGCAGCGGGCCGAGCAGGTCGGGGGCGAGGATCTTGTCGGCTGCGACGCGGGCATGGAAATCCTGGTAGAGATTGGCGTGAATGCTGGCCGGCTTCACTTCACCCAGGTGTTCTGGATACAACCGCGCCTTGGCCGGCACGATCGCCATCACCAGGGTGATGCCTTGTTCCTTGAGTTTCTGGCGCACGCCTTCGACCAGCGCGTAGTTGCCTTGCAGGTTCAGTTCTTCGTTGACGATCGGGTTGAACTCTTCGTCGCTGTACAGCCACTGGTCGCGGCCGAGGACCACGCCTTTGCGGCCTTCGTTGAACAGCTTGTAGTCCAGCGCAGCCCAGATGTTGGTGCCCAGGCGCTTGATCGGGAACTGGTCGTCGTAGTGGGTTTCGACAGCCTTGGCCCAGCGCCCGTTGAGCACGGTGGCATCGGGGTTGGTGCTGAAGCCGAAGAAACTGCGCATCGACCACAGGCCCAGGACCGCCAGGATCAGCAGGAACAGTGCGATGTAAAAGATGCGTAATGAGCGGGTCATGTTCAGATCCCTCAGAACTGGAAGTAAAGGAACGGCGAGAAGCTTTGCGCCGAGAGTTTGAGAATCGAAGCGATGAACAGCAGCAGCACCAACGCACGCATGACATAGCACGGCCAGTCCGCGACCCAGTAGGCCGGTTGCACCTGGGCCTCGACGCCCACGGTGTAGCCTGGCTCATGGATCGTCGACGGGTTGTCGCCCGGTACGGCCTTGATCAGCCCCGGTTGTGCAGTGGCCGGGCCATTGGCCTCGGTGTTGACCTCCGGCTTGGTCTTGACCGGCGGACGGTTGGTGTAGAAGTCCCGCAGGCCGAAGAAGGCGAGGGTGATGTAGGCCACCACCAGCGTGGCGATCTGCAGGCCGGTGAGGTTGGCGCGGGTCAGTTCCGACAGCGACCAGTCACCGAAGCTGAACATGGCGCCGTACATGCGTCCGGCCACGTGCAGGTTCTCGGCACGGAAGATTACCCAGCCCATCACCACCAGCAGGAAGGTCAGTGCCCAGCGGATCGGGTTGAGGCTGCGTGGGGTAGTGTTGATGCCTACGGCCTTCTCGATGGCCAGCCAGATACCGTGCCAGGCGCCCCAGATCACGTAGGTGAAGTTCGCGCCGTGCCACAGACCACCGAGCAGCATGGTCAGGAACAGGTTGCGATAGGTCATCAGCGTGCCTTTGCGATTACCGCCCAGGGTGATGTAGAGGTAGTCGCGCAGCCAGGTCGACAGGCTGATGTGCCAGCGCCGCCAGAACTCGGTGATGGACTGGCTGATGTAGGGCTGCTTGAAGTTTTCCATGAAACGGAAACCCATCATCAGGCCCAGGCCGATGGCCATGTCGCTGTAGCCGGAGAAGTCGAAGTACAGCTGCGCGGTGTAGGCCAGGGCGCCGAGCCAGGCATCGCCGGTGGTCGGGTTCTGCAGGGCGAAGCAATGGTCGGCCACCACCGCCAGGGTATCGGCGATGAACACTTTCTTGATGAAGCCCTGCATGAAACGCGTGCAGCCTTCGGAGAACTTATCCAGGGTGTGGGTACGGTTGTTGAACTGGTCGGCCAGGTCACGGAAACGCAGCACGGGGCCGGCGATCAGGTGCGGGAAGATCGCCACGAACGCTGCGAAGTCGATCAGGTTGCGGGTCGCCGGGGTGTCGCCGCGGTAGACGTCGATGATGTAGCTGATGGACTCGAAGATATAGAACGAAATCCCGATCGGCAGCAGCACGTGGGTCAGGATGAAGGGTTCGAGACCGAAGCTAGTCATGATCGCGTTGAGGCTGTCCACCCCGAAGTTGGCGTACTTGAAGTAGCCCAGGATGCACAGGTCCACCGCCACGCCGAGCAACAGCCAGCGCTGGGCCGGCTTGGTGCGCACGCCGGCGGCCCCGACTTTCAGGCCGATCCAGTAGTTCCACAGGGTGACGGCGGCAAACAGCGCCAGGAAGTCCACCCGCCACCAGGCATAGAACACATAGCTGGCGATCAGCAGCAGCAGGTTGCGATAGCGTTGCCCGCTCAAGTAGTACAAGCCGAGAAAGATCGGCAGGAACAGGAACAGGAACACGTTGGATGAAAATACCATCCCGATCTCTCCATGTTGAATCAACAGTCAAGGGCCAGAGCCCCCCCAAACCCCCCCATCCAAACCGGGAGGTTTCATTACCTTCAAACCAAGCCACATCCCCTGTGGGAGCGGGCTTGCTCGCGAAAGCGGTGTAACAGTCGACATCACTGTTGAATGTCAGACCGCATTCGCGAGCAAGCCCGCTCCCACAGGTTCTACGAGCCTTTACCTTTCTCGTTGGCCGGGTCATAGACCTTGGTCAAGTCCCCGCCAAGGCGGAAGGTCTTGAACGGTTGCATTTCATGTTTGCGCTCCAGCACATCGCCGGAGCAGGTGTAGAGGCTGCAGAACGGTTCGAGCCAGGCGAACTTCGAATCGATCTTCAGATCCTTCATGTCCTGCTCTTCGCCGTTCTTCTTCTCGAAGATGTCCGGGTCTTTCACCCCGGCCAGCACCCGTTCACCCAGGCGCTTGAGGGCACCGTTGTTTTCCTGGCGTAGATCCACACCGTTGACCTGGGCGAAACTGGCGATCATCGCCAACGGCGGCAGGGCATAGTTGTGATAGGACAAGGCTCGTTGCTTGCGCTTGAGTTCGTTGGGCAGGAAACCGTCGGCATCGATCTGGTTGACGCCGACCTTGTATTCCTTGACGGCCCAGTCGAACAGGTCGCGGCGGTTGGTCGCGACCGAGGTCGCCATCACCGACCAGGCGGCCCAGTAGGAGTGGTTGTTGGTCTTGTCCAGCGGCAGGTTGTCCCAGTCGCTGACCACCTGGTCGGCCATCTTGCTGAACCAGCTTTCGATCAGCTGCGCCTGTTCCTGATGGTTCGCCAACGGATGAGAGTCGGAGAATTTCAGGCGCACATAGGCCGAAGCCATGCTGCCCAAGGCCCATTTGCGCATGGACTTGCCGGTGTGGTTGAAGTCCTTGGACATCAGCGCATCGGCTTTCGCCCAGGTGGTCAGCCAGTTCAGGGTGCAGTCCAGTTGCTCGGGACGGCCGTCGCGCATGAACTGCATCACTTGCTTGCTGACGCCACGCTCGATCTTGGTGATGTCGGCGGTGCTGTCGCGAAAGGCTTTTTCCGATTGCACGTTCAACGTCGCTCGGGCCTTGTCGGAGCCCTCGTACTTGCTGCGAAACTGCAGGGAACCGGTATACGGCGCCGGCACAGCTTCGCAGCCTTGGGCCGAGTCACCGGCCTTGGCCTTTTCGATCGGTGCGAAGTAGCCCTGTGGCGGGCGCAGCGGGGCCGCGGCCTGGGCGGCCCCGGCGAACATCGCCAGGGTCAGCAGGGACGGCGCCAGCAGCGTTTTCAACGTTCGGTTGCGCATGTTTCTGGTCATAAAGCGAGACCTCATTGTCCGATTTGGGCCGTTTGTTCGGCTTGCGGAGAGACATTGCGTTTGCAGATTTTCGCTTCCACTTGCTGTGGCGCCGCACCGGCTTCTGGGCCCTGGACTTCAACGGCCAGCAGGTTCTGCGAAGCCCAGTCCTCATCGGTGCGCAACTGGAAGGCGAAACGTCCGTCGGTGTCCGAGGTATTCGGTTTTTCGATCTTGATATCCTCGTGGCGCCCATTCATGTACCAGAGGGTGGCTTGCAACGTTTTCACCGAGGTATCGGCGAAACGGATATCGACCTGGTGACTGCTGTTACGCAGATCCATGTTCTTGCTATTGACCATCAATTCGTTCTTGCCCGGCTTGAGGGCGGTCTTGCTGCTCATCAGCGCCGGTTTGCCTTCACAAGCGTTGTCGTCCAGCAGCGCCATCATCTGGCGGTAGATGGTTTCCTGGTCCAGGCGATACAGCGGCGAAAATTCCCAGATGAGGATTTTCGGCGGGCTCTTCTGGAATTCTTCGCTGCCCAGGTACTGGATCATTGCGCCTTCGAAACCGCCGCCGGGGAAGGCCACGTTGAGGATGTCGGCGCCGATGGCTTCTTCCAGGAAACCGGCGAAGTTGTAGTTCTTGCCGCTGTGACTGGTACCCACGAGGGTGATCTGCGGATTGCCGGAATCGCCGAACAGATCGCCGTCACCGGCCTCGCCCTTAGGCTCGGTGGTGAACTGATCCATGTACTGGATGGCGTAACTGGTGCCGCACAGTTGTCCGGCCATGTTATGCAGGGTGCCGGTCTTGCCCATGCGGCCGGATTTCTTGGTCTCGAATTCACGCTTGGGAATGTCGGCAAAGGCCGGGATCTGCTTGACCTTCTCGGCGACGATCTTCGCCGTGCGCTGGGCCCCATAAGGCGTCCAGTGCTGGTCGCCACGGAAGTAGAAATCGTGGGCCGGCAGGGTTTCGGGCAGGTTTTCGTTGGTCAGCGGCGACAGGTCTGGCACCACGTAGCCCATCTGCGCGAAACGGCCGAGCATGGTCTTGTAGTTGGCCAGGGCTTTTTCATAGTCGAAACTGGCCTTTTCCTGTGGGTTGAGCTTGTTGCGATTCACCAGGCCCCGGGTCGGCTGGTAGACGAGGACCAGTTCGACGCCTTTCTTCTTGAATGCGTCGTGCAGCTGTTGCATGCGCTTGTAGCCGGCCGGCGTGGTGTTGAATTCGGTACGCAGGTCTTCCTGGGTACGGAACAGCCAGTCACCCTGGGCCTGTACCAGCGTGGTGAAATTCTGCTGGTAACGCGTGGTGTAATTCTTCGGATCGTGAGCGGCGGGGCACAGGTTGCAGCAGGGCTCCGCGGTGAAGGCAGGCGCCTTGATTTCGTCGGCGCGCGCGCCGCTTGCAGCGGCGAGAATGCCGGCAGTCAGGGCAGACAGGCCCAGGAGTTTGATCATCTGTGGGTTCATAAAGGTCATCCTCAATCCCGCAATTCGGTCTGGCTTTCGACGGGGTCGATGAGCACGGCTTTCTGCTGGCGTACCAGCAGGTCGAGAATTTCATCCTGGCGTTCGCCCAGGACTCCCGTGAAGCTGATGCCGCTGGATTTGGTCGGCGCGAGCATGGACACGCGATACAGCTCGACGCTCAGGGGCGAGTCGATGGACAGCGGGCCACTGCCGTTGGCGGCCAGTTCGCCACCCACCACGATCAACGAAACCTCGGCGTCGAACGGGTCGAGCTTGATGTCCCGGTCGGTGTTGGACAGGTCCTTGATGTGGCCGTAGATGCCGGTCAGGCCGTTGGCCATGGCCACGTTTTCGTAGAGGCGGATGTTCACGCTGTTACGAATCCGGATGCCGTGGCGCTGGTTACTGATCACCTGGTTGGCCCACAACAGATTGTCGGCACTCTCGTAGAGGGTGATGCCGTCGGTGTGGTTCTTGTAGATCTCGTTGTAGGCGATGATGTTGTTGACGCTGTTACGGTCGATCACCAGGCCCGAGAGCTTGTTGTCGTAGCTGCGGTTGTTGAAGATGAAGCTGTCGTTGACCTCACGGGAAATAATGATCCCGTGCTTCTTCTTCGTCCCGTAGACGGTGTTGTCGGCGATGATCAGCCGATGGGACCGGTCGTGGGGGTCGATGCCGTAGACGATGTTGTCTTTGTAGGTGTTGCCCTTGACCACGAAGTCGCGGGTCTCATAGCAGTAGAAGCCGTACCACATGTCCGAGAACTCGGAACCGATGATCCAGCCGGTCGGTTCCGGGCGCTTGAGGACCTTGGCCATGTTCGGCGTGTACTGGGAAATACTCACCCCGTACGACTTACTGTTGGAGTAGCCGAAGCTGGCCATCTTGGTGTTGACGATGTAGGTCTCGGTACCGCCCCATGCGAGCAGGAACGGACGGAACTCCTTGGGCGAGCGGAACGTGGCGGGGCCGTTGTCCTTTTCACGCCAGCCGGTGACCTTGGTGTCGCGGATGAACATCCGGCCATCGTTGACCAGGAACGAGCCGCCCTCCTGGGACAGGCGCAGTTCCTGGGTCTGTTTGTCGATTTCCAGGATGCCTTTCTGGCCGACCACGATCGGAATCTTGGCCAGGTAGACACCCGGCGAGGTTTCGATGATGTACTTGGGCAGTTTCTTGGCCAGGTCCTTGAAGTTCATGTAGCCGTCGTCGATGAAGATGGCTTGCGGGATGCCGTGCTGGCGCACCACCCACTCGGCCATCTTGTTGTCACCGCCGATGAAGTCCTTCAAGGCGTTTTCCTGCATCATCCGGCGCACGCTGACCTTGCCGGGCTTGGTCCGCACGATCTTGGCCGCGACCGCTTCGGCAGTGAAGCCTTTGAGGTCGGGCAAGGTCGGCTTGGCCAGTTCCAGGGGCGCGGTCGGCGCGCTGTTGACGGTGTAGGTCTTGGCGCGTTGCAGTTCCTTGACCACGTTGCCCGGCTTGACCACCGGTTCAACGTTGGCGAACGCCGGCGAGCCGGCCAGCAGCATCGCTGCGACCAACAGGCTGATCGAATCTTTCATCGCCTGGCTGTTCCTGAGGTAGCGGTTCATTTCGGGCACTCCCATGGCCATTCGCATCAGAAGCGCCAGATCACGTCGACAAAGGCGCGATGCATGTACGAGTCGACGTCTTTGCCGTAGGCATCGCCTGGCTTGAACACGCCGCCACGCAAGCGCACCAGCGCCGAAGGTTCATCGATGGACTGGCTCAGTGCGGCCGGCAGCAGTCCTTGCTTGAAATACTTGGTGACCACCAGGTCGACCTCCTGGCCCAGGTCCTTGTCGCCGTCACGCAGCGGCAGGGTCGAGGTGGAGAGGATGGCGCCGGTCACGTCGTCGGTGTTGTTCTGCACGGCGTTGATGCCGTTGCTGCCCACCGGCTTGTTGCCGTCCACACGCCAGAACTTGTGGTACACCAGGCTGGCGTCGTATTCGTCGCGCAACTGCCAGGAGCCAAACAGGCTGGCGCTCTGGGTGTTGGCCATCTCGCCGCGGAACGCTTCGCCGAAACGGTGGACCCGCGAGCGGGTGCCGGTGAAGTTCGAGCGGTTGCTCTGCAGGCCGTTCTGTTGGTACTCATCGCTGGCGCGGGCATAGGCCGCGCCGACTTGCCATTGCGGATCGAGGCGCAGGCGGATACCCAGGTCAGTGGCCCAGCCGTTCAGGTCTTCGCTGCGCTTGGCTTGCGCAGGACGCGTGCCGTCGGCGTTGAGCGGGTTGACGATGTCGCTGTCGCCGGACATGCCGGTGAGGCTGGCCCAGTAGTTGACGGTGTTGGTGTTGCGCCAGTTGTAGGCGTCGCTGTTGGCTTCCAGGCCGAGCCAGGTCAAGTCGCCGTTCTGGGTTTTGTCCAGGGTGTCGGTGGGCTCGCCCGGGGTCGGGTAATCGAGGCTGCCGTTGTCATGGGTGTGATGGGCACGGATACCGGCCCATTGGCCTGGCATCCACTGGTAAGCCACGTCACCGTAGACGTGCAGGCGATCCTTGTCCTTGGGCGACAGTTCCTTGAGGTCGGTGCGGTATTCGCTGAAACGTTCGGCGACGCCGACGTTGGCGCGCAGCAACGTGGTGTCGAAGGTCCAGTTCAGGGCTTCGATGTTGGTGTCACGCCATTGGCCGTCGTCGTTGCGCAGGCGCTGGCGCCCGAACTTCAACTGTTCGCCCGGATAAGGGGTCAGGCCGCTGTAGCCAATCCAGAATTCACGCATGGCCAGGTAGTTCTTCTTGGCTTCGCGGTCGCCGCTGTCTGTCTGCTGGGTGGCGCCATCGGACTGTTGCAGGGTGTCGGTCTCGATGACATCGGTAGACGTCACGGCCTGAGCCATGGCGTAGGCACTCCAGTTACCGCTTTCGCCATAGACCCATGGACGCAGGTCCAGGCCCACGCCATTGACGTCGCCACCGCTCTGGGTACCCAGGTCGCGGTCGTCTTCGGATTGGCCGGTGATCTTCACTTCCAGGCCGAAATTCTTGCTTTCGGTCAGGGCCGCCAGGGTCGGACAGGACCACATCAGTGCGAACGTCAGACCAATTCCGGCCTGCACAAAAGGATTGAGCTTCAAGGGCTTCATAGTTGTTCCTCGCCGTTATCTTCTTTTAGGGCTTGCAGTTCCAGCGTATCGGGGCTCATGACGCCACGAATGGCCTGCTCTTGTTGTAGCAGGCGTTTGGCTTGTGCAAGCTGCTCCGGCGGTAATTGTGCTTCGAGGGTCTGGGCAAGCTCGATGGCTTGCGGGGTGTTCTGGGCCTTGGCCAACTGACTGAATACATAGGCGTTGACCGGGTTGGGCTTGGTGCCCTTGCCTTGGGAAAACAACTGGGCAATGGCGAAGTCGGCACTGTTCTGGCCGTTGCGGGCGGCCTTGAGCAGATGGTCCAGGGCCTTTTGCGAATACACCTGGCCCAGGTAGCCACGGCGATAGATCTGGCCAAGGTAGTAATCGGCGGCCACTTCGCGGCCGACGGCTTTCTGAAAGTGTGCCTCGGCGGCCTTGGCGTCGGCCGGTACCCATTTGCCTTCGTAATACAGCTTGCCCAGCAGCAGCTCGGCGCGAGGCTGGTCGGCGGCGCGGCCGTTTTCCAGGTACTGCATCATCTTGTCGACATCGCCCAGTTCGGGGAAGTCGTAGAGCAGTTGCGCCAGACTGACCCAGGCAGCGGGATAGCCAGGGGCGATGCCTTCGAGCAACGACTGGGCGGTCTTTTCATCGGTCTTGCCCAGGCTGGCATCGGCCAGGACACGGGCGACGCTGTCTACGCGCTGGGCGGAAACGACGCCGCGGGCGTGGCCGGCCTGCATCTGCTTGAGCAACTCGGCCTGCTGTTCCGGCTGACCGCGCTTTTGATAGACCGTGGCCAGTTCGACGTAGCAGATATCGGTGGTGGCCAATGCGGCCTTGCAGACCTTCTCGACTTCATCCAGGTGCTGGTCGTAGGTGCCCTGGGTGCGATAGAGCAGAATCTGCGCCAGGCCCGCTTCCGGGTAACCGGCGCTGCGCCACTGGCTGATCTGCTGCTGGGCGTTGACGTTCGGGAAGCTGTGAGGATATTGCAGGTACAGCATCGCCAGCGGGATCAGGGTATTGCCTTCACCGTTGGCGAAGGCTTTTTTCAACAGGCCTTCGGCTTCGTGCTTTTCGGCCTCGGTGGAGCCCGGCTTGGCCACCAGCAGGCGACCCAGGCGAGCCTGGGCCCGCGGCGAAATATCCGCGGCGGCGCGGTAGGTGGCCTCGGCCTTTTTCATCTGCTCGGGATCGCGGCTGTCCACCTGGATATCGGCCAGACCCACTTGGGCCTCGCTGTAGCCCAGGTCGGCCAGTTGCTGGTAGTTCTGCTGCGCCAGCGCCGTATCGCCACGCTTGAGGGCCTCGTTGGCCAGACGCTGGTCGGGCAGGCCGGCGCAACCGGCCAGGCTGATTGCCAGCGCAATGGCACTGAGGGTTCCCATGTGGGAGCGGCGGTGCGGCGATCCGACTTGCTCGCGAAGCAGACGCTGCGGTGCCACAGTCAGACCGCGTTGATCCTTTCGCGAGCAAGCCCGCTCCCACAGGAACTGTGGGGTGTTCAGGATTTTTGTAATGGTCACGGGCAGTCCTCCGCTTACTTACCGACAGCCATGGCTTTTTCGACCAGCCAGTTCAGGTTCGGACCACGGTCGCTGTTGACTTCCACGGGACGACCGGCCAGGGCACTGTCCAGGGGCTCGTCGGGCTTGATCAGCACGCGGATATCCGACGACAGGTCTTCGCTTTTCAGGCTGCTGCTGCTGATGATCTTGCCGGTGCGGGTGATGTCTTCGCCGGCGACCTGGAAGTTGACCGAGGTGCCTGGACGCACTTCGCCGAACTGGCGATAGGAGAAGCGGGCTTCCACGTTGGCCTCGGTGCCGCGCGGAACCAGTTGGAAGATCACGTCGCCCTTGCTGGCGTATTGACCGTTGGCCACTAATTGCTGAGCCACGATGCAGTCGCAAGGGGAGGTCAGGGTGCCGGTCATCTGCTTGCCGAACAGCTCTTCGACCTTGGCCGGTTGCAGCTGGTTATCGTCCAGGTGACCCTTGAGCACGTCGAGCATGCTGGTGCTGAAGGTCGCCAGCGGGGCGCCTTTGGCGGCCACGCCGTCAGCCTTGACCAGGCTCTGCACGGTGCCGTCGCGCGGCATGGTGATCGCCATGCCCGGTACATTCACCAGGCCTGCCTGGGCGTGGCTGACGAAGTACATGCCGTACAACGACTTGAAGATGAACCCGAATGCCGCCAGGCCGACGATGAACACACCCAGGCTGAAGGTCACGGCCCGCAGGCGACCCAGGGCACTCATGCCAGCATTGTCATCCTTGTGCTTGCGGGCCTTGGTGAAGTTGTCGCGTTGCAGGGTCGCCAGCACATCGCCGACACCGACGATGTCGCCGGCCAGGTGCGAGGTGATGATGTGACGCAGTGTCGAAATGTCCCGTGGTTCCAGGTTCTGGAATTGGCAGCCGGTGCGGCCGGTCTGGCGCTCGTGGGAGCGGATCTGCAATTCCACGTCCATGGCCAGGCCAAGGTTGTCGATGACGAATTGCAGGCGGCCCTTGTAGGCCTCGCCCACCTTGAGCGGCATCTGGCCGGCGTTGAAGCTCAGGCCGCCAGCGGACAGGTCCAGGACCTTGACTTCCATAGGGGTACGGTCGGGGCCGAAGAAGCGCAACTTGGCCGGGATTTTCACTCGGGCGTGTTGGCGCTGGGCTTCGGATTCATGCACTACGTTGACATTCACGGCGGTGTTCATAGGGGCGATTTCCTAGTTAATTCAGGCGAGTTCGGTCAGACCATCGTCAACAGCACGGCGACGAAAATACTGCCGGCAGAGAAGGTCATGGTCCGAGACGACCAGGTGTTGAACCAACGTTGAAAGCTGGCGAGATCACGGGTAAGTGCAGTGGGCTGGCGGGTCCAGGACTGTTGGTCGAGGCGGAAGAACACGTAGATCTTCACCAGCGCGCCGACGATCTGGTTGTAATAGAGAATCAGCGGGTAGGCCGGGCCGATCCGGTGTCCGGAGCACGACAGCAGCAGGGTCAGGATCAACCGGGTGATGCCGATCCACAGCAGGTACACCAGGATGAACGCGGTGCCGTACTTGAAGCTGGCGATCAGCGCCACGGTCAGGCCCAGCAGCGAAGTCCACATCGATACGCGCTGGTCAAACAGCACCACCGAAGTAAACAGGCCCAGACGCCGCAGACCCAGGCCCAGCGCCCGGGAGTTCTGCCGCAGGTTGTTGCCGTACCAGCGGAACATCAGCTTGCGGCTGGCCTTGATGAAGCTCTTCTCCGGCGGGTGCTCGACCGTGTTGATCGCCGCATCCGGCACGTAGAAGGTGTCGTAGCCCAGGCGCATCAGGCTGAACCAGCTCGACTTGTCATCGCCGGTGAGGAACTTGAAGCGACCCAGGCGCCAGTGTTGCAGCGAGTCGCTTTCCACGTCGGCGATGAAGTCCGGGTTGGTCACCACGGCGGCGCGGAACACCGACATCCGGCCGGTCATGGTCAGCACGCGCTTGGACAGGGCCATGGAGCACATGTTGATGTGACGCTGGGCGAAACGCATCTTGTGCCATTCGCTCATGATGTAGCCGCCGCGCACTTCGCAGAACTCGTTGGTGGTCAGGCCGCCCACGTTGCCGAACAGCTGGAACCACGGCACGGTCTTGCGCACGACGCCTTCGGCGAGCACGGTGTCGCCATCGATCACGGCAACCACGGCACGGTCGTCCGGCAAGTGGCGAGAGATGGCACGGAAACCGTAGGCCAGGCCGTCACGCTTGCCGGTGCCAGGGATGCGCACGAAGTCGAGCTTGACTCGCTCTGGCGGGTTCAGGCGGGCCCACAGACTCTTGACCAGCAGTTCGTCGGACATTTCCACGATGGAGCAGACCACGGTAGTGGGCAGCCCGCAGTCAATGGCCTCGCGGATCACCGAGCCGTAGACCTGGGCAGTGGTCAGCGCATCGATACGGAAACTGGTGACCATCAGGTAGACATGGGAAGGATCCGCCGCCGCGCCCAGCTTGCGTACCTTGCGACGCAGGTGCGGGTAGACGATATACAGGAAGATCATGCCACGCACGAAATGCGTTGCTCCCATGGAGTAACGCCAGATGCCCACGGCGCCGATCAGGAAAATGAAGTCCTTGGATTCGGAGTCGAACGTGGACGTGGGCAACGCCGTGGCGATGCCCATCAATAGACTCAAGTAAAACAGCCAACCGGCGGCCTGAAGCAGGCCATTCTTTAGCCTGTGCATAATCTTGATTCCCAGAATCAGTTGCAAGCTTCAAGCTGCAAGCCGCAAGAGGGCTTTCAGCTTGAAGCTTGAAGCTCGCAGCTTGGGGCTGCCTTACCAGCAGATGCCTTCGGTCCGGCCATTTGGAGTCGTGGCCTTGGACATGAAGCCAACCAGGTCAATGACCTGCTTGCCTTCCGGTACGTTCTCGGTCAGCGCGCGGAACTTCTCGTCGCGGTTGCCGAGGATGATGATGTCGGAGTTGTCGATCACCGAGTCGAAGTCGGAGTTGAGCAAGGACGAGACATGAGGAATCTTCGACTCGATGTAATCCTTGTTCGCACCGTGGACACGGGCGTATTCGACGTTGCTGTCGTAGATGCGCAGGTCATAGCCCTTGCCGATCAGCATTTCCGCCAGTTCTACCAGTGGGCTTTCGCGCAGGTCGTCGGTACCGGCCTTGAAGCTCAGGCCCAGCAGGGCGACTTTGCGTTTTTCATGGCTGGAAACGATGTCGAAGGCGTTCTGCACCTGGGATTCGTTGCTGCGCATCAGCGAGTTGAGCAGCGGCGCTTCCACGTCCAGGGAGCTGGCGCGATAGGTCAGGGCGCGTACGTCCTTGGGCAGGCACGAGCCGCCGAAGGCGAAGCCTGGACGCATGTAGTACTGGGACAGGTTCAGGGCCTTGTCCTGGCAGACCACGTCCATCACGACGCGACCGTCGACACCCACGGCCTTGGCGATGTTGCCGATCTCGTTGGCGAAGGTCACCTTGGTGGCGTGCCAGACGTTGCAGGTGTACTTGATCATCTCGGCAACCGCGATGTCCTTGCGGATGATCGGCGCATCGAGTTCTTCGTACAGCGATTGCAGGACGTCGCCGGAGGCCTTGTCGAACTCGCCGATGACGGTCATCGGAGGCTGGTCGTAGTCCTTGATCGCGGTGCTTTCACGCAGGAACTCAGGGTTGACCGCGACGCCGAAATCGACACCGGCCTTTTTGCCGGAGCAGTCTTCGAGGATTGGGATGACAACGTTTGCGACAGTGCCTGGCAATACGGTGCTGCGAACCACGATGGTGTGGCGGGTGGTTTTTTCACGCAGGACAAAACCGATCTCGCGGCAGACGGCCTCGATGTAATTCAGTTCCAGGTCGCCGTTCTTTTTGCTCGGCGTGCCGACGCAAATCATCGACAGGTCCGTGTCGCGAATGGCTTCCGCGAAGTTGGTGGTGCCACGCAGGCGACCTGTTTGAATACCTTGCGCCAACAACTCTCCAAGACCCGGTTCAACAATTGGCGATTTGCCGGCGTTGATCATATCGATCTTGTCTTTGGCGACATCTACGCCAACCACATCATGGCCCCGTGCAGACAGGCAACCGGCACATACTGCACCGACGTAACCCAAACCAAATATGCTAATGCGCATCGCATTTACCTCTGTTTTTCACGCCATTAAATGGCCGGAGTTAATAGTGTTCAGCGGTCATAGTGCACTCGGAAGTGTGGAATGCAGGCGCCACAGTGCCGTGTGCAGGCATACTAAGTTCCGAGTGTCTAAATAATTGCACTCAAGTTGTGCGCAATGCGGCCTTCTTGTTATGACCTGCCCTGTTATGCAGCCAGTCCTCGTTAACCAGAACGTTCGTGCAAAGGTCGTTCACTTCTGATTTCTGGCAAAAAGCCCACAAAATCAGAAGCTTGTGTGCTCGGGTGAACACGTTATAGGGGCGCAGCCTTGGCCTTTTTGGGGATAATTATGGTGCCTTATCTCCTGTCCTTCCCATCTTGGATCCATAAGGACGACCGTTTCGCTTAGTTGCTGTGACAACTTGGTTACTTTAGTCGAGGTCCCTTGTAAGTTATCTCGTACACGCTCGGCGAGAATCGTTACGGGTGGTATGAGCCGTGCATTTGGACATAGTTCCAGCCCGCTCATCGCGATTTCTGAAATTTTTTGAAATATTGGCCGAGATGGCACTGCTTTCATATTGATAGCACTTGCGATTTCGCCCTTTAGTTACGGGGTGTTAAAAGGCCTCGATATTTTTTTGCCACTACTGTTGAAAATTTTCTGTGCCACTACGGAAAAAACTGACAATTGTCGAGTGAAACAAAAGTTAGCCCGGAGGGTGGTTTGAATATTGACGCCATTAAAGTGGCGAATTGAGCGGGGAAGTGGGATGACTTATCGCGGTCTGATCGAGGCCCCTGATCAGGGGCCTGGGAGGGGGGTGCGTTATTGTGGGGCGTGGTCGCGCAGGAAAACCAGTTTTTCGGATGAGGATTGCTCGGCACTGTAACGATAGCCTTGCACATCGAACTGTTTGAGCAAGGCTGGATCGTTGATGCGTTCCTGAATGACAAACCGGCTCATTAACCCGCGGGCTTTTTTGGCGTAGAAGCTGATGATCTTGTACTGGCCGTTCTTCAGATCCTTGAATTCGGTATCGATGATGCGCGCCTTCAAGACGCTGCGTTTGACCGCCGAGAAGTACTCGTTGGAAGCCAGGTTCAACAGCACGTCATCCTCCTGGTCGGCCAGGGCTTCGTTGAGCCATTCGCTGATGCGGTTGCCCCAGAATGCATAAAGATCCTTGCCCCGGGCATTGGCCAGTTTCGTGCCCATTTCCAGGCGGTAGGGCTGCATCAGGTCCAGCGGTCGCAGCAGGCCGTAGAGACCGGAGAGCATGCGCAGATGCCGTTGGGCGTGATCGAAGTCGGTTTCGCTGAAGCTCTGTGCATCCAGGCCCGTGTACACGTCGCCCTTGAAAGCGAGCAGGGCTTGCTTGGCATTGGCCGGGGTGAACGCCGGGGTCCAACTGCCGAATCGGGCGGCATTGAGGCCGCCGATCTTGTCGGAGACGTGCATCAGTTCACTGATCTGTGCCGGCGAGAACTCACGCAATTGCTCGACCAGTTCCTGGGAGTGGTCCAGGTATTGCGGCAAGGTAAAGCGTTCGGTGGCCGGCGGTGTTTCGTAGTCGAGGGTCTTGGCGGGGGAAATCACCATCAGCATGAATCATCTCCTTTAAAGGTGCGGCGATTCTAGGGGGTTGTCCGGGTGGACTCCAGCTATTGGGGTGATAGGTGATGGGGGGCGGCGATTCGAGTCGTAGCCTGGATGCCGTCGGCTGTTGTGGCGAGGGGATAAATCCCCTCGCCACAACAGCCGTATGCCCAGATAAGGGGTTTGCGCAGTGGTCACCTCAGGATCAGCTATGATGCCGCGCGGGTTTCGTTATGGAGATATCCCTTTTGCGCTTCGTGCTTCTGTTATCGGCCTGGCTCCTGAGCCTTAATGCCCTTGCCGCGCCCAACGACATCGCCACCCTGGATCGCAGTACCTGGCCGGAACAACTCACCAGCCCGACCCTGTTCGACGTCGCTTCGCGGGCCGAGATCCTGATGTTCGCCCGGGTGTTGCTGGATACCGATGCCATGGATGAAATCGCCCTCAAGCAGTACCTGGGACTGCGCTCGGTGAACATGGCGGCGATCACCGCCCTGCGTGCCCGGTTGTGGCAGCGCTTGCTGACCGGCTACAACTTTGCGCAGCAAAGTTGTGACCAGGACGCCTCCTTCTGCTACCTGGTGGAGAACATGGCGACCTTGCGTGAGGAGGCGCGCCGATTCCATCTCGATGAAGACTCGTTCTATTTCAAATGGGCCGGGCCGAGCCAGATCTTTCATACCCAATACCGGGATGAGTTGTTGCGAAAAGCCGCGCTTTTTCCGCAAACCGCCAGCGAAATCGAACGTTTCGGCGATTACGAACGCAACGGCGAAGACATGCATGACCGGCTGTTTCTGCTGACGTTCGACAGTGGTGCCAACGTAGCGCCGGACAACACTCCTTGGCTGACGGATTACTTGCGCAAGTCGAACATGAACGGCACCTTCTTCGTGCTGGGCAAGGACATCCAGGCGCGGCTGGTGGAGGCGTCCGTCAACGACCTCCAGTCGTTGTATTCAGAACAGTGCGTGGGGGTCCAGGGCTGGGAGTTCCGCTCCCATAGCTATTGGCAGGACTGGCAGGACTCGGTACGGCGCAGCGTCGATCTGGTGAAGGGCAAGCTGCCGGAGAACTATGTGCCGCTGTTTCGCCCGCCCCAGGGTCAGCGACGTGGCGATGCCGAGGCATTTTTCAGGCAGCAGGGCCTGCAAGTGGCGTTGTGGGACATCGATCCCCAGGACGGCACCAACCGGCTCAAGCCCGAGCAGAGTGCCCACCGCGCGCTGACCTTGATGCTTCTGTGGCGTCACGGGGTGATCAACTTCAACGCCAAGCAGGATGCGGTGAAGACGGCAATGCCCTGGCTCATCACGCAAACGGCGCAGAGCGGGATCGGTTGGGAAGATTGTCTGGAGGCGTTTCGCTGAAACGCAAAAGGCCCGGAAACACTGGGGGAAAGCAAAAAAGCGCTGCGCATTCATGGCGACCGGACTTCCGACTTTAACGGCGTAGCGGCGGTACGCCAAGGGCTTTTCGTCACTCTGAAAAATAAACTTCAAAAAAGCGTCAAAGTGCTTTTTCCTGTCATGGTTTTTGGAGTATCAAGAAGTCAGACCGCCGAAACCTGCAACACAGGTGGCGTCTTCCAAGACCCCGTTTGTGTGCAGTTCACCTGAATCCTTGCGGGTGAATCCGGTGGCTACCTCGAGGCGCAGCACTGTCATGGTATTGCGTCGAATGGCCCCCACAAAGGTGACCGAGTATGGATGACCACGGACGTAGCCCTTCCTCCAACCAGCCAATCCTCTATGTACTCGATACCAACGTATTGATCCACGATCCAAACGCACTGCTCAATTTCGAAGAACACCACGTTGCCATCCCGATGACCGTGCTCGAAGAGCTGGACAAGCTCAAGAGCGGCCATCACAGCGTCGCGGCCGAGTGTCGGCAAGCGATTCGCCTGATCGACAAGACCCTGGGGGATGCCTCTCCCGAAGATGTCGAGCTGGGCGTGCCGATCCAGCGCGGCAAGGGTGGTCCCAAGGGCCTGCTCTCGATCCTGATGAGCAAGCGCACCGAACCCAACCTGCTGCTGCCCGAACACCTGAACGACAACATCATCATCAACCAATTGATCGACCTGCACGCGCGCAACAAGGATCGCGCCGTAGTGCTGGTGACCAAAGACATCAACATGCGCCTCAAGGCCCGGGCCTGCGGGATTGCGGCGGAGGATTACAGCACCGACCAGTTGGTCGACGACGTCTCGCTGTTGCCCAACGGCTACCACACCATGACCGGCTCCTTCTGGGACCGCGTGAGCAAGGTCGATACCCGCCAGGACCATGGTCGCACCTGGCACCAGGTGCAACTGATCGACAACCTGCCGGCGGTGCACATCAATGAATTCATCATCGACGAACAGGGATTCGTCGGCTGGATCAAGGAGATCGAGGACGACAAGCTGCTGATTCTCGACCTGCACCAGGAGCCCTTGCTGCACCAGGAGGCCTGGGGTCTCAAGCCCCGCGACATCTACCAGAGCCTGGCCCTGTTCGCCTTGCTCGACCCCGATATCCACCTGGTCAACCTGTCCGGCGCCGCCGGTTCCGGCAAGACCATCCTGGCCCTGGCCGCCGCCATCGAGCAGACCATGGTCAGCAAGCGTTACCGGCGCATCATCGCCACCCGCAGCGTGCAGGGCCTGGACCAGGAGATCGGCTTCCTGCCCGGCACCGAAGCGGAAAAAATGGAGCCCTGGCTGGGGGCCATTACCGACAACCTCGAAGCCTTGCACATGGATGACGAAAGCACCCATGGCAGCGTCGACTACATCCTCAGCAAGGTGCCGTTGCAGTTCAAATCCCTGAACTACATCCGGGGCCGCAGCTTCCAGCAGAGCCTGATCCTGATCGACGAATGCCAGAACCTCACCCCGCACCAGATGAAAACCATCATCACCCGTGCCGGGGCCGGTTCCAAAGTGGTGTGCCTGGGTAACCTGGCACAGATCGACACCCCTTACCTGTCCGCGACCAGTTCCGGGCTGACCTACCTGACCGAACGCTTCAAAGACTTCCCCAACGGGGTCCACATCACCCTGCAGGGTGTACCGCGCTCGATCCTGGCCGAATACGCCGAATCCCATCTCTAGGAGCAGCTACAAGTTTAAAGCTACAAGCTGCAAGCGAACCGGGTGATTTCACCGGCAGCTTGCAGCTTGTAGCTTTGCGCTGATTAAATGTCCGCTTCCAGGCCTGCGGTCGGGCGGCGCTTTGTTGCTTGCGGCTTGCAGCTTATGGCTTGTAGCTGCCTCAAGGAGGCCCCCGTGCTGACCCATCTCGATTCCCAAGGTCGCGCCAACATGGTCGACGTGACCGACAAGGCCGTGACGTTCCGTGAGGCCACCGCCGAAGCTTTTGTGCGTATGTTGCCCGCTACGCTGCAGATGATCGTCAGCGGCGGTCACCCCAAGGGCGACGTGTTCGCCGTCGCGCGCATCGCCGGTATCCAGGCGGCGAAGAAAACCAGCGATCTGATTCCGCTCTGTCATCCGCTGATGCTCACCAGCGTCAAGGTCGAGCTCAATGCCGAAGGAGAGGACCGGGTACGCATCGTTGCCCGCTGCAAACTCTCGGGGCAGACGGGGGTAGAGATGGAAGCCCTGACCGCCGCCAGCGTCGCCGCGCTGACCATCTATGACATGTGCAAGGCCGTGGACCGGGGCATGACCATCGAAGGCGTGCGGATGCTGGAAAAGTTGGGCGGCAAGAGCGGTCACTTCCAGGCGGACGCCTCATGAAAATCAATGTGAAGTTCTTTGCCCGTTATCGCGAGGCCCTCGGGGAGGACGCTCTGAGCGTCGAAGGTAAATTCTCTACGGTAGACGACGTTCGCGCGCTGTTGGCGGCTCGCCCGGGCTCCGACGTGCTGAACGAACAGAACCTGATGTGTGCCCGCAACGAAGAGTTGTGCCAACTCGATGAACCGCTGGCGGACGGCGACGAAGTCGCGTTCTTTCCCACGGTGACCGGAGGCTGAGTCATGGCGATTCGTGTACAGGCCGATCCGTTCGATCCGGGCGCCGAAGTCAACGCGATGCACGCGGCCAATGTCGGCGTGGGCGCGGTGGTGAGTTTTGTCGGCTATGTGCGGGACTTCAATGACGGCCTGGATGTGTCCGGGATGTTCCTGGAGCACTACCCGGGGATGACCGAGAAAGCCCTGGGCAAGATTGCCGTCGAGGCGCAGCAGCGCTGGCCGCTGCTGAAGCTGGAAGTGCTGCACCGCATCGGCGCCCTGGAGCCGGGCGAGCCCATCGTCTTCGTCGCGGCCGCCAGCGCCCATCGCCAGGCGGCGTTCGACGCCTGCGCCTTTGTCATGGACTACCTCAAGACCCGTGCTCCGTTCTGGAAAAAGGAAAACACCGCCGATGGCCCGCGCTGGGTCGAGGGGCGGGACAGTGATCATGCGGCAGCGGATCGCTGGAAGCAGTAATCGGTTGTCTGTCTGTCATCCATCTGGCGCCTGCCGGGCAGCATTCGCGAGCAAGCCCGCTCCCACAGGTGATTTGGGTTGTACCCAGTCTATGTGTACGACACAGCTTCCCTGTGGGAGCGGGCTTGCTCGCGAAGAGGCCATCAGCCTCCATCCAATTCCCCTGTCTGACTCATTGACGATTTGTACATTGAAGTCCAGAATGGACTCATAAGTACAAAACACCCCTTGCACGCTTTTTTCTCTGCCAAACCAACAACAACCCGCGAGAGAACGTCATGAACAAACTTTCCCTTATCACCGGCCTGGCCCTGAGCCTGCTGGCCTCCGGCAGCCTGTTCGCTGCTGAGAAAACCCTGCGCATCGGTATCGAAGCGGCTTATCCGCCGTTTGCTTCCAAGACCTCGGAAGGGAAGATCGAGGGTTTCGACTACGACATCGGCAATGCGCTGTGCGCGCAGATGAAGGTCAGGTGCGAGTGGGTCGAAGGTGAGTTCGACGGGCTGATTCCATCGTTGAAGGTGAAGAAAATCGACATGGCGTTGTCGTCCATGACCATCACCGAAGAGCGCAAGAAATCGGTGGATTTCACCCACAAATACTACTTCACCTCATCGCGACTGGTCATGAAGGAAGGAGCCGTGGTGGATGACCAGTACGCGAGCCTGAAGGGCAAGACCGTGGGTGTGCAGCGGGCGACCACCACTGATCGCTATGCCACCGAAGTCCTCGAACCCAAAGGCGTGATCGTCAAGCGCTACAGCAACAACGAAGAAATCTACATGGACCTGGCATCCGGCCGTCTGGACGCGATTTTTGCCGACACCATCCCGTTGGAGGATTTCCTCTCGATGCCCCGGGGCAAGGGCTACGGGTTTGTCGGTCCTGAACTCAAGGACCCGAAATATGTTGGGGAAGGTGCTGGAATTGCGGTGCGCAAGGGCAATACCCAGTTGGTGGCGGATTTGAACAAGGCCATCGATGGGATTCGGGCCAATGGGGCGTATCAGAAGATCGAGGCCAAGTATTTCAAGTCCGACATCTACGGCGACTGAACCATAGTCTTCGCGAGCAAGCCCGCTCCCACAAGGGATCTGCGTCGAACTGAGATCCAATGTGGGAGCGGGCTTGCTCGCGAAGGCGTCAGACCAGGCAATGCAAATCTCAGCCCCTCAACTCCTTCAAATGCTTGTAAACCGTCGCCCGCCCCATGTTCAGCACATTCGCCACATAGTTGGAGGCGCTCTTGCCCTTGAAGGCGCCCTCGGCGTGCAGCGCCAACACCAGCTCGCGTTTATGGTCGCGGGTCAGCAGGTTCAGGCTCAACTGACGCTCGCGCATCCAGGCATGCAGGAAGGTGTTGATGCGCTCCTGCCAGTCATCGCGAAACAGGGAGTCCGGCTGCGGGATCAACTTGCCCGGTGACAGGAACAGGTCCAGCGCGGCCCTGGCATTCTCGAACAGTGAAATATTCAGGTTGATGCACAGCACGGCCAACGGTCGACCGTCAGCGTCGCGCAAGACGCTGCTGAGGCTGCGAATTTTCTGCCCATCCCAGTTCAGTTTTTCATACGGACCGATGTTCCGTTCGTTGACGTCCTCGCTGAGCATGTCCTCCAGGGACGAATCGTCACCGATCTCGCGCTTGGAGAGATTATTGGCGATGTAATCGACTTTCTGTGTGCGCAGGTCGTGCAACACCACCTCGGCGTGAGGGTAGAACAGCGTGGCGATGGCGTCGGCGATGGTGTGGAAATTGTCCATTGCCGGGTCGGGTAGCGGGGTGGTCATGACAGGGCTCCAGGCAGCTTCGGCGCCCTGTGAAGCAGGGGCGCAGAAAGTGTGCCGCAATCGTGGCGATACGTCACCTTGAGGGAGGTCAGCCAAGGCGTGCCGGCGATAGCATCGCGCTGCTCAGGCCGAAGCGAGCCAGGGCTTCGGGCAGCGGTTCGCCGCGCACCAGCGCCGCGCTGGCCTGGCCCATCGCCGGGGACGTCTGGATGCCATAGCCACCCTGGCCCGCGACCCAGAAAAATCCGGGTAACTGCGGGTCGAAACCGGACAGCAGATCGCCGTCGTGGACAAAGCTGCGCAACCCGGCCCAGGTGCGGGTCGGGCGGCGAATGCTCAAGGTCGTGGCTTCCTCGATCTGGTAGATCCCCAAGGCGATGTCCAGTTCTTCCGGTTGTACATCGTGGGGCTCCACCGGATCGGCATTGGCCGGCGATCCCAGGAACATGCCGGCATCCGGCTTCATGTAGAAGGATTCGTCGAGGCTCACCAGCATCGGCCAGTCATGGATGTCCACGCCTTCGGGGCCGGCGAAGATGAAGGCTGCGCGCCGCTTGGGCTGCAGGCCCAGCGTGCGGGCGCCGGCCATTTGCGCCACCTGGTCGGCCCAGGCACCGGCCGCATTGATCAGAATCGGCGCAGTGAAGGTCCGGTTGGTCGTTCGTACTTGCCACAAGCCCTGGTTATCGCGAATCAGGTCCAGGACTTCGCTGTCGGTGTGCACCTCACCGCCATTGCGGCGGATGCCGCGCAAGTAACCTTGGTGCAGCGCATCCGTGTCGATATCGGCGGCCGTGGGGTCATAGAGGGCGCCATGGACTTTTTCCCGGCGCAGGATCGGCAATCGCACGCAGGCTTCTTCGGCGCTGAGCAATTGCATCTGCGGCACGGTGGCCTTGGCGCTGAGGTATTGATTGTTCAATTCGGCCGGATCACCGGTGAAGTCCACAGTCATTTCGCCCCGGGGCGTGAGCAGTGGGTGTTCACAGAAACCGGCGGGCGGTGCGTCGAAGAAGTCTCGACTGGCCTGGGTCAATGCCCGTACCTGCGCGGTGCCGTAGGCGGCGGTGTACAGCGCCGCCGAACGGCCGGTGGAGTGGTAGGCCGGATGGGATTCGCGCTCGAGCACAATGACCCGGCCATGGGGGGCCAGCCAGTAGCCGGTGGAGGCACCGGCAATGCCGCCGCCGATGATGATGAAATCTGCTGAGGTCATGAAACTCTCCTGAAGCGCGTGCGGGAGTTCGTTGAACCTGTGGGAGCGGGCTTGCTCGCGAAGGCGGTGTGTCAGCCACATCCATGTTGAATGTGCTGACGCCTTCGCGAGCAAGCCCGCTCCCACAAGGATCGAGTGGTGTCAGTCTTGGTTGTTCAACCGGTAAAGCGCATTTGCCAGTGCAACATCCTCCAGCCCCAGGCCAATGGAGCGGAAAAACACATGGCGGTCATAGCCAGGGCGCGCAACGCGTTCGCTGAGCAGTTCCGGCAAGTCACCGATGATGCGCGATGCGTCCCAGCCGTGTTGTTCGGCAGCGATCAGCATTTCCCCGGCCGAACCCGGCGTGGTCTGACGATAGTCGCAGAACACGTCCATGTCGTTCAGGCATTGTGGAGGAACCTCGTGGGCGCGTGGGGCGTTGGTGCTGATGGAAGTGATCAGTGTCGGTTTGATGAGGACCTGAGGGTCGAGCACCGCTTTGGCGGACGAGGTGCACAGCATCACCACGTCGGCATCGTGCAGTACGGCTTCAAGACGGTCAGTCAATTGCAGGCGTGAGTCGAGGTCGGTGAGTGAGTCGAGGTCCTTGGCCGATTTGCTCTTCAGGCCAGGAGAGTAAAGATTGATGCTTTGCCAATCCCGTAAGCCCTTGACGTATTGCACGTGGGCCCTCGCCACTGCACCGCTGCCGACGACGGCCAGGCGCCGGGCCTTGGGCGGGGCGAGGGCATCGACGGCGACGGCGGTAGTCGCGGCGGTACGGGCGGTCGTCAGCTCGGCGGCATCGCACAGTAGCAGCGGTTGCCCAGTCTGCATCGACATCAGCAAGGTCCAGGCGGTGACCAGCGGACCTTGCTCGCGCACGATATAGGGCGAGGTCTTGACCCCGTACACCTGGTCTTCGGCCAGCACCCCCAGGTAATTGATGAAATCCCCGACGCCATGGGGGAACACCACCAGTTGCTGGGGCGGTTGTACCGCGTGTCCGGTGGCAAGGTCGTGAAACAGCTTGCGCAGGATCTGCGGCACGTCGACTTGTGCGAGCAGTTCCTGGGCCTGGGCTTGGGTCATGACAGAGGGCGTGCTGAGCATCGTGGACTCCGGGTGATACGAGTAAACTAATTTGTCCATTATGGACTTTTAGTTTATTCGAGCAATATCCCGGATAAAAAAAAGCGCAGCCGTCGGTGGCTGCGCTTTTGGAGGACAGGTGACTGTCAGTGACGTTTGCGCTCGACCGGCCGGAGCAGATGGGTCGGCGGCATTTCGCAACTGATCTTGCGGCCCAGCAGCGCCTCGATGGACGGCAACTGATAGGAGTCGTCCTCGCCGGCGAAGCTGATGGACACGCCCTCGGCGCCGGCGCGACCGGTACGGCCGATGCGGTGCACGTAGTCGTCCGGCACTTCCGGCAGGGTGAAGTTGATCACATGGCTGATGCCGTCGATGTGAATGCCGCGGCCGGCCACGTCGGTTGCCACCAGCACGCGGATCTTGCCTTCGCGAAAGCCTTCGAGTGTCTTGATGCGCTTGTGTTGGGGCACATCGCCTGACAGCTGGGCCGCATTGACGCCGTCACGCACCAGGCGTTCTTCGATACGCCGCACTTCGTCCTTGCGGTTGGCGAACACCATGACCCGTTCCCAGCCGTTGTCGTTGACCAGGTTGTAGAGCAGTTTGTACTTGTCGGCACCGGCTACGGCGTAGATATGTTGTTCGACGTTTTCGCTGGCGACGTTCTCGGCTTCGATTTCGACGATGGCCGGGTCGGTGGTCCATTGCCGGGCCAGGTTCATCACGTCTTCGGTGAAGGTGGCGGAGAACAGCAGGGTCTGGCGTTCGCTTTTCGGCGGGGTCTGGCGAATGATCTGGCGCACTTGCGGGATGAAGCCCATGTCGAGCATGCGGTCGGCCTCGTCCAGCACCATGACCTCGACCATGTCCAGGTGCACGTCGCCGCGCTGGTTGAAGTCCAGCAGTCTGCCCGGCGTTGCCACCAGGATGTCGCAATGACGGGCTTCGAGGTGCTTGAGCTGCTTGTCGAAGTCCATGCCACCGACGAACGTCATGACGTTCAGGCCGGTGTATTTGGTCAGGTCGGCGGCGTCCTTGGCGATCTGCACCACCAGCTCGCGGGTCGGCGCGATGATCAATGCCCTCGGCTCGCCCATGTAGCGTTCTTTGGGCGGAGGGGTCTGCAGCAGCTGGGTGATGGTGGAAATCAGGAACGCGGCGGTCTTGCCGGTGCCGGTCTGGGCGCGACCGATAGCGTCCTTGCCGGCGAGGGTATACCCGAGCACCTGGGCCTGGATCGGCGTGCAATACGGGAAGCCCAGGTCCTGGATGGCATGCATCAGTTCCGGGGCCAGCTTGAAATCATGGAAGCGGGTCTTGCCTTCCTGGGGCTCTACGACGAAGTCCTCGAGCTTCCAGGCGACGACCGGCGGTTTCGGTGCACGTTCGCGGCGCGGCTTGGGTGGGACATTGCGCGGCTTGTCCGACGCAGAAGCGGCGGCGGGGGAAGTCGCCGGCTCTTTTTTCTTCTGCGCAACAGGGGCAGGGTGGCGCGATGGTTGTGGCGCTTCGGTACGGCTCGGGCCTTGGACAGGGGCGCTGGGGCCGGGCGCGAGCTGCTCGGCCTCGCTCTTACCGAACATCTTCTTGAGTGCTTTGAGCACGGTCATCTCATCGATTGGTTAAGGAATGTACGCCGGCCAGTGTAATGCAAGAAACGGGCGCGGCGTAGTGTGTTCGTCAAAGGCTTGGCGTGGCGATTCAGCGCAACCGTTCGGCCAGCCAGGTACCGATGTCGCGAATCTCCTCGGGTAACACTTCGTGGCCCATTGGGTATTCCTGCCATGTCACGGTGACACCATGCTGCTTCAAATACTCCTTTGCGGTCCGGCCCATGGGGTTGAGCACCACTTCGTCGTATTGCCCGTGCAGCGCCAGAACCGGAATGCGCTGCTGGCTGGCGGATAATTGCAGTTCGTCACCGAATGTCGGCGCATAGGTCGACAGTGCGATCACACCGCCCAGCGGCCCCTGCCACTTCACGAACGCCGTGTGATAGACCACGGCACCGCCTTGGGAAAAACCGGCCAGGAAAATCCGCGAGGCGTCTATTCCGCTGGTTCGCTGGTTTTCGATCAGGTCCATGACCCGTTTGGCCGACACTTCCAGCTGTTGCTCGTCAATGGCCCGCGCCGGGCTCAAGGCGCGGATATCGTACCAACTGGGCATGGCGTAGCCGCCGTTGATCGTTACTGGCTGGGTCGGAGCCTGGGGTAGAACGAAACGCATGGTTTGCAAGCTTTGCTGCAACATTTCGGCTACCGACAGGAAGTCGTAACGATCCGCGCCCAGGCCGTGGAGCCAGATAACACACGCATCTGCGGTGCTGTTGGGCTCAAGAATCAGGGGGTCGGTCATGGCTGTGCTCCAAATCTGTGCGGGTGCGCCCTATCAGTGCGTGATTACGGTGCGTCCCCGGTGCCTCAGTTAATTAGATGTCGCAAAATTACAACTTTTTGTCTTGACGTAATTCTCAAGGGCCCCGCGCGGCGGTCTGGTACGGGCTTTGCTATGAGGATACCCGAGTGATGAATCTTACGCTGCGCGGTAACACTATCAGCTCGACGCGACGCATGGGATATCGGAAATCCGGTGATGGATGTTCGCCAATAGCCGTTACGGGCTTCGCGAACGTGAAGGGCTACAGCCCGTTCGGCCGATTGGTGAGAAGTGGGTATGGCTGCCAGTGGCGCGCCGTCCTCATTAATAGACTCATAGCGAAGGTCCAGACGTCGGTTGACCCTAAAAAAAGCCAACAAGGGTCGGCAATGCCCCAAAAGGGTGCGATAGGACTCAAGCTCCGACACAACAAGAGCAAAACTGGAGGTTTGAATGAAGTTACTGAAATCCACCCTGGCAGTAGTGACTGCAGCAGCAGTGCTCGGGGTTAGCGGGTTCGCTCAGGCGGGTGCAACCCTGGACGCCGTACAGAAGAAAGGCTTTGTGCAATGCGGCGTAAGCGATGGCCTGCCGGGTTTCTCGGTGCCTGATTCGACCGGCAAGATTGTTGGTATCGACGCTGACTTCTGCCGTGCCGTTGCCGCTGCCGTCTTCGGCGATGCGACCAAGGTCAAGTTCAGCCAGTTGAACGCCAAGGAGCGCTTCACCGCACTGCAGTCCGGCGAAATCGATGTGCTTTCGCGCAACTCCACCATGACCAGCTCCCGTGACGCGGGCATGGGCCTGAAATTCCCAGGCTTCATCACCTACTACGACGGCATCGGTTTCCTGGCCAACAACAAGCTGGGCGTCAAGAGCGCCAAGGAACTGGACGGTGCAACCATCTGCATCCAGGCCGGTACCACCACTGAACTGAACGTTTCCGACTACTTCCGTGCCAATGGCCTGAAGTACACCCCGATCACGTTCGACACCTCCGATGAAAGCGCCAAGTCGCTGGAATCCGGTCGTTGCGACGTACTGACCTCCGACAAGTCCCAGCTGTTCGCCCAGCGCAGCAAGCTGGCTTCGCCGAAGGACTACGTGGTTCTGCCAGAAACCATTTCCAAGGAACCTCTGGGCCCGGTCGTGCGTAACGGCGATGACGAGTGGCTGGCCATCGTGCGTTGGACTGGCTATGCGCTGCTCAATGCTGAAGAAGCCGGTGTGACCTCCAAGAACGTCGAGGCCGAAGCCAAGTCCACCAAGAACCCGGACGTCGCTCGTATGCTCGGCGCTGACGGTGAATACGGCAAGGACCTGAAACTGCCAAAAGACTGGGTCGTGCAGATCGTCAAGCAAGTCGGCAACTACGGTGAAATGTTCGAGCGCAACCTCGGCAAAGGCACCCCGCTGGAAATCGACCGCGGCCTGAACGCGCTGTGGAACGCTGGCGGCATCCAATACGCACCACCAGTGCGCTGATGGTTCTATCACCCGGTGGGCCAACCACCGGGTGATGTTCTGTTCCATTCTTTGCGGGGCACTTCATGCAAAATTCAATCGGCGCACCAAAGCAGAGGCTCAGCCTCAGCGATCCAAAAGTGCGTGCGTGGGTATTTCAGATCGTCACGGTCGTGGCGGTTATCGCGTTGGGCTGGTTCCTGTTCGACAACACCCAGACCAACCTCCAGCACCGGGGCATCACTTCCGGCTTCGGTTTCCTGGAACGCAGTGCCGGGTTCGGCATCGCTCAACACCTGATCGATTACACCGAAGCGGACAGTTATGCCCGCGTGTTTGTCATCGGTTTGCTCAACACGTTGCTGGTGACCTTCATTGGGGTGATCCTGGCGACCATCCTCGGTTTCATCATCGGTGTCGCGCGCTTGTCGCAGAACTGGATCATCTCCAAGCTGGCGACCGTTTACGTGGAGGTCTTCCGTAACATCCCGCCGTTGCTGCAGATCCTGTTCTGGTACTTCGCGGTATTCCTGAGCATGCCCGGGCCGCGCAACAGTCATAACTTCGGCGACACCTTCTTCGTCAGCAGCCGGGGCCTGAACATGCCGGCCGCGCTGGTTGCCGATGGGTTCTGGCCGTTCGTGGTCAGCGTCGTGCTGGCAATTGTCGCCATCGTGCTGATGACTCGCTGGGCCAACAAGCGTTTCGAAGAGACCGGCGAGCCGTTCCACAAGTTCTGGGTGGGCCTGGCGCTGTTCCTGGTGATTCCGGCCGTGTGTGCGTTGGTGTTTGGCGCTCCAGTGCGTTGGGAAATGCCGGAACTCAAGGGCTTCAACTTCGTCGGTGGCTGGGTACTGATCCCGGAACTGCTGGCCTTGACCTTGGCGTTGACCGTGTACACCGCGGCATTCATTGCCGAGATCGTGCGCTCGGGTATCAAGTCGGTCAGCCACGGCCAGACCGAGGCGGCCCGCTCCCTGGGGCTGCGCAACGGTCCGACCCTGCGCAAGGTGATCATCCCGCAGGCCCTGCGCGTGATCATTCCGCCGTTGACCAGCCAATACCTGAACCTGGCGAAAAACTCTTCTCTGGCGGCCGGTATCGGCTACCCGGAAATGGTGTCGCTGTTCGCCGGCACGGTGTTGAACCAGACCGGTCAGGCCATCGAGGTGATCGCGATCACCATGAGTGTGTACCTGGCGATCAGTATCAGCATTTCCCTGCTGATGAACTGGTACAACAAGCGCATTGCGCTGATCGAGCGGTGAGGAAACGCGCATGACATCCCATACTTTCAAACCCGATATGCCTCCACCGAGCAATAGCATCGGTGTGGTGGCGTGGGTGCGCGCCAACATGTTCTCAAGCTGGATCAACACGCTGCTGACTCTGTTTGCGTTCTACCTGATTTACCTGATTATCCCACCGCTGCTGCACTGGGCCATCCTGGATGCGAACTGGGTAGGTACTACCCGCGCCGACTGCACCAAGGAAGGCGCCTGCTGGGTGTTCATCCAGCAGCGTTTCGGTCAGTTCATGTACGGCTACTACCCGGCGGACCTGCGCTGGCGCGTGGATCTGACCGTGTGGCTGGCGGTGATCGGCGTGGCGCCGTTGTTCATCTCGCGCTTCCCGCGCAAGGCGATCTACGGCCTGAGCTTTCTGGTGCTGTACCCGATCATCGCCTGGTGCCTGTTGCACGGTGGCGTGTTCGGCCTGGACACCGTGGCGACCAGCCAGTGGGGCGGCCTGATGCTGACCCTGGTAATCGCCACTGTCGGTATCGCCGGCGCATTGCCGCTGGGCATCGTACTGGCCCTGGGGCGGCGTTCGAACCTGCCGGCGATCCGCGTGGTTTGCGTGACGTTCATCGAGTTCTGGCGTGGCGTGCCGTTGATCACCGTGCTGTTCATGTCGTCGGTGATGCTGCCGCTGTTCCTGCCTGAAGGCATGAACTTCGACAAGCTGCTGCGGGCGCTGATCGGGGTGATCCTGTTCCAGTCGGCCTACGTGGCCGAAGTGGTGCGCGGCGGTCTGCAAGCCATTCCAAAGGGGCAATACGAAGCGGCTGCGGCGATGGGCCTTGGCTACTGGCGCAGCATGGGCCTGGTGATTCTGCCGCAAGCCCTGAAGCTGGTGATCCCTGGCATCGTCAACACCTTCATTGCGTTGTTCAAGGACACGAGCCTGGTGATCATCATCGGCCTGTTCGACCTGCTCAACAGCGTGAAACAAGCTGCCGCCGACCCGAAATGGCTGGGCATGGCCACCGAAGGCTATGTGTTTGCCGCCCTGGTGTTCTGGATTTTCTGTTTTGGTATGTCGCGCTATTCCATGCATCTGGAACGCAAGCTCGACACAGGCCACAAGCGTTAGGAGTTGACTCATGAGTGAAGCAATCAAAAAGCCTGTGAGCCCTGAAGGCATTATTCAGATGCAGGGCGTCAACAAGTGGTACGGCCAGTTCCACGTGTTGAAGGACATTAACCTGAACGTCAAGCAGGGCGAACGTATCGTGCTGTGCGGCCCGTCGGGCTCCGGCAAGTCCACCACCATCCGTTGCCTCAACCGTTTGGAAGAGCACCAGCAAGGCCGCATCGTGGTCGATGGCGTGGAACTGACTAACGACCTCAAGCAGATCGAAGCGATCCGCCGTGAAGTCGGCATGGTGTTCCAGCACTTCAATCTGTTCCCGCACCTGACCATCCTGCAGAACTGCACCCTGGCGCCGATGTGGGTGCGCAAGATGCCCAAACGCAAGGCCGAGGAAATCGCTATGCATTATCTGGAGCGCGTACGCATTCCAGAGCAGGCGCACAAGTACCCGGGCCAGCTCTCCGGCGGTCAGCAGCAGCGTGTGGCCATCGCCCGTGCCCTGTGCATGAAGCCGAAGATCATGCTGTTTGACGAGCCGACCTCGGCTCTTGACCCGGAAATGGTGAAGGAAGTACTCGACACCATGATCGGCCTGGCCGAAGACGGCATGACCATGTTGTGCGTAACCCACGAAATGGGCTTCGCCCGCACCGTGGCCAATCGCGTGATCTTCATGGACAAGGGCGAAATCGTCGAGCAGGCGGCGCCGAACGACTTCTTCGACAACCCGCAGAACGACCGCACCAAGCTGTTCCTGAGCCAGATCCTGCATTGATCGCCAGGTAGTGAAAATAAACCCGGACTTGTCCGGGTTTATTTTTTTGCTGCGTTCTCGCCTCAAGACGTCAGCATGGTCTCGCGTTCCGGGTGACGTTCGAGCAGCAGTTGTCGCAGATCGGCGCCTTCGTTCAGGACCTGGATTTCGGCCAGCAGATGCGGCTGACGATCCAGCAGGCGCATCAGCATGAGCAGCGGCTGAGGCGGGGAAGCTTCCCCTCGCTCATAGCGGGAAAAGGCATTGTGCCCACCACCGGACAGCAGCTTGACTGCTTCTTTCTAATCGAAGATCACGTTTCTTTCCCTGCCCTCCAACCCTAGGCCCTTGTTCCCTCGGAGGAACCTGACTAACATGTCAGAAAATTGATCCCTTGATCGGATGAAAAAACGAATCTCATGTCTGATATTTCTTCGTTTTTTCAGTGCTGGCCGGCCAGGTGCTGGATCGGTCCAACGCCCGCAACGGTGGCTCCCTCCTGGTGATCGCCGCTCCGTTGTCCCCAAGCCCCAGAGTTCTCCATGTCCCGCGATTTGCTTGACCACACCTCGTCGACGGCGCCCAAGCGTGCCGCCGAACTCGAAGAATTGCTGATCGACGCTGAAGTCGACGATGAACAGGCTCAGCAAGCCCATCCGCTGCTGCGTCGGCCCTGGTTGCTGTTGCTCGGGTTGGTCCTGGTCGCGTTGAACCTGCGCCCGGCGTTGTCGAGCATGGCGCCTTTGCTCAGCGAGGTTTCGAAAAGCCTCGGCTTGTCCGCCGCCCAGGCGGGTTTGCTGACTACGCTGCCGGTGCTGTGCCTTGGCCTGTTCGCGCCACTGGCGCCCGTGCTGGCTCGGCGTTTCGGCGCCGAGCGCGTGGTGCTGGGGATCTTGTTGACGCTTGCCGGTGGGATTGTGCTGCGCAGTTCGTTCGGCCAGGTCGGCCTGTTCGCCGGCAGCGTCCTGGCCGGTGCGAGTATCGGTGTGATCGGCGTGCTGTTGCCGGGCATCGTCAAGCGTGACTTCGCCCGGCAGGCCGGGACCATGACCGGGGTCTACACCATGGCGCTGTGCCTGGGCGCGGCGATGGCCGCCGGGGCAACGGTGCCGTTGAGCGAACAACTGGACCATAGTTGGGCCCTGGGGCTTGGCTTCTGGGCGGTTCCGGCATTGTTGGCCAGTGTGTTCTGGCTGCCGCAGACCGCTCAGAAACAAGGTGCCCACCAGGCGGCGTATCGGGTTCGCGGTTTGTTGCGCGATCCATTGGCCTGGCAAGTGACGCTGTACATGGGGCTGCAATCGTCCCTGGCCTACATCGTGTTCGGCTGGCTGCCATCGATCCTCATCGGCCGTGGCCTGACGCCGACCCAGGCCGGCCTGGTGCTGTCGGGCTCGGTTATCGTGCAGTTGATCAGTTCCCTGGCGGCGCCCTGGCTGGCGACCCGTGGCCAGGACCAGCGCCCGGCCATCGTGATCGTCATGGTCATGACCCTCGGTGGGCTGTTCGGTTGCCTCTACGCACCCCTCGAAGGTTTGTGGGGTTGGGCGATCCTGCTGGGACTGGGGCAGGGCGCAACGTTCAGCCTGGCGTTGACGCTGATCGTGCTGCGTTCGCGAGACGCCCATGTGGCCGCGAACCTCTCCAGCATGGCGCAGGGCTTCGGTTATACCCTGGCGTCCCTCGGGCCTTTCGCAGTGGGGGTGGTGCATGACTGGACCGGCGGATGGCAAGCCCTGGGCTGGATCTTCGGCTTGATCGGCCTGGGCGCGATCATCGCTGGTATCGGCGCAGGGCGGGCGTTGTACGTCGGCGTCAGCAGCGAGAAAATCACCGACCTTCGCTGATGTTATTTTCATGGCGAATGACGATAGTGTTCTCGCCAGTGGCAGATTATTGTGGCGAGTCTACTGAAACGCTTTCGGAGTTCGTCCATGAGTGATGCCCACACCGCCCTGATCAACCGGTTTTACCAGGCCTTCCAACGCCTGGATGCCGAAGCCATGAGCGCCTGTTACACCGACGACGTGGTCTTCAGCGACCCGGCATTCGGCGAGCTTCGTGGGCGTGATGCCGGTGATATGTGGCGCATGCTCACCACCCGCGCCAAGGACTTTTCCCTGACCTTCGATAACGTGCGCAGCGATGAGCGTTCCGGTGGGGCGCATTGGGTGGCGACTTACCTGTTCAGCCAGACCGGCAATGTCGTGGTCAACGACATTCAGGCTCGCTTCGTGTTTCGTGATGGCAAGATCTGTGAACATCACGACAGTTTCGATCTGTGGCGCTGGTCCCGTCAGGCCTTGGGTGCCAAGGGTTTGCTGCTGGGTTGGACGCCGCTGGTGCGCAATGCGGTGAGGGCCCAGGCGCTCAAAGGGCTTCGGGCGTTCCAGGCCAGTCGCTGATAAGATCGCGGCCTACTTCCTACGCGTCTGTTGAACATTTCGTGACGACTGCCAACAACACTCCCGAGCTGCCTGTGGAGGCCGCGACCGAACCGGGCAAGCCCTGGTTCGTCTACCTGGTGCGGGCCGCCAACGGCGCGTTGTACTGTGGCATCAGCGACGATCCGGTGCGCCGTTTCGCCAAGCACCAGAGCGGCAAGGGCGCACGTTTCTTTCTCTCCAGCCCGGCGGTGGCATTGGTCTATACCGAAGCCTGCCGTGACAAGGGCGAAGCCCTGCGTCAGGAGCGGTTGATCAAAAAGCTGCGCAAAAGTGCCAAGGAATGCCTGGTAGCGAGTGCCGCGCCGCATCATCCATCCCACTGATGAGCCCTCATCAGGTGGGTAGGCTGTCTGGCCGTGGCGCGCTAAGCTTGCGAACTTCCTTCCTGCATTGGCAAACCTCATGTCAGAGCTGATTCTTCATCATTACCCGACGTCTCCCTTCGCCGAAAAAGCCCGTCTGCTGCTGGGCTTCAAAGGCTTGTCCTGGCGCTCGGTCAACATCCCGCCGATGATGCCCAAGCCCGACCTGACGGCGTTGACGGGTGGCTATCGCAAGACGCCGGTGTTGCAGATCGGCGCGGACATCTATTGCGACACGGCCCTGATCGCCCGGCGACTGGAACAGGAAAAAGCTTCACCGGCTTTGTTTCCCGAGGGCCGGGAAATGATCGCGGCAGCCTTTGCGGCCTGGGCCGATTCGGTAGTGTTCCAGCATGCAGTGAGCCTGGTGTTCCAGCCCGAGTCGATGGCCGTGCGTTTCGCCAAGTTGTCGCCTGAGGCAATCAAGGCGTTCATCGCTGACCGCGCTGGCCTATTCAGCGGTGGATCGGCCTCGCGCCTGTCTGCCGAGCAGGCCAAGCATCAGTGGCCGACGATCATGGCGCGGCTCGAGCAGCAGTTGCAGCGCGAAGAGGGTGATTTCCTGCTGGGAGAGCCGTCGATTGCCGACTTCGCCATGGCTCACCCATTGTGGTTTCTCAAGGGCACACCGGTGACGTCGGCGCTGGTGGACGCGTATCCGGCCGTCTCGGCCTGGCTGGCGCGGGTCTTGGCTTTCGGCCATGGTGCGTCGAGCGCGATGAGCTCCGAAGAGGCGTTGGACGTGGCTAACAACGCTACGCCGGCCGCGTTGCCGGATGAGTCATTCGATGAGTCGAGCGGATTTGCACAGGAGGGGCAGCAGGTGACCATAGCCGCGACTGACTATGGTGTCGATCCGGTGGCGGGGGAGTTGCTGTTTGCCGGGCGCGAAGAGCTGATCCTGCGCCGAGAAGACGAGCGCGGCGGGGTGGTGCATGTGCACTTTCCGCGGTTTGGTTTCAAGCTGTCGGTTGCATAACCCTGCGCTTATTCGAATGTGTCGCCGCCTCATGTTACTCAGGCGGCGATTCAGGTTTAACGGGACGCGGGTCCGTTAAGGATTGCAAAGAATCAAGTTTTGCTGGGCGTTATAAAAACTTTCTCTCTGAAAGCTGGCTTTGGCTTGTGCCAACGCGTCGCTGGTGCTGGTTGCATTGACGGTGATGGTTTTCATGCGAACGTTGTTCGGCGAGGAGTAGTACTCACACGTGTAGGTCGCGGCAGAAGCGAAACCGGTGTAAGTCCCAATGAGTAAAACTACCAGGCCTGGGCCGGTGATTCTGATAAACCGGTGAATGGGGTTCATTTCCATAGGCTCCATCTGAGTTCTGTCTGGCAGAAGACGGCCTCGGCGGGTGCTTCCACCGAGGTGCTATTGAATGAAATGGATTTTCTATGGAGGTCGCTACTGTAGAGGTTGACAGTCCTGACCGGTGGTCAAACAACGGTGGGAGCAAAGTTTACCCTCACCGCTTTTTGGCTTGGCTGACTGGCATCAGGTCGCCCGGTTCGTCAATTTCTTCGTTTCAACTGGTCCGTCAACGACGTCGGCAACCCCTTGATGATCAACGTACCGGCCTCTTCGTCATACTCGATCTTCGAGCCCAGCAGGTGCGCCTCGAAGCTGATGGATAACCCCTCGGCCCGGCCGGTGAAGCGGCGGAACTGGTTGAGGGTGCGTTTATCCGCCGGAATTTCCGGTGACAGGCCATAGTCCTTGTTGCGGATGTGATCGTAGAAGGCTTTCGGGCGGTCTTCGTCGATCAACTCGGACAATTCCTCCAGGCCCATGGGTTCGCCGAGCTTGGCCTGGCTGCTGGCGTAATCCACCAGGGTCTTGGTCTTTTCCCGGGCGTCGTCTTCCGGCAGGTCTTCGCTTTCGACGAAGTCGCTGAAGGCCTTGAGCAGCGTGCGGGTTTCGCCGGGGCCGTCGACACCCTCCTGGCAGCCGATGAAGTCGCGGAAGTATTCCGAGACCTTCTTGCCGTTCTTGCCCTTGATGAAGGAAATGTACTGCTTGGACTGTTTATTGTTCTGCCACTCCGACACGTTGATCCGCGCCGCCAGGTGCAACTGGCCCAGGTCCAGGTGACGGGACGGGGTGACGTCCAGTTCATCGGTGACCGCCACGCCTTCACTGTGGTGTAGCAGGGCGATGGCCAGGTAGTCGGTCATGCCCTGTTGATAGTGGGCGAACAGGACGTGGCCACCCACCGACAGGTTGGACTCTTCCATCAGCTTCTGCAGGTGTTCCACGGCCACGCGACTGAACGCAGTGAAATCCTTGCCGCCGTCCAGGTATTCCTTCAGCCAGCCGCTGAACGGATGTGCACCGGACTCGGCGTGGAAAAAACCCCAGGCCTTGCCTTGTTTGGCGTTGTAGCTTTCGTTGAGGTCGGCAAGCATGTTTTCGATGGCCGTGGACTCTGCCAGTTCGGAGTCCCGGGCATGGAGCACAGCAGGGGTGCCGTCGGGTTTTTTGTCGATCAGGTGGACGATGCAATGACGGATCGGCATGGGCTTCTCGGCTGATGAAAGGGAGGAGGGCACGCTCCCCCGAAAAGCGCCCAGTGTACCGCAATCACTGGTTTTGGAGCGCTGCGAAGGGGATTTCGGAGCCGTCCGACAGTCCATATGCATTTTTTTACCGATTTAGCGCAATAAAGCTGACCAAATGGGTAGCTAAGGGCGGATATTTCCCAGGCGTTGTGCTAGTTTTGCCCGGTCTTACGCGAAGGCACTGCGTTAAGCATGCATTCAGCATTTGTCAGGTCGAACCAAACCCGGATTTCGGCATCTATTACCCCGACCCGTCGTGGTGATGACCGAGGGTGTCCGATCCGAGGAGATCGGGCTCGATGGCTGACACTGCACTCTGCAATCCATATGAATTTGATAGGGAAGGAACACTACATGGCTCTTACTAAAGACCAACTGATCACTGATTTGGCTGACGCTGCAGACGCGTCGAAAACCACCGTGCGTGCACTGTTGGACCAACTGGGCCAAATCGTTGCCGATCAGCTGGAAAACGGCGGCGAACTCACTCTGCCAGGCGTTGGCAAGCTGAAAGTCACCGAGCGTCCTGCCCGTACCGGCCGCAACCCTTCGACTGGCGCTGCAATCGAAATCGCTGCAAAGAAAGTCGTCAAGCTGGTTCCGGCCAAAGTCCTGGTCGATTCGATCAACGCCAAGTAAGACGCTTTAAAGAAACCGTGCAGCGGAGCAGTCCGGGCACGGTTTTTTGTTGTCCTGAATAAAGTGGTCGGCGTAATGCGGCCCGTTCAGTCCTTGCGAACCCATCGCGCCTGACGCCAGGCCTGCTGCTGGGCTTCGGTATGGAAGGTCCAGGCCACGAAACGGCTCTGCTTTTGTCCCTGGGACATCTCCACCACTTCGCTGTGCACCGCGCCGGCCTTCTTCAGGGCGGCCTGAATCGCTGGCAGGTTCGACACCTTCGACACCAGGGTGCTGAACCACAGGACCTGCCGAGCCAACTGCGCGCTTTCACCGATCAGTTGGGTCACGAAACGGACTTCTCCGCCCTCGCACCACAACTCGGCGGCCTGACCGCCGAAATTCAGGACCGGCAACTTGCGTTTCGGATCGGCCTTGCCGAGGGCGCGCCACTTACGCTGGCTGCCGCGGGTCGCCTCCTCCAGGGACGCGTGGAATGGCGGATTGCACATCGTCAGGTCGAATCGTTCGGCTTCTTCGAGCAGGCCCAGCAGGATCTTCTTGCGATTGGTTTGCTGGCGCAGTTGGATCGCCTTGGCCAACCCATTGGCCTGGACGATGGTCTTGGCCGAGGCGATCGCCGTCGGGTCGATCTCCGAACCCAGGAAGTGCCAGCGGTAGTCGCTGTAGCCGATCAGCGGATACACGCAGTTGGCGCCGGTGCCGACATCCAGCACCTTCACCGCCGCGCCCCGAGGGATTTCCCCTTCGTTATGGTTGGCGAGCAGGTCGGCGAGGAAGTGCACATAGTCCGCACGACCCGGTACCGGAGGACACAGGTAGTCGGCCGGAATGTCCCAGTGGGCAATGCCATAAAAAGACTTGAGCAGCGCCCGGTTGAATACCCGCACGGCCTCGGGGCTGGCAAAGTCGATGCTTTCCTTGCCGTAGGGGTTGATGATCACGAACCTGGCCAGTTCCGGCGTGCCCTTGATCAAGGCCGGGAAGTCGTAATGGCCCTGATGGCGATTGCGCGGGTGCAGGCTGGCTTTTTCACGGGGCACGGCGGCCTTGGTTTCGGTGGCAGGCTTGGGCTTCGGGCGTGCGGGTCTGGGGGGGCGGGGCGCGGTCATGGGCGGGTCGATTCGGGGCTGGCTCAAAAAGTGGCGGGCATTGTCCCACATCCTGCCTGCTTTTGAGGCTTGCGCTGGACAAATGTGGGAGCGGGCTTGCTCGCGAAGGCGGTGGATCAGTCAGCTCGTTGGTTAGCTGACCCACCGTCTTCGCGAGCAAGCCCGCTCCCACAGGAGATTTCCAGTGCTCAGGAGAAAGTGGCAAGACAAAGAAGGAGGCCACCAGGGCCTCCTTCGTTCATTGCAGCTTGCCGTTACAAACTGGCAATCCGCGCATGTTGCTCGGCCAGCTTGCCCAAGGCCTGTTCCGCCTCGGCCAGTTTGGCCCGTTCCTTCTCGATGACGTCGGCCGGGGCCTTGTCGACGAAGCCGGCGTTGGACAGCTTGCCACCAACCCGCTGGACTTCTCCTTTCAAGCGCAGGATTTCCTTGTCCAGGCGCGCCAGTTCGGCGGCCTTGTCGATCAGGCCGGCCATCGGCACCAGTACTTCCATCTCGCCCACCAGGGCGGTGGCCGACAACGGCGCTTCTTCGCCGGCAGCCAGGACCGTCACCGATTCAAGCTTGGCCAGCTTCTTGAGCAGCGCTTCGTTTTCGTTGAGGCGGCGCAGGTCTTCGGCGCTGGCGTTCTTCAGGAACAGGGTCAGCGGCTTGCCCGGGCCGATGTTCATCTCGGCGCGGATGTTGCGCAGGCCGAGCATGAAGGTCTTGAGCCACTCGATGTCGTCTTCGGCCGCCGGATCGATGCGGCTTTCGTTGGCCACCGGCCACGGTTGCAGCATGATCGTCTTGCCTTGGGCGCCTGCCAGTGGCGCGATGCGCTGCCAGATTTCCTCGGTGATGAACGGCATGAACGGATGCGCCAGGCGCAACGCCACTTCCAGCACGCGCACCAAGGTGCGACGGGTGCCGCGCTGGCGTTCGGCTGGTGCATTTTCGTCCCACAGCACGGGTTTGGACAGTTCCAGATACCAGTCGCAATACTGGTTCCAGATGAACTCGTACAAGGCTTGTGCGGCCAGGTCGAAACGGAACTGGTCCAGTTGGCGGGTCACTTCGGCTTCGGTGCGTTGCAGTTGCGAAATGATCCAGCGGTCAGCCAGGGTCAGCTCATAGGCTTCGCCGTTCTGGCCGCAGTCTTCGCCTTTGTCCAGCACATAGCGCGCGGCGTTCCAGATCTTGTTGCAGAAGTTGCGGTAGCCTTCGACGCGGCCCATGTCGAACTTGATGTCACGACCGGTGGACGCCAGGGAGCAGAAGGTGAAGCGCAGGGCGTCGGTGCCGTAGCTGGCGATGCCATCGGCGAATTCTTCGCGGGTGGCCTTCTCGATCTTCTTCGCCAGTTTCGGCTGCATCAGCCCGGAGGTGCGTTTCTGCACCAGGGTTTCCAGGTCGATGCCGTCGATGATGTCCAGCGGGTCGAGGACGTTGCCCTTGGACTTGGACATCTTCTGGCCCTGGCCATCGCGTACCAGGCCATGGACGTAGACGGTCTTGAACGGGACCTGCGGCGTGCCGTCCTCGTTCTTCACCAGGTGCATGGTCAGCATGATCATCCGGGCGACCCAGAAGAAAATGATGTCGAAGCCGGTAACCAGTACATCGGTGGAGTGGAATTTCTTCAGGAATTCGGTCTGCTGCGGCCAACCCAGGGTCGAGAACGTCCACAGGCCAGAGCTGAACCAGGTGTCGAGGACGTCGTTATCCTGCTGCAGTGCAACGCCCGGGCCGAGGTTGTGCTTGGCGCGGACTTCGGCTTCATCGCGACCGACGTAGACCTTGCCCGACTCGTCGTACCAGGCAGGAATGCGATGGCCCCACCATAGCTGGCGGCTGATGCACCAATCCTGGATATCGCGCATCCACGAGAAGTACATGTTTTCGTATTGCTTGGGCACGAACTGGATGCGACCGTCTTCCACGGCAGCAATCGCCGGCTCGGCCAACGGCTTGGTGGACACGTACCACTGGTCGGTCAGCCACGGCTCGATGATGGTACCGGAGCGGTCGCCTTTCGGGACTTTCAGGCCGTGATCGTCGACGCTGACCAGCAGCCCGGCCGCGTCGAACGCCGCGACGATCTGCTTGCGCGCTTCGAAGCGGTCGAGCCCGGCGTATTCGGCCGGGATCTTGCCGTCGATGCTTTCGTTCAGGGTGCCGTCGAGGTTGAACACCTGGGCGGCCGGCAAGACGTTGGCGTTCTTGTCGAAGATGTTCAGCAGCGGCAGGTTGTGGCGCTTGCCGACTTCGTAGTCGTTGAAATCGTGGGCCGGGGTGATTTTCACGCAGCCGGTGCCGAATTCAGGGTCGCAGTAATCGTCACCGATGATCGGGATGCGGCGGCCGACCAGCGGCAGTTCCACGAACTTGCCGATCAGGGCCTTGTAGCGCTCGTCGTTCGGGTTTACCGCCACGGCCGAGTCGCCCAGCATGGTTTCCGGACGGGTGGTGGCGACGATCAGGTAATCCTTGCCTTCGGCGGTCTTGGCGCCATCGGCCAATGGGTATTTCAGGTTCCACAGGAAACCTTTCTCGTCGTGGTTTTCCACTTCGAGGTCGGAGATGGCGGTGTGCAGCTTGGTGTCCCAGTTGACCAGGCGCTTGCCGCGATAGATCAGCCCGTCCTCGTGCAGGCGCACGAAAGCTTCCTTCACCGCTTCCGAGAGGCCGTCGTCCATGGTGAAGCGCTCGCGGCTCCAGTCCACGGAGGAGCCGAGGCGACGGATCTGACGGCTAATGTTGCCACCGGACTCGTCTTTCCATTCCCAGACTTTCTCGAGAAATTTCTCGCGACCCAGGTCGTGGCGATTCTGGCCCTGGGCTTCGAGGCGGCGCTCCACCAGCATTTGCGTGGCGATACCGGCATGGTCGGTGCCCGGCTGCCACAGGGTGTTGCGCCCCTGCATGCGACGAAAACGGATCAGGGCGTCCATGATCGCGTTATTGAAGCCGTGGCCCATGTGCAGGCTGCCGGTGACGTTCGGCGGCGGGATCATGATGGTGTAGGAATCGCCCGCGCCTTGCGGAGCGAAATAATTCTCGGACTCCCAGGTGTTGTACCAGGAAGTTTCAATGGCGTGCGGCTGGTAGGTCTTATCCATGCGCGGCGGGACCCTATTGGCATTTATTCAGGAAAAGCCGGGAAGTATAGCCGCCGGGCCGGCGGCAAGCTATAAGCTGCAAGCTGCAAGCTGCAAGCTGCAAGCTGCAAGAGGAGAGACTGGCTTTTGCTTGCAGCTTAAAGCTTGCCGCTTAAAGCTTGCCGCTCGTAGCTGCGGCGAGCAGCCGCTCCATCCTGGCATCCAGCCGACGCTTGATTTCGGTCTCGATGTGCGGGGCGAAGTCGTCGATCACGTCCTGCATGATCAACTGCGCGGCGGCGCGCAATTCGCTGTCCAGGTGCAGCAGGGCATCGGGGCCCTTGGGATCGGCCTTGGGTGCCGGCTTGGGCTCGGGCTGGCCGGAAATCGGTTCGAACAGCAGGGGAATCTGTTCTTCATGCACGGACTCATGCGCGACCGTGTCGGTCAGCAGCGGCGGCTGCAGGGTGTCGTCGCCGAGCAACTGACGGATCGATTCGAGGTCATCCAGCAGATGCGGAGGCTTTGGCGGTGATTTTGGAGTATCCATCGTAGGCTCAGAGTCGCTGTAAACGGTGGTCTTGCAGAGGATAGCCCTGTTCGCGGTAGAAACGGAAACTCTCCCGCGCGGCTTGTCGGATGGCCGGATCCTCCACCACCACTTCCGCCACACGGGCAAAGCGTGGGGCAAAGGCCGGTACTTTCAGATCGAGGTTGACCAGCAGGTCCTGGTGTTGGCCGCAGTCATCCCCCAGCCCTAGCACGATCCACCCTTCGGGTTCGCTTTCGGCCGGGCCGTGGGGCACGAAGCTTTCGCCCTTGAAGGCCCACAGGCGTGCGTCGAGCGCTTCGCGCTGGGCGGCATCGCTGCAATGCAGGTAGATGCGATGGCCCATGCGCCAGGCTTTTTCGGTGAGCTTGCAGGCGAAATCCAGCCGGGCCGAGGGATCGGCGCTGGGCAGGATATAGAAATCGACTTTGGTCATTGCGGTTCCTGAGCTGCCGGTGACGCCGTCCGTAGACGGCGCCATCGGCAATCATGGGTGTCAGGCCTTGGCGCGGTCCAGCAGGTATTGGGTCAGGAGTGGAACCGGACGACCGGTGGCCCCCTTTTCCTTGCCGCCACTGGTCCATGCCGTACCGGCGATGTCCAGGTGCGCCCAGTTCAGATTCTTGGTGAAGCGCGACAGGAAGCACGCTGCCGTGATGGTCCCGGCTTTCGGGCCGCCGATGTTGGCGATATCGGCGAACGGGCTGTCCAGTTGTTCCTGGTATTCGTCGAACAGCGGCAACTGCCAGGCGCGGTCGTCGGCTTGCTGGCCGGCGCTGAGCAGTTGACCGATCAGTTCGTCGTTGTTGCCCAGCAGGCCCGAGGTGTGGGCGCCGAGGGCGACGACGCAAGCACCGGTCAGGGTCGCGATGTCGATTACCGCTTGCGGCTTGAAGCGTTCGGAGTAGGTGAGGGCGTCGCACAGCACCAGGCGGCCTTCGGCGTCGGTGTTGAGGATTTCCACGGTCTGGCCGCTCATCGTCGTGACGATGTCGCCCGGGCGCGAGGCCGTGCCGCTAGGCATGTTCTCGGCGCAGGCCAGGATGCACACCAGGTTGATCGGCAGTTGCAGCTCGAGCACGGCACGCAGGGTGCCGAACACGCTGGCGGCGCCGCCCATGTCGTATTTCATCTCATCCATGCCGGCACCGGGCTTGAGGCTGATGCCGCCGGTGTCGAAGGTAATGCCCTTGCCGACCAGCGCGTAGGGCTTCTCGGACTTCCTGCCGCCGTTGTATTGCATGACGATCAGGCGTGGCGGCTGGGCGCTGCCCTGGCCGACGGAGTAGAAGGAGCCCATGCCCAGGTCCTTGATTTTCTTCTCGTCGAAAACCTCGACCTTCAGGCCCTTGAATTGCTTGCCCAGGGCCTTGGCCTGCTCGCCGAGGAACGTCGGGTGGCAGATGTTCGGCGGCAGGTTGCCCAGGTCGCGGGTAAAAGCCATGCCGTTGGCGATGGCGGTGGCGTGGGTCACGGCGCGCTGGACTTCGGCCTGGGCGGCCTTGATGGTCAGCAAGGTGATTTTTTTCAGGGCGCGGGGTTCGGCCTTCTGGCTCTTGAACCGGTCGAACTGATATTCGCCGTCCACCAGGGTTTCGGCCAGCAGGCGGGTCTTGCCGTAGCTGTCGCGGCCCTTGACTACCAGCTCATCCAGCGCCAATGCGGCATCGCTGCCACCCAGGCCCTTGAGGGTGCCCAGGACGCTGGCGATGATCTTGCGAAACGGACGGTCGCCCAGTTCGGCGTCTTTGCCCACCCCGACCAGCAGCACACGCTCGGCCTTGAGGTTGGGCAGGTTGTGCAGCAGCAGGCTCTGGCCGACCTTGCCGGCGAGGTCGCCGCGCTTGAGCACGGCGCTGATGGCGCCGCCGCACAGGGCGTCGAGCTGGGAGGCGACGACGCCGAGCTTGCGGGCTTCGCCGACGGCAACCACCAGGGTGGCGGTTTTCAACGTTTCTGGGCTAACGCTTTTTACAACCAGTTCCATGTCCGGATCCCTGAGTGAATGGTCAAGATGTCGGGCGCCGACTGTAGCGAGTGAAGCAACGTCACGGTATCGCGCCGCAGACAAAGGCCGCAGTTTGAACCCGGGGGGCCGAAGCTGACAACCCTTGAGACAGCTATCTTTGCGGCTTCAGCCGCCGGTTTAAAGCGTGCGAAGTGACAGGCGCCTCCAATCACAGGATAATGCGGCTCTTTTTTCGGCGGCTCGTGATGGCGAGTGGCTCGATTGCTTGTTTGGCCCCTAGCCTGACAATCCTGGAGTGTCTGGTTTGATCGTCTTTCGATATCTATCCCGCGAAGTCCTGCTGACCCTGAGCGCGGTCAGCGCCGTGCTGCTGGTCATCATCATGAGCGGGCGTTTCATCAAGTACCTCGCCCAGGCCGCTTCCGGCGCGCTGGATCCAGGCTCCCTGTTCCTGATCATGGGTTTCCGCCTGCCAGGCTTCCTGCAACTGATCCTGCCGCTGGGGCTGTTCCTCGGCATTCTGTTGGCCTATGGTCGCCTGTACCTGGACAGCGAGATGACCGTCCTGTCCGCCACCGGCATGAGCCAGCAGCGGCTGTTTCGCATTACCCTGTTCCCGGCGACGCTGGTGGCGCTGGTGGTGGCCTGGCTGAGCATGAGCCTGGCGCCCCAAGGGGCCAATCAGTTCCAGTTGCTGATCAACCAGCAGGACGCCTTGACCGAATTCGACACCCTGGTGCCGGGGCGCTTCCAGGCGCTGCGCGATGGTACCCGCGTCACCTACACCGAACAGCTTTCGGATGACCGGATCAATCTTGGCGGCGTCTTCATCACACAGAAGAACCTGTCATCCAACAGCCAGAAGGATCGCGGCATTTCCGTGCTGGTGGCCGAGAAGGGGCGCCAGGAAATCAATCCCGACGGCAACCGCTACCTGATCCTCGAAAACGGCTACCGCTATGACGGCAAGCCGGGGCAGGCCGACTACCGGGCCATCAAGTACGACACCTACGGTGTGCTGCTGCCCAAGCCCGAAGCCAGCGAGGAAGTCACCGACCGCGACGCGATGCCTACCGCAACCCTGCTGGGCAACGATGACATCCGTGCGCGTACCGAGCTGCAATGGCGCCTGTCGCTGCCATTGCTGGTGTTTATCGTGACCCTGATGGCGGTCCCGCTGGCCCGGGTCAACCCGCGCCAGGGTCGTTTTCTCAAGCTGCTCCCGGCGATTCTCCTGTACATGGCTTACCTGACCATCCTCATTACCGCCCGCGGCGCCTTGGAAAAAGGCAAGATCCCGCCGGCTTTGGGCCTGTGGTGGGTGCATTCGATTTTCCTGGCCATCGGCCTGGGGCTGCTCTACTGGGAGCCGCTGCGCCTGAAGCTGGCGAGCCGTCGCAGCGCGCTGGAGGTGGCCCGTGGTTAAACTCGATCGTTATATTGGCAGCAGCGTCTTCATGGCGATCCTCGCGGTGCTGGGGATCATCCTTGGCCTGGCGACCCTGTTTGCCTTCATCGATGAGATGAGCGACGTCAGCGATACCTACACCCTGGCAGACGTGGCGAGCTATGTGCTGCTGACCGCGCCAAGGCGCCTGTACGACATGCTGCCGATGGCAGCTCTGATCGGCTGCCTGATCGGCCTGGGCAGTCTGGCCAGCAACAGCGAACTGACCATCATGCGGGCCGCCGGGGTTTCCGTCGGTCGGATCGTGTGGGCGGTGATGAAGCCGATGCTGGTGCTGATGCTGGTCGGCGTCCTGATTGGCGAATACATCGCGCCGGCCACCGAGAACACCGCCCAGGCCAACCGTTCCCTGGCCCAGGGTGGTGGCGATGCACAAAGCGCCAAGCATGGCCTGTGGCACCGCCAGGGCGATGAATTCATCCACATCAACTCGGTCCAGCCCAACGGTATCCTCTATGGCGTGACCCGGTATCGCTTTGACGCACAACGCCACATGCTGTCGTCGAGCTTCGCCAAGCGCGCCCAGTTTGCCGAGGATCACTGGCAGTTGAGCGATGTCACCACCACCTTGTTCCATGAAAAGAACACCGAAGTGGTCGCGAGCACGCAGGAGCGTTGGGACGTCGCCATCAGCCCGCAGCTGCTGAGCACAGTCGTCATGGCGCCGGAGTCCCTGTCGATTACCGGCCTGTGGGGGTATATCCACTACCTGGCCGACCAGGGCCTGAACAACGGCCGCTATTGGCTGGCTTTCTGGGTCAAGGTATTGCAACCGCTGGTCACCGCTGCCCTGGTGCTGATGGCCATCTCCTTCATCTTTGGTCCGCTGCGTTCGGTCACCCTCGGGCAGCGGGTGTTTACCGGCGTGCTGGTGGGCTTCACCTTCCGCATTGCCCAGGATCTGCTGGGGCCATCGAGCCTGGTGTTCGGTTTCTCGCCACTGTTCGCGGTGCTGGTGCCGGCGGGTGTCTGTGCGTTGGCCGGACTCTGGCTGTTGCGCCGGGCTGGGTAATCCCAGGAGCTCTGTGGCGAGGGGATACATCCCCTCGCCACGAATACCTCCCCGGCAAAAAACCTCATCGACAGGCGAACGTGACGCTTGCGCGCTGTATCAGGTACAATTCCCGGCTATTTTTCGGCGGGCCCTGCCTGCAGCCTTTTTGAGTGTTGATCCGTGAGTGATTTGAGTCATATCCGCAATTTCTCCATCATCGCCCACATTGACCATGGCAAGTCGACGCTGGCTGATCGCTTCATCCAGATGTGCGGCGGCCTGACCGAGCGTGAGATGGAAGCCCAGGTCCTGGATTCCATGGATCTCGAGCGTGAACGCGGGATTACCATCAAGGCCCACAGCGTCACTCTCTATTACAAGGCCAAAGACGGCGTCACCTATCAACTGAACTTCATTGACACCCCGGGCCACGTCGACTTCACCTACGAAGTCAGCCGTTCGCTGGCGGCCTGTGAGGGGGCGTTGCTGGTGGTCGATGCCGGCCAGGGTGTCGAGGCGCAATCGGTTGCCAACTGCTATACGGCTATCGAGCAAGGCCTGGAAGTCATGCCGGTGCTGAACAAGATCGATCTGCCCCAGGCCGAGCCGGAGCGGGTCAAGGAGGAAATCGAGAAGATCATCGGCATTGACGCCACCGACGCGGTCACCTGCAGCGCCAAGACCGGCCTGGGCGTGGATGAAGTGCTCGAGCGCCTGGTGAACACCATTCCCGCGCCGACCGGCAACATCGAGGATCCGCTGCAAGCGTTGATCATCGACTCCTGGTTCGACAACTACCTGGGCGTGGTGTCCCTGGTTCGCGTGCGCCACGGCCGCGTGAAGAAGGGCGACAAGATCCTGGTCAAGTCCACCGGCAAGGTCCACCTGGTGGACAGCGTCGGTGTATTCAACCCGAAACACACCGCTACCGCCGACCTCAAGGCTGGTGAAGTGGGCTTCATCATCGCCGGCATCAAGGACATCCACGGGGCGCCGGTCGGCGACACCCTGACCCTGAGCTCAACCCCGGATGTCGATGTGCTGCCGGGTTTCAAGCGTATCCAGCCCCAGGTCTATGCCGGCCTGTTCCCGGTCAGTTCCGACGATTTCGAGGATTTCCGCGAAGCACTGCAGAAACTGACCCTGAACGACTCGTCGTTGCAATACACCCCGGAAAGCTCCGACGCCCTGGGCTTTGGCTTCCGTTGCGGGTTCCTGGGCATGCTGCACATGGAAATCATCCAGGAGCGCCTGGAGCGCGAGTACGACCTGGACCTGATCACCACGGCGCCGACGGTAATCTTCGAGCTGCTGCTCAAGAACGGTGAAACCATCTACGTCGACAACCCGTCCAAGCTGCCAGACCTGTCGGCCATCGAAGACATGCGCGAACCGATCGTGCGGGCCAACATCCTTGTGCCTCAAGAGCACCTGGGCAACGTCATTACCCTGTGCATCGAAAAGCGCGGCGTGCAGCACGACATGCTGTTCCTCGGCTCGCAGGTCCAGGTGACCTACGACCTGCCGATGAACGAAGTGGTGCTGGACTTCTTCGACCGCCTGAAATCCACCAGTCGCGGCTATGCTTCGCTGGACTATCATTTCGATCGTTATCAATCGGCTAATCTGGTGAAGCTGGATGTGCTGATCAACGGCGAGAAGGTCGATGCCCTGGCATTGATCGTGCACCGTGACAACGCGCACTACAAAGGTCGTGCATTGACCGAGAAGATGAAGGAACTGATTCCGCGGCAGATGTTCGACGTGGCAATCCAGGCCGCCATTGGCGGGCAGATTGTGGCGCGTACAACCGTCAAGGCGCTCAGAAAGAACGTATTGGCCAAATGCTACGGCGGCGACGTCAGCCGTAAGCGCAAGCTGTTGGAAAAGCAGAAGGCCGGTAAAAAACGCATGAAGCAGGTCGGTAACGTGGAAATTCCACAGGAAGCCTTCCTTGCGGTGCTCAGGTTGGATAGTTAGGTCCTATGTCGCTAAATTTCCCGCTGTTGCTGGTTATCGCCGTGTTTGTCTGCGGTCTGTTGGCGTTGATTGATCTGTTGTTCCTGGCGCCTCGGCGCCGGGCGGCCATTGCCTCCTATCAGGGCAGCGTCAGCCAGCCTGACGGTGTGGTGGTCGAGAAACTCAACAAGGAACCGCTGCTGGTCGAATACGGCAAGTCGTTCTTTCCGGTGCTGTTCATCGTGCTGGTGCTACGTTCGTTTCTGGTGGAACCGTTCCAGATCCCGTCCGGCTCGATGAAGCCGACCCTGGACGTGGGCGATTTCATCCTGGTGAACAAGTTCTCCTATGGGATCCGCCTGCCGGTGATCGACAAGAAAATCATCGAGGTTGGAGATCCGCAACGCGGCGACGTGATGGTGTTCCGCTTCCCCAGCGACCCCAACGTCAACTACATCAAGCGCGTGGTCGGTCTGCCGGGCGACAAGATCCGCTACACCGCCGACAAGCGCTTGTTCGTGAACGGTGAACTGGTAGCCGAACAGTTGCTCGGTTCCGAGCCGGGCACTTTGGGCAGCGCCGAGCTCTACCAGGAAAAACTCGGCGAGGTCGAGCACCTGATCCGCAAGGAAATGAGCCGCTACCGCGCCACGCCGGACCATTCGTGGACGGTGCCGGCCGGGCACTATTTCATGATGGGCGACAACCGTGACAACTCCAACGACAGCCGTTACTGGGATGATCCGAACATTCCCAAGGACATGCTGGGCATGGTTCCCGACCGCAATATCGTCGGCAAGGCCTTCGCGGTCTGGATGAGCTGGCCGGAACCCAAGCTCGGACACCTGCCGAACTTCTCGCGGGTTGGCCTGATCAAGTAAACACACACGGCGCTGTTGAACACAGCGCCGAATGCATTTCTGGAGCCTGGACAAGGCGCCAACGATAGTCAGGACGTCATTTTTGAACACAGCGTTAATTGTCCCAAGCCAACGGCGCGTTGCCGACCTGGCGGTGGAATCCAGCCACGAACTCAGCGTGGGTAAACCGTGAGCGTTTCTCTAAGCCGCCTCGAGCGCCAGCTCGGCTACACCTTCAAGGACCCGGAGCTGATGCTCCTGGCCCTCACTCACCGCAGTTTTGCCGGGCGCAACAACGAACGCCTGGAGTTTCTCGGCGATGCCATCCTCAATTTCGTCGCTGGCGAGGCGCTGTTCGAACGCTTCCCGCTGGCCCGCGAAGGCCAGTTGTCGCGTCTGCGCGCACGCCTGGTAAAAGGTGAGACCCTGGCCGTACTGGCCCGTGGTTTCGATCTGGGCGACTACCTGCGCCTGGGCTCCGGCGAGTTGAAAAGCGGCGGCTTTCGTCGCGAGTCGATCCTGGCCGATGCCCTGGAAGCCCTGATCGGTGCGATCTACCTGGATTCTGGCATGGAAAAGGCCCGCGAGCGCGTGCTGGCCTGGCTGACCTCGGAAATCGACAGCCTGACGCTGGTGGACACCAACAAGGATCCGAAAACCCGTTTGCAGGAATTCCTGCAATCGCGCAGTTGCGAGCTGCCGCGCTACGAAGTCGTGGACATCCAGGGCGAGCCGCACTGCCGTACCTTCTTCGTCGAATGCGAAGTGGTCCTACTGAATGAAAAAAGCCGTGGCCAGGGCGTGAGCCGTCGTATCGCCGAACAGGTGGCGGCCGCCGCAGCATTGATCGCCCTGGGCGTGGAGAATGGCAATGACTGATACAACTGTTACCCGTTGCGGCTATGTCGCCATCGTTGGCCGGCCGAACGTGGGCAAGTCCACATTGCTGAACCATATCCTGGGCCAGAAACTGGCGATCACCTCGCGCAAGCCCCAGACCACCCGCCACAATATGCTGGGTATCAAGACCGAAGGCGACGTGCAGGCCATCTACGTCGACACCCCGGGCATGCACAAGGGTGGCGAAAAGGCCCTGAACCGCTACATGAACAAGACCGCTTCGGCGGCGTTGAAAGACGTCGACGTGGTGATCTTCGTGGTCGACCGTACCAAGTGGACCGAAGAAGACCAGATGGTTCTCGAACGCGTCCAGTACGTGACCGGTCCGCTGATCGTGGCACTGAACAAGACCGACCGCATCGAGGACAAGGCCGAGCTGATGCCGCACCTGAGCTGGTTGCAGGAGCAATTGCCCAACGCCCAGATCATTCCGATCTCGGCCCAGCACGGCCATAACCTGGACGCGCTGGAGCGGGTAATTGCCGAGCACCTGCCGGAAAACGATCACTTCTTCCCCGAAGACCAGATCACCGACCGCAGCAGCCGTTTCCTCGCCGCTGAACTGGTGCGCGAGAAAATCATGCGTCAGCTGGGCGCCGAGCTACCGTACCAGATCACCGTGGAAATCGAAGAGTTCAAGCAGCAGGGCAAGACCCTGCACATCCACGCGTTGATCCTCGTCGAACGTGACGGTCAGAAGAAAATCATCATTGGTGACAAAGGCGAGCGCATCAAGCGCATCGGCACCGAGGCACGCAAGGACATGGAGCTGCTCTTCGACTCCAAGATCATGCTTAACCTGTGGGTCAAGGTGAAGGGTGGCTGGTCGGATGATGAACGGGCGTTGCGGTCGTTGGGTTACGGCGACCTGTAATTCGCCCAGCGGTACACCACGAACCTTGTGGGAGCGGGCTTGCTCGCGAATGCGTCCTGTCAGTCGACATCATTGTCAACCGACACGCCGCATTCGCGAGCAAGCCCGCTCCCACATTGGTTTTGGATCGTTTATAAAATTGTGCTTCGTCAGCGAGACTTCATTTCCTTGTCCCCCACCCAACCCATCGCCCAAGCCGCCTACGTCCTGCATTCGCGCGCCTACCGCGAAAGCAGTGCTTTGGTGGATTTCCTCACGCCGCAAGGGCGGTTGCGGGCGGTATTGCGCGGGGCGCGGGGCAAGGCCGGGACGCTGGCGCGGCCGTTCGTTCCCTTGGAGGTCGAATTCCGCGGGCGGGGCGAGCTGAAGAATGTCGGGCGCATGGAAAGCAGTGGGATCGCAGCCTGGCTCAATGGCGAAGCCTTGTTCAGCGGCCTCTACCTCAATGAACTGCTGATCCGTCTGTTGCCTGCCGAAGATCCCCATCCCGCCGTCTTCGACCATTACGCCGCGACACTACTGGCCCTGGCCGAAGGGCGGCCGCTGGAGCCGTTGCTGCGATCTTTCGAATGGCGGTTGCTGGATGACCTGGGCTATGGATTCGCTCTCGACGCCGATCTGCACGGCGAGCCCATTGCCGCCGATGGCCTGTACCGCTTGCAGGTGGATGCCGGCCTGGAGCGTGTCTACCTGTTGCAGCCCGGCCTGTTCAATGGTGTCGAGCTGCTGGCCATGGCCGAGGCCGACTGGAGTGCGCCGGGCGCGCTGTCCGCAGCCAAGCGTCTGATGCGCCAGGCCTTGGCGGTTCACCTGGGCGGCAAGCCGCTGGTCAGTCGCGAGCTGTTTCGCAAGCCCTGATCAACCCGTATGCTGTGGGCCGAATCTCTGTCCATTCAAGGAGCGCTTTTCGTGAGCACCAGCAATCGCATTCTTCTCGGCGTGAACATCGACCATGTCGCCACCCTGCGCCAGGCCCGCGGTACCCGCTATCCGGATCCGGTCAAGGCCGCACTGGACGCCGAAGAGGCGGGCGCCGACGGCATCACCGTGCACCTGCGCGAAGACCGTCGTCATATCCAGGAACGCGATGTGCTGCTGCTCAAGGATGTGTTGCAAACCCGCATGAATTTCGAGATGGGCGTGACCGAAGAAATGATGGCGTTCGCCGAACGTATTCGTCCGGCGCACATCTGCCTGGTGCCGGAAACGCGCCAGGAACTGACCACCGAAGGCGGCCTGGACGTGGCCGGGCAGGAAACGCGGATCAAGGCGGCGGTGGAGCGGCTGTCGAAAACCGGCGCCGAGGTGTCGTTGTTCATCGATGCCGACGAGCGGCAGATCGAGGCCTCCAAGCGGGTCGGTGCCCCAGCCGTGGAACTGCACACCGGCCGCTACGCCGATGCCGAGACCCCCACGGATGTGGCCGATGAGCTGCAGCGGGTGGCTGACGGTGTCGCGTTCGGCCTGGCCCAGGGCCTGATCGTCAACGCCGGCCATGGCCTGCATTACCACAACGTCGAAGCTGTGGCGGCCATCAAGGGCATCAACGAACTGAACATCGGCCATGCGCTGGTGGCCCATGCCTTGTTTGTCGGGTTCAAGTCGGCGGTGGCGGAGATGAAGGCGCTGATCCTGGCTGCCGCCAAGTCCTGACCGCAGCCATAAACCCAATGTGGCTGCTCACTTAAGGCTTGCCTGATTCATTGTGGCGAGGGAGCTTGCTCCCGCGCCACAGGTTCATCACAGCATCGGATGGTGCACAGCCATCAGAGCTGCGGGCTTTCCTGGTTCGGCTTGCTCTTGTCGACGCCCGGCACATGCAGGTTGCCCTCGGCCACCTGGTTGCCTTCGAGCTGCGGTTGCGTGACCCAGGTCAGGATGTCGTAGTAGCGGCGGATGTTCGCCACGAAATGCACCGGCTCGCCGCCCCGGGCGTAGCCGTAGCGGGTCTTGCTGTACCACTGTTTCTGGGACAGGCGCGGCAGGATCTTCTTCACGTCCAGCCACTTGTTCGGGTTCAGCCCTTCCTTGGCCGCCAGCTTGCGGGCATCGTCCAGGTGACCGCTGCCGACGTTGTAGGCGGCAAGGGCGAACCAGGTGCGGTCTGGCTCCTGGATACTCTCGTCCAATTGATCCTTCATGTAGGCCAGGTACTTGGCGCCGCCCATGATGCTTTGTTTCGGGTCCAGGCGGTTGGACACGCCCATGGCCTGGGCGGTGTTCTGGGTCAGCATCATCAGGCCGCGCACACCGGTTTTGGACGTGACCGCCGGTTGCCAAAGGGATTCCTGGTAGCCGATGGCGGCCAACAGGCGCCAATCGACTTTTTCCTGCTTGGCGTAGGTCTTGAAGTGCTGCTCGTATTTGGGCAACCGTTGCTGCAAATGCTGGGCGAAGGTGGTGGCGCCCATGTAGCCGAGGACATCGACGTGTCCGTAATAGCGGTCTTTGAGGCGTTGCAGGGTGCCGTTCTTCTGCACTTTGTCGAGGTAGGCGTTGATCTCGTTGAGCAGGCTGTTGTCTTCGCCGGGGGCCACTGCCCAGCTCTGGCTGCGGGCATCGCCCAGGTCGAAGGCCACGCGCACGTTGGGGAAGTACACCTGGTTCATCGCCACTTCGTTGGAGTCCACCAGGGTCAGGTCGATCTGGCCCTCATCGACCATGCGCAAAAGGTCGACCACTTCGACGGCGTCGGATTCTTCGTATTCGATGCCTGGATACTGCTGTTTCAGCTGCGCCAGTTGCTCGGCGTGGGTGCTGCCCTTGAGCACCATGATCTTCTTGCCCGCCAGGGCCGCCGCGTCGGTGGGGCGTGACTGGCCGTTGCGGTAGATGACCTGCGGGGTGACTTCCAGGTAGGAATGGGAGAACCGCACCTGTTTCTTGCGCGCCTCGCTGCTGACCAGCCCCGCGGCCGCCAGTACCGGGCCGTTGGGCTTGCCGATCTGGCTGAACAGGTCGTCGAGGTTGTCGGCGGTCTCGATTTTCAGTTCCACGCCCAAATCGTCGGCGAAACGCTTCACCAGCTCGTATTCGAAGCCGGTTTCACCGTTGCGATCCTCAAAGTAGGTGGCGGGGCTGTTCCGGGTAACCACCCGCAGCACGCCATCCTCCTTTACGCGCTCCAGTGTGTTGGGTTTCTCAACACAACCACTGAGCACCAGGAAGAGTCCGGTTGCGATCAGCCATCTGGCGTACCGCGGACGCAAAGCCGTTGGGGAAAACATCTGCGCAGTATACGCAAACGGCCCTTGCCGCCATATCTCGACAGCGAAAGGCCAGTCTGCTAGCGGTTGCAAAACATGTCTGCAACACAAGCCGGCCGGCGCGTGGCGGGTTTTGTGCCGATTAAAAAAATCTCGGCACGAACATTGGAACGGACGTTCAACAAGGGTTTTGGTGCAGAGACCGACATTCGGCCCGCATCGCGGATGCCGTTTCGGGTGCCGTTGCCGACGGTTTAGGCTAGAATGCACGGCCTCAAAGCACACCCCCTTCCCGAGGCTGTCCCGAAGATGTTGATCCTGCGCGGCGCTCCTGCCCTTTCTGCCTTTCGCCACAGCAAACTCCTTGAGCAACTGAGCCAGAAGGTTTCGGCTGTCAGTGGCTTGTATGCTGAATTCGCTCACTTCGCCGAAGTCACCGGCGGTTTGACCGGCGACGAACAGCAGGTGCTCGCGCGCCTTCTGAAATACGGTCCCAGCGTTCCCGTCCAGGAGCCGGCCGGTCGCCTGTTCCTGGTACTGCCGCGCTTCGGCACCATTTCGCCGTGGTCGAGCAAGGCCAGCGACATCGCCCGCAACTGCGGCCTGGCGAAAATCCAGCGCCTGGAGCGCGGCATTGCCTTTTATGTTGCCGGTGAGTTCAGCGAGGCCGAGGCCCGACTGATCGCCGACAGCCTGCATGACCGCATGACCCAGGTCGTGCTGGGCAACCTGGAACAGGCCGCCGGCCTGTTCAGCCACGCCGAGCCCAAGCCACTGACCGCCATCGACGTGCTGGGCGGTGGCCGTGCCGCGCTGGAAAAAGCCAACGCCGAGCTTGGCCTGGCCCTGGCCGAAGACGAGATCGATTACCTGGTCAACGCCTTCCAGGGCTTGAAGCGCAACCCCCACGACATCGAACTGATGATGTTTGCCCAGGCCAACTCCGAGCACTGCCGCCACAAGATCTTCAACGCCAGTTGGGACATTGACGGCCAGAGCCAGGAAAAAAGCCTGTTCGGCATGATCAAGAACACCTACCAGATGCACAGCGAAGGCGTTCTGTCTGCTTATAAGGACAACGCTTCGGTGATCGTCGGCAGCGTTGCCGGCCGCTTCTTCCCGAATCCCGAGACCCGCCAGTACGGTGCGGTCCAGGAGCCGGTGCACATTCTGATGAAGGTCGAGACCCACAACCACCCGACCGCGATTGCGCCATTCCCGGGCGCGTCCACCGGCTCCGGTGGCGAGATCCGCGACGAAGGTGCAACCGGTCGCGGCGCCAAGCCCAAGGCTGGCCTGACCGGTTTCACCGTGTCGAACCTGCAGATCCCCGGCTTCGAACAACCGTGGGAAAAGCCTTACGGCAAGCCTGAGCGCATCGTCAACGCCCTCGACATCATGATCGAAGGCCCGCTGGGTGGCGCTGCGTTCAACAACGAATTCGGCCGTCCGGCCCTGACCGGTTACTTCCGTACCTTCGAGCAATCCATCACCACGCCCCGTGGCGAAGAAGTGCGCGGCTACCACAAGCCGATCATGCTCGCCGGCGGCATGGGCAACATTCGCGCCGAACACGTGCAGAAAGGCGAGATCGTGGTCGGCTCCAAGCTGATCGTCCTCGGCGGCCCGGCCATGCTGATCGGCCTGGGCGGCGGCGCGGCGTCCTCCATGGCCACCGGCACCAGCTCGGCGGACCTGGATTTCGCGTCGGTCCAGCGGGAAAACCCGGAAATGGAACGCCGTTGTCAGGAAGTCATCGACCGTTGCTGGCAGTTGGGTGACAAGAACCCGATCAGCTTCATCCACGACGTTGGCGCGGGCGGCCTGTCCAACGCCTTCCCGGAACTGGTCAACGACGGTGGCCGTGGTGGCCGCTTCGAGCTGCGCAACATTCCGAACGACGAACCGGGCATGGCCCCGCACGAAATCTGGAGCAACGAATCCCAGGAACGTTACGTCCTGGCAGTCGGCCCGGCCGACTTCGAGCGCTTCCAGGCGATCTGCGAGCGCGAGCGCTGCCCGTTCGCCGTGGTCGGCGAAGCCACTGCCGAGCCGCAACTGACCGTTACCGACAGCCACTTCGGCAACAGCCCGGTGGACATGCCACTGGAAGTGCTGCTGGGCAAGGCCCCGCGCATGCACCGTTCGGCCGTTCGCGAAACCGAGCTGGGCGACGATTTCGATCCGTCCACCCTCGACATCGCCGATTCCATCGAGCGCGTCCTGCATCACCCGGCCGTGGCGAGCAAGAGCTTCCTGATCACCATCGGTGACCGCACCATCACCGGCCTCGTGGCCCGTGACCAGATGGTCGGCCCGTGGCAGGTGCCGGTGGCTGATGTCGCCGTGACCGCCACCAGTTTCGACGTCTACACCGGTGAAGCCATGGCCATGGGCGAACGCACGCCGCTGGCCCTGCTGGACGCCCCGGCGTCGGGCCGCATGGCCATCGGCGAGGCGCTGACCAATCTTGCGGCCTCGCGCATCGGCAAGATTTCCGACATCAAGCTGTCGGCCAACTGGATGTCCGCCGCCGGCCATCCGGGTGAGGACGCCCGCCTGTACGACACCGTCAAGGCCGTCGGCATGGAGCTGTGCCCGGAACTGGGGATCACCATTCCGGTGGGCAAGGACTCCATGTCCATGGCCACGCGCTGGAACGAAGACGGCGTGGACAAGAGCGTGACCTCGCCGCTGTCGCTGATCGTGACCGGTTTCGCCCCGGTCATCGACATCCGCCAGACCCTGACCCCGCAACTGCGCATGGACAAGGGCACCACCGACCTGATCCTGATCGATCTGGGCCGTGGCCAGAACCGCATGGGCGCCTCGATCCTGGCCCAGGTGCATGGCAAGCTCGGCAAACAGGCACCTGACGTCGACGATGCCGAAGACCTGAAGGCGTTCTTCGCCGTCATCCAGGGCCTCAATGCCGACGGCCACCTGCTGGCCTACCACGACCGTTCCGATGGCGGCCTGCTGACCACCGTGATGGAAATGGCCTTCGCCGGCCACTGCGGCCTGAGCCTGACCCTCGACAGCGTGGCGGAATCCGCCGCCGAGATCCCGGCCATCCTGTTCAACGAAGAACTGGGTGCGGTGATCCAGGTTCGCCAGGACGCCACTCCGGACATCCTCGCCCAGTTCAGCGCGGCAGGCCTGGCCGATTGCGTCTCGGTGATCGGCCAGCCGATCAACAATGCCCACGTCAACATCACCTTCAATGGCGATACCGTCTTCGAAGGCCAGCGTCGCCTGTTGCAACGCCAGTGGGCTGAAACCAGTTACCAGATCCAACGCCTGCGGGACAACGCCGATTGCGCCGATCAGGAATTCGACGTCCTGCTGGAAGAAGACAACCCGGGCCTGAGCGCCAAGCTCAGCTACGACGTCAACCACGACGTGGCGGCGCCCTACATCAAGAAAGGCATTCGCCCACAAGTGGCGGTCCTGCGCGAGCAGGGCGTCAACGGCCAGGTAGAGATGGCGGCGGCGTTCGACCGTGCCGGTTTCAACGCGATCGACGTGCACATGAGCGACATCCTCGCCGGTCGTGTCGACCTGAACGACTTCAAGGGCATGGTGGCCTGTGGCGGTTTCTCCTACGGCGACGTGCTCGGTGCCGGTGAAGGCTGGGCCAAGTCGGCGCTGTTCAACAGCCGCGCCCGTGATGCGTTCCAAGGCTTCTTCGAGCGCACCGACAGTTTCACTCTGGGTGTGTGCAACGGTTGCCAGATGATGTCCAACCTGCACGAGCTGATCCCGGGCAGCGAGTTCTGGCCGCACTTCGTGCGTAACCGTTCCGAGCAGTTCGAAGCCCGCGTGGCGATGGTCCAGGTGCAGGAGTCGAACTCGATCTTCCTGCAGGGCATGGCCGGTTCGCGCATGCCGATCGCTATTGCCCACGGTGAAGGTCATGCGGAATTCGAAAGCGAAGAAGCGCTGCTCGAAGCCGACCTGTCCGGTTGCGTGTCGCTGCGGTTCGTCGATAACCACGGCAAGGTCACCGAAACCTACCCGGCCAACCCGAACGGCTCGCCGCGCGGGATCACTGGCCTGACCAGCCGCGACGGCCGCGTGACGATCATGATGCCGCACCCTGAGCGCGTATTCCGCGCGGTGCAGAACTCGTGGCGTTCGGACGACTGGAACGAAGACGCGCCATGGATGCGCATGTTCCGCAACGCCCGCGTCTGGGTGAACTAAAGGCGTGTACAAGCTCTGCTTCTTCGTCCCGGCCAGCCATGTGGACGAGGTCAAAAGTGCCGTATTCGCTGCCGGTGGCGGGCGGATCGGCGACTATGACCACTGCGCCTGGCAAGTGCTGGGCCAGGGCCAGTTTCGCCCCTTGGACGGCAGCCAGCCGTTCATTGGCGAAGCGGGACGGGTCGAGCAGGTCGAGGAATGGAAGGTGGAGCTTGTGGTGGCCGATGATTTGATCGGTGGGGTGGGGGATGCGTTGAAGCAAAGCCATCCCTACGAGACGCCGGCCTATGAAGTGTGGCGGTTGGAGGATTTCTGATCCTTCGCTCGTCGAATAAAAAACCCGCTGATTCAATCAGCGGGTTTTTTATTGGGCGAGGTTAATGATCAACCCTCAGGCGCGGCCACAATTGGTTGCATGGCTATTGATGCCGATTCTCGAGACGGCAGGCTTCTTTCTCGATGCCTATGCACTCGACTGGTTCAGTGATGCCTTTCTCGAACCGGCGAGCATTCATCAATAGCCCGCCCTTGATGCCGCCGATGAAGGCGAAGGCGCCTGGGCGGTTGCCGCTATGCTCCCCTGACAGATCCACCGCCACGCTGTTGGGCCTGACCTCATACACCCAGCCGCCGTTTGCCGCTTCCGTGACCGCCCAGATCTTGGCGTCGCTATAGTCACGAAACGCCACGATGACCGATTGAACGGAAGGAGACTCCGGGCTGCTCGCCCAGCGCAAGACCGGTGGTTGCGAGTTTCTTGCCCGTAAGCCACTGGTCAGTGCATCCGCCCCTTGTACGGGGTTGATTCTCAAGGAGCCCACCGCCCAGAGAGATTCTTTGTTCGTCACCCAGGCCAGGCCTTCTGGTGGGGTAATCTTGCTCCAATCGATGGGCGTCGCCGCGACTTCCAGCATCGTCTCGTGACCGGAGGGTTCATGATAGCCCAGGTTGGCGACGCAATTGGTCAGGTCGGTTTTTTTGCAGGCCTGCTTGATAAACTGCCCTTTGACCCCGCCGGGGTAGCTGATCTCTTCCTCGCCGATGATGGGCCCCCCCGATTCCTGTTGGTCGATGCCATGGGGGGCCTTGAACTCGAATACCCATTCATTGGCAAAGCTCTGGGCGATACGCTGGCTACGCGTGGTACTGCTGTAGACCGAGCGCTGGGCCCCAGCCCCGTGCTTGAACCAGTCGTACATCCACGTGGCCTCAGGGAAGGCCACGGATTTGGGCAGCAAGCCGTCCCGGAAAGCCTCCAGGCCTTGATTGGTCGTGTCTCCCCGATAGAGCGTGTCCAGGTCGGTCCGCCAACGCAATAAGGGTTGGGTCTTGCGGATATCCACGCTTGGATCCGCCGTGACTTGCAGCCAGGCTTCGTACCAGGGTTCTTCTTTTCGGTGCTGGGAGAGCTGGGTCGCTCCCCACGCGTTATTGCCTGGCTGCCACGCCGCTCCGATTATCACCACCGCGACAGTTGTCGCCCGTATGAAACCGTTGCCTTTATTCATGATCTGGACACCTCAGCTGAAACGAGGGCGCCAATCGAATCACATACCTCATGATGAAATATCTTCGAATTGACAGTTGTGCTACCCGGTTGCGCGGTGCGGAGGCACTGTTGGAAGTGCGCCTCCCCGGCTTGGCGGGAGCTTGGGTTGATCGCCTTGGGTCTGCTGCGCAGCCCAGCGGGAGCATGCTCCCTCGCCACAGGGGGCTAGGCCCCTGCATCGATCTTGCGACCATGCGCCAGACCATCCAATGCCTGCCATAACCTCGGCGCCTTCTCCCCCAGCAGTAAGTGCCAGACGCCACCTTCCAGCGGGCTCATACCCTGACAACCTAACCTTTGGAGCTGACTTTCCGACAAGCTCCTGTCGTCGGCCAGCCGCACCCGTAACCGGCTCGTCGCCACGCAATCGAGCTGCAGGAGGTTGTCCTGGCCTCCCAGGGCGTCCAGCCATTGTTGCGCTTCGGTGCTGGAAAGGGCGGCTGGCGTCGTCGGTACAGGGACATTCGGTACCGGCGCGGTGACCGGGCGAGTGAAAGAGGGCACTGCCAGGCGGATTTCATCGGCTATGCTGTCGGCCATCGGCCCTACCACCACCTGCAGGCTCCCGCCGTTACCGGGGCGCACCACGGCCATGGCGCCGAGGGCCTTGAGCTGGGCGTCGGACGCCTTGTTGCGATCCACCATGTCCAGCCGCAAGCGCGTGGTGCAGGCACCGATGGTAATCAGGTTGTCAGCACCGCCCAACGCCTGGATGTAGGCCGCAGCCCGCTGGTTTTCGGTGATGGTCGGTTTGTCGCCTGCCGGCACCTCTTCACGCCCCGGAGTCTTCAGGTCGAAGCGGCGGATGCAGAAGTCGAACACGGTGTAGTAAATCACCGCGTAGGCCAGGCCCACCGGGACGACCAGCCAGCCGTTGTTCGATTTGCCCCAGCCCAGGACCATGTCGATGAAGCCGCCGGAGAAGGTAAAGCCCAGGCGGATGTTCAGCCAGTCGGTGATGGCCATCGACAGCCCGGTGAGCAAGGCATGCAACAGGAACAGCAACGGCGCGAGGAACATGAAGGCGAATTCCACCGGTTCGGTGACCCCGGTGAGAAACGAGGTCAGCGCCATGGACAGCAGAATCCCGCCCATGACTTTGCGCCGCTGGGGCAAGGCGTTGCGGTACATCGCCAGGCAGGCGGCGGGCAGGCCGAAAAGCATCACCGGGAACATGCCGGTCATGAACTGGCCGCCGTTGGGGTCGCCGGCAAAATAGCGGGTCAGGTCGCCGGTCACCACCGCACCGGTGTGCGGGTCGGTGAAGCTGCCGAAGATGAACCAGGCCATGTTGTTGAGGATATGGTGCAGACCGGTGACGATGAGCAGTCGGTTGAACACCCCGAACACGAATGCACCCAGGCTGCCACTTTCCATCAACAGCGCGCCGAAGCTGTTGATGCCTTGCTGGATCGGCGGCCAGATCAGGCCGAACACCAGTCCCAGGCCCACCGCGCTGAAGCCGGTGACAATCGGCACGAAACGCCGGCCACCGAAGAACGCCAGGTACTCCGGCAGTTTGATGTCCTTGAATCGGTTATACAGTGCCCCCGCGAGCAGGCCGCTGATGATCCCGGCGAGCATGCCCATGTTGATGCTGGCGTCGAGCACCTTCAGCGTGGCGATCATTACCAGATAACCGATGGCCCCGGCCAACCCCGCCGTACCGTTATTGTCCCGGGCGAAACCCACGGCGATGCCGATGGCGAAGATCATCGCCAGGTTGGCGAAGATCGCCTGCCCGGCAGCGTGGATGATGGCGATGTTCAGAAGATCGGCGTCGCCCAGGCGCAGCAAAAGGCCGGCGATCGGCAGGATCGCAATGGGCAGCATCAGTGCCCGGCCGAGACGTTGCAGTCCTTCGATGAAATGCTGGTACATGGCGGTTCTCCCTTATTGTTCTTCGACGTACTCAGCCCAGGGGCCAGTGTTGATGACAGGCCTGGCGCACCGCAGCGGCACTGCCCAGATTCAGCAATTCGGCGCTGAGGCAAGCGCACTTGACGGCATCGAGGTCGCGCACCCGCGCCTTGATCTCGCCGATCTGCGCCGGGCTGACCGACAGTTCGCGCACGCCCAGCCCCACCAGCACCGGCGTCGCCAACGGATCGGAAGCCAGGGCGCCGCACACGCCGATCCAGCGCCCATGCCTGGCCGCGCCGGCGCAGGCCTGGGCAATCAGTCGCAACAGTGCCGGGTGCAGGGCATCGACCCGGGCGGCAAGGCCGGCGTGGTCGCGGTCCATGGCGAGGGTGTACTGCGAAAGGTCGTTGGTGCCGATGGACAGGAAGTCCGCATGCTCGGCCAGTTGTTCGGCCAGCAAAGCGGCCGCCGGTACTTCGATCATCACCCCTAGTTGCGGCCGTTCGCTCAGGCCCGATTCCCTGGCCAATGCATCCAGGCGCTGGCGGATGTGCAGCAGTTCATCGACTTCGGTGACCATCGGCAACAGGATCCGGCAACGGTCCAGCGGACGGGTTTGCAGCAAGGCTCGCAGTTGCTGGTCGAGCAATTCCGGGCGCACCTGAGCCAGGCGAATACCCCGCAGGCCCAGCACCGGGTTGGCTTCGGTCGGCAGCGGCAGGTAATCCAGTTGTTTGTCGCCGCCGACATCGATGGTGCGGATGATCACCGGCTTGTCGCCCATGGCGTCGAGCACGGCTTGATAGCTTTGGCGCTGTTCTGCTTCGCCCGGGGCCTTTTGGCGGTCGACGAAGAGGAATTCGGTGCGCAACAGCCCCACACCGTCGGCGCCGTTCGCCAAGGCCTCGGCCGCATCGGCGCTGGAGGCGACGTTGGCCGCCACTTCGACAATCACCCCATCTACGGTGCGGGCCGGTGTGTGGGCGCTGGCGTGTTGTTGAGCGCGGCGAGCGGCTCGCTGGGCATGTGCCTGTTGCACCTGGGTCAAGCGCTCGGCGGTGGGACGCAGTTCGAGGCGGCCTGCGTCGGCGTCCAGCACCACCGACTGACCCTGTTCCTGTTCCAACAGCGCCGCGCCCAGCGCTACCAGGCACGGCATCCCTTTGCCTCGGGCCAGGATGGCCACGTGGGAGGTGGAGCCGCCCTCGACCATGCACACCCCGGCCACACCCTGGGCGCTGAGTTGCAGCAGGTCCGACGGGGTCAACTCCTGGGCAGAGACAATTGCCCCCGTCGGCACGTCGAATTGCCAGGTTTCCCCCAGCAGTGCCCGCAGGACCCGCTGGCGCAGGTCACGCAGGTCGTTGGCGCGCTCGGCCAGCAGCGTGCTGCCCAGTTGCTCCAGCACCCGGCATTGCGCGTCGATGGATTGGCTCCAGGCGTGGGTCGCGGCGCTGCCCTGGTCGATGCACAGGTGAGCGGCGTCCAGCAGGATCGGGTCTTCCAGAAGCGCCAGGTGGGCGCTGAAAATCGCTTCTTCGTCGCGGTTGCGCCGGGCCCTGGCGTTGTCCAGCGTCAGGTGGATGTCACGGCTGACGTGGGCCAAGGCACGGCTCAGTTGCTGGCGCTGATCCTCGACATCGTGGCCGCCCGCATCCTCCGGCAACTGAATACCGTTGAGCCGGACCAGCGGCCCGGCCACCAGGCCGGAGGCGGCGCATACGCCGTGCAGCACGCCATCTTCGGCTGGGCGGCCATGGGTTTTGAGCGCAGGCGCTGCGGCGTGGGCTTCCTCGGCCAGGGCGGTGGACAAGGTTATCAGCAACGCTTGCAGCGCCGCTTCGGCATCGTTGCCACGGCAACTGACCTGCACTTCTGCCTGCTCGGTGATCGCAAGGCCCATCATCCCCATGAGGCTGTCGCAGGAGGCCGACTTGCCGCCGAAATGCAGCTGCGAGCGACTCTTGAAGCCTTGGGCGGTCTGGCGTATCAATGCCGCCGGCCGCGCGTGCAGACCGCCGCGATGGGCGATGCGGATCTGGCCGAAAACCTCGATGCCGACGTCCTGAGGTTCGGCCGTTGACGAGCCTGTCGACGCGGCGACGATATGCAGCAGAGGCTCGCCGACCTTTACGCCCTTGAGGGTGACAGGCAGCGCCTGGAAGCGCTCGCCATTGGTGATGACCAACAGGCTGACCAGGCTCTTGCAGCGCAGCGCCACTTTATCCACGTCATAACGCAGCAAGGGCTGGCCGTTGCTGACCCGTGCACCTTCCTTGACCAGCATGGAGAAACCGTCGCCACGCAGCTCGACGGTGTCCAGCCCCAGGTGCAGCAGCAGTTCGGCGCCATTGTCGGCCCGCAGGGTCACGGCGTGGCCGGTGCGGGCGACATGGATCACTTCGCCGTCACAGGGTGCATAGAGGGTGTCGTTCAGCGGATCGATGGCGATCCCGTCGCCCATGGCGCCGCTGGCGAACACGGCGTCCGGAACATTGGCGAGGGTGAGCACCGGGCCGCTGAGCGGGGCGCTGAGGGTCAACTCTTTATTATTGTTGGGCATGGCGCGCTCTCATCAGGCTTCGTTAGTCAGTGCGTACGGGTGACTTTGCTCAGGTGCCGCGGTTGGTCGGGGTTCAGGCCCCGGGCCACGGAGAGCTGGGCAGCCATCCCGTAAAAGCTCTGGATCGCCAGGATCGGGTCCAGGGCCGGGTGTTCGGCGCGGCTCAGGGTCAGGTCGCGTTCGGCAATGTCATCGGGCGCCGCCAGCAAGACCCGGGCGCCGCGCTGGCGCATGTCGCCGGCCAGGCTCAACACGCCGGCCTGCTCGGCGCCGCGAGGGGCGAAGACCAGCAGCGGATAGTTCTCATCGATCAGCGCCATCGGCCCGTGGCGCACCTCGGCGCTGCTGAAGGCTTCAGCTTGGATCGCCGAGGTTTCCTTGAACTTGAGCGCTGCTTCCTGGGCGATGGCGAACCCGGCGCCACGGCCGATCACCATCAGCCGCTGACAGGCGCGCAGGGCCTCGACGGCGGGGCTCCAATCCTGATGGGCGGCCTCGCGCAAACCGTCGGGCAGGGCAGTGCCGGCCTCCAGCAATTCGGCGTCGTCCTTCCACTGGGCCACCAACCGTGCGCTGGCGCTGAGGGTGGCGATGAAACTCTTGGTGGCGGCGACGCTGCTTTCGACGCCGGCGCACAGCGGCACGCTGAATTCACACGCCGCTTCCAGGGGCGAATCGAGGGCATTGACCAGGGCCACGCTCAAGGCACCGCGCTTGCGTAACAGGCGCAGGCTGTTGACCAGGTCCGGGCTCTGTCCCGACTGGGAAAAGCCGAACGCCACTTGGCCGCTGACCTTGAGCGGTGCCTGCTGCATGGTCACCACCGACATCGGCAACGACGCCACCGGCAAACCCAGTTGCTGCATGGTCAGGTAGGCGAAGTAGCTGGCGGCGTGGTCGGAACTGCCACGGGCGATGGTCATCGCCACTTGCGGCGGCTGACGGCGCAAGCGTCCGGCGATTTCCCGCAAGGCCGGGTCCAGCTGCTGTAACTGGCGTTCGACGGCTTCACAGGCGGCGAGGGCCTCTTCAAGCATTTTGGAAGTCAATGGCTTCTCCTTCGACCATCACGTCGGTCAGGGTCAGGGAACGGTCAAGGCGCACGCAGTCGGCCCAGGCGCCGGGGTGCAGGCGACCGCGCTCGGGCAGGCCGAGGTAGTCGGCGGGAAACTGAGACAGGCGTTGCGAGGCTTCGGCGATGGGCAGGCCGATTTTCACCAGGTTGCGCAGGGCCTGGTCCATGGTCAGGGTGCTGCCAGCCAGGGTGCCATCGGCCAGCCGCACGCCGCCCAGACATTTGGTCACGGTGTGGCTGCCCAGCTTGTACTCGCCGTCGGGCATGCCCGCGGCCGCGGTGGAGTCGGTGACGCAGTACAGGCATGGGATCGAACGCAAGGCCACGCGCATGGCGCCGGGGTGGACGTGGAGCAAGTCGGGGATCAGCTCGGCATATTGCGCATGGGCGAGGGCCGCGCCGACGATCCCCGGTTCGCGGTGATGCAGCGGGCTCATGGCGTTGTACAAATGGGTGAAACTGCTGGCCCCGGCCGCCAACGCCGCGACGCCTTCTTCGTAGCTGCCCAGGGTGTGGCCGATCTGCATGCGCACGCCTCGGGCACTGAGGGCGCGGATCAAGGCATCGTGGCCGGCGATTTCAGGGGCGATGGTCATCACCCGGATCGGCGCCAGGGCCAGATAGCCTTCCACTTCAGCCATCAGCGCGGTGTGGGCGAAGTTCGGTTGCGCGCCCAGTTTGCCGGGGTTGATGTAAGGGCCTTCCAAGTGCACGCCCAGGACCCGGGCGCTGCCGTTCGGACGCTGCTCACAGAACTCGCCGAGGGCCTGCAGCACGCTGGCGATCTCTTCGCTGGGCGCGGTCATGGTGGTGGCCAAGAGTGCGGTGGTGCCAAAACGCAGGTGGGTGCGGGCGATGGTCTCGAACGCCGGGGCGCCTTGCATGATGTCCTTGCCACCACCGCCATGGACATGCAGGTCGATAAAACCGGGCAGCAGGTAGGGCAGGTCGTTACCCGCCGGGTCGCAGGGCTGGCCTTCGATGGCCACGACTCTACCGTGCTCATGGAGCAGGCGGCCGCGAACCCAGCCGTCGCAGGTGAGGATGTTGTCTTCGGACATGGGAATTCTCTGGTCGTCTAGCGCCGCAGTTCTGCGACAAAGTCGTAGTAGTCGTTGCGGCAATAGGTGTCGGTGACTTCGATGGGCGTGTTGTCTTCCAGGTAGCCGACCCGGGTCATCAGCAGCATGGCGGTGCCCGGGGCGATGCCCACCAGGGCGGCGAACTCGTCCGAGGCGTTGATGGCCTGGATGTGTTGCAGGGCGCGCACCACCGGCTTGCCGATGCTGTCGAGAAACGCGTAGAGCGAATCGCCCACCGCCTGTGGCTTGGGAATAATCGAGGCGGGCAGGGTGCTCATCTCGATGGCCATGACCGTATCGTCGGCCTTGCGCAGGCGCTTGAGTCGCGCAACCTTGTCGGCGGGCGACAGGCCCAGGCGGATCAGTTCTTCGTGGGTCGGCGGGGTGATGTCCCGTTCCAGCCACCGGGAGCCGGGCACGAAACCCTTGAGCCGCAGCATTTCACTGAAGCCGCTCAGGCGTGACAGCGGTTGTTCCAGGCGCGGGGTGATGAACGTGCCCGAGCCTTGGTTGCGACGGATCAGGCCTTGTTCGAACAACACTTCCAGTGCCTTGCGGGCGGTGACCCGGGAAATGCCGAGTTGCTCGCTCAAGCTGCGTTCGGACGGCATGGCTTGTTCGGCTTTCCATTGGCCGGCGTGGATTGCGGCTTCCAGGTTGCGGGCCAGTTGCAGGTACAGCGGTGTGGGCTGGGTGTCGTCGGGGCGTAGGGCCTGGATGTCGTTCATGTGGTGTCCGATGCGGTTATTGAGTTGTTTGTCGCCCGGTAAGTGGGGTGGAAACTAATACCACTTGAATACCATGTCAACGCTGCTTGCCCAGGGTTTAGTGGCGTTGTTGGAGAGGTTTGGTGGGGTGGGATGAAAGTGGTATTAGAGGTCAGGGATTCAACGGCAAGGATCGCCGCCTGCGACAACGCCTAGGGTGCGAACTGGTATTCATCTGTAGGCAATTTCTGAAGGCAGGATTTTTATTTTTCGATGCTGACGGGCGGTCGTCCGAGACTACCCGGGCTGACGCGCTGTTGTGGCGAGGGGATTTATCCCCGCAGGGGCCGCAGCGGTCCTAAAACCTGACAACGGTGTCAGGCAAATTGAGTTGCCTACTTTGGGGCTGCTTTGCAGCCCAGCGGGAGCAAGCTCCCTCGCCACAGAAACTGCGGTCTGTCAGACGCACCGAAGTTTCCGACATGTTTTTAGGGTTGTCCCTCGGAAGTAGGGGCTCTAGCTTTCAGAACTCGCGGTCCCTCGGGCATGAGCCCCAACATCTCCAAGTGTAAGCTATCACTCACTGGCCGGTGGCAAGGCAGGGTGGCAGCTCTGCGCTCCAAGGAGCAACATCAGCATCTGAGGTCAATATGGAATTGCCGGACATGATCATCCCCCGTCTGAATATGAACACCGCTCTGGGGCAGGCTTTGGTTTCAATGTTCAAGTCCGTCGAAGCGGAGCTGACGGTCGAAAATGCAAAACCAGGGGCGGTTAAAGTCATCGTGTTCGGTGGGTGCGCAGTGCACCTTTATACAAATCATCGTGTTTCTACTGATGTTGACGCTGAAATTTATGAGGCCAGCCTCCCGGAAGACTTCCATCTTCGAACGTTACTCGCAGAGATACCCGAGCGATTTGTCGATGAGAGGTCTGGCCGGTTGATGGAGCTAAACTACGACCTGCAATACAACACAAGCTTTGGTCCGATTCACGAGGACTACTGGGTCCGAAGTCTACCCCTTGAAGAGTTTCCGCTAGAGTCCCCTCTCCACGTTCACATTGCTGCACCTGTGGATATTGCAATTTCAAAACTGGGTAGGGCAACGGATCAGGACATTGGCGATATCATGGCCCTCCTGAGAGCAGGCTTCATATTGACCGCCGAGCTGCGCCGACTGGCATTGCAGGCGATTGATGTATATGTTGGCAACAAAGAGCCCCCAACCTCGGTCCTTACCTACATTTTGAAAAGTTATTTGGAGAATACAGATGACAAAGCCTGCTAACGGCCGCGTCCTCTCATCCGCTCTGGACACATTGGTCAAAAGCCCATTGAAGCAGGCAGATGACGCTGCGCTTGTGAGTGCAGCCAAGGCTGTCTGGTATTCAAATTCGGACCTGATGAGTGTCGCTCAGGCTTTTCTAAGTCGGCACGCTGATGAGGTCGAGGTTCGTCGCGCAGGGTATTTGCTCGAGCGGTTCACCCGTTTTTCATGCGTAACCGATAGCCGTGTGTCGGAAGTCTTCAAGGCGCTTGAGCTGTTCTGGCGTTCGGCACCTAAGCATGAAGTGACTTCACAGGCCGCTGTTACGCTTCGCAGTCGTCGTGATGAACTCGCCCTCTCGTGGGGGATGAGTGAAGGTCTTGGTTTGAAGGTACAGGTCCTCATGCCTTTTCAGACTCGGCATTATGAGGCTGAGCAGCGCGCAGCATTTGTTTGAATCCAAATGTTGTGATCAAACCCGGCTTAGGCCGGGTTTTTTGTTGTGTGAATGATCCTCATGCGGCGAGGGTGGTCTGTCAGACGCATCGAAGTTTCTGACACGTTTTTAGGGTTGTCCCTCGGAAGCGAGGGCTCTAGCCTTTGGGTGTCGCTGCCAGTTCAGTGACCGGGCTTGACCGACCGAAGAATCACAGGGTATTGGCCCGGACAGTTTGTCCTGGGCTCCGTTAATTTAAGGAGTTTCCCTTTGAAAGATGATTCGAACGTTCGCAAGCCCGCAGCCACCTTCCCCTACGGCGACTACGCCCCCGAAAAGCTGCAAGAAGCCGCTGATCGTGCGCTGGACCATTACCTCAAACCCCAGGACAACCCGCCAGAACCCAAGCCCTCGCCGCAATTGTTCAACGTGAGCGATGCTGTCGACACCGAAGTCCTGCTGGCCAACCTCAGCGAAACCCTGGCCTCGGCCAATGCCATGCTCAGCGACCTGGCCTTCGACCTTGACGGCTCGCGGCGACATGTGGCGCTGGGGGTGGCGCAGATGATTGAGTTGGGCGCGCTGTTGGCGGACAAGGCGCTGGATCGGGTGGAGCTACGGGTTTGATGGCGTAAGGGCCGGCGTCATCGCGAGCAGGCTCGCTCCCACAGGGGGGTGTTCACAGATGTGTGGACCCCCTGTGGCGAGGGGATGAATCCCCTCGCCACAAAAGCTTTCATGTCGCAACAAGGCTTCCATGCCTCAACAAGCGCTTGCCACATAAGAGACAGAGGCTACGGCCGAATCTCGATCATCGTGCCATCCGGTACCAGATTCCAGACTTCGCGCATATCGACGTTGCGCATGGCAATGCAGCCATCGGTCCAATCCAGGGTGTGGAACAGCTGTTCAGGGTTTTCCTCGGAATCCGGCGTGCCGTGGATCATGATCATGCCCCCCGGCTCCACGCCTTCACGGCGGGCGCGGGCGGCGTCGCTGATGTTGGGGTAGGAGATGTGCATCGACAGGTAGAACCGGTCGCTGACCTTGCGCCAGTCGATCCAGTAGAAACCCTCGGGGGTGCGTTTGTCGCCCTCGATCAGCTTGGGGCCTTTCTTGGCGCCCTTGCCCAGGGAAATGCGATAGGTCTTGAGCGGCTTGCCGTCGTTGATCAATTGCAATTGATGAGCGGACTTGAGTACCAGCACTTTTTCGATGGGCTTGCCGTCGTAGGTTCCCACCGCAGAAGCCTGGGACACAGCAGCGAACGTCAAGCAGAACAGCACAAGCAACCAGCGCATTGAAACGGTATCCCTAGAGGTGTGGTGACGGTATGGTTTTTCAGGTCTTGGCAGGTTGAGCCAGCGGCGGGATCGATTCGGATCGCACCGGGTATTGCTCGGTTCGTCGGTCAGCATAGAAGTATTCCAAGGTCCGGCCCACTGTGCGGAAGGCCAGTTCGTCCCAGGGAATGTCCGCTTCTTCGAACAGTTTCACTTCCAGGCTCTCGGGGCCGGCGGCGAAATCCTCGTCCACCAGCTCGGCGCGGAAGAATACATGCACCTGGCTGATGTGCGGCACGTCGATCAACGTATAGATGTTCAGATTTCGCACCCGGGCGCAGGCTTCCTCGGCGGTTTCGCGCTCGGCGGCCTGTTCGACGGTTTCGCCGTTTTCCATGAAGCCCGCCGGCAGCGTCCAGTAACCGCGTCGCGGCTCGATGGCGCGGCGGCACAGCAGGACTTTGCTGCCCCAGGTCGGTACGCAGCCGGCCACGATGTTGGGGTTCTGGTAGTGGATGGTGTGGCAGGTGTCGCAGACAAAGCGCAGGCGCGAGTCGCCTTCGGGTATGCGCTGGGTCACCGGGTTACCGCACTGACTGCAGAATTTCATGCTTGGGTTCCTGAATGCTGCGCCTATCTTGGCGTGCGGGGCGGGTGTCGGCAAGTTGTCGTTTCGCGACACGACGCAGTCCGGGGGTTGGGCGGCTTGAACGATTGGTGCATGATGCAAGGTAGCGAATAAATCGAGAAGTCTCATGCTGGACGAGCTACTGCATCGAGTAAGCAACCATACCCCGCGTGACCTGCAGGTCGACCGACGTTTCCCTGAAGCCGCGGTGCTGGTGCCGATCACCCGCAGTGACGAGCCGGAGCTGGTACTGACCTTACGCGCCAGCGGGCTCTCGACCCATGGCGGCGAAGTGGCCTTTCCCGGTGGACGGCGTGACCCGGAGGACCCGGACCTGGTGTTCACCGCCCTGCGTGAAGCCGAAGAGGAAATCGGCCTGCCCCCCGGCCTGGTGGAAGTGATCGGCCCACTCAGCCCGTTGATTTCGCTGCATGGCATCAAGGTCACCCCCTATGTCGGGGTGATTCCGGATTTCGTCGAATACCAGGCCAACGATGCCGAGATTGCCGCGGTCTTCAACGTACCGTTGGAGTTTTTCCGCAAGGATCCCCGCGAACACACCCATCGCATCGATTACCAGGGCTGCAGTTGGTACGTGCCCAGTTACCGCTTTGGCGAGTACAAGATCTGGGGCCTGACGGCGATCATGATCGTAGAGTTGGTGAACCTGCTGTTCGACGCCGGCATTGACCTGCACAAACCACCCAGAAGCTTTATCGATACCTGAGCCCGAGGATCCTCATGAAATACCGCCTGGGCGAAGCCCGTGTCGAAACCCACCCACAGAGCTGGGTCGCGCCCAATGCCACGCTGGTGGGCAAGGTCCGCCTCGAAGAAGGCGCGAGTGTCTGGTTCAACGCCGTGCTGCGCGGCGATAACGAGTTAATCCTGATCGGCAAGGACAGCAACGTGCAGGACGGCACGGTGATGCACACCGACATGGGCTTTCCCCTGACTATCGGCACCGGCGTGACCATTGGCCATAACGCCATGCTCCATGGCTGCACGGTGGGGGATTACAGCCTCATTGGCATCAATGCGGTGATCCTCAACGGTGCGAAAATCGGCAAAAACTGCATCATCGGCGCCAATGCGCTGATCGGTGAAAACAAGGAAATCCCCGACGGTTCGTTGGTGATGGGCTCGCCGGGCAAGGTCGTGCGGGAATTGACCGAGGCCCAGAAGAAGATGCTCGAGGCCAGTGCTGCGCATTACGTCCACAATGCGCAGCGCTACGGCCGCGACCTGGCCGAGCAGGAATCATGAACAGCGTCGAACGTCCGGTGCCATCGCCCTGCGTGAGCATCTGCTCGCTGGACGATGACGACGTCTGCACCGGCTGCCAGCGCACCGTGTCCGAAATCACCCGTTGGCGCAGCATGGACAACGATGAACGGCGTAGCGTATTGGCCTTGTGTCATGAACGGGCGAAGGCCAGCGGGTTGGTGTGGATGTTGCCGGGAAGGTCCTGAATCATGAGGAACCCTTGTGGCGAGGGGATGAATCTCTAGCGAGCCCGCCACCGATCCAACCTCACCATCCCCAGCGCAATCCCGACAAACCCCAGCAATATGCCCCCGGCATTGATGAACACCTGTGGATAACCCAGGTTCGCCACATCGATGAAAGGGTAGGGGTATGCCCCCAGGAAACTCCCCCGCAACAGGACGTAGGCGAAATACACCACGGGGTAGATCACCCAGAGGCCGATGTGGCCCAGGCGCAAGGTGCCTTTGGGCACGCACTGCCACCAATAGGCGATGAACAGCAGCGGCATCACGTCGTGTAGCAACTCGTCGGCCACGAATTGCCACCCTCCGGGTTGCCACAGATGGCGCAGCAGCAGGTTATAGGCCAGGCCGACCAAGGCGATGTTCACGGCGATACCGCTGCAGACGGCGGGCCGCAGGAACCAGCGCCGGGCGGCCGATTCGCGGCGGGTCACTTCGCAGGTCAACACCACGGCCACCAGGGTGTTGGTCAGTACCGTGAAGAAACTGAAGACATTCACCAGGCCGCCCAGCAGGCTCGCGCCCAGTTCCCAACGCCCCAGCAGAACCAAATACAGCTGGATGCTCAATCCAGCCCAGCCTAGCAGCGCCGCCACCGATACGAAGCGCTGTCGAAGGTTCATGACTCAGACCGGCCGCTTGGTACGCATCAGCTTGATATACAACCGCTCGACTTTCTCCCGCGCCCACGGCGTCTTGCGCAGGAAGGTCAGGCTCGACTTGATGCTCGGGTCACTCTTGAAACACCGGATATCGATGCGTTCGGCCAGGCCCGACCATTCGTAGTGCTGCACCAGGGCGTTGAGGATCTGCTCCAGCGTCACGCCGTGCAGGGGGTTGTTGTGCTGTTCGGTCATGGAGGTATGTGCGTGAAGGGAATAGGCGCGCACCTTAGCCGAGGTGCCCATGGGTTGGAAGTCTAGCGGCAACACTGTTACCGGTTTCGAAAAGATTCATGTCGGCAAAAGCGCTTTCTCTATCGGGAGTGGAACATTATTCTTGCGCCGTCTGCTGAAACGGTTCTTCTAAGGCGTCAAGGCCGCTGCGGCCTTGCGTTCCAAGAATTCTCCTGAATGCTCCGTCTTTATAAGACAGCGCTGTCTTTGTGTGGGAGCGGGCTTGCTCGCGAAAACGGTGGTCAGTCGACTGAAACGGCGGCTGTGAAATCGCTTTCGCGAGCAAGCCCGCTCCCACAAGGGACGCTGCAATGTCTGGAGACTTTTTACTGAACCATGCCCGCACAGGATCGTCATCTAAAGTGATTACTTGCGCGGGACTCCTTAAATATCACGGAGAATCACACTATGAGCACTGAAGGTGCTTCGAATCGAGGCCGTCTGCTACCGAGCCTGCTCGGCATTCTGCTTCTATTGATGGGCCTGGCCCTGTTGGCCGGCGGGGTCAAGCTGAGCATGCTTGGCGGTTCGTGGTATTACCTGCTGGCCGGTATCGGCCTGGCCCTGACCGGTGTGCTGCTGATCATGGCCCGCCGGGCGGCCCTGGGCCTGTATGCGCTGGTGCTGTTCGCCAGTACGGTATGGGCTTTATGGGAAGTGGGCCTGGATTGGTGGCAACTGGTGCCGCGCCTGGCGATGCTGTTCGCCCTGGGCATTGTCATGTTGTTGCCATGGTTCCGCCGCCCGCTGCTGACGGCCGACGCGTCTCCCATGGGCACCCGCGCATTGGGCGCCGCCGTGGTCATCGCCGGTGTCGCGGCGCTTGCCAGCCAGTTCACCAATCCGGGTGAAATCAAGGGGCAACTGGACCGCGACAACGTCGCGGGCATGACCAACACCGCACCGGCAATGCCCGACGGCGACTGGAACTCCTATGGCCGTAGCGCCCATGGCGATCGTTATTCGCCGCTGGCGCAGATCACCCCCCAGAACGTCAGCAAGCTGGAGCAAGCCTGGAGCTACCGTACCGGCGACCTGCCGGGGCCGAACGATCCGGGCGAGACCACCGCTGAAAACACCCCGCTGAAAGTCAACGGCATGCTCTACGTGTGCACACCCCACAGTCAGGTGATTGCCCTGGAGCCTGAAACCGGTAAGGAAATCTGGCGTTTCGATCCGAAGCTTTCCACGCAGAAGGCGGAAAACTTCAAGGGTTGGGCACACATGACCTGCCGTGGCGTGACCTATCACGATGACGCGGTGTATGCCTCTGCCGAGCAGAGCCCCACCGGCACCGCCAGCCCCACGCCGGCCAGCACGGTGTGCCCGCGCCGGATTTTCCTGCCGACTGCCGACACCCGCCTGATCGCCCTCAATGCCGACACCGGCAAGATGTGCGAAGACTTCGGGGACAAAGGCCAGGTCGACCTGACCGCCAACATCGGTGGCTTCACCGCGGGTGGTTACTACTCGACCTCGCCTCCAGCCGTCACCCAGAACCTGGTGGTGATCGGCGGCCACGTCACCGACAACGTTTCCACCGACGAGCCCAGCGGCGTCATCCGCGCCTACGACGTGCACACCGGCAAGCTGGTGTGGAACTGGGACAGCGGCAAGCCGGACGACACCACGCCAATTGCCGAAGGCCAGACCTACACCCGCAACTCGCCGAACATGTGGTCCATGTTCAGCGTCGATGAAAAACTCGGCATGCTCTACCTGCCGATGGGCAACCAGACCCCCGACCAGTTCGGTGGCCTGCGTACCCCGGAATCGGAAAAATATTCCGCCGGCCTGACCGCGCTGGATATTGCCACCGGCAAGGTCCGCTGGTACTTCCAATTCACCCACCACGACCTGTGGGACATGGACGTCGGCGGTCAACCGACCCTGATGGACATGAAGACCGCCGACGGCGTGAAACCGGCCGTACTGGCCTCGACCAAGCAGGGCAGCATCTACGTGCTGGACCGCAGCAACGGTCAGCCGATCATCCCGATCAAGGAGATCCCGGTGCCGCAAGGCGCGGTGGAAGGCGACCACACGTCGCCGACCCAGCCGATGTCCGACCTGAATTTCGTGCCGCCGGTCCTCAAGGAACGCGACATGTGGGGCGTGACTCCGTTCGACCAGATGCTCTGCCGGATCGACTTCAAGTCGCTGCGCTATGACGGCATGTTCACGCCGCCGTCGCTGCAGGGTTCCATCGTTTACCCGGGCAACTTCGGGGTGTTCGACTGGGGCGGTATCTCGGTTGATCCGGTGCGCCAGATCGCTTTCGTCAACCCGAGCTACATGGCGTTCAAGTCGAAGCTGGTACCGGCGGCCGAAGTGGCCGGTGGCCCGGGTCGCAAGAGCGAAACCGAAGGCGTGCAGCCAAACAAGGGCGCGCCCTATGGCGTGATCCTCGAAGCGCTGCTGTCGCCCATGGGCCTGCCCTGCCAGGCACCGGCCTGGGGTTATGTGGCAGCGGTCGACCTGACCAACAACAAGACCCTGTGGAAACACAAGAACGGCACCGTGCGTGACAGCTCGCCAGTACCGATCCCGCTGAGCATGGGCGTACCGAGCCTGGGCGGCACGTTCACCACCGCCGGTGGCGTGGCGTTCCTGAGCGGTACCCTTGACCAGTACCTGCGTGCCTATGACGTGAAAAACGGCAAGCAACTGTGGGAAGGCCGCCTGCCCGCCGGCGCCCAGACTACGCCGATGACCTACACCGGCAAGGACGGCAAGCAATACGTGCTGGTGGTTGCTGGCGGTCATGGTTCCCTGGGGACGAAGCAGGGGGATTATGTGATTGCCTACAAACTGCCGGATTAAACCAGGCCGGTAGCAATGAAAAAGGCGACACCTTTGCGGGTGTCGCCTTTTTTGCGCCAATTTTCACTTGATCGTTCCCACGCTCTGCGTGGGAATGCAGCCCGGGACGCTCCGCGTCCCAAAGAGCCGAACGCGGAGCGTCCGCAGAGGCATTCCCACGCGGAGCGTGGGAACGATCAATACAGCAGGGTAGTAGCCAAACTTACAGCTCGATCTTCACCGCTTGAGACGCGCGGGTCGCCTTGGCACGGGCCGCTTCGATGGATTCGTCGCGGGCCAGGGCCACGCCCAGGCGGCGCTGGCCGTTGACTTCCGGTTTGCCAAACAGACGCAGCGCGGTGTCCGGTTCGCTCAGGGCGACGCCCAGGTTGGCGAAAGCGGTCTGGGTCGACTGGCCTTCCACCAGGATCACCGCCGATGCCGACGGGCCGAACTGGCGGATCAGCGGGATCGGCAGGCCGAGGATGGCGCGAGCGTGTAGGGCGAACTGCGACAGGTCCTGGGAAATCAGCGTCACCAGACCAGTGTCGTGGGGACGCGGAGAGACTTCGCTGAACCACACCTGGTCGCCCTTGATGAACAGCTCGACGCCGAACATCCCACGTCCGCCCAAGGCCTCGGTCACCGCCTTGGCGACGCGCTCGGATTCGGCCAGTGCCGCCGGGCTCATGGCCTGGGGTTGCCAGGACTCCTGATAGTCGCCTTTTTCCTGGCGATGGCCGACCGGTGCGCAGAAGGTGGTGCCGCCGGCATGGCGCACGGTCAGCAAAGTGATCTCGTAGTCGAAGTCGATAAAGCCTTCAATGATCACCCGGCCCTTGCCGGCGCGGCCGCCTTCCTGGGCATAGTCCCAGGCTTTCTGTACGTCGTCGCTGCTGCGCAGCAGGCTCTGGCCCTTGCCTGACGAGCTCATCACCGGCTTGACCACGCATGGGAAACCGAGGGTTTCAACGGCCTTGCGGTAGTCCTCCACGGTGTCGGCGAAGAAGTAGGGCGAAGTCGGCAGGCCCAGCTCTTCGGCGGCCAGGCGCCGGATGCCTTCGCGGTTCATGGTCAACTGCGCGGCGCGGGCGGTGGGGATCACGGTGAAGCCTTCGGCTTCCAGTTCCACCAGGGTGGCGGTGGCGATGGCTTCGATTTCCGGCACGATAAAGTGCGGCTTCTCGGCCTCGATCACCGCACGCAGGGCGGCGCCGTCGAGCATGTTGATCACGTGGCTGCGATGGGCCACTTGCATGGCCGGCGCATTGGCGTAGCGATCCACGGCGATCACTTCCACGCCCAGGCGCTGCAATTCGATTACCACTTCCTTGCCCAGCTCACCGCTGCCACACAACAAAACGCGGGTCGCGGTGGGCGACAAGGGAGTTCCGATACGGGTCATCTGAAGGTCCTCAAACAGGAGCGGATCATCGGGGTTGCGCGCCGGGCGAGCTTCCCATAGGGAGAAAGCGCGGCATTTTACATGAACCATGGGGTTTGGCTTCAATTGGCCATGACCTGCCGACGTAAGCGCCAGGCCATGATCAGCCAGACGGCGGTGACCCCGGCGAATTTCGAGGCCAGGGCGGTGATGACCACCGGTGGGGTCAAGGCATCGATCAGGCCGAAGAAAATGAAGGTGTCGAGGGGAATGCTCAGTGCCGAGCTGATCCACAACCGATCATGCAACGCACGCTTGGTGATCGTGAACACCAGCCAGTCGATGCACTCGGACACCGCGAACGCTGTGGCGCTGGCCAGAGCGATGGTCGGGTCCGAGGTGACATAGGACAACACCAGCGCCGCCAGCATCGCTGCGATGGCGCCATGGCCGAACCTGGTCTGCACCATGTCCCGCAGGACGAACACCAGGCCACCCCAGGCCGACCAGATGATGTCCAGGTGCGGTGCGGCGGAAAAGGCGTAGTTGATCAGCACGACGCTGCTGATGTAGGCGATCAGGAAAAGCATGGGGAACCTGGCTCAGCAAATATTCGAAGGCGAATGATAAACCTGTGGCGAGGGGATTTATCCCCGTTGGGCTGCGCCAGCAGCCCTAAAACCAGCCAACCCGGTGTATCAGGCAGATTGAGTCCACTGTGATGGGGGCTGCTGCGCAGCCCAGCGGGGATAAATCCCCTCGCCACAGGGGGGCCGTTCAGAGGGACAGGGTAGTTCAGCCGCCAGTCTCTCAATCCTCCTCACTACCCTCCGCCTTCCAATACCCCACCGCCTTCACAAAGTCCTGGTCCAACCCTTTCTCCTCCAGCAACACCTTGCGAATCTGCCGTGACACCTTGCTTTCGGTGGCGACCCAGGCGTAGAGCTTGCCGCCCGGCATGTCCAGATGCTGCACGGTAGTCAACAGGCTGTCCGGGCGGCCTTCGCGCAGTACCCAGATCACGTGCACCTGCGCCGGACTTTGCAGGACTTGCTGCTCGGCACCGTTTTCGACTTCCACCACCACCAGCGCACGCCGGTTGGGCGTCAGGCCTTCGAGGCGGCGGGCGATGGCGGGCAGGGCGGTTTCGTCACCGATCAGCAGATAACTGTCGAAAATGTCCGGCACGATCATCGAGCCCCGAGGCCCTCCGATGTGCAGTGATTGCCCGGGCTCAGCCTGGGCCGCCCAGGTCGAGGCGGGACCGTCGCCATGGAGCACGAAATCGAGATCCAGCTCCAGGGCCTCCAGGTCGTAGCGACGCGGGGTGTAGTCGCGCATTTCCGGCAGCGGGCCCTGGGCCTTGCCGGCGCTGGGGTCGAAGGTTTCCAGGGCGGCCCGTTCCTCGGCGTTCTGCGGGAAAAACACTTTCACGTGATCATCCGTGCCCAGGCTGATAAACCCGGCCAGTTCCGGCCCGCCAACGGTGATGCGGCGCATGCGTGGTGTCAGGTCTACCACCCGCAATACTTGCAGGCGACGACGCTTGATCTCGTGGCTGACACGGTGAATGGTGTTTGGATCGATTTCAGTCATCGCTTGGCTCCGAAACGGGTGGACGGGCGGCGCCGTCACTGATGGCTTTGGCGGTGTCGTTGAGTAGATCGCGTATCCGCTGGATTTCTTCCGGGCTCCAGCGATCCTGGTGCCTCTGCAGGGCCCGGCGCAGGTTACCCACCGCTTCGTGGATTTCAGCCGGTCGATCCTGCTCGCGCAGGATGCGCTTGCTGGCTTCTATGCGTATCCGCACGCCATCCATCGCCTCGGCCTGGTCGTGAAGGAACAGACGTCCAGCGTCGGTTGCGCTGTAACATTTTTTACCGCCCTCGGCGTCTCCGCTGACCATCTTACTCATTTCCAGGTGGGTCAGGGTGGGGTAGATCACGCCGGGACTCGGGGTGTAGGCGCCGTCGAACATGGCTTCGATCTGCCGAATCAGCTCATAACCGTGACAAGGCTTTTCGGCGATCAGTGCCAACAACAGCAACTTCAGGTCGCCCGCAGCGAACACTCGTGGACCGCGCCCACCGCGCTCTCGACCGGGTGGGCGCCGTTCGAAACCATCACGATGATGTTGTTCGCGAGTGGGAGGGTAATAAGGAGCTGTCATCTATCTAGTCTCTGTTCTGCATAAATAGAATCGAGATATATCTTTGACTTCAGATATATCTTCGACTATAGATATATCTTTGTTAAAAGATATATCTCGGTTGCGTCATACTTGAAGTGAAACAAGACCTTACCTGAATCCCTTGTGGGTGCGGGACGAAACCGGATGGGCGTCTGGGTGTTTTAACCGCAACTAGTGAGAATGTCGGAAGTCTCTTACATTCAAAGTTGCGTTTTGTCGAAAAATGCATATTTTTCGTAGTTTCGCGTGCGCGTTTTACTACATGACTCTGCGAACTTTCCTGCTTATTTTTAATTAAAGAGCGACGATCATGCACCGGCGTTGAAGGGGCACGCCAAGCTGTATTGGTGCGCAACTTCGGCCCTTCTCTCTTTATTGCTATGAACAGGTGTTAAACAATGCTCATGAAAATCGTAACCGCAGCCACCCTGACCACTGCGGCCCTGAGTTCTTCGCTGGCTTTCGCTGCCGACGACGCACGTTCGTCCATTCATATCACCGCGAACATTCCGACCGAGCAGTTCCACGTGCAGCCCCGTGACGGGAACTGGGGTAAGGACGAGACCATGACCTACAACACGGTCAGCGGCACCTTGACTTCGCTGCGTCAGACCTACGATGTGAAAAACACCGTCGGTTCGGTCAATGCCTACATCGAAGGCGGCCCGGCTTCGCTGTACAACGGCAGCGACGCCATCGCCCTGACCACTACTTTCAACGGCGTCACTCTGACCGCCATGTCCCAGGAAGTGGTAGACGATGCAACCTCCACCCCAGGGACCCAGGCCGAAATGGTCATCCTCCCGGCCAAGCCTCTCAACACTCAGAACGGCCTGTACACCGCCGACATGACCGTCATCTTCGACGCCGTGCCGCGCCCGTAAGGCCATTCGCTGCCCGGTGAGTTTCACCTCTTTCCCCGGGTATGCAGGGTCGACCGGTTCTCCCCGACGGGTCGGCCCGTACCTGAAACACCCCGATAGCTCGCTGATTATGAGAGTCCGTTGATGTTACCGATGACACCCATCGCGAGTGCGCTCGCGCTGTTGATGTGCGTCAGCGCATTGGCCGCACCGACTGCCCCCGGTACGACGCCGAGAAGCCTGCTGTCCCAGGCCAAGGGCCTGCCGGCGGAGTTTGAATCCCACTTCTTCGATGTGCCCATCGCGGTTCGTATTGAACTCAATCAACAGTTTCTCGGTGAAGCCATGGTGGTCATGACGCGCGATGATCGCATCACCTTGCTTGAGTTCAACGACACCCAGGACAGCACCATCAAGGCCGTTGAGCGCGAGCAATGGGAGCAACGGCTCAAGCAGGGAATGGTATTGGGCGCCTGCGAGACCAACTGCACGGCCGGACTGTTGGCGGTGCATTACAGCCTGGAAAATTCGTTGGTGTCGATTCTGACCCGCGACATCGAGCGTGGTATCGAAACCCAGCGTTATTACGAACAACCGGAAGGCGGCAGCCTCGGCCTGATCTTCAACAACCAGCTCAATCTCAATGGCGGCCAGGAGCAGGACACAGGCGGGCGCTATGGCCTCAACGCCAGTTCCAGCGTCGGCAACTGGAGCCAGTCGCTGGACCTCCAGCTTTCGCGTCTTGGCGGGCCGGACGACAAGCTGTATCACGCGGTCCATGAGTTGTTCACCCAGCGGGAAATGGAAGGCAATTTCTTCCGCCTGGGTTACTTCACCCCCAGCTCCGATGGCTTGAATCGCCAGATACGCTCCTTCGGCGCCAACCCGGATACCGCCCTGGGCCTGATGTTCGGCAGCTCCGACAGCCTGGCGATCGACAATCCCAAACCCAGCGTCTACCCCATTTATGTCACCGCCAGCCGCCAGGCTTCGGTGGAGATTTATCGCAATGGCCTGTTGATCAACACCCAGGCCGTCGCCGCAGGCTTGCAGAGTCTCGATACCCGGCCGTTGCCCGGCGGTATCTATGAAGTGGAAGTCCGCTTGATCGAGGACGGGCAAACCACCGCCACCAGCCAGGAGCTGGTCTACAAACCGAACAATTGGAGCAACGCCGAGGACCGCTGGCGCTACAACCTGTTCGCCGGCCGGGAAACCCGCCTCTGGAGCAATTGGGATGACCAGCCTTCAGGCTTCACGACGGCAGGGTTCGGCCTCAACTACCTGCTGCATCCCCGGGTGATCCTGGGCGCCTCTACCCGCAAGGTGCAGGACAAGATGCAGGTGGGCACCTCGGTGGATTGGACGCTTGCCAGCAGTACCAGCCTATACGCCAACGTCTATCACACCGAACAGTACGGCAATGGCATGGACTTGCAGGCGCTCTATAGCTACGGCCAGGGCAGCGTCGTCGCCAGCCACAACCGCAGCTGGCTGGACACCCGCAACACCTACGAAACCCTGCCGGACGGCACGCGCATCCGTCAGCGCAACGTCTACGTCGGCCAGACCAGCAACTCGTCGCTGTCGGTCAATCATCGCTTGAGCAACAAGACGTCTATCAACGGACGGCTTGCCTACAGCGAAGGCAATGTCCAGGGCACCGGCCTGGACCTGGGCTGGACCCAGCGCGGCAAGCTGCGCGGTAGCGACGCCAACTGGCGGGTGTCGTTGTTCGATCGCCCCGGCACGTCGAGCACCAACGACCGACGCAACCGCGGCATTGACCTGAGCGTCAGCGTGGCCCTGGGTGGGCCGGGCGAATACTGGTCCGGCAGCATCGGCACCCGGACCTCACGCGAGGGTGACCGGGACAACAACGCGTCGCTGACCTATCGCCGCGACCTCGAAGACCATGTGTTGCAAAGCGTCTCCGGCACCGCGCTGGCCGACACCTATGGCGTAGGCCTGTCCGGCATCGCCAGCTTCAGCACCGAGTCCCTCTATGGCGATGGCTTCCTGCAGCGCTCGTCCTACAACGACAACCTTACCGGCGGCCTGAACCTGAGCAGCACCGTGGCCGTGGGCGGGCAGAAGGCTGTACTCACCGGCCTGCCCCATGGCCGTGGCGCGGGGATGATCGTCGACGTGGAGACCGACCTGGACAATGTCGTCCTGCGTGCCGACGATCTGACAGGCGGCAGCACCACCCTGCATCCGGGTCGCAACTTCGTTCCGATCACCGCCTACCGCAACAGCATGGTGACCTTCGACTTCGAAGGCGTCCATCCACCGGCAGCGAACATTGAGCCTGCTCGCACTCGCTATCACCTGAACAAGGGCGGCGTGGACTACCGCAAGGTCAGCGTGATGAAAACCGTGACCGTGCTCGGTCGCCTGTTGGACGAAAACGGTGAACCGCTCAAGGGTCACCACGTGATCAACCACGCCAGCCGTGGAGTCAGCGAGGCGGACGGGTTCTTCTCCATGGAAATGAACGCCGCGTCCCCGACCCTGGAAGTGCGTTACGGCAACGAGCTGTTCTGCCGCTTCCGCCTCGACCCGGAAAGCGCCAGCGACGATGGCGACGTGTTGATGATCGGCGATCTGCGGTGCACGCCAGACACGCTGGCTGACAGCTCGTTGGCCGAGGCCGGTAAGGACTGGCAGCGCTCTTGATTTTTGGGTGTGGTGGGGAGCAAGGGTCGTTCCTCACGCAAGGATTTTCCTTCCAACTTGCAGGGATTTGCATTGATGTATGAGGTTGTATAGATGAAACCTTTTTCGGTAGCCGTGCGCAGCGTGGTTTCGCTGTTGTTGCTTGCTTGCGTGCCGGTGGCCAATGCGGCGAGTCAGAATATCAGCGCGATATTCAGACCCGATGCTTCGAAGCCAAACCTGAATCAATTTACCAATACCACACCGGTTTCAGGCTACTGCACTTTCTATCCGGCAGATTGCGCTGCGACGAAGATATTCAGCATTCAGTTGCCTATCAGTTTCAATTCGAACAGCCCTATCCAGGCGAACCATACCGATTATAGGCAAGGGGCGACCTTCAAGGTGCCCGCCAACTGGCGTACCGCACAAGTGACTCATGCCGAAACGGGGGAAATCGAAACCGTCGAAGTACGCTTTTCAGGCATCGGGTCGAGGTATCGACTTCCAATGAACGTGCTTGACCTGATAGGTAATCCGAACATTGACCTTGCATTGGCTCATAACCGGTTGTGGGGTGGCTACGGCCATAGCTGGGTGAATCCCGGCACACCTTGCGGGTATACCGGCCATGGAGGCCTTAATGCGACTACATATCGGTTTTTCTGGAAAACCAGGGTCGAAGCTGCGTGCTCCAAAAAGGCCAGCTTTTTGATCCCCAGCTTTACCTACGATTATCTGGACTTTGCCTACGAACTACGCACCCCAAATCCTCTGAAAATGTCGAGCGGTCTATATACCGGGTCACTGACCTATAACATTGGGCCAGGTCAGGACCTCGACATGGGCGATGTCATGATCCCTTCCGACCCGGTCCTTACCTTTAATTTCAATCTGACCGTCGAACACACCCTCAAGATCGAAGTCCCCCCCGGCGGCAACCGCGTGGAACTGGTGCCCCAGGACGGCTGGCAAGCCTGGCTCAACAGCGGACGCAAGCCGACGCGGCTGTTCCGCGACCAGCGCTTCCATATCTCCGCGTCTTCCCGTTTCAAGATGGCACTCGAATGCCAGCAAATCAGCGGCAACACCTGCGCGATTTCTGAAGCCGGCACCGGCCACGCCGTACCGGTGGACGTCAGCGTGACCCTGCCCGATGGCTTGACGGATGCCGGTGGGCAACCGGTCAACCGCCGTCGGTTGCTGCGTGACGGCAGTGGTACCGAGCTGTTCCAGCCGGGGCTGTACGTCGACCGCAGGCCGGGAATGCTGCACTTCGAAGTGGCTCGCAGCAGCGTCGAGGAGATGCTCGACAGCGGTGCGAAAGCCTACACCGGCAACGTCACGGTGATCTGGGATTCGGAAGTTTAAGGGGCATGGATTGTCCAGCCTGAGGCGAAAGGACGGTGAGGTATCGATGAAACATTTACCGATGGCAGTGCGTAGTGTGGTCTTAGTGGGGTTGTTGACCTGTGCGTCGACGGTCAGTGCCGTGAGCGCGGACATCACCGCAGTCTACAGGCCGGATCCTTCGAAGCCCAACGACAATACCTTTCTCAACACCACACCGGTCTCAGGCTATTGCTTCAATTATGCGGCGCTGTGTGAGAGAGAGAAAATTTCCAGTGTCCAGTTTCTCCTCAACGCCCACTCGAATGCACCTATCCAGGCGGACCATGGTAATTCCCGGCAAGGGGCGATGTTCCATATGCCAGCCACTTGGCGTCTGGCACAGGTGACCCATACAGGAACAGGTGAAACCGAGATCGTTCAAGTACGCATAGCCGGCATAGGCTCGTACTACCAGCTCCCTGTCAGCGTCATTGATCTAGTCGGTGGTGGCGTGGATATGAGCACCGCTCACGCAAAGTTATGGGGAGGTTCCAGTTGGAAGTATGCGCCTTCACCCTGCCAATCCTCGGGTCATTCGGGCTTGAATGACCTCGTCTACATTTTCTTCTGGAAGACCCCGGTTGAAGGTGTGTGCGCCAAAAGGGCCAGTTACCAGATCCCCAGCATGTCCTACCACGGCTTGAACTTTGCCTACGAACTGCGCACGCCCAATCCATTGAGGATGTCGGCCGGTCAATACATCGGTTCAGTGTCCTATGGTGTTGGTCCGGGGCAAGACTTCGACATGGGCGATGTGATGATGCCCACTGACTCGGTGATTACCCTCAATTTCAAACTGAACGTGGAGCACGCCCTCAAGGTGGAGGTTCCGCCTGGCGGCAACCGGGTCGAACTGGTGCCTCAAGAGGGCTGGCAAGCCTGGTTGAGCAATGGCAGCAAGCCGACGCGGCTGTTTCGCGACCAGCGCTTCCATATCTCTGCGTCCTCGCGTTTCAAGATGGCAATCGAATGCCAAATCATCAGCGGCAACACCTGTGCGATCTCCGACACCGGCACCGGTCATGCCGTGCCGGTGAACGTCAGCGTGACCCTACCCGAAGGATTGACGGATGCCGGTGGGCAACCGGTCGACCGGCGCCCGTTGTTACGTGACGGCAGCGGTACCGAGCTGTTCCAGCCGGGTTTCTACCTCGACCGTAAAGCTGGAACGCTGCACTTCGAGGTCGGCCAGAGCAACGTCGAACAAATGCTCGACTCCGGGGCAAAAGCCTATAGCGGCAACGTCACGGTGGTCTGGGATTCGGAAGTTTAAGCGGCCTGTCGGCCAGGATTTTTTAGTGAGTCGCGTCAAATGCATGAGGTTCGAAAAGTGATGAAACATTTATTGGCATGGGTTGGTTTTTCTCTGTTTTGCGGCGTGGCCCAGGCCGGTCCGCAGATTGGGGTCGGGGTGGTCTACGACTATCTGGACGGCAACAAGACTACCTATATGAAGCGGGTGTTCAACGGCGGCACGTCCACAGCCTTCGTCAAGGTCAACATCCTGGAGATTATCTATAACGAGGACGGCACCTATCAGGAAGTGCCGCTGCAGAACCAGGCCAGTGCCCAGGCCAAGGACGGCCTGATGGCCAGCCCGGCGCGCCTGATCGTGCCAGCCAACGGCGTGCAGGGAACGCGCTTGCTGTTCATGGGCAACCGCGACAAGGAGCGCTACTTCCGTGTGCGCTTCGTGCCGGTGGTACCGGAGGCCGAAGACGAGTTCGCTGTCAGCAAGGAAGAGCGCGAGCAATACAAGAAGGATCGCGTGGGCGCCGGGGTCAAGGTCCTGGCGGGCTACGGCACGGTGTTTTTCGTGCGGCCCAAGAACACCCGTTTCGAGTCAGTGATCGAGGACAACCCCAACCGCTATCTGCTGCGTAACAAGGGCAACAGCGTCGTGGTGATCGATGAGTTCAAGGACTGCGAGGCCAAGAAAGACAACGAATGCCGCCCCACCACCAAGCACCACGTGATGGCTGGCCGTACGTTCTCGTTCGATAAGGAAGCGGGGCGTGAATACCGCTTCACGCTGATTGAAGGGAGCCAGACAAAAAACGTCGAGATCAAAGGTTGACGGTCGTCGTTGACGCCACAGGTAATCAAATATGTCCAAGACACTGGTACGCCCCTTCGCATTGACCGCCCTGACATTGCTTTCGGCTGCGGCCTGGGGCGCAGTCGAGCGGGAAACCTTCGAACTCTACGTGACCATTCCGACGGCCGACTTTCATGTGGTGCCCCTCGACCCGCAACTGGTCCAGCGCGAACAGCGCCTGCCCTTCAGCACCATCACCGGGGAGCTGAGCCCGTTGCGGGCCACTTACGAGGTGAAGAACAGCAACGGTTCCATCGGTGCGCGCCTCGGGCAGGAGGCGTATTTGTCCAATGGGCGTGATCGTATCGACTTGCGGGTGAGATTCAACGGCGTCGAATTGACTTTGGATTCGGCCCAGGTGGTCTCGGCCACGGAAGCCCGACCGGGGCGGCAGGTGCCGTTGGAGATCGCCGCCATCAAGCCCGATGACGATTACAAGCCGGGTGACTACTACGGCACGGTGCACATGGTGTTCGACGCTACCGCGCCGTAGCGAGGCCTCACCTTGCGGTGAGGATCATGAAACAACACGAAACCCTGTGGCGAGGATGTTGTGTTGGGCCCGTGACGATGGGAGCAAGGTGTGCTCCCGCGCTTTTCATTACTATAAAAAGGTATCAAGCATGTTTAAGAAAGTTGTATCCGTTATTGCTTTGGGGGCTGCTCTGAACCCTTCACTGGTGTTCGGGGCCGATGATGCGCGTTCATCCATCCATATCGAGGCGAACATTCCGACCCAGCAGTTCCATGTGCAGCCACGGGACCCTGAGTTTGGCAAGGATGAATATATGTATTACAACCCTATCACTTACAAATTCACGTCTTTGCGCCACACCTATGATGTGAAGAACACCGACGGTTCGGTCCACGCCTACATCGAGAATGCTAACGAGACAGGTGCCATCCATCTGACCAACGGTGTGGATGTGGTATCCCTGCGGGCTATTTTCAACGGGGTACCGCTGGACAACCGACCTCAGGAAGTCGTGGACGATGCCACGTCCACACCGGGTACCCAGGCGGAGATGCGTGTCGTTGTTGCGAACTCGCCTACACGCCCACTCTCTGCTGGTATGTACAACGCCGACTTCACGGTGATTTTCGACGCGGTGCCTCGAAACAACCCCTGATCTTGGGTCTACCCCTGATCTGAGGGCAACTCCTGACCTTTGTGGCGCGAGGATAAAATCCCCTCGCCACAGGTAACCTGCCTACATCGCCGTGACTCGCTGCCCCGCCACCAACGGCGTGCACTGGGTATGGCTGCCCGGCTGCAAGTAGGGCGTGAGGAACGGTGCCATGCCCTTGAGCACCTGTACCGGCAAGGCCGAGGTGAATTTGAAGTTCTGTGCCGAGGCCCCCGGGACATAGGCGGTGAGAGTGCCGAAATGGCTGTCGCCGATATAGAAGACGAAGGTGGCGGTACGGTTGATCGCCTTTGAACTGATCACCCGTCCACCGGCGCCAACGGCTTCGATACGGTTGTCGCCGGTGCCGGTCTTGCCGCCCATGGCCAGCGGCGTGCCGTCGGCCAGTTTGAAACTGCCGGCGACCCGTTTCGCGGTGCCGGCGTCCACCACCTGGGACAGCGCACCGCGCAGGGCCCGGGCCACTTCAACCGGCATCACGCGTTTGCCTTTGTCCGGGTCGTTGACCAGTTGCGTTTCGTAGGGGGTGTCGACGGCGAAGTGCAGGCTGTCGACCCGCAGTGCCGGTTGACGGATACCGTCGTTGAGAATAGTGCCCACCAGCTCTGCCAATGCGGCGGGGCGGTCACCGGAGCTGCCGATAGCCGTGGCCAGTGAAGGCACGAGATGATCGAACGGATAGCCGACTTTCTGCCAGCGCTGGTGGATATCCAGGAACGCCTCGATCTCGAGCATGGTGCGGATACGACTGTCGCGAGCGCTCTTGTGCCGGCTCTTGAACAGCCAACTGTAGACTTCCTGGCGTTCGAATTCACTGGCCTTGACGATCTGGCTGAACTTGGCGTCGGGGTTGTTCAACAGGTAACCCATCAACCATAGATCGAGCGGGTGGACCTTGGCGATAAAGCCCTGGTCGGGCAGGTCGTAGGCGCCGGGACCGTAGCTCTGGTAGAGCCGTTCCAGGCGTTCGTCGGTGAGCTTTTCGTTGCTCTTGACCGATTTGAGGTGCGAACGCACGAAGCGGTTGAAACTGTCCTGGCTGTCATTGGGAAAGAAATAGCGGTGCACGGCGGCCAGGCGGATCGCCGTGGGGTGCATGCTGTCGAGAAAGGTTTCGAGGCGCTGGCTGGTGTCTTTCTTCTGATATTTTTTCCAGAACCTGAGCAGGAACGAGGTGCCTTCGCGGTCGGCGAACTGGGCCAGGTATTCCTGGCGCCGCGGGTTACTGTCGTCCTTGAGCAGCTCGGCGCTGTTGTCGGGCCCGGCATAGGTGGCGTAGCGCACCAGATCGCGCATCAGGCGGATGAACGGCAGGTTGATCGACTCACGCAGGGCATCGCGCAAGGTGGGGTTGCGGCCGTTGTCCTCGCTGCGGAAGTTGTGAAAGGTGTGCAGCCCGCCGCCGGTAAAAAATGCCTCGCCGGGGCTGGCGGAGTACGTACGATCCAGCGCCGCCTCGAGCATCTTCGGCAGGCTGCGGTCGCTGTTCTGGATCAGGTAGTCGACGGCCCAGCGGGACAGGCGATCCTGCTCGGCGACCTCGACTTTTTTCAGGGCCGCCGGGGGCTCCGCGCCATAGCGGTCGTGCAGCTCGGCGATGATCTGCAGATAGGTGGTCAGTACCCGCAACTTGGCAGTGGAACCGAGTTCGAGTTTGCTGCCTTCGTTGATGTCAAAAGGCTGGTCGGTGCTGTCGGTCTGCACCCGCACGCGGGAGCCGTCCGGGGTCAGTTCCAGCAGGGTGAAGCTGTAGCGCACCTGGGTGGTGCTGGTGGGGGTGAGCAGGCGTTCTCCCATCAGGCCGATTTCGGTCGCGAAGGCCGGGTCGGCCAAGCGCTTGAGGTACTCGGTGGCCTGGGTCTGCAAGTCGTTCTGCAAGGTGCTGGTGGCGGACAGGTCCAGGCGATCGAGGTCATACAATGGACGGTCGAGCAGCGTGGCGAGTCGACTGCGGGCGGCGCTGATGCCTTTATTGGTTTCGTTGGGCTGGATCGTCGGTTGCTGCACCCAATCGCGATAACTGACCTTGCTCGCCAGGGCTGCATCGGCCAGGGCACCGTCGATCACACCGTTCTGGGTCAGCAGCCGGATATGGCTGTCCGTCAGGCTTGCCAACTCGTCATGGCCCTTGGACAGGTAATGGGAAGGGCGGCGCTGGGCGATCATCAACGACAACATCTGTCGTAAGGCCAGGCCCTTTTCGGCCAGGCTCCGCGGGTCGGTGGCGGTGCTGAACAACTGCTCGTTGGCCCGGTTGAAATCGGCGCCGTACCAGACCCGCAAGCCTTCGGCCATGCCATGGACCTCTCCGTGCCCCGGTACGGCGGACAGCGGCACGCTGTTGAGGTAATCGCGCACGATCCGCTGCCGCGCCTCGAGGGTCTGCGGACCGGTCCGATAGGCGCGCACGCTGGCGGAAATCATCTGACGGATCTTTTCACCCCCCGAGACGGTCAGGCCATCGGGAGAATGGCGGTACTTTTCCAGCTGCGTCGCCAGGGTACTGCCCCCGGCGGACTGCCCCGGCAAGCTCAACAGCTTGGCCACCTGCGACCAGGCCGCCATGCCGAAGCGCGGCCAGTCCACCGCCGGGTTGGCCTGGGGCTGGCGGGGATCGAGCAGAAAGCGGTTTTCGATGAACAGCAGGCTTTGCACCACCACGGGGGGGATGGCGTCGAAACTGGCATATAGCTGTTGTGGATACTTGAACTGATACAGCGGCGCGGCGCGGCAATCGGTGATGGTCAGGCCGGCCTGGATCTTCTCCGGATAAGGCACGAACAGGCCTTTGCCGACGTAGTCCATCAAGGCCGGCGAAAACCGTGTCTGGGCCTGGATCACATAGTTGCGCTTGAGCAGTCGCGGCAGGAACTCCCCCAGCGAGCTGTAGCCCAGCCGCCGGTCGAATGGACCCGCACCGGGGTAGACGATGGCATCGCTGGGCCCCGGTTGCAGCGAATAGCTCAGGGATGCAGCGTATTTGCTGATCTCCCTGGCCTGGAACCTGGAAGTACGCATTTCCTTGGCCACCGCGAGACCGACCACCACGACAACAATCAGCAGCAGCAACCAGAACGCACGCCAGCCATGCCGCGCGCGGCGTTTTCTTGGGGGGATAGACGCTTCTTCCATACGTTCAGTCGGGACCATAGGTTTATTCGAATCGGTTTGCCATAGAGCGCCCATAGTCGACTGATCCATTCACGCAGATTGATCGGACTTGCTTGAAGCTTAGACGGTGGTTGGCGTGGGGGAGGGGAAATTGTGGACAGGCCGGCACCATGAATCCCCTCGCCACAAGGGCAGCGGTGCCCGTAAGTTGTTGAAGTGTCCTATCTGCGTAATTTTTACCCTCGTTTACACATTCCATTCCCTGTAATCCCAGTGAACGCCTCTCCAAAACCCACCTTTTGTTATGGCTTATCCCTGAATTTCCAAGGTTTTACAGTGAAACTCTCTATCCCCGGCTTTTTATACTGCACGGCCCCATCGGTGTTGGCGTCTGGTTTACACGACGGTCTGTCCACGAGTCAGGCCCGGTTTCGGCAAGGTGGCAGGCTTATCGGCCTGTGCCCTTGGAAACCCGGTGGCTAATCCAATAACAAAATGGAGTTGTATCCCTATGCCTGTCGGCAATCATCTGCCCCCTGGCGAGACCGCTCAGGGCGGTCTGCTCAAACGTGAACTCGGCGAGCGGCATATCCGCCTGATGGCGCTTGGCGCCTGCATCGGGGTCGGGCTGTTCCTCGGTTCGGCCAAGGCCATCGAAATGGCTGGTCCGGCGATCATGCTGTCCTACATCATCGGCGGCCTGGCGATCCTGGTGATCATGCGTGCCCTCGGCGAGATGGCCGTGCACAATCCGGTGGCTGGTTCGTTCAGCCGGTATGCCCAGGATTACCTCGGCCCGCTGGCGGGTTTCCTGACCGGCTGGAACTACTGGTTCCTGTGGCTGGTGACCTGCGTGGCGGAAATCACCGCGGTGGCGGTGTACATGGGCATCTGGTTTCCCGACGTGCCCCGCTGGATCTGGGCCCTGGCCGCGCTGGTCAGCATGGGCTCGATCAACCTGATCGCGGTCAAGGCTTTCGGAGAGTTCGAATTCTGGTTCGCCCTGATCAAGATCGTGACCATCATCGCCATGGTCATCGGTGGCGTGGGCATCATCGCCTTCGGGTTCGGCAACGACGGCGTGGCCCTGGGTATCTCCAACCTCTGGACCCACGGCGGGTTCATGCCCAATGGGGTGCAGGGTGTCTTGATGTCCCTGCAGATGGTGATGTTCGCCTACCTGGGCGTGGAGATGATCGGCCTGACCGCCGGTGAGGCGAAGAACCCGCAGAAAACCATTCCCAACGCTATCGGTTCGGTGTTCTGGCGGATTCTGTTGTTCTATGTCGGCGCATTGTTCGTGATCCTGTCGATCTACCCCTGGAACGAGATCGGCACCCAGGGCAGCCCGTTCGTGATGACGTTCGAGCGCCTGGGCATCAAGACGGCTGCGGGCATCATCAACTTCGTGGTCATCACCGCTGCGCTGTCGTCCTGTAACGGCGGCATCTTCAGCACCGGACGGATGCTCTACAGCCTGGCGCAGAATGGCCAGGCTCCGGCCGGCTTCGCCAGGACCTCGGCCAACGGCGTACCGCGCCGCGCGTTGCTGTTGTCCATTGCCGCGTTGCTGCTGGGCGTGTTGCTCAATTACCTGGTGCCGGAAAAAGTCTTCGTCTGGGTGACTTCCATCGCCACCTTCGGGGCGATCTGGACCTGGGTGATGATCCTGCTGGCCCAGCTCAAGTTCCGTAAAGGCCTGAGCGCTTCCGAGCGTGCCGCCCTGAAATACCGCATGTGGCTGTATCCGGTCAGCTCGTACCTGGCCCTGGCCTTCCTGGTGCTGGTAGTAGGGCTGATGGCGTACTTCCCGGATACGCGGGTGGCGCTGTATGTCGGGCCTGCGTTTCTGGTGCTGCTGACGGTGCTGTTCTACACCTTCAAGTTGCAGCCGACGGGTGAGGCTCAAGGTTCGGTGAGTTCGGTGCAGTGATGCGATGGGTCCGGCGAGGCTATTGTCAGGCTTGACGGTAGCCTCGCTCGATTCCGAATGATCGAGCGCTAACGCTGTGACATCTCCCGCAGTGACCTCGGAATGGCCGAGCGTTGTTCGTTAAGTTGCGTTCCCGAGGTCACTTCGAAGCTGGCCTGATTATCAGTGGCGGAGCTCCCTCCGACGTACACCGTGAACGTCCCGGACTCGACGACCGGCAGATAGTCGGCACTGAGTGAAGCGAAGTCATTCTGATCAAGTGTGAACTCCACGGTCTTTGCTTCTCCCGGCGCGAGCCGGACTTTCGTAAAACCACGCAACGTACGGACAGGACGTGTCACGCTCGCGACATTCTGGCGCAGGTATAGCTGGACCGTTTCGTCTCCGGTTCTTTGACCGCTATTGCGAACATTAACCTGTACCTTCAGTGTTTCATCGAAGGCCAACCGCTGTTTACTGAGAATCGGGGTTCCATACGTGAACGTGGTGTAGCTCAGGCCGTGGCCGAACGGATAGAGCGGAGTCCACTGTATATCCAGGTATCCGGATGTATAGGGGCTGATGATGCTCGGTGGCCGTCCGGTATTTTTATGGGCGTGGTAAAGCGGAATCTGTCCCACCGACCGGGGGAAAGTAGTGGGAAGCTTGCCGCTGGGATTGATATCGCCAAACAGCACGTCGGCAACCGCATGGCCCATTTCCGAACCTAGAAACCAGGTTTCGAGGATCGCAGGGGCCTGTTCGTCCACGGTGGGTATGGTCAACGGCCGGCCATTCATGAGAATGACCACCACAGGTTTACTCGTTTTGGTCAGCTCCGTGAGGAGCGCGTTCTGTGCCCCAGGCAAGTCAAGAGCGGCACGGCTGCGGGCTTCACCGCTCATGTCTCCTGTTTCGCCAAGCACGGCAACGATCACGTCGGCGTTGCTGGCCATGTGTTGAAGCCCGTTGGTACCGGCCACGTCGGTGCTTTCCGGAGCGGCCAGGGGCAGATAAGTAACCTGCGTCCCGGGCGATACGGCGCGCTTGATACCCTCCAGAACGGTGATCGACTCTTCGGCACGACCATCGGCCGACCAGGACCCTAATGTCGATTGCGCGTCGTTTGCCAACGCCCCAACGATGAGAAGGTTGCGCAGGTTTTTGGGCAATGGCAGCAACGCGTTATCGTTTTTCAACAACACAATGGATTTCTGTGCGGCTTCTCGTGCCAGCGCGCGGGTTTCTGGCGTCCCGAGTAGATTCCGTTCCCGTGTCGGATCGCTGTAACGGTAAGGATCTTCAAACAGGCCAAGCCGCTGTTTCGCCTGGAGCACCCGTCGCACTGCGTCATCCAGCTGGCGTTCTTGAAGTTGGCCGCTCTGTACTAATACCGGTAATTCACTGGCGTAATCGTAACCGCCCATTTCGATATCGATGGTCGCATTGAACGCGCGCAGGACCGCCGCTCGTGGTGTAGATGCGACACCGTGTTGGATCAACTCCCTGATAGCGGCGAAATCACTGACCACTATTCCCTGAAACCCCCACTCGTCGCGCAATTTATTCTTGATCAATCGTTGGTTGGCATGCATGGGCGTACTGTCTACTTCACTGAATCCAGGCATGAACGCATCGACCCCGGCTTGTACGGCTGCGCGAAACGGCGGCAGATAAACCTCCTCCAGCGTGCGCTCGGATATGTCCGAGGTGTTGTAATCGCGCCCACCTTCGGCGGCGCCGTAACCAACGAAGTGCTTTGCGGTGGCGAGCATCTTCGTGGTGTCGGGAGCGATTTCGCCGCGAAAACCCCATACACGTGAAGCCGCCAGCGCGGCGCCCAGGAATGGATCTTCGCCAGAACCTTCGACGATCCGCCCCCAACGTGGGTCTCGCGCAATGTCCACCATGGGGGCATAGGTCCAATGCACGCCGGCCGCTGTCGCTTCGACGGCGGCCGCTCTTGCGGTGCGTTGCGACAAGTCTGGATCCCAAGCCGATGCTTCAGCCAGCGGCACGGGAAACAGGGTGCGAAACCCATGGATGACATCCAGGGAAAACAGCACAGGAATATGTAGACGCGAACCCTGGACGGCTTCGTGTTGCAGCTTGCGAGTGGTTTCTGCGCCGTATGCACCCAATACTGAACCGGCATGAGCGACACCGATGGGGGGACGATCCCTGTTGTCCTCTACCGGGCCGGTGGGGGTTTGTTGCATATTGAGTTGGGTCAATTGGTCAATTTTTTCTTCAAGGGTCATTTGCCCGATCAGTTGTTCGATAAAAGCAGCCTCTTCCTGCTGCTTCCTGGATGGGGCGTCGGCTCGGGCCGTTGAATGAAGCCAGGTGATGAAAATCAAGGTACCGAGCATGGCTTCGGTGGTGACGCGCATGAAATCCATCGCATCAGGCCTTTGGTGCGGTGGCTGATGATTGAATGAGGGTTTCTTGCATCACCGTCGCTGGCAATGAATTGGAGGGGTGGTACTGATACAGCCAGGATTCGGACAGCGTTTGTTCTGCCAGACGCAGGTATAGGCGCAGTTCGACGGGTTCATTTCCCTCAACGCTCAGGTCGAATTGAGCGTTCCAGTGTCCCGGTGTTTCACTGGACATCATTTCAGTGTGCACATTCGCAAACGAACCCCTGGAGGCCCAGAGTACGGCTTGCGGTTTCGTGTCTGAGGCAAGCTTTTCCAGTGGTGGGCCGATGAACTCCACAAAAAACTTGCGCACGCCCTTGGGGCGCGGCAGGCCCGGACGGCCTCCGTTTCCCAGGCGCGTCGCCACGCAGCGCGCCAGATTGCCTGGGTAAGGCTCATCGGCCAGCCAATGCAGTCGATATTTCAGACGGTATTGATTACCGGCTTCGGCGGGTTCCTTGGGCACCCACATCGCCACGATGTTGTCATTGATCTCGTCGTCGGTCGGGATTTCCACCAGTTGTACGCTCCCTTCACCCCAGTCCCCCAAGGGCTCTACCCATAGGCTGGGTCGACGCTGGTAATTCACATTGTCCAGGTAGTTGTTGAAAGAACGATCACGTTGAAGCAGTCCGAACCCTCGTGGATTCCTGTCTGAGAATGCCGAAGCCATGGTGCGCGTCGGATTGTTGAGCGGCCGCCAGATCCGTTCACCCGTCCCCGTCCATAGGGCCAGTCCATCGGAGTCGTGAACCTCGGGTCGCCAGTCGATAGCGCCAGGCTTGGCCGTTTCGCTGAACCAATACATGGACGTCAGGGGGGCGATACCGAAACGGTCAATGTTCTGGCGTAGAAACAACGCAGCATCGATGTCCATCAGCACACCCTTGGTGCGGCTGATCACAAATCGATAAGCGCCGCAGAGGCTGGGCCCATCGAGCAACGCATACAGGGTTATGTCGGGGTGCTGGTCGTCGCTCGGTGTCTCGATCCAGAAGTGGGTGAAATCCGGAAACTCTTCGGCCTTGTCCGCCAGGGCCACATCAAGCGCTATACCTCGCGCTGAAATTCCGTACTGGTATTGTTCGCCAATGGCCCGAAAATACGAGGCGCCGAGAAAAGCGACCCAGTCGTTTTTTTTCCAATCGTGGTCTTTTTGATTCCCCAGGCGGCTTTCCTGAAGACGAAATCCGGCGAAGCCGCTATCGGCTGCGAGTGCCTGGGCCGGGCTGTCGACAGGCAGATCGAACAGCGTTTTGTCGTAAGGGATTTCATGAGCCACGCCGTCGCTGACGACATGCATTTTGACCGGGGTGCGAAAGAATTTGCCCAGATGAAAGAAGGTGACGGGATACAGGCCAGGCCCGTTGGCAAAAAGAGCACGTGCGCTGTCGAATCGGATCTTGCCCAATGCCTCATAGTCGATATTCGAGAGCAGGTACTTGGGGAGGGCGGTCGACTTGACATAGGGCTTGAGCGCCGTCGCTTCGGCGAGCCGGATCAGTGTGTCAAAACTGAAGGGGAGCGAGGTGTCCGGCTTCAGGTCGCTGGAAAACGCGGGGATAGGCATGGGCAACGAGGCAGCAGCTGCACAGAGCGAGGTGAAGCTCACCAGATCGCGTCGGGTCAACATAGTCTGTTCCCTGAATTGAACGTCTGAGGGATGTTCAATTGCAGAGGCGCGGCCGTCTACTGTCAGAGTTAACAGGAGAGGAGCGGCGAAGCCGGGACTGTCAGTGATTTTGTGTTCGGGCATCACATGCGTTTGGGGGGCATGCCATGCCAAATAAAAAGACCGGCCAATAAGATCAAAGAGCTGCCCTCGATTCCGAAGGAACTGGTAGAACAGTTCGTCAACGGACCGATGACGGTCGAGTCGATTCTGGTGGTGCTGGCGCTTCTGGTGTTGTCGACGGTGTTGTTTTATATCTTCAAGTTGCGGCCAAGGGCTGATCAACAAGGCGCGGTGCTTCCGGTGTTGTAACGACGCCAAGCGGTAGAAATTGACCGCCTGTCGGAAACAGCTGCGGACCTGTAAGTTCTGACAGTAGACCATCCTGGATGGTGGCCCTAGCTTTGAAACCCGCTAACAACGGGTAAACGCAGGCTCCATGATGAAGGGATTCTCTGCATTGATGGTTATCGGTCTGGCCAATGGACTGATCCATTGGCAGGTCTTTTTCGTGTTGCGTAGCGCTGTCGGGCTGAGCCAGGCGGTCAGCAACCTGACGGCATTTTGTGTTGCCACAGCATTTTCATTCTATGTGAATGCGCTCTATATCTTTGAGCCTGGGGCGCCTCGGCGTGGTTACTTGCCGCTCAATGCTTCAATAGCTGGCTTGAGCTACGGCATTGGAGCTGTCGGCGATACCCGAAACCTGCCTGGATGGGGGGTGTTGGTTTCGTTTTCGTTGCTGAACCTGGCAATCGGCTACAGTTTTTTCCGGTTTGTCGTGTTTCGTGACCGTCATCCAGTATGAACGCCTGCGACCAGGTATTGCAGCCCATGACGGAGGACCGTTCAGTTTCGCTGCCCTTTGTTGTCGACCTGGATGGCACGCTGCTCAAATCTGATCTGATGTTTGAATGCGCCATGGCGTTTGTCCGCAACCAGACTTGGCGCTGCCTGAAAGTTTTGGCCTGGGTGCTCCGCGGAAAGGCCTATCTGAAGAAACAGCTGGCTCAATCGACGGATGTCGATGTCAGCCTATTGCCCTACGATCAGGATGTGCTGACCCTGATCGACGAGCAGCGCAGGCTAGGCCGCAAGATCGTGTTGGCCACCGCCAGTTATCATTCGTTGGCGCAAAGGATCGGCGAACACTTGCAGGTGTTCGATGAAATATTAGCGACTCGCCTGGAATGCAATCTGTCAGGTCCGCGCAAGCGTGACCGATTGATTGAATTGTTCGGTCAACGAGGCTTCGATTACGTCGGTAACGCACTGGACGACCTTGTGATCTGGCGCTCGGCCAGGCTTGCTTATGTGGTCAATCCTTCAGCACCTGTCGAACTGGCCATCTTGAAGCTGGGTAATGTGGTGCGACTGATCCGCTCCGACACGACGGGATTTAGCGAATGGCGGAAGGCCTTGCGCCTGCATCAATGGGCAAAGAATGCGCTGATTTTCGTGCCGTTGCTGGCCGCGCATCAGATCACCAACCCAATGTTGCTATGGCATGGCTTGCTGGCATTCATATTGTTCGGATTATGCGCTTCCGGCGTTTATATACTCAATGACCTGCTGGATCTGGAAGACGACCGAAGGCATCCAACCAAACGGAACAGACCCTTTGCAAGCGGATGCCTGTCGATCAGGTCGGGCCTGACGATTTGTCCAGTGCTATTGATCATATCGCTTGGCGGCGCTTGGTGGTGGCTACCTCCACGGTTCGTTTCGGTATTGGCTTTTTATTACGCCTTGACGCTGGTCTATTCGTTCAAGTTGAAGCACATCATGCCCCTGGACGTGATCACTCTGGCGTTGCTCTACACCTTGCGAATCATCGCTGGTGGCGCGGCCTTCGATTTGGAACTGACGCCGTGGATCCTTGCGTTTTCCATGTTTATTTTCCTGAGCCTCGCTTTGGTCAAGCGCTATACCGAACTCCTGGTGGTCTCGCGCAACGGGGTTAGCGGTAAAGCTAGCGGTCGGGATTATTACCCAGGCGATATGGCGATGCTTTCATCGCTAGGCGCGGCTTCCGGCTATCTCGCGGTATTGGTTTTGGCACTGTACATCCGCGACAGCGCAACCGTTGCCCTGTATGAGCGTTCACAAATCATCTGGCTTGCGTGCCCCTTGTTGCTGTTCTGGATCACTCGGCTCTGGATGCTGACTCATCGCGGATTAATGAAGGAGGACCCGGTGGTGTTTGCGCTAAAGGACCGATTGAGCCTTGTCGTAGGGGTGTTGTTTTGCCTGATTTTCTGGAGTGCGACATGAACGATCGTTTTGATGCCGGGGGCCTGCTCGTTGATACCGCGCAGTCGTGCCTGCTATGAGCTTACCGTTGAGTTCGTGGGGGCAATATCCCGCAGAACCGCAAATCGCTCATCCCTGTGCCTGGCGAAATGATCTGGATGATCAGTGGTTGCGGGTCAGTAAAATGCATGGCTCGACATTGCCGTTCGGTAATGGCCGCAGCTATGGCGACAGTTGCTTGGCCAGTAACGGCCATGTATTGCACATGCGCCCGTTGAGTCGGTTCATCGACGCCAACTGGCAAACGGGAGAGATCTGCGCCGAGGCAGGGGTCACTTTGGGTGAAGTGTTGCAACTGGCGGTTCCTCGCGGGTGGTTTTTGCAAGTCACACCTGGAACCTGCCATGTGACACTGGGCGGAGCGGTGGCCAACGATGTCCATGGTAAAAATCACCACTGCCGTGGGACGTTTGCTCATTCGGTCTTGAGTTTCGGATTACACAGATCCGAGCAACCTTTGACGGTGTGTTCGCCAAGGGAAAATCCCCAGTGGTTTGCGGCTACTCTCGGCGGACTAGGTCTGACGGGCATTATCAGCTGGGTCAGAATTCGTCTGCGCAGAATCCAATCCAGTCGGATCGATACGACCCGGGTGCGATTTGGTGGACTAAGTGACTTTTTCGCACTGGCGACAGAGCTTGATGCTTCCCATGAATACAGCGTGGCCTGGATTGATTGCCAGGCCAAGGGCTCTGCGTTGGGGCGCGGTGTCATGATCGTAGGGGACCACTGTGAGCACGGACCGTTGGAAGTGCCGACGACCCGTGCCATGACTTTACACGCTCAGCCAGCAGCGTCCTTGGTCAACCCATTCATGGTGGGATTGTTCAACCGCTGTTACTGGCACATGCAGCCGGCCAGCAGGAAAAACCAGACGATTGCTTACCGTCCGTTTTTTTACCCGCTGGATAGCATTGAGCACTGGAACCGGATCTACGGCCGCAAAGGATTCCAACAGTTCCAGTGCGTAGTACCACAAGCGGTTGCCGAGGACGCCTTGGTGCAATTGCTCGACGTCATTGCCCGTAGCGGACAGGGATCTTTCCTGGCGGTACTCAAGCGTTGTGGTGATATCGCCTCCCCAGGACTGTTGTCCTTTCCGATGCCCGGGACCTCGCTGGCGCTGGACTTTCCCCAAAACGGCGCCCTGAACACCACCTTGCTGCCGCGGCTGGACACTATTGTCCATGAGGCTGGCGGTCGGTTGTACCCGGCCAAGGACGCGCACATGAGTGCCCGCGATTTTCGCCAGGCCTATCCCGCTTGGGAGCGTTTGGAGGCAATGCGCGACCCGGCATTGATGTCCCGGTTTTGGCAGCGAGTGACACAATGAAAAAAATCCTGATTGCGGGGGCTACTTCTGCCATTGCCTGTGCTTGCGCACGACTGTGGGCGATTGAGCAGAGCGAGTTCTTTCTGGTTGCCAGGGATGAGTCAAAACTGCTGCAAACCTGTGCTGATCTTAAGGCGCGAGGTGCAAGCAGGGTTACCCCCTGCGTGATGGACCTTGGCAATGTTGATGCACAAAGCATCATGCTGGAGCAGTGCCTGGCTGTGATGCAATCGATGGATATCTGTTTGATTGCTTATGGATCTTTGCCAAATCAACACGAATGTGAGCGAAGTGCTGAATCGGCCATGGCCGAGTTTGCCAACAATGGCAGTTCGGTAATTGCCTTGCTGACTCGTCTGGCGAGTCTGATGATCGTTCAGCGCGGTGGCACGCTGGCGGTTATTTCTTCAGTGGCGGGGGATCGCGGGCGTCCCTCCAACTACGTGTATGGCGCAGCCAAAGCGGCCGTTTCCACATTCTGCGAAGGTCTGCGCGCGCGGATGTCCAAGTCCGGCGTGCATGTGATCACCATCAAGCCCGGCTTTGTCGATACGCCAATGACCCGCGGATTGGCGATGCCGGCTTTCCTGGTAGCGCAACCGGAGGTAGTCGCTCGTCGAATTGTGGCGGGTATCGAACGCAAGGCCTCGGTGCTTTATGTACCGGCGTTCTGGGCGTTGATCATGTACCTGATACGGGCATTGCCGCAGTCACTGTTCAAAAGGCTCAACCTGTGAACCAGGCCGCGACTTTGGCTGGATGGCGCTATCAGTTGTTGATCGGTTCGGCGATCTGCTCCGCCCTGGTTTACCTCGCCATTTCCCTCTGGGGTGGGTGGGCGGCGGTGAGCGGGGCGGTCAGTCGGGTAGGGTGGGGGGACGGGGCGCAAATAATCGTTTTGGTTCTGCTTGGCTATGGGCTGCGTTTTTTGCGCTGGCAGGTTTATCTCAGGGCCTTGGGACATACATTGCCTTGTTGGCCCAGCTTGAAAATCTATCTGTCGGGATTTGCATTGACTACAACACCTGGCAAGGCGGGCGAGGCATTACGTGGAGTCCTGTTAAAACGCTGGGATGTGCCTTATGCACACAGTTTTGCTGCGCTATTGAGTGAGCGGTTTTCGGATTTGCTGGCGATAGTTGTTTTGGCGCTGTTGGGCTTGAGTGCTCACCCCAAATGGCTGCCGATGATGGCGGCCACTCTGGCGTTGCTGGTCTGCGGCGTACTGCTGATGGTGCACCCGGAACTGATAGGCAACATTGCCCGCCGCATCGGCAAGGGACGTAGCTGGATTTCCCGGATGCTGCGCTATCTCGTTCGGGTATTGCTCCAGGCACGCAGATGTCATACCCCACGTCGACAGATTGTCGCGACGTTATTGAGTCTCATGGCCTGGGGGCTCGAAGTGTTGGCGTTCGACTGGATTTTGAGGGCTGTGGCAGCGGACGTACCTCTCACATCGGTCATGTTCATTTATGCCATTTCCATGCTGATTGGTGCCCTGAGTTTCATACCCGCCGGATTGGGCAGTACCGAAGCGGTAATGGTGGCTCTACTGGTGTCTGGTGCCGTTGCGACGGCAAGTGCAATTGCCGCGACGATTCTGTTGCGGGTGGTGACGTTGTGGCTGGCGGTGGGGCTGGGGGCTGTCTTCTTGATCGGGCGGGAACGATCGTTACCTGGTCGCTGACGAGGAGAACAATGATGATTATGAAAGCAACTCCCGTTTGTGGGCAGGGTGCAGTTGCTCGGTATTGGAGTATTGGGTGAGTACGTCGGGGGAATTTATCTGAAGGCCAAGCATCGGCCTCGGTATGTCATCAAGGAAATGATCCGACAAGGCAGATTGAAGTCCCGGGAGGAATAACGGTGAACGATTTTTTCTATCGCGAGCTCAATCGTCGCCAGATTGCGCTGTTTTTCTTAGCCGCAATCTTGCTTTACGTCCTGCCGTTGATCCTTGCTGATTTTCGCTACATAGACGATAACTGGCGAGCGTTGGAAGCTGGAATGGGTTGGACTGGTCAAGGGCGCTGGTTCGTTGATCTGTTGTACCAAGTGCTGTCCTTCACCGGCGCCGCACCAGACATTTTCCCGCTGCCGCTATTACTCGCCGCATTGGCCATGTCGCTGGCTTTGACTCGCCTGACCTTTCATTACTTCCCTCAGCCGACGCTGGTCTGTTGTTTGGTCCCGTTACCTATCTGGTACAACCCCTTCCTGTTGCAGAACCTGTCGTATCAATACGATGGTCCCGCCATGGCATTAAGTCTGGTCGCTGTCATTTACGCAGTGACCTTTCAGGGGGCTTCGCGAATGCGTCAGTGGTGCGTGCCAGCCGGATTGTTGATGGTGTCATTCGGGCTCTATCAGATCAGCGTCAACGTGTTCCTGGGCCTGTGTTGCCTGGAACTGCTCAGGGCGGCATACAAACGGGAACCATACTTCCAGTTGCTTAAAATGTTGGGTTGGAAGGTGGCTCAATTTGGCTTGGCCGTTCTGATTTACCTGGTCTCCGCCGTCTTTCTGATGGGAACGGAGCGAACTGCATTGTTGAATTGGAAAGTCGATCCGCTGCTGCAGATTGGCATCAATATCGGGCGAGTGGTGGAAAAAGTCGCGCTACTGTTTCACGGTGGATACACCTGGCTATTGGCCGCGCTGATCTTGTGGGCAATTATTGGTGCCATGCGGTTGGGCTGCCGGATACTGGAGCGTAAGGAACAACGTTGGAAGACTGCCGTGTTGATCCTGGGGGGATTGCTGACGTTGCCCTTGTTGATCCTGTTAATACCTGGCATCGCGCTGTTTTTTCGTGATTTCAACGAATGCGCTCGCACCTTGATGGGCTTCGGTGTGTTGCTGATGTCGTTGTTTTATCTTGCTTTTCTGGCCCTTGCACCCATCCATCCCCGCCTGCCGCTGTTGCTGATCATCCCGCTTCTGGCAACGCTTTCACTTTCCTTCGCTTATGGCCGGGTGCTGACCTTCCAAAAAACCTTCAGCAACGGTGCGCTTTACAGTCTGGCGTATGACATCACTTCACACCGGGAGCTGTACGAAGCCAAGCGGATTTATCTATCGGCAACCCCTTCCTATCACTGGCTGGCAAGTGCTCGCGGCTCGTTTCAAGAATTGCCTGTTCTGCCTTATCTGTTAAATGTCTATTACTTCATGCTCCCGGAAAATTTGTCGTCAATGGGTATCACCAACGTAGCGTGGGAAAATGACCGGCACAACGCGACCTATGTTGGTTTTTTAGGTTATGTGCCTGTCGTGGACAACCGGAATTATCGGATTTATCTATTGGGCGACTATGGTTTCATCGTTTTGAAAGAGCCTGTGTGGGTCACTCGTCGTGTTGTAACGTGGTGACTTGGCTCGATAGTCATATCATCGCCTGTTCTTACGGTTGCCTTGAAATTGCGCAGCCTAGAAGTGGTTCGCTGCGCGATTGTTCACGCAACCTCCACCTCCAAAGGCTCAAAACTGTCCGCCCGCGCCATCTGCCACATCCGTGAATAAAACGCCCCATTCACCTCACCGGTGAGCAACTCCCCCGGCTTCAAAAACACATGCAACTGCGAAAACAGCTTGATCTCAGTCGCTGACATCCGCCGAACCAGGTGCTTGGGTTGCAGCTGCGAAGGGTGTTCGAGACCTGCGGCGGCGAGCATTTCGGCCAGGGCCTTGAGGGTGTTGCGGTGGAAGCTGTAGACCCGCTGGGCCTTGTCCGGGACGACCAGGGCGCGCTGGCGCAAGGTGTCCTGGGTGGCGACGCCGGTGGGGCATTTGTTGGTGTGGCAGCTTTGCGACTGGATGCAGCCAATGGCGAACATGAAGCCCCGGGCGGCGTTGGCCCAGTCGGCGCCGATGGCCAGTACGCTGGCGATGTCGAAGGCGCTGACGATCTTGCCGCTGGCGCCAAGCTTGATCTTGTCCCGCAGGTTCAGGCCCACCAGGGTGTTGTGGACGAACAGCAGGCCCTCGCGCAACGGCGCGCCGATGTGGTCGGTAAATTCGACCGGCGCTGCGCCCGTGCCGCCTTCCTTGCCGTCCACCACGATAAAGTCGGGCAGGATGCCGGTCTCCAGCATGGCTTTGGCGATGCCCATGAATTCCCAGGGATGACCCAGGCAGAACTTGAAGCCTACCGGTTTCCCCCCGGATAACTCACGCAGTTGTTGTACGAACTGCATCAACTCGATAGGCGTGGAAAACGCGCTGTGGCAGGACGGTGAAACGCAATCTTCGCCCATGCGGATGCCGCGGGTTTCGGCGATTTCCCGGGTGACCTTGTGCTTGGGCAGGATCCCGCCGTGGCCGGGCTTGGCGCCCTGGCTCATCTTGATTTCAATCATCCGCACCTGTGGGTCCCGGGCCTGGGCGGCGAACCGATCCGGGTCGAAGTGGCCGTCCGCGGTGCGACAGCCGAAGTAGCCGCTGCCCAGCTCCCAGGTCAGGTCGCCACCGTGTTCACGGTGGTAGGGGCTGATGCTGCCTTCGCCGGTGTCGTGGGCGAAATTGCCGAGCTTCGCGCCCTGGTTCAACGCCCGGATAGCGTTGGCACTCAGGGAGCCAAAGCTCATGGCGGAAATGTTGAACACCGAAGCCGAGTAAGGCTGGGTGCACTGCGGGCCACCGACCGTTACGCGAAACCCGCTGGGGTCGCTCAACGGAGCCGGGCGCATGGAGTGGCCGATGAATTCGAAGCCGGCCTGGTAGACGTCGATCAAGGTGCCGAAGGGTTTGTCGGCACTTTCGTTCTTGGCCCGGGAATACACCAGAGAGCGCTGGGCGCGGGAGAAGGGCAGGGCATCGCTGTCGGATTCGAGCAGGTACTGGCGGATCTCCGGGCGAATGCCTTCGACCAGGTAGCGGATATTGCCCAGGATTGGATAGTTGCGCCGCACGGCGTGGCGTTTTTGCAGCAGGTCGAACAACCCCAGCAGGCTCAGCAGGCCTGTCACCAGCGCGATCGGCCATAGCCAGTCATGGGCGAGGAACGGCAGGCTGGCGAGGGTGAACAGCACACAGCCAGCAAAGAAGGCGTAACGGCTCAGTAGCGACAGGCTCATGCGGTTTCCTTGGGGGAGGGGCGAAGGGCCATTCTGCGCTGGTGGCGAAAGGCTGGGCAACCGGTGATGAGAGGATTTCATGTGCTGAGGGCTTTAGCTGTGGCGAGGGGATTTATCCCCTCGCCACAGGGACTCAATTCACAGATAACTCTGCGTCACTCCGCCAGCTTCATCTGCCGCATCGGCAACTCGACCCGGAACGTCGTACCCACCCCCACTTCGCTGCGCACGGTGATCTCGCCGTTGTGTTTCTTCACGATGCCATAGGACAACGACAGCCCAAGCCCCGTGCCCTGGCCGATGGGTTTGGTGGTGAAGAACGGGTCGAAGATTTTTTGCAGGGTTTCCGGCGGGATGCCCGAGCCGTTGTCGGCAACTTCGATCCACACGGTGTCACCGTCGACGCCGTTGCGCAGGGTAATCGTGCCCCGTTCGGGGCCGATGGCCTGGGCGGCGTTGACGATCAGGTTCATGATCACTTGGTTGATTTGCGACGGCAGGCATTCGACCTCTGGTAGCGGGCTGTACTCCTTGACCACGTCGGCCTTGTACTTGATTTCGTTGGCTACGATGTTCAGGGTCGAGTCGATGCCCTGCTGCAGGTTCGCCATCTGCCATTCCTGGTTGGAGTCCACGCGGGAGAAGTCCTTCAGGTCCTTGACGATCTGTCCGACCCGGGCGATGCCGTCCTTGGACTCCTTGATCAGCAGTGGAATGTCCTCGACGAGAAAATCCAGCTCCACTTGTTCGCGCAGCTTGACCAAGTACAGCACCAGTTCCGGCGAGGCGATGGCTTCCTCGGCGTTGCCGTAGGCCAGGAGCATTTCCTCCAGCTTGTTGAAATAGCCGTCCAGCGCTCCCAGGTTGGAGGAGATGAAACCGATGGGGTTGTTGATTTCATGAGCTACCCCGGCGGCCAACTGTCCCAGCGAGGCGAGCTTTTCCGATTGCACCAACTGAGTTTCGAGCATCTTGCGTTCGTCGATTTCCATCTGCAGCAGGGTACTGGCTTGCTTGAAGGCCTGGGTGCGTTGCTGCACCAGTTCCTCTAGCTTGCTCATCTTCAACTGCGCGCGCGAAGTCATTTCCCATTTGGTGGTCAGGGTGTTGGCCATCTGCTGGACTTCGATGTTATCGAAGGGTTTTTTCAGGATCAGCAGGCGGTCGTGGCCGTTCAGTCGATCCAACAGTTCATCCCAGGAATAATCCGAATAGGCCGTGCATACCACCACTTGCAACTGCGAGTCGCACTTCCACAATTCCTCGATGGTCTTGGCACCGTCCCAGCCCTCTGGCATGCGCATGTCGACGAAGGCGAGGGCATACGGGCGGTCCTTCGCCACTGCCGCCTGCAATTTGCTCAAGCCTTCCTGACCGCCATAGGCCGAGTCGAGCTCGAACACCGTGCCAACCGGTTTCGGTGCTTCGCCAAACAGCGCGCTTTCCATGTCTTGCAGGTCGGCGTTGCTGTCGTCCTCGGGGGTGAGAATCTTGCGAAAATCCTCATGAATGGCGGGCGTATCGTCGATCAACAGGATTCGCCGGTTACTTAAATTGTTCATGAATCCTCTTCCGCAAGTTTCAGGGGCACATGTAGCACAAACGTCGCTCCCTTGCCGGGGCCCTCACTGTGGGCGGTGAGGCGACCGTTCATTTCGATGGCAGCCGTTGCACAGCTGTGCAGGCCGAATCCGTGGCCTTCCTTGCGCGTAGTAAAACCGTGGGCAAAGATGCGTGTCATGTTTTCTTCCGGAATACCTTCGCCTTCATCCTTGACGCTGATCTGCAACGTCTCGCCATCTACGACCCGCGCACTAAGGGTCATGTTCCGCGCATGATTCGAGACCCCGGCCATGGCGTATTTGGCGTTGCTGATCAGGTTGATCAGAATCAGTAGCAAACGGTGCTTGTCGCCCATGATCCGCGGCAAGTTGCCATACTCCTTGATCACCGTCACATGGTGCCGGGTCAGGGCGCCGGAGTTCATGCGCAGGGCATCTTCCAGCAGTTCGCCGATCACCAGCGGTTCCATCATGCTGTTGGCCCCGGCATAGGATTGCTGCGTGGAGACGATGTCCTTGATGTGGTCCACGCTCTTGCTCAACTGGGTCAATTCATCGATCAGGCTCTGCTGCTCCACCGCCATGGCCTCCACCAGCTGGTTGAGATAGCCCGGCAGCAACTTGCCTTTCTCGTCCTCGGTGAGGAAATGCCCCAGGTCATGGGGGTGTTCGTTGATCAGGCTCATTGCTTTGCCCAGTCCCTGGGCCTTGCTGCTGCGCAACTTGCGACTGACCAGGTCGGCGGAGATGTTCACGCTGTTGAGCACGTTGCCGACGTTATGCAGTACGTTGGTGGCGATTTCCGCCATGCCAGCCTGGCGGGCGGTGTCCATCAACTCGCTCTGGGTATCCTTGAGCTGGCGAGTGCGCTCTTCGACCCGTTGTTCCAGTTCGTCGTTGGCGGTTTGCAGGGCTTTGTTGACGCGCTTGATCTCGGCGAAGCTGCGTATCAGCCGGATGGCCAGCCAGATCAATATCAACACCAGGAGCGTGGCGAACACCAGCAAGTACACGTGATTGCGTTGGTATTTTTCGGCGGCTATTTCCTGGTCCTTCTCGAGCAGGCGGGTGATGGTGTCGAGATGATCCGAGACGGGAACGGCTTCGATGCCCTCCAGCAACTCATTGACCCGCGGTTGTTCGCGAAGGATCAGGGCGATGTGCCGGCTCAGGATATCGATGGAGTCATGCAGGCCCACCGGCATGCGCTCCTTGTTGACATCGAGCCGGTTCAGGCCCAGCAGGACCTCGGCAGCAATTTCGCGGGTGGTGAGCAGAGAGAACTCCATGCTGCTGAGCAGCAGGTCGTAGGTGTCGATGGCGACGCTCTGCAATTGCAGTTTTTCATCGTCCGACAGTTGGGTGAACTCGGCCTGGATGTCGTCCTCGGCGGTGGGCAGGAACGCCAGGGAGTTGCGCAGCACCGCGTTATGCGACTTGAACTGTTCTACCAGGCTGGTCTTTTCCTTGATGGCCTTGAGGTATTCGTCGCGCTGGGTCTCCCACAGCGAGGGCGCGTGGCGACCCGGCTCCGACTCGATGGCGTCCAGGCGCTGCCAGAGACGGGACATCTCATGCAATGGGGAAACCAGGGGGTCATAGTTGTGGCTCAAGGCGATCCGGGATTTGAGGACCTCGTTGTCCCAGATGGCGTCCTGCTGCTTGAGCTGGCGGATCAAGTCCCGGGACTCGATGTACGAGGCAGCCTGCTGCGCGCTCGAATTGACGTACATGAACAGCAGCACCGAGGCGAGCAGGGCGCCGATGAAGAACAGGCCGAAGCGACGAAGGGTCTTCATAATGGCTTGCCCTCCCGTTCGCCGGTCAGGGTCTTGAGGAATTCGACGATCAGCTCCGTGTCGTTTTTCAAGGGCTCACGACCCAACTGGTATTTGAACATCACCTCCACCGCGCGCTCGAGGGTCGGTGCGGATCCGTCGTGGAAATACGGTGCGGTGACGGCCACGTTACGCAGACTGGGAACCTTGAAGACCTGACGGTCGGCATCATCGCCGGTAATGTTGAAGCGACCCTCATCGACCCGGGTGGGATTGCCCCGGTCCGCAATGTAGTCACCCATGACGCCGAACTTCTGGAACATGTTGCCGCCGATGTTCACGCCCTGGTGGCAAGCGATGCAGCCGTATTCCTTGAAGCGTTGGTAACCGAATTTCTCCCGGGGGCTGAGGATGTCGGTGTTGCCCAGCAGATATTGGTCGAAGCGCGAGTTGGGCGTCAGCAGGGTGCGCTCGAAATCGGCCAGGGCCCCCTGGATATTGGACTCGGTGACGCCGTCGGGATAGGCGCTGGCGAAATCCTTGGCATAACCTGGGTCACCGGCGATGCGCTCGACCACCGATTCCCAGGTATTACCCATTTCCGTGGGGCTGGTCACCACGGTGTGCACCTGTTCTTCCAGGGTATCGACGCGTCCGTCCCAGAACTGGTGGAAGTTCAGGCTGGCGTTGAACACGGTGGGTGTATTGACTTCCACCGGTTTGCCATCGAAACCCAGGGAAAACCGTTTGTCGTCGGCCCCGCCCTTGTCCAGGTGATGGCAACTGGCGCAGGACAGGGTGTTGTTGACCGACAGCCGAGGGTCAAAGAACAACCGTTGGCCCAACTGGACGCGCTTGGGGTCCAGGGCCGGAACAGGGGGCAGCGGTTTGAGCGGCTCGTCCAGTGGTGCGGCGTGAGCGGTCACGCACAAGCCCATGAGCAGGCCGAGAGCGAGTAACAGTCCAGATGACGCCATCGGGTGCTTCCTTGAATCTCGTGGTTGATGAGGGGGTCATGAAAGTGGATTCGGACGTCGTTCCCACTCGGCCATCCACTGGACAAAAGCCTGCGGCTCCACCGCCTTGCTGAAGTAGTACCCCTGGGCCTCCTCGCACTGGTGAACCTTGAGGAACTCCAGTTGCTCGCGGGTTTCCACCCCTTCGGCGATGATGTGCAGGTTCAGGCCCTTGCCGAGGTTGATGATGGTGCTCACCAGCTTGGCGTCGTTGCTGTCGATGCTCAGGTCGCCGACGAACGATTGGTCGATCTTCAGCACATCCACCGGAAATTTCTGCAGGTAACTCAGGCTCGAATAACCCGTGCCGAAGTCGTCGATGGCCAGCCGGATCCCCTGTTGCTTGATGGCCTTGAGGATGGCGACGGTGGTATCGATGTTTTGCATCAGCACGCTTTCGGTGATCTCCAGTTCTAACTGTGTCGGGTCCAGTCCCGTTTCCTTGAGGGTGCGGGCGATGCCTTCGACGAAGCTGCGTTGACGAAAGTCGATGGCCGAGACGTTGACCGACAGGTACAGCGGCCGCATGCCCTGGGCTTGCCAGGCGCAGGCCTGCTGGCAGGCTTCCTGGAGCACCCATTGGCTCAGTGGCACAATCAGCCCGCTGTCCTCGGCCACCGGGATGAAATCCGACGGAGGGACCAGCCCGTGCCCCGGCCGGTTCCAGCGCAGCAGTGCCTCGGCGCCGACCACCTTGCCACTGCGCAGGTCCAGCTTGGGCTGGTAATGCAGCACGAACTCCTTGCGTTGCAGGGCCAGTCGCAAGCCGGATTCGATGGTCTGTTGCTGTCGGGCCCGCCGATTCATGTCTTCGGTGAAAAAACGGTAGTCGTTGGGACCGGTTTCCTTGACGTTGCGCATCGCCGTCTCGGCTTTCTTGATCAACGCTACGGCGTCGAAACCGTCGGCCGGATACACACTGACACCCAGGCTCGCGGTGACGGTCAGGTCATGGCCATCGATCGGTTGGGGCGAGTTGATGGCTGTCAGCAGTTTTTCCGCCACGCCCTTGATCTGCTGCGGGTCGGTGATATCCCCCAGCACCACCACGAATTCATCGGAGCCGTAGCGAAACACTGAATCGGATTCACGCACCACCGTCGCCAATGTTCGGGCCACGCGCTTGAGCATTTCATCGCCCACCGGATGGCCGAGGGCATTGTTGATGCGTTTGAAGCGATCCAGGCCAATGAACATCACCGCCAGTTGCCGGTCATGGCGCCGGCACTGGGCCATGGCCTGGGTCAGGCGATCCCCGAGCAACATGCTGTTGGGCAATTCGGTGAGCACGTCGTATTGCAGCAGGTGGGACACCTTGAGCAATTCCTGGACCCGCTCCTCGATGGTGCGTTCCAGGCTGCGCATTTTTCTCGCCGCATCCTGGGCCAACTGCCATTTCCAGGTCATGGCGCTGGCCATCTGGCGGATTTCCAGGGTATCGAAGGGTTTTTTCAGGATCAGCAGTTGATCGTCGAACTCGATGCGTTCGGACATGGTTTCCCAGGTGTAGTCCGAGAAAGCCGTGCACAGGGCGATTTGCAGGCGCGGGTCGGCTTGCCACAAGCGCTCGATGGTTTGCAGGCCGTCCCAGCCCGGCGGCATGCGCATGTCGGCGAACACCAGCGCATAGGGCTGGCCTTCGGCCTGGGCGCGCTTGACCAGCTCCAGGGCTTCTTCGCCCTGGTAGGCCGAGTCGATCTGAAATTGCAGTCGGTTGACCTGGGGCGTGCCGAACAACAGGCTCTCGGTGTCGTCCAGCGAATCATCGCTGCCGTTGCCGGGGCTGAGGATTTTGCGAAAGTCCTGATGGATGGCCGGCGTATCGTCCACCACCAGGATCCGCCGGTTGGCAGGTACCGACATGGGGTTCATGGGTTGCTCTCCGATAGCTGGCTCGCCGGCCGGGTCCAGTGATCCACCACGGGAACGATGGTACCGGCCTTGAGCAGTTCGGCGGCCTGGCCGCTGTCCACCACCGTGCTGAAATAATGCCCCTGGGCTTGCATCGCTCCGCCGGTGGACATCAGCGTGGTGCGTTGTTCCTGGGTCTCGACGCCCTCGGCGATGATGCCGATGCCCACGTCCCGGGCAAAGTTGATGATCGCCCGCAGGGTCATGGCGTTGTCAGGGTCGTCGTTGGCACTGTCGAGCAGGCGCTGGGCGAGTTTGAGGTGATTGACCCGATAGGTCTTGAGGTAATCGAAGGAGGAATACTCGGTGCCGAAATCATCGATGGCCACCTGAACTCCCAGTTCACACAGGCGCGGCAATACGTCGTTGTGGGTCCATTTGGTCTGGGCGAGGGTGGCTTCGGTGACATCGAAACGCAGGTCCCAGGGGGCCAGTTCCCAGCGGGCGGTGGTGCGCAGGACGTCATAGATCAGTTCCGGCCCGGTCTTGAGCTGGGTCAGGGAGAGGTCGAGGGCGATCACCGGCGGCGCCATGCCCTGGTCGCGCCACTGGCGCATCTGTTGGCAGGCCTGGTCCAGTACCCAATGTCCGAGGGCGATGATGAGCCCGGTTTTTTCGGCCGCCGGCATGAACGTGGACGGCTCCAGCCAGCCCCGTTCCGGGTGCTTCCAACGAACCTGCACGCCCATGCCCAGGATCTTGCCGGTGCCGAGGTCGACCTCCGGCAGGTAGTGCAGATGCAGTTCGTGGTTCTCGATGGCCTGGCGCAGGTCATTGGTCAGGGCGACCCGGTCCGTCACCTCCTGGTTGATCTCTTCGTTGTGGAAGTGGTACTGGTTGCGGCCCTTTTCCTTGGAGCGGTACAGAGCCATGTCGGATTGGGCCATCAGGCTGTCGGCGCTCTGGCTTTCAGGGGTGTACAGGGCGATGCCGATGCTCACGGAGATTCGTACATCGTTGCCGTCCAGGGAGTAGGGCGCTACCAGGGTGTCGCGGATCTTGGCCGCCAGGGCGGCGCACTGGGTCGGCTCGTGGACATCCAGCTGCAGGATGGCGAACTCGTCGCCGCCCAGGCGCGCGACCACGTCGTTTTCCCGGGTACAGCCCTTGATGCGGGTGGCGACTTCCTGCAACAGCAGGTCGCCGATGGGATGGCCCAGGGTGTCGTTGATCCGCTTGAAGTGGTCCAGGTCCAGGTAGAACATCGCGAACGCCGGCGCCCCCCGTCGCGCTGCGGCGAATGCCTGGTGCAGCCGTTCGATCACCGTGGCGCGGTTGGCCAGCCCGGTCAGGCCGTCGGTACGGGCCAGCAGGGCGATCTTTTCCTCGGCGAGCTTGCGTTCGGTGATATCCAGGATGATGCCTTCCACCTCCAGCAACAGGCCTTGCTCGTTGCGCACCGGGATATAGCGGTTTTCCACCCAGCGGAACGCGCCGTCGCCGGTGCGCATGCGGAACTCGATCGACGCTCCCGCCGTATCGCGATCCAGCACCCGGACCATGGCCTGGTCGATCTTGGACTGGTCATCGGGGTGGATCAGCGCCTGCGCCCAATCGGGTGAGTTGACCAGTTGCGCCGCGACATGACCGAACTTGGTGATGTTGTGGGAGATGTACATCAATGGGAACGGTGGTTCGCCGCGCAGGCGATAGAGGATGGTCGGGCTGTTCTGCACGATGATGTTGGCATCGGCCAGTTCCCGGGTGCGCTCCTCCACCGCTTGTTCGAGCATGTCCATCTTCAGTGCCGCGTCTTCGGTCATCTGCCATTTGACGGTCAGGGTGCTGGCCATCTGGCGAATCTCGATGGCGTCGAAGGGCTTTTTCAGGATGAGCAGACGGTCGCCCAGTTCGAGGCGGTCGGCAATGTCTTCCCAGGAATAATCCGAATAAGCGGTACACAGCGCCACTTGCAGCTTGGGGTCGGCGCGCCACAGCCTTTCGATGGTTTCCAGGCCATCCCAGCCCGGAGGCATGCGCATGTCGATGAAGGCCATGGCATAGGGCTGCCCCTGGGCCAGCGCTGTCTCGACCTTGTTCAAGGCTTCCATGCCCTGGAAGGCCGAATCGAGCACGAAACTCTGGGTAGCGACCGCGACTGGTGCGCCGAACAGGGCCTCTTCGGCACTGCTCAGGTGGTCTTCGGCAGGTGCCTGGGGGCTGAGGATCTTTCGAAAATCCTCATGAATCGTCAGGGTGTCGTCGACGATCAGGATCCGCCGGTTGGCTCTCTCCAAGGGCTGGCTCATGGCCGTGCACCAAGGTGATGCTGACTACAGAACCGTGGGTACATCTGATATCCCTTTCGCTGGCATGAGTATTCTGGCCTGTACTTGGCCCTTCATGGGGTACAGCATAGTCGTCTGATCGGGATGCGCTCGGTCAGTGATGGCAAATCATGTCTAAATTCTTGCGATCTACTAGCCTGTCATTTGGGGGTAAGGTAGAACTGTAGTCGTCTTACAGGAGGGGGTAGTAATGGAAGATCAATCGCCGGACGTTCCGGTCATGAAGCCGACGGTGCTGTTGGTCGATGATGAAGAGTCGATTCTCAATAGCCTGCGTCGGTTGTTGCGCAGTCAGCCCTATGAAATCCTGCTGGCCGACAGCGGTGCCAAGGCCCTGGAAATCCTCAAGGAAAGGCCGGTGGATCTGGTGATGACCGATGCGCGCATGCCCAACATGGACGGTGCGACGCTGCTGGCCCAGATCCGCAAGCTCTATCCGTCGACCCTGCGCATCCTGCTCACCGGCTACGCCGATGTGGACATGATGACCAAGGCTATCAACGAAGGGGGGCTTTATCGCTACCTCAGTAAGCCATGGAACGATGATGAACTGGTACAGGCCCTGCGCCAGGCCCTGGCCCACCAGCATTCGGAAAGCGAACGCCAGCGCCTCGAAGCGCTGAACCGCGAGCAGAATCAGCAGCTCAAGACCCTCAACGCCACCCTGGAAAAGCGCGTGGCGTCACGTACCGCCGAGCTGCAGCAGACCGCCGACATGCTCGACCTGGCCTATGAAGAGCTCAAGCGCAGCTATGTGACCGGCACCGAGGTGTTCTCGCTGATCGCCAACCTGCGCCTGCCCAAGGCCAAGCAGACCAACCGGCAGATCATCGAACTGATCCGGGTCTATAGCCGGCTGCACTTTCTCGACGAGTCCACCGACCGCGACCTGACCATGGCCGCGGCGCTCTACAACATCGGCAAGCTGAGCTGGACCGATAACATGATGGTCACGCCGGTCGACATGTTGCATCACAACGAACTGGACCTGTATCGCTCCTATCCGAAGCAGAGCGAGTCGCTGCTGATGACCCTGGACCCGATGAAGGACGCGGCGCGAATCATTCTTCATCACCAGGAACGCTGGGACGGCAGTGGTTTCCCCGATCACCTCAAGGGCGAGGCGATTCCGTTCGGTTCCAGGCTGTTGAAGCTGGCGGTGGACTTCATCGAGTTGCAGCGCGGGTTGATTCTCGAACGGCAGATGAACAGCGACGAGGCACTGGTCTACATCCGCAAATACGCCGGCAAGCTGTATGACCCGAACATGGTGGAGGACTTCATCAAGGCGTGTGGCGAGTACCTGGAAGACGTGACCCTGTCCGACCCGACGGTGAAAGTCATGGACACCCGCGAACTGGCCGCCGGCATGGTCCTGGCCCGCAACCTCAACGCCGACAACGGCATGCTGTTGCTCAATGCCGGCAAGGTATTGAGCGGTCCCTTGGTGGAGAAACTCATCGCCTTCGAAGCGATGGAAGGGGCCCGGTACAGCGTGTTCGTCAAGACACCCGAGGAGGAGCTGGATCCTTCGGCGCCGAAGCCGATGTTGGGGTGAGGGCTTCTGCAAATCAACCTGTGGGAGCGGGCTTGCTCGCGAAGGCGGTGTATCAGTTGCATCTATATGACCTGACACTCCGCGTTCGCGAGCAAGCCCGCTCTCACAGGGATTTGTGTTGAGTCCATTGTGGTCTGTAATCTCCCTCGGCATTTTTCCGCCAAGGCCGACATCCATGACCACCCTCCTCATCCATATCGCCGCCGCCCTGCTGATCGGGCCGGACGGTCGGACCCTGCTGGTGCGCAAGCGCGGTACCCGGGCCTTCATGCAGCCGGGCGGCAAGATCGAGCCCCACGAGCAACCGGCCCAGGCCCTGGCCCGGGAGCTGGAGGAAGAACTGGGACTGACAATCGATCCGGCACAGGCTCGCTACCTGGGCCCGTTCAGCGCGCCGGCCGCCAACGAGCCGGGCTTTGTCGTCCAGGCCGAGGTGTTCCTGTTGATCATCGACACCGCTGTGCTCCCTGCTGCCGAAATTGAAGAGGTTCGCTGGATCGACCCGGCCGGCGACGGCGGGTTGCCGCTGGCACCATTGACAGGTGAGGTGATCCTGCCGTTTTATCGAACCTCAGAGCTGTCGCACCCAAGCCTCAAGGACTGACTCACATGATTCCCTTGCCGGACCTGCTGGTGTTTGCCGCCGCCGCGTTGCTGATGGTGCTTACGCCCGGCCCGAACATGATCTACTTGATTTCCCGTTCGATCTGCCAGGGCCGTAAGGCCGGGGTTACCTCCTTGCTGGGGGTGGTGGCGGGGTTCTTCGTGCATGTATTCGCAGCGGCGGCGGGGCTGACGGCGGTGTTCCTGGCCGTGCCCATGGCCTATGAAGTCCTGAAATGGGCCGGTGCGCTGTACCTGTTGTGGCTGGCCTGGCAGGCCGTGAAACCGGGTGCTCGCTCGCCGTTCCAGGCACAGCAGCTACCCGCGGACTCGACGCGCAAGTTGATCACCATGGGCTTTCTCACCAGTGCGCTGAACCCGAAGATTGCGGTGTTCTACCTGTCGGTATTTCCCCAGTTCATCAGCCCGGAACATGGCTCAGTGTTCACCCAGAGCCTGATTCTCGGGCTGGTCCAGATCAGCGTCAGTTTCAGCGTCAACCTGCTGATTGCCCTGTTCGCCGCGGGTATTGCCGCGTGGTTCGTCCACAATCCCACCTGGCTGGCGCTGCAGCGCTATTTCATGGGGTTCGTGCTGGGCGCGCTGGCGCTGCGGTTGATGCTTGAGCAACGGCGGGCCGCGTGAACATCCGGCGGCTGCGGGCCGGCGATGCATCGGCCTATCGCGAGCTGATGCTCCAGGCCTATGGGCTGCATCCACAGGCCTTCACCTCCAGCGTCAGCGAGCGGGCGACGATGCCCATGAACTGGTGGGAGTCTCGCCTGACCAGCCGGTTCGAGGTGGTGCTGGGGGCGTTCGTCGAGGATGAGTTGGCCGGTATCGTCGGCCTGTCTCTGGAGCCGCGGCAGAAAGCCCGGCACAAGGCGACGTTGTTCGGCATGTATGTCGTCGATGACCATCGTTACCGTGGGCTTGGCCAGCAATTGCTGGAGGCCGCGCTTGACGAAGCTCGTCGGCATAGCTTCTTGCGCCTGGTTCAACTGACCGTCACCGCGGGCAACGATCCGGCGCTCAAGCTCTATCAACGTTGCGGTTTCGTGCTCTATGGCCTGGAGCCGATGGCGATACGAGTGGATGACGGGTATCTCGACAAGATCCACATGTGGCGTGAGCTCTAAGGCCCCATCGCGAGCAGGCTCGCTCCCACAGGGACTCGCGGGTGTACTCAGAATTTGTGCCCACCACACATCCAGTGTGGGAGCGGGCTTGCTCGCGAAGGCGGTGGGTCAGTGCCACTTGTGGCGGCAGGCACGGCCTCTTCGCGAGCAAGCCCGCTCCCACAAGGGATCGTGGGTGTACTCGGAATCTGAGCCCACCACCGTTCCCTGTGGGAGCGAGCCTGTTCGCGATAGCGGCCTTCCTGTATCAGCGAACCGCACTGACCCCATCCAGCGTCGAAAACGACGTGTCCTTGGCCGTCAACAGGAAGTCGCGCATATACGGTGCGTCGAGCATGTCGGTGCGAACCGCCGCGTACAGTGTGGCGAACAGGCCTTTCTCCCCCAGCCGCTTGGCTTTCACGTAACCCCGTGAGCTGTATTCATGCAGGGCCCAGTGGGGCATGCCGCAGACGCCCCGGCCGCTGGCCACCAACTGCATCATCATCACCGTCAGTTCGGACGTGCGGACCTGGGCCGGTTCGATGTCGGCCGGCTCGAGGAAGCGGGTGAAGATGTCCAGTCGATCCCGTTCCACAGGGTAGGTGATCAGGGTTTCGCTGAGCAGGTCTTCGGGCACGATATAGGGTTTGCCCGCCAGCCGATGCTGGTTGGCCACGGCGAGCATCGCTTCATAGGTGAACAGCGGCACGTAGGTGATGCCCGCCAGTTCCAGCGGGTCGGACGTCACCACCAGGTCCAGGTCGCCGCGGGCCAGGGCCGGCAACGGGGCGAAGGCAAAGCCCGAGGCCAGGTCCAGTTCGACTTCCGGCCAGGCATCGCGGAACTGGTCGATGGTCGGCATTAACCACTGGAAACAGCTATGGCATTCGATGGCCATGTGCAAACGGCCGGCGGTGCCACCGGCCAGCCGGGCGATGTCCCGCTCGGCGCTGCGCAGCAACGGCAAGGTGGCGTCGGCCAGTTGCAACAAGCGCAGGCCAGCGCTGGTGAACCGTACCGGTTTGGTCTTGCGCACGAACAATTGCATCCCCAGGCGCTCTTCCAGCTCCTTGAACTGGTGGGAAAGGGCGGACTGGGTCAGGTGCAGGCGTTCGGCGGCCTCTACTAGGCTGTCGGCTTCGCGCAGGGCGTGCAGGGTCTTGAGGTGGCGGAGTTCAAGCACCGAAGTTGCTCCATGAAGAAAACTTGTGATCAACACGAAAAGGTTGAGTTTGTCTCATGTGGGGTCGGCTGTCGACAATGGCGTCATCTTTTACAGGAGGACTCTTACCATGGCCCTGGCCCACACCCTCGGTTTTCCCCGCATCGGCGCCGACCGCGAACTGAAGAAAGCCCTCGAAGCCTACTGGAAGGGCGATCTGGCACCGACCGCGTTGCAGAGCGTCGGTCGTGAACTGCGGGCCCGGCACTGGCAACTGCAGAAAGATGCCGGGATCGACCTGCTGCCGGTAGGGGATTTCGCCTGGTACGACCAGGTGCTCGGCCACACCTTGACCCTGGGTGCGGTGCCGGCGCGATTTCACGACACCTTGAACCTCCAAGGCCGACCGACCCTCGATACCCTGTTCGCCATGGCCCGGGGCGCCACGCCGACCTGCTGCGATGCCGACCACGGCCAGACCCAACATGCACAGGAACTGACCAAGTGGTTCGACACCAACTACCACTACCTGGTCCCGGAGTTTTCCATCGACCAGACCTTCGCCGTGAGCTGGGAACAGCTGTTCGATGAAGTGGACGAGGCTCATGTCCTGGGGCACCGGATCAAACCGGTGATCATCGGTCCGCTGACGTATCTGTGGCTGGGCAAGGCCAAGGGGCGGGATTTCGACAAGCTCGAGCTGCTGGAGCGCCTGCTGCCGGTCTACGGTGAAATCCTCAATCGCCTGAAGGCCCAAGGCGTGGAGTGGGTACAGATCGACGAGCCGATCCTCACCCTTGACCTGCCCCTGGCCTGGCGCAGTGCCTTCGAGCGGGCCTATCACATCCTTCAGTATTCGCCGCTGAAGAAACTGATAGCGACTTATTTCAGTGGCCTGCAAGACAATCTCGGCCTGGCCGTGAGCCTGCCGGTGGATGGTTTGCACATCGATGCGGTACGCGCGCCGGAGCAACTGGGCCAGGTGTTGGATCGCCTGCCGACCTACAAGATCCTCTCGGTGGGCCTGGTCAATGGCCGTAACGTCTGGCGCTGCGAACTGGAACAGGCGCTGGCGCAATTGCAGCCGGCCCAGGAACGCTTTGGCGACAACCTCTGGGTCAGCACGTCGTGCTCGTTGCTGCACAGCCCGGTGGACCTGGAGCGTGAAGACCGGCTCGACCCCGAGCTCAAAAGCTGGCTGGCCTTCGCGGTGCAGAAGTGTGGCGAAGTGGCGGTGTTGCGTGACGCCTTGAACGATCCGCAAGCCCCCGGCGTACAACAGACGCTGGCCGCCAGTCGCAAGGTGCAGGCGAGCCGCGCCGCTTCGACGCGCATTCACAAGCCCGAGGTCCAGGCCCGGCTGGCGGCCATCAAGCCGCAGGACTGCCAGCGGCGTTCAGCGTTTGCCCAGCGCATCGAACGGCAGCGGGAACGCCTGAAATTACCGGCCTTTCCCACGACCACCATCGGCTCTTTCCCGCAAACCCCGGCGATTCGCCTGGCGCGTCAGGCCTACAAGCAGGGCAAACTGTCGGCCAACGACTATCAGGACGCCATGCACACCGAAATCCGTCACGCCGTGCAGATCCAGGAACGCCTCGGCCTGGATGTGCTGGTCCATGGCGAAGCCGAGCGCAACGACATGGTGGAATATTTCGCCGAGCAATTGGACGGCTACGCCTTCACCCGTTTCGGTTGGGTGCAGAGCTACGGTTCGCGATGTGTGAAGCCGGCGATCATCTACGGCGACATCAGCCGGCCGAAGCCCATGACCGTCGACTGGATCCGCTATGCGCAAAACCAGACCGACAAGGTCATGAAGGGCATGCTCACCGGCCCCGTGACCATGCTGATGTGGTCGTTCCCCCGCGAAGACGTGTCGCGTCGGGTCCAGGCACAGCAACTCGCCCTGGCCCTGCGTGACGAAGTGATGGATCTGGAAGCGGCCGGGATCCGCATCGTGCAGATCGACGAGGCGGCCTTTCGCGAAGGCCTGCCGTTGCGGCGCGAGCAATGGCAGCAATACCTGGATTGGGCGGTGGAAGCCTTCCGCTTGAGCGCATCGGGTGTGCGTGACGAAACCCAGATCCATACCCACATGTGCTACAGCGAGTTCAATGATCTGATCCAGGCTATCGCGGCCATGGACGCTGACGTCATCACCATTGAAACCTCACGCTCGGACATGGAGCTGCTGGAGGCGTTCGAAGCGTTCGACTACCCGAACGATATCGGCCCGGGTGTCTACGACATCCATTCGCCGCGGGTGCCGGACACGGCCGAAATGGTCGGGTTGATGAACAAGGCCGCGAAGCGGATTCCCGCTGGACACCTATGGATCAACCCCGACTGCGGCCTGAAGACCCGGGCATGGCCGGAAACCGAAGCGGCGCTGGTGAACATGGTCGCGGCGGCAAGGCAACTGCGTGGGCAGTTGGCCTGAGCGGTTCGACTCCTCTGCAGGTGAACACTTTTGTGGCGAGGGGATAAATCCCCTCGCCACAAAAGTGAGGTGTCTGGCCTTTCGGCAATCTTCATCAAACTGTCACGCAACTGTGGCAGCGCGCTTCAACGAATTTCATCAGACTCGCGCTCTACTGGGGTTCTGCGTTTTGGTGTTTCTTCATGCGTGTGTTTATTTTCCTGGCCGTCCTGTTGTTCGGTCTGCAGTCTATTGCGGCGTCTCGTTGTGATGTCAACGTCCCGACCCGACGGGTCGATCTGGAACAGGTGAGCCTGGCGTACCAGAGCATCGGTCGTGCTTCCGATCCGGCCTTGTTGCTGGTGATGGGGCTGGGCGGGCAATTGATCCATTGGCCGGATGAGGTGGTGGTCGCCCTGTGCGAGCAGGGCTTTCGGGTGATCCGTTACGACAACCGGGACGTGGGTTTATCCACCTGGCGGCAGGCGCCGGGCAGCGCCAACCTGACGTTCGAAGCGCTTCGTTACAAACTGGGTTTGACGGTCGACGCGCCTTATACCCTCACCGACATGGCCAATGACGGCCTGGGATTGATGGATGCGTTGCACGTGCAGAACTTTCATCTGCTGGGGGCAAGCATGGGCGGCATGATCGCCCAGCACATGGCGGCCATGGCGCCGCAACGGGTTGAAAGCCTGACCCTGATAATGTCCAGCTCCAGCGCCGCTGGGTTACCGGCGCCCAGCGCAACGCTGGTGCGATTGCTGTCCCGACGCAGTGCGCCGAATCGCGAGGTGGCGCTGGAGCAGCAGGCTGACCTGCTGGCCGCTCTGGGCAGCCCCATGGTGGTCGATGACCGCCAGGCGCTGCTGCATCAGGCGGCTGTGGCCTACGATCGGGCGTTCAACCCCGAGGGTGTGCAACGCCAGATCATGGCGATCATGGCCGAACCGAGTCGGGTCGAGTTGCTCAATCAATTGCAGGTGCCGACCCTGGTGGTCCATGGCACCGCCGACCCGCTATTACCGGTAATGCATGGCGTCCATCTGGCCGCGCATATCCGCGGCAGTCAGTTGAAATTGATCCCGGGCCTGGCCCATCGTTTTCAGGAAGCATTCAAGGAACCATTACTGGGGGCGGTGTTGCCTTACCTGCAACAGCATCGCGAAGACACCTCGCATTGGGCGCAAGTCGAACCGGCGCAGGCGCCGAATCTGCTTTGATAGAGGATTCGAAGGTTGTAGTGATCCCCTCGCCACAGGGGCTTGCTGCAACACCTATCGAGTTTGGGCCTGCTCCACCAACCACCCCATCAACTCCTGCAACGGCCCCGATGCCTGGGCCCTGCGCGGGAACACCAGGTGATAACCCAACCCGGTCCTGACCTTCAGCTCGAACGGCATCACCAACCGCCCGGCGCTCAGGTCATCGCCGATCAGCGACCAGTCACCTATCGCTACGCCGGTGCCCTGTGAGGCCATGGACATCGCCAGGTCCAGGGTTTCGAAGTGCTGGCCCTTGCTGACATTGCTCAAGTGCACGTCGGCGGCATCCAGCCAGGCCGTCCAGTCGCGCTCATCGCAGGTGGGGTGCAACAGCAGGTGTTGCTGCAAGTCGGCGGGTTCGCGTAGCGGCACGGAGCCCTCCAGCACCGAGCGGGAACAGACCGGCGTCAGTTGCTCATCGAACAGATGCAAGCACGCCAATGAGGTGTCGGGTGGCGGGCCATAGACCACGGCCGCGTCGAAGGCCTCGCGCTGGAAGTCCACGCCGTGCCTGACGGTGGTAGTCAGTTCCACCGGCACGTCCGGCCGTTCCTTCTGCCATTGCAGCAAGCGCGGCAGCAACCAGCGCATCACACAGGTCGGTGCCTTGAGTTGCAAAGTCTGGCGCTTCTCGCCGATCTGCTCCACCGCGTCGCCGATCAAGCGGAACACCTGCTGTACCCGAGGCAACCACGCCGCCCCTTCAGGCGTCAGGCTCAGTCCGCGGGCCTGGCGCTGGAACAGCGCGTAACCCAGATGCTCCTCCAGCCCGGCGATCTGCCGGCTCACCGCGCCCTGGGTAATGTGCAGTTGTTCGGCGGCACGGGTGAAGTTGCAGCATTGGGCCGTGATCAGAAACGTGTGCAACGCTGGAAGCGGGGGAAGTCGTTTCATTTGCAGCCAAGCCATGACGTGGGGACATGGCTAGTATGACTTTTTATCCATTGTTGCCGCTATGGCCACACCGTTCAATGAGGCCATTCCAAGACAAGAAGAAGGGCAGTGGCAATGGCAACGTGTGGCGAAGTATTGGTCAAGTTACTCGAAGGCTATGGCGTGAAGCAGGTGTTCGGCATTCCCGGCGTGCACACCGTCGAGCTGTATCGCGGACTGGCCCGTTCAAGCATTCGCCATGTGACGCCGCGTCACGAACAGGGCGCCGGCTTCATGGCCGACGGTTACGCCCGCGTCAGCGGTCAACCCGGCGTGTGTTTCATCATCACTGGCCCCGGCATGACCAATATCACCACCGCCATGGGCCAGGCCTACGCCGATTCGATCCCGATGCTGGTGATCTCCAGCGTGCAATCGCGCAGCCAGCTGGGTGGCGGACGCGGCAAGTTGCATGAATTGCCGAATCAGGCTGCGCTGGTGGGCGGGGTCGCGGCGTTTTCCCACACGCTGATGTCTGCCGCTGAATTGCCCAGCGTACTGGCCCGGGCCTTCGCTGTGTTCCAGGCCGGGCGTCCGCGGCCGGTGCACATCGAAATCCCTTTGGACGTCCTGGTCGAGGATGCCGATGCCTGGCTCGCCAGCACGCCTGTGAGCATCGATCGCGCCGGTGCCGCGCCGGGAGCGGTGAAACAGATGACGGCGATGCTGGCCTCGGCCAGGCGGCCGCTGATCCTGGCCGGCGGTGGCGCCATCGACGCCGCCGCCGAATTGACCGAACTGGCCGAACGCTTGGGGGCACCGGTGGCGTTGACCATCAACGCCAAGGGCCTGCTACCGTCCCGTCACCCCTTGTTGATCGGCTCTACCCAGAGCCTGGTAGCCACCCGCGCATTGGTCGCCGAAGCGGATGTGGTGCTGGCCATCGGCACCGAACTGGCCGAAACCGACTACGACATCACCTTCGCTGGTGGCTTCGAGCTCCCAGGTGCGCTGCTGCGCATCGACATCGACCCGGACCAGACCGTGCGCAACTATCCACCGCGCCTGGCGTTGGTGGCCGATGCCCGCACCGCCGCCCGGGCCTTGCTTGACGAGTTGAACCGACAGCCTTTGGCCGAGCGCAGCAACGATTGGGGCGCTGTTCGTGCTACGCGGCTGCGTACTGAGCTGGAAGGCAGCTGGGACGCTGCGGTTCGCGCCCAGAGCGTTTTTCTTGACAGCGTTTTGCAAACGCTGCCTGAGGCGGTATTCGTCGGCGACTCCACCCAACCGGTGTACACCGGCAACCTGACGTTCAACCCGGAGCATCCGCGGCGCTGGTTCAACTCGTCCACTGGCTACGGCACCCTCGGCTATGCGTTGCCGGCGGCGATTGGCGCCTGGCTTGGCGGCAAGGACCAGGGCCATGGCCGCCCCCCGGTGGTGTGCCTGATCGGTGACGGCGGCTTGCAATTTACCCTGCCGGAACTGGCCAGCGCCGTAGAGGCGCGGGTACCGGTGATTGTGCTGCTGTGGAATAACCAAGGCTACGAAGAGATCAAGAAGTACATGGTCAACCGCGCCATCGAACCGGTGGGCGTGGACATCTATACCCCGGACTTCATCGGTGTCGCCAAGGCCTTGGGCTGCGCGGCCGAAACCATCGATGAAGTGGCGCAGCTGCAAGCCGCACTGCTCGCGGCCAGAGACCGGCAAGGCCCGACGCTGATAGAAATCGATCAGGCGCGCTGGATGAGCGGGGTGTCGCAATGACGCTTCCTACGGTAATGGAGGGGCTGTACATCAACGGCCAGTGGTCTTGCGGTGAGCAGTATTTGCGGGTGATCAACCCGGCGACCGAGGCATTGCTTACCACTGTTCAGGGCGGTGATGAACGCGCGGTCGATCAAGCCCTGGACGCCGCGATCCAGGCCTTTGGCCCATGGTCGAAAACGACGGGGGCCGAGCGTGGCGCGATCCTGCGCCGAATCGCCGCTGGCGTGCGGGCCGGTCGTGAGCAGTTGATGCAATTGCAATCGAGCAACAACGGAAAACCGTTGTTCGAGGCCGCCATCGATGTCGATGATGTGGTGGCGACCTTCGAATACTACGCCGAGCTGGCCGAAGGCTTGGACCTCCGGCAGGACAGTTCGCTTGCCCTGCCCAGCGATGATTTCAGCGCCCGCCTGCGTCGCGAACCTTGCGGTGTGGTCGGCTTGATCGTGCCGTGGAATTTCCCGATGGTCACCACCGCCTGGAAACTCGCACCGGCCCTGGCCGCCGGCTGCTGCGTGGTGCTCAAGCCGTCGGAGGTCACGCCGTTGCCGGAGCTGGAACTGGCCTCGATCATTGCCGAGTGTGGCTTGCCGGACGGCGTGTTCAACCTGGTGTGCGGCACCGGCCTGGCGGTTGGCGCTCCGTTGGCGGCGGATCCGCGAGTGGCGAAGATTTCCTTCACCGGCAGCAACGCGGTGGGTGTGCAGGTGATGCAACGGGCGGCGGAAACGGTGAAGGGCGTGAGCCTGGAGCTGGGCGGCAAATCGTCCCTGTTGGTGCTGGCCGATGCCGACCTGGAACTGGCGGTGGAGCTGGCCTGTGGCGGCGGTTTTTTCAATGCCGGGCAGATGTGTTCAGCCACCAGTCGTGTGTTGGTCGCCGATGAGTTGGCCGATGAATTCCTGCAACGGCTCAAGGCTCGCGCCGAGGCGATCCGCGTGGCCGATCCGTTCGACCCGTATGTGGAGATGGGCGCGCTGGTCAACCAGGCGCAATACCAGCGGGTACTCGGGCACATCGACCGCGGCTTGAGTGACGGGGCGACCCTGGTCTGCGGTGGTCAGCGCCCGGCGCATCTGGCGCGAGGTTTTTTTTTGCAGCCGACAATCTTCACCGACGTGCCCTTGGACAGTGCGTTGTGGTGCGAGGAGATCTTTGGACCGGTGCTGTGCGTACGGCGTTTCAGCGGTGTGGAACAGGCCATCGCCCAGGCCAACGACAGTCGTTTCGGTCTGGTGGCCAGCGTGGTCAGCCGTGATACCGACGCTGCCGAGCAGGTGGCCAACGCTTTGCAGGCGGGCCTGGTGTGGATCAACGCGCCCCAGGTGATCTTTCCCCAAACGGCCTGGGGCGGCTACAAGCAGAGCAGCCTGGGCCGCGAGCTGGGGCCGTGGGGACTGGCCGCGTTCCAGGAAATCAAGCATGTGATCCGGGCGGTCTGACAGCACGTTATCGGGTCACGCATGCCTCGAAAAAAGGCATGCGCCAGGAACATGGCTTCAATGAGTTTTTTTCGATAGTCAGGGATTTTGCACGACCTCAGGATAGCCCTGGACAGCGACCAAGCCCTTGCAATACGGGGCTTTGACCGGTTTCCAGCGGCGCGGGCGCAAGGGTTTTGAGCCACCTCATACTTAGAAGAACAAAGGGAGTCCTCCATGGGCAAGCATGATCTGAACAGACGTCAATTCATCAAGACCGCAAGCGTAGTGTCGGTCGCGGCCGCCGCCATGAGTGTGCCTTTCATCAGCGCCCGGGCCAGCGATACGCGATTCGTCGGCAAGACCCTGCGCCTGCTGACCTGGTCCGACGACACCGGGCTGGCGGCGTTGCGCAACATCGCCGCGACCTTCGAGGCCAAGACCGGCGCCAAGGTCATCGCCGATCGCACCGGCAGCACCTCGGAAATGGTTGCCAAGCTCAAGGCCGGTGGCGACCGGCCGCAGTACGACATCATCACCCTGGCCGGCGTCGGCGCCGAGGGCCTGGCTGCGGCGGGCCTGTTGGAAAAGCCGGACCTGAACCGCATCCCCAATCTGGTGGACGTGCCGGCGCAATACCGCACAGGTGCCGGCGGCCATGGCATCGGCTACCTGCTGTGGTGCAACAGCCTGGTCTACAGCACTCGCACCATGAAGCAGGCGCCGGACAGTTACGCCGCGCTTTGGGACGCCGACCTGGCGCCGAACATCTTCCTACCGCCACCGAATTGGACCGAGGCCATGGACCTGATCATCATCGCTGCCAGGCTGGCTGGCGGTGACGAACACAATATCGAACCGGGCTTCAAGAAACTCGCCGAACTCAAGGAGCGGGTGGTGACCCTGGGGGAAAACCCGAATCAGATCGCCGAACTGTTCCGCACCGGTTCCCTGGACATGGGCGGCTTGTATGCACCGGCGTTTTTCCCCAAGCAGATCCGCGACCCGGCCTATGGCCTGGGGGCGACGTTCGGCATGAAGGAAGGCTTCTACACCGACCTGATGCTCTCGGTCATGCCCAAGAACCGCCCGGGCGACACCGACCTGGCCTACGCCTTCATCGACCACTCCCTCGACCCGCTGGTGCAGGGCAAGATGGCCGAAGACATCTTCAACGGCCCGGTCAACGCCAAGGCCATCATCTCCGCCGAAGCGCGCAAGAGCCCGTACATCCTCACTCCGGAGCAAATCGCCGAGAAAGCGATCATGCACGACAACGCCTTCCTGGCGACGGTGCATGACCAGTGGATTCGTCGGTATACGGAGATTTTCTCTTCATGAGTTGAAGGACATTGTGACTGGGAACGCATGGATTCTGCGGTCGTCCGGAGATCCAAATGTGGGAGCGGGCTTGCTCGCGAAAGCGGTGGATCAGTTGATGGAGATGTCACCTGTGCCGCCGTATTCGCGAGCAAGCCCGCTCCCACATTGGTTCCATGGTGTTAATGGATACTGCGTTCACCACAATCCAATGTGGGAGCAAGCTCGGCTCCCACAGTAATCCCACAGTAAAAAGTTGTGTTTGTGCTGTCGTTTTCCACTGACGAGACCTTGCCATGGAACACCAACCTTTAACTCATCCGCAGAGCGTTGCGCCAGTGCGTTCCAGCCGGAGTATTTCGCCCACGACGCGGGCGTGGTTTTTCCTGTCGCCGTCGATGCTGTTTCTCGGCGTGTTGATTGCCGCCAGTCTGTTGGTATTGCGCATGAGCGTCGGCACCAAGGGCGCGGAGTGGAGTGGGTTCAGCCTGGCCAGCTATGGTCAATTGCTGGAACCCTATTACCTCAAATCCCTGCTGCTGACTTTGCGCCTGGCGCTGATCAGCGCGGTGATTGCCGTGCTACTGGCGATTCCCGTGGCCTACACCATGTCGCGTTTGTCCTCGCCATTGTTGCGACGGGTGTTCTTGGCCGCAGTGCTGTTGCCGTTATTGGTCAACCTGCTGCTGCAAAGCTACGGCTGGCTGGTAATCCTCGGCCCGGCCGGCATGCTCAACCAGGCGCTGACGGGCCTGGGGCTGATCAAGCGGCCGATCATGTGGCTGTACAACCAGAACGGCGTGCTGATGGGCCTGGTGCAGACCGCGTTCCCCCTGGCCGTGTTGCCCATCGCCAGCGCCATGCGCGGGGTGGCCCGCAGCTATGAAGAGGCGGCTGCCACCCTTGGCGCCAGCCGTTTCCAGGTGTTTCGTCAGGTGGTGCTACCGATGAGCCTGCCGGGCATCATCACCGGCGCGACACTGGTGTTCGCCTACAACGCCAGCAGCTTCGTCGTACCGTTGTTGTTGGGCGGGAGGCGAGTGCCGATGCTGGCAGTGATGGTCCACGACCAGATTGCCCCGCTGATGAACTGGCCGGCCGCGTCCGCCGCCGGGGTGGTGTTGATCGTCACCACGCTGCTGATCATGACCCTGTCCGAATATTTCACCGGCCGCCGTCGGCGGATGCTGGAGGCTTCTCAATGAGCGCGTTGAGCCAAAAACGCCAGTCGCTGTTGCCCGGTGAAACCGGTCGGATCGCGGGGCTGCTGTCGGGTTTCATTCTGTTGCTGGCGGTGTTGCCGATCCTGACCATGATCGTCATGTCGTTCAGCGGTGCGGCGAACCTGGATTTCCCACCAAGCAGCTACAGCCTGCAATGGTATCGAGTCGCCTGGCAGACCTTCGTCTCCCCGGATACCAGTGACGTACTGAGCTTGGGCCAGGCCATGGGCACCAGTCTGTTGGTGGCGTGCCTGACCATGATCTTCGCCACCCTGATCGCGGTACCGGCGGCCTATGCACTGACCCGCTGTGAATTTCGCGGCAAGGCCGTGGCGCTGCAACTGATGTCGCTGCCGCTGGTATTCCCCATGGTGGTGCTGGGCCTGGCCCTGCTGTTGGTATTCGACAGCCTGCCATTCCAGATGACCACCTCACGGCTGGTCATTGCCCACGTCATCCTTGCCCTGCCGTTCGTGGTGAAGAACTGCACCGCCGCCATGCTCGGCATCGGCAGCGAAGTCGAGGAAGCCGCGCGGATGCTCGGGGCGTCACCGCAGCGGGCCATCGTCGATGTGGTGGTGCCGTTGATGAAATCGGGAATCCTTGCCGGGATGCTCCTGGCATTCATTGTCTCGTTCAACGAATTCACCGTGACCTATTTTCTCTACACCGTCGACGTCATGACCGTGCCGATCTGGATGTACAGCCGCACCGTGTCGTCGCTTGATCCCACCGTTTTTTCGTTTGCCGTGCTCATCGTGCTGATCGACTTCGTGCTGATCTGGGCGTTGGAGAAGCTGGTGGGCGAGGGCGGCGTTTCCTTTTGATTTCGAGGTGAAGACATGACTGGACTGATACTGGAAAACGTCGAGAAGCACTACGGCTCGGCCTGCGCGGTCAAGGACGTGAACCTGCATTTGCCCGAGGGCAAGCTGGTGTGTTTCCTCGGGCCTTCGGGCTGTGGCAAGACCACGCTGCTGCGGATGATCGCAGGCCTGGAAAGCCTCAGCGGCGGCGAGATCCGCCTGGATGGCGATGACATCGGTCATACCCCGGCGCACCTGCGCAATTTCGGCATGGTCTTTCAATCGCTGGCGTTGTTTCCCCACATGACCGTCGGCGAGAACATTGCCTATCCACTGAAACTGCGCGGCGTGGGCAAGGCCGAGCAGCGGGCGCGGGTGGTGGAGCTGCTGGAACTGATTCAGCTCCAGGCCATGATCGACCGGCCCGTGGCGAAATTGTCCGGCGGCCAGCGTCAGCGTGTGGCGATTGCCCGGGCGATTGCCGCGCGGCCGAAGATCCTGCTGCTGGACGAACCGCTGTCGGCCCTCGACGCCAAGCTGCGTGAATCGATGCAGGTGGAAATCCGTCAGCTACAACAGCGGCTGAACATCACCACCATTCTGGTGACCCACGACCAGCGCGAGGCCATGACCATGGCCGATATCGTGGTGGTGCTGGGCGAGCACCGGGTGCAGCAGGTCGGCACGCCGATCGAGATCTATCGGCACCCGGCCAACGAGTTCGTTGCTGACTTCATCGGCTCAGGCAATATTTTTCCTGCGACCACCCTGGGTCCTGGGCGCGTCGGCCTACCGGGCGGAGACGCGCTGGATGTGCCGGCCAGCCGTAGCCCCGTAGTTGGCGAGAAGATCAAGTTGCTGGTGCGCCCGGAAGACGTGCAGCTATCTGCGCCCCAGGCCACGGCAGGTAACCGCTTGCTGGGCAAGGTGACATTCGTGCGTGACATTGGCGCGACCATCGAAACCACGGTGGAGTGTTCCGGGGTTTCATTCACTGCGCTGAGTACGCCTTGCCAGGGAATGGACCTGGGCATCGGGCATGCGGTATCGGTGACCTTACCGGCGGAGGCGTGTCGGTTGCTGGGGGCCTGATTCTTGAGAGATGGGTTGCCCGGGCTGGCCTCTTCGCGAGCAAGCCCGCTCCCACAATTGATCGGTGGTGAACAGAGAATTCATGTTCGCCGAAGATCCCATGTGGGAGCGGGCTTGCTCGCGAAGAGGCCGGTAGGGTCAATCAAAATCCCAGCTCAAACCGACAACCGCAACCGCGCCAGATCCCGCAGCGGCGGTGCCCCGAACAGCCGGCTGTACTCGCGGCTGAACTGCGAAGGGCTTTCATAACCCACCCGATACCCCGCCGCCGAAGCTTCCAGCCCTTCGGCCAGCATCAGTCGCCGGGCTTCCTGCAGGCGCAATTGTTTCTGATATTGCAGTGGACTCATGGCGGTCATGGCTTTGAAGCGATGATGCAGTGTCGAGACGCTGAGGTTCACTTCCCGGGCCAGCTCGTCGATGCGCAACGGCTGTTCGAAATGACCGTTGAGCCATTTGATTGCCTGGCCGATGCGATGGCTCTGACTGTTGGCGATGGCGATTTCGTACAGCCGGTAGCCCTGGGGACTGCGTAGCAGTCGGTACAAAATCTCCCGTCGCACCAAGGGCGCGAGCATGGTGATGTCCTTGGGGTGGTCCAGCAGGCGTACCAGGCGCAGCACCGCATCGAGCATCGAAGTGTCCAGGCGTTCGACATACAGGCCTCGGCCGGCGGGGCGGGTTGGCACGCCCAGCGGGCCGGCATCGGCGATCAGCGCGGTGATTTCCGCCGGGTCGATGTCCAGGCGCAGGGCCAGGATCGGGTGTTCCGGCGAAACGTCGGCGATGCACCCGCTCAACGGCATCGACACCGAGACCACCAGGTAATGGAGCGGGTCGTAGTTGAACAGTTCGTCCGCCAGCCGCACCTGTTTGTTGCCCTGGGCCATGATGCACAGCGCCGGTTGCGCCAGCACCGGTGCGAATTTATGGGGCTTGCTGTGACGAGACAGATTCAATGCGCCGATGGCCGTGGTGTAGCTGCCGTCTTCGCAGGTATTGCGGTCGATGATCGACGCCAGTTCGGCGCGCTGTTGTTCCAGATGCGGGTCCAGGGGGACGTGGGCGTGGTCGAGCGGCGACATGCCAGGATCCTCGGAAATAGAAGCGATGGACAAAGCTTATGTTTGTGCAAGGCGCGGTGGTAGTCACATCCTGTTGAAAGCTTGCCTGATCCTGCACGGCCATCGTGCCGGATCGTTGCAATGGGGCCGAAACTTGCTTGAAACCTTTTGTCTCAAATTTGTCGGTTCCAATCGACGCGCTGCCGCTTCGCGATCTACTTTTGCGCAGGATTGTGCAAGGCGTCGGCAGAAATCGACTAACGACCCTGGCGTCGCGACGCTTAACCTTCAATCCTGTCGCAGCTGTCCCCGGCTGCCCAATGGATGACCTGGGAGGGTTGAACATGTCTACACAGATCCCCGTCAGTCACATGGCTTTTGTGCGGGCCCGCGCCGGAAGCTCCAAATTATTGGGCGCGCGACTGAGCAAACTCATCGCGCCTTCGCGCCAAGCCCCCGGCTGTGTGCACTTTGCCTTGCAACAATCGCAATGCGATGCCGATCTGTGGCTGATGTCCGGACTCTGGGTCGATCAGCAGGCGATGGATGCGTACTTCGATTCCCCGGCCATGGGGATCTTCGCCGAGCTGGTGCAGGACCTGGTGGTCAGCAGCCTGGATTTTCATACGTTCAGGGAAGTGTCCGCCGTCCAGGCGACTTTGGCGACGGTACACAAACTGGCCGGATGAAGGTTTAATGACCGCCCATCTCATCGCCAGGATGCGCAATATGGCACGTAAAGTCTTTGGACCCTTTGAAGCTGTTTCCGCCGTCATGCCCCGGGAGGGTGGCGGCTATTATGCGGCCATCGCCACTAAAGCCATCGGTGGCTCGGGTGCGCCGCGTTTCAACAAGCTACTTGAGAAGCAGCATTTCGAGACGGCTGCCAAGGCCGATGAAGCTGCCGCTGTGCAGTTGACCCGTCTGAAGGGCGTCAATGAAGAGGGTGGGTTGCTCTGGTAACCCTAATCAGCCATAGAGCTTTTCTGTGGCGAGGGGATAAATCCCCTCGCCACAGGGGTTGTGTACCTTTATTGCGGGCGATGCATCCTGAACAGCGCCTCAGCCCCCAACTGGAAGTAATCCGCCGGCCCGCCACCGCGCAAGATCGGTTCGGCGGCGGCCGTGTCGTAGACGCCGTCCTTCAATAGCCACTTGGCAATATGCACCGCAACCACTTCGCCAAGGATCAGCCAGCTCGGCACCAAGCTCTTGTCCGCTCGCTGCAACTGAATGATCTGGGTGACCTTGCATTCGAAGGACACCGGACTTTCCGCCACCCGCGGCACCTGGATCACCCGTGACGTCGCTGGTGTCAGCCCCGCCAATTCGAATTCATCGACCTCGGGCGCGACCATCGCGCAGCTCTGGTTCATTCGCTCGGCCAACGGGCGTGTGGCCAGGTTCCAGGCGAACTCGCCGGTCTGTTCGATGTTGTTCAGGCTGTCTTTGCGCCCGACGCTGGAAAAACCAATGATCGGCGGTACGTAATTGAACGCGTTGAAGAAACTGTAGGGCGCCAGATTCAGGCGACCTTCGGCGTCCTGGGAAGAGATCCAGCCGATAGGGCGTGGGCCGACGATGGCGTTGAACGGATCGTGGGGCAGGCCATGGCCGTTGGCGGGTTCGTAATAGTGGATATCGTCGGGCATGGAAGTGCTCAAATCCTGGGGGATGGGTGGGATTCGAGAATAGTGCCGGGCCGTGTCGTTTTTGTCAGTACCGCAGGGGCTTGGCAGGAATTCTTTTACATCAGGATGGCGCTTGCCAGGGCTTGAATGACTAAGCCCGGCCGAAGCCGGGCTGTAAGGACGCCTTTGGAGAATCAGCTGATGGAGGCACCGTTGGTACGGTCGAAGCCATCTTCAGCGACGGTAGCGCCATTGGTACGGTCGTAACCATCTTCGGCGACGGTAGCGCCATTGGTACGGTCGAAGCCATCTTCAGCGACGGTAGCGCCATTGGTACGGTCGAAGCCATCTTCAGCGACGGTAGCGCCATTGGTACGGTCGAAGCCATCTTCAGCGACGGTAGCGCCGTTGGTACGGTCATAACCATCTGCAGCAACGGTGGCGGCACCGGTGCGCTCGTAACCATCGGCGGCGATAGCCGAACCGGTACGCTCGAAACCGTCGGCGGCGAAGGTGTTGGCAGCCAGTACGGACAGGGTCAAGGCAAGGATCAGTTTGGTTTTCATGGTCGTAACTCCGAATCGTTGAGGGGGCGTGTCTTGCATGGGTTTAATTCTACTCATGCAAACTTGATTAAAAAGCGCAAAATAATGCTAAAAAGAATCGATTAATTCGATATTAAGGTCGAGACGCATCAGGCGTTACTCGCCACTGCGAAGATCGCGAACGTATCGATTCAAGTGAGATGAGGATGCCAAGCCAACATTAATCGGCGATTAATTCGAGCTCAGACGGATGTGACAGATTTTTCATGTATTGCCGACCTGTTTTTCACCGGCAGAACGCCAGCCTTTCTCCAAGCCCTGTACCCAAGGGCGGTCGCCTCACATTGGAGCTTTGCCTGAGATGAATAAACTGCCTCAAATCACCCTGGCCTTCTGGGTCATGAAAATCTGCGCGACGACCCTGGGCGAAACCGCAGGGGACTTGCTGTCGATGACCCTCGATGTTGGTTATGCCCTCAGCTCGCTGATCCTGATCAGCGTGTTCGTCCTGACCCTGGTCACGCAGTTGATGGCCAAGACCTACAAGCCGCTGCTGTACTGGATTGTGATTCTGTCCACCAGCACCGCCGGCACCACCATGTCCGACTTCATGGATCGCACCCTGGAACTGGGCTACGCCACCGGGTCGATGATCCTGATTGCGATTCTGTTGGCGATCTTCGCGGCCTGGCGCCTGAGCGGCGATTCGCTCAATGTCACCAAGGTGCAGACCTTCCGTGGCGAGATGTTCTATTGGATGGCGATCCTGTTTTCCAACACCCTGGGCACGGCGCTTGGCGACTACCTAGCGGATGATTCGGGTCTTGGGTTTGGCGGCGGTGCATTGCTGATCGGCTCGACCATTGCCCTGGTCGTGCTGCTCAAGTACCTCACCAACATCTCGACAGTGGTGTTGTTCTGGATCGCGTTCGTGCTGACCCGTCCGTTGGGAGCAACGCTGGGTGACCTGATGACCAAATCCCATGAACAGGGCGGTCTGGACTTCGGCACCATCGGTTCGTCGGCGGTGCTGGCGGGGATACTGGTGGTGATGATCGCTGGAGCGGCGTATGCGCAGAATCGTTATGGCGACCGGGAGCGTGCGGCGGAGTTGAGCTAAGACCGAGTCGTTCCCTTCGCGAGCAAGCCCGCTCCCACAGGTTCAGCGTAAATCCTGTGGGAGCGGGCTTGCTCGCGAAAGGGCCATGACAGTCACCCAAGCAGTGACTGTCGGAGCACCATCAGTCCGTCACGATCCGCGAATGCTTGCGGGTGTCTTTCATGGTGATGTACACCAGCAACGACACCGCGATGCACGCCGTCACGTACCAGTAATAGCCCGTCTCCATGCCGATGCTCTTGAACCACAGGGCAATGTACTCAGCCGTGCCGCCGAAGATCGATACGGTCAGCGCATATGGCAGACCGACACCCAAGGCGCGGATTTCAGTGGGAAACAACTCGGCTTTCACCACCGCGTTGATCGAGGTATAGCCGCTGACGATGATCAGCGCGGCCATGATCAGGAAAAACGCCCCCCACCAGGTCTGGATGGTGTGCAGGGTGGTGAGGATCGGCACGGTGCACAGCGTCCCCAGGATGCCGAAGGCAATCAGGATCGGCCGGCGCCCGATCTTGTCCGACAGCCCGCCGATCACCGGTTGCAGGCACATGAACAGGAACAGCGTGGCGGCGGAAATCGTGGTGGAGTCGGAAATGTTCATGCCGACGGTGTTCACCAGATATTTCTGCATGTAGGTGGTGTAGGTGTAGAACGCCAGGGTGCCACCCATGGTCAGGCCGACCACGGTCATCAATTCCTTCGGATGGCGCAGCAAGGTGCGCATGGCGCTTTCCTTGGCTTTTTCCTTCTTGGTGAATGACTCGGTTTCTTCCATGCCACGCCGCAGGTACAGCGCCACGATCGCACACAAGGCCCCGATGGCGAACGGAATGCGCCAGCCCCAGGCGTATAGCTGGTCACTGGTGAGGAACTGCTGCAATACGATCAGCACGCCAAGGGCGATGAGCTGGCCGGAGATCAGGGTCACGTACTGGAAGCTGGAGAAGAAGCCGCGACGCTCCTTGGTCGCCATTTCGCTCAGGTAGGTCGCCGATGTGCCGTACTCGCCGCCCACCGACAGGCCTTGGAGCAAGCGGGCGAAGACCAACAGGATCGGTGCGCCGACGCCGATGGCTTCATAACCGGGGCTCAGGGCGATGATCAGCGAGCCGAAGCACATCAGGTAGACCGAGGCCATCAGCGCCCGCTTGCGACCGGCGCGGTCGGCGTAGAGGCCCATCAACCATCCGCCGATGGGACGCATCAGGAAGCCCACGGCGAAAATCGCGGCGGTATTGAGCAACTGGGCGGTGGTGTCACCCTTGGGGAAGAAGACTTTGGCGAAGTACAACGAGAAAGCGGCGTAGACGTACCAGTCATACCACTCAACCATGTTGCCGACCGAACCGCTGAAGATCGATTTGATCCGGCTGGCGGTGGTTCTTTCGCGGGCGGGCACGGCAGCCGACCCGAGGGGCAGGGCGTTGGAGTTATCCATTGAAGGATCCTTCGTTTAATTGTTTTTGTGGAGCGCGTAGGAACGCAGCCTGACAGGGCTATAGCAGGAGCTGTGCCAGTTGGTTGAGGGCCGGTTTAGAGGGGGGGGCTGGTTTGGATGAGCGGAAAATTGCTTGTTTGGGGTTTTGGGTGGGCGGAAATCCGCTTATTCCTTGGAGCTATCGCGAGCAGGCTCGCTCCCACAGGAGATGTGTGCAGACCCACAATTTTTGCAGACACCCCAAAACACTGTGGGAGCGAGCCTGCTCGCGATGGCGTTAGTCCAGGCGCCGCAACCCCCCGGGCTAGACAAACATCTCCCGACTCAACCCATGCCGCTGCATCTTTTCGTTGAAGGTGCGGCGGGGCAGTTGCAGTTCTTCGAGCACGGCTTTCACATCGCCTTTGTGGCGGGTCAGGGCGGCGCGCAGGCATTGGGCTTCGAAGGCTTCCTGCTGGGCAGCGAGGGACTGGCCGGGGGCCGTCTCCTGGGCATGATAATGATCCAGCCCCAGCAACTGGCGTTCGGCGACGTTCGCCAGTTCGCGCACGTTGCCCGGCCAGTCGTGGCTCAGCAGATGGCTCAATTGCGGGCCGCTCAACGGTGCGGCTGGGCGACCCAGGCGTTCGGCGGCGCTGTGGGTGAAGTGCTCGAACAGCAAGGGGATGTCCTCGCGCCGTTCACGCAACGGCGGCAGGCGCAGTTCAGCGATGTTCAGGCGATACGCCAGATCTTCGCGAAAACGCCCGGCCCGGGCTTCGTCCAGCAGGTCGGGTTTGGTGGCGGCGATGATGCGCAGGTCCACGGCGATGCTCTGGTTGGAGCCCAGGCGTTCAAGTTTCTGTTCCTGCAAGACCCGCAGCAGCTTGACCTGCTGGGCCAGGGGCATGCTCTCGATTTCATCGAGAAACAGCGTTCCGCCATGGGCATACTCGAGCTTGCCGATGCGCTTGCCCTGGGCGCCGGTGAAGGCCCCGCTTTCGTGGCCGAACAGTTCCGCCTCGAACAGTGGTTCGGGAATGGCCGCGCAGTTCAATGCCACGAAGGGTTTGTTCGCCCGAGGGCCGAAGTCATGCAGGCAACGAGCGACGAGCTCTTTGCCACTGCCGGTTTCGCCGCGGATCAATACATTGACCGGCAGGGCCGCCAGGTCCAATACCTGGCGTCGCAGGTTTTGCAGCGCCCGGGAGACCCCCAACAGCGTCCCGTCGAGTCGGGCCTTGGCGTCGGCCTGCTCATGCAGCCGGCGGTTTTCCAGCACCAGGGAGCGCTTGTCCAGGGCTCGGCGCAGGCTACCCAGCAGGGCTTCAGGGCTGAAGGGTTTCTCCAGAAAGTCGTAGGCCCCATAGCGCATGGCTTCCACGGCCATCGGTACGTCGCCGTGCCCGGTCAGCAGGATCACCGGCAGATCCGCATCGCGCCTGCGTACTTCGACCAGCAGCTCCAGGCCGCTGAGCCCGGGCATGCGCACGTCGCTCAGGATCACCCCCGGAAAATGCGCCGGCAACGCGGCCAGGCACTCTTCGGCGCGGCTGAACAATTGCACCTGGAAACCCGACAGGCTCAGCCATTGTTCGACGGCGTTGCGGATAGTGCTTTCGTCATCGACGACCATGACAGAGTCAAGCATGCGACCGGGTCTCCTGATCGATGGGCAATACCACGCAGAATACGGCGCCACCTTCATGATTGTCTGCCGTCAGCCGCCCGCCGGACTCATGGATGATGGCAAACGATACCGCCAGCCCCAGGCCCAGGCCGTCGCCCACCGCCTTGGTAGTAAAGAACGGATCGAAGACCTGGGCCAGGTGTTCCTCGGCGATCCCGGTGCCGCTGTCACTGACCGTCAGGCGCCACAGTTGCTCGTCGGCTTCCAGGCGCACTTCCAGGCGTTTCAAGGGTTGGTCGGCCATGGCGTCGAGGGCGTTGCGCAGCAGATTGATCAGCACCTGTTCGAAGCGGATCGCATCGCCACGCACCCACGCCGGACGCGTCAGGTGCAGCACGGTGCTGACCTGCTCGTCGCGCAGGCGAGCGTCCAGCAGTTGCAGGGCCTGATCCACCACCGCCGCCAGGTCCAGTCGTTCGCGCAGGCCGCTGGGGCTATTGCGGGCAAAGGTTTTCAGGTGGCCGGTGAGGGCGGCCATGCGGGTCAGCATGTCGTCCACCGGTTTGAGCGCCTTGTAGGCATCGTCGACCCGGCCGTGATCGAGCAGCAGGCGCAGGGTTGCCAATTGCATCCGCTGGGCCGTCAAAGGCTGATTGATTTCATGAGCCAGGGCCGCTGACATCTGCCCCAGGGCCGCCAGTTTGGCCGACTGCACCAAGCCTTCCTGGGCGGTACGCAACTCCCGGGTCCGCTCTTCCACCAGGCGTTCGAGCTCTGCGCGGCTGCGCTGACGCAGCTTCGCCAGGCGCCAGCGTTGGTTGAGGAACAACAGGAGAAACACCAGCGCCAACCACGATCCGGCGGCGGCGAGCCCGGCGTTGCGACGGTCTTCGAAAGCGATCTGCGGGCGCCGCAGCAAATGCAGGGTCCAACCTTCGGCTGTCAGCGGCAGGGATTCCCACAGGTAGTCCGCCGTGCCGTCGGGGGAATCGACCCGGGCCAGATGACTGTTATCGTCAAAGCGCCGCAGCGCCTCGTAGCTCAATGGTTGCAGCGGTTGCTTGTCGTATTGGCGGGTGGCCTTGAGTTCGGCGCGGTCGCTGTCGCTCAGAGGCTGCAGATGGCGATAGCGCCAGCCCGGCCGGTTGGCGATGAACACGATGCCCCGGGCGTCGCTGACCAGCAGGGTGTCGCTGCCCTGGCGCCATTCACGTTCAAGCTCCGGAAATTCCAGCTTCACTACCATTGCCCCGAGGAATTCGCCGTTATCACCGGTCACCGCGCTGGAGAGGAAATAACCCGGAATGCCGCTGGTCACACCCACCGCGTAGAAACGCCCGGTGCCCTGGGTGCGGGTCTGGAGGAAATAGGGCCGGAAGCCATAGTTGTGGCCGACGTAACTGCTGGGCAGGCGCCAGTTGCTGGCCGCCACGGCCAGGCCGGTACGGTCGAGCAATTCCAGAGTCGAGGACTGCGCGGTGTCGTTGATTTTCTCCAGTTTGCGATTCAGCGTGTCCTGTTGCGCCGCGCTGATCGGTCCCGCCAGGGCCGCACGCAACTCAGGGTCCAGCGCCAATACGGCGGGCAGGGCGCGGTAGCGGTCGATCAGGGTATGCAGGGAATTGGCGTACAACGCCAGTTGCTGGTTCGCACGGCTGGCGTCCTCTTCCAGCGCCTGGTGTTCGGCGTGGTGTATGGCCAGGGCGGCGGCGCCAACGGCACCGGCAAGAATCAGCACAATGGCAAGGGACAGGCGCAAGGGGCGAGGCATTGCGAGCATGTGAGCGCTTCAAGGGCCGACGGGACTGGCACCATAGCATGCCGCCCGTGTGTCGTAATGCACCTCGTACCGGGCTATCGCAGCGCTGCTTGTGTCTGCCTCAGTCGGCTGATCGTCGCCTCCATTTCCCTGCGCAGGCCTCGACGTGTGATGCCGTTAGAGGGGCCGAACATCTTGCTCAATGGCCGGTAGGTATCGATCGCTTCAACCCCCGCTTCGTCAAACAAGGTATCGACATAGTCCATCTGCACGTTCAATACGCTGATCATGTCGGTAATGTGCGTCTCTGCCCGGGCCAGTTTTTCTTCGGAAAGGCTTTGGCCCGCCGCGCCGATTTCATGAATGATTTCAAGGGTGCCCGTAACGGCGTTGACCACCGCGCCGACTTCGTTGGCGGCAATGTTTCCGGTGGCTTTCAACGCTGCCTTGGTACCGATGACCGTCGCTTCCTTACCCAACTTCAAGACGTTTTTCTGGCTCGGGGCATACATGGCTTCGACCAGGTGCCGGGCTTTTATCTGCGCGTAGGACGACAAGTCCATGGTTCTGTATTCGCCCCTCCTCACGATTCGATCAGGATCCAGCTTGCGCGATTTGAAATTCACCGCCGCGCTCAGGCTCAGCCTTTCCAGGGCGTAGTCCAGGCCAACGCTCACGGCTTTGCTGGTCACGAACCCCAACGCGGCACCCATGACGATGCCCGGGGGACCCGCGGCACTGCCCAACGCGGCGCTGCCGATCCCCACCGCCACGCCCATGCCATAGCTGACGACCTGGGCACCCACATGAGCGCCGATACGTACCGCGGCGGATTGGGCGTGGTCCGCCGCCGAGCGGTGGTTGGCCAATTGAGATTGCGCTTCGCTGGCCCTGCGTGAGGTCAGTTTCATGATGTAAATGAATTTTTCGACCTCCCTGTTCAGCCGGGATAGGGTCTTCCAGCGCTGCAATTGCGTAGCGGCCAGGGCTTTCCTGGCAGCCCGTTGTGCCGGTGTTTCCAGCATCAGTCCGCTGAAATCGGTGAAGATAATCGGGTTGTTGCCGACGAACCCATAGAGGTTCAGGCCATCCAGGTCTCCCGCCGGATCTGAGCTGACCCAGCGCTGCAACCACGGTGCGTAGTAGCGTGCGCCGTAGTAATACAGCCCGCTGGCGTCCAGCTCCTGACCTGAATAGCGGAGCGTTTTGTAACCGGCTTCCACCTCGGAGCGGGCGGCGTGCCAGGCCGTGCCACCGAAAGGATAATAGTGCTCCTGGCTGATCAGTGCGGCGTTACGGTCCAGTTCCAGGGCGCTGGAACCCAGGTGGTCATCCAGGCTGTAGCGCAGTTGATCGGCTTCGATAGCGCTGGGTTGGCCGCTTTCCCAGTGCAGGCAACGGACCTGGCCGTGGGTCAGCAGACAGGTGATCACGTGCAGCTCTTCGCCGTTGTGGGCGAGACGGATTTCAAGGCCTGGCAGGTAGCGTGTCTCATGGCGGGTGCCCGCGCGGGTCTGGGTTTTGCTGACCCGTTCACCCTGACTGTAGAGGTAGGTTTCGTCATCGTCCGGCAGACCGTTGTCGCGTTTGAGCAGCGTGACTTTACTGAGCTGGTCGCGAGCGTCCCACACCAGCGGCTGTGCACCGCGTTGCAAATGCAACTGGTTGCCGTGGGCGTCGAACAGTGCGTCGAAAACCGGCTCGGGGTCGCCTTCGGCCCAGCGCACGCCGCGGTTGCTGTAGGGATCGATCCGGAGCGTCTGGGTGTGATTGTTGCCTGTACGCACATGACGCAGGCGGGTCAGATTGTTGCCGGTGTCGTAGTCATAACATTGGGTGTAGTTGAAACGGCGACCGGGATCGATGGGAACGAGCGGCGGTGGCAGCCCGGGCTGCAGGTGCGGTAGGTCTCCCTCCAGGCCACTGGCGCTGGTCAAGCGGTAAAGCGAGTCGTAGGTGAAATCGCGATGCCCATCCACGCGCTGGTTGGCACAGTACACCGTGGCGACGCTGTGGTCTTCGATGCGCAGCACGTTGCCCACGGGGTCGTAGGCATAGGCGAGGTTCTGGCACAAAGCTTCATCGGGTTTCCCGGTCTTCAAGGTGCTCAGCAGGTCGTCGGCCGGGTCGTAGGTCCAGCGAGAGGTCACCCCGTTGGCTGTGTCTTGCCGCTCGATCTGGCCGGCGGCGTTGTAGTGAGCGTCCAGCAGAATCGGTTGCGCGTGAGCATGTCCTTTGAGTTGCAAATCCACCCGCTTGAGCTGTCCGCAGATGTCCAGTTGCAGAGACTGTCGGTGGCCGCCGGCGTCAGCGCGGCCTATGGGGGTGCCAAGGGCGTCGTAGGTCAGTTCGGTGGTGTAGGCCGTGGTGTCGGCAAAGCGACGTACCTGGCGCAAGGATTCGCCCGACAGACCATAGCTGTCCAGGTGCACTACACCCGATGGGTCGATCTGCTCAATTAATTCTCCGCGCCGGTTATGAGTGGCGTCGGCCGTGGCGTCGGCGTAAATGAAGGTGTCGGTTTCGGATTCTTCCTGGCTGTCTTTCTCAAGGCGCAGCGGACGCAATCGAGGGTCATAAGTGATGCGCCAATGATGGCCCCGCTCGTTCCACAATTGCCGGATTTCACCCGCCAGGCCCGGTAATACCAGGCGCCACCCGGCATCGACGCTATCGGAGCGTAATGAGCTGCCCGTAAGGGTATACAGGCTGGCCTGGTTGGCTTTGGGCGCTTGACCGAAAAGCCGTGGGTCCCATTGTTCCAGCAGGTGGCCGGCGACGTTGTAGCGCTGGCGGGATATCAATGCGGTGGCGGGGGATGCGACTTGGCTGCGCAAATAGACATTCTGTCGCGTCGGCAAGCCGCGAGTGTCGATGGCGATGACGTTGGGAGTACGGTAGTGGACGGAACTCATCGGTCGACGGCCTCCAAGGGGACGTCGCTTCGATCCAAGCCATCAGGGGCAAGCCGATCCATCGCGTCATCCTCTTGCGGCCCTGGTGCGGGAGCGCTTCAACAGGAATTGATTATCCGTGGTACTCATCTCTTTGTACCAAGTCATGCCTGTTTGTGCCCGTTCGATGTAGTCGAGCGTGAGCTGGGTCTTTCTCTGCAAGACCGAATGGTGGATCGGTGTCAGGGTTTGCCGGGGGGTCATGTGGTTGACGTTGGGCAACAAGTCGCCTGGGTAAATGACCGATTGACCCAGGGCCTTGAAAGTGGCGTCCGTTGCACTCCAACGCTCTTGCACGGTGCTTTTCCATTCGGCGAGCATGGCTTCGATCTTCTGGATCTTGACGGGGGTCAGCCCCATCTTGATGTCCTCGGCTTCCTGGGCCCGAACGCCCAGTTTCAGCAAGTTGAGGCCGGGTACCACCGTGCCTACGACGCGATTCAGGAAAAAATTCGAGAACTCCTGGACCGAGGCGCCCAGGGAGTCGTCCCGAGCGAGCCCTAACCGGCTATCGATCGCCTTGATCGACATGGCCGATGTCTGCGGAATGAGCGGCCGCAGCAGGCGGGCCGTCGGGAGGCTGATGTCGGCTGTCACGTCCGCGATGTCGGCGCCTATGTTCCCACCGGTGAGGCCACTCATATAAGGGACCTCATTGAGCAATGGAACCATGGAACCGAGCCCCTCCGCCCCCACGTAGCCACCCGAAAAACCGACCACGGCGCCGAGGGTTTCACCTGCCAGGTTTTTCAGCATTTCCTTGGCGATGTTGGTCTTGTTGATGATGTTGTCGATCTGCGCCAGCGCCGTTGCGGCTTCTTTCCCGAGTTCTGAAATGAAATCCGAATAGTTCAGGACCTGCCACTCGATTCGGTTCGTTCCGCTGTCCACATAGCACAATGGGTTATTGCCCAGGAACGCATACAGGTTCAACCCATCCACATCCCCCGCTGGATCGGCGGCGATCCAGCGCTGCAGCCATGGTGCGTAGTAGCGTTCGTTGTAGGCATACACACCGCTGACGTCCATTTCCCGACCCGAATAGCGCCGGGTCTTGTACCCGACTTCCAGGGTCGAGCGTGCGCTCATCCAGGCCGTCGCCCCGAACGGATAATAGCCTTCGTGGCTGATCAACCGGGCCTGCTGATCAAGCTCCATCAGGCTCGAGCCCAGATGATCCTGCAGACTGTAGCGCAACTGATCGTCGGGAATTCCGGCCGGTTTGCCGGTGATCCAGTGCAGGCAACGTACGCTGACGGGCCCGGCGGCGATCTGGATGACGTGCAACGCCTCGCCTGAGTCGCGTGTGCGGATTTCCAGGCCAGGCAGATAGTGCACCGCATGGAAATGACGGGTGGCGCCGGCGTAGGCGTCGTGGCGTTTATAGACCCGCAGGCCCTGGCTGTAGTGGTAATGCTCTTCGTCGTTGGGGGCGGCGTCACGCTTGACCAGTGTCACGGTCGCCAACTGATCACGGGCGTTCCATTCCAGGTCCTGGCCGGGTTGCAGTGCCAGGAGGTTGCCGTGACGGTCGTACAGCGCATCGAACGATGGTGCGGGATCACCCGGCTCCCAGCGCGTGCCCCGGTTGCTGTGCGGGTCGATGAACATCTGGCGGGTGTGGCTGGCACCGTCGCGCGCGTGGTGGAGTTTGACCAGATTGCCGCCGTGATCATATTCGTAGGTTTGCACGTAGTTGCGCCGGTCATTGGGATCGGTCGGCTGCGGGAGGCCAGGATTGTCCGAGGGCGGGCGATCGTCGTATCCGCTGGCGCTGCGCAGGCGATACAACGAGTCATAGCTGAACACGCGGTGGCCATCGACCCGCTGGTTGGCGAAATGACTGGGCGTGAAAGCCTGATCAAGGATACGGGTGATGTTACCCACCGGGTCATACGCATATTCGAAATCCTGCAGAGCTGTCTGGTTGCTCAGCGTCCATTGACGCTGCAAGCGCGCATCGGCCGGATCGTAGCGCCAGTGGCTGACCGTGCCATTGCCAATCCGTTGTTCGATGATTTGCCCACCGGCGTTGTAGCAGGCATTTTCCAGGATCGGTAGCCATTCGGTCTGCCCCATGAGCTGCAATTGGGCCTGTGCAAGCTGTCCGGCCAGGTCGTAGCGCCAGCGTTTGCGATGCAAGCCGGCGTCGGTCTGTTCCAGGACGGCGCCCAGCGGATCGTAGAGGTAGAGGCTGGTAAAGGCTTTGTCATCCTCGAATGTGCGTGTTTCGCGCAGCGGTCGGCCGAGCAGGCCGTAGCTGTCCAGGCGCAGGCTGCCCGAGGGGTCGGTTTGTTCGAACAAATGTCCGCGCAGGTTGTGACCGGCATCCGCGGTACTGTCGGCATAGGTGAAGGTATCCACATTGGCTTGGCCGTTCTCCTCCAGAGCCACCGGGCGCAGTTGCTCATCGTGCCTCGTGCGCCAGTGGCTGCCGCGCTCGTCCCAGCGTTGTCGGATTTCACTCGCCAGGCCCGGTAGAACCAGGCGCCAACCTGCATCGACGCTGTCGGTGCGCAAAAGATGCCCGCTCATACCATAGCGGGTGGCCTGGTTGGGTTTGGGCGCGCTATCGAACAGACGCGCGTCCCATTGCTCGATGAGTCGGCCGGCGGCATCGTGGCGGCGTCGGGAGATCAGCGCCCTGGCCGGAGTCGCGACCTGGTCGCGCAAATAAACGATCTGCCGAGCCGGCAGGCCACGACTCTCGACGACGGTCAGATCCGGCGTACGCACATGTACCGTGCTCATGGCGTGGGCCTGCCTGTACACATTTCAGTCCCCTGGATCCGTATCGTTGTAATCGAAGTCGCACTGGTACCAAGGGTGATAGACGTGCCAGGCTTCGTGCCCCTTGGCATTGATGACCTTGACCAGGCGTCCCGCCGGATCATAGAACTGCTGGTCGTGATAACCATGCACGCGCAGCGAAGCGTCGTTGATGTAGCGCCAGGCATCGGCGAAATAGGGGCGGTAGACCCGGGTGACCAATCCCTTGTTGTCGTACTCGACCCTTTCGCTCACCCGCCAGCGCCGTTCGGCCAGGTGCTGGAGCGGCTGCCCGTCCTGCAACACCAGCGAGCCGTCTTCGGCCACGGCATAGGCTTGCCCGGCTTCCACCTGCTGTTTGCTTTGCAGGGCACGGCCGAATCCGTCGACGGCATTGACGGTGATGCGGATCTGTTGCAACGGATCGTCCGGGTAACGATCGGCGTTCAGCGCGACACTGTGGATCGGTTCCCGGGTCACGCCCTGTATCAGCACCCACAGGAGTTCCTGAGCAGCACTGCGTTCGCTCAGTCGCGCCAGGCGCGTGCGCGCCGAGGCGCGGATGTGGCCGTCGGGCAGCAGATAGCGCTCGCTGATCCACTCCTCGCGCTGTGCGGGGAGTACCAGGGCGAGATCGAGCGTTCCCATCCAACTGAGTGAGTCGGTGCGCACGGCACTGGCGATCCGGCCCAGGGTATCTTGTGGATAATCGATGGCATGGCCCGGCGACAGGTCCGCGGGCGGCTGGTAAGTGGCGATGTCGTCGAAGCCTGCCGGCGCGCCGCCCTCGGTGCCATGGAAGGTCACGCCCAGCGGAGTGCCCGCCGGGCCATAGAATGCCTGCTGGATATTGTCATTGGCATCGACGATCTTGCGCGGCAGTAACGCGTGGTAATCGTACTCGACCTGGGTCGTGCAGCCGTCCGGCAAGGTCACGGCAGTGGTCATCAAGTGATAAGGGTCGTGTTCGACGGTGGTCACCCCGTGGCTTTGGGTTTCCTGCAGGGTTGTCAGTTGGAAAAAGCCTTCGAGGGGTTCATAGGTCGCAAACCCGACTTTCCTGGACCAGAGATTTTCGCGCTCGTCCTCGTCCGGGTCGTCCGGCAGAAACAGTTTCATGGGCTCGAAGCCTATGGTTTCCAACTGCTCGCGGATGTCGAAGGGGGGAGGCAGATCATCATAGGCTTGCAACGCATGCTTATCGAACTCGGCCACTTCCAGTGGGCCACGCAGTGCCGGGAAGGCTATGTCGTCGTGCTCGTCCAGCAGATAGTTCTGTTCCTGAAGCGCGATCAATTGCCGGGCGGCGTCCCATGATGGGGAGTCCTGATGTTCGAGGAAGCTTTCATAGCTGACCTGCCGGGGGGAGAGCCCCAACGGCAGGTCACCTTTTGGACGTTGCAACCCGTTGGCCCTGGAGCGCCATGGCAGGTTCAGTCGCTGCCGTTGCCTGTCGTCATCGATCAGGTGCAGGTGCTCGGCGCGCTTCTCGACGATGTGGAACACCTGTTGCTGGTCGTCATGGGCGTCGCGCCACCAGCCGTTTTCGTCGTCATCGTCGAAGGGCGGTGGGTCGAGTGGGGTGAGGCGCCTGGCGTAGTGGACGGCGAAACCGTGGATAAGCTGGCCGAACAGGTTCCACTTCAGGTTGAGGCCATGCTGGACCTGCGGATCGTCGATAAACCCGTCGTATTGATAAGTGATCGTCTCCAGTTCCAGCACCAGCAGGCTCTTGTGGTGGATGTGGGGATGGCGCAGCAGGTAGCGCTGTTGGGTCACGGTGTAAGGTCCGGCCGTGCTGGTCGGTTCGGCGGGATGGGTTTCGCTGCGCAACATATGGCCGCCCAAGGCATAAGCCATCTCCCGTGCGGTGTCCGGATCGGGGCTGATGATCTCGTTGGCCTCGTCGCTTTCATGGAAGCGGGTCAGCAGCGTCGGGCCCAGCGGCACCGCATCGGTGTCGCCTGCGAAACAGTCCTTGAGGGGTTGATCCACGGTGCGGCCGGTGTGGAACCAGGTCTTGACCAGTACCGGCGCGGTGAAACCGGTTGGTGTCTCGCCTTCGGGCGCTTCGCTGTCGACCTGGTACAGCCGGCCGAAGCCCCGGAACTCCCGGTGATGGCTGTCATAGTCGCCTTCGAAGTAGGTGAAGCGTTGGGTCAGGCAGTTGCCGGTGATTTCGTCCAATTGTCGTTGCCACGCCACCAACGGCAGGGCCTGGGGCAGGTAACAGGTCAGTGGTTCCCGGCTGGCCACGCGTTGCTGTTTTTCATCCAGCCAGTACTGCGCACTGCTGCGATAGCTCAGGGAGCTGCTGCAGCCCATGTTGTTGTTCATGGCATTGAGCAGATAGGGGCGGGCCGCGACGAAGTCATAGCGCCAATGGCCGGGTTTCATGTCAGGCGTCATGTGCGGCTTGCTCAGGATCAGACTGGCACATCCCAGGCCCTGCAGATCGGCCAGGGTAACCTGGCACAGATTGTCGTACCGCACACCTTCGGGCCATGGTACTCGCACGGGTGTCTGTTCAAGTCCATTGCCGCCACGGTTGAGGTAGATCTCGAAGCATTCGCTCTGCAGGTAGATCAGCGCCGGCGCCCCGGACCCGTCCAGGTCAGCGATGCGGACCCGTTCGGCATCGAACTGGCTGTAGCTGAAGGGCAGGGCACTCATGACAAAGCCTGCGCCGAAGCGCCCACGGCCCAGGCTCGGCCAGCACTTGATCTCGTTGCAGCGGATGCGGCACAGCTCGGTACCGTCGCTGCCCAGCAAATTGCCGAACATCACCAGCTCGTTATGCGAGTCACTGAACAAGGGCAGGGCGCTGTCCGGTTCGTGGGGCACATCCACCCCAGGGGCAAACCCTGCTTCGCGGCGGTTGGCATACAACCGCACGCTCTTGGGGCCGATCATGGCCAGGGAGCGCAAACCGTCACCGTTCAGGTCCCCCAGTTGCGCGGACGGGTGCAGTAACTCCGTCGGAAAACGCTTGAAGTCCGTGAAGGTGGACCAGCTGCGGTCCGGGTTGAGGGTGTAGAACCCGCTCATGCCGGGCTGGACGATGAGCCAATTGAGGCGCCCCCTGCCCGTCAGGTCGGTCAGCACCTGCAACACCGTCGGGTTGTCGGCGGCGATCGGTACGTTATCCAGGCGTGACCACGGACCGTAGGCAATTTTGTCGTCGGCCTCGCCGCGTTCCGGTTCGCGGTAATACCAGCCATGGGTGTAGCGGCACAGGAAACCCGGAACGCCCTCGCCGTACAAGTCGACGCAGTGGTAGTGCCTGCCGTCTTCCATCGCGGGCATCGTCTGCAGTTCAAAGAACGGCTCTGGTGTCAGATTGAGCTCGAAATCGTTGTAGTGCAGTTCGACGGGAGGACGGTAATCGACCCGGCCCTCGGCGTCCCAGTCTTGATAATGAGCTGCGGTCAGCAGGTTGTAGCCCAGTGTGGTGGCGCTGTATTCCAGCAACAGCCGCGCGACCAGCGCAGGTTCGGTGCCTGCTTCGGCGGGGAAGTGATGGAACATCAGGACCTGTTGGCACAGGCGCCGTGTGCCGACTTCGAAACCGTACCGGTAGGTATGGATCGGGTCGCTGCGCAGTTGCCACGGTGCTTCTTCCGGGACGTGCCAAGCCGGTTTCTGCGCAAGGTCGAGGGTGCGTTGGCCATAGTCGAACAGCAGATGGAAATGCCAGTGCCTGCTGGCCGGATCGATCTCTTCGAAGCAGTAGAAGTCGTCACTGGCCGTGGCGTTGCCGTAGCACACCCGCCGCAGGTAGCGCTGGGCGCGATAATCATGGGGCCCGTCGAATGGACCGGGGTCGGCTTCGTATTCATAAAAGATGTGCTCGCCGGACGGGCCGAGTTCTTCAAGCAGCAACCATTCGGCGATGCGGATCGGCGCTTGCGGATCGGTGTGGGGCGCGGTGATGCGCGACGCTTCGCTGTTGCCGTAGCAATACAAATGACCATTGCTGCCCTGGACCCGCCAGAACGGCGCCTGGCCATCGTCGGGACTCCAGAGTTCATACACATCGAATGCACTTTCGATCCTGGGGTAATAGCGCACCACCGAACAGGCCCGGCTGCCGGGCCCGGCCAGGGTGCGAATGACCGGCATGCCTTCGTTGAACTCAGGCCAGCGCTCGACCCCGTCGGCATCGATCATCACGTCGTCATCGGCATAGTGCGGGACGCCTTCGCTGGTACGGCGGGCGATGCTGGCGAGGGACAGCTGCATGCCGATGCCGAAGGTGCCGTTGCCACTCTGGCTGTTGTAGTGCAACGCCAGCGCCGGTGTCAGGTGGCGGGCGCCGGAAAGAGGCAAGGGTAATTCGAAAGAGGCCGCCCCTCGTGTGCCGACTGGGCCGATCCGGCTACCCATCGTGGCAATGGATGCGCTGTTGGCGATGGTGGGGGTCACAATCTGAAGAGGCGTTTGTTCTGCCATCGAGGAAATCTTCTTGTTAGGCAATATCAGGGGATACCCGGCTGAACATGAGGATGCCAAGAGATGAACGATGGGTAACCTGTCAGATCCGACAGGTGTGCGAGCAGGCCGATAAGTGGTAGGCGTTCCAGCGCGCAACAAAAAAGGCCAGTGGGCTTGTCGCCCACCGGCCTTTTAACGGTGCGAAGGTGCCGGTTACTGCACTTCTACCGCCAGGCTGTCACTGATCTTCTTCTGCCAGATGGCTGGGCCGGTGATATGCACCGACTCGCCCTTGCTGTCGACCGCAACGGTCACCGGCATGTCCTTGACCTCGAACTCGTAGATCGCTTCCATGCCCAGTTCGGCGAATGCCAGGACCTTGGACTTGCGAATCGCCTGAGCCACCAGGTATGCGGCGCCGCCAACGGCCATCAGGTAGACGGCCTTGTTGTCCTTGATCGCTTCGATAGCCGTCGGGCCACGCTCGGATTTGCCGATCATGCCCAGCAGGCCGGTCTGTTCGAGGATCTGGCGGGTGAATTTATCCATCCGCGTGGCGGTGGTCGGACCGGCCGGGCCAACCACTTCGTCGCCTACCGGGTCGACCGGGCCCACGTAATAGATGAAGCGTCCCTTGAGGTCCACCGGCAGGGTTTCACCCTTGTTCAGCATCTCGACCATGCGCTTGTGCGCCGCGTCGCGACCGGTGAGCATCTTGCCGTTGAGCAGCACGGTTTCGCCCGGTTTCCAGCTCTGCACTTCTTCCGGGGTCAGGGTGTCGAGGTTCACGCGACGAGCCGACGGGCCGGCTTCCCAGACGATTTCCGGGTAGGCGTCCAGCGGTGGCGCTTGCAGCTCGGCAGGGCCCGAACCGTCCAGCACGAAATGGGCGTGACGGGTGGCGGCGCAGTTGGGGATCATGCACACCGGCAGGGAGGCGGCGTGGGTCGGGTAATCCATGATCTTCACGTCGAGCACCGTGGTCAGGCCACCCAGGCCCTGGGCGCCGATGCCCAGCTGGTTGACCTTCTCGAACAGCTCCAGGCGCATTTCTTCGATGCGGTTCTGCGGACCGCGGGCCTTGAGCTCATGAATGTCGATGGATTCCATCAACACTTCTTTGGCCATGACCGCGGCCTTCTCGGCGGTGCCGCCGATGCCGATGCCGAGCATGCCCGGAGGGCACCAGCCGGCACCCATGGTCGGAACGGTCTTGAGCACCCAGTCGACGATGGAGTCGGACGGGTTGAGCATGGCCATTTTCGACTTGTTCTCGGAGCCGCCGCCCTTGGCCGCCACGTCCACTTCCACGGTGTTGCCCGGGACGATGGAGTAGTGGATGACCGCCGGGGTGTTGTCCTTGGTGTTTTTGCGCGCACCCGCCGGGTCGGCCAGGATGGAGGCGCGCAGGACGTTTTCCGGCAGGTTGTAGGCGCGACGCACGCCCTCGTTGATCATGTCGTCCAGGCTCATGGTCGCGCCGTCCCAGCGCACGTCCATGCCCGCCCGTACGAACACGGTCACGATGCCGGTGTCCTGGCAGATCGGCCGATGGCCGGTGGCGCACATGCGCGAGTTGATCAGGATCTGCGCCATGGAGTCACGGGCCGCCGGCGATTCTTCGCGCAGGTAGGCTTCGTGCATCGCCTGGATGAAGTCCACGGGGTGGTAATAGGAAATGAACTGCAGGGCGTCGGCAACGCTCTGAATCAGGTCGTCTTGCTTGATCACGGTCATGAGTCGCGCTCCTCTCTAAAACGGGAACATTCTATAAGGCAGCTTCAAGCCGCAAGCTTCGAGCAGCAAGCTGAAGCAGTATGCGTACTGCTCTGAGCTTGTCGCTTGGAGCTTGCGGCTTGCAGCTGACCTTCAGGTCAAGGCACGCCGGGCATGCTGGCGCGACGCTAAAAAGGCGCGGCAGTATATCGCAGGCGGACACCCTGTGGGAGCGAGCTGCCCTGTGGCGAGGGGATTAATCTGGGCTGAGGGATTTATCTGTGGCGAGGGGATGAATCCCCTCGCCACAGATAAATCCCTCAGCCCAAGTGGGGGGGGCGTCGAGCAAGAAACCCCTGCGTCAATCCGGGCCATTGCTTTGACGCCATTTTTCTGCTCCAGAATTGAATGGTCATTTGTCCTACACGCCACTAAAGTGGCGTCTGGCCTGTAGCGTAGGACGCCTCCTGTCAGTTTCCTTTCCCATGGTGAGTCAACGATTGACCCATAACGCCATTCAACGTCTCCTGCTCAAACGCTTCGCTCTGGCGGCCGCGACTTACGCGCTGGCGCTGGTGTTGCTGTGGCTGGCATTTTTCAGTGGGCATTACCTCGATTCGTTACGCGGCGTCATCATTGGCAGCGCTTTGGTGGTGCTGTGCCAGGGGGCGCTGTTCGCAGTGTTCATCAGCGGTCGCAACCTGCGGTTCGCCGACCCCAGCCTCACGGAAGTGCAAGTCCTGATCGGCCTGGGCTGGCAGACCTGGATGATGGGGCACCTGGACCAGGCCCGGGGCCTGTTCCTGGTCTTCTATGTACTGATCCTGCTATTCGGGCTGTTTCACCTGTCCCGCCATGCCTTTGTGCGTTGTGCGATGCTGGTGTTCTTCAGTTTCACCGGCCTCACCTTGTGGGACGCCTGGTTCTTCCGGCTCTCTGACCCCACGCTGGCCGGCTTGCAGGTGTGTGTGCTGTTTATCGTGCTGGTATGGCTGGTGCTGTACGCCCGCTATGTCCAGACGTCGCGCCAGCGCATGCGTCAGCGGCGCTTTGCCTTGCAGGCGCACCAGGACACCCTGCGCGGCATGATGCGCCAGCTCGAAGACCTGGTGGCCACCGATGAACTGACCGGCCTGTTCAATCGCCGGCATTTCCTGCGCCTGGCGTCCCGTGAACTCAATACGCTCAAGCCTGACATGGCCCATGGCCTGGCCTTGATCGATCTTGACCATTTCAAGCGCATCAACGACTTGCATGGCCACGCCGCCGGCGATCAGGTGCTCCAGGCCTTCGCCAGCGTTGCCACATCCTGCCTGCGCGAAGGCGACGTGCTGGCGCGCTATGGCGGCGAAGAGTTCGTCATGCTCCTGCCCGCCTGTGACCCCGCGCGCCTGACCGCTTGTTGCGAGCGGCTGCGCCTGGCGTTTGCCGGCGTCGAGTTGACCGGTCTACGGGTGGGGCCTCTCAGCCTGTCGGCGGGCATGACACTGTTGGAAATGGACGATGACCTGGACAGCGCATTGCAACGTGCCGACCAGGCCTTGTACCGTGCCAAGCGAGACGGCCGGAATCGATGTGCCGCCGCCTGGGAGAGTGTCGATGCCTGAGCTGACGGTCGCCGGCCGGCAATGGACCGTCGCGCCCGGCAGTAACCTGTTGGACGCGTTGAATCAGTCCGGGGTGCCGGTGCCCTACAGTTGCCGCGCCGGCAGTTGTCACGCCTGCCTGGTGCAATGCACCGGCGGTGATGTGCGCGACGCTCGGCCCGATGCCCTGAGCCCGGCACAGCGCGATCAGGGCTGGCGGTTGGCCTGCCAATGCCAGGTGGTCGAGGATGTGCAGGTCCACACGTTCGACCCGCAACGCGACGGCCAGGCGGCCCAGGTAGTGGCGGCGGATTGGTTGGGCCCCGACGTGCTGCGTTTGCGCGTCACTCCTGAACGGGCGCTGCGTTACCAGGCCGGGCAACACCTGGTGCTGTGGCTCGGCGATGTCGCCCGGCCTTATTCCCTGGCAAGCCTGCCGGAGGAAGACCGTTTCCTGGAGTTTCACCTCGACTGCCGCCAGCCCGGACAATTTGTCGACAGGGCTCGCTCCCTGAACGTGGGGGAGCCCATCCGCCTGGGCGAACTGCGCGGCGGTGCGCTGCATTACGATCCCGCCTGGCACGACAAGCCACTGTGGCTGCTGGCTGGCGGTACCGGATTGGGGCCGTTGTTCGGCATCCTGCGCGAGGCTCTGCGCCAGCAGCATCGAGGGCCGATTCATCTTGTGCATGTCGCTCATGACACGGCGGGACATTATCTGGACAAGCCCTTGGCAGCGCTGGCGGCCAAGCACCAGAACCTCACCGTCGAGTTGCTGACCTCGGCCGAAGCGCCATCGGCGCTGGCGAAACTGCGGCTAACGTCCCGGCAGACCCTGGCCCTGGCCTGCGGCCATCCCGAGCGGGTCGAGGCTTTTGCCAAGCGCTTGTACCTGGCGGGGTTGCCGCGTAACCAACTGTTGGCGGATGTGTTTCTTAGCCGGGGTTGAGTTTTTGTGGTGGCTGTTAGGGCCTCATCGCGAGCAGGCTCGCTCCCACAATGGTCCGCTGTGAACAGAAAACTTGTGTCCACTGAAGGCCCCTGTGTGCGAGCCTGCTCGCGATGAGGTCCGAACAGCCATCCCACCCCTGAAGACAGAAATAAAAAAGCCCCACCATCCACATGGCAGGGCTTTCTTATTTCAGCAACCGGGTACTCAGACCATCGGGTCGCCGACGTGCAGGATTTTCATCCCGTTGGTACCGCCGATGGTGTGGTAGCTGTCGCCCTTGGTCAGGATGACCCAGTCGCCGGTCTGCACCACGCCGCGCTTGACCAACTCATCGACCGCCGCCTGGCTGACTTCGCCCGGTTGCAGGGCGGCCGGGTCGAACGGCACGGTGTAGACGCCACGGAACATGGCGGCACGGGCCTGGGTTTCGCGGTGCGGGGAGAACGCGTAGATCGGCACCGAAGAACGGATGCGCGACATGATCAGCGGCGTATAGCCACTTTCGGTCAGGGCGATGATCGCCTTCACGCCCGGGAAGTGGTTGGCGGTGTACATCGTCGCCAGGGCAATGCTCTCGTCGCAGCGTTCGAAAGTCTTGCCGATGCGATGGCTGGAGGTCTTGCCGGTAGGGTGTTTTTCGGCACCCACACAGATGCGTGCCATGGCCTGCACCGCTTCGAGCGGGTATTGGCCGGCGGCGCTTTCGGCCGAGAGCATCACGGCGTCGGTGTAGTCGAGCACGGCGTTGGCTACGTCGGACACTTCGGCGCGGGTCGGCATCGGGTTCTGGATCATCGACTCCATCATCTGGGTCGCCACGATCACCGCTTTATTGTGACGGCGTGCGTGCAGGATGATCTTCTTCTGGATGCCCACCAGCTCGGCATCGCCGATTTCCACGCCGAGGTCGCCACGGGCCACCATCACGGCATCGGACGCCTTGATCAGGCCGTCGAGGGTTTCGTCGTCGGCCACGGCTTCGGCGCGTTCGATCTTCGCCACCAGCCAGGCGGTACCGCCGGCTTCGTCGCGCAGCTGACGGGCGTATTCCATGTCGGCGGCGTCGCGGGGAAAGGACACAGCCAGGTAGTCGACTTCCATTTCCGCGGCCAGCTTGATATCGGCCTTGTCCTTGTCGGTCAGGGCCGGTGCCGTCAGGCCGCCGCCGCGGCGGTTGATGCCTTTATGGTCCGACAGCGGGCCGCCAATGGTCACGGTGCAGACCAGTTCGGTGGCAGTGGCGGTGTCGACACGCATGACCACGCGACCGTCGTCGAGCAGCAGCTCGTCGCCCACGCCGCAATCCTTGACCAGGTCCGGGTAGTCGATGCCGACCACCTGCTGGTTGCCTTCGGTCAGCGGATGGCTGGTGGAGAAGGTGAAGGTGTCACCGATCTTCAGCTCGATGCGCTTGTTGGCGAATTTGGCGATACGGATCTTGGGGCCTTGCAGGTCGCCCAGCAGGGCAACGAAGCGGCCGTGCTTGGCGGCGAGGTCGCGCACCAGCTTGGCACGAGCCTTGTGCTCGTCGGGGGTACCGTGGGAAAAGTTCAGGCGGGCAACGTCCAGGCCAGCCAGAATCAGCTGTTCGAGAACTTCCGGCGAATGACTGGCCGGGCCAAGGGTAGCGACGATTTTGGTGCGACGGACGGACATGCAAGACTCCTCAGGTTCAAGCGCCAGCGAAGGCTACTATGGTCTTTGGGTGTAGTCATTGTTCATGTGCACTACTTATTCGTTTCTTTTTCGAAATGAACATTCCCGAAGATTTTTGCGCCTCCCAGGTGTTCACATTTCCCCCCTGTGGACACAATACCCCTCGCCACAAAGGTAGTTTCTGGTTCTGTTCAGGGCTGAAGATTTCCCCACCCAGGCCGATACAGCGCTCAAGACAGGAGAACCTTCCCATGCGATTCGTGCTTTTTATTGCCCTGGCCCTGAGCATCACGGGCTGCACCCGGTGGTCGATGAACCACCACATGAACCTGGCCTACAAGGCCTATGACCGTGGCAATTGCGACCAGGTAATGCTCGAACTGTCCCAGGTCGACCGCGCCAGCCGTGCCCGCCGTTATATGCAGCCGGAAGTCTCGATGCTGCGCGGCCAGTGCCTGGAGCGGCAGAAGCTGTTCATCGATGCGGCACAGACCTACCAGTTCATCATCACGCAATACCCCACCAGCGAATACGCCTTCCGCGCCCGCGCCCGGCTCGAGACCCTCGAAAGCCTGGGGCACTACCCGACCCGCAGTGCCTCGGCGATCCGTCCGACGGCATTCTGATCGCCGCCCGCAGCGAAGCCGCATCTGGGAATGTTTCCCAGCCGAGGAGCGGCATCGCTGCGGACTGGCTTCTGTCCAAGCTTGAGCTATATTTGTACAACTCGTGGCTAGAGCATGCTCTCTAACCGCGAGGCAACACCTGTGACCGGCAGGAACAGGCTCAAGGCGCTTGCAAGCGTCTGGCACCGGGATCGGGGAGAGCGGGCTGGCTTGGGCTCGTTCCGAAGCATTGGGAAGGTCCCTGTTTGGGGCTGAGAAAAAGCGATACAAGACATGTACAAAAAGCGTCGGATTGAACGGCAGGATCTGCCGTGCTTCTTGAAAGTGTTCAACGGCGTCAACGACAGGCTTATTGGTTATCTGGGAAACCTTTCTGAACATGGCCTGATGCTGATCAGTACGTTGCCATTGATGGTCGGTGCAGACTTTGAACTGCACCTGAAAATCCCCGCCGATGAAGGGTCGCAGAGGAATATCAAGCTGAAGGCCACTTGCCTGTGGTGCCATGAAGACGTGACGCCACAGCATTTCGACGCCGGCTTCAGCCTCCATGGGGCGCCGCCGGAGTACGGACAACTGGTCAGCGCGCTGCAGCAGTATTTCAGCTTTCATTCATTACCGGCTTCGGCTTGATGCCATCCCCGACTTTTTACAGATGTACTTCAAGCCCGGGCTGAGTTAGACAAAGCACCGCAAATCACTTGTGGGAGCGGGCTTGCTCGCGAATGCGTTCTGTCTGTCACCTGTTAAGTGACTGACCCACCGCTTTCGCGAGCAAGCCCGCTCCCACAGGTCCTTCATGAACCCTGGTCTTCAGCGCTGAATCTTCTCTTCGCTATCCAGCAACCGCTCCAGTAACAACACCCCCATCTCGCCCATCTGGTGAATCGCCAGGGCCAGGTTGCGCGGGGCTCCTTCCAGATCTTCGGATAAATCAAGAATCAGCGTGCTCACCGAGCAGAAGGTTTCGTAGGTGTGCGCGAGCATGCCTTCAGGGTCGGCGTCGGGGGCGACGATGAAGTAATCCAGGTGTTTGGCGGTTTTCGGGTCGGGCTGGTCGTTGTCGGGCTTGAGGTAATAGTCCAGAGCTCTCTGGGCGGCCTGGTCGAGCTTGGCGGGATCGAGGGTGTCGTGGGGGGAGAGTGGGTCGGTGTGCGGGGGATTGGGTGTTGGTTTGATCATATTCACTTTTCCATGATGGGGCTGCCACCCATTCGCGACTAAACGAGGGGTGGCGGCTGGACGCAGGTTAGTCGACCGGTGGAAAAGTGAAGCCCGGCGCGCCCGAGGGCGCCCTGCGAACAGCCACCATCAAGTGCGGGGATAGGGGAACCCGACTGGATGAAGCTTGTGCGCACCACTTTGCCACCGGGCGACTAAACCCGATCACTGATTTTCAGCGACGCGAATCAAGTTACGGGGCAAGGCCAAGGCGCACAAGCCGGCGGATTCTGGCGGATCTGTAGTCCGTTGCGCAAGGCGTTGTAGTCACTCGGCAGTGCCTTACACCGCGTCCTGCCACCCGTCGACACTGTCAAACATGACAGGTGTGTGCCACAACGGGTTTGTCATTTACTCATTCCCAGAGCGGGTTTTGCGAATGCTATCCGTCGCCATTTTCTTGGGAGTCAGACATGACCACTGACGACGATTCCGAACAGAACAGCCTCGAACCTGCGGCACAGGAGGAAGGTGTTATTGAAATGGGTGAGACTCGTGGAACAAGGATCATAAGGGCTACAAAAGATGGTTATTGGGCAGACCTCGAAGTGGAATACACATGGTTTCCTACCGGCAGGTTATTCACCGTAGAGACGCAGCGATATCGGGCAAGCGGCAACGGCCGAAACAAGGGGGATATTAAACTGGGGCTTGTTTCGGACGGCGCAGGCGATACGGGTTGGAAACTACTAACGGAGGATGCGACCCAAGACGACGATTGGCATGAGTTTGTCCGAACGCTCTCTGTAGCGGGTAACGCCAAGGATGCGGTTATACACTTTAATTTCATATACGACAGAAAAGGAGTGGGCGACGTCAATATGACGGGGCAAGTCAGGGTGGAACACGTTGTCCCTGCGCCATTTATCGATCCGATCAGAAATGTTAGCGCCCGTAGCGTAGTCGTTACCGGCGGAGGCGCTTTATACGCCCATGGTGCTTCGGTGTTTGTCCGCACCAGCGTCAGCGCCAACCCGTCCGAGGCAAGAGTGACGTTTGGCGGAATATGGAATGCGACTGTCAATCTCACGCCAGATGGACGCCACATGACGATTGACGCTTATCAGGTGGTAAGCGGCAAGCCGTCCGAAAACTCCCTTGGTCAGCATATTTTTCTCGCCTATATCATCGCACCCGCCGCCAATACTGTTATCGCCACCGGTGATAGCTTCCGAGGACTCGGTGCCCCCGGTAGCAAAGTAAAAGTGGTCAGGAGCGACAATCAAAATTTTCAATTGGCAGCCGAAACGACTATTACAGCGACCGACAGCTGGGAATCAGCTTTTAATGTTGCGCTCCCCAGTGGCCCTGTCGCGGTGGTAGCGATCTTCGAGTTGGCGGGTTTCCCCACCGTCGTTTCCCAACCTGTTACCTACAGCGTATTAGGGGTTCCGGCCATCACAGGTCCTGCCGCTAATAGCATTCAGGCGCAAACCTTTACCCTCAGTGGTAACAATGCCTTGAAAGGTGCAACCGTGAAGGTTTATCGCGACCTGACGAACACCAGTGTGGGTCACTCGGTGGTCACCCAGGACAATGGTACCTGGAGTACAGAGGTGACCGTGCCGGCGGGACCGGTGTCGTTGGTTGCCATGCAAACATTGAGCGGGAAAGACTCGGGTCGTAGTTCTCCTCGGGCATTCAAGATAAAGCCCCCGAAACCAACGAATATCCAGGTCACTTACCCCAGCCCCGGCACGGTGAGATTCTCAGGTGCTGGTTTCACCGGCGCCACAGTGGATATCCATATAAGCGGCAACGGTACCCCCCAGGCCAGCGTTGATGTGACTGGCGGCCAGTGGGCAGTGGATTGGCCCGATCAGGCTCCGGCCCGGTACTCGATGGATATCCGGCAAAAGCTGGCCGACGGTTCAAACTGGATTTACTCCGACTGGAGCGACCGGCTCACGGTCTCGATCCCCGTGCCGGTCCCTACGCTGACGATTCAGGTCGGCACGGACCGCAAACCGGTGTTCTCCGGTAGCGGCCACAGTTGGGAAGGCCAGCCGGCAGCGCAGGTCGAGGTGCGGCGTGAAGGCGAACAGTCGTCCGCCGCGCCCATTGTCGCTGTCCGCGCTGATAACGGTTGGACCACTACCGCCACCCAACCCTGGGACCCGGGCACTTACCGTGTGCAAGCGTGGCAATTGTTCAAGGAGCTTTCGTCTGAGCCGAGCACCACGCGGTCCTTTACCATCCCGGCCCCACTGCCCACCGTGGAGGTGCGCCAGGACGGCTTGACGCCGCATTTTTCGGGCACTTGCTTGAATGGCGCCCAAGTGAAACTCGGGTTCGATGGGGAGCAGGGCACGCCCCATGACGCCATCGTGAACGGTACCACCTGGACGTTCACCCGGACGGAATCGTTCATGCCCGGCACTTATACCGCCCGCGTGACGCAGACGCTCGGCGGCCAGACCTCGGCTGAGGCAACTCTGGCGTTCGAGATTGTCATCTTGCAGCCGGTCATCACCGCGCCCATCGATGTCGAGGTCGACCACAACCCCACCATCAGGGGGAGCGGTGGTATGGCGGGGGCGATGATGCAGGTATTCAACGCGGTGACGGAAAACTTCTTGAGTGAGGCCTCCGTGACCGAGGACGGATGGTCGGTCCCCCTTGAAAACCTGCCATTTGGCTCATACAGCGTCTATGCGGTGCAAACCTATAACGGGTTGCCCTCCGAGAAAAGCCAGCCGGTGTCCTTCACGGTCATCCTGTTTCCCCCCACCATCGACCATCCCCAGCCAGGCGACAAGCTGGCCCGCAATGCGGTCATCGACGGCTATGCCCGCAAGGCGTTGGAGTTCGATACGGCGCAGGTCGAGTTGTGGCTGGGCGGTGAATTCCTGGACAGGGTGAAAGCCAGGGGCGTCGACGGCTACTGGATCTACGAGCACGCCTTGCCCGTGGGGGACTACGTGCTGCGTGCCAAACAGTTGTTTGCCGATAAGGAATCCGTGCTCAGCCCCGATCATGCTTTCACCGTCATTCCGGCCCTGCCGATCATCGAGTCGCCCATCGTGCAGCAGCACACCGGGTCGAGGGTGACGCTCTCCGGGTTCGGGTACGCCGGCGATTGGGTCGAAGTGGCCTGGAGCGATGCGCCCGACACACTGTTGGGTCGGGCCCAGGTGCAAGCGAACCGGACCTGGTCGCTGCCGTTGTCCCTCGACCGGCCGGCGGGTCCGCAGCATTGGGTGGTGCAGCAGGAAAGCGAGGGTTATCGCTCGGGCTGGAGCGAGCCCCATGAAGTGCTGCAGCTGTCCAGTGCGCCGACGTTTACCGCGCCTGAAGCCGGACATTGGTTTGCGGACACGGTGCTTTTCGCAGGCGCAGGCGAGACCGGCAAACGTATTGAGTTATCGCAGTGGTTCGATTCCCGGCGGCTGGTTTCCCAAGGCGATTCGGTGGCGGACGGTACCTGGACCGCCTCGCCCGATGCGCCCTTGTTGCCGGACGCCCATTGGGTGAAGGCTCGGCAAGACGATTCAGACTGGGGCGATAGCCCTCGTTTTGAAGTGGCTCCGGTGAGTAGTGAGCCATGAGTTCAGACGATGATGTCTTTGCGAGCGATGAGCCTGGCGAAAGCACTGAAGAGGCGCTAGGAATCCAAATCATTTCTCCGTCGGGTTATGTCCCTGAGCGAAGCTTCCTTGTTTCCGGGGTTGGTGCCCGGCCCAATTCTCAGCCGATTGAATTGTTTGATTCAAGTAACAACCAGCGAGTGGGTTATGGCTACGACATCAACCCTGACGGCAGTTGGAGCGTGCAAGGCGCTATACCAAACGGGTCGGAGACTCTGACGTATTACGCCCATCAGACAACGGTAGGGCCTTCGAGGCCAAAAACAGTCAGCACACGTGCAACGACATTAGTAAGACCCCTATCGAACGCCTTATTGAGCTCGAATCAGGTTGTTTTCGGCGGGGAATGCTTTGCGGGTAACCCGGGGATGCTTATCAGGGTGCTCGAAGAGTCCACGGAAATGGCTTCGGTCACCGTTGTAGAGCCAGCGACAACATGGGAAGCCAGGCCCACTGTTTTTTTGTCGAGTAGAACTTATACCGTGAGGGCTGAATATTCAGTCCAGACCAGCCCCGTTTTGAGTTACACCCCTTATGTCTCTTTCAGAGTAGTTGGGCTACTGCTCATCAACCCCACCTCAAGCGATCAAGAGATGCGCTTCACGTTAGCTGGAAGCAACGGCGTGGCAGGTGCCAAAGTTGAAGTGAAAGTGGACTTTGCAGAGATTACGGTCGGCGAAGGCTCCGTAGCTACCAACGGATCCTGGACCGCTGAGGTACAGGTTCCGGCGGGCCCCATTTCCTTGGTGGCCGAACAGATTTATCAAAACGTCCGTTCACAACGTAGTAGCCCTGCCAGTTTCAAGATAAAGCCGCCGAAACCAACGAATATCCAAATCACTTACCCCAGCCCTGGCACGGTGCGATTCTCAGGCACTGGTTACCCCGGCGCCACGGTGGATGTTCATATTGCTAACAATAATACCCCCCAGGCTAGCGGTGAGGTGCGTGATGGCGGGTGGGTGGTGGATTGGTCCGATCAGCCTCCGGCCCGGCACGAGATGAATATCCGGCAGAAACTGGCCGACGGTTCAAGCTGGATTTACTCCGACTGGAGCGACCGGCTCACGGTCTCGATCCCTGTCCCAGTACCCACGCTGACGAGTCAGGTTGGCACGGACCGCAAACCAGTGTTTTCCGGTACCGGCCATCGTTGGGAAGGCCAGCCCGCGGCGCAGATCGAGGTGCGGCGTGAAGGCGAACAGTCGTCCGCCGCGCCCATTGTCGCTGTCCGCGCTGATAACGGTTGGACCACTACCGCCACCCAAGCCTGGGATCCGGGTATCTACCGTGTGCAAGCGTGGCAATTGTTCAAGGAGCTTTCGTCTGCACCGAGCACCACGCGGTCCTTCACCATCCCGGCCCCACTGCCCACCGTGGAGGTGCGCCAGGACGGCTTGACGCCGCATTTTTCGGGCACCTGCTTGAATGGCGCCCAAGTGAAACTCGGGTTCGATGGGGAGCAAGGCACGCCCCATGACGCCATCGTGAGCGGTACTACCTGGACGTTCACCCGGACCGAGCCTTTTACCCCCGGTCCGCATGGCGTCAGCGTGACACAGGCCCTCGGTGGCCAGACTTCCAATGCAGCGACCCTGGCGTTCGATGTAGTCGGATCAAGGCCTATCATCACCGCGCCCATCGATGTCGAGGTCGATCACAACCCCGTCGTCACAGGGACGGGAGGTATCCCAGGCGCGAGAATACAAGTGTTCGAGGCGGTGACCGACAGCTTATTGGGCGAGGCATCCGTCACTCAGAACGAATGGTCGGTGCGCCTCGAGGATCTTGCGCTCAGGACATATTGCATATATGCCGTCCAGATCCATGGCGAGCCGCCTTTTGAACCAAGCGATCCGGTGTCCTTCACAGTCATCCTGTTTCCCCCCACCATCGACCATCCTCAGCCAGGCGACAAGCTGGCCCGCAATGCGGTCATCGACGGCTATGCCCGCAAGGCGTTGGAGTTCGATACGGCGCAGGTCGAGTTGTGGCTGGGCGGTGAATTCCTGGACAGGGTGAAAGCCAGGGGCGTCGACGGCTACTGGATCTACGAGCACGCCTTGCCCGTGGGGGACTACGTGCTGCGTGCCAAACAGTTGTTTGCCGATAAGGAATCCGTGCTCAGCCCCGATCATGCTTTCACCGTCATTCCGGCCCTGCCGATCATCGAGTCGCCCATCGTGCAGCAGCACACCGGGTCGAGGGTGACGCTCTCCGGGTTCGGGTACGCCGGCGATTGGGTCGAAGTGGCCTGGAGCGATGCGCCCGACACACTGTTGGGCCGGGCCCAGGTGCAAGGGAACCGGACCTGGTCGCTGCCGTTGTCCCTCGACCGGCCGGCGGGTCCGCAGCATTGGGTGGTGCAGCAGGAAAGCGAGGGTTATCGCTCGGGCTGGAGCGAGCCCCATGAGGTGTTACAGCTGTCCAGTGCGCCGACGTTTACCGCGCCTGAAGCCGGACATTGGTTTGCGGACATGGTGCTTTTCGCCGGTACGGGCGAGACCGGCAAACGTATTGAGTTGTCGCAGTGGTTCGATTCCCGGCGGCTTGTTTCCCAAGGCGATTCGGTAACGGACGGTACCTGGAGCGCCTCGCCCGATGCCCCTTTACAGCCGGGCGCTCATTGGGTGAAGGCCCGGCAAAACGATTCGGATTGGGGCGACAGCCTGCGTTTTGAAGTGGCCCGTACTGGCGACAGCGGCGACTGACCTGGCCAGTGTGGGAGCGAGCCTGCTCGCGATAACGGTGGGTCAGGCACCGTCGATGCTGCTGAGCCACCGCCATCGCGAGCAGGCTCGCTCCCACAGGTTTGCTCCACGACCCTTCTCTCTGCGTCAGCTCTGCCGCTCATCGGGACTGTCAGAACTAGCAGGTGTTTAAGCAGGCCGCCGTGTCATTTACTGGGGCCCCAGAGCTGCTGGAAAAGGCCGGCAGCCCACTACTCATCCTGACCCAGTTACCTCTGTGGGAGCGCAGCTTGCTGGCAATAGCGATCTCAAGCACGCCATCGCCAGCAAGCTGTGTCCCAGCGTCTCAACCGTTGAAGCGGAGCACTACGATGAATGAATCTCCGGCTCAAATCGCCAGTCGTTTTTGCGAGCAACTCTTGGCTGGACGACAGGCTGATCGCCTGTCCGATCTTGAGCAGTATTTCGCAGCCGGTGGCTCGGTCTGTGCACTGGCACGCAAAGGGGTTGTCGGGCTGGTGAACGAATACGGGCTGGAACACGATGATGCCGAGGCACTCGCGCTGCGTCTCAACGGCCTGGCGACGTGGGTGTTGCGCCGCTTTATCGAAAGCCAGCTGACCAGCCCTGAGCCGCCACCTGCGCATATGCGTCAGGGATTGTTGTCGTTGATCGCCGACGGACCTACCTACGGCAAGCTGTTTCAACCTGACTTTGCCAAGAAATGTCCGGTTGATGCAATCGAAGCCATTCATTCGCCGGTGGCCTATGCAGTGTGGCTCAAGCACTGGTCGGAACAACGGTTGAGGCCTTCCGATCCAGACCAGGCCTACGCGCTCAGGACCCGGCGGGTCGACCTGAACACACTGCGTATCGATCCGGTGGCGGTGCATGGCGTGGTGTCTTCGGTCGAGGTGGTCAGCGCTGTGCTGGAAAAGTCCATCGAGGACTCCTTGGGTGAAATCGAAAACCTGGACCGTTTGCTGAGCGAGTGGCGCTATCCCAATGGCCTGCCGTATCACCATCCTTGGACCACATTGGATGAGTTGACCCGGGACCTGGGTCAGTCCGTGGGCGCGGTGGTGGAGTTGTGCGATCCCGACTCACCCTATTTCCTGCACGCATTGCCTTGGTCGGAAACCGCCGATCATGCGCTTACCCAGGCGTCTCGACTGAGCCCGAGCCAGCGGTTGATCATGACCGAAGATGCGCATTTTCCAGAGACTGATGAGGACGCGGAAGACGCCTATTTCCAGGATAACTTCGGGCTGAAGAAGGGGTCGGTTGAAAAGTACAACCTGAACCAGACCGTTTTTTTCAACCAGCGCACCAAACTGACTCAACTCGGCTTGGAAGCCTTGCTGTCGGTCGAACTGTTCGCCCCCAGCGTGTCCGAGCATGTGTTGGTCACCGACGTAGCGATCACCCCCGGGCATGCAGGCTCGGTGTTCGTCAACAATGGGGTGGCTGAAGCCTCTATGGGAATCGAGTACAGGGGCTCTGAACTCACTAACAGAATCACCCAGCTTTTTCTCGACAATGATGTTTACAGGTTCGACAAGATCGATCGCCTCAATCGCAAGATCCGCCTGGACAATGGCTTGCAACTGCCCAGCCATGAAACAGACGCATTGTTGAGTGCCATCATCGGTGCCGAATCCGCTCGGGCCGAGCTTGCAGAAGGCGCATTGGATGAGAATGCCCCCAATTACTGGATGACCGACAATACCCTTCGGGCACTGGGTCTGTTTCAGATGCTCAGGGAGAACTACCAATGTTCGGCTGAAGAGTTTGCGGCTTTCGTGGGCGACCTTTCGATTTTTGGTCGTGGCGCCGAGCGCTCGCAGTTCGACCGGGTGTTCAACCAGGACACCCTGTCGACCCCGCCTCTGGTGCTGGATGACAGCGAGTTTGCACTGGTACCGGTTTCTGAAGGGGAAGCACTGACGGTCGTACAGATTTGCGGTGGCCTGCATATCGACCTGGCCACGTATTTCACCCTGGCGCCGTTGATTGCCGACGCCCATGGCCTGACAAAGCTCAAACGCAGCCTGCCGGTGATTTCAAGTTTCTACCGCATGGCCAGGTTGCCACAGATTCTGGGCGTGGCACCGAACCTGGCGGTGACGATACTGGACCTGTTGAGCGCCGATACCTGGCGTGGTGTGTTGGCCGGGCAACCGCACATCAACCCGGAAAGAATGTCGACACCGGATGTGCTGTCGGAAATCCGTCGCCTGGAGGGCTGGGCGCGCTGGTGTGCCGACAGTGGCCTGAGCGTGGCCTGGACGGTGGAACATGTCAAACCCATTGCCGCGCCGCCTCAGCCTTCCGAGACGCAGATTCAACTCCTTGCCCAGATCCGCGGACAGCTCGCACCGGCCTTGTTCACCGAGGCGGCGCTGAGCATGGCGGGCGTATCGGCTTTGTCGAACAACCGGCAATGGACCAACCAACTGCTTGAGCTGGCGGATCATGATGGGTTGGTTATCCACCGGGACGAGTCCGCTGAGCAACCTTATGAACCCTATGCCCGTGAGGTCGTTGAGCTCGTCGTGCGGCGGGTGCTCGATCGAGAGGAGCCCGAGACCGTTGAAAAAATCCTCGGGGTATTGTTGGGCAGTCGCGCCAGCCAGCACAGCGTGGTGCAAGAGAGCCTGGCCGTGTTCGGGCAGTTGTCTTCCGCCCTGGTATTGCCGGTGCTGAGCTGGTCGGGTGGCACGGTGCATGACGTGCTTGTGCAGGTGTTGGGACGGACCACAGCGACCAATGTATCGGGCCGGGGGCCGCGTGACGAGCCGCCGGGCGATCCGTTCCTGGGCATGCTGGAGGGTTTTACCCGGCGCAGCGAGGTGGTCAAAGAACTCAGGCTGAGTGCCGAATTCCTTGCCCTTTACCTGAGCATCGGCGATGGCGTGAATGGTCTCCCTGCCGCGCAGCCTTTCACGCCGAGCGCGTTGTATTACCTGACGGTTTATAACCGTGCCGTGGTGCTCAGCCAGGCACCCGAAGCACAGTTGCTCGCTTACTTGCGGTTGGTCAACGGGCTGCCCGGGGACTTGTCTGGCGGTGGGCTGCGCCTGGTACAGGAGCAAGCCGCCAGACTGCTGGCCGAGCTCTTTGATTGCAGTGCCGAAGAGGTGCGCGCCTGCGCCAACCACGTCAATGCCGGGCCGGGCTACATCCGCACGCTTGCACACCTGGACCTGTTCACACGTCTGCGCGGGTTCTCGTTGTCGAGCAAGCTGGATGCGAAGACCACACTGAAAATTGGCTTATTGGACGAGCAAAGCTCATTCAGTCAATACGAAGAAGTGGCCCATCAAGTCGCAGCCCTGCTGACGGACCCGAACCGGGCATCGCCCCTGCTGGGTATCCAGTCCACGGCGGACCAGGTAGCGGTCGAATGCAGCGTCGACGTTGATGAGTTGGTCGCCAACAGCAATGACACGGCGCTACTGACTGTCACGGTCACTCGGGCCCAGGCCCCCCAGGGCAACGTCAATATTTACTGGGCATCGAAGCTGTGCACCTTTGACCGACCCGTCTCCACCACCGATGGCGAGGGCGTCGCCACGGTCACCGTGCGAGCCGGCACCACCATGGGCCGTGACGTGATCAGTTATCGGCTGGACGCCCGCGAGCCACAACCGGCGGTGACGCTCACACTGGGTAATGATCCCACGACATTTGCGTTCTATCGACTGGATGCCGAGATCTACGTCAGAAAAGCAAAAGTCGACAGCGACGTCACCCTGCGGGTGGTATTGCTCGACCGGTATGGCAACCCGGCGCTGTATGAACCGGTGACTTGGATATTGGGGGCACCGTTTGTCGATATCGCGACATCAACCAATGCCAGCGGTGTGACGGAGGCGACGTTCACCAGCGATGTAGGTCTGGAAATCACCCCAATCGTAAAGGTCACCAGCTCTTCAAGCCAGTTGACTTTTCCATCCATCGAATTCATCGAGTGAAAACGCCTTTGATCGAGCGCCGCGGCAGTTGGCCGGAGGGTGCCCAGGCCCAGCAGACAGGAGACGGTTATGGCCACGCAAAACATCACCCGGACGACAGCCCTGCGCCGCGATGCGTTGATCGAGCGTGCCCTGGGGATCAAGGAAATCGAAGATCGGGAGCAGAACCTGGGATTTCCACCGATCAAGACCGCCGATGACCTGCTGGAATGGCTGCGTACCGACCCCCTGGATAACCATCAGGTCAAGACCTCCTGGGTCGCCGAGGCGGTCAGTTGCTTTCAGCAATACATACACGCCGTTTATCAAAAGCTTGAACCGGGCTACTCCCACATGGAGTTCGAGAGCAAGGACCTCAAGGACTGGGACATCGCCAGCCAATACCCATTATGGGCGGCCAGCCAATTGCTCAAATGCATGCCCGAAGACTACATCACCCCTTATGCGCGTATTCGCAAGACCAGCCTGTTCAAGGCACTTGAAAGCAACCTCAACCAGACCCGGCTGACGACGGATTCGGTGCAGTCGGGCGTCCAGCAATACCTGCGAACCTTTGAAGAGGTGTGCAACCTGGACGTGCTCAATGGCTATGTCGATGGCAAGGAGGTACGCAGTGCCGACTACTATCTGGTCGGCAAGGAACGGATCGCGCCCTATCGCTATTTCTGGCGCAAGGTTGATGTCCAGGTGGACGCCGACACCCGGACCATCAACCCGGCAGCCTGGAGCGAGTGGCAACCCGTCGACATTCCCAGCGATACGCAAGTGCTCGACAGCCGCCTGGTCTTCTGGGGCGGTCGCTTGTGCCTGGTCTGGGCCGAATGGCGCCAAGCGTTGTTCGATGGCGAGGGCGGGCTGCAAAAGCCCTATGAGCTTGAATTGAAGGTGGCCTTCATCACGTTGAGCGGCCAGTGGTCGTCGCCGATACGCTTGAATCTGTCAGCATTTGATCGGGACGTCAGCCGCAATTGTCGGTTGATCGCGGTGATGTTACGCGATGATGTGGACAGGCTTTACCCCAAGGGTCGGCTGGCGGTGCACTTGACCAATGCGACAGGGCCACTGCTGCTGAGCCGGGCCAATCCGGTGGAAATCTATGAAACCCGCGACGCGCTGTTCCGTAAGGTAGACGATGAAAAATCGATCATGGACTACCTGGCGATGGTCCGGTTCCTGGATCCCTCGACCCTTCAGCAACGCGTCGTTCCGGGCGATGGTTTTTCCAGAATGACCGAAAGGGTCTCGACGCCGGGGTCTCTGGCAGAGAATTTTACGATCAAGGCTTTTGTCGTGCCGCAGGGAAATCAGCAGGCATTGTATGTCCAAGCACATTGCGCCTTGCTCACCGCCGGGGCGGCTGGAGAGATGGCAAGCTTCACGTTAACGCTGGCCTATGCTTCAGGGGATGATCCAGGCCCCTTTACTGAGGAGCACTCCACCAACGGTGGCTGGTCATTCAACTGGCACAACTTCACTCGCGATAGCTTCGCCGGTTTGACCGTCACATTCACCCTGGAAGGTGTATTGGGAGGGGAGCCTCTCGAGAACGAATTGGCGCTGGGGAAAAAAACCTTTGAGTTGGTGATACCAAGCAGCCTTCCTTCCACACAACCCCTTCCCTCCATACACAAGACCGATTCTCGCGGCGCTCAATTCCTGAACTTCAATGACCCGGCGTTGACGCTCAAGTACGCGCGCCTGAACACGCTGATCGGCGCTGAGCTGGTCACCCGTTCCAATGTTTCGATCGACGCGGTGCTCGATTGGGATACCCAGTTTCCCGCTGAGCCAGCGCTGCCCGATGGCTCGGATGAGCCCAACGGGCCGTTCGATGGCGCCAATGGTTTGTTTTTCTGGGAACTGTTTTTCCATTTGCCTCACCTGGTGGCAACGCGGCTCAAGGATGAAGACCGCTTCGTCGAAGCCCAGCAATGGTTGCATTTCATCTTCGACCCCCAGGCGCCCGCGGACACGGGGGAGGGCGTGGTGAATCCCAAGCCCTTCTATTGGCGTTGCCGGCCACTGAGCTTGCCCGACGGTGAGGGCGATGTGGGGTGTGAGGCCGACAGCCCGACCGATCCGGATGCGATTGCCTATTCGACGCCCCGGCATTACCAGATGCTGATTTTTCTCGACTATGTCGCCAACCTCGTTGCGTGGGGGGACTGGTTGTACCGGCAGTTAACTCGCGACAGCCTGGCGGCGGCCAAGCTGCAATACCTGCGTGCGAAAAACCTGATGGGCGAATCACCGGACACCCATACCCTCAGCCAGTGGACGCCCGCCACGTTGCAGGAGCTGGTCGAGGAACTGGAGGCGGGGAACGCGCTGAAGGCATTCGAAAACGCGACCGAGCTGGACTCGGGCTGGCTGCCGGTCAAGACACGGTTCTTTGAAGACCCTGGCGTCATGGTCTCGGACCGTTTCAGGTTACCGGTGAGTCAGCGGGTGTTGCAGCTTTATGAGCTACCGGCACAACGCATGTACAACTTGCGTAATAACCTGACCATTGACGGCAAGCCCCTGTCCCTCGAACTGTTCAGCACGATCAATCCTGCTGAGTTGCTCAATAACCTGGCGGCCGGTGGCGCAGGGCCTGTGCGGCCCATAGGCGGGCCTTTGCGGGTGGCGGCGTTTCGCTGGCGTGTGCTGTTCGAGGCGGCGCTGCGGGCGACGCAGTACCTGCAAGAGTGCGGTAATCAGGTCATACGGCTACTGGAACAACAGGACCGTAGCGAGCAGGAGTTGATGCAGCAACGTCACTTGACCGAACTGGGCGAATTCACCAGGGCCATGCAGGAGGAAAGCCTGGCCCAGGCCCAGGAGAACCTGGCGGCGCTGAACAGCAGCCGGGCACTCACCGAGCAACGCCGCGCGCACTATGCGGCCCTGCACTTGGAAAATATCTCCGATGCCGAATACGAGGTCATGGCGAGCCTTGATACCGTGAAAATACTCTCGGCCACCAGTACCGGGTTCGAGACGGCCGGTGCCGTCATTGACACCTTCCCCAAGATATTCGGTCTGGCAAACGGCGGACACCAACTGGGCAACGTTCCGCGCGCCGTTGGCTATGGTCTGCGGATTGCGGCGGATGTCGTACAAAGCAATGCCGAGAAGGATGCCACGTCCGAAAGTTATCGGCGGCGGCGCGCCGAATGGGGGCTGGCACGGGACCAGGCCGCGGCCGAGTTGGTGATGATCGATGACAACATCCGGGCTCAGACAAGCGCGGTCGCCACTGCCCGGGAGGGCCTGGCGCAGACTATCAGGGTCAACGCCCAGACCCAGGCGCTTTATGATTTCCTGCTCACCCGAGCCACCCGCGTCGAGCTGTACCGCTGGTACCTGGGGCAATGCAAGACCTTGCATTACCAGGCCTATGACCAAGTCCTCGGTTTGTGCCTCAGCGCCCAGACCGCCTTGCAGGTGGAGAGCGCCGAGTTTGACCTGAAACACATACGCACCGATGCCTGGCTGGACAATTACTACGGCTTGACCGCCGGGGATGCGCTGCGCCTCGATCTGCTGCGTATGGAGGCCGATTATCTGCTGCGCTATGAGCGCCGTCCGGAAATGGTCAAGACCGTGTCGTTGCGCCAGTTGTTCGACGACACAACCGATCCGCAGGAGAGCTTCGATTGCTGGGATGACGCGTTGCTGGAGTTGCAGGCTCGCGGCGAACTGAATTTCAGGCTTTCTCAGAAACTGTTCGACCGTGACTATCACAACCACTACTGCCGGCAGATCAACGCGGTAGAGGTCACCCTGCCGACCCTGCTCGGCCCCTTTGAGAACATCTGTGCAACGTTGACGCAGGTCGGCAGTGTCACCGCCATCAAGGACTCGCGTCAGTCGCTGGACTATCTCTACAACCCCAGCCTGGCCGCCCCATCCGATGTTCTGATCAACGTCAGCAGCGGTGAACAGATCGCCCTTTCTATCGGGTTGGACGATTCAGGCATGGCCGCGTTGAAGCCCGCAGAAGGGGTGCGCAACCCCTTCGAAAACACCGGTGCGGTTTCCCGCTGGACCCTGGCCTTCCCCTGGCATCTGGAAGATCGGCAGCAACAGCAGTTGCTGGCCTTGACCGACGTCATTCTGAAAGTCCGGTACACCGCCAAGGTCGGAAGTCCGGCGTTTTCCAGTGCGGTCCAGAACAAAGTGAAACCTCCAACCGTGTCCGAGGGGACGAAAAAATGAACAGAGAGCCTGTCAACACACGGACCAATATCCTGCCCAATGGACATTTCGATATGGGCTATAGCGAGTGGGGGCCGGTTGGTGGCGAGGACTACGATGTGAAACAGGGGGATTGGGAGGGGCACCCCATTTACTATATGTCTATTTACAAAGGCACCGGAATCACTCAGAAAGTGCCTGCTCCCGCAGCGCGGTCAGCGAAGGCGCGTTACCGTCTGAGCTTTTTGTACGACAACCGCAGTGTCGCTTCTGGCCTGTTCGTCCTGAGACGGCTCGGAACCGAGGACAGCCTGGAAATTGCGCTGCCGTCCAGCGCTCATGTGGCAGACCCCGAAGGCCGGGCGCTGGAGCTGACGCCTGTCTCCGTGTTGATCGGGTTCGACGTCGAACAGGACGATCTCTTTGAGTTCGTCATAACCAGCCCGAGCCAAGCCACTGCCTTCAACGACGTTATCGTCGCCCGCATCGACTTTCACCTTGAACTCGACCCGCTGGTATTGGCGCAGATCGTCAACGACGGCCAGTCCTTTACCCCGACCGCAGAACCCGTGCTTTATCTGTGTCAGGGGGCCACCGGCAGCCAGCGTCACCAGGTCTCCTTTCAACCCGCTGCGGACAGCCCCTGGCATGGCACCGAAGCGCTGCTTTGGAGCCAGGACAACCCGTTGGAGGCGGTGATCGTTACGCCCGAGTGGGGGGAAACCCAATCGCTGGTAGAAGCATGGGAAGTGGATTGCCCCGAGCTGCTCACCGACGACACCCAAGTGTTCAATCTGTCGATCTACAGCAAGTACCACGCTGATACCTACCCGATTTCGGTGTCTCTGGGGCACCATCGGCTGATGGTCGAGACTGTCCTGGAGCCGGCTTACGAGCCGGTGGTCGAGTATGAGCAGTCGGTCAAGCTTAAGGTGCGAGTGAAGTCATATTACCTTGACCTGCCGATGCGCGATTGCCCGGTGTCCTGGGTGCTGGACGGGGTGGCGCTGGATGTCGTCAATACCGATGACGGAGGCTTCGCCGCGTTCGACTTCACACCTGCGACCGCCGGCTCGTTGCCGGTACAGGCCCGCGTCGACAGCCCTTTCTATGCCCAGGGCCATGCGCTGTCGACGATCAATGTGAAAGCCCATGCCACCGACCCCTTGAAGACTGTGCGGGTCAAGTTTCCAGACATGGACGCCGCCCCATGGGGTGAAAAAACCGGCTATCCGGATCGCGGTGCATCGTATCGGCTGGAGGTGACCTTCGGTGCCGATAGCCCGTTGCTCAACCGGTCTGTCTGGTTGGAATGGGATGGCAAGTCACCTGGAGAGCTGGGGGTCACGGCTTTCCCTGATTTTTTGCACCCGGTAACGGTCACCAGTGGCGCGTTGGTCTGGCGCTTGGATTGCGAAGACCGCCTCGACGGCGAATTCAACCTTCGGTTGAAAAGTGCTGCCTTACTCGAACCTACCGTGCTCAACCTTATGTCGCTGGCTCGCCACAACCTCAAGATCGGTCCGGTGCGCGAAGCCAACCGGGTGCCGGTGGTGGATGAGCAGGACTATGTCTGGTGCATGTTGCAGGTCACGAGCCTGGGTAATGACCCGGTGGCCGGCGTGCCGGTCGAATGGGACACCTCGACGGGGCTGCAGCGGACCTGGACCGGCGTGAACGGCTGGGCCAGTGTGGTCGATCGGCCGGCGGTGCATGGGGATTACACCCTGACGGCGCGGGTCAATCCTCGTGAAGACGGACAGGTGCTGGGGCACGACTTTCAAATCCAGACGTTGCCGACCAGTGCCTGGAAAACGGCGCGCTTCACACTGGGTGACGTCGTGGTCGATCGGGTGGGAGCGGGCGCGGTGTGTTCCATGGGGCAGGCCGTGGTGTTCAAACTGACGGTCGAGGTCGGTAGCCCTTTGATCGGTAAAGAGGTTTCTCTGCGTTGGCAGGATCCGGACAGCGCCGCCTCCATTGTGATCGCCGATATGGGAACGCCGGTCCCCATCACTGCCACGGGGGTGCAGTGGAACGTTGAGCCACGGCAGGCTGATACCAGCGGTGTTTTTGACTTGCACGTGATCTCAACCGGGATGGAGCCGCTCGACCTGGCGTTTCGGTTACTGCCCCAGGATTTGTCCGCCGAGGTCGAGCTGGTGTTCGACCAGGTACCCAAGGCCTGGAGCGTCGATACCAAGGTGTATCCCTGCCTCGGCGCGATCCATGAGCTGACGGTCCAACCGGTGGATAACCTGGGCGGTTTGCATGGGTTGCTGCTGGAAACCCGCGTGGCGCCGGACTTGCCGTCGGGTTGGGTGATCAGCCCGCCGTTGACGGAAAAGCCGCCGATGACCGCCGGTGGTGTTCGTTACCGCTGTGACTTCACGGCGACGACCGCAACCGCCGAGCGTAGCTGGGCCGTGCATGTCCTGGGTGTTGATGCGTTTACCCAGCCACCGGCATTCGGCTTGAAACTGGCCCATAACAAAGTGGTGATCGATACGCCTTATGAGGTCGCCACCGATCCGGTCCTGAGCAAGGGGGAAAGTGCGCGGCTGGCAGTGCGCTACGTGTCGGCTTTCACCGGCAGACCGGCAAATGATGTCAGTGTCGCGTGGGAGGACGGCGATGGGTCCTTGAGCGGAGCAGACGGTATCGCCCAGCGCGACTACCGGCCGGCCATGGCGGGAAACCAGGAGATCCAGGCACGGGTCAGCAATCTTTATGACGCTACCGAGGTCGCGCACACCTTTGCCGTGTATGCCCATGAAGAAGATCCCTGGCTCGACCTGAACGTACACATACATTCGGGAGAGCCCCGACCCTGGGGCGAGCACACGTTCTTTCCGCGCCGCAAGGAGAGGCTGGACCTGACGCTTTCAGTACCGCCGGGCAGCCCGTTGCTTAATCAGGAACTGAAGATGGGCTTCAGCGGGGCTCACGAACTGGACACGGCGCTGGTGTTCGGGCCAGTAGGCTTGGGCGAGTCGCTGCCTTGGCGTGATGATGGTGTGCCGATCAGCCTGGTGGCCGGTGACCAGACCGATGCTGCGTTCTATTTGCAGCTGGCCGCCTCGCGGCTGTTGTCGCGTTCGCCGCTGAACGCGTTTTCCCTGGGCAGCCATGTGCCGGTGGATGTCATGGCGGCGACGAATGAGGGGCGCACGGTCGTCGACTGGGGCGAGACCCTGTCGTTTGAAATCACCCTGATCAGCGCCTTGACCGGCCAGCCCGCACGAAATGCACAGGTGACCTGGAGCGGTACTGACGAGGCCATGGAGCCGGTGGTGACGACCACTAATTTCTACGGCGTTGCACGGTTCGCTTTCATTGCCACGGTTGCCGGGCCGGGGACCGTGACAGCCCGCGCTGTTGCAGGCGTCGAGGTGGTGGCGTTCGATTACCTCGTGCACGAGGCTTGCGTGATTCAGAGCTTGACCGGCGATGATCTGGAGGGTGTACCGGGGGACGAAATCAGCGCCGAGGCGACGGTGGTCAGCGCGGCGACCGGCGAGCCGGTCAAAGGGGTGAAAGTGCACTGGTTTTTCAAAGGCGTTGTGCTGGAGCCGGTGCCCACCGATGAACAAGGCAAGGCGCGGGTTGTCTTCGAGCTGCCGTCGAGGATAGGGCGCTATGTGTTGAGTGCATCGGTGCGCGGGGAGTTCGGGTGGGATTCGGATCGGTTGCCGGCCGGGGTGTTGGGGACGGTGGATAGCTGGGTGCAGGAGTTTACGCTTCGGCTGGATGAGCGCCCTATCGATATGGATGACCTGGTCAATCGGAGGATGTACTTCACCCATGCGAAAAGCCATATTTTGGAGTTGAGCGTCAAAAAAGACAGCAGTTTGATTAATAGCACCAACGTTTCCCTGCATATGCGGGAAGGGGAGGCTCTGCAATTGGAGTTCGATCCTCCGTTGTTCCAGTCTCAACCGGTGAGCGGGGTTCCCCTGAGATGGGTTATCGTAACCAAGGAATCGCGTTTTGGCAGTTTTGAGTTGCAATTTGTCAGCCCGGCTCTGCCGTCACGATCATTACCGTCCGAGGTGAATGTTTAATAACTTTGGCTATAAATTCCCCGCCTTCTTCCACCCCAGATACAACGTCACCAGCTCGGCCCCCAACTCGCCGGGCCGGGCTTGCAGGACCGCTACCCCCTGGGCGCTCAATCGCTCATGCAGCTCGGTGCGGGCATTCAGATACTCCACCGTCCCGCAATAAGCCAATGCATCGGACAAGCTCTGCACCGGTGTTTCCCGCAGCCGGTCCAACGCCTCTTCCCGCAGGCTGGCCACCAGCACCCGATGCTGTTGGCCGAGGCGTTTGACAGCGCTCAGCAGGTCTTCGTCGTCCTCGTCCCGCAGATTGGTCACCAGCACCACCAGGGCCCGGCGTTTCTGGCGGGTCAGCAGTTCGTTGACGGCGGCCTGGTAGTCGGCGGGGCGTTGGCTGCTGTCCAGGTCGTACACGGCATTGAGCAGTACGTTGAGTTGGCCCTGGCCTTTGGCCGGGGTGAGGTAGCGCGGCTGTTCGCTGGCGAAGGTGCTCAGGCCCACGGCGTCACCCTGGCGCAACGCGGTGTAGCAGAGCAGCAGGCAGGCGTTGAGGGCGTGGTCGAAATGCGACAGTTCATCGTCCTGGCTGCGCATGCGTCGGCCGCAATCGAGCATGAAGATGATTTGCTGGTCGCGCTCGTCCTCGTACTCCCGGGCGATGGGTGTGCGGTGGCGGGCGGTGGCCTTCCAGTCGATCTGGCGCAGGCTGTCGCCCTCGCGGAATTCGCGCAGTTGATGAAACTCCATCCCCTGGCCGCGCCGCTGGCGCTGGCGCACGCCGAGCTGGTTGAGCCAGTTGTCCACTACCAGGAGCTGGCCGTCGTAGAGCCGGGCGAAATCCGGGTAGACGCGGGTTTCATCGCGGGCGTCCAGCAGGCGCTTGTCGGACCACAGGCCCAATGGGCTTGGCAGGTTGATCTCGCAGTGTTCGAAGTTGAAATGTCCACGCTTGAGGGGACGCAGGTGATAGCCGACCTGACTGTGCTGGCCGGGTTGCAGCTCGACCGACAGTGGCAGATATTCGAAATCCAGGCCGTTGGGTACATGATCGAAGACCTGGACGTTCAGTGGCTGGTGAACGTTGTGAGTAATCACCAGGTGAACGTCGCTCCAGCGACCCAGTGCCAGGCTCCCGGGCATTTGCCGTTGCACGCGTGGCGACGGCAAGCGCTTGAGGCGCACCGCGTCGAGGAGCGCCAGGGCCAGCAGGGCCAGTTGCAAGCCCCAGTTGATGGACACCAACGACGACGGCACCCCGACGCCCAGCGCCTGCAGCGTACCCAAGGCAATGCCGAGGGCCAGCAGGACCGCCAGCCAGATCAGCAAGAGGCGCGAGGGCTTCATCTCTGATTCCATCATCCTCACAAACGCGGCGCCGGTACTTGGTCCAGCAACTGCCCCAATACCTGGTCCACCGAGAGCCCTTCGATGTCCAGCTCGGGCGCCAGGCGTACCCGGTGGCGCAACACGGCCAGGGCACAGCCCTTGATGTCATCCGGCACCACGAACTCGCCGCCGCGCAGCAACGCCCGAGCCCGGGCACAACGCACCAGCGCGATCGAGGCCCGTGGCCCGGCGCCCAGGCTCAGCCCCGGCCAGCAGCGGGTGGTGCGAGCCAATCGCACGGCATAGTCGAGTACCTGATCGTCCATCGGCAGGTCGCTGGCGATGCGTTGCAGCGCTTGCACGTCCTTGGCCTGCAACACCGTGCGCAAGGGTTGGACATCGAGCATGTCGGCGCGGGTCGAGCGGCTGACCTGGCGCACCATGTTCATCTCCTGTTCGGCATCGGGGTAGTCCATGCGCACCTTGAGCATGAAACGGTCGAGCTCGGCTTCCGGCAGCGGGTAGGTGCCTTCCTGTTCGATGGGGTTCTGGGTAGCCAGCACCATGAAGGGCTGGGCGATGGGCAGGGCACGGCCTTCGAGGGTCACCTGGCGCTCCTGCATGGCTTCGAGCAACGCGGCCTGGGTCTTGGCCGGCGCGCGGTTGATCTCGTCCGCCAAGAGCAGGTTGGTAAACACCGGCCCCTTGCGCAAGTTGAACTGCTCGGTCTGCAAGTCGTACACCGCATGCCCGGTGACATCGCTGGGCATCAGGTCGGGAGTGAACTGGATGCGCGCGAACTCGCCGCTGAAACAGCGGGCCAGGGCACGCACCAACAGTGTCTTGCCCAGACCCGGAACACCTTCGAGCAATACATGGCCACCGGCGATCAAGGCCGTGAGCACGTCGTCGATGACCGCAGCCTGGCCGACCAGGGCCTTATGCAGCTCGGTGCGGATGGCCTGGGCCAACTGACTGGCGCGCTGGCGCTGTTGGGCGGCATGGGCCTGGCTGCCGGCAGGTTCGTTCTGTTCAGTCATAAATTCCGGAGCCTTTCTAACGGTTACATGAGATTTTATTGACCAAAACCAGCCAGTTACCCGAGCTGATTTTGATTCAGCAGTCGCTCTGCGACAGCAGCGAAAGCGACAAAGCAGGTCTGAAAATCCGGTTTGTCCACGGCGTAGAGCAACGGCTTCAGGCGCTGTTCGAAGTTCATCTTCAGCCCTTCGTGGGTTGCTGCAGTGGCCAAGCTTCGCCGAAGTACCGCGTAGGGAGCCTGATCGAATTCCGGGTGTTGTCCCTTGAATTCCTCGACATCCTTCTGGACCAGCGCTTCAAAAATCTGGCAGGCGGGTTCTATGGCATCAGGCTGGCTCCCTGCGATACGCCAGACATCGTAAACGTGGCGAACCAAGGCCGTATCAAATTCGCCGCGTTGATTCCCATCCCAGTTCCAGGCGCAGCGGCGTAGGAGCGACAGTACTTTCTCAGCTAACGTCTCTGCCACGGTTATACATGTCATGGAAAAACGGTCAGGTACTTCGCGAGGGACAAACTGGTCAAGCATATACCCCATTTCGCGCTTCTCGGCGGCCAGCATGGGGGGGCCTATGAATCAGTTCAAGCTTGAGCTGTGGTCGAAGTACGCCAGACACATCCTGGAAATGTGCACCATAGGAAATCAATAAGCAGTAGTAACGCCGGCTGTCGCGCAGGACCGGGTTTTCGTTGTCATCATGGAGCACATGTTCGAAGCCCATTTCTGTCAAACAACGCTCCACCTCTCGTTGCAAATCCTTCAAGCGCCCTCGATCCCCTTTTGGCAGAGCGTAGCCTTCCGGTACCTCCTCCAGCATGACCTTGATGTCAATGTCTTCGGACATCCGCTCGATAAGGCCATAAGCTTTCGAAAGGCAGGTGCCGCCAGCGAAGATCAGTCGTGTGGCCAGAGGGATCGACGCCGGTCTGGTATCTCCCTTCCGGCGATCCCTTTGCTGCGCCGTGTGCGTCATCTGGATTTGCGCCAGAACGCGTAATGCATCGGTGATGTGCTGATCTTTTTCAGCTACAACAGCGGGTAGATTCCCCAGTAATCCGGCGGTGGCGGCATCTTCGATATCAGACTTCAGTTCGTCTGGAATTTTTTTCATAAGTTAAGGTGTTATTTCCTACCGTCACTTTCCGTGAAATGCGTCGACGTCCTGTGTTAACAGTCGCTCCCATTGGGATCTGGGTCGATTTGCCGCTGTTGTACTCCGAAACGAGCGAGTTGGGTTCCACAGAAATTTTGAGTTTGCGGAAGAGCTCCGCTGCGATCATTTCCAGTGTCCCCGCTGGGGTCGGCTTGCCGGTGAACTTGTTGATGCGGGTCTTGGCGAACGCTCCCTTGCTCACGCGGATGAGCATTCCGTCCTCCACAAAGCGAGCCAGCACTCGTCCAACCTGAGAGTCACTCCCCATCTTGGCAAAGTCCGAGCGCAGGACGACCACGCTTGCGCGCTGCTTGATCGAGCGAGCCATGCGTTCTTCAAGTTTCATACCCTCACCTCTAACGCGCAGCTGTAGAACATAGGGGTGACTCTAGCTTGTGATTGACTTTTCTTCCAGTATTTACAAGGGTTATACAACGCAAGTATTGCGCATTGATGCGTATATTTTGTAACTCTGATGATGGCGCCAGTATTCCCCTCGGAGATCCAACACCTTCAAGCGATTCATAAGGCATTCCTGAGGGTTTGCAGATGGGCGACCTGGCGGCAGAACTCGGCACTGGACATGCGCTGTTTCGGCCGGGGGCTCAAGGCCTGGCTGATGGCCCGCGTGGATTGGCGGCTGAGCCGTGCGAGCACTTGCCATTGTTCGGCGACGGCCAATTGTTCGAAGCCGGGATGACGACGCCGCGCCCGGCGCAGCACGTCCTGTTGCAAGGTCTGCAGCAGATGCTGCCGGCCGTTGTGTCGCAGATGGAATCCGGCGCTGGCCTGTACATGTTCTTCCAGCTGGCGCCGGGCTTTGGACGCCGGTTGTTGCAGCGGGCCGTGGCGTATCGCCGAGCGCCAGAGCCAAAGGGCGACCAAGGCTGTCAGCGCCACCAGTGCCTGGGGAAAGTAACGCAACAGCAGGGTCAGCAGGCTGTCGTGGTCGATATTGAACAGCAACGTGACGGTGCTATCGGCGCTCAGGTACCAGAGCAGCCAGGCGTTGTCGTACTGTTCGATCTGGTCGTTCTTCCACAGCTCGGCGTCGGTGATCACGGTGATCGAGCCCTGGCCGTGGTTCAACTGCATCATGTGGGTCGACAGCGCGCTGTTGGCCCAGGCCTGGGCAAGGTTCTTCGGGTCTTCGAGGTGAAAGTCGGTGTCGAAGGCGACATAGGCGGGTGCCTCTTCGTCTTCGAGGTACAACTTGGTCAGCTCGGGGTAGGGATCCTTGATCAGCTCGGGGGGCGGCTCCTTGAGGTCCTTGCTCAAGACCTGGTGCAGTTGCACGCGGTCGAGCAGCAGGTCGCCGCTGCTGCCGGTACTGTCATCCCACAAGGCTTCGGCCACGAACAGCAGGCGGCCACCGGCGCGGGTCCAGTTCATCAACTGGTCGACCTGCCGTGGCGTCATGTTCGTCCGCTCGCCCAGCAGCAACAGGGTGCGCTGATGGGGTTCCAGCGTAGGCAGGACGTCCAGGTTGTTGGCGTGCTCGACCTCCACGCCCTGCTTGCGCAGGAAATGCTCGGCTGCCAGATAGGGATTGGCCTGGGCCTCGGGGGACGGGCCGTAATCGACGGTTTCCTGATAGGGCACCGCGCTCCGGTAGAGGTACATGGCCAGCGCCCCCACCAGCGCGACGACAATCAGTACCGTGAGCAGCCATCCTGCGCGGCGGTTCATCGGGATATTCCCGTATCGAACAAACCGCGCCAGCCGTCGCACAATTCCTGCTGCAGATCCGGGGGCGGTGCGCGATGCCCGTAGGCAATGTTCTGCCAGTGCAGGGTCAGGTGCTTGCTGAACGCCAGCAGGTTTTCCTGCTGGAGCTGTTCGACCCGCTGCAGCACCTGGCCTTCGGTATCGGCCGGCTTCAAGGCAACGCCGAACTGGTGGTGCAACCGGCTGAGCAAGGCCCGGTACAGCAGCCCTAGGGCGTCACGAGGATCGCTGCTCCATAGCTGCTCGACGCGGGCCGCCACGTCGTCGGGCAGGCTCTCTTCGCGAATATCCAGGCCGAACATCCGGGGCGGTGCCGGTCGCTCCACCACTGGCCGTTTTATCGGCCGGCGCTGACCCAGGGCCTGGAAATGTTCACGATAGCGCCAGATCAGCCAGGCAATCGCTCCCGCCAGTGTGGCCCAGAGCACGACCTGGATCAGCGCGGCAGCAGCTTCGTAGCGCTGGCGGCCCAACCATTGGAACAACGCCTTGAACCAGTCCGGGGTTTCCTTGGCCTCGGTGGATTCGGCGGTGTCTTCGCCGAAACGGTAACGGGTGACCGTTTCCGGGTTCTTGAACGGCGGGGCTTCGAGGATTGCCTTGATACTGTCCCTGGAAGCTTCGCTGGTCAGGGGCTGGTTGAGCAGGCGCGGGCTGTCGGGGGCGTTGCTGTCTTCGTCGGCCCAGGCCGGGGGCTGTGGCGGCAGCAGGAGCAGCGCCAGCAGCATCAGCACAGGGGCTGCGCTGCTCAGGCGCTGGCGCAGTCGCCGGAACACCAGTTCAATGTCCCAGGCCTCGAGGATCGTGCGCCGGTTCAGGTAGAGGCTGAAACCACAGGCGACATACACCGGCTCCCAGACGATCAGCAGCAAAGGATACAGGACGTTCACCAGGTGCTCGAACCACAACCAATCGTGCTCGGTCGCTGCGACCAGCTTCTGCCAATCCCATTCCAGCTCGACCTGTTGCGGTATGAACATATAGAACAGGGCCATCAGGCCGAACCACAAGACGATCTCCAGGTGCACGCCGATCACGGTCAGCCATCGCGCCGCGCGGCCATTGCGTTGCAGCAACACTTGCAGGCGCAGCGCTCGCGCGTTCCCGGCGAGCCCTTCTAGTTGCACCACCGGCATCAGAAAACTGCGGCTCAGGCTCAGTCGCCGCCAGGTCAGGCTGGCGAGCAATTGCGGCTTGAGCACTGCCGGCCACTGGCGCAAGGCCTGCTTCAGGGTCGGTGTTTCGCCGAATAGCGCCTTGGACAGAATGTACAGCGGCAAACGGTCGAAGGCCGGTTTCAACCACCAGAACATCAGCACGACCAGGGACGGCGAGTCCCATAGCAACAGGCACAGCAGCGCATAGATCGGCAGTGTGACAATGGCCCAACTGGTCATCAGCAGCCGTCGGTGCTGCTGGCTCATCAGCACGCCCAGGTCCATGGCTTCCCAGGGGGTGCGGGGACGGATGGCAACGGTGGCATCACTCAGGCGCATGGCGTAGCCGTCCGGCAAACAGCAGGTAACTGATCACCAACAGCCACAGCAAGGCGCCGACGGTGTATTTGACGGTGGGTGTTACGGTGCTGGAGGACCAATACGCTTCGATCAACGCGGCGAGGAGCAGGAACAGCATGACCCCGCCGATCATCGACACGCTTTTACCCGCGGCGAGCCGCAGGGCTTCGCCCCGGGTGAGGCGTCCTGGCGCGATCAGTGCCCAGCCCAACTGCAGGCCTGCGGCGCCGGCCAGGGTGATGGCGGTGAGTTCGAAGGCGCCATGCCCGATCACAAACGACCAGAAGGTGCCTCCGGAACCGATCTGGGTCAGGTGTCCGGCAATCGCTCCAATGGTCAGGCCATTGAAGAAAAGGAAGATGGCACTGCCCAGGCCAAACATCATGCCGCTGGCAAACGTCTGAAAAGCGATGCCGATGTTATGCATGATGTAGTAGCCGAACATGGCCCAGTCTTCGCTGGCTGCCCGCTCGATCGAACGCCCCAGGTGGCCGGCAGCCGGGTCGTACATGCTGCGGATCTGGCTGATCTCTTCGGCATCCATCACGCTGTAGACCAGATCCGGAAACAGATAGACCAGCAACCCGATGCCGGCCAGGCTGCCGAGGAACATCAGACCAGCGGCCAGCACGAAGCGCCATTGTTCACGGACCAGGCGGGGAAAACCGAACAGGATGAATGTCGAAAGGCTGGCCGACGGCCGGCTGCGGTCACGATAGAGCTGCTGGTGACCGCGCAGCGCCAGTTGTTGCAATGCATCCACCAGCAGGCTGCTGTAGCCCCGCGCCTGGGCCAATGCCAGATGCTGGCAGAGCTGGCGATAGGCCTGGGGAAAATCGCTGCTCTGGGGCACATTGCGGTTGCGCTCCAGTTGATCGAGCTGTCGGGACAGCTGGTCCCATTCGCCTTGGTGACGGCTCTCGAACAGGCTTTGCTTCATATCGGCCCCAGCAGGCCGCGGGCGATGCCATTGAGCTCGGCCACGGCTCGCGGTGGCGCAACGTTCAGGGGAGCCGCCAGGATGGTCGCCAGTTCGTTGACCCTGGCTTCGGACAGTTCGGCCTGACGCTCGGCGAAACCGAGCACCGCGCGTTGCTCGTTCAGGCTCAGGGCAAAGGGCGGGCGTACCGGCAGCGCCGATGGCAGGGCGGGGCGCTTGACCGGTTGCTCGCGATACACCACCAGTGTGCCGGCCGCGAGGTCGCCCAGGCGCTTGAACGCCGGGTGCTGCAGGCAACTGATCGCCCCGAAGGTATAGCCCAAGGGCAGCATGTCGACGAAACGCAGCAGGTTGCGGATCAGCGAGGCGGACCAGCCGATGGGGCGGCCGTCGTCCTGTACCACTCGCAGCCCCATCATCTGCTTGCCGGGAGAACACCCCTGGTGCAGTACTTCGAACAGCACCATGTACCACCAGCTGACCACGAACAGCAGGATGGAGCCCAGCCCGATACCCAGGTCACCGAAAAATGCGAGGATGCCGAACAGAAAACCCAGCATCAGCCCCCGTATTCCCAGGTCGATGGCAAACGCCAGTGCGCGGGGCATCAACCCGGCTGGGCGCAGTGGCAGGTCGATGCCTTCGGGTGTCTCGACCTGATACCGCGTGTCCAGTGGCGGGGGCAGCGTCGCGGTCCTTTGCAGTGCTGGTGTCTCGAGCATGGGCAACCTGAGTGATGGGCCGGTTCGAACATTGATCCGGGCAGATGCTAGCAGCCTTCGTGCAGGCAAACGATACAACGGTGTATGTCATTTTATGGATCGTGACGTGATTCAATACCCGGACCTCTGGCCGAAGCCGGGTGGGACCCCCTAGACTTCGCCAGTCTTTTGTTCAGGAACAGCCCGTGACCTCCATCTTCTGGTACGACTACGAAACCACCGGCATCGATCCGCGTTGCGACCGACCCTTGCAGGTGGCGGGCATCCGTACCGATTTCGAACTCAATGAAATCGATGAGCCGGTGAACCTGTATTGTCGACCGAGCGATGACATCCTGCCTCATCCGGCGGCTTGTGCGATTACCGGTATCACCCCGACGTGCCTGGCCGAAAAAGGTTTGAGCGAAGCCGATTTCATGACCCGTGTCCACCAGCAACTGGCGGCGCCCGGTACCTGTGGCGCCGGCTACAACACCTTGCGTTTCGACGATGAAATGACTCGCTACAGCCTCTATCGGAATTTTTTCGACCCGTATGCTCGGGAATGGCAGGGTGGCAACAGCCGTTGGGACTTGATCGATCTGGTGCGCACGGCCTACGCGCTGCGCCCTGATGGCATTGCCTGGCCGCAAGAGGACGGCCGGGTCACCCTCAAGCTCGAGCGCCTGACTGCCGCCAATGGCATCGACCATGGCCAGGCTCACGACGCGTTGTCGGACGTGCGCGCAACGATTGCCCTGGCTCGTCTGATCCGTCAGAAGCAGCCACGGCTCTACGACTGGCTGTTCCAGTTGCGCAGCAAGCAGAAGGTGATGGACCAGATCCGCCTGTTGCAGCCGATGGTGCATGTTTCCGGACGTTTCTCGGCCGCACGAAACTACATCGGCGTGGTTTTACCGCTGGCCTGGCATCCGAAGAACCGCAATGCCTTGATTGTTTGCGATCTGCACCTGGATCCCCAAGGGTTGTTGGACCACGATGCGGACATCTTGCGGCAACGTTTATATACCCGTCGGGACGAGCTGCTTGAGGGAGAGTTGCCAGTGCCTCTCAAACTCATTCATATCAACAAATGTCCGGTGGTCGCGCCGCTGTCGGTGCTGCGCACCGAGGACCGGCAACGACTGCAACTGGACATGGATGGGTTGCAGCAGCGGGCATTGCAGCTAAGTGATGCCCAGCAAGTTTGGCAGGATAAACTTCAGGCTATTTATGGTCGCGAGGATTTCTCCGTCAGCGAGGACCCTGAGCAACAGTTATACACAGGCTTCCTCGGTGATCGCGATCGCCGTTTATGTGAACAAGTGCGCATGGCGGATCCGGCGCATTTGGCACAAGAACGCTGGCCTTTTGATGATGAACGTTTGCCGGAATTATTGTTTCGATATCGCGCGCGTAACTTTCCAGATACGTTGAATGCCGAAGAGCAGGGGCGCTGGCGGCTGTTCTGTCAGCAACGCCTGTCATCACCACAGTGGGGCGCGCCCAATACCCTGGAAAGTTTTGATGAGGCGATGGGAGAGTGGCTGGCGCTTTCCACGCCATTGCAGCGAGAGGTGCTTGTGGAGTGGCAAGGTTATAGCCAGCAACTGCGCAAACGTTTAAGCCTTTGAACGGCGATGAAGTGAAAAATCACAGGCATGAAAAACGCCAGCAATGGCTGGCGTTTTGTGTGCGTAGCGAACGCTGAAACCCGACGAGGCTTAGCCCAGCAGGGTTGCCCAGCCTTCAACCACGTCGCCGCCCCACTTGGCTTTCCACTCTTTCAGAGTCTTGTGGTTGCCACCTTTGGTTTCGATGACTTCGCCGTTGTGCGGGTTTTTGTATTGCTTAACTTTGCGAGCACGCTTGGTGCCGGTAGTTTTCACGGCGCCACCACGAGGTGCTTTAGCCGACTTGGCTTCTGGATCCAAGAGAGCAATGATGTCGCGCAGGGACTTGGAGTATTCGCCCATCAGAGTGCGCAGTTTGCCTTCGAATTCCAATTCTTTTTGCAATTTATCGTCTTTGGACAGGTCGGCCAGACGTTGTGTCAGTTCTTCGATGGCTTGTTTTGTAGCGTTGTATTCAGTGATCAAGGACATGGGGACTACCTTATGTAGGGCGCTGCGGACAAGGAGACAGTGTGGCAATAGTAATCAGACAGTTTCATCAAGTAAACATTTAAGCAGGCTTTTATTTAATTACTTAGTGCCAGGCCACAAAAAAGGGCCTCGCAGTTAAATACCCTCACCGGTTTTCACATCCATACACAATATAAGCGCTTGCCCCGGAGCCAACCCGCTCGCTGCCCGAAGGGCTCGGCCTGTCACTCAATACTGCAGTTTTGCTGCGCAATGGCTAGAATGGCCGCCTTTGCGAAGTTCTGGAGTTCTCTAATGCGCACTTTTCGGCTGGTGATTGCTTGCCCGGACCGCGTCGGTATCGTTGCTAAAGTCAGTAACTTTCTGGCGTCCCATAACGGCTGGATCACTGAGGCAAGCCATCACTCGGACAATCAGAGCGGCTGGTTTTTCATGCGTCATGAGATTCGTGCCGACTCGCTGCCCTTTGGCATCGAAGCTTTCCGCGAGGCGTTCGCGCCGATCGCCGAAGAGTTCTCGATGGACTGGCGCATCACCGACACCGCGCAGAAAAAACGCGTGGTGCTGATGGCCAGCCGTGAATCCCACTGTCTGGCAGACCTGTTGCACCGCTGGCACAGCGACGAGCTCGACTGCGACATCGCCTGCGTGATTTCCAACCATGACGACCTGCGTAGCATGGTGGAGTGGCACGGCATCCCGTACTACCACGTACCGGTCAACCCGCAGGACAAGCAGCCGGCGTTCGCTGAAGTCTCGCGACTGGTCAAGCACCACGACGCCGAGGTGGTGGTACTGGCCCGTTACATGCAAATCCTGCCACCGGACCTGTGCAGCGAATACGCGCATAAGGTCATCAACATCCACCACAGCTTCCTGCCGTCGTTCGTCGGCGCCAAGCCTTACCACCAGGCTTCGATGCGCGGCGTGAAGCTGATTGGCGCCACTTGCCACTACGTGACCGAAGAGCTGGACGCCGGCCCGATCATCGAGCAGGACGTGGTGCGCGTCAGCCATAGCGACAGCATCGAGGACATGGTGCGCTTCGGGCGCGACGTGGAGAAGATGGTGCTGGCGCGGGGCTTGCGTTATCACCTTGAAGACCGGGTGCTGGTGCACGGCAACAAGACTGTAGTGTTCTGATTTCGGAACCCGGTCAACCAGGAACTCTTGTGGCGAGGGGATTTATCCCCGCCACAAAGTTCTGTGCTGTCTATTATTTGGCTGACAGAGGCTCTTCATGAGGCACGCCATGACCGATCCACTGGACAAAGCCACCTCCAAGGCCCCGGCCACCCTCGGTGAGGGTTGCCTGAGCCGCTACGATCCCGAAGAGCTGGGGCCGGAGGACGGCACGGAGTTTCCCGACGCCGCCGAACTCTGGCAACAAACCCATCCCCAGGACGATGCCGAGTAGGCCATCGACCGCTTCAGGCTTCTCTGAGCTTCATCAGCTTCTTGATCAACGGACGCCCCACCATCAGGAAGAACACTGGCCCGCCAGCCACCAGGTAAAAGTAGTAGGTTACCGCCCGCCAGATCAGGATCGCCGCCGCCGCGGTGGACTTGCCCACCATCGGCGCCAGCAGTGCGGCCGAGGTCACCTCCGCGGCCCCGGCGCCGCCGGGCAACAGGCTGAATTGCCCTGCGCTGAGGGACAGCATCTGGACCAGGAAACTCCAGGCCCATTGCAGATCCGCCCCCAACCCCTTCAGCGCCAGGTAGAGCACGCTATACCGCAAGGCCCAATGCAGGCAGGTCAGGCCGAATACCTGGAAGAGCGTCTGCCTGGGCAGTTTCAGCGTCGTGGTGAACGCCGCCAGGAAATTCAGGATCTTGCGCCCCCAGCGGCGGCGGGTAGTGGCTTTGACGCGCAAATGTCGCAGCAGCCTGGCGCCCAGCAGGATCAGCCAGCGATGGTAGCGCGCCACCAACGCACAGCCGATCAGCCCGCCGAACAGCGAAAACGCGCTCAGCGCCAGCATCCATTCCATGCGCTGGCTGAGATTCTGGAACAGTGCATACAGCAAGATGCCCACCAGCGCGCAGAGGAAGAACAGCAGGTCGCTCAACTGATCCATGGCGAACACCGCGCTGGCGTGGGCCGGGCGCACGCCGTTGCGGCCCAGCAGGGCCATCAGCGTCAACGGCCCGCCGCTGCCGCCGGGCGTTGCGCACATGGCGAATTCGGTGGACATCACTACGCCGATGCTTTTCAGCCCGCCGATGCACCCACGTTGTTCACCCAGCAGCAGGCGCAGGCGCACAGCGTTCAGCGCCCAGCACAGCCCGACCATGCCCAGCATGCTCAACAGCAATGACAAGGGAAAGCGCTGCACCCGTGACCACATTTCTCCGCCGCCCACCAGCAGGGGCACCAACAACGCCGTGAGCAGCGCCGCAGCCAGCCAGATCAGCCGTTTCATGCGGCGCGGTCGAGTCGCAGGCCTTGGGTGGCCAGCCACCCGGCCTTGGTCATCGGTATGCGACCGTCGTCGAGCAGGCGCTCAAGGGTTCGCAACCAATAGTCCCGGGAAAACCGATGGCGCATATCGACCGGGTGCAGGCCCAGGCGAATCACCGGCGCCTGGCGCCAACGCTGTTCGCGCTGGTCGCTGAGCACTTTCGACAAACCACGGCGCCAGGCACTGCGGGCGCTCCAGACCAGCCCTGGGGCGTCGATGGGGGTGAAATCAGGCAAGCGGTACAGATGCCGGGTATCGCTGGTGTAGCTCAACGGTAACTGGCGCAAGGCCTGACGCGTGCCTTCGCTCATCAACCAGGCCGGGGCAACGAAGCCTTCCAGTGGCCATTGATAACGCTCAAAGGTTTCGATCCCGGCGCGCAAGCGAGCGAGGGCGGCTTCCTCGGACAGGTTGTAAAACTCGCCCTCATGGGTGTAGACCCGGCGCATGAACCAGTCCTTGGGGTGGCGGGCCGGTGGGCCGTCGTCGCAATGGTAGTAGCCGTGCAGCACCAATTCGTCGCCGCGCTCGACCCGGCTGTCGAGCAGGCGCCGGAAGCCCGGATGATCGTCCAGCGCATTGGTGTGATGGAAATCCGGCACCACCAGCCAGGTCATCGGTACATGACCGAGAGCGTCGACGGCTTCGACGAAGGGCTGGTAGTCGGGCCAGGTTTGCGGTGCCACATCATGCAAGACCAGTAATACACTGGGTGAGCGATTCATCGGCACGGACCTCATCTCAACCATTGGCCTGTAACGGCAGCTGTTCGCCGAGCACCGCGTAATAGTGCCCGAGCAGGCTGTTGACCACTGAATCCCAGGCGTAATGACGCTCGACATGGCGACGCGCCAGCAAGCCGCGGCGCTGGCAACCTTCGGCGAAGAGCTGCCGCACGGCATTGGCCATGGCCTGTGGATTATTCGGCGCGCACAACAGGCCGCAGTCTTCGTGGACTATTTCGGTGAATGCCCCAGCCGCGACCGCCACCACTGGAATGCCGCTGGCCATGGCTTCGAGGATCACCAGGCCGAAGGTTTCCTGATCGCCGGCATGCAGCAGGGCGTCGGCGCTGGCCATCAGCCGGGCAACTTGCGGCGCCGGACGGAACGCATCAATCACGGTGACGTTGTCCGGCACGATGGCAGGCATTGACGAGCCCACCAGCAGCAGGTGGTAGCGCTCGCCCAGGCGTTTCATGCATTTGAGCAGCACCGGCAGGTTCTTTTCCTTGGAACCGCGTCCGGCGAAGATCAGCAGACGTGTGTCTTCGGCAATGCCCAGCTCGGCCCGCAGTTCCGGGTCGCGGGCGCCGGGGTTGAAGGTCTGGAGGTCCACGCCCAATGGCTGCACATGGACATTACGCACACCCAACCCGGCCAGCTTGTCGGCCATGACCTGGCTGGGAGCCAGGACCCGGTCGAAATTGCCGTACAACTTGCTGACATAGGCTTCGATGTTAGGGGTGAACCAATTGCCCATGCGATTGCTCACCAGCAGGGGCAGGTCGGAGTGATAGAACCCGATGACCGGCACGTCCAGCTGGCGTCGGGCGTCCAGTGCGGCCCAGGCGGTGAGGTAGGGGTCGCCGACTTCGATCAGGTCTGGTTGCAGGTCGCGCAGGGCATTGCGCCAGGGCGCCAGGCGCAACGGGAAGCGGTAGCCCTTGCCGAAGGGCAGCGCAGGGGCGGGCACCTTATAGATCCCATCCTGCTCGCTCAAATGCGCGCCGGGAATCAGCAGACTGTGGCGGATGCCGGGCCGATCCCCCAGGCGACGGTGCTTGGCATCCAGATAAGTGCGCACGCCTCCGCTGGCGGGGGCGTAGAACATGGTTATGTCCGCTATATGCACGATGAACATCCCTCCGGTCTGTGTTCTCCTGTGTTGACCTTTATGAAGAATAGATGTTCGGTTGGGTTGTGGTGGCAGCGAAGCAATGGATGGTCTGGAGGGCCCATCGCGAGCGGGCTCGCGATGGCGGCTTTTCATCCAGCATCACTTCAGCCGACCCACCGCTTTCGCGAGCAAGCCCGCTCCCACAGGGGGTTGGGGCCGGTCGTAGCCTGTGTGCCTCACCGGAAATCCAATGTGGTGCGGGCTTTGCTCGCGAAAGGGCCCTTGGGTGCGCTAGATACGGAAACTGCCTACCAACTGTTTGAGCCGCGCCGCCTGCCGCTCAAGATCGGAGCACGCGCGCAAGGTGGATTGCAGGTTTTCCACACCTTCCTGGTTCAGGGTGTTGATCTCGGTGATGTCCACGTTGATCGATTCCACTACGGCCGTCTGCTCCTCGGTGGCCGTGGCCACCGACTGGTTCATGCCGTCGATTTCACTGATGCGCAAGGTCACGCTGTTCAGGCGTTCGCCAGCCTGGTTGGCGATCTCCACGCTCTCCTGACTGTGGCGCTGGCTGTCATTCATGGTCGTGACCGACGCCCGCGCGCCGACCTGCAATTCCTCGATCATGGTCTGCACCTGTTGCGCCGACTCCTGGGTGCGATGGGCCAGGTTGCGCACCTCATCGGCCACCACGGCAAAACCGCGTCCGGCCTCACCTGCCCGGGCGGCTTCGATCGCCGCGTTGAGGGCCAGCAGGTTGGTCTGTTGGGAAATGCTGGTGATCACTTCCAGAATCTGGCCGATGTTCACGGTCTTGCTATTGAGCGATTCGATGTTGCTGCTTGAGGTGCTCAGCAGGTCGGACAGCCGGTTCATCGCGGCAATGCTGCGGTCCACCACTTGCTGGCCGTCTTCCGCCAGGCCGCGGGCATCGCTGGCCTGATGGGAGGCCTGGGCGGCGTTGCGGGCGATTTCCTGGGCGGCGGCGCCCAATTGGTTGATGGCGGCGGCGACGCTGTTGGTCCGGCTGGACTGTTCGTCGGAGTTGACCATCGACGAATTCGAGGCGCTCACCACGCGTAAGGCGACTTCGTTGACGTGTTCGGTGGCGCAAGACACTTCGCGAATCGACCTGTGGATGCGCTCCACGAAGCGATTGAACGCGGTGCCCAGGATGCCGAATTCGTCCTGGTTCTGGATCGTCAGACGTTTGGTCAGGTCGCCCTCGCCGTCGGCGATGTCCTCCATGGCCCGGGTCATGACATGCAATGGTTGGATCAGGAGGCGGATCAGCATGCTCAGCAGCGCGATAATGAAAACCACGGCAATGACAGTGGCAATCACCGCCGAGGTTCGGAAATTGCTGAGCATCGAGTAGGCCTGATCCTTGTCGACCGACACACCGACGTACCAGTTCACCGAGGGCAGGCCCTTGATCGGCGTGAAGGTGACGATGCGCGTATGGCCGTCGACCTCGACTTCGTTGATCTGGTCGCTGATCTTCGGTGTGTTTTGCGGATAGGCATCGGTCAGCGTCTTCATGACCAGGGCTTTATCGGGATGTACCAGGATCTTGCCGTCGGCGCTGACCAGGTAGGCGTAGCCCATGCCATCGAAATCCACGGTCTTGAGGTTGTCGATGATGGTTTGCAGGCTCAGGTCGCCACCTACCACGCCGACACTTTGTCCGTTGTTCCTGGAGGCGCTGGCGATGGAGATGATCAGTCCGCCGCTGGCGGCATCGATGTAGGGCTCGGTCAGGGTAGCCGTGGCGCTGCTTTCGGCACCTTTGTACCAGGGGCGCACCCGTGGATCGAAACCGTCGGGTATCTTCGCATCGGGGCGTATGATAAAGCTGCCCTTGGCATCGCCCAGGTAGGACGCCATGAAGGTGGAAGTCAGCGCTTTCTGTTCCAGCAGGCGGGTGACGCCGGCCTGGTCTGGCGTGACGGCGATATTCTGGGCCAGGTTTTCGATCAGCAGGATACGGCCGCTCAGCCAGGTCTGGATGTTACTGGCCGTGACGTCACTCATTTCATGCAGGTAGCTGTCGAGGTCGTCACGGATGGCGTTGCGTTGCAGGTAATCGTTGTAGGCGGTAAATGAAGCGAAGGCCGCTATGACGATCAGTGCGGCGGCAATCAGGATTTTATGGCTGAAGCGCAGGTTTTTGTTCATGGCTCGGGGTTCCGCGGAGTCTTATAGCTCTGGGCGTGCTTTTATATGAAAAGTTCGAAAAAAGGCGCCGTGTTGAAAGCTCTGATATTTCCTTCTCTCCCTGGGGAATTATCCGACCGTGTTTTTCACTGAGGTCTGTCGCTTCTTATATCGGCCAACTTGGCCAGAAATTAATCACAGGTGACCACATGCCTGACTCACTGCAACTCGTTATCGGGGCCGACCTTACCGGCCAGCCCATTGGCCAGGCCATGCGCCTGGCGAACCGTCATGGCCTGGTGGCAGGCGCCACCGGCACCGGCAAGACCGTCACCCTGCAACGCCTGGCCGAAGCCTTCAGCGATGCCGGCGTGGCCGTATTCGCGGCAGACATCAAAGGCGACCTGTGCGGACTCGGCGCCGCCGGCAACCCCCAGGGCAAAGTCGCCGAGCGCATTGCCAGCATGCCCTGGCTCGAGCACAGGCCCCGGGCCTACCCAGTGACCCTGTGGGACGTTCACGGCCAGTCCGGTCACCCACTGCGCACCACCCTGAGCGAGATGGGGCCGTTGTTGCTCGGCAGCCTGCTGGAGTTGACCGACAGCCAGCAGGCTGCGTTGTACGCCGCGTTCAAAGTGGCGGATCGTGAAGGCCTGTTGTTGCTGGACCTCAAGGACCTGAAGGCGCTGCTCAATCACCTCAAGGACAACCCGGCACTGTTGGGGGACGATGCGGCGCTGATGACCACCGGCTCCAGCCAGGCGCTGTTGCGGCGCTTGTCCACACTGGAACAACAGGGGGCCGACGCGTTGTTTGGCGAGCCGGCCTTGCAGCTCGAAGACATCCTGCATCCGGACGGCGACGGCCGCGGCCGCATTCATTTGCTGGACGCCAGTCGCCTGGTCCACGAGGCGCCCAAGGTCTACGCGACGTTCCTGTTGTGGCTACTGGCCGAGTTGTTCGAGCAATTGCCCGAGCGCGGCGATGCGGATAAACCGCTGCTGGCGCTGTTTTTCGACGAGGCACATCTGCTGTTCGCCGGCACGCCGAAGGCGTTGCAGGAGCGGTTGGAGCAAGTGGTGCGCCTGATCCGCTCCAAAGGCGTCGGGGTGTACTTCGTTACGCAATCCCCAGGTGACCTGCCGGACGATGTCCTGGCGCAGTTGGGATTACGCATCCAGCATGGCTTGCGGGCCTTTACCGCCAAGGAACAAAAATCCCTGCGGGCAGTGGCGGACGGTTTCCGGCCAAACCCGCAGTTCGATGCCCTGGCGGTGCTTACCGAGCTGGGCATCGGCGAGGCCCTGGTGGGCACCCTGCAGGAAAAAGGTACGCCGGAGATGGTCCGGCGGGTGTTGGTGGCGCCGCCGCAGTCGCGAATCGGGCCGTTGACCGAGGCCGAGCGAGCCGGATTGATCGCCCGTTCGCCATTGCAGGGCCGTTACGATAAACCCATTGACCGCGAATCGGCCTATGAAGTGCTGATGGGCCGCAAGGGCCTGGAGCCCGAAGTGGCGCCAGGCAAACCGGCGGCCGAGGAGCCGAGCTTTACCGAAAAGGCCGGGGAGTTTCTTGGCACGGCGGCAGGCCAGGCATTGAAATCGGCGATGCGCCAGGCGGCCAATCAACTGGGACGACAGTTAGTGAGAGGATTGATGGGGTCGTTGCTGGGGGGGAGTAAGCGGCGGTAGCTGAGAACCGAGGTGTCTTCATTGCGAGCAGGCTCGCTCCCACAGGGGATCGCAAGTGGTTCAACGGGGGAGCGAGCCTGCTCGCGATGGCGGCCAGCCTGCCGACGGAGAACTCAGGGCTTGGCCCTGGCATGGGCCGCCAACCGCTCCAGCGCTGCCCGCAGGCTCGGGTCGCTGATGCCGTCCGCGGTGGCCTGGATGGTTTCGGCGGCGTCGGTGGACAGGTCCAGGGTGTGCCCCTTGGCCCCGACCTGTACGGTGGGGGGCTGCACCTTGAAGAGAATCCGCGTGAGGCTGGCAAACTCCTCGAATGCCTGTAGCTGACGCAGCAGGCGTTTTTGCTGGTAGCGCAGGCGCGTGGCCCAGTGGCCGTCCGTGACGATCAACAGCAAACTGCCTTCGCGCCAGGAGGCCACGTGGCAGTGTTCGCGGGCGGCGGGCTGCAGCTGGCTGTCCAGCAGGCGTTGCAGATGGCCCAGGCGCCTGGCGTGGCCGAAGATGGCTTTCAGCGGTTTGGCTTCGCGCAACAGAACGGCGGGAGCCTTGGCTGGGAGGGGGCGGAAGGCCATGAACGTATACCGCGAGTGACAGAGGCGCCATGGTAGCAGAAAGTGCCAGGTACGCTTCGGGCAATGGCTGTTTACTCACACAAACAGTAGGAAGTTATGCGTTTTGTGGGTTGAACTTCGCGTAAAAGCCCTTATTTTAGGAGGGCCCCGTCACAGCGCTGTGCCAGCATCGTGGATAACGCCACTTTCCTCACCATCGTTTCCGGGTAGAATGCTCGTTCGCATGCGGCCATGAGGGCTGCACGGGCGACTCATGGGGCCGCCCTCCATCCCTTTAGTGTGGAAGATCCTGCCGATATGTTTGCGCCTTTGTTAAAGAAACTCTTTGGAAGCAAGAACGAGCGTGAAGTCAAACGCATGCTCAAGACGGTACAGATCGTCAATGCCTTCGAAGAGCAAATGGTGGCCCTTTCGGACGATCAGTTACGCGCCAAGACTGCCGAATTCAAGGACCGCATCGCCAAGGGGGAAACCCTCGACCAGCTCCTGCCCGAAGCCTTTGCGGTTGCCCGCGAAGCCGGCAAGCGGGTCATGGGCATGCGCCACTTCGACGTCCAGTTGATCGGCGGCATGACCCTGCACGAAGGCAAGATCGCCGAAATGCGCACCGGTGAGGGTAAAACCCTGGTGGCGACCCTGGGCGTCTACCTCAACGCATTGTCCGGCAAGGGCGTGCATGTGGTGACGGTCAACGACTACCTGGCTCGCCGCGACGCCAACTGGATGCGCCCGCTGTACGAATTCCTCGGGCTGACCGTCGGCGTGGTCACGCCGTTCCAACCGCCGGAAGAGAAGCGTGCCGCCTACGCTGCCGACATCACCTACGGCACCAACAACGAATTCGGTTTCGATTACCTGCGCGACAACATGGCGTTCAGCCTGGAAGAAAAATTCCAGCGCGAACTCAATTTCGCGGTCATCGACGAAGTCGACTCCATCCTCATCGACGAAGCCCGTACCCCGCTGATCATTTCCGGTCAGGCCGAGGACAGCTCCAAGCTGTACATGGAGATCAACAAGTTGATCCCGCAGCTCAAGCTGCACGTCGAGGAAGTGGAAGGCGAAGTGACCCAGGCCGGGCACTTCACCGTTGACGAGAAGACCCGTCAGGTCGAACTCAACGAAGCCGGCCACCAGTACATCGAGGAAGTGCTGACCCGCGTCGGCCTGCTGGCCGAAGGCGAAAGCCTGTATTCGGCCCATAACCTAGGCCTGCTGACCCACGTCTATGCCGGCCTGCGTGCCCACAAGCTGTTCCATCGCAACGTCGAATACATCGTGCAGGACGGCCAGGTGGTGCTGGTCGACGAACACACCGGTCGTACCATGCCGGGCCGTCGCCTGTCCGAAGGCCTGCACCAGGCCATCGAAGCCAAGGAAGGCCTGAATATCCAGGCCGAGAGCCAGACACTGGCCTCGACCACCTTCCAGAACTACTTCCGCCTGTACAACAAGCTGTCCGGCATGACCGGTACCGCCGACACCGAAGCGTTCGAGTTCCACCAGATCTACGGCCTGCAAGTAGTGGTGATCCCGACGAACAAGCCGCTGGCGCGTAAAGACTACAACGACCTGGTGTTCCTGACCGCCGAAGAGAAGTACGCGGCGATCATCAACGACATCAAGGACGGCATGGCCCAGGGTCGTCCGATCCTGGTGGGTACCGCCACCATCGAAACCTCCGAGCACATGTCCGCATTGCTCAACAAGGAAGGCATCGAGCACAAGGTCCTCAACGCCAAGTTCCACGAGAAGGAAGCCGAGATCATCGCCCAGGCCGGTCGCCCGGGTGCGTTGACCATCGCCACCAACATGGCTGGTCGTGGTACCGACATCCTGCTGGGCGGCAACTGGGAAGTGGAAGTCGCCTCCCTGGAAAACCCGACCCCCGAGCAGATCGCGCAGATCAAGGCCGACTGGCAGAAGCGTCACCAGCAGGTGCTCGAGTCCGGTGGTTTGCAGGTGATCGCTTCCGAGCGCCATGAATCGCGCCGTATCGACAACCAGTTGCGTGGCCGTGCCGGTCGCCAGGGTGACGCCGGTTCCAGCCGCTTCTACCTGTCCCTGGAAGACAGCCTGATGCGTATCTTCGCCTCTGACCGGGTGAAGAACTTCATGAAGGCTCTGGGCATGCAGCCTGGCGAAGCGATCGAACACCGGATGGTGACGAACGCCATCGAAAAGGCCCAGCGCAAGGTCGAAGGACGCAACTTCGATATCCGCAAGCAATTGCTCGAGTTCGACGACGTCAACAACGAACAGCGTAAAGTGATCTATCACATGCGTAACAGTTTGTTGGCCGCCGACAACATCGGCGACACCATCGCCGACTTCCGCCAGGAAGTGCTCGACGCAACCGTCAGCGCCCACATTCCACCACAGTCGCTGCCGGAGCAGTGGGACATTGCCGGCCTGGAAGCTGCCTTGCGCAGCGACTTCGGCGTGTCGTTGCCGATCCAGCAGTGGCTCGACGAAGACGACCACCTGTACGAAGAAACCCTGCGCGAAAAGCTGCTGGCCGAACTGATCGCCGCGTACAACGAGAAGGAAGACCAGGCTGGCGCCGAAGCGCTGCGCTCCTTCGAGAAGCAGATTGTGCTGCGGGTACTGGACGACCTGTGGAAAGACCACCTGTCGACCATGGATCACCTGCGCCACGGTATCCATTTGCGCGGTTACGCCCAGAAGAACCCGAAGCAGGAATACAAGCGTGAATCCTTCACCTTGTTCTCCGAGCTGCTGGATTCGATCAAGCGCGACTCGATCCGTGTGCTGTCCCACGTTCAGGTCCGCCGCGAAGACCCGGCCGAAGAGGAAGCCCGACTGCGTCAGGAAGCCGAGGCCCTGGCCGCGCGCATGCAGTTCGAACACGCCGAAGCCCCAGGCCTGGAAGTGACCCAGGCTCAGGAAGAGGGGGTCGATGTGGATGTCGCCCTGGCGACCGCGCCGGTGCGCAACGAGCAGAAGCTGGGCCGTAACGAGTTGTGCTACTGCGGTTCGGGCAAGAAATACAAGCATTGCCACGGGCAGATCCAGTAACGCCCGTCTCAAACGCTGAACGACCCGCGCCGCGACAGGCAACCTCTGTCGCGGCGTTTTGCCATTTGATTCAGACATACATTTATTGAGGAGCGCATTCATGGCTGTTGGTCTTGGTCCGTTGCCAACGTTGCACCCGGTTGCCGGTTTTGAACTCGGTATCGCCTCGGCGGGCATCAAGCGCCCCGGGCGCAAGGATGTGGTGGTCATGCGTTGCGCCGAAGGCTCGACGGTTGCCGGCGTATTCACCCTCAACGCCTTTTGTGCCGCCCCGGTCATCCTGGCCAAGCAACGTGTCCAGGGGCCGGTGCGCTACCTGCTGACCAACACCGGCAATGCCAATGCAGGCACCGGTGCGCCAGGGCTGGCCGCCGCCGAGCGCACCTGCGCCAAGCTGGCCGAGCTGACCGGCGTTGACGCCGCTCAGGTGCTACCGTACTCCACGGGTGTGATCGGTGAGCCGCTGCCGGTCGAGAAGATCGAAGGTGCGCTGCAGGCCGCCCTCGATGACCTGTCGGAAAACAACTGGGCCGCCGCCGCCACCGGCATCATGACCACCGACACCTTGCCCAAGGGCGCGAGCCGTCAATTCCAGCACGACGGCGTCACCGTCACCGTCACCGGCATCAGCAAGGGCGCCGGCATGATCCGCCCGAACATGGCGACCATGCTCGGCTACATCGCGACTGACGCCAAAGTCTCCCGCCAGGTGCTGCAGGACCTGATGCTCGACGGCGCGAACAAGTCGTTCAACCGCATTACCATCGACGGCGATACATCGACCAACGACTGCTGCATGCTGATCGCCACCGGCAAGGCCAACCTGCCGGAAATCACCGAAGCCAGCGGCCCGCTGTTCGCGGCCCTGAAGCAGGCGGTGTTCGAAGTGTGCATGGAAGTGGCCCAGGCCATCGTCCGTGACGGCGAGGGTGCAACCAAGTTTGTGACTGTGCAAGTCAACGGTGGTGGCAATCATCAGGAATGCCTGGATGTCGGCTACACCGTGGCGCATTCGCCGCTGATCAAGACCGCGCTCTTCGCCTCTGACCCGAACTGGGGGCGGATCCTCGCGGCGGTCGGCCGTGCCGGCGTGCCGGACCTGGACGTGAGCAAGATCGACGTGTTCCTCGGCGAAGTCTGCATCGCCAGCCAGGGCGCCCGCGCCGCGACCTACACCGAGGCCCAGGGGGCGGCGGTGATGCAACAGGAAGAAATCACCATCCGCATCGAGCTGGGGCGCGGTGATTGCAGCGAGACGATCTGGACCACTGACTTGTCCCACGAGTACGTCAAGATCAACGCTGAGTATCGGACTTAAGACAGAGTCGTCCCATTCGCGAGCAAGCCCGCTCCCACAGGAGATTTGAGGTGTGAACACTTTTTATGTCACGCATCAATTCAGTGTGGGAGCGGGCTTGCTCGCGAAGGCGGCGAGGCGGCTGCACACTGTTGAGCTGAAACTGCCCGAGGTGAATGTGGCCCAAGTCGAAACCCTTTATCAATGGCTGGCGGCGCTCAAGGCGTGGCAAACGGCCGGCCTGGAGGACATCGCGCGGTGAAACGAGTACACGTAGCGGCGGCGGTCATTCGTGACGCTGCCGGCAAGATCCTGATCGCCCGACGGGCCGACACCCAGCACCAGGGTGGCCTGTGGGAATTTCCCGGTGGCAAGGTCGAGGCCGACGAATCCGTCGAGACGGCCCTGGCCCGGGAACTTCATGAGGAGCTGGGAATTGTGGTCGACGCTGCCCGGCCATTGATCAAGGTGCGTCACGATTACCCGGATAAACAGGTTTTGCTGGATGTCTGGGAAGTCTCGGCGTTCTCCGGCGAACCCCATGGTGCCGAAGGGCAACCGCTGGCCTGGGTCACGGCTCGCGACCTGACCAACCATGAGTTTCCGGCAGCCAACCAGCCGATCGTGGCGGCGGCTCGCTTGCCCGGCGAATACCTGATCACCCCGGAAGGCCTTGAAACACCGGCCCTGTTGCGGGGAATGCAGAAGGCTATCGCCGGTGGGATCAAGCTGGTCCAGCTGCGGGCGCCCAATGGCTACGATCCGCAATACCGTGATTTGGCGGTGGATGCGGCGGGATTGTGTGCCGGCAAGGCCCAGTTGATGCTCAAGGGGCCTTTCGAATGGCTGGGGGACTTCCCTTCCGCCGGTTGGCACGTTACCGTCGCGCAACTGCGCAAGCATGCGGCGGCCGGCCGTCCATTCGGCAAGGACCGTTGGCTGGCCGCTTCCTGTCATAACGCCGAGGAACTCTCCCTGGCGCAGCAGATGGACGTGGACTTCGTGACGCTCTCGCCCGTGCAACCGACCCAGACCCATCCCGAGGCCCAGCCATTGGGTTGGGCCGAGGCTGCCCGGCTGATCGAGGGCTTCAACCGTCCGGTATATCTGCTGGGCGGAGTGGGGCCTGCCGAGCGGCAGAAGGCCTGGGAGGCCGGCGCGCAGGGTGTGGCGGGGATTCGGGCGTTCTGGCCTGATGCCTGATTTGTGGTGTGGCTGCCGGCGCCTTCGCGAGCAAGCCCGCTCCCACAGTTGACCGAGTTCTTCAGGAGGAACGCGCTTCAACTGTGGGAGCGGGCTTGCTCGCGAAGACGGCCTGACAGGCAATGATATCTGTGATCACTCCCCAGGCTTGGCCGCTGCCACCCAAAGCACCTCCGCCACACCCTGGCGCCGGGCAATCGCCCGCGCCGCCACGAACAACAGATCCGACATTCGATTGATATAGGCCAACCCCGGTCCCGCCAGCGGCTCCACGGCGTTCAATTGCTGGCAACGTCGCTCGGCACTGCGGGCCAGGCTGCGGCAGACGTGGGCCTGGGCCACCAGGGTCGAGCCGCCGGGCAGGATGAAGTTTTCCAGTGGCCCCAGCTCTTCGTTCCACAGATCGATGGCCGCTTCCAGTCGCTCGACTTCCGCCGTGGTCAATGCCTGATAGGCCGGCATTGCCAGTTCGCCACCCAGGTCGAACAACCGATGCTGACAGGGTGCCAACACTTCGATGATCTCCCTTAGCGCCGGGTATCGGCTCGCCTCGTCGATGAGCGCGGCCAGCAGCAACCCCAGTTGGCTGTTCAAGCTATCCACTTCGCCGATGGCCTCGACCCGTGGGTGGTCCTTCGCCACGCGACGACCATCGCCCAACCCGGTTTCACCCTTGTCGCCGGTGCGGGTGTAAATCTTCGACAGGCGAAAGCCCATGCTCAGCGCTCCAGTTGCTTTTGTTCTTGGGGCATCATCGAAATGCCCGCCAGGGGCAGGCGCAAGGTGAAGCAGGTGCCCTGGCCCGGCGCCGACTGCACTTCCATCTGGCCCTTGTGGTTATTGGTGATGATGAAATACGACACCGACAGCCCCAGGCCCGTGCCCTGGCCGATTTCCTTGGTGGTGAAGAAGGGCTCGAAGGTGCGTTTGCGCACGTTCTCGCTCATGCCGATGCCGTTGTCCTCGACCTGGATTTCCGCCCAGGGCGGGTTCAGCCGCGTGCGCAGGGTAATGCGCCCGGGTTCGCTGTCGTCCTGGCGTTGGTGGATGGCCTGGGCGGCGTTTTTCAACAGGTTGAGCAGCACCTGCTCCAATTCGTTGGCGGTGCCGGGTACCGGGCCCAGGTTCGGGTCGAACTGACGGATGATTGCCTGGCCCTTGAAGTCGAAGCCGATCGCCAGGTCGAAGTCGTTGCCGGCGATTTCCACCGCCTGGTCGATCAGGGCCGGCAGGTCGCAAGGGGCCATTTGTCGCGTGCTGCGGCGGCTGAAACTGAGCATGTGGGTGACGATTTTCGCCGCGCGGGCGCCGGCCTGCTGGATGCCATCGAGCAACTGCGGGATGTCCCGGCCCTGGAGGTATTGATTGACCACCTGCAGTTCGATGCCCAGTTGCTCGGCCTGTTCGAGATTCTTGGGCAGTTCCGGTGACAGGCGCCGGCGGATGTTCTGCACGTTGTGCAGGATGGCCCCCAGTGGGTTGTTGATCTCATGGGCCATGCCCGCCGCGAGGCCGCCGACCGAGAGCATTTTTTCCGATTGCACCATCATTTCTTCCAGCGACAGGCGCTGGGTAATGTCGTCGATGCGGATCACCACCCCGCGTCCGGCACCACCCATCAGCGGATAGAAGGTCAGGGCGTAGTGCCGGGCTTCATCGTCCTTGGTCCAGGTGACGCGTTCGATCTTCGCCACCGTGTGCTGCTCGACCGTTTGCTTGAGCTGCGGCAGGTACGGCTTGAGGGGTTCGAAGGCGAGGAAGATCGGCTGGTTCAATGCTTCGTCCAGCCGGGTGCCGGAAAGGGCGCTGGCCTCCTGGTTCCATTGGGTGACATAAAGCTGTTCGTCGAGAGCGATCAGGGCCGACGGCATGGAGTCGATAATGCTGTTGAGGTAGTTCTGAAAGCCGGTGAGCTTTTTCTCGATCTTGCTGCGCACCTGGACTTCGAGTTCCAGCTTGCGGTTGGTATGCCGGGTTTCTTCCGCCAGGCCCTGGGCCTGGTCGTAGGCCGCCTGGGAGTCGTCCCGGGCGCGCTTGAGCTGCTGCTCCCGGGCCTCGATCCGCGACAGCATGGTATTGAAGGCTTCGGCCAGGCTGCCGATTTCGTCGTGGTTGCCACGGGCGGCGCGCAGGGAATAGTTTTCTTCCCGGGTGACCTGGCGCGACAGCTCTTCCAACTGATGAATCGGCTGGGTGATCAGGCGTTTGATCTGCTGGGCGATGACCAGCCACAGCAGCACGCTGAAAATCAGGATGCCGAGGCTGGCGGTCAGGGTGCCGGTGTAGAACGCCGTGGGCAGTTCACTGCTGGCGACCAGCAGCAGGTGGCCCGGCGCGGTACCGGGGCGGGGCAGGGTGATGACCTGGTTGCTGCGGAATTCACCGGCCTGCCAGGCTTGCACATTGCGGAAATGATCCGGCAGCCTGAGCTTCTCACCCTGTTGCAGTTGCGCCAGGCGTTCGCCCTCGCCGTCATACAGCGCCGCCGCCCGCAGCGGGGCGTAGCTGTTGAGTTCGTCAAGCAGGCGCTTGGCGCCTTGTGGCGATTGCAGGGCATCGGAGATCAGGCTCGGATTGGCGATCAGTCGGCCGATGGTTTGCAGGGCCTGGGGGGCCATGCTTTCCTGGGAAATGTAATAGGCGGCGCTGATAAAGGTCAGGTTGGCGACCAGCAGGACAGTGGTCAATAACACCAGCAGGGCGGCCAACAGTTTCTGGCCGACCGGCAGGTTTTCAAGGCGCTGGCGCAATGGCATCAGATTCGTCGCTGAAAAGGAACACCAGGCCAGCGTAGCCGCTGCTCAGTCGCTGGGCAATCCGAGGTTGTCCAAGTGAGCGATCAGGCGCTGGCGCAGCTGTTCCAGATGCGGTATCGCCAGCTCGTGCCGCCGGGCGGCCTTGCAGGCGTGGCCGAGCAGATAGCTGATTTCAGTGCGGCGCCGGTTGGCGACATCCTGGTGCATCGAGGAGTAATTGGCCGCCGTGGCCTGGATCACCCGTTCGACTTCCGGCTGCAAGTCCTCGGCCGCCGCGGGCTGGCCGCAGCGTTCGAGCAGATCAGTCAGTTCCGCGCACAGGGTTGCCACTTCGCAGCGATGTTCCTGCAAGCCACCATTCTTGCAGTGATACAGCACAGTCAGCGGGTTGATCGCACAGTTGAGGGCCAGTTTTCGCCAGAGCCGGGTGAGGATGTCCGCGCTCCATGCGTGGGGGATTCCGGCGGCGCTCAGGTCGTCCAACCAGAACGGCGCCACGGGGTGGGCGGGGTCACCAAGCCACGTGTAGCCGTGACCGGCGAACACCACGCGCCAGTCGCCGTCGCGGAACGCGCCTTCGGTGCTGGAGGCACTGATACAACGGGCCTGGGGGACGCGGTTCGCCACCGCGTCCTGGCTGCCGAGGCCATTCTGCAACAGGATCAGTTCCGACTCGGCGTCCAGGCGATGGGCCACCGAGGCCACGGCCGCCTCTGCGTCATAGGCTTTACAGGCCAATAGCAGGCGTTTGATGGGCTCGGGGCTGTCCGCCGTTTCCCCAGGCACCGGGTAGCGCTGCGTTTGGCCCTGTTCCACCAGTGTCAGGCCACCGCTTGCCCGATACGCCTGCATCCGGGCTTCATTGCGCAACACCAGGCGCACCGGCAGGCCGGCCCGCGCCAGGCGCGTGGCCCACAACGTGCCAAGACTGCCGGCCCCCAGGACATGCCAGGTCGTGGACATCAGTTTTTTACTCGGTTTGGCGCAGGCATCTGAGGGGCTCGCGGTATCGGCAAGAAAAGACCCGTTATAATGAGCCCGATTTTAACCACAAGCCAAGCGCGCGCCTTTGTTACTGGCGCGCCTTTTTATTTGGAGAACACTACATGCCGTCATTCGACGTGGTATCCGAACTGGACAAACACGAAGTCACCAACGCCGTTGAAAACGCCGTCAAGGAACTCGACCGTCGTTATGACCTCAAGGGCAAAGGCAGCTTCGAATTCAAGGAAAAGGACCTGACCGTCAACCTGACCGCCGAAGCCGAATTCCAGCTCGAGGCGATGATCGAGATCCTCAAGATGGCGCTGGTCAAGCGCAAGATCGACGTGCAATGCCTTGAAATCAAGGATGCCTATGCCTCGGGCAAGGTGATGAAACAGGAAGCCGTGCTCAAGGAAGGCATCGACAAGGAGCTGGCAAAGAAGATTGTCGCTCACATCAAGGATGCCAAGCTCAAGGTCCAGGCCGCCATCCAGGGTGAGCAGGTGCGGGTTACCGGCAAGAAGCGCGACGACTTGCAGGAGGCCATCGCAGCGCTGCGCGCCAAAGAATTCGGTATGCCGCTACAGTTCAATAACTTCCGCGACTGACAGGACGCCAGGCTGTTCAGGAATAGGGTGGTGGGGGAGCAGCCTTCCCCGCCACATTCGTGCTTACGGTAATAAAGGAGAGTCGAATGGACTTGAATGCAGAAGTGGATCACCTGATCGAGACCTCCCAGGCCGCGATACCAATGGTCATGGAGTACGGCAGCCGTGTGTTGCTGGCTGTCATCACCCTGGCCATCGGCTGGTGGTTGATCAACAAGGTCACGCAAAAACTGGGTGCGCTGCTGGCCCTGCGTAACGCTGACCTGGCATTGCAAGGGTTTATCAGTACCCTGGCCAATATCATCCTGAAGATATTGTTGGCGATCAGCGTCGCGTCGATGATCGGCGTGGAAACCACCTCGTTCGTTGCTGCCATCGGTGCGGCGAGCCTGGCAATTGGCCTGGCGTTGCAGGGCAGCCTGGCAAACTTCGCCGGCGGCGTGCTGATCCTGCTGTTTCGCCCGTTCCGCATTGGCGACTGGATCGAAGCCCAAGGCATCGCTGGCACGGTCGACAGCATCCAGATTTTCCATACCGTGTTGCGCACCGGTGACAACAAGACGGTGATCGTGCCCAACGGCAACCTGTCGAACGGCATTATCACCAACACCAATCGTCAGCCGACCCGCAAAGTGGTGTTCGATGTGGGGGTGGATTACCAGGCTGACCTGCAAAAAGCGCGCGAGGTCTTGTTGAATCTGGCCAAGGATGAGCGCGTATTGGCCGATCCGGCACCTGAAGCGGTGATTTCCACCCTGGGCGACAGTTCGATCACGGTGTCGTTGCGGGTGTGGGTCAAGACTGCGGATTACTGGAGTGTCATGTTCATGTTCAATGAACAGGCGCGGGATCGCTTGAAGGATGCGGGGATTGATATTCCGTTTCCGCAGCGGGTGATTCGTGTGGTGCAGGAAGAGGCGGCGAGATAACAACATAGATGTAACCTGTCGATTGGGTCAGGTTATATTTGGCTAGCTTGCTATTTATGAAGTTGCGTTAGGTTGTTTCATTGGGTGCAAAAAAACCGCTCACCTGGATCAGGTGAGCGGTTTTTTGTTTATTGCAGTGTGGCTATTCTACTCAGCACTGAATTACAAGATGCTCAGTGGATATTCGACGATGAAGCGGAAGTCATTGACGTTACCGCCATCGTAGGCATTGTTCGAACGAGCGATTGCGCTACGAATGCGGAAAGACAGGTCTTTCGCTGGGCCGCTTTGCAGAACATACTTGGTCTCGAAGTCGAACTCATGTTCTTTACCTTCAACACCGGAAGCGGTGGTGATGTTATCGCCTTTGACGTAGCGAGTCATGAAGCTCAGGCCAGGAACGCCGTAGGTCTTCATGTTCAGGTCGTAGCGAGCTTGCCAGGAGCGCTCATCTTCGCCGTTGAAGTCGGAGTATTGGATGGAGTTGGCGAGGAAGATAGTACCGCCGCCGTCTACGCCGTACTTATATCCGCTATCACCCGAGGAGCGTTGGTGGGCCAAGGTGAACTTGTGAGCGCCGACGCTATAGGCTGCCGCGAGGGACCAGATGCGGTTGTCAACGTCACCGTCCAACTCCTGACCCTGGCTTTTGCTATCGTAGCCATTGAAGTCGAAGTTCAGGGACTGATCTTCGCTGAGCGGCATGGTGTAGTTCAGGTTGACATATTTTTTCTTGTAGTAGTCTTCGATGTCGGAGGCCGCTACACCAGCTACAAAGTTGTCAGTGAACTGGTAGGTTGCGCCGGCAATGTCAGCCGATTTCAAGCCCAGGCTGTCGCGACCCATATGGTTCTGCGCACGCATGGAAGTGAAGCGACCAGCGCTCAGCTCCAGGCCTTTGATTTCCTTGCTGGTGATCAGAGTACCGGTGGCGACTTCTGGCAGCAGACGGCTGTCATCTGTAGAGAAGACCGGGCTGGCAACGTATTGGTTACCGTACTTCAGAACGGTGTCGGAGAAACGGAATTTGACCGCGCCGCCAACGTTGGATTGGGTGTCTTCCGGATGGCCTTCGCTATCCTTGCCAAACATGCCGTTACCGGTACGACCGGCGCCGCTGTCCAGTTTGACCATGCCATTGGCCAGCGCGTCCAGACCAAAGCCAATGGTGCCTTGGGTGAAGCCCGACTCGTAAACGGTTTGGACGCCCAAGCCAGTTTCTTCACGGTAGCCTGTACGGCGATCCGGATGGTTAGGTGTGCCTTGTGTGTTGGATTCACCGTGCTTGAAATCACGGTTCATGTACAGCATACGGCTTTTGACGGTCAAGCTCTGATCTTCAAAAAAGCCCTTGGACTCGTCCTGGGAAGACGCCACTGCGAACTGCGAAACACCGGCCGAAACAGCCAGTGCGATCATGCTCCACTTCATCACGCGCATCGTGATTTGCTCCTTTGGTTTTTAGAAGAGTACTGCCGTCCCACCTGTTTTTTTATCTGGGCGGCTCTTTCTTTTTGTGTCGGCGCAAATTTATATCACGACGACATCATTGGCGATACTTGCCCATCCAACCTTCCAGCTTCTTCACGACCATGTCGCCAATGGCTCGATCCATGTCGTAATGGGGCTGTTCCGACGCAATCGGGTTTCGCAATTTGAATATTGCTTTTCTTTCTTCGGCGTCGGTGTAAAGAGTCCTTTGTTACTGCACTTGAAGCTCCTGAGGGCAACCTTGCCACTTTATTTATAGGCCAACAGGTTTTCGTTCCGACGATTGCCTGAGGGCGATGTCCGGGATGAATGCAACAAGTATGCACAAACCCGAAATTTGTTCACAGTTTTTTCACACTCTTCCGTTTGACGCGGTGAAACCTCATGAAACCGGGGGGCAAAGGCCTTGTTTTAAATAGGGTTGACTGCTGTGCCGCTATCGTGTTTGAAAACTGAAAATGGCCCTCGACAACCAAAAACGTTACCGGTTCACCCTGCCAGTGAGTAAATCCCGGATGCTTCGTGCACTGAGCGTAGACGCTTTGTGCAGTTTTGGTGCAAAAAACTTCATGAGTCGCGCATGGCTCTGTGTTTCTCCCCATCAGGATGCTGACGTTTCCGTACTCCCGGGAGATTGCTGCGCTGAAATGGTGCGCGCTGTTACCGCGTGGAGAAGGTCGGACCCGAAAACAGGCATTTCAGTCAAGGCCGGAGGGGCGCAGTGAACGTTCAGTCATTCGCGGGTATGCTGCGAGTATCCAATGCAGGCCCAAACCGGGCCGCCCCGATAACGAGCAAGGAGTACGCGCGGTGTTTGTTTTAGATCCACAACTGCAGCAGGACACATTGCCCATTGGCGATTTCCCACTGTGCCGGTTGCTGCTGTCCAATGATTCGAATTACCCGTGGTTCATTCTGGTGCCAAGGCGGGAAGATATCAGCGAGTTGTTTCAGCTCGATGACGTTGATCAACGCCAGCTGTGGAAAGAGACCACCGCGCTGGCGGAAACCCTCAAGGACTCTTTCGACGCTGACAAGTTGAACATTGCGGCGTTGGGTAACGTCGTCAGCCAGTTGCACATGCATGTCATCGTGCGCAGGCGTGAGGATGTGGCCTGGCCGTCGCCGGTCTGGGGCAAGCACCCGGCCCGGCCTTATAATGCGGAGCAGGTGGCGGCCATTCGCGAGCGGTTGCGGATGGCCCTGACCGATGATTTCAAGTTTGTGGAGGGTTGAACCGTGGATCTTGAGGCGCGTGTTACCGATCTGGAAACTCGCCTGGCATTTCAGGATGACACCATCCAGGCGTTGAATGATGTGTTGGTGGAGCAGCAGCGGGTCGTCGAGCGTTTGCAATTACAGATGGCGGCGTTGCTCAAGCGGCAGGAGGAAATGGCTGGGCAGTTCGAATCCGTCGAGGAAGAGGCGCCGCCCCCGCATTACTGATCGTCCGAGCGACGAGGCATAAAAAAACCGCGATGCAGCCTGGCTGCTCGCGGTTTTTTCATGCCTGGAATCAGCGGCGCGGCAGTGCGGCGATGACGTCTTCGGCTTGCAGGCCTTTGTCGCGGTGCATCACGGAGAACTCCACGCGCTGGCCTTCGACCAGGACGCGATGGCCTTCGCCGCGGATGGCCCGGAAATGCACGAAAATGTCATCGCCGGAGTCACGGGAGATGAAGCCGAAGCCCTTGGAGGTGTTGAACCACTTCACGGTGCCGGTATCACGATTGGACATGTCGTAGTTCTGCGGCGCGGCGGTCGGCGACGACTTCTTGTAGAAGCTGGCGGCCAGGTGCAGTGCCACGGCAAGCAACGCCGCAGTGAGGCTGAACAGGACGGCCGGTTGACCGCTGATTTCCGGCATCGGAGCCAGCAGGCTCAGGGTTTGCAAGGCAACGGCCAGCACCAGCAGTACGCTGACCAGGTTTTGCAATTGATGACGAGGACCTTTGTGCCAGTAAGGAATGACAGGTGCGAGGATCAGGTTGAGCAGGCCGAAGAAGGCCAGGTAAAGCGCATCGGGATGTTGCAGGTAAGGTGTGGCTTCGGAACCCAGGCTAGGGATGAAGGACAGCAGCAGGGCAGCTGCGCCCATTAGCAAGTGGACGATTTTCAACATTTTGATTGACTCACGGTTAAGACGGATCACAAGGAAGAGCTGGTCGGGTGCGGTTCGCTTCAGAACAATGAGAGGCGCTGGACACGTACCCGATTCAGCCTATGCGCCACACCCAGGAAAATAGGCGTAGCGACACACTGCCTATTTAACAGCAAAGCCTTGGCCTTCTCAAACTCGTAACAGGTGCGCACGGCGCTGTTCGTCGGCCGGAAAGCTGCACGCATGTGGGAGGGGTATTTATCCTGCTGATAGCGCATAGCCTGGAACTGTCCGATGTCTTGGCTTGTCGGTTCAGGAGGTTAGGCGATTTGTCGCAGGCCACTGGCGAAAACACCCGCTACGCTGTGGAATTCATCACCGTCAGGAGATCAACCAACATGGCAATTGATATCGGTATCAGTGAAGAAGATCGCAAGTCCATCGTCGATGGGCTTTCACGCTTGTTGTCGGACACCTACGTGTTGTATCTCAAGACCCACAATTTCCACTGGAACGTCACGGGGCCGATGTTTCGGACCCTGCATCTGATGTTCGAGGAGCAATACAACGAGCTGGCGTTGGCGGTGGATCTGATTGCCGAGCGCATTCGTGCGCTCGGCTTTCCCGCGCCGGGAGCTTATTCGGTGTATGCGCGCTTGTCTTCCATCAAGGAAGAGGAGGGCGTGCCCTGTGCCGAAGACATGATCCGGCAACTGGTCGATGGCCAGGAGGCGGTGACGCGCACGGCCCGCGGTATCTTCCCCTTGCTGGACAAGGTCAGCGACGAGCCGACCGCCGATCTGCTGACCCAACGCATGCAGGTTCATGAAAAGACTGCGTGGATGTTGCGCTCTCTGTTGGACGAGCGGTAAGCCTCTGGCGGGCGATGGTGGGTGGCATGGCATCATCGCCCGCGTGTGCAACTATTGGTTTCCTGGTATCGGGTTTTCCGATCAGTCGTGTGTCTGCTGTCGAGGTCACCCATCGTGTGTAGGACGATGTAATTCATCGTCTATTTGCTGTTGGCTTGTCCTACGTTGCCGGTCAAAAAGTCATCTGGATCTGGCGACGCCGTTGAGCTTCCATAGGGCACCAGATTGGTTGTCCTGACTGAGAGGTTCGTATGGCAAAGGAGTGTCGACGGTATGATTCAAGGAAAAGAGTCAAGGGAGGGTGCGCAGTCCATCGAGATCGACCCGTTTGTCAGTGGGTTCGATATGCAGCTGGCCCGCCCCTTGTCCAGATCCATCCGTTTGAATGGGTTCGCCACCTGTCTTCGGCTGGAGCGGGTCTATTGGGAGATTCTCGGCGACATGGCCCAGCTCAACAACTGTTCCATCAATGCCCTGTTGTCTCATGTCGACCGGGAGGTGCACCTGCGCCACGGCGGAGTTCGCAATTTCAGCGGCCTGGTGCGGGTTGTCTGCGTGGTGCACAGCTTGAAGGAGGCCGGCTTGGAAGTCGTGGAGCGTCACTGGCGTGGGGCCCCGCAGTGACTCGACCGGGCTGGTAGGTGCCCTGGGCAGCCCTGGGGGCTTCGAGATTCATTTTCCCATCCCATGGAAACGAATGGAGAACGCCCCTACGGCTGCACAGGCTGCATTTAATGGATATAATCCCGCTCTTTGCCGCAAAGCCCAGCTTTTGCGCGATTAACCTGATCGCCGAGACAACCCATGCCGATGTACGACTATCAATGTGCTTCCTGTGGTCATCAGATGGAAGCCATCCAAAAGATCAGCGAAGCACCGCTGGTCGACTGCCCTGCCTGCCAGGCGCCGGAACTGAAAAAAATGCTGTCCATGCCGGGTTTCCGTCTCGGCGGTACGGGCTGGTATGAAACCGACTTCAAGACCGGTGCGAAGAAGAACCTCGCCGGTGGCGACAAAGCTGACTGAGATGAATACGCGCGGGTTCTTGCATGGGCAGGGCCTCCAACCGAATGTCGAATTACGAGAAGTGAAACCACTACCATGATGCGCAGCCATTATTGCGGCCAACTGAACGAAAGCCTGGAAGGTCAGGAAGTTACTCTTTGCGGATGGGTCCATCGTCGCCGTGACCATGGCGGGGTGATTTTCCTCGATATCCGTGATCGTGAAGGCCTGGCCCAGGTGGTGTTCGATCCGGACCGTGCTGAAACCTTCGCCACCGCCGACCGCGTGCGCAGCGAATACGTAGTCAAGATCACCGGCAAGGTGCGCCTGCGTCCGGCCGGTGCCGGCAATGCCAACATGGCGTCCGGCATGATCGAAGTGCTGGGTCATGAGCTGGAAGTGCTCAACGAAGCGGAGACCCCGCCGTTCCCGCTCAACGAATTTTCCGACGTGGGCGAAGAAACCCGCCTGCGCTATCGCTTCATCGACCTGCGTCGTCCGGAAATGGCCGAGAAGCTGCGCCTGCGTTCGCGCATGACCACCAGCATCCGTCGCTACCTGGACGAGAACGGCTTCCTCGACGTCGAGACGCCGATCCTGACCCGTGCCACGCCGGAAGGCGCCCGTGACTACCTGGTGCCGAGCCGCACCCACCCCGGCAGCTTCTTCGCCCTGCCGCAATCGCCGCAGTTGTTCAAGCAACTGCTGATGGTGGCCGGCTTCGACCGTTACTACCAGATCGCCAAGTGCTTCCGCGACGAAGACCTGCGTGCCGACCGTCAGCCTGAGTTTACCCAGATCGACATCGAGACCAGCTTCCTCGACGAAAAAGACATCATGGGCCTGACCGAAGGCATGATCCGCAACCTGTTCAAGGAAGTGCTGGGCCTGGAATTCGGTGACTTCCCACACATGACCTGGGACGAGGCCATGCGTCGTTATGGTTCCGACAAGCCGGACCTGCGTATCCCGCTGGAGCTGGTGGACGTGGCCGACCAGCTCAAGGACGTCGAATTCAAGGTCTTCAGCGGTCCGGCCAATGATCCGAAATGCCGTGTTGCCGCCTTGCGCGTGCCGGGTGCGGCGAGCATGCCGCGCAGCAAGATCGACGACTACACCAAGTTCGTCGGCATCTACGGTGCCAAGGGCCTGGCGTACATCAAGGTCAACGAGCGCGCCAAAGGCGTCGAAGGCCTGCAATCGCCGATCGTCAAGAATATCCCTGAAGCCAACCTGAACGTGATCCTCGATCGCGTCGGCGCGGTCGACGGCGATATCGTGTTCTTCGGCGCAGACAAGGCCAAGATCGTCAGCGAAGCTCTGGGGGCGTTGCGGATCAAGGTCGGCCACGATCTGGAACTGCTGACCTGCGAGTGGGCGCCGTTGTGGGTCGTGGACTTCCCGATGTTCGAAGAAAACGACGATGGCAGCTTCACTGCCCTGCATCACCCGTTCACTGCGCCGAAATGCACGCCGCAAGAGCTGGAGGCCAATCCGGCTACCGCTCTGTCCCGTGCCTACGACATGGTCTTGAACGGCACCGAGCTGGGTGGCGGTTCGATCCGTATCCACCGCAAGGACATGCAGCAGGCGGTGTTCCGCCTGTTGGGCATCGACGAAGCGGAGCAGGAAGAGAAATTCGGCTTCCTGCTCGACGCCCTGAAGTTCGGTGCACCGCCCCATGGTGGCCTGGCCTTCGGCCTGGATCGCCTGGTAATGCTGATGACCGGCGCCCAGTCGATCCGTGAAGTGATCGCATTCCCGAAAACCCAGAGCGCGGCCGATGTCATGACCCAGGCCCCGGGTGCGGTGGATGCCAAGGCGCTGCGCGAGCTGCACATCCGCCTGCGTGAACAGCCTAAGGCTGAGTAAGGCCGACACCTGAAGGCGCATCTTCGGATGCGCCTTTTCGTTGGTGTCGATATTTCTGCTTGCCTGCCACCGCGCGAGCGCGGGGCGGGCAACGTTTCAAGAAGAACCGGAGCGAGTTATGGCAGGTCATTCCAAGTGGGCGAACATCAAGCACCGCAAAGAACGTCAGGATGCCAAGAGGGGCAAGATCTTTACCAAGTGGATCCGTGAACTGACGGTCGCGGCCCGCCAGGGTGGCGGCGATCCGGGTTCTAACCCGCGTCTGCGCCTGGCCCTGGACAAGGCACTCGGTGCCAACATGAGCCGCGATATCATTGACCGGGCGATTGCCCGTGGCGCTGGCGCGACCGAGGCCGACAACGTTGAAGAACTGACCTACGAAGGGTATGGCCCGGGCGGCGTGGCGGTGATGGTCGAATGCATGACCGACAACCGCAACCGTACCGCGGCGGCCGTGCGTCACGCCTTCAGCAAGTGCGGTGGCAACCTCGGTACCGACGGTTCGGTGGCTTATCTGTTCGAGCGCAAGGGGCAGATCAGCTTCGCGCCGGGTCTCGATGAAGATGCCCTGACGGAAGCGGCCCTGGAGGCCGATGCCGATGACGTAGTCAGCCATGAAGACGGCTCGTTCGACGTCTTCACGTCGTTCGCCAGCTTCTATGCCGTGCGCAACGCCCTGGAAGCGGCCGGGTTCAAGCCGGCCGACGCGGAAATCGTCATGCAGCCGACCACCAGCGCCGAACTGGACCTCGAGGGTGCCGAGAAGGTGCTCAAGCTGATCGACATGCTCGAAGACCTGGATGACGTGCAGAACGTTTATTCCAATGCCGATATCCCAGAATCCGTGGCGCAACAGCTTGGCTGATATTGTTGTGTGCAATAACTTTTTTTCTGATGCCTGATGACTAGGGTGGGAGCGGGCTTGCTCGCGAAGGCGGTGTGTCAGGCAATACATGTGTGACTGACATTCCGCTTTCGCGAGCAAGCCCGCTCCCACAGGTCCAGGCAACTCCTTCTTCAACCTGCAGGCGCTATGACTTTAATCCTTGGCATCGACCCCGGTTCGCGCATTACCGGCTACGGCGTGGTTCGCGACACCGGACGCGGCTGTGTGTATGTGGCGTCCGGCTGCATCCGCACCGGGGCGGGCGAGTTGCATGAGCGTCTGCAGATCGTTTATCGCGGCGTGCGCGAAGTCATCCAGACCTACGGCCCGGTCACCATGGGGATCGAAAAGGTCTTCATGGCGCGCAACGCCGATTCCGCCTTGAAGCTGGGGCAGGCCCGGGGAGCGGCGATTGTTGCTGGCGCCGAGGAAAGTCTGGAGATCGCCGAGTACACCGCGACCCAGGTCAAGCAGGCGGTCGTCGGAACAGGGGCGGCGAACAAGGAGCAGGTGCAAATGATGGTGATGCACCTGTTGAAGCTGGTCAGCAAGCCGCAGATTGACGCCTCCGACGCCCTGGCCATCGCTATTTGTCATGCCCATACCCGCTCCAGCCTGTTGCCTCATGGTCTGGGAACCGCACGCAGTCGTGGCGGGCGCCTGCGTCTCTGATAGCATCAGCGCTCTCATTCATGAGCCCGAGCCTGTTGCGCCTGTGTCGTCGGCCTTCATGCCCGGGCCGTTATTCGCCAGCCAGCGGCTGGTCAACGCCCAAGGATCTGAAACGTGATTGGACGCTTGCGCGGCACCCTGGCTGAAAAACAGCCGCCGCACCTGATTCTGGATGTAAATGGCCTGGGCTATGAGCTGGAAGTGCCCATGACCACGCTGTATCGCTTGCCGTCGGTCGGTGAACCGCTGACGTTGCACACCCATTTGGTCGTGCGCGAGGATGCGCAGTTACTCTATGGTTTCGTCGGCAAGCGCGAGCGAGACTTTTTCCGTGAGTTGATCCGTCTCAATGGTGTAGGTCCGAAACTGGCCCTGGCCTTGATGTCGAGCCTGGAAGTCGACGAGCTGGTGCGTTGCGTGCAATCCCAGGACACCTCGGCGCTGACCAAGGTGCCAGGTGTCGGCAAGAAAACCGCCGAACGCCTGTTGGTGGAGCTCAAGGATCGCTTCAAGGCCTGGGAAGCGGTGCCGGCCATGTTTGCGCTGGTGCCGAACCAGCCTGATGCACCGGTGCCAGCGGCCAGTGCCGAGAACGACGCGGTCACTGCGCTGATCTCCCTGGGCTACAAGCCACAGGAAGCCAGCAAGGCGATTTCCGCCATCAAGGAAAAAGGCTTGAGTACTGAAGACATGATTCGTCGTGCCCTGAAGGGAATGATCTAAGTGATTGAAGCTGATCGTCTGATCGCCGCCACGGGTGCGCCCCGTGACCGCGAGGAAGTCCAGGACCGTGCGATTCGCCCTGTCAGCCTGGCCGACTACATTGGCCAACCGACCGTGCGTGAGCAGATGGAGTTGTTTATCCAGGCGGCCCGGGGGCGTAGCGAGTCGCTGGACCACACCTTGATCTTCGGCCCGCCGGGCCTGGGCAAGACCACCCTGGCCAATATCATTGCCCAGGAAATGGGTGTGTCGATCAAGAGCACGTCCGGTCCGGTCCTCGAGCGTCCGGGCGACCTGGCGGCGTTGTTGACCAATCTTGAGCCCCACGACGTGTTGTTCATCGACGAGATCCATCGGCTGTCGCCGATTGTCGAAGAAGTGCTGTATCCGGCCATGGAAGATTTCCAGCTCGACATCATGATCGGCGAGGGCCCAGCGGCGCGCTCCATCAAGCTGGACCTGCCGCCCTTCACCCTGGTGGGTGCCACCACCCGCGCCGGCATGCTCACCAACCCGCTGCGCGACCGTTTCGGCATCGTCCAGCGCCTGGAGTTCTACAACAACGCGGACCTGGCCACGATCGTCAGCCGCTCGGCGGGCATCCTCGGGTTGCCGCTGGACCCGGAGGGTGCCTATGAAGTGGCGCGTCGGGCCCGGGGTACGCCGCGGATCGCCAACCGGCTGTTGCGCCGGGTTCGGGATTTTGCCGAGGTCCGGGCCAAGGGCCACATCACCAAGTCGATTGCCGACCTGGCGTTGAACCTGCTGGACATTGACGAGCATGGTTTCGATCATCAGGATCGGCGCCTGCTGCTGACCATGATCGAGAAGTTCGACGGTGGTCCGGTGGGTGTGGACAGTCTGGCCGCGGCCATCAGCGAGGAGCGCCATACCATCGAGGATGTACTGGAGCCGTACCTGATCCAACAGGGCTACATCATGCGCACCCCACGCGGGCGAGTGGTGACGCGTCATGCTTACCTGCATTTTGGCTTAAACATCCCGACACGAATGGGCGAGATGCCGGTGGTAGACGAATTCCTTGATGCCGTGGACGATTGAACGACTTTTCATGTAGCGACTTTTTTCCGGATTGTGCTGTCCCAGACGACGTCCGGAGCGTCTATGTACTCGAGAATGAAAAAACAGTTGCCGCCGATTGGCAACCCGAGGAGTAAGCACTAGAGTATGCGCGCGCAAAACGGGCTGGAGTCGTTCGCACATCGCTGTCGCGTTTATTACGAGGACACCGATGCCGGCGGCATCGTTTACTACGTCAATTACCTCAAGTTTATGGAACGGGCTCGAACCGAACGGCTGCGGGAACTGGGTTTCGCCCAATCCGCGCTGGCAGGGGAGGACCTGTTATTCGTCGTGCATTCCAGCGAAGCGCGTTACCACGCGCCGGCGCGACTTGACGACGAGCTTCTGGTAAGTGCCGATGTCATCGAATTGAACCGTGTCAGCCTGCGCTTCAAGCAGCAGGTCAGGCGGGCTACGGATAATGCGCTGCTCTGTGAAGGGCAGTTTTTGGTGGCCTGTGTGCGCACCCATAGTTTGAAACCCCGGGCCATTCCCGAAGCTCTACGTGCGGCCTTTGCCGGCGTGAGCGGCGCGGGTACACACTCAGAGCAGGAGATAAAGCGTGGAAGCTAACGTCGTCGACCATACCTCCATGTGGAGCCTGGTCAGCAATGCCAGCGTCGTGGTGCAACTGGTAATGCTGACCCTGGTAGCCGCATCGGTGACCTCATGGATCATGATTTTTCAGCGCAGCAACCTGCTGCGCGCTGGTCGCCGTGCCCTGGAGAGCTTTGAAGAGCGCTTCTGGTCGGGTATCGACCTGTCCAAGCTGTACCGCCAGGCGGGCAGCAACCCGGATCCGGATTCGGGCGTGGAGCAGATCTTCCGTGCCGGTTTCAAGGAGTTCTCCCGTTTGCGCCAGCAGCCGGGCGTCGACCCTGAAGCGGTGATGGAAGGTGTGGCCCGTGCCATGCGCGTCGCCATTTCCCGGGAAGAAGAAAAGCTCGAGCAGAGCCTGCCGTTCCTGGCCACCGTCGGTTCGGTCAGCCCGTACATCGGCCTGTTCGGTACCGTGTGGGGGATCATGAACTCCTTCCGTGGCCTGGCCTCCGCCCAGCAGGCAACCCTGGCCACCGTGGCCCCGGGTATCGCCGAGGCGCTGGTCGCCACCGCCATTGGCCTGTTTGCGGCGATCCCGGCCGTTATCGCCTACAACCGCTTCGCTGCCCGCAGCGAAACGCTGATCGGCCGTTACTACACCTTCGCCGATGAATTCCAGGCGATCCTGCACCGCAAAGTGCACACCAGCGAAGAATAAGCAGGTATTTCCCGATGGCTTTAATCGCTCGAGCCCGAAACAAGCGCAAGCCGGTTGCCGAGATGAACGTGGTGCCCTACATCGACGTGATGCTGGTGCTGCTGGTCATCTTCATGGTGACCGCGCCCATGCTCAATCAGGGCGTGAAGGTGGATCTGCCCAAGGTTTCCAGCGAAGCCTTGCCGCAGGACAACAACACCCAGGTCCTGACCATTTCGATCAAGGCTGACAAGACCTACTACTGGAACCTTGGCAGCGAAGTCGATACCGAGAAGCAACAGGACCGGGCCATGACCCTGCCCCAGATGACCGATGCGGTGACCAAGATCATTCGTGTCGGCAATGATGCCGGCAAACGCACCCAGGTCTTCATTCGCGGTGACAAGACCGTCGACTACGGAGCCGTGATGGGCGCGATGGGCGGTCTGCAGAAAGCCGGGGTCGGTAATGTTGGCTTGATCACCGAGGCCCCCTGATGCAGCAACAGCGAGAGCCGTCCGCCTCGGAAAGCTACTTCTGGCCCAGCGTCCTGGCAATCGGCCTGCACGTGCTGGTGTTCGGCATGTTGTTCGTCAGTTTTGCCATGACACCGGAGCTGCCGCCGGCCAAGCCGATCGTGCAGGCGACCCTTTACCAGCTCAAGTCCAAGAGCCAGGCCACCACGCAGACCAACCAGAAGCTGGCCGGTGAGGCGAAGAAATCCGCTGCGCGGCAGACTGAAGTCGAGCAGATGGAGCAGAAGAAGGTCGAACAGGAAGCGATAAAGGCAGCGGAACAAAAGAAAGAGGAAGCCGCTCAAAAGGCCGAAGAAGCGAAGAAGGCCGACGAGGCGAAAAAAGCTGACGAGGCCAAGAAAGCCGATGAAGCGAAAAAAGCCGAGGCCAAGAAGGCAGAAGAGAAACAATTGGCTGATATAGCCAAGAAGAAAGCCGAAGAGGAAGCCAAGAAAGCCGCTGAGGAAGAGGCCAAGAAAGCGGCCGCCGAAGAGGCCAAGAAGAAGATTGTCGAGGACGCGAAGAAGAAAGCGGCCGAAGACGCCAAGAAGAAAGCTGAAGCTGACGAGGCGAAAAAGAAAGTCGCCGAGGATGCGAAGAAGAAAGCCGCCGCCGACGCCGCCAAGAAAAAGGCACAGGATGCAGCGCGCAAATCTGCCGAAGAGAAGAAGGCCCAGGCCTTGGCGGATCTGCTTTCCGACACGCCGCAGCGCCAGCAGGCCTTGGCCGATGAGCAGGGCGATGAAGTCGCCGGTAGCTTCGATGATCTGATTCGTGCCCGGGCGGCAGAGGGCTGGGCTCGTCCGCCTTCGGCGCGCCAGGGCATGACGGTGGTATTGCAGATCGGCATGTTGCCGGACGGTACGGTGGCCTCGGTCAGCGTGGCCAAGTCCAGCGGCGACGGACCTTTCGATGCTTCGGCGGTTGCCGCGGTCAAGAACATTGGACGATTGACGGAAATGCAAGGAATGAAGCCGAGCGATTTCGCTCCCTATCGTTCATTCAAGATGACATTCACACCTGAGGATCTAGCCTTGTGAGAAACCTTCTTCGAGGAATGCTTGTCGTTATCTGCTGCCTGGCAGGGATAGCGGTGGCAGAGGAAAAGAACATTCTGGTCACCAGCGGCAGCGATCGGGCGACCCCGATCGCCGTCGTACCGTTCGGCTGGCAGGGCGGTAGCGTCCTGCCGGACGATATGGCGGAAATCATCGGCAACGACCTGCGCAACTCGGGTTACTACGCGCCGATTCCGAAGCAGAACATGATCAGCCTGCCCACCCAGGCCAGCGAAGTCATCTACCGTGACTGGAAGGCCCTGGGCGCCCAGTACATCATGGTCGGCAGCATCGTTCCGGCGGGCGGCCGCCTGCAGGTGCAATATGCTCTGTTCAACGTCGCCACCGAACAGCAGGTGCTGACCGGCAGCGTATCGGGCAGCACAGACCAGCTGCGTGACATGGCGCACTACATCTCCGACCAGTCGTTCGAGAAGCTCACCGGTATCAAGGGTGCATTCTCCACCCGCATGCTCTACGTGACGGCCGAACGTTTCTCCGAGAAAAACACCCGCTACACCCTGCAGCGCTCCGACTACGACGGTGCACGCGCGGTCACCCTGCTGCAATCGCGTGAGCCGATCCTGTCGCCGCGTTTCGCCCCCGATGGCAAGCGCATCGCCTATGTGTCGTTCGAGCAGAAGCGTCCGCGCATTTTCGTGCAGCACATCGACACCGGTCGCCGCGAGCAGATTACCAACTTCGAAGGCCTGAACGGCGCGCCAGCCTGGTCGCCGGACGGTAACCGCCTGGCATTCGTGCTGTCCAAGGACGGTAACCCGGACATCTATGTGATGAACCTGGGCTCGCGTTCGATCTCCCGTGTCACCAACGGCCCGGGCATCAACACCGAACCGTTCTGGGGCAAGGATGGCTCGACCATCTACTTCACCTCCGACCGTGGTGGCAAGCCGCAGATCTACAAGACCAGTGCCGGTGGCGGCGGTGCCGAGCGCGTAACCTTCGTCGGTAACTACAACGCCAACCCTAAACTGTCGGCGGACGAGAAGACCCTGGTGATGATCCATCGTCAGGACGGTTTCACCAATTTCAAGGTGGCAGCCCAGGATATGCAACGCGGCAGCGTAAAAATCCTAACTGATAGCACTCTGGACGAGTCACCTACTGTTGCGCCCAACGGCACCATGGTAATCTACGCCACCCGCCAGCAGGGCCGGGGAGTCTTGATGCTCGTGTCCATTAATGGACGCGTGAGGCTCCCGCTTCCTACCGCTCAAGGCGAAGTCAGAGAACCGTCCTGGTCCCCTTACCTGAACTGACGCGGCGCAATACGTTTTACTTAACACACTGGGGTTCATTAGGAGTTTCACGATGGAAATGCTGAAGTTTGGTAAATTTGCTGCGCTGGCTCTGGCCATGGCCGTAGCTGTAGGTTGCTCGTCCAAAGGCGGCGACAACGCCGGTGAAGGCGCTGTTGATCCGAACGCTGGTTACGGCGCTAACACTGGTGCAGTTGACGGCTCCATGAGCGAAGAAGCTGCTCTGCGCGCAATCACCACCTTCTACTTCGAATACGACAGCTCGGACCTGAAGCCAGAAGCCATGCGCGCTCTGGACGTTCACGCCAAAGACCTGAAAGCAAACGGCGCTCGCGTTGTTCTGGAAGGCAACACTGACGAACGTGGTACTCGTGAGTACAACATGGCACTGGGCGAGCGTCGTGCGAAAGCCGTTCAACGCTACCTGGTACTGCAAGGTGTTTCCCCAGCTCAGCTGGAACTGGTTTCCTACGGCGAAGAGCGTCCAGTTGCTACCGGCAACGACGAGCAGTCCTGGGCTCAAAACCGTCGCGTCGAACTGCGTAAGAACTGATTCGTCATGCGAACGTGCCGTCGTGCTGTAACTGTTCTGGCTCTCAGTCTCGCACCGCTTGCGGTGTGGGCTGCGGTTCCTGTGGTCGATAACGATGCCGGCTATAACAATAGCGGGAGCAGCTATCCGCCTGCAGGTTACGGTACGAACGGCGCCTATGCCGGGGGAGGGGTTTCGGCCCCTGTCTCGGCACAGGGCGAGCTGTTCAACCAACTGCAGCAAATGCAGGATCAGCTTTCACGCCAACAAGGCGCGATTGAAGTTCTGCAAAACGAAGTATCGCGCATGAAGCAGGAAAACCTGGAGCGTTACCAGGATCTTGATCGGCGCATAGGAAGCGGTGTTGCACCTGCCGCGACTCCTGAGAATTCTCCTGCCGGTGGCGACTTGAACGCCCCTGGTGCTGCCGCAGGCGCGGCTGCCGGAGCAAGCGCTCCAGCACCTGCCGCCAGTGGCGAACCGGCCGATCCGGCGAAGGAAAAGCTCTATTACGACGCTGCCTTCGACCTGATCAAGGCCAAGGATTTCGACAAGGCCAGCCAGGCCTTTGCCGCTTTCCTGCGCAAATACCCAAACAGCCAGTACGCGGGCAATGCCCAATACTGGTTGGGTGAAGTGAACCTGGCCAAGGGTGACCTGCAGGGTGCCGGCCAGGCATTCGCCAAGGTTTCCCAGCTGTATCCCAAGCATGCCAAGGTGCCAGATTCGCTGTACAAGCTGGCTGACGTAGAGCGCCGCCTTGGTCATACCGACAAGGTCAAGGGCATTCTGCAGCAGGTAGTCTCCCAGTATCCGGGGACTTCTGCCGCCCAGTTGGCCCAGCGCGATCTGCAACGCATGTAAGCCGGTTAGACCTGGTAATGAAGAAACCCGCGCTTGTCGCGGGTTTTTTCGTTAGAATTCACGCCCTTTTCTGAAACACGCTTTTTGGAGCCTGCGCGATGGCGGGGTTCCTTGAAGTGCCTGACGGAGGCGGACGGCCTGTTTAGCTGTTACGCCCGTGGCGACTATGCAAGACACATTGAGAATCACCGAAGTTTTTTACTCGTTGCAGGGTGAAACGCGAACGGCCGGGCTGCCCACGGTATTTGTGCGCCTCACCGGTTGCCCGTTGCGTTGCCAATACTGCGACAGCGCCTACGCCTTCAGCGGCGGCACCCTGCGAACCCTTGACGACATCCTCGAGCAAGTGGCCGGCTATCGCCCGCGCTACGTTTGTGTCACAGGTGGCGAGCCACTGGCACAACCCAATGCCATTCCCTTGCTCAAGCAGTTGTGTGATGCCGGCTATGAAGTTTCGCTGGAAACCAGCGGTGCCCTGGATATTTCGGCCGTCGACCCACGCGTCAGTCGCGTCGTGGACCTGAAAACCCCAGGCTCCAAGGAAGCGCATCGTAACCGTTACGAGAACATTGAACTGCTGACGCCCAACGATCAGGTCAAGTTCGTTATCTGTTCTCGGGAGGATTACGACTGGGCCGTGTCCAAGCTGATCCAGTATGGGCTCGACAAGCGAGCCGGTGAGGTCCTGGTGTCGCCAAGTCATCACGATTTGAACGCGCGGGATCTGGCGGACTGGGTGGTGGCGGATAACCTGCCGGTGCGCCTGCAATTGCAGCTGCACAAATATCTTTGGAACGATGAGCCGGGGCGCTGATATGACTGAGCAGACGAACATTGCAGAAAAACGAGCGGTCATCCTGTTGTCCGGCGGCCTGGATTCGGCCACGGTCGTAGCCATGGCTCGTGCCGAGGGTTACCGCTGCTACACCATGAGTTTCGATTACGGCCAGCGTCACCGCGCTGAATTGCACGCCGCCGAGCGAGTGGCTCGGGACCTGGGTGTGGTGGAGCATAAGGTGATCGGCCTGAACCTCAACGGCATCGGTGGTTCGGCCCTGACCGACAGCACCATCGCCGTACCCGAAGCTCCGAGTGAAGGCATACCGGTAACCTACGTGCCGGCGCGTAACACGGTATTCCTGTCATTGGCGCTGGGATGGGCAGAGGTGCTGGAAGCCCGTGACATTTTCATCGGCGTCAACGCGGTGGATTATTCCGGCTACCCGGACTGCCGTCCCGAGTTCGTCGAAGCCTTCGAGCGCATGGCCAACCTGGCGACCAAGGCCGGCGTGGAAGGGCAAGGCTTCCGCATCCAGGCGCCGCTGCAGAATCTCAGCAAGGCCGATATCATCAGGGCCGGTGTGAAGCTCGGCGTGAATTATGGGTTGACCGTTTCCTGTTACCAGGCCGACGATCAGGGCCGCGCCTGTGGCAAATGCGACAGCTGCCGCCTGCGCGCCGAAGGCTTCGCTGCGGCAGGCGTGAGCGATCCAACCCCTTATTTTTGATTTATTTCAAATTAGGTATTGAATAGTCCTTAGAAATCAGTATTATACGCGCCACCACACAGCGGGTCGTTAGCTCAGTTGGTAGAGCAGTTGGCTTTTAACCAATTGGTCGTAGGTTCGAATCCCACACGACCCACCATTTTTGCTGTTTTAAAAGTCTGGAAAGCCCACGAAAGTGAGGATTTCCGGATTTTTTTTTGCCTGCAATATTGTGGGGCGCGGGCCTGAGGGGAGAGCTATCCCAGCGTACAGACATATCTACCTCTGTCGCGAGACGATCTACAACGCGATCTTCGACCTGCCCGTCGGTGAGCTGCGCAAGGAACTGATCGTCTGCCTGCGCTGATCCGGCACGATGTTCCGGCTTCAATTCAATGACTGTGTTGCACTCAGCTCCTGCAACCGCTCAGTTCTTGCCGGGGGGGCAGGGCGCTTGAATAGCCTGAACCCCCGATTCCACAACATCCGTGCGGATTGGTCAGAGGTCTCGAGAGGCGCTCTTAACCAGCATTTGTGAGAATCGGTCCCGCGTATGCAGATGCAGTTGCACTGTTTAATCACTCCCCTTCAACACACTTCATGAACGAGGCCACCACGTTTCGCGCTTTTTCCTCAGCGTTGTGGGTTTTACGATGTAGGCGACAATCGTAAGGAGTCATCCCCATGTTCGCCGGATTCCAGAAAGATCAGCGCCACGTCAACGGTGTGGACATCGTCTACCGCATCAAAGGCACCGGGCCGGGCCTGCTTCTGCTGCACGGCCATCCGCAAACGCATGTCATCTGGCATAAAATCGCCGAACAACTCGCGCAGCACTTCACCGTGGTCGCCGCCGACCTGCGCGGTTACGGCGACAGCAGCAAACCGCCGGCCAACGACCATCACACCCATTACTCCAAGCGCGAAATGGCCCGTGACGGCCTCGAACTGATGAAGGACCTCGGCTTCAGTGAGTTCTCGGTGCTGGCCCACGACCGTGGCGCACGGGTTGCGCATCGGTTGGCCCTCGATCATCCGCAGGCGGTGCAACGCATGGTGTTGCTGGATATCGCGCCAACCTTGTCGATGTACGCCCAGACCGACGAAACCTTCGCCCGCGCCTACTGGCACTGGTTTTTCCTGATCCGTCCGGCACCGTTGCCGGAGACCCTGATCGAGGCCGATCCCGAGTTGTATTTGCGCAGTGTCATGGGCAGCCGCAGCGCCGGACTCAAGCCGTTCACCGAGCAAGCCTTCAGCGAATACCTTCGCTGTCTGAAACTGCCCGGAACCGCACGTGGCATCTGCGAAGACTATCGGGCCAGCGCCAGTATTGATCTGAATCACGACCGTACCGACATCGCTGCCGGTCGCCGCTTGAACATGCCGCTGCTGGTTTTATGGGGCGCCGAAGGCACCGTCGGGCGCTGCTTCGACCCTCTCAAGGAGTGGCGGCAAGTTGCCACCGATGTGCGCGGCAAAGCATTGGCGGCCGGCCACTACCTGGCGGAGGAAGTTCCCGAGTTGCTGCTGGACGAAGTTCTGACTTTCCTTGGCTAAAGCCACTCACCCAACCTGATGGAAACCGTCCCGCGCAGGCCATCACTGGCCTGTAACGGGTTCAACTTGCCCAAAAAACGTCTCGAGATAATAAAAATGATAATCAGAAAACTGCTGGGAGCCCTGTATATCCAGGTGATCATCGCCATCGTCCTGGGCGTGTTGATCGGCAACTATTGGCCTCAGGTCGGGATCGACCTCAAGCCGTTGGGTGACGGATTCATCAAATTGATCAAGATGGTCATTGGCCCGATCATCTTCTGCACCGTGGTCTGCGGCATCACCAGCATGCACGACGTGAAACAGGTCGGCCGGGTGGGTGGCAAGGCGCTGCTGTATTTCGAGATCGTCTCCAGCATCGCTCTGTTGATCGGTCTGCTCGCCGCCCATGCCCTGCACCCAGGCGTCGGCTTCAACGTTGACGTGAAGACGCTCGACACTTCAGCCATCTCAGGTTTTGTCGGTCAGGCCGAACACGGTGAAGGCATCACCGGTTTTCTGCTGCATGTGATCCCGACGACCTTCTTCGACGCATTCTCCAAAGGCGAAATCCTGCCCGTACTGTTCGTCGCGGTGCTGTTCGCTCTAGGTCTGGTGATGATCGGCGAAAAAGGCCGGCCACTGGTTGGTGTCATCAACCAGGCCAGCGATGTGTTCTTCCGTATCGTCGGCATGATCACTCGCGTCGCGCCCATCGGTGCTTTCGGTGCGATTGCGTTCACCATCGGTAAATATGGCCTCGCTTCGCTGTTGCCACTGCTCAAACTGGTCGGCACGTTTTACCTGACTGCTTTTATCTTTGTGGTCTGCGTGCTTGGCAGCATTGCCCGTTATGCCGGCTTCAGCATTTTTCGTCTGCTGACCTATATCAAATCTGAACTGTTGATCGTACTGGGCACCAGCTCTTCTGAATCGGCGCTGCCACAGTTGATGAACAATCTGGAGCGCCTGGGTTGCTCCAAAGGCGTAGTTGGCATCGTCGTTCCCACCGGTTACACCTTCAACCTGGACGGCACCAACATCTATATGACCCTGGCGGTGCTGTTCCTGGCCCAGGCAACCAACATCGACCTGACACTGGAACAGCAACTCACCTTGCTGGCGGTGGCCATGCTCACCTCAAAAGGCGCGGGAGCGGTCGTCGGGGCCGGTTTTGTTGCACTCGCCGCAAGCCTGGCCGTGGTACCAACAGTGCCGGTGGCAACAATGGTCTTGATCCTCGGCGTGGACCGGTTCATGGCCGAATGTCGCTCGCTGACCAATATCATCGGCAACGCCGTCGCGACGCTGGTGGTCGCCGCCTGGGAAGGTGAGCTGGATCGCAGCAAAATGGAGCCCATCGCACTCAAGCGTGGCCGTGCGGCACTGGCCGCTGCGCCAGCCAAGGTTTCAGTCGAGTAATCCCGCAGGATCCTGCGAGCCGAGAGCTCGCCGTTCCAGTGCTATTATGGCGGCTCATGCCGCCATTCTTCGTGTGTTATGACTCTCAAGAAAGACACTGTGCCCCTACCCGAAGACCTGCGCGTTTTTCTCACTGTAATCCGTAAGGCCGGCTTCGCTTCGGCGGCGGATGAACTGGGCCTGTCACCCGCCTACGTCAGCAAGCGTATCCAGATCCTCGAAACGTCCCTGGGTACGCGGCTGTTGCATCGCACCAGTCGGCGCATCGCGCTGACCGAAGACGGCGACCGGGTACAGCGCTGGGCCGTGCGCATTCTCGAAGACTTCCAGCTATTGCACGACGAACTCTGCGACGCTCACGGCAGCCCAAGTGGGCGTTTGCACCTGTGCAGCAGTTTCGGCTTCGGGCGCAATCATGTTGCTCCAGCGCTGTCGTTACTCGCCGAGCGCTATCCCGACCTGGAAATTCGCCTGGACCTGTTCGACCGGGTGGTGGATATCGTCAACGAGGGATTTGACTTGGAGATCCGCGTCGGCGATGACATTCCCGGTCAGCACATTGGCCGGCAACTGGTGAGCAATCGACGGGTGCTGTGTGCAGCACCGGACTATCTGAAGCGCCGAGGCACGCCAAAAACGCTGAGCGAACTGGAGCAACACGATTGCCTGGTGCTCAAGGAGCGTGACAATGCGTTTGGCATCTGGAATCTGGAACACGACGGCACTCAGGACAGCGTTCGGGTTCGCGGCCCCTTGTCCTCCAATAGCGGGGAGATTGTGCTGCAGTGGGCACTGGACGGACGTGGCGTCCTGTTGCGTTCACTGTGGGATGTGAAACCGTTGTTGGAGCAAGGACAACTGGTGCAAGTGCTGCCCCAGTACACCCAAAGCGCCAATGTTTGGGCGGTGTACCCGACGCGGCTGGCGTATTCGGGAAAATTGCGGGCGTGTGTGGAGTTCTTGCAGGAGCACTTCAAGGGGTTGTCGATTTGATCTGCGTAGCCTGATCGAGCCTCATCGCGGGCAAGCCTCGCACCTATCCAATGAGCGAAGCTTGCCCGCGAATGAGCTGGAACCGCTCACCATCGATTTCAGCTCAACCAGGGATTGGCGGCCAGATGCTCACGCTCGAAGGCCTTGATCTGCTCGCGGCGCTGCAACGTGCTGCCGATGGCATCAAGGCCAAGCAACAACGCGGTCTTGCGCAGGGTATCGATCTGGAACGGGATCACCGCGCCGTCCTGTAATCGAATCTCCTGAGCCTCCAGGTCGACGCTGATGGTTGCACTGTCCGGTTGGCTGACCACCTGTCCGATGCGCTGCAAGAGCGCCTCCTCCAGCGTAATCAGCAACACCCCATTACGTTGACAGTTGTCGTAGAAGATCCCGGCGAAACTGCTGCCGATCAGTGCCCGAATACCCAATTGCTTCAAGCCCCACACAGCATGCTCACGGCTTGAACCACAGCCAAAATTCGGTCCCACCACCATGAAGCTCGCGCCGCTCCAGGCCGGCTGATTGAACACGAACTCAGGGTTCGGCTCACCGGTAGGCAGAAAGCGCAAATCAAAGAACAAACCACGGTCCAGGCCGTTGCGGTCAATGCCCTTAAGAAACTGCTTGGGCATGATCACGTCAGTGTCAATATTGGCCGCGAGCATCGGCGCGGCCTTGCCGGTGACTTGGGTGAACGGTTGCAGGCTCATGTTTTGTCTCCAAAGTTGCGGATATCGGTGAGGCGTCCGGCAATCGCCGCCGCTGCAACCATCGCCGGGCTCATCAGGTGTGTACGCGCCCCCGCGCCCTGGCGTCCTTCGAAATTGCGGTTGGTACTGGACGCGCAGCGATCGCCCGGTTCCAATACGTCGTCGTTCATCGCCAGGCACATGGAGCAGCCTGATTGCCGCCATTCAAAACCGGCGTCGATAAATATCGCGGCCAGTCCTTCCGCTTCCGCCTGATTACGGACCTCAGTGGACCCGGGAACAATTATCCCCCGCACATGATCGGCCACGTGCTTACCGCGAACTACGCTGGCGGCATCGCGCAAGTCTTCTATCCGAGCGTTGGTGCACGAGCCGATAAAGGCATGGCTGATGACGATGTCACTCAGCGGCATGCCGGCTTCCAGACCCATATAGTTCAGGGCGCGGCGCATGTCCTGACGCAGGATCAGATCGCTGATGGCGTCCGGGTCCGGCACCGTGGCGCCGATGGGTGACGCCTGATCCGGGCTGGTACCCCAGGTGACCATGGGCTCCAGAGCGCTGGCATCGAGCTCGATTTCACGGTCGAACAGCGCGTCGACGTCGCTGTGTAAGGTTCGCCAATGGTTCACGGCACGTTGCCACTGCTCGCCTTTCGGTGCGCGCGGTTTGTCATTCAAGTAGGCAAAGACTTTCTCGTCCGGCGCCATGAATGCGCCACGCGCTCCCGCCTCCACCGCCATGTTGCAGATGGTCATGCGCGCCTCGACGCTCAAGGCATCGATGGTCGAACCACGGAATTCAATGGCATAGCCAGTGGCACCGGAAGCGCCGATTTTGGCGATCAGCGCCATGATCACGTCTTTGGAGGTCAGACCGACGGCGAGTGCGCCGTTGACGGTCACGCGCATGCTCTTCAGGCGTTTGTAGACCAGCGTCTGCGTGGCCAGCAAGTGCTCGATTTCCGAGGTGCCAATACCAAACCCGAACGCCCCGAGCGCTCCATACGTGGTGGTGTGGCTGTCCCCCGCCGCGATGATCATACCCGGCAAAATGAAACCCTGTTCTGGTGCAACCACGTGTTCGATGCCCTGGCGCTTGTCGAGGATGTCAAACAGTTCGATGCCGAAATCCCGGCAGTTTTCCGCGAGGTACGAGACCTGCCGCGCACCACCGGCGTCGGGCATGGCGGCGATGCGTTTGGGCGTGGTGGGGTTCACATGGTCAACTACCGCCAGCGCAGTTTGAGCGCGCCAGACGCCGCGCTTGGCTTCACGCAAGCCGGTGAATGCCTGCGGGCTGGTGTATTCGTTGATCACTTGGCGGTCGATGTACAACAGGACGTGGCCCTGATCATCGAGGCGGCACACTGTGTGGGAATCAATGTGTTTGTCGTAGAGGGTTCTTGCTTGAGTCATGAAGGCACTCGCTTGGGTGAAAGTACGCGAGGCTGTCGGAAAGCGGCAGGTCTATGCCGACAGGCGTATGGCTCAATCATAGGCAGCACCACAAGCCCATCAATGGTAGGACAGTGATGGCTTGGGACATGGTTCGTGTTCGATCGACGGCAAAAAGCAACGTTAGTGCGTTATCGCCTCAATAGGCACGGAGTGCTCACGACTCATTTCCAGATTTTTTTGGGGGCCCGTCGGAAAACCCCACCCCGGGAACCACGCGAAGATGCGCGTGGTTCCCGGGCGGCTTAGAGCAAGCCGTCTTCGGCGCAGACCTTCACGATCTGCTCGCGAAACCAGACGTTGGCGTTGTCCTGGCCCGGTTTTTCACTCCACATCATATCCAGCGTAAAGTTCGGTAACCCGGCCGGTGGCTTGCGATGGCTGAATTTGGCCTCATCACAGGTCAATGCCTGAATGCGTCGGGGCAGGGTCAGCACGAAGTCGGTCCCGGTGACCATATTGAGCGCGGCCACATAGCTGTTGGCCCGGGCGACGATCTGCCGGCTATGGCCCTGGCGGGCAAGCCAACCGTCGATCATGTTGGTGTCGGATGTCCATGGGGTCGGGAACACATGCTGGCATGCCACGAATGTTTCCAGGCTGAGGGCCTCGCCCGGCAAATCGACGTTCCTATCGACTACGCAGACCAGTTCATCTTCCAGTAATACTTGCGAGCGCAAGCCTTTGGCACTGCGATGAAAGTTTGGGCCGAAACAAACCACTAGATCAAAACGGCCGTCCGTCAGTTCGTCAACGGGAATATCCTTGTGAAATTTCGTTATATTAATGATGACCGGGAATTGACTGCCGATAAAGCGCTTGACCAACTTGGGCAGGATCAATAATTCAAAATATTCGGGAGCGCAGATATTGAATGTTATTTCTTTTTGCGTGGGGTCGAAGCTCTGGATACCTGAGTGGCAGATATTAATAGCTTGAAGAATCTTGACGATATGGCTGTACATCGCGGTGGCTTTATTGGTTGGGCGCATGCCACTGCGGGTATTAATGAATAATTCATCTTCGAAGCTGGTGCGCAGCTTCTTCAAGCAGTAGCTCACGGTTGACTGGCTGACGCAGAGGGCTTCGGAGACCTCGGTAACGCTGCTCTGCTCGTACACCGCGACGAACACCATCAAGTCCTGCATGTCCAGCTTTCTAAGCAAATTACTATTGAGCATAAGATCCTTCTTGGCGCAATCCATGGGCTAGCGTCTCTGGTTTTTATGACAAAGACGTTTATTTATATATTAGCGGAAGCAATTTATTTTTTAAATGGCTTGTAGGAATTTTCTTAAATATGCTCGCCTCGCTTTTAAGACATCCTGCACAGGGACGGAGGAGGACGAAATGCAAATACGAGTCGCGGAAACTAAAACGCCACTATGGGTACAGGCTACTGAAGTAGTAAAAGACAAGTTTCGAAGTTCTTATGCGGCTTCGGTAGAACCGAATCCGCAATACTTTGCAGTTACTCAGGATCAGGACGATCGCATACTCGCGTGTGCCGGGATTACTTTTGCGGACCACCGCATTCTCTTTTCCGAACAATACCTGACACAACCGATCGAGGAGATCCTGTCTCAACGTTTCGAGAAAACCATCGAGCGTTCGAACATTGTCGAGATCGGCAATTTGATTTCCCATCACCTAACAGCGGGAATGATTCTCGTTAATATGATTCCGTTGTTGTCCTGGTGCATGGGCGGGCATTACCTGTTGTGCACTGTTACGCCTCGGGTCCGGCAAATGATGGAAAGTTGCCAGATCGATTTCGAGCCGCTGTTGACCGCTGACCCCACTCGCCTGGCCGATGATGGTGGCAAAAATTGGGGAACCTATTACGCCAAGAAACCGGTGACCGGTTTCATCCGGGTCGATCCAAAGCGTTCTCGTTTCGCCGCTACGACACTCAGTACCTCGTTTACCCAGTTGCCCGGTGAATCTTTGGCGAGGGCACAACCATGAGCGGCGGTTTCATCAATCAGTTGAAGCAGGCGTTGCAGGACAATCGCCAGGCGGTCTGCGCGGTCGACTGGACGTCGGGTACCGAATCCGTGGCGCTGACCTACGGCGAACTGGAACACCGGGCGCTTAATCTGGCTGCGGAGCTGCAATGGCGTTTCGCGACGCCAGCCCACGGCGATCAAGTGGTGCTGGGGATCGCGACGCGCAATAGCAGTGACTGGCTGGTGGCCGACCTGGCGTGCCTGTTTGCCGGGATTACCGCGCTGCCGTTGCCGCTGGCGTTCAGTCAATCCCAGGCCGAGCACCTGGCCGAGCGTTGCGACGGATTCCTGGTGGATGCCGCAGGGCAGCGGACACTGGCGCAACGCTGGAAGCTGAATTTTCCCGACAGTCGCCTGCGCCGTCTCGGCGAGCCGGTGATCGAACAGCCCCTGCCTCACACGCCGGATGGTGAGGGTGATTGGATCTGCAAGATCATTCACACCTCGGGCACCACCAGCCGGCCGAAAGGCGTGCGCCTGAGCAATCAGGCGGTTGGCGCGGTACTGGCGTCGCTGCGCGAACGCATGCCGGTCAATGCCCATCGTCGGTATTTGTCGCTGGTGCCATTGAGCCTGCTGCTCGAGCAGGTGACCGCTGCGTACCTGCCGTTGTTGGCCGGTGGGACCGTGCATTTCCTGCCGCCGAGCGAAGCATTGCTCGGCGAACCCGGGGCGTCGCCGCAGCGTCTGGTCGACTGGATCTTGCAGGTCCAGCCAACGGCGCTGACGGTACCGCCGGTCATGATCAATCGCTTCCTGGAACAATTGAACGATGGCGGTGAGGCTGGGGAACGGCTGGCGAGTTACCTGAAGTCCGGGGCTCATATCACCTGCGGCGGCGCGGCGGTGAGTATCGATGCTCTGCATGCTCTGGCCGAGCAAGGCATCGAGGTGTACCAGGGCTACGGACTGTCGGAAAACGCCTCTGTGGTCAGCATGAACACCTTCGAAGAGCAGCGCCTGGGCAGTGTTGGCAAACCGCTGCCCCATGTTCAGGTGCGGATCGGCGCCGACCAGACCATCGAGGTCAAGAGCAGTTCGCTGTTCAGCGGCTATTCGGGGACGGACCCCAGCGCATGCTCAATGTCTGGCGATGGCTGGATGGACACCGGCGACCTGGGGATGCTCGATGAAGACGGCTACCTCTATGTGCACGGCCGCAAGAAGAACGTGATCTGCCTACCCAACGGTCGCAATGTCAGCCCCGAGCAGGTCGAGCTGGAATACCGCAAGTACCCGGGCGTGAACGACGCCGCGGTGTTCTTCGATGAGCAGCACGGTCTTGTGGCGTTGCTGTGTGTCGAGTCCACGCCGGCCAGCGATGAACTGGTGACCTGGTCGACCGGCCGTTTCTCCGACATTGAACGACCGAACCGGCTCTGGTTGTTGAACAAGGACGATCCGTTGATCGAGCAGCTCTACACCGTCACCGGCCGACCGAAACGTGCCGACATCGCCACTGTTTTTTCCACTCTGCAAGGGAACGCATCCAATGAGCACACCTGCCTTTCACTTTGAAAACCCCGACGTCTCTATCGTCGAGTCGCACCACTTCGCCAGCCTGGGCAAGGCCGAGTTGTACGAGCTGCTGGGACACTACGGTGTCGTGCTGTTTCGCAACTGCATTCACAGCGCCGAGGCGTTCAGCGCCTACGTCAAGCAAAACAGTTCCCGGTTGAGCCTGGATCCGGCGCGGGTCATGGTCGGTGGTGCGGCGCAGTTGGTGGACGCCGGGCATCAGGCGGTCGGCCTGCATTGCGAAAACGGTAATTCGCCGTTCTGGCCGGACATGACTTGGTTCTATTGCCAGGAAGCGCCGCGCAAGGGTTCGCAAACCACGATCTGCGACGGTGAGAAAGTGCTGGCGAGGCTGTCTCCGGGTTGCCGCAGCTTCTTCGAAAACAACCCTATTCGCTACAGCCGCACCGTGGCGGGGGAAAAGTGGCGTCGGCTGGTTTGCCATTATTCGCCGACCCTGTCGAACCCGGCAGACGTGGTCATCGAGGATCTGTTGCAGATCATTGGCAATGACCCGCAGACGCAGATTTCCTTCAATCCGGCCGATGATTCGATGCACTACGCCTTCAGCACGTCGGCGATCCTCACTTCTGCCTTCAGCCAGCGCCCGGCTTTTGCCAACAGCATCCTGGGGCCTTCGTTCAACTATGAGGCGCCGGTGATCGATACGGTGAGCGGTCAGGTGATTCCCGCCGAGTTTCTCGCCGAAATCGCTGAAGTCTCAGCCCAGTACACCGTTCCGGTGGGGTGGCGTGACCACGACGTGGTGATGATCGATAACCGTCGGGTCATGCACGGTCGTGAAACGATCGTCGATGAGCGTCGACGCATTTTCAATGCCCTGAGCTATCGCTGAGAGGGATCCATGAACAACGATAAATACATTATTGGCGGGCAGTACGAGACGTACCTCGACGGCGATGGTCGGCAGATCATCGACCTGACCGGCGGGTTTGGCTTCCAGGTGCCTGCGGTGATCGAAGCGGTCACTCGCCAGGCGCAGATCATGGGGCTGTCCAACCGGGTACTGATGTCTGAACCGCTGATTGCCTTGTGCCGCCGCCTGGCCGAGCTGCTGCCTGAGCAGCTGGTCAGTTCCTATGTATGCAGTTCCGGCGACGAAGCGTTCGAGGGCGCTTTGAAGTTATGCAAGGGGCTAAAGCCGAAGGGCAACACCATCGTGTATATCCAGGGTGGTGATTACGGCTCGCTGACCTACGGGCGTTGCCTCAACGCCGCGCAGGGCGACCTCGATGTGCAAGATTTCCTGGGCTTAAAGCGTGTGGCGATTCGTCATCTCACGGACCTGGACTCGGTGGATTGGAATGATTGCTTCGCGGTCTGCCATAGCAGTACCCGCCTCGATGCGAGCGGTCGATTGCAATTGCTCGAGCCGGCCCTGGTCGAGCGCTTGCATGCCCGTGCAGCGCAAGCCTCGGTGCCGGTGATCGCGGTCGATACCCAGACCTGCCTCGGCAGTCTGGGTTCGCTGTTCGGCTTCCAGCGTTATCGCTGTGTACCGGACATTGTCGTGCTCGGTGGCGCGCTGGGGGGCAGTGCGATTCCCATCGGCACCTATACCTGCAGCGAGCGCATGGCCTGGCAAGTCTATGGACGCAGCAGCCCGGCCAAGCATGGCAGCACCACTGCCGGCAATCCGATGGCTTGCGTGGCCGCGCTGGCCGCGCTGGACTACGTGCAGGCCCACGACTCGCCCCGTCAATGCCTGGAAAACGGCCAGCGACTGGCGCAGACCCTGGCGTCGTTCGGCGCCGTGGCGGAAGGCGGCTGGGTCAGCCTGCCACTGGCCGATGACCTGCAACCGAGCGTGCTGTGCGAGGCGCTTTACCTGCAAGGCATCTATGTCAGTACGCCCCGTGGCCGCGAATTGATCTTGCGCTGCCCGATCACCGCTCGCCCCGAACATATCCAACGTGCCGCCAACATCATCAAGGAGACTTTAAGCCATGTCCTTACTCAGGCCGCATGAACAACTGCTGGATGATTGCCAGCGGTACTGGAGCGCATCGGCGGCCAAGCTCTATCGCCTGGGCAAGACCAGCGTCGAGCAACAGGCCGATGGCATTCACGTCACCGACCACACCGGTAAACGCTTCATCGACTGCGCGTGCAGCTATGGCGTATTTATCGTCGGCCACCGTAACCCGATGGTCCGCGAGCAGGTGCAGGCTCAACTGAACCAGATGGCCTGGGTACCGGAAGGCCGGCGCCATCCGCTCCAGGACAAATTGACCGAGCGTCTGTGCCAGTTGGTACCGGGGGAGTGGGGTGATGTGCAGTATATGGTCTCGGGGGCCGAGGCCATCGAGCAGAGCCTGCGCTATGCGTTGCGCATCCAGCCGCATCGGCGTGGGATCGTGGTGATGAGCGGGTCCTACCATGGCAAGACCCTGGCGGCGATGAGTATCCTGGGGCAACGCCAGAATCACAGCAGCTATGGCATCGCGGCTCCCGATGTGACCCATGTGCCCTACGGTGATTTTGCGGCCCTGCAAAAAGCCGTCGGCGAGGGCGTATGCGCGGTGTATGTCGAACCGATCCTGGGCGGCGCCCACCTGCAGGTGCCGCCGGTGGGCTACATGGCCAATCTGCGAGCCTTGTGCGATGCCACCGGCACCCTGTTGGTGGCGGATGAAATCCAGACCGGCTTCGGTCGCTGCGGCAAATGGTTCGCCGTGCAGTATGACGACGTGGTGCCCGACATCATGATCCTCTCCAAAGGTCTGACCGGCGGCTACACCTCGTTCGCCTGCGCCATGTACAGCAAGCGCCTGGCGACCCAATACCCACTCAGTGAAATCGAGCCCGATACGCGCACCAATGGCGGGCACCCGGTGGCGTGCGCCTCGGCGCTGGCGGCGATCGATTACATCGAGCAGAACAACCTGGTGGAGCAGTCACGGATCAACGGCGGTTTGCTGCGCCATGGCCTGCAACGCCTGGCGCTGCGCTATCCGCAGATCATCGAGGACGTACCGGGCGTGGGCCTGATGACGGGGTTGCGTTTGCGCGGATCGGTCTATGAAGCCCTGATGAGCATGGAATTGAGCAAACGCGGCATTCATGCCGGCCACTCGATGAATGAAAAGGCCGAGCGTCCGGTACTGCGCTTTTATCCGCCGCTGAACATCTCGCCCGATGCGTTGCGCCATATCCTGACGATGATCGAAGAGGCCCTCGAAGCCATCAACCGGCGCCCGAAGCTGGCGGTCAAGGCGTTTTCCCTGGTGGTGCGCAACATGTACCAGTTACCCAATAAATGGTTGCGCAGCAAGGAGGCGTCGTGAGTATGTTCAATCCCGACTCGCTGACCCTGCGGGAAATGGCGGGTCTGTTGCGACGTGGCGTGCTGACCAGCGTCACGTTGCTGGAGTTCTACCTGCAGCGGATTGCCGAGCGTAACCGGCAGATCAATGCACTGATCCAACTGGCGCCCGTGGAGGAACTGCGGCGCCAGGCCCGCGAAGCGGACGAAATGGCGCGCATCGGCCAGATCAGTGGTCCGCTGCACGGTATTCCCATCACCATCAAGGATGTCCTCCACGTCCAGGGATTCCGGATGTCCCGGGGGGTGGAGGAGATGCTGGGCGACGTCAGCCAGCAGGACGCGACGGCCGTCGCCCGGCTTCGGCAGGCCGGTGCGATCATCCTGGGCATCAGCAATGTGCCTGAACTGTGCATGGCCTTCGAGACCGAAAACCTGATCTACGGTCGCACCCTCAATCCCCACGACTTGCAACGCTCCGCCGGCGGCAGCAGTGGCGGTGAAGCGGCTGCAATCGCCGCCGGATGCTCGCCCGCCGGGCTGGCTTCCGATGCCTGCGGCAGCGTGCGGATACCTGCGCACTTCAACGGCATTTGCGGCTTGAAACTGACCCAGGGCCGGGTGCCGTTGACCGGCCAGTTTCCCAACGACCGCTCCGGGTTGTTCCACATGACTTCGGCTTTCGGCGTGATGGGACGTTATGTCGATGACCTGGCGTTGCTCGGGCCGCTGATCAGCGGTGCCGACGGACAGGATCCGGACACCGTCGACGTGCCGTTTGTCGCCAGTGAACCGCTGGCCAGCCTGCGGGTCGCACTGTTTTCGGAGTCGGACCGCACGCCTGTCAGTGCGGCGGTGAGCGAGGTGTTGCAACAGGTCGAACGGTGCCTGGGGCAGGTGGTGGCGCAGGTGAGTCCGGTGGCGCCGCCGATGCTCGAGGAGGCCTGTGATGTGCTGTGGCGGGTGTTCATCACCGGCGCCGACGCCGGGCGTGGCTGGCGACAGCTGTTCGAGTCGATGAACAAGCGTCGTTTCACCCCGGCCATTGCGCGGTTGCTGGACATGAGCGAAGCGACTGAGTTGACCGTGGATGAGGTCAAGCGTGACTGGATCGCGATCGACACATTCCGCTATCAGCTGGCGAAGTTCTTCAAGCAACACGACCTGTTCATCTGCCCGGTGTTTCCTGACGTTGCGTTCCGTCATGGCGAGTCCCTGGAGGATCGCAACCGCTATGCCTTCGTGTTCCCGTTCAGTCTCAGCGGTTCGCCGGCGGTGGTGATCCGCGCCGGCACCGATGCGGCCACCGGGATGCCCATCGGCATCCAGATCGTCGGACCCCACTGGCAGGAAGAGCGGTTGCTGGCGGTAGCGGCTTTCCTGGAACGGGAGCTGGAGCGCTGGAGCCCGGTTGCACCTCGCTCGGCGTCGTCGTACTAGCGTTGCATGTGCGTCGCGCAAGCATAGGGCCCCGGGGCGATTTCAAGCCGTAGCGGTTCTGGCATTACGGCTTGAAATCACCAATGCCAGCATCCCGACGCCTACCAGCCCGGCGCCGATGATTTCGAGCGCCATTGGCTGTTGCCTGAGCCAGAACCAGTTGAGCAGCGTCACGAACAGGGTGTTGAGGTACACGTAGGAAATGACCGTGGACGGTGCGATCACGCCGATGGCCCGGTGCAACAGCCAGAACGTGGCGAGGGTACCGAACAGGGCCAGGTACACCAGCCAGCCGATATCCGGCAGCGACAGCAGCCGGCCGCTGCGCCAGCCGCCGCTGAACAGGCAGAACACCAGCAGAAACAGCGAACCGAACAGCATGTTCCAGAACGTCATCGCCACTGGATCCCGGCCCTTGAGCGCCTTGGCCTTGAATCGTTGGCTAAGGGGCGAGTACAACGCCATCGCCACGCAACCGACACCGAAGACCAGTACCGGATAGAGCGCGGGCATCTGCCCCGGTGCCGCCCCCTTGAGCGTCAGTAACACGGCACCGGCCGCCGCGATCAGCATGGGCAGCAGGCGGGTCTTGAGGTTTGGACTGGGCAGCAGGAACACCTCGAAGAACAAGGTGATCAATGGCACCAGTGTGTACAACGTCGCGGTATTGACCGCCGAGGTGTAGCGCAACGCCTCGAACAACGAACCAAAATAGGTCGCCAACAACAGGCCAAGCACTGCGTGAGCCAGCAACCCTTTGGTGGTGATGGGCGAGGTGTTTTTCAGCAGCAACAGCGGCAGGAACAGCAAGGCCGAAAACAGCAGTCGCAAGCCCGTGAGCAGAATCGGATCGATCGAGTGGCTGACCTGGGCCGCCGCGAAGAACGACGAGGCGATCAGTATTGCCCAGATAAGCATGCCCCAGTGAGCGGCTGCAAAACCGACGTGTTTCATCAATGTCTGATTCCTGTGTTCGAGAACTGGAACGTCATGATGGACAAATCCGTCAGCCGTCATGGGTAGGGTGGATAAAGACAGGGCCGCAGTCATTGCGGCCCTTTGCTCGGTGACGCAAACGGATTCTCTAGCTGATGTGCCGTGCGTACTGCTTGGGATTGAAGCGCAACACCATGAGAATCATCAGTGCCATGACCGCGGTGAGCGACCACCAGGCCCATTCGAAGCTGCCCAACTGATCGCGGATCATTCCGGCAATCAACGGTGAAAGTCCGGCGATCAGATAGCCGATGCCCTGCACGAATGCCGTCAGGCCCCCGGCCCGGCGTGGATTGTCCAAGTGATCAAGGGACACGATCAGGCTCATCGGGAACAGGCCACCGATGCCCAGCCCCAGCAGGCAAGGCCACAGCAGGCTGAAGCGGTCCGGGCTGAGAATCAGGCCGCAGAAGCCCGCCATGATCAGGGCCAACAGGACAGCCAGCACCAGGCGCTTATCCTGGCTGCGGTTGGCAATGGCCGGGGTGACGAGGCCAGACAACACTTCCATCGCCGTCAGGAACCCCAGCAACAGGCCCGCGTGCTGCTCGCTCCAGCCTTTTTCCACGTAGTACGGCGCCAGCCAGGCCAGCACACAGGTGTAGGACGCAGTGCCCAGGCCGAAGAAAATCGCCAGCAGCCAGGCCCGGCCATTGGCGAAGAACGACTCCTTGTTCCGGCTCGGAGCGTCGGGTAGCGGCGTGACGGCCGAGCGCTGGGCGTACCAGCAACCCAGGGCCACCAGCGCCAATACCGCCCAGATCGCCAGTCCAATACGCCAACTGCCGGTCTGGGTCAGGACGAAGGGCGAAAACGACGCTGCCAGTGCCGCGCCGCCCATGATCGAAGTGACATACAGCCCCATGAACAGCGAAACGTTGTCGCTGAATCGCGATTTGATCAGGGCCGGCATTACCGCCTGAATCAGCGCGATCCCGACCCCGGCCACCACGGCGCTGACAATCAGCTCGGCGGCGCTGTCCAGATACAGGCGCGACGCCGTGGCGATGCCCACGATCAACAGCGACAGCACGATGGTGCGATGTTCACCGATGCGCAGGGCAATGCGCATGCCCAGGAACATCGCCAGGCCCATCGCCATGACCGGCAGCATGGTCAGCAGTGAAGCGGTGCTGAAACTCAACGGTACGTCGCCACGAATGGCTGACAACAATGGCCCGACCGCGGCCATCGAAGGTCGCAGGTTCAACGCCACCAACACCACACTGACCATCAGCCAGACGGCGTGGGTGCTTGAAGTTCGAACATTTTCCATAACGAAGCCTTGGCTGATAAAAATGCCATTTAGGCCGGGAAGCGAGGGCAGGGGCAAACTGAAAACTGGGCAGGGATATTGAAAGATTAAATGCTATTAACCCTGTGATTGGGGGCGGCAAAGCCGACATCGCCGCAAGTTGACCCACTGCCATCGCGAGCAGGCTCACTCCAACATTTGAGTCGGATATAAGCAGCATTGGCAGACGCCGCCGACCCCTGTGGGAGCAAGCCTGCTCGCGATGACTGGCAGAGCCGACATCGCCGCAAGCTGACCCACCGCTATCGCGAGCAGGCTTGCTCCCACAGATGCTATTGCATCGCCGGGCTCAACGCCCCCAACCAGGCCACCAGTGCCAGGATGACCGCTGCCACTGAAAACTCGAGCACCATACTGCGCCGCAAGGCTCCCACGGCGATACTGTGTTCGCCGGTTTGCCTGGCCCGTTCCAACTGTGGGCTCAGATGAAAACGGTTCAGTGCGGCGAACACCAGCATGACTCCGAACAGGACGAGTTTGAGTGTCAGCAACTGACCGTAGGTGCTGTCGAACAGTCCGTCGATGCTCGGGCCGACGATGAACAGATAGTTCATCACGCCGGTCACGCTGATGATCAGCACGATCACCGCCCCGACTCTTTCGAAACCGGTCAGGGTTCGAGACAGCACTGACAAGCGCTGTTCGGCCTGGCGAAGCAGCAGTACAAACGCTGCCAACGCGCCGACCCAGGCACCCGCCGCCCACAGGTGCAAAAAGTCAGTGATGAAGTGCCAGCTCCGTCGTTCGCCTTCGTCCATGGCGCCATGGCCGGCCCACGCCAGTGTCGCAAGGGCCACGCCTGCGGCCAGCGTGCCCAGCCACAGGCTGGCGGTCGGTCTGTGTCTGCTTTGCGTCGCGGCGACAACGGTCAGCATCAATGCCAGGATCCGCAGACTCCAGCTCGACCCCACGTCAGTCTCCAATACCATCATCTCAAGGTGCGGTCGCAACTCGGTCCAATCCGTCACGCCGCTCATGGCCCAGACCATGCACAGCATGCCAGCGATGGACAGCAGCACGCCGATGATGGCCGTGCTCGCCAGCAGCCATGCGAAAGGCAACACTTCACCCGACCTTCGTTCCTGGCCCCGCAGACCATAAAGGCCGAAAACCGCCAGGCCGAACAGCAACATCAGATCCAGATAGAGGGCCAGGCGTAGAGCGATGTTGATCAGCGCTATGTCGATCGAGTCGCTCAACTCACTTCACCTTGAATGTGACGTTGCCGGTGATCGGGTGAGTATCGGACGATACCGCGCGCCATTGGACCTGATAGGTGCCCGACATGAGCGGGGTATTCGGGACGATGACCATGGTCTTGGGGTCTTCGCTGCCCGATACCTTGGCCGGCATAGGCATCGGCGAATGGGCCGACATGCCGGGCATCTCGGTCATCAGCAGCTTGGCGCCGGAGAACTTGATCATCAGGTTCTCGGAAAAGTGCAGCTCGATTTTCTCCGGTGCCGATCCCTGCGAGCCTTCGGCAGGGGTGGTGGACAGCAGCTTGGGGTGTGCCTGGGTCAGGCCGCTGCTCAGCAGCCCGGTGGACAACGCGACGGTGATCACAGTGTTTTTGATGAATGACATGCAAGGACTCCTACAACGGTTTTCTAGTTTTTTGGGAAATGAAGGGGCTCAATCCGTCAGAACCACATGCGCACGCCCAGGACCAGGCGTGCCTCGCTACGGTCATCGCCTTCTTCGCGGGCGTAGTCGGCGGTGTTGCCATGGGTGCGGTTCCAGGTGACGCCGATGTAAGGGGCGAATTCGCGACGGATTTCATAACGAAGCCGCAGGCCCAGTTCGGTGTTCGATAACCCTGAACCCACCGCGCGTGCCGGATCGTTCTTGCCATGGAAATTGGCTTCGGCAGTGGGTTGCAGGATCAGGCGGTTGGTCAACAGGATGTCGTAGTCGCCTTCCAGGCGCATGGCGCTCTGGCCGTTCTCGCCGAGATAGGCCGTGGCTTGGGTTTCGAAGTTGTACAGCGCCATGCCCTGGATGCCCAAGGCAGCCCAGGTTTGTGGCTCGTCCGGCTTGAAGTCCTGGCGCACGCCGGCCACTACCTCCCACCAGGGGCTGATGGCGTGACCCCAAAGGGCCTGGAGTTCGGCTTCTTCAGTCTTGCCGTTGGTGCGTTCGCCTTCGGTGCGCAGCCACAACCGATCGATGTCGCCGCCGATCCAGCCGGAGGCGTCCCAACTCAGTGCGTTGCCTTCGTCGGCGCCTTGCCATTCCAATTGATTGACCAGGAAGAATGAGTTGAGCGCGCTGTCATTCATCCTATGGCCGCCGTGGTCCTCATAGACCGCTGCGCGATCGGCGGCGGTCAGTTCGGGGATCGGCGTGCGGCTGGTGGTCCTGGGCGGCTCCATCGACTGCATGTCCTGCATTGAATCCATGCCTTGCATCTGGCCGTGGTCCATGCCCTGCATCTGGCTGTGATCCATGCCTGGCATAGCGTTGCCGGCTGCCCAGGCGGGCGCGGCGATGCCTTGTGCCAGGCCGGCCATGACCATCATCGACAGGAGGGGGGATTGAATGTGGCGGGTCATGGTTCGGCTCCTCATTCCTGTACCCGGATTTCACGGAACATGCCCATTTCCATATGGAAGAGCAGGTGACAGTGATACGCCCAGCGTCCGAGGGCATCGGCGGTGACCCGGTAGCTGCGCCTGGAACCGGGCGGCACGTCGAGGGTGTGCTTGCGCACCATGAACTGACCGTTTTCGTCTTCCAGGTCGCTCCACATGCCGTGCAGATGGATGGGGTGAGTCATCATGGTGTCGTTGATCAGCACGATGCGCAGCCGTTCGCCGTACTTGAACAGCAACGGCTCGGCGTCGGAGAACTTCACGCCGTTGAATGACCAGACGAATTTTTCCATGTGTCCGGTCAGGTGCAATTCGATGGTGCGACCCGGTTCGCGGCCGTCCGGGTCTGGGAAGCTGCTGCGCAGGTCCGCATAGGTCAGCACCTTGCGACCATTGTTGCGCAGGCCCATGCCCGGGTCGTCGAGCTTGGGCTTGACGCTCATGGCCTGCATGTCCACCAGTGGGTTGCCTTGCTCCGATGCCGGATGGGACGGCATGTTGCCCATGCCGGGCATGGCGCCGTGGTTCATCATCGGCATGTCACCCTGATCCATGGTCGACATTTCGCCTTGATCCATGCCCTGCATGTCCTGCATGGCAGCGTGATCCATTGCGGGCATCTTGCTGTGATCCATGCCCTGCATCGATCCATGATCCATGCCGCCCATGCCCATGTCGTCCATGGTCACCAGTGGTCGCGGGTCCAGCGGTGGGACCGGGGCCGAGAGTCCGGCGTGGGTCGCCAGGGTGCCACGGGCATACCCGGTGCGGTCCATCGACTGGGCGAACAAGGTGTAGGCCTGCTCGGTGGGCTCGATGATGACGTCGTAGGTTTCGGCCACGGCGATCCGGAACTCGTCGACGGACACCGGATTGACGTATTGGCCATCGGAGGCGACCACGGTCATTTTCAGGCCGGGGATGCTCACGTCGAAGTAGGTCATGGACGAACCGTTGATAAAGCGCAGGCGAATCCGCTCGCCGGGCTTGAACAGGCCGGTCCAGTTCATGTCCGGCGCCTGGCCGTTCATCAGGTAGGTGTAGGTCGTGCCACTGACGTCCGCCAGGTCGGTGGGGTTCATTTTCATCTCGGCCCACATCTTGCGATCGGCCACGGTGGCGCCCCAGCCCTTGCTGGCGACATCGTCGATGAAGTCGCCGACGGTGCGTTTGTTGTAGTTGTAGTAGTCCGACTGCTTCTTGAGTTTGCGGATGACGTCGGCGGGGTCTTCGTCGGTCCAATCGGTGAGCATCACCACGTAGTCCCGTTCGTACTGGAAGGGCTCGGGTTCCCGGGCATCGATGACCAGCGGGCCATACACCCCGGATTGCTCCTGGAACCCGGAATGGCTGTGGTACCAGTACGTGCCGTTCTGGCGGACCTTGAATTGATAGACGTACTGGCCATCGGGTTCGATGCCCTTGAAGCTCAACCCTGGCACGCCGTCCATGTTGGCTGGCAGGAGAATGCCGTGCCAATGGATGGATGTGGTGTCTTTCAAGCGATTGCGCACCCGAAGGGTCACCGTGTCGCCTTCGCGCCAGCGCAGCAGTGGGCCGGGAATGCCGCCGTTGATGGTCTGGGCTATGCGGGGATGACCAGTGAAATTGACCGGGCTTTCGCCGATGAACAGGTCGAAATCGGTGCCGCTCAGTACATTGGGCTGGCCTGGGCCGGTCACCGCCCAGACAGGGGGGCGCCACAGGCCCAGACCACCCAGGATGCCGCCAGCGGTCAGGCCCTTTACGAAGGTGCGCCGGGAAGTTTTTGTTTGCATCGATAAAAGTCCATCCGTCGATTCGCAACGTGCATGGGGGCAATCCCCGTGCAGGTGTGAAGCAAAAATGACATAGGCGAGCGGGGCGGGTGATTACATTTCAGTCAGGTTGGTTCGCCCCTCCGTTCGCCAGCGATGCAGTGTTTGATGGCGTTGGAGCGTGCCGGCCAGGTACTGATCAGAATGATCTTTTGCATCGGCAGGATATTCTGTAGCCTTGCCGGCTTCACGTTGTCCCGTGCCTGATTGATACCCACTTTCCCGGCGGTACCCGAGTGGTCCGGAGCCGGGTGTATACTCGACTTTCGCGCAAATGCGCCTGCAGGTCTTGCGAACATGACCCAAATTTCCGAACGTCTTCTGGTCCAGGCTCACCTCGACGCCAAACAGCCCAAGCCGCTGAGTGCCGAGCAAGAAGCCTGGTACCGCGCCGCCATCGCCGCCGAGCTCAAGGCTCAGGACGCGGTGCTGGTCGCGCACTTCTACTGTGACCCGATCATCCAAGCCCTGGCCGAGGAAACCGGCGGCTGCGTGTCCGACTCCCTGGAAATGGCCCGCTTCGGCAATGCCCACCCGGCCAAGACCGTGGTGGTGGCCGGGGTCCGGTTCATGGGCGAGACCGCCAAGATCCTCAATCCTGAAAAACGCGTGTTGATGCCGACCTTGGAAGCCACCTGCTCTCTGGACCTCGGTTGCCCGGTGGACGAGTTCTCGGCGTTCTGCGACCAGCATCCGGAGCGTACCGTGGTGGTGTATGCCAACACGTCGGCGGCGGTCAAGGCCCGTGCCGATTGGGTGGTGACGTCCAGCTGTGCGCTGGAAATCGTCGAGAGCCTGATGGACAACGGCGAGACGATCATCTGGGGCCCGGACAAGCACCTGGGCACGTATATCCAACGCAAGACCGGCGCCGACATGCTGCTCTGGGACGGCGCCTGCATCGTCCACGAGGAATTCAAGTCCAAGCAATTGGAGGACATGAAGGCCCTGTACCCGGACGCCGCGATCCTGGTGCACCCGGAGTCGCCGACTTCGGTGATCGAACTGGCGGACGCCGTGGGCTCCACCAGCCAACTGATCGCCGCGGCCCAGAGCCTGCCGAACAAGACGCTGATCGTTGCCACTGACCGTGGCATCTTCTACAAGATGCAGCAGCTGTGCCCGGACAAGGTCTTCATCGAAGCCCCGACTGCCGGCAACGGCGCGGCCTGCCGCAGTTGCGCGCACTGCCCGTGGATGGCGATGAATACCCTGGAGCGTACCCTCAAGAGCCTGCAGGAAGGCACTAACGAGATCTTCGTCGACCCGGCGTTGATCCCCCAGGCCATTCGCCCGCTCAAGCGCATGCTGGACTTCACCCAGGCGGCGCGGATGAAGCTGGCGGGGAATGCCTGAGCCCTGATGTTCGTTCCCACGCTCCGCGTGGGAATGTCTCTACGGACGCTCCGCGTTCGGCTTTGGGACGCGGAGCGTCCTTGGCTGCATTCCCACGCAGAGCGTGGGAACGAGACGTGTGAATCACTTGGTCTTCTTGGGAATCCGCACCAATTGCGTATCCGAGTAGATGTCATGCCAGCTGCGCTTGCGTTTGTCGAACAACGACCAGAGAAAGCCCAGCCCCACCGGCAGCCATGAGGCAATCGACACCACGAACCGCAACAGCGCCTGCCACAGGCTGATGGCCGTGCCATCGGCGTTCTGTACGCGGACGCCCCACACCTGCATGCCTAGGGTCTGGCCGTTGTGGGTCCAGAACTTGGCGAAGAAACCGAACAGTACGAACAGCAGCACGGTGGAGAGCAACGGGTCGCCATCCAGTGCGCCGGCCTCGGTGAGGGCGCGCATTTTCTCTTCGCCGATGATTCCCATCTGGATCATCTTGTAGACGCCACTGGTGACGATCAGCAACGCCGTGCACAGCAGAAAGTCATAGAACATCGCCGCCAGGCGACGACCCAGGCCGACGGGAGGGAAGTCGCCCTGAGGGGTGAGCAGGTGTTTCGGCATGACGGCCTCGGACCAAAAAGAAGCTCATTCTACGGATTTACGCCCATAAAAAAGCCCCTGATATCAATCAGGGGCTTTTGGGGTCGCGAAAGCTTAGGCTTCGGCGACAACCTCGTCAGCCTGCATGCCTTTCTGGCCTTGCACGGCAACGAAGGTGACCTTCTGGCCTTCCTTCAGGCTTTTGAAGCCGCTGCCCTGGATGGCACGGAAATGTACGAACAGATCCGGACCGCTTTCAGGAGTGATAAAACCAAAACCCTTTTCGTCGTTGAACCACTTGACGGTACCGCTCTGACGCTCAGCCATTTTCTTATTTCCTTTGACGCTTAAATTGATGACAGCCTCTTTCACTGGAAAGAGTACTGGGGCTGGGTTGCAGGAAAGTAAGAGACGTCGAACGGGATGTAGCGAACTTCATAGGCTACTGCCCAGGTCACGATTCCAAGCGACCCATGCAAACACAGTGACCAAACTCTACGCCAACTACGAATGAAAAAACAACCCCCTCTAAAGGGCCCGGTTTTCCTCAGCTTGCCGCCATTTATGCGCTTCGTTGGCCTGGGCTTAATCGATAGGCGAGTTCAATTGTTTGCCAACGATATAAACACCGTTGAATAGGAAATAAATGCACCTTTTTATGGCGGTTGCGTTACACATTAGTGCACGTATAACGCAATCGCGTTACTTATAGAAACAGTCAATCAGCCACGGTAGTAGCGTTGTGCAACGAATGGCATTTTGCTTACAAGCAAAGGCACCTTTTTCCCACGGACGATGGCCCAGACTGGTGTTTCCAGGGCGGTATAGGCAGCGTCCAGATAACCCATCGCCAAGGGACCGCCCAGGGTCGGACCGAAGCCGCCGCTGCACACCGTACCGATGATCTCACCGGCCTCGTTGACGATTTCCGCGCCTTCGCGCACCGGTGTGCGTTCCTGGGGCAGCAAGCCGACGCGTTTACGGCTCACACCATTGTGTTGCTGGGCGAACACGGTTTCAGCGCCCGGGAAGCCACCTGCGCGGGCACCGTCGGCACGACGGACCTTGGAGATGGCCCACAGCAGGCTGGCTTCGACCGGCGTCGTCTCGGTGTTCATGTCGTGGCCGTAGAGGCACAGGCCGGCTTCCAGGCGCAGGGAGTCACGGGCACCGAGGCCGATGGCGGCGACTTCCGGTTCCGCCAGCAGGGCGCGGGCAAGTTTTTCCGCATTGGCAGCGGGCACGGAGATTTCGAAACCGTCTTCACCGGTGTAGCCCGAACGGCTGACAAAGCAGTCCACGCCCAGCAGCGTAACGCGCTGGAACTGCATGAAGGTCATTTTCGCCACGTCCGGTGCCAGACGAGCCAGCACGGTAACGGCCGCCGGGCCTTGCAGGGCGAGCAGGGCGCGGGCCTCGAACAGTGGCTCGATGTCGCACTGGCTGCCGATGTGAGTGCGCAAATGGGCCAGGTCCTGATCCTTGCACGCCGCGTTGACCACCAGGAACAGTTCGTCGTTGCCCAGGTTGGCGACCATCAGGTCGTCGAGAATGCCGCCATTGGCGTTGGTGAACATGGCGTAGCGCTGCATGCCCACTGGCAGATCGATGATGTCCACCGGTACCAGGGTTTCCAGGGCCTGGGCGGCGCCCGCGCCGGTCAGGCGGATCTGGCCCATGTGGGACACGTCGAACAGCCCGGCCTGTTCACGGGTGTGCTGATGTTCTTTCATGACCCCCAATGGGTACTGCACCGGCATGTCGTAGCCGGCGAACGGCACCATGCGGGCGCCGAGTTCCAGGTGCAGGGAATGTAGCGGGGTCTTCAGCAGTTGTTCGGTGGACATATCAGCTCCGGGAAAAATGAAGAGAGAGGCGCGCATCAGCATTCGATGATGTTGACCGCCAGACCGCCGCGGGCGGTCTCCTTGTATTTGCTTTTCATGTCGGCGCCGGTCTGGCGCATGGTGCGGATGACTTTGTCGAGGGACACGAAGTGATGCCCGTCGCCGCGCATGGCCATGCGCACCGCATTGATGGCTTTCACCGAGCCCATGGCGTTGCGTTCGATGCAGGGCACCTGCACCAGGCCGCCGATCGGATCGCAGGTCAGGCCGAGGTTGTGTTCCATGCCGATTTCGGCGGCGTTTTCCACTTGCTGCACCGTACCGCCCAGGACTTCGCACAAGGCACCGGCGGCCATGGAACAGGCGACGCCGACTTCACCCTGACAACCGACCTCGGCACCGGAAATGGAGGCATTTTCCTTGTACAGGATGCCAATGGCGGCGGCGGTCAGCAGGAACCGCACCACGCCGTCCTCGTTGGCCCCGGGGATGAAGCGCATGTAGTAATGCAGCACGGCCGGGATGATCCCCGCCGCGCCGTTGGTAGGGGCGGTGACGACGCGCCCGCCAAAGGCGTTCTCTTCGTTGACGGCCAGGGCATACAGGTTGACCCAGTCCAGCACCGACAAGGGGTCGCGCAGCGACGCTTCAGGGTTCTTGCACAGCTGACGGTGCAGCGCCGCTGCTCGTCGCTTGACCTTCAGCCCGCCCGGCAGGATGCCTTCGTTGCGGCATCCGGCTGCCACGCAATCCTGCATCACTTGCCAGATCTTCAGCAGGCCGGCGCGGGTTTCGGCTTCGGGGCGCCAGGCGCTTTCGTTGGTCAGCATCACCTGGCTGATGGACAGGCCATAGGTACTGCAATGGCCCAGCAGATCCTTCGCGCTTTTGAACGGGAAGGTCAGGACCGTGGCGTCTTCGACGATACGGTCGGCACCGGCGGCGTCTTCATCGACGACGAAACCGCCGCCCACCGAGTAGTACTCGCGACTGCGCACTTGCAGGCCCGCACCATCGAAGGCGCGGAAGATCATGCCATTTGGATGGAAGGGCAGCGGCTTGCGAATCATCGCCAGGTGCAGTTTTTCGTTGAATTCGATGGGGTGTTGGCCCAGCAGGTTCAAGCGACCGTTGCTGCGGATCGCCTGCAGGCGGGCGGTCACCGTTTCGGTGTCCACGGTATCCGGGTGTTCGCCTTCCAGGCCCAGCAGCACAGCCTTGTCGCTGCCATGGCCCTTGCCGGTGGCACCGAGAGAGCCGTAGAGCTCGACCTTGACGCTGGTAATGCTCTCGAGCAGGTCATCACGACGCAGCCCTTCGACGAAGCGGGCGGCGGCACGCATCGGGCCGACCGTATGGGAGCTGGAGGGGCCGATACCGATCTTGAACAGGTCGAACACGCTTAACGACATAGGAGGCTCCTTGGGGGAGCAGCTAGGAGCTTCAAGCTACAAGCTGCAAGTTAAAAGCAGAGTGGGGTCTAACTTGCAGCTTGCGGCTCGTCACTTGCCGCTGCTTCTTTAAGCGTAGCTTTCGATCGACGGGCAGGCGCAGACCAGGTTGCGATCGCCGAACACGTTGTCGACCCGGCCCACTGGCGGCCAGTACTTGCCTTCGATCAACGACGCGACCGGGTAAACGGCCTGTTCGCGGCTGTAGGAGTGGGTCCACTCACCGACGATTTCCGCCGCGGTGTGCGGAGCGTTTTTCAGCGGGTTGTCGTCCTTGTCCAGGCTGCCGTTTTCCACTGCGCGGATTTCTTCGCGGATGCAGATCATGGCGTCGCAGAAGCGGTCCAGTTCTTCTTTGGATTCGCTTTCGGTCGGCTCGATCATCAGCGTGCCGGCCACTGGGAACGACATGGTCGGGGCATGGAAACCGAAGTCGATCAGGCGCTTGGCCACGTCATCGACGCTGATGCCGCTGCTGTCCTTGAGCGGGCGCAGGTCGAGGATGCACTCGTGGGCCACCAGGCCGTTGCTGCCGGTGTAGAGCACCGGATAATGCTCTTCCAGGCGACGGGCGATGTAGTTGGCATTGAGGATCGCCAGTTGCGAAGCACGCTTGAGGCCGGCGCCACCCATCATGCGGATGTACATCCAGGTGATCGGCAGGATGCTCGCGCTGCCGAACGGCGCCGCACACACCGCGCCTTCCTTGCGCGCCATGTTGGCATGGCCCGGCAGGAACGGCGCCAGGTGCGACTTGACGCCAATCGGGCCGACGCCCGGGCCGCCACCGCCGTGGGGAATGCAGAAGGTCTTGTGCAGGTTCAGGTGCGACACGTCTCCGCCGAACTTGCCTGGCGCACAGAGGCCGACCATGGCGTTCATGTTGGCGCCGTCGATGTACACCTGGCCGCCGTTGTCATGGATGATGCCGCAGATTTCGCGGATGCCTTCCTCGAACACACCGTGGGTGGACGGATAGGTGATCATCAGCGCAGCGAGGTGTTCGCGGTGCTCGATGGCCTTGGCCCGCAGGTCTTCGATGTCGACGTTGCCACGGGCATCGCAGGCGGTGACCACCACGCGCATGCCGGCCATGTTGGCGGTGGCCGGGTTGGTGCCGTGGGCCGACGAAGGGATCAGGCAGATGTCGCGACGGTCTTCGCCACGGCTCTGGTGATAGGCGCGGATCGCCAGCAGGCCGGCGTATTCACCCTGGGAACCAGCGTTGGGTTGCAGCGACACCGCGTCGTAGCCGGTGGCAGCGCAAAGCATGGCTTCCAGTTCATCGGTCAACTGCTGGTAACCGGCGCTCTGCTCAGCCGGGGCGAATGGGTGCAGGGCGCCGAATTCGGCCCAGGTCACCGGGATCATTTCGCTGGCGGCGTTGAGTTTCATGGTGCAGGAACCCAGCGGGATCATGGTGCGATCCAGGGCCAGGTCCTTGTCGGCAAGCTTGCGCAGGTAGCGCATCAGCTCGGTTTCGGAGTGATAGCGGTTGAACACCGGGTGGCTGAGGATCGCCGATTGGCGCACCAGCTCGGCCGGGATGCGGCTTTGTACGGTGGCGGCCAGTGCGGTGAAGTCTGGCAGGGCCTTGCCGCCGGCCAGCAGCGCCCACAGGGTTTCGATGTCGGCCTGGCAGGTGGTTTCGTCCAGGGACAGACCCAGGCGTTCCGCGTCCACCACACGCAGGTTGATGCGTTGGGCGCGGGCCTCGTCGTGCAGGGCGGAGGTTTGCGCGCCGGTGTGCAGGGTCAGGGTGTCGAAGAAGCTCTCTTGCTCGACGCTCAGGCCCAGCGCGCCCAGGCCCTTGGCGAGGATCGCGGTCAGGTGATGGATGCGATTGGCAATTTGCACCAGGCCCTTGGGGCCGTGGTACACGGCGTACATGCTGGCGATGTTGGCCAGCAACACCTGGGCGGTGCAGATGTTGCTCGTGGCTTTCTCGCGACGGATGTGTTGCTCGCGGGTCTGCATCGCCAGGCGCAGGGCCGGCTTGCCGAAACGGTCCACGGAAACACCGACCAGGCGGCCCGGCATGTCGCGCTTGAAGGCATCCTTGGTGGAGAAGTACGCCGCGTGTGGGCCGCCGAAGCCCAGCGGCACGCCGAAGCGCTGGGCGCTGCCGATGGCCACGTCGGCACCGAATTCACCCGGCGGGGTCAGCAGGGTCAGGGCCAGCAGGTCCGCGGCAACGGCCACCAAGGCGTTGGCGGCGTGGAAGCGTTCGGTCAGTTCGCGGTAGTCGAACAGGTCGCCGTTGCTGGCCGGGTACTGCAGCAGCGCGCCGAAGAAGTTGCTGACGTTGCTCAGTTCGCGCTCATCGCCCACCACCACGTCGATGCCCAGGGGCTCGGCACGGGTGCGCAGCACGTCGAGGGTTTGCGGGTGGCTGTGCACGGAGGCGAAGAAGGCATTGCTGCCCTTGTTCTTGCTCAGGCGCTTGCAGAAGGTCATGGCTTCGGCGGCGGCGGTGGCTTCGTCGAGCAAAGAAGCGTTAGCGATCGGCAGGCCGGTGAGGTCGCTGATCAGGGTCTGGAAGTTCAGCAGCGCTTCGAGACGACCCTGGGAAATTTCCGGTTGGTACGGCGTGTAGGCGGTGTACCAGGCTGGGTTTTCCAGCAGGTTACGCAGAATCGGGGCCGGCGTGTGGCAGTTGTAGTAGCCCTGGCCGATGTAGGTCTTGAACAGTTTGTTCTTGGCGGCGATGGCCTTGATCGAGGCCAGTGCATCGGCTTCGCTCTGACCGTCCCCCATCTCCAGCACGCTGGTTCCCTTGATGCTCTCAGGGATGACGCTGGCGCTCAGGGCTTCCAGGGAGTCGTAGCCCAGGCGCTCGAGCATGGCTTGCTCGTCGCTGGCCCGTGGGCCGATATGACGGGCGATGAATTCGTTGGCGGTGCCCAGATTAACGGTCATGTGGCGCTCCTCAGGCTTCGGCGTTGGCTTTGATCAGGCGGTCATAGGCGTCCTGATCCAGCAGTTGGCCAACTTCAGCGGCATTGGCTGGCTTGAAACGGAAAAACCAGCCTTCGCCCAGCGGATCTTCGTTGACCAGTTCAGGATTGCTTTCCAGGGCCGGGTTGACTTCCAGCACGTCACCGTTCAGCGGCATGTAGACACCGCTGGCGGCCTTCACCGATTCCACGGTAGAGGCTTCGTCACCCTTGGCGTAGGTTTTCAGTTCCGGTAACTGAACATAGACCACATCGCCCAAAGCGTTCTGTGCAAACGCGGTGATGCCGACTGTGACGCTGCCATCGGCTTCGGCGCGCAGCCATTCGTGATCTTCAGTGAAACGCAACTCGCTCATGGGAACTCCTGGGGCCAGATTCGTCTGGTGGACGCGAAGAAAGGCGCGGGGGCTTGGCCCGGCCATATGTAAATACCCATAGCAAGAATGCGGCCAATGTTGATAATTGCTTACAAATCAATGACTTAGTTGAATTGGGTGCGACTCGGGCAACCGCAGCTGTAGTGAAATCGCTACAGCAGCGCGCTTGGAGAAAATGATTGCGGGATCAAAGCCTTATCCGGCGCAGCTTACCGTAGGCTGTAGCGATAACGTTCCACTGTAGCGCTTTCAGTACAGATAGAGGTCGTTTTTGTATGGGTTCAGGCGCGCACCGTCCCTGTGGGAGCGGGCTTGCTCGCGAATGCGGTGTGTCAGGTAATCACATATCGACTGGCAACCGCATTCGCGAGCAAGCCCGCTCCCACAGTGGAAGGTGATGCGGCTACGGCTTGTTGGGAATCCCATACTTGCGCAGCCGATGAGCAATCGCTGTGTGGGAGGTTTGCAGGCGGCTGGCGAGTTGACGGGTGGAGGGGTAGTTGACGTAGAGGCTTTCGAGCAGATGTTTTTCGAAGGTTTCCACGGCCTGTTCCAGGCTTTCGACGTCCACATCGCCTTGTCGCGCGACGGAGGTGCCGGCGATGTCCAGATCGCCGATGTCCACCAGGCTGCTCTCGCAGATGGCCGCGGCACGGAAGATCACGTTTTGCAGTTGTCGCACGTTGCCGGGCCAGCGGTTGCCCAGCAACGCCGGATAGGTGCCGGGGGCGAGGCGACAGACCGGGCGCTGGATCTGGGCGCAGGCCTGTTGCATGAAATGCCGGGCCAGCAGGAGGATGTCCTGGCCGCGCTCACGCAGTGGCGGGACCTCGACGTTGAGCACGTTCAGGCGATAGAACAGGTCTTCGCGGAACGAACCCTCGTTGACCATTTTCTCCAGGTTGCGATGGGTCGCGCTGAGAATCCGCACGTTGACCTTGATTTCCCGGTCGCCGCCGACCCGGCGGAAGCTGCCGTCGTTGAGGAAGCGCAGCAGCTTGGCTTGCAGGTACGGCGACATTTCGCCGATTTCATCCAGGAACACCGTACCCTGGTTCGCCAGTTCCATCAGCCCCGGTTTACCGCCCCGTTGTGCACCGGTAAAGGCGCCGGGGGCGTAACCGAACAGTTCGCTTTCGGCCAGGTTCTCCGGCAGCGCGGCGCAGTTCAGGGCCAGGAACGGTGCACCGTGCCGCGCACTGATGGCATGGCAGGCCCGGGCTACCAGCTCTTTGCCGGTGCCGGTTTCTCCTTGGATCAGCAGCGGAGCATCCAGCGCGGCAACCCTTTTCGCCCTGGCCTTGAGGGAGCGGATCGCCGGGGAGTCGCCAAGCAGCGCATCAAAACCTTCGGCATGGTCGTGGTGCAGCGCCGACAAGCGTTCGCCGATGCGGTTCGGCTGGTACAGCGTGAGCAACGCGCCGGCGTCGGTGATGGGCATGGCGTCCAGCAACCAGGTCTGGCCATTGAGGGTGATTTCTCGCAGCGGCAAGCGAAAGCCATTCTCCACCAGGGTGTCCAACAGCGCCTCGTCCCCGAACAGCCCGGCTACGCTTTCGCCGGCCGGTTCGCGACCGTACAGGGCAATCAGCGCAGGGTTGGCCAGCAACACGTTGCCGGAGCTGTCGAGGGCCAGCACCGGGTCGGTCATGGCCGCCAGCAACGCATCGAGCTGCAGATGCCGACGCTGGCCCGGCAGGATGTCCACCACGGTGACCGATTGTACCCCGCGCACGCTGAACAGCGCCTCGCGCAGCTCGTCCAGCACCTGTGGGCTGAGGGTCGGGGCGTCGATGTAGACGTTGGGCGGTACCATCTCCACCGCATCCAGATTGAGATTGCGACCACCCAGCAATGCCAGGACTTCCTGGGTGATGCCAACGCGGTCGATGAAACTGACGTGGATACGCATGGGGCGGTTTCGGGTTCTGGAATGCGGAGGGTGGCAAGTATGCCTTGGGGCGGGCTGTTGGTGGAATCCTGGCGCTATTCTTGACCTCCACTGGGTACCCCTGTGGGAGCTTACAAGCCGATATCCCACTCCGGCGTCTCGGGAAATCTCACCACCAGGAAATCCACCAGGCTGCGCAGTGCCGACGGCATGTGTCGGCGTGATGCGTACACCGCGTACATGTTCATCTGCCGGGGTTCGGCGTGGGCCAGCAGGCGAACCAGCTCACCGCTCTTGATGTGGGCGCCGGCCTGGTAGCTGGGCAGCATTGCCACGCCGGCCCCGGCGATGGTCGCTCGCAGCAGGGTACTGGCGTCGTTGCCGCTGATATTGCCCTGCACCGGCACCGCGACCTGCTCGCCGTCCTGCTCGAAATGCCAGAGGCTCTTGCCCACGTAGGAATGGGTCAGGCAATTGTGCCGGCTCAGGTCCTCGACCCGTTGCGGTACCGGGTGTTCGCGCAGATAGCTGGGCGAGGCACAGATCACCGAGCGGCAGACGGTGAGGCGCCTGGCGATCAGGCTGGGGTCCAGGTCGTAGCTCATGCGGATCGCCAGGTCGATGCGCTCATCTACCAGGTTCACGATGCGATCGAGCATTTGCAGGTCGACGCTCACTCCCGGATAACGGGTGACATACTCGGTGATGGCCGTTGCCAACTGGGCCTGGCCGAACGAGGTGCTGGAACTGATGCGCAACATGCCCCGTGGGGCGTCGTCCGGTGCACTGACGGCCGCCTGCATGTCGCTGGACAGTTCCAGCATTTGCCGGCAGCGTGGCAATGTTTCGATGCCGGCGGCCGTCAGGCTCAGCTTGCGGGTGGTTCGGTGCATCAGCCGGGCACCGACCCAATCCTCCAGTTCCGCCAGATACCGCGACACTACCGGCCGCGACAGCTCCAGATAATCGGCCGCCGCCGATTGGCTGCCCAGGTCCACCACGGTGATAAACACCCGCATTGCTTGTAGACGATCCATGATTTGCCCGATTTCAGAAACAAACTATGTCGTAGCATCGCATTTTTTGGAGCGAATCAGGTGACTAAGCTCCGTTTCATTGCCTTCGGGCCAATCGACAACGGAGCACAGCATGACCGCAAGCACCTCACTCAAGCGCCTGTTGCTGGCGACTGCCGGCTTGGTCTTCGCGGCCCACGCCTGGGCCGCCGACCTTACCCTCGACGTCTACAATCCTGGCGAGGCAGCGGTGTTCCCAGTGACCTCGGTACTGGTCAGCGGCGCAAAGGAGGCGATTCTGGTGGATGCCCAATTCGGCAAATCCCAGGCTGAGCAGGTGGCGCAGAAAATCCGTGCCAGCGGCAAGCGATTGACCGCGATTTATATCAGCCATGGCGACCCGGACTACTATTTCGGCCTGGAAACCCTGACCGCCGCGTTCCCGGAAGCCAAGGTGCTGGCGTCTGCGCCAACCGTCGAGCACATCAAACAGACCGTCGACGGCAAGCTTCAATACTGGGGGCCGATCCTGAAGGCCGACGCACCGGCCAAGGCGGTCGTGCCCCAGGTACTCAAGGGCGACAGCCTGATGCTGGAAGGCCAGCGCTTGCAGGTCGTCGGCCTCGACGGTCCACAACCGGACCGCAGTTTTCTGTGGATTCCATCGATCAAGGCCGTAGTCGGCGGTGTGGTGGTGGCCGAGAATATTCATGTCTGGATGGCCGATACCCAGACGCCGCAATCCCATAAGGACTGGCTGGCGATACTGGCCGGCATTGAGAAGTTGCAACCGCGCATGGTGATTCCGGGCCATTACCTGGGCGAGAGCGAGCGTTCGCTGACGTCGGTCAAATTCACCGCCGCCTACATCCAGGCCTTCGACGAAGAAACCACCCGCGCCAAAGACTCCGCTGCCCTTATCGCCGCGATGAAGCAACGCTTCCCGAGCCTGGGTGAAGACAGCTCTCTGGAGCTCAGTGCCAAAGTGGCCAAGGGGGAGATGAAGTGGTGAAGCCCGATTTCCGGCTGTAACCCGGTTGTGGCGAGGGATAAATCCCCTCGCCAAAAAGCAAGCTTTCAAACATTGATAATCACAGGAGAACACCATGAGCAAAATCGCAATCATCGGTGCTACCGGTCGTGCCGGCAGCCAACTGATGGAAGAGGCCCTGCGTCGCGGTCACAGCGTGACAGCCATCGCTCGTAACACCGCGAAAATCGGGGAAAGGGCCGGGGTGACCAGCAAGCAACTGGATGTATTGGACAGCGAAGCGTTGACCGCAGCGGTCGCCGGCCACGACGTGGTCATCAGCGCCGCCCACTTCGCCACCGTCCCGGCCGACAAGGTGATCGCTCCGCTCAAGGCTGCCGGGGTCAAGCGCTTGCTGGTGGTGGGCGGTGCCGGCTCGTTGCTGCTGCCGGACAACAGTCGGGTGATCGACAGCGAGGGTTTTCCTGAGCAATACCTCGCCGAAGCCACCGCCGGTGCGCTGTTCCTGGACGTGCTGCGCAAGGAGCAGGACCTGGACTGGACCTTCCTCTCGCCCTCGGCGGAGTTCGTCGAAACCGGGCGCACCGGCCAGTTCCGGCTTGGCAAGGAGCACCTGTTGTTCGACGCCAGCGGGCGCAGCTGGATCAGCTTTGCCGACTACGCCATTGCAATGATCGATGAAGTGGAAGCGCCGCAGTTCTCACGCGCGCGGTTCACCGTCGGCTACTGATCCGGCCCCATCGCGAGCCCCTGTGGGAGCGGGCTTGCTCGCGAAGGCGGTGTGTCAGCCAAGTAAATGTCGACTGACACGCCGCTTTCGCGAGCAAGCCCGCTCCCACAGGGTTTTACAGATCAGCCGTGAACCTTCACCCAGACACTGACCAGTACCGTCGCCGCCATCAGCCATGCCACGGCCGCCACGGCCAGTGAAGCCTCGAGGCGCATGCGGTCGACCATGATGTACAGCGTCGCCAGATATACGAAGTACGGAATGATCGACCACATGCCAAACACGATGGTGGTCTTCAGGTCCTCCACCGAGCGGCCCTTACCGACGATGTAATGGGCAATCAGGGCAAAGGTGGGGAACAACGGCACCAGCCCGGCGATGTAATAGTTGCGGGTCTTGGCGAGCATCGCCAGGATCACCACCACCGCCGCGCCGAGCGCCGCCTTGAAAATCAGGTCCACAGTTTCATCGTCCCCGGTCAGTGGCTCAGGCCATATTTTTTGACTTTGTCGAACAGCGTGGTTTTGGCCATCCCCAGTTCCTGACTGGCCTGGGTCAGGTTGCCACCGCTGCGTTGCAGGGCGTCGACCAACAGGTTGCGTTCGAAGGCTTCCACCGCTTCGGCGAAGGCCAGGCCCTGGCTGGCGCCGCTGGACCCGGATTTTTTGAAGGCCGGCAAGCCGAGGGCGAAGCGTTCGGCAACGTTGCGCAGCTCCCGCACGTTGCCTGGCCAGTCGTGGCTCATCAGATTGGACAGGGTCTGGTTGTCCAGCTCCGGTGCCGTACGGTCGAAGCGCAGGGATGATTGCTGAAGAAAATGCTCGAACAGTTGCAGGATGTCTTCCCGCCGTTCGCGTAGCGGCGGCAGTTCCAGGGTCACCACGTTGAGGCGGTAATACAGGTCGCTGCGAAACTGTCCGGCCCGACCCAGTTCATCCAGGTCGGACTTGGTCGCGGCGATCACCCGGCAATCCACGGCCACGCTCTGGTTCGAGCCCAGCCGTTCGAGAGTGCGCTCCTGCAGGACGCGCAACAGCTTGATCTGCAAGGGCAGGGGCATGCTTTCCACTTCATCGAGAAACAGCGTGCCGCCGTCGGCGTGCTCGATCTTGCCGATCCGACGCTTGCCTGCACCGGTGAAGGCATTGGCTTCGTGGCCGAAGATCTCGCTTTCGAACAGGTTCTCCGGCAAGCCGCCACAGTTCAGCGCGACGAACTGTTTGCCGTTGCGTCGGCTGAAGTCATGCAGGCAGCGGGCGACCAGTTCCTTGCCGGTACCGGTTTCGCCTTCGATCAGCACGTTGGCCGAAGTATCGGCTACGTTGGCGATCAATTCCCGCAAGTGCTGCATGGCCGGCGAGCGACCGATGATCCGCCCTTCCAGGGAGTCGCGTTCGGCCAGTTGCCGGCGCAGCGAAGTCACCTCTCGGGCCAGGCTGCGCTTTTCCAGGGCGCGGCGGGCGACGTCCACCAGGCGTTCGGGGGAGAAGGGTTTCTCCATGAAGTCGTAGGCGCCTTTTTGCATGGCGTCCACTGCCATGGAGATGTCGCCGTGACCGGTGATCAGCACCACCGGCAGGCTGCGGTCCCGTTCCTTGAGGCGGGTCAGCAGTTCCAGGCCATCGATGCCCGGCAGGCGGATGTCACTGATGACGATGCCGGCAAAGTCTTCGCCGACCCGCGCCAGGGCCTCTTCGGCGCTGCCCACGCCGTCACAGGGAATGTCTTCCAGGGCCAGGGCCTGCTGGCAGCCCAGCAGGACATGGGGATCGTCTTCGACGATCAGTACGCTCAGGTCGTTGTTCATAGCGGCTCGGCAGATAAAGGGCTTACCAACGGTAAACTGAGGACAAAGGTGCTGCCACCGCCTTCCGGGTGCTCGACATCCAGGTGCCCGCCAGCGGCGGCGGCCAGGCTCGCCGAGAGCGTCAGCCCCAGCCCCAGGCCTTGTTCGCCGGGTTTGGTGGTGAAAAAGGGTTCGAACAGATGCTTGCGCGTTTCCGGGTCGATACCGTGGCCATTATCCCGTACCCGCAGGCGATATTTCCCATCCTGGGCCTGGCCTTCGAGCCACAGCCGAGGCTCGGGTCGGTCCTGCATGGCGTCGAGGGCGTTGCCGATCAGGTTCACCAGGATCTGCTCCAGGCGCGTCTGGTCGATCTGCACCTGGATGTCATCGAAGCCGGCATGCACCTGGACACCCTGGTTTTCAAGGCGACCGGCCAGTAGCTGCAGGGCGGCCTCGACGGCCTTGCCGAGGCTGGCCCGGCCCTTGTCGTCCCCGCGCCGGGCGAAGGAACGCAGGCTGGCGGTAATCCGGCCCATGCGATCGATCAGTTCGTTGATGGTCTTCAGGTTGGCGCTGGCTGTATCCAACTGGCCGCGCTCCAGGAAGCGCACGGTGTTGCCGGACAAGGTGCGCAGGGCGGCCAACGGCTGGTTGAGCTCGTGAGCGATGCTGGTGGACATCTGCCCGATGGCCGCCAGTTTGCCGGCCTGCACCAGTTCGTCCTGGGCCCGGCGCAATGTTTCTTCAGCCTGCCGGCGTTCGCGGATCTGGCTCTTGAGCCGATCGTTGCTGGCCCGCAGGTCGGTGGTGCGTTCGGTAATCCGACGCTCGAGCTGGCTGTTGGCTTCCTGCAGGGCTTCACGGGCGGCGAGGCGGGTGGCGATGACCTTGCGCCGTTCGTTCCAGGCAATCAACAGGAACGCCACCAGGGCGAAGGCCACGGCCACCAGGATGCCCTGGTTGATTGACTGGCGACGCAAGTCTTCAAGGGGCGTCAGCAGGGTGAAATTCCACGGTGTGTCGTTCAGGGGACGGGTCTGCGAAAGGTAACTGATGGCCTGCTTCTCGGCGGCCACTTCGGTGTTGGCCGGGAAGGTCAGTTTCTCCATGCCTTCGGTCAGCCGCTCCCGGGCCAGGGGGATCAGTTCGTTCAGCGGGAACCAGTAATACTGCAGACTGCGTGCCAGGCGTTCCTTGGTGTCGTCACTCAGCGGACGCACGGATTTGAGCCGTCGTGCCGGATCGCTGGAGAGGATGATGATGCCGTTCTCGTCGCTGACGAAAGCCTCCAGGCGCGCCCGTTGCCAGCGCTCCTCCATGGCTTCGAGCCGTACCTTGACCACGGCCACGCCGATGATCTTGCCCTGTTGTTCGAGACCATGGGCCAGGTAATAGCCTGGTTCGCCATTGGTGCTGCCGATGCCGTAGAAGCGTCCCGGCTGGCCGCGAACGGCGTTCTGGAAGTAGGCGCGGAAGGACAGGTCTTCACCCAGGTAGCTGTCGACGTCGCGCCAGTTGCTGGTGGCCATGACCCGCCCGGTGGTGTCCATCACGTAGATGGCCCGGCTGAGGCTGCGGCGGTTCAGGCCTTCGAGGTATTCATTGACGGTCTTGCGATGTTCCGGTGTCGGGTCGTCGAGCAGTTGCGAGACGCTGGATTCAAGCTCCAGCAGGCTGGGCAGGTAGGTGTACTTGCTGATCTCGCTCTCGACGGCGCGGGCATGCAACTCCAACTGGCGCTCGCCATTTTCGGCGAGACCGCGAATGCCATAGTGCTCGCTGATCCAGAAACCAAGGTAACCCAGGCCGATCGTCAGCGCGATGATCAACGGCGGCAGGAACAGATGGCGGATCAGACGGGGTTTCACGGCAAGTGATGGCGGCGTCGCGCGATAGAGGGTGGGGTCGCATTTCATCACAGAAGCCTTGGGTCAACCACAACACAAATCTACAAGCCAACTCCAACCCCTATGTGGGAGCGGGCTTGCTCGCGAAATCGGTGTGTCAGCCACATGAGGTTGAATGTGCTGCCCTATTCGCGAGCAAGCCCGCTCCCACAGAGAAGGGTGGAGCTTTTAGTGCTGCAGGATTTTCTCAAGGAAGTGCTGCGCACGTTCGGAGCGGGCGCTGATGTCGCCGAAGAACTCCTCCTTCGGGCAGTCTTCGATGATCTGGCCCTGGTCCATGAAGATCACCCGGTTCGCCACTTTACGGGCGAAGCCCATTTCGTGGGTCACGCACATCATGGTCATGCCTTCGTGGGCCAGTTGCACCATCACGTCGAGCACTTCGTTGACCATTTCCGGGTCGAGGGCCGACGTTGGTTCGTCAAACAGCATGACCACTGGGTCCATCGCCAGCGCACGAGCAATCGCCACGCGCTGTTGCTGGCCGCCGGAGAGCTGTCCCGGATGCTTGTGGGCGTGCGCGGAGAGGCCGACCCGATCGAGCAACTGCAAGCCTTTCTTGGTGGCTTCTTCCTTGCTGCGACCCAGCACCTTGATCTGCGCGATGGTCAGGTTCTCGGTGATGGTCAGGTGCGGGAACAGTTCGAAGTGCTGGAACACCATGCCCACCCGCGAACGCAGTTTTGGCAGGTTGGTCTTCGGGTCGGCGATGGACGTGCCGTCGACGACGATGTCGCCTTTCTGGAACGGCTCCAGGGCGTTCACGCACTTGATCAGGGTGGACTTGCCCGAACCCGACGGCCCGCATACCACCACCACCTCACCTTTGCTGACCTCGGTGCTGCAATTGGTCAGTACCTGGAAGTCCCCATACCACTTGTTGATGTTCTTGATAGAGATCATACGGCGAACCTTTTTTGCAGACGCTTGACCAGCAGCGAGGCGGCAAAGCTGATTGTGAAGTACACGAGACCTGCGACGATCAGGAACTCATTGGAGCGGCCGATGATGTCGCCATTGGCCCGCGAAGCATTGAGGAAGTCCACCAGGCCGACGGTGTACACCAGCGAGGTGTCCTGAAACAGGATGATGCTCTGTTGCAGCAACAACGGGGTCATCTTGCGAAACGCCTGGGGCAGGATGATCAGGCGCATGGTCTGGCCATAATTCATTCCCAGCGCCTGGGCGGCGCCCATCTGGCCCTTGGGGATCGACTGCACGCCGGCCCGTACGATTTCGCAGAAGTACGCGGCTTCGAACATCATGAACGCCACGACGCAAGAGCCGAACGCCCCGATTGGCGTGTCTTCGCCGGTGATCCAGCGCAGCACGAACGGCACCGCCAGGTAGAACCAGGTGATTACCAGCAGCAGCGGGATCGAGCGGAAGTAGTTGACGTAGGCGCCGGCGATGTTGGACAGCAACTTGTTGTGGGACAAGCGCATCAACGCCAGGATCGTGCCCAGGACGATGCCGCCGACCACGCCGAGGACCATCAGCTTGAGGGTCATTACCATGCCGTTCCACAGGCCGGGAATGGCCGGGACGACACCACTGAAATCGAATTCCATTATTTACCCCCCACGGAGATGAGGCCGGGCACCGCGACTTTCTTTTCGACCATGCGCATGAGCAACATCAGGCTCATGTTCAGGGTGAAGTAGATCAGTGTCGCCAGGGTGAAGGCTTCGAACAGGTTGGCGGAGAACTCGGCGGTCTGCTTGGTCTGCGCGAGCAGTTCCATCAGGCCGATCAGCGAGGCCACGGAGGAGTTCTTGAAGACGTTGAGGAATTCCGAGGTGAGCGGCGGAATGATGATCCGGTAGGCCTGTGGCAGCAGCACGTTCCAGTAGATCTGCGGCAGCTTGAAGCCCATGGCCCGGGCCGCGGATTCCTGGCCGCGTGGCAGCGCCTGGATACCGGTGCGCACTTGCTCGCAGACCCGGGCGGCGGTGAACAGGCCCAGGCACACGACGACGCTCAGGTAGGCCGAGGTGGTCGGGTTCAGGTCCTGCTTGTACCATTCCTGGATATCGGCGGGCAGCAGGTCGGGCACCAGGAAGTACCAGATGAACAGCTGCACCAGCAAGGGCACGTTACGGAAAAGCTCCACGTAGCAGGTGGCAATACCCGACACCAGCCGGTTCGGCACGGTGCGCATCACGCCCAGGATCGAGCCCAGCAGCAGGGCGATGATCCAGGCCACGACGGCGATGGCGATGGTCCAGCCCAGGCCGGCGATGTACCAGTCGAGATAGGTCTCGCTGCCCACACCGGTGGACTTGAAGAATACGCCCCAGTCCCAGTTGTAATTCATTAGGGTCTCCCCTCAGATCGTTCGATGTACAGATGCCCGTCTGGGGAAGCTCCGTTCCCGCCCGGCCTTGAAGGCCAGGCACACGCGACCGGCTCGACAGCCACCGGTTCGAGTGTTTCCTTATTGTCAGCTGGGAGTGACCATCCCCTGAAAGGGCCGGGCCCCTTCAGGAGATAAGGTTAGTCAGAAAAATCAGGACTTCTTGTCGTCAGCCGCTTTGTCGGTCGGATTGGCGATCAGTGCCTTGAGCTCGTCGCTCATCGGGAAGTTCAGGTTCAGGTTTTTCGGTGGGATCGGCTGGGTGAACCACTTGTCGTAGATCTTGTTGATCTCGCCCGACGCGTAGGTGGCCTTGATGGCGTCGTCCACCGCCTTTTTGAACGGCTCGTCGCCTTTGCGCATCATGCAGCCGTAGATTTCGTAGGACTGTGGCGTACCGGTGACGGCCCAGTCATCGGCTTTCTTGGCCTTGGCCGCTTCGCCAGCCAGCAGGGCGTCGTCCATCATGAACGCGACGGCACGACCCGATTCCAGCATCTGGAAGGATTCGCCGTGGTCTTTGGCGGAGATGACGTTCATGCCCATCTGCTTGTCGGCGTTCATGGCCTTGAGCAGGCGCTCGGAAGTGGTGCCGGCGGTGGTCACGACGTTCTTGCCTTTCAGGTCGTCGAAATCCTTGTACTTGGAATCTTTCTTGGAGAGCAGGCGGGTGCCGATCTCGAAGATGCCGACGGAGAAGTCAACCTGTTGCTGACGCTCGACGTTGTTGGTGGTGGAGCCGCATTCCAGGTCCACGGTGCCGTTCTGTACCAGGGGGATACGGGTTTGCGAGGTGACCAGGTTGTACTTGACCTGCAGGTTGGGCATGTCCAGGTCTTTTTTCAGGGCTTCGACGACTTTCAGCTGAATGTCGTGGGAGTAGCCGACCGGTTTGCCGGAAGCGTCCGCGATGTAGGAGAACGGAATGGAAGCGTCGCGATGGCCAAGCGTGATGACGCCGGACTCTTTGATCTTTTTCAGCGTGCCGGTCAGTTCGGCGGCGAAAGCTGGGGTGCTGATCAGAGCGACAGCAACGGCTGCGCCCAGGAGATGGGGAACGATACGCATCGATGTTTCCTCGACATTGTTTTTTTTATTTCAGCCGGTTCGGCCCTGAGTACTTCGAATGTCCGGTTGCTCCTGTTGTGTTGGCGCCCGGGCATTCGTCTCCACGAGTGTAGAGCATGACCCGTGCCAGGCCAGGACGTTAGTACTAACTTATTGTTTTATATGGGTATTAATGTTTTGTTTCAGGTTTTTTGTGGGCAAATTATCCGGTTAGCCGAACCGACCGTCGGGTCGTGTTCGGAAAACCGAATGGCTTGGGCCCGTCTCAATCCAGTGGGAGCGGGCTTGCTCGCGAAAGCGGTAGGTCAGCCACTTTGATGCTGGATGTGCTGCCCTTTTCGCGCGCAAGCCCGCTCCTACAGGGGATATGCGGTGTATGCCAGAATGAAAAAAGCCCCTGAATCGCTGGATCCAGGGGCTTTGGGGGGCGGGGTATCGATCAGGCCGCTTCGATCTTGCGGCGGTTGTGGGCAACTTTATCCAGGTATTGCTGCAGCTTCTCCTGTTCGGCCGGAGTGGTGAACAAGCCCAATTTGCTGCGGCGCCACAGAATGTCCCGGGCATCGACGGCCCATTCGTCACTGCACAGGTAGTCGACTTCCCGGGTATAGAGGTCGGCACCGATCAACTCCCCCAGGTCGCTCAGATTGTGCACGCCTTCAAGCATGCGCCAGGTACGGCTGCCATAGGTCGTGGCCCAACGGCGCGCGAGGGCGGTCGGTACCCAGTCGAACTTATCGCGAATTGCCGAGCAGAGCGCCTGCGGGGTGGTCATGTTCTCGCCGCCGGGCAGCGGGGCGTCGGCGGTCCAGCTCGGCTGTATCTGGGTGAAATAGGGGGCCAGTTGCGCCATGGCCGATTCGGCCAGTTTGCGGTAGGTGGTCAGCTTGCCGCCGAACACCGACAGCAAGGGCGCCTCTACGCCGACGCCGGAGAGTGCCAGGGTGTAGTCCCGGGTCACGGCCGATGGGTTGTCGGACTCGTCGTTGCACAACGGACGTACACCGGAATAACTGTGCAGAATGTCGTCACGGCTGATCTGTTTCTTGAAGTGGGCGTTGACCACATTCAACAGGTAATCGGTTTCGCCGTCGGTAATCGCCACTTTGGCCGGATCGCCGGTGTATTCGCGGTCGGTGGTGCCGATCAGGGTGAACTGGTTCAGGTAAGGAATGGTGAACACGATGCGCTGGTCTTCGTTCTGAAGGATATGCGCGTGTTCGCCTTCGTAGAGTTTCGGCACGATCACGTGGCTACCCTGGATCAGGCGAATGCCATAGGGGGATTCCATCTTCAGGTCATCGCGAATGAACTTGGCGACCCACGGGCCGGCCGCATTCACCAGGGCCTTGGCGCGGATGGAAAACAGGCTGCCGTCGGCGCGTTCCAGGTGCAAATGCCACAGTCCATTGCTGCGGCGAGCGTTCACGCAGCGGGTACGGGTGTGGACGTGCGCGCCTTTTTCCCTCGCCGCCATGGCGTTGAGCACTACCAGCCGAGCGTCGTCGACCCAGCAATCGGAGTATTCGAAGCCCTTGGTGATTTCGCTTTTCAGCGCGCTGTCGGCACCGAATTTCAAGCTCTTGGAACCGGCGAGTTGTTCACGCTTGCCCAGGTGATCGTAAAGGAACAGGCCGGCACGGATCATCCAGGCCGGGCGCAGGTGCGGACGGTGAGGCAATACGAAGCGCATCTGCTTGACGATGTGTGGGGCCTTGGTCAGCAACACCTCGCGCTCGGCCAATGCTTCACGCACCAGGCGGAATTCGTAATGTTCGAGGTAGCGCAGCCCGCCGTGGATCAGCTTGCTGCTGGCCGAGGAGGTGTGGCTGGCCAGGTCGTCCTTTTCGCAAAGGAACACCGAAAGACCGCGACCGGCAGCGTCCGCGGCAATCCCTACGCCATTGATACCACCGCCAATGACGGCAAGGTCGTAGATTTCGGCAATTGGGGGCGTAGGCAACGTGGAGGTGGGCATCGGCTGGCCTCGGGTTCTGTTCGCAATATTTGAATTCGAACATAAATGTTCATTTGCGAAAATATTAGCCCATAAAGACGCCGGCAGCCAGTGGGCTTCGATTGAAAATACTGATCAAAGGAAACTGAAAGGAAAATTTTCGAAAAAAATTAGGGCGCAGGTAATGTCGGTCAACCAGGGGGAGGCGCCGCAGAGCTCGTGGGAGCAAGCTTTGCTCCCACGAGTGATGGCTTAACTGACTTACATTGAGCGTGTGGGCGCCTCGTAACGGGGCAAACGTAGGGTTGAGGAGGGCTTGGGTGTTGGCATCGGCGACGTTGAAAACGTGCCGCCGATATACTTTAGATTTCAATCGCGCGTGACTTTCAGCACGGCTGGAAGAGATGTCCCAAGGATATTTTCATCATTCCCGGTGTAATAGACGATGCGTACCTCGCCGCCATCCTCGGTCAGGTTCAGGACCGGGCGAAAGATAACCACAGAAAGGTCATCTCCTACGCCGAATCGCTCCCTATACATCACCCTGCCGTCGCGTCCGTAGCTTGTCCATCTAGCCCACAGTACAACGAACCTGGGAAAAATAATTGTGAGTCCGGGGTCGGGGATTTTGTCAGGATCGAACAGACCTCCGGTGGCAGCCGGAACTTCCGGGGGTGGGTTCGGTGAGATTTCGCTTCGATGGAAATACAAGGAGTTGACTGCTGATTCCTTGTTTTCCCCAGAGGCTGGAAAAACCTGATAGCTGACATCTGGATGGGCAAAGTTTGTTCCCGGAGGCGTCCCAGGGTCTGCGCGCAGAACACTCTTCGGTACAACGAAATCGAGAAACCGCTCGGGATCCCGTACCGACGACTTTGCGTAATAGCTGCTCGCCTCGTTTCCGCCCAGCCATGAAAGCTGGACAGTATCGTTTGTAGTCATACCCGGATAGACCGCTATGCGGACAACGGCTCCTGACTCGGCAACCGAGGGCAAATCGAGATTTCCACTTTCTGGCGAAAGCTCCATGACCATCGGAAGATCCAGTACATCGGCACCAGGAAGGTAACGCAGGTCTTTTGGCAAATCGGTCATAGTAGTAACTCCACACACTCAAGTCATGGCAGCTACTACGTGCCGTGGTCATTTGGTCAGTGCCCGCTCGGCTGGTGCGGAGCGGGTGCCCAAACGAACGCAGGATTGAGAAGGCACAAACCCAACGTCATGGTCTGTCAGCAAATCTGGTATTCGACCGCTTGGCTATTTTTCAAGCTAGCAGAATTTTAAAGCCCGAAACGCTGGACGGATGGATGGCAGTCAAACCACCTCCAACCGAATTTTGTGCTGGTTCAGCAACTGCACCAAGGCCGGCACCGGTTGCTGGTCGGTGACCAGGCAATCGATCAGGCTGATGGGCCCCAGGCGGACCATGGCGTTGCGCCCGAACTTGCTGGAATCCGCCGCCAGCAGGACTTGCCGGGCATTGGCGATGATTGCCTGGGAGACGCGCACTTCCTGGTAATCGAAGTCCAGCAGGCTGCCGTCTTCGTCGATGCCGCTGATACCTACCAGGGCGAAGTCGACCTTGAACTGGTTGATGAAATCGACGCTGGCCTGGCCAACCACGCCGCCGTCGCGGCGCACGTTGCCGCCGGCGATCAGCACTTCGAAGTCGTCCTTGGCGCTGAGGATCGAAGCCACGTGCAGGTTGTTGGTGATGATTTTCAGCTGATTGTGGTTGAGCAGCGCCCGGGCGATGGATTCGGTGGTGGTGCCGATGTTGATGAACAGCGACGCATGATCGGGGATCTGCGCGGCGATGGCTTCGGCGATGCGTTGTTTCTCATCGCGCATCTGATCGGCGCGCATGGCGTAGGCGGTGTTTTCAACGCTCGAATCGTAGGCGGCGCCACCATGGTAGCGACGCAGCAGGTTCATCTCGGCCAGCTGATTGATATCGCGGCGGATGGTTTGCGGGGTGACGACGAACACCTGAGCCATTTCCTCGATGCTGACATAGCCGCGTTCACGGACCAGTTCGAGGATTTGCTGCTGACGGGGAGGCAGATTCATGGGGCTTCCTTTGGGCTGCCATGCAAAATTTGCCCATGATGCCGCAGGAATCCACTCCCGACCAGTTTCAGTCCTTTCTCATGCCGGTTTCAGGCTACTCGGCGTCTTCATGGGATTCCCAATCACGGGTGCGGCTGATGGCTTTTTTCCAACCGGCGTAGAGTTTTTCCTTCGCCTGTTCGTCCAGTTGTGGTTCGAACCGGCGCTCGATCACCGCTTTGCCGCGCAACTCTTCCAGGCTGCCCCAGAAGCCGCACGCCAGGCCCGCCAGGTAGGCGGCGCCCAAGGCTGTGGTCTCGCGCATTTTCGGGCGTTCGACCTGGGTGCCGAGGATATCGGCCTGGAACTGCATCAGGAAGTTGTTCGCCACCGCGCCGCCATCAACGCGCAGGGCCTTGAGGCGTTCACCGGAATCCTGCTGCATGGCATCGAGTACGTCGCGGGTCTGGTAGGCAATCGACTCCAGCGCCGCGCGGATGATGTGATCGACCCGAACGCCGCGGGTCAGGCCGAACAAGGCGCCACGGGCATAGGGGTCCCAGTACGGCGCGCCCAGACCCGTGAAGGCGGGCACGAGGTACACGCCATTGCTGTCCTTGACCTTGTTGGCGAAGTATTCGGTGTCGAGGGCGTCGTTGACGATTTTCAGCTCGTCGCGCAGCCATTGCACTGTGGAGCCGCCATTGAATACTGCTCCTTCCAGGGCATAGGCCACTTCGCCGCGGGGGCCGCAGGCGATGGTGGTGAGCATGCCGTGATTGGATTTGACCGCCTTCTCCCCGGTGTTCATCAACAGGAAACAGCCGGTGCCGTAGGTGTTTTTCGCCTGGCCCGGTTCCACGCACATCTGGCCGAAGAGAGCGGCCTGCTGGTCGCCGGCGATACCACCAATGGCAATGCCGCTCTTGGTGCGGCCGTAGATTTCCGAGGAGGACTTCACTTCCGGCAACATTTCCCGGGGGATGTCGAGGATGTCGAGCATCTTCGCGTCCCACTCCAGGGAATGGATGTTGAAAAGCATGGTGCGCGAGGCGTTGGTGTAGTCGGTGACATGGACCTTGCCGCCGGTAAATTTCCAGATCAGCCAGCTGTCGACGGTACCGAACAGCAGTTCGCCGTTGCGCGCACGCTCACGGCTGCCTTCCACGGTGTCCAGGATCCACTTGAGCTTGGTGCCGGAGAAGTACGGGTCGGTGACCAGGCCGGTGGTCTGGCTAATATAAGGCTCGTGGCCGTCGCGCTTGAGCTGTTGGCAGATTTCGGTGCTGCGCCGACATTGCCAGACGATGGCGTTGTAGATCGGTCGGCCGGTGGTCTTGTCCCACACTACCGTGGTCTCACGCTGGTTGGTGATGCCGATGGCGGCCACCTGATCATGATGCAGGCCGGCCTGGGCCAGGGCTTCGACCATGACCGCGCTCTGGGTGGCGAAGATTTCCATCGGGTCATGTTCGACCCACCCGGCCTGGGGATAGTGCTGGGCGAATTCGCGCTGGGCAGTGCAGACCACATTGGCGTCACGGTCGAAGATGATCGCCCGGGAGCTGGTCGTACCCTGGTCGAGGGCAATGATGTAGTTCTTGTTCTGAATGTCGGTCATATCGAATGCCTTGGGACGTAAATCTGGTCTCGGGTGGTCTCGAGATGTGCGGTCTGGCTTTCACTTTCGAAAAAATATAGACAAGAAACGCTGCTGTCAAAGATTGAAAGTGAACCTTCGGTCATATTTTCAACTATTCGTGAAGTATGACTTAGAATCCCGGCCCACTCTTTTCTGATTTCTTCAGGAGCGGTCATGACCCCCGCATTGGATCTGCTTAAAAAGGTGCGCGCCGAGCATCGTGTCCACAGCTACGAACACGACCCCAAGGCCGCCTCCTATGGCCTGGAGGCTGCGGAAAAACTGGGGCTGGATCCGGCGCAGGTGTTCAAGACATTGCTGGCTTCCAGCGAAAAAGGCGAGTTGCTGGTGGCGGTGGTGCCGGTGGTCGGCAGCCTGGATCTTAAGGCGCTGGCCCATGCCGCCAGGGTGAAAAAAGTCGAGATGGCCGACCCGGCGGCCGCACAACGCTCCACGGGTTATCTGCTGGGCGGTATCAGCCCGTTGGGGCAGAAGAAGCGCTTGCGTACCTTCATCGACAATTCCGCCCGGCCCTTTGCCAGCATCTATGTCAGTGCGGGGCGGCGGGGGTTGGAGGTGGAACTGGCGCCAGGGGTACTGGCCGAGCATACCGGGGCGGCGTTCGCTGATATCGGCCGTGTCTGATCTCTTGCGGGCTACGCTGTAGGGTGAAAATTCACTTGATCTGTCACTGGCGTGACGGCTCAAGGCGCTACATGCTCGCGCCTCTATAACAAGGATCCTACAAGGAGAAGGCCATGCAGCTTGCGTTTCATCAAGTCGATGCGTTCAGCGACCGACCGTTTGGCGGCAACCCGGCGATAGTCTATAGGCTCGATACCTGGCTGGCCGATGACTTGATGCACAAGATCGCCGCCGAACACAACCTGGCCGAAACCGCGTTCCTGGTCCGCGAAGGCCAGTATTGGCACATCCGCTGGTTCACCCCCACCACCGAAGTCCCGTTATGCGGACACGCCACGCTGGCCAGCGCCCATGTGCTGTTCGAGGTCTACCACGAGACTGCCGAGCGGTTGGATTTTATCTGCAAGTCCGGCCCCTTGAGCGTCAGTCGCGAAGGTGACCGGTTGTGGTTGGATTTCCCGGCCATGGTGCCCAGCGAACTGGGCGCCTCCCTGGCCGTGCAGAATGCCCTCGGTGTCGAGGCGGTGGACGTCCTGTCATCCAATGTACTGATGGTGGTGCTGGAGTCGGAGCAAGCGGTGCTCGATTGCAAACCGGATATGGCGGCCCTGGCCAAACTGCCGTGGCCCGGTGCTATCGTGACCGCGCCGGGTAGCCGGCATGACTTTGTTTCGCGTTTCTTTGCGCCAGCGATTGGTATCAACGAGGACCCAGTGACCGGATCGACCCATTGCAGCCTGGTTCCGTACTGGTCCAAGCGCCTGAACAAGCTGGGACTGACGGCCTATCAGTGCTCGACCAGGGGTGGGGCGTTGTTCTGCCGGCTGGAGGGGGAGCGGGTGAAAATTGGCGGGGATGCGATGCTAGTGGCCAGTGGGACGTTGTTGCTGGGCTGAGTTGAACTGAGTACGTCAGGGAGAGTCAGGCCGCTATCGCGAGCCTGCTCGCGATGGACGGCGGCAAAGATAAGACAGTTGCTCCTGCAATCAAAGATCCGAGCACCGTGGAGAGAAGGCGGCTCGGGCCAGGCTCAATGAGCCGTGCTGTACCGCCGCACCCCACTTTCCACCGCCGGTATCTGCGCGGCCATGCTGCCCGAGGCCTGGAACAGCACCAGGTGTTCAGCCAACACGCGGATACCGACATTGGCGCCGACCTGATGATCAGCATGACTCGGGAAAATCGATTCCAGCTGCGCTCCCGTCGGCAATTGCAGGCGGTACAAGGTCGAAGCACCCAGGAACGTCTTGCCGACGATCCGGGCGGTGAGTGGGCTGTCCGGCGCATAGACAATATCGTCCGGCCGCAGCAGCACGTCCACCGCGCCGCCGACGGGCCAGGTGTAGGCCCGGTTGCCACGCAGGATACCCAGTTCGGTCTGCACCGATTCCGGGCTTTCGAGCCGGCCACGGATGAAATAGCCCTGGCCGATGAAACTGGCGACGTAGGGCGTCAACGGCTCGTGGTAGAGGTTGTAGGGCGTGTCCCACTGCTCCAGCCGGCCCTCTTTGAACACGCCGACATGGTCACTCACGGCGAAGGCTTCTTCCTGGTCATGGGTGACCAGAATGGCGCTGGTGCCGCGTGTCTTGAGGATGTCCCGCACCTCATGGCTGAGTTTGCGACGCAGCTCGCCGTCGAGATTGGAGAACGGCTCATCGAGCAACAGCAGCTGTGGCTCCGGCGCCAGCGCACGGGCCAGCGCCACCCGCTGTTGCTGGCCGCCGGACAGTTCGTGGGGAAAGCGTTTGCCCAGGTTCTTCAGGTTGACCAGCTCCAGCAGCTCTTCCACCACGCGATCCTTGGCCGGATGCTTGCGGATGCCGAAGGCGATGTTCTCGGCCACGCTCAGGTGGGGGAATAGTGCGTAGTCCTGGAACACCATGCCGATACGGCGTTTTTCCGGAGCCAGGGTGAAGCCGGCGCGGGAAAGGGTTTCTCCGGCCAGCTGGATTTCACCTTCATGTACCGGCTCGAAGCCGGCGATGGCCCGCAGTGTCGTGGTCTTGCCACACCCGGACGAGCCGAGCAGGCAACCGATGTCGCCGGCATTGAGGTGCAGGTTGAGATTCTGCACGACTCGCTGATCCTGGTAACCGCAGGCCAGGTTCTGCAGGTTCAACAGCAGGGAATGACTCATGCGTGGTGATACGCTGGCTCGACAAGGAATTCGAGCAGGGCTTTTTGCGCATGCAGACGATTCTCGGCCTGGTCCCAAGCGACCGAGCGTGGGTCGTCCAGCAGGTCGAAGCTGATTTCCTCGCCACGGTGGGCCGGCAGGCAATGCATGAACAGCACGTCGGCGTCCGCCAGGTCGAGCAGGGCCCGGTTGACCTGCAGCGGTGCGAACAGCTCGAGACGCCTGGCGGTTTCTTCTTCCTGGCCCATGGAGGTCCAGACGTCGGTGCTCACCAGATGTGCGCCGGCTACGGCCAGTTTCGGATCACGGACGATGGTCACCCGGTCCCCGGCCTTGGCGACCAGCTCGGCGTTGGGGTCGTAGCCCTCGGGGCAGGCGATGCGCAACTGAAAGTCGAATTGCATTGCCGCTTCTATATAGCTGTTGCACATGTTGTTGCCATCGCCGACCCAGGCCACGGTCTTGCCCTGAATCGAGCCACGGTGTTCCAGGAACGTCTGCATGTCGGCCAGCAACTGGCAGGGGTGCAGGTCATCGGACAAGCCATTGATCACCGGCACACGGGAATGTGCGGCGAATTCGGTCAGGGTGTTGTGGGCAAAGGTGCGGATCATCACCACGTCGAGCATGCTCGACATGACGATGGCGCAATCGCCGATCGGCTCGCCACGGCCCAGCTGGGTATCGCGGGGCGACAGGAAGATCGCCTGGCCGCCGAGCTGGATCATGCCGGCTTCGAACGAAATACGGGTACGGGTCGATGATTTTTCGAAGATCATGCCCAGTACGCGGTTCTTCAGGGGCTCGAACAGTACGCCGCGGTTACGCAGGTCTTTGAGCTCCACGCCTCGACGGATCACGCCGAGCAACTCATCGGGCGTGAGATCCATCAGGGAGAGAAAGTGCCTTGCGCTCATGATTGACTACCTTTTTGTAACGGACCGCAGATACTCAAAGCCTTGTTTAAGGAAAAACGGGCGAGACCTGCGGCAAAAGCCGCACGGGGGCGACGAAAATAGGGGAAGGCGCGATATTGACATTAAATGTCGCGTCTTACCAATAGGGCTACGGTTTTGGGGATTTCAGCGGGGTCACCACCAGACTGTGATGACATGTTTGAGGCCGGTTTCCTGACAGCAGCGACCCATTTGTACACTGGCGTTGCGCGGCTTGGCAATCAGTCGGGACGGACCTGGCATGACAGGTGGTCGCTTTATGACCTGTCGCTCAATGATTCGCCTGTCTGTTGGTGAGTGCGAAACATTTCCTAATGCAAAAGGGCTGGGTTATAAAAGAACCCCTAGACGCAGGAGTTTCGAAATGGATTCGAAAGAGCAACAACTGATGGAGCTGCTGGGGCTGACGGCACGCTCCCTGACTCACCTCACCGCTTCGGTGACGTCCATGTCATTCGAGTTGTTGCGCAGCGACGATGAAGTCATCAAGGCCGCCGGTCGCCGAATGATCGATCGCATGGCCACCATCAGCGGCGGGCTCGACGAGCATTGGCGCTTGATCGGTGAGCTGACGGGAGAGCCTATCGCCCAGGAACAGGTGCAGACCGTCGAAGAGATCCAACTGCTGGCTCCGCCCCCGGAGCAGTGATGCCAGTTCATCGGTACGCCTGATGCCCGGCAATTCACAGGACGAACCTCGCTGGCAAAGGCGTGGATCACGCGCCATAGTTTTGTTCCCGCGGCCGAAAGCGGCCGCCACGAATAAAACAGAGGCTGGCCATGACCAAGACTCTTCATCACCGTGCATGCCATCTGTGTGAAGCCATCTGCGGCTTGACCCTGGAAACCACCGAAACCGAAGGCCAGGGCCTGGCGATCACCTCGATCAAGGGTGATCCGCTGGACAGCTTCAGCCGTGGTCACATCTGCCCCAAGGCGGTGGCTCTGCAGGATATCCAGAACGACCCGGATCGTTTGCGCCAACCCATGCAGCGCATTGGTAGCGAATGGCAGCCCATCGCCTGGGACGACGCGTTCGCATTGGTCGCTGAGCGTTTGGCAGCCATTCAGGAGCGTCACGGCCAGAACGCGGTGGCGGTCTACCAGGGCAACCCCAGTGTGCACAACTATGGGCTGACGACCCACAGCAACTATTTCCTGGGTTTGCTGAAGACCCGTAGCCGCTTCTCGGCGACGTCGGTGGACCAGTTGCCCCATCACCTGACCAGCCACCTGATGTACGGCCACGGCCTGTTGTTGCCGATCCCGGACATCGACCACACCGACTTCATGCTGATCCTGGGCGGCAACCCGCTGGCGTCCAATGGCAGCATCATGACCGTGCCGGATGTCGAAAAGCGCCTCAAGGCGATTCAGGCCCGCGGCGGCAAGGTGGTGGTGGTCGATCCGCGTCGCAGCGAAACGGCGGCCATGGCCAGCCAGCATCTGTTCGTACGCCCCGGTGGTGACGCCGCGCTACTGTTTGGTTTGCTCAATACCCTGTTCAGCGAAGGCCTGACCCGTGACAGCCACTTGCCGGTGGATGGCCTCGAGGACGTGCGCCAGGCTGTCGCAACCTTCACCGCCGAGGCGATGAGCCCGCTCTGTGCAGTGCCGGCACCGCAGATTCGTCAGTTGGCCCGGGACTTCGCGGCCGCGCCATCGGCGGTCTGCTATGGGCGGATGGGCGTCTCGACCCAGGCTTTCGGTACGCTGTGCCACTGGCTGATCCAGTTGATCAACCTGGTGACCGGTAACCTGGACCGGGCGGGCGGGGCGCTGTGCACCGAGCCGGCGGTGGATGTGGTTGCCAGTACCTCGGGCGGGCATTTCAACCGCTGGCAGAGCCGTGTGTCCGGGCGTCCCGAGTACTCTGGCGAACTGCCGGTGTCGACCCTGGCCGAGGAAATGCTCACCGAGGGCGAAGGCCAGATCCGGGCATTGATTACCGTGGCCGGCAATCCGGTGCTGTCCACGCCCAACGGACGGCAACTGGAGCAGGCACTGGACGGGCTGGAATTCATGGTCAGCGTCGATTTGTACATCAACGAAACCACGCGCTATGCCGACCTGATCCTGCCTTCGACCTCCGCCCTGGAAAACGACCATTACGACACCACGTTCAATCTGTTCGCAGTGCGCAATGTCACCCGTTTCAACCGGGCCATCCTGCCCAAGCCCGAGGGCGCTTTGCACGATTGGGAAATTTTTGTCGGCCTGGCCAAGGCCTTCGCCGCTCGGACCGGCAAGGCGCTCAAGCCGACCATGCCGCCCGCGCAGATGATCGACTTCGGCCTGCGGGCGGGCGCTTATGGGGATGACTCGCCGCACAAGCTGTCCCTGGCGACGCTGTTTGACCATCCCCATGGCATCGACCTGGGGGCGCTCAAGCCCAACCTGGCGCCGCGGCTGAAGACCGAAAATGGACGGGTGCAGGCCGCCCCCGCGGTGATTCTCGCCGACATCGGACGTTTCGCCGCGTTGCCGACACCCAAGTCGGACGAGTTGCTGATGATTGGCCGTCGGCATGTGCGCAGCAACAATTCCTGGATGCATAACTTCCATCGGCTGGTGAAGGGCAAGCCGCGTCATCAGTTGCTGATGCACCCGGATGACCTGGTCAGTCGCGGGCTGAGTGATGGGCAGCGGGTGAAGGTCAGTTCACGGGTGGGAGTGATTGAAGTCCAGGTGCAGGGCAGCCCGGACATGATGAAGGGCGTGGTCAGCCTGCCTCACGGTTGGGGGCATGCCCGGCCGGGCGTGCAGATGAGCATTGCCAGCGAACAGCCGGGCTCCAGCGCCAATGATCTGACCGACGACCGTCAGCTGGACGAGTTGTCCGGCAATGCGGCGCTCAATGGCGTGCCGGTGACGGTGGTGGCTGCGTGAATTTGCCTCTGGAGGAGACCGAGCACCTTGCTCGGCTTTCCGTTACAATGCGCCACCGTGTCGACGACTTAAGTCGCGAAGTTTAAGCCGAGGTGCTCCATGGATATCATCGAAACGATCAAAGACCAGATTGCCAACAACACTGTCCTGCTCTACATGAAAGGCTCGCCGAATGCGCCGCAATGCGGTTTCTCGGCCAAGGCTGCCCAGGCGGTAATGGCATGTGGCGAGAAGTTCGCCTACGTGGACATCCTGCAGAACCCGGAAATCCGTGCCAACCTGCCGAAGTACGCCAACTGGCCGACCTTCCCACAACTGTGGGTCGGGGGTGAGTTGATCGGTGGTAGCGACATCATGGTCGAGATGGCCGCTGACGGTACGTTGCAGACCACGATCAAGGATGCGGTCAAGCAAGCGGCAGAGAAAGCGGCGAGCCAGACCGAAGCCTGATTTACGCTGGTCCGGGTTCAACACACATATTGTGGTTGAACCCGGATCTTGTGGGAGCGAGCCTGCTCGCGATAGCGGCGGGTCAGATACAGTGATGGCGGCTGATACACCGCCATCGCAAGCAGGCTCGCTCCCACAGTGGATTTCAGTTGTCCTTGAAGTCCAGGCAACAAAAAGCCCCGCCTCTCGTCAGAGGGCGGGGCTTTTTAGTGGCTCGTTTTTGGCGAAGATTACTCTTCGCCCATCTGCGATTGCAGATAATTCTCAAGACCCACTTTGTCGATCAGGCCCAGTTGGGTTTCCAGCCAGTCGATGTGCTCTTCCTCGGACTCGAGGATATCTTCCAGCAGTTCACGGCTGCCGAAGTCGCCAACGCTTTCGCAATGAGCGATGGCGGCTTTCAGGTCGGCGTGGCCGGTGCGTTCGATACGCAGGTCGCACTCGAGCATTTCCCGGGTGTGTTCGCCGATGTGCAGTTTGCCCAGGTCCTGGACGTTCGGCAGGCCTTCGAGGAACAGGATGCGCTTGATGAGCTTGTCCGCGTGTTTCATCTCATCGATGGACTCGTGGTATTCGTGCTTGCCCAGCTTGTTCAGGCCCCAATCCTCGTACATGCGCGCATGCAGGAAGTACTGGTTGATTGCGACCAGTTCATTGGCAAGGATCTTGTTGAGATGCTGGATGACTGTTACGTCGCCTTTCATGGTGAGGCCTGCCCTGTAGTAGCTGTGTATGAGGCAGAGTTTGAGCCGCGCATTTACGGGTGTCAAACCTAAGTTATTGAATAATAAATGAAAATTAATCGGAATAAGAATGTTTGTGTTCCGCGTCTTGGAGCTAAGCAATTGATTTAAAGGCATAAAAAAACCGGACATTGAGTCCGGTTCTATAAAAAGCTGTTTATCAAGCGGCGGTAAATTCCACGGGGAAGGGGATCGATGCCTGTGCCGTTTGCACTTTGGCGAGGGTTTCGCGAACCACTTCCTTGGCCAGGCAGGCGCATTTGCCGCATTGGCTGGCTACGCCGGTGGCCTGACGGACTTCGCGATAGCTGCAGCAACCCTCATAGATCGCTTCGCGGATTTGCCCGTCGGTGACGCCAGTGCAGAGGCATACATACATAAGTGAGAACCGTCGCTGGTTGTGACTCAATTGAGACGGATCTTAATGTTAACGAGAATGATTGTCAAAGTGGTTTCTGAAATGCCTGGATTAGAGCGGCGTCGGGCTGACGAACGGTTTTTTAGTGGCACCCTGGCGATTTTTCGATAACGCCAAAAAACCGTTGAGGACAGTCCAAATGCGCGGTGTATGATGGTCGGTCCTTGCAAGCAGGTTCGTGTCACAGGGCTGTCGCCGGAGGGTGGCAGGCTGATGTGAACCTTGAATTTTCACGTTACTACACCAGGAGATATCCAATGAGCGTACTCGTAGGCAAGCAAGCCCCTGACTTCACCGTTCCTGCCGTTCTTGGCAATGGCGAAATCGTCGACAGCTTCACCCTGTCCTCGGCCATCAAAGGCAAATACGGCCTGGTGTTCTTCTATCCGCTGGACTTCACCTTCGTCTGCCCGTCCGAGCTGATCGCCCTGGACCACCGCATGGACGACTTCAAGGCGCGCAACGTTGAAGTGATTGCCGTTTCCATCGACTCCCACTTTACCCACAACGCCTGGCGCAACACGCCGATCAACGGCGGCGGCATCGGCCAGGTGAAATACACCATGGCTGCCGACATGAAGCACGAAATCGCCAAGGCCTATGATGTCGAGTCCGAAGGTGGCGTAGCGTTCCGTGGTGCATTCCTGATCGACGACAAAGGCGTGGTTCGTTCGCAGATCGTCAACGACTTGCCATTGGGTCGTAACATGGAAGAGCTGATCCGTCTGGTCGACGCCCTGCAATTCCACGAAGAGCACGGCGAAGTCTGCCCTGCCAACTGGAAAAAAGGCGACAAGGGCATGACCGCTTCGCCTGAAGGCGTTGCTGCTTACCTGGGTGAGCACGGCGACAATCTGTAAGCGAACCTGGCATAAAAAAACCGGCCTCGATGGGCCGGTTTTTTTATGGGCGTTTCAAACTGAAACGCAGTACTTGTGGCGAGGGGATAAATTCCCTCGCCACAGATACATCCCCCAGCACAGGGGCCTATTTCAATCGTCGAAATCCTGCCAGCCACCCATCTCCTTCCAGCGGTTGACGATCCCGCAGAACAGCTCGGCGGTTTTCTCGGTGTCGTAGCGGGCCGAGTGAGCCTCGCGGCCGTCGAAATCGATGTCGGCCGCTTGGCAAGCCTTGGCCAACACCGTCTGGCCGTACGCCAGGCCGGCCAAGGTGGCGGTATCGAAGCTGGAGAACGGATGGAACGGGTTGCGCTTCATGTCCAGGCGGGCGACGGCCGCGTTGAGGAAACCGAGGTCGAAGCTGCTGTTGTGCCCGACCAGGATCGCGCGTTTGCAACCGTTGGCCTTCAGTGCCTTGCGCACACCGCGGAAGATGTCGGTCAGGGCCGTTTCCTCGCTGACGGCCATGCGCAACGGGTGATCGAGCTTGATGCCGGTGAATTCCAGGGCCGCGGCTTCGATGTTGGCGCCTTCGAAGGGTTCGACGCGAAAGAAATAGGTGTGGTCGGGGAACACGAAGCCTTTTTCGTCCATGCCGATGGTGGTCGCGGCGATTTCCAGCAACGCATCGGTGGCGGAGTTGAAGCCGCCGGTCTCTACGTCGACCACGACCGGCAGGTAACCGCGGAACCGGGCAGCCATGGGATGGCGAGTGCCGCTTGAACCGCTGTTACCGTCCAGTTCGTCATCGAAATGCTCTTCACTCACGCGTTTTCCTCCAGCAGGCGCCAGCGCAGTTTTTCACCGGCGCGCAGCGGGATGACAGTCTGTTCGCCGAACGGCAGGCTGGCGGGGGCGGTCCATTCGTCGCGGACCAGGGTAATGCGATCGGTGTTCACCGGCAGGCCGTAGAAACCTGGGCCATGGAGGCTGGCAAAGCCTTCGAGCTTGTCCAGTGCGTTGCGTTGTTCGAACGCTTCGGCGTACATCTCGATGGCGGCATAGGCGGTGTAGCAACCGGCGCAACCGCAGGCGGCTTCCTTGGCATGGCGGGCGTGGGGCGCCGAGTCCGTGCCGAGGAAGAACTTGGCGCTGCCGCTGGTGGCGGCATCGAGCAAGGCTTCCTGGTGGGTGTTGCGCTTGAGGATCGGCAGGCAATAGAAGTGAGGCCGGATCCCGCCCACCAGCATGTGGTTGCGGTTGTACAGCAAGTGATGCGCAGTGATGGTAGCGCCGACGTTGGCCGGGGCCTCGTTGACGAATTGCACGGCATCGCCGGTGGTGATGTGCTCGAATACGACCTTGAGTGTCGGGAAGCGCTCCACGACACGGCGCATGTGCTCGTCGATGAAGATTTTCTCGCGATCGAATACGTCGACATCGCCGCGGGTGACTTCACCGTGGATCAGCAAGGGCATGCCGACTTCCGCCATGGCCTCCAGCGCCGGGAAGATCTTGTCGATGCTGGTGACGCCGGAGTCCGAGTTCGTCGTGGCGCCGGCAGGGTACAGCTTGGCAGCGTGGACGAAGCCGCTGGCCTTGGCGTCGCGAATCTCTTCGGGCTGGGTACGGTCGGTGAGGTAAAGCACCATCAACGGTTCGAAGCGGCTGCCGGCCGGGCGTGCGGCGAGGATACGCTGACGATAGCCGTCGGCCTCGCTGGCATTGCGCACGGGTGGAACCAGGTTAGGCATGATGATTGCGCGCCCGAAGGTGCGCGCGACATCAGCGACGGTATGGGTCAACACAGCACCATCGCGAAGATGAATATGCCAGTCGTCGGGACGCAGCAGGGTCAGGCGGTCGGACATTGGGGGGCTTCCAGGCGGGTCAAACTCTGGGGAATGCTACCGGAAAAGACCGATACAGGCACCCGCTATCAAGTTTTGCCGCAAGTGACCGATAGCTCCTTCAGGTATGAACCGAATCCGTGCGGTGTCTCGGGCGGCGTCATACTCCCAGCGAGTACCGAATTTCGTACAAAAGCCAGTGGAGCCTCCCGTGCGCCAGCGTTATCTAGCCTTGCTCAGTGTGTTTGCCAGCCTTCCTGCCATGGCGCTCACTTTCCAGACCCGTCTGGAGAGCATTGAGTGGACGGTCGAAGGTGACAAGTTCGAGTGCCGGCTAAGCCAGCCGATCACCGATTTCGGCAGCGGCGAATTCGTGCGCCGGGCGGGCGAGCAGGCCACGTTCCGCCTCAAGACCTATAACCCGATGCAGGGCGGCGGATCGGCCACCTTGCTGGCGGCGGCTGCGCCATGGCAACCGGGACGGGGCGACATCAACTTGGGTTCGGTCAGGATCGGCAGTGGCGATGTACTGTTCAATAGCTCCCAGGTCCAGGCGGGGCGTTTGATCAGCGGGTTGATGGAGGGCCGTAGCCCGGTGGTGCGTCGCAATACCGAGGACGGGCGGGTGTCGGAAGTCCGGCTGCTGCCCGTGCGCTTCAACAAGGCCTTCAGCGACTATCAGGGCTGTGTGGCAAAACTGTTGCCCAAGAATTTCGAGCAAGTGAAGCAGACCCAGATCGGCTTCCCCGGCGAAGAGGTCGAGCTCGACGCGCACGCCAAGGCTCAATTGCAGGTCATGCTCGACTTCATCAAGGCCGACCCGAGCGTCAATCATGTCGAGCTTGATGGCCACTCCGACAACAGTGGTAATCGCTTGACCAATCGTGAGCTGTCACGTCGCCGGGCCCTGGCGGTCCAGGATTTCTTCAAGGCCAATGGCTTCCAGGAGTCGCAGATCACCGTGCGCTTCCATGGCGAGCGCTATCCCCTGGTGCCCAACACCAACGCCGCCAACCGGGCCAAGAACCGTCGTGTGGTCGTCCAGCTGTCACGTGTGTCTCCCTCCGAAACTCCGGCTCCTCAACCAGCCTCTCAGCCAGCGCCTCCTGCGCCCGCTGCGGCTCCAGCCAAGGTTCCGGCACCAACCGCTGCACCCGCCAAAGCCCCGGCACCTGCGGTCGCGCCGGGCAAGACAACGGCCCCGAGCCCCGTTCCGGCGACAGCGCGCACATCCTGATCAAATGTTGATCGTCGCGCGGTCGACATAATCTGTCGCTTCGTCGTCATAAGCTGTCGCGCCTCTGTAAATTATCTGCGCTGGACGTTAGACTTCACGGCTTTCCGTACAACCCGTGGAGTGATGGCATGGCGGACGTAAACAAGGTCGTTCTGGCGTATTCCGGCGGCCTGGACACTTCGGTGATCCTCAAGTGGCTGCAGGATACTTATAACTGTGAAGTGGTGACTTTCACCGCTGACCTGGGACAAGGCGAGGAAGTCGAGCCTGCACGCGCCAAGGCTCAGGCCATGGGCGTCAAAGAGATCTACATCGATGACCTGCGCGAAGAGTTCGTCCGCGACTTCGTGTTCCCGATGTTCCGTGCCAACACCGTTTACGAAGGCGAGTACCTGCTCGGTACCTCCATCGCCCGTCCGCTGATCGCCAAGCGCCTGATCGAAATCGCCAACGAAACCGGCGCCGACGCCATTTCCCATGGCGCTACCGGTAAAGGCAACGACCAGGTGCGTTTCGAATTGGGCGCCTATGCCCTCAAGCCCGGCGTGAAAGTCATTGCCCCGTGGCGCGAATGGGACCTGCTGTCCCGTGAAAAACTGATGGATTACGCCGAGAAGCATGCGATCCCGATCGAGCGTCACGGCAAGAAGAAATCCCCGTACTCGATGGATGCCAACCTGCTGCACATCTCCTATGAAGGCGGCGTGCTGGAAGATACCTGGACCGAGCACGAAGAAGACATGTGGCGCTGGACCGTTTCCCCGGAAAAGGCCCCGGACACCCCGCAATACCTGGAACTGACCTATCGCAACGGCGATATCGTTGCACTGGACGGCGTGGAAATGAGCCCGGCCACGGTGCTGGCGACCCTGAACCGCATTGGTGGCGAACACGGCATCGGTCGTCTGGACATCGTCGAGAACCGTTACGTCGGCATGAAGTCCCGTGGTTGCTACGAAACCCCGGGCGGCACCATCATGCTGCGCGCCCACCGGGCAATCGAATCGATCACCCTGGACCGCGAAGTGGCGCACCTCAAGGACGAGCTGATGCCCAAGTACGCCAGCCTGATCTACACCGGCTACTGGTGGAGCCCTGAGCGCCTGATGCTGCAACAGATGATCGACGCTTCCCAGGTCAATGTGAACGGTGTCGTACGCCTGAAGCTGTACAAGGGCAACGTGATCGTGACCGGGCGCAAGTCCGACGATTCGCTGTTCGACGCCAACATCGCGACTTTCGAAGAGGACGGTGGCGCCTACAACCAGGCTGACGCGGCCGGGTTCATCAAGCTCAATGCCCTGCGCATGCGTATCGCGGCGAACAAGGGTCGCAAGCTGTTCTGACCTTGCCGATGTGAAAACGGCCTGCCTTGAGCAGGCCGTTTTTTTCCTTCCCAGCCTGTGCTGCGCCCCATTGCGGCACTTCCTCCTGATCGTTTATCCGTCCGGCACAATGTCGGCCCTGTCGTGGTCGAACATGACGTACACGACGATCTCTGCACGCTCCTTCGCCTGTCTCGAACGTTTTGCCCGGTTGATTTCGATCAGCCGCTCCGACGGGCTATACACCAGAAAGACCAGGCACCGTGGATCGTGCTTTGCTCGCTGAAGGCGCCGCCGCCATTTTTTCATCTTGTGGGGCCGACGGAACATACGTCTACCGCGGCACGTCGGCTCATCCATGGTCTTGACGAAGTGTTTGTTCTTGCGAAAGTCCGAAGGGGAATATAACGAGCGATAATTGAAATTGAGCGTGACGAAAAAAAGAAGCAACAGATAAAAAGGAAAACTGATCAGGAACCACAAATAATATTTACGATCCTGAGCATCCAGAAACGGCAGGGAAATCGCTGCGGAGGTTTCGGATAAAGTTGCGAATATAGCGATGAGGGTCATGGGGTTTGCAATGGTTTTCAAAGGTCTGTTCATGATGAATGCTCATGGGTGATCCAGTTCGGTAGTTTAAGTTGAGTAAAGTTTGAAAAGGGTTGAGGTCAAGGCGTTGAATGACGAAAAGGAGACGTCTTCTAGTAATAGTTATATGAGGTGGTCCTGATCTTTTATATGAATTCTGTTGCTTGGGTGGGAGGAAATTTGATTTATGGATAAATAAATCGGTTACTTTTTATGAGCGGCCGAGTGCCTGTCCTCATGTAAAAAGAGTGGTTTCCTAGGGTCAAAGCCACGCTGTTCATAGGAGCGCGGGAACCAAGGAAGCGCTCCTCGGGTTCTGCTGACCTATTCATGACACATTATTTCTACGGGAATTTGTAGGAATTTTCTGTGTTGCCTGTAGGTTGCGTCTTTCGGTGTGGGCGGCCAGGGGGCGCGGCATGCCAAGGTAGAAATGACTAGGCTATTGTGCCTGCTCTAAAAATTCGAACAGCGAAGTTGGATTTGCCCATGAATAAAGTGCTGATCGTCGATGATCATCCCGTCATTCGTCTTGCTGTACGTTTACTGATGGAGCGTCATGGTTATGAAGTTATTGCCGAAACGGATAACGGCGTCGATGCGTTACAACTTGCCCGGGAGCAAGCCCCTGATATTGTCATCCTGGATATTGGTATTCCGAAGTTGGATGGATTGGAGGTCATTGCGCGTCTGACCGCCAACCCTTCACCGTTGAAAGTGCTGGTGCTGACTTCCCAGGCACCCGGGCATTTTTCGATGCGATGCATGCAGACGGGGGCGGCCGGATATGTATGCAAGCAACAGGATCTCACGGAATTGTTGAGTGCGATAAAGGCGGTACTCTCCGGCTACAGCTATTTTCCCAACCAGGCGTTGCACACGGTGCGTTCGAGTCTGGGTAATGCCAGCGAGTCCGATATGGTGGATCGCTTGTCTGGACGAGAAATGATGGTGCTGCAACAACTGGCTCGCGGAAAAACCAACAAGGAAATTGCAGACGGGATGTTCTTGAGCAACAAGACCGTCAGTACCTACAAGACCCGCTTGTTGTTGAAGCTCAATGCCCGTTCGCTGGTCGACCTGATCGAGCTGGCACAGCGTAACGGGTTGGTGTGAGGTTTCGGTCACGCGTACTCAGTAAAAAGCCTCCACCAGGGAGGCTTTTACGTGTCAGAGGTCAAAGTCGTACTCGGCCAGCTGCTTCTGCAGGCGACGGTCTTCCAGCAGGTTGTCGATGGTGCGACGCTTGCTCAGGTTGGTCTTGGGCACTTCCACCACCGGTTCGGCGTCTTCAGTTTCAACGGCGATGAAATCGTCTTCTACATCCAGTTGTTCTTTGCCAGTACTCATGGGTTCGACTCCAGGCTAAGACTGCCTTTGGGGCACCTTATATCGATAAACCACGAGCGGGTAAAAAAGATTTTTTCAATCGATGAATCCATAAAGGCAATAACGGCTCAATCGTCAGAGGTCTTGTCCTTGTATTCGCACAGGTCTTCGATCCGACAACTGCCGCAGCGGGGCTTGCGTGCCAGGCAGACGTAGCGCCCATGCAGGATCAGCCAGTGATGGGAGTCGAGAAGGTACTCCTTGGGCACGAACTTCATCAGCTTCTTCTCCACTTCCACCACGTTCTTGCCCGGCGCCAGGCCGGTGCGGTTGCTGACCCGGAAAATGTGGGTGTCCACGGCCATGGTCAACTGGCGGAATGCAGTATTGAGGACCACGTTGGCGGTCTTGCGGCCTACGCCGGGAAGGGCTTCCAGCGCCTCGCGGGTCTGGGGAACGACACTGCCATGACGCTCGATCAGCAGGCGGCAGGTTTCGATCACGTTCTTTGCTTTGCTGTTGAACAGGCCGATGGTCTTGATGTACTCCGATAGCCCCTCGACACCCAGGGCATGGATTGCCTCTGGGGTGTTGGCCACCGGAAACAGCTTGGCCGTGGCCTTGTTGACGCCGACATCGGTGGACTGTGCCGAGAGGATCACTGCGATCAACAACTCGAACGGCGAGGAGTAGGCCAGTTCGGTTTTCGGCTCGGGATTGTCTTCGTGAAAGCGACGAAATATTTCCAGGCGTTTTGCGGCGTTCATGGGCGCGGCGTTTCCTCGCGGGGTGATTGGGTTTGGGCAAGCATCCAAGCCTGGTAGGCCGCCAGCAACAGGCCGAGCAGCAGGAATCCTCCGGGGGCAATCAAGGCCAATGGCGTGCCCTTGCCGATCAGTTCGCGCAGCGCGCCCATGCCGAGCATCAACAGGCCAAACAGTCCCGTCAGCGTGAGATAGCCGGGCAGGCGCGGCTCGATGAATGAGCGGTCGTGTTCCTGCGCCACGCAGCTCAAGGCTATCCAGCCGATGTAAAGGTTCACCGGCCGGTACCATTCCAGCCACCAGCCCTGCACGACCAGGCTGGCGCAGGCGGTCAGGGTAGCGGCCAGGATGACAGAGGTCAGCAAGCGCTGATAGGCGCTCAGGCGCGGCCGCACGAGGCCCATTGCCAAGCCGTGGCCGCCGCTGATCAACGTCCATGCCGCCCACAGGCCCAGCGCATTGATCAATGAGTTGCTGGCGCCGACCAAAGGCACGAGCAGCAGGCCGCGGGTCAGTGATTGTTTATTCATGGGCAACGCCTCCGGTCAACGGTGCCTTGTGTTCGTCGAAATAGCGCAGCGCATCGTGTACGGCCTGGAGCACCGCCCGGGAGGTCACCGTTGCGCCGGCCAGTTGATCGAATTGCCCCTGGTCCTTTTTCAACGCCCAACCGCTGTCGTTGGGAGCCCCGCGGGATTTACCGGTGAAACTCTGCAGCCAGGCGTTCGGCCAACTGGCAATGGCCGCCCCCAATCCCGGTGTTTCGGCTTGGCGCAGGGTTTTCACACCCAGCAGATGGCCCGACGGGTCGATGGCGATCAGCAGTTCGATGCTGCCTTCGTAGCCCAACGCCTGGCTGCGTAACAGCACAGCGGCGGGTTGGCCGGCATGGGTCGCGAGGTAACCGCCCAGCAGCGTGCTATGGGCCAGGGGGACCGGCTCCGTCAACACCGGTTGTGCCAATGGCTGGTTGTCGTACAGGTTGGTGGGCAAGACCTCGAGCAGGGCTCTGTTCGCGAGGGTCTGTTGCTGGACCTCGATGCGCTCGGCAGTGCCGATTTGCATGAGGTAAGTGGCGCCGAGACCGAGAACGGTCAACAGCGCCAGGAGGGCAAGACCGCCGGGATTATTTCTCATGGTGCTGGCCGTCCCTGCCGTGCCTCGACGAAACGCTCCAGCGCCGGCACCCCGAGGTTCATCAGCAGCACCGCAAAGGCCACGCCGTCCGGATAGCCACCCCAGATGCGGATCAGATAGACCAGCAGTCCCACGCCTGCGCCGAACAGCAGGCGAGCGAGCGGCGCCTTGGGCCCCGAGACCGGTTCGGTCACGATGAAAAACGCTCCCAGCAGGGTTGCCCCTGTCAGCAGATGAAACAGTGGAGAGCCATGGGAGTCCGAGCCCGAGCCGTTCCAGCACAACAGACTGATGGTGAACAGGCCGGCCAGCATGCCTACTGGCGCATGCCAACTGAACACGCGTTGTTGCAGCAGAAACAGACCGCCCGCCAGGAACGCCAGGTTGATCCATTCGACCCCGCGACCGCCAAAACGTCCGAACGCCGGATGGCTGGCGAACAACTCATCAATGGTCAGGCTTTTGTTAATACGCAGGCTGTCCAACGCTGTCGCGCCGGCCCAGGCATCGGGGCTGGGATGAATGCCAACCACCTGTTGCAGGCCTTCAAGCAAGCCGACGCCATGGGGCATTGGCCATTGACTCATGTGGACGGGGAATGCCACCAGCATCAGGGCGTAACCGAGCATGGCCGGGTTGAACGGGTTGTTGCCGACGCCGCCCCACAGGTGCTTGCCGAACAACAAGGCGCAGGCGGCCGCAGTAACCGTCAGCCACCATGGACAATAGGCCGGCAAGGCCAGGGCCAGCAATGTGGCGCTGACCAGCGCGCTGCCGTCGCTCAGTTCGGCTTTGAGCGGTCGATGCCGCAAGCGCAGCACCAGTGCTTCGACCGCCAATGCGGTGATCCCGGACAGCAACAGGTTGAGGATTATGCCCCAGCCATAGAACCACATCAGTACCAGCACGCCGGGTAGCGTGGCCAACAGCACGCGCATCATCGCTTGCCGCAGCCGCTCCTCCGGGGCCTCAGGAAGTGGCATGAGCGTCCACCTGGCGTTCGGCGTTTTTGACCGCTTGTTCCAACGCCTGTACGTCTGCGTCCGGGGCTGCCGCAGCCCGGGCTTTGCTGAGCTCCGCGCGCCGCATCGCCAGTTGAATCTTCGCCCGCTTCAGTTCGGCATCCTGCGCCGGTGCAGGGGCTGTTGGGGTGGGTAGCGCGGTGTTTTCCAATTGCGCCAAGGCCTGCTCCGCTGCTTCGTACTGGCGTTGCAGCAGGATCAGTTGCGACTGCTGCTCAAACGTCGGCGGATGGCCGAATGCCTTCAAGGATTTATTCAATTGTGCCCGGCTCATGGCCAGGTCGACCTTGGCCTTTTTCAGCGCGGCGTCGGCGCTGGCGGCTTTTTGCGCGCGCACCCGTTCCAGTGCGGCTTGCACCGGATCGCTGGTCTGGGGCTGGGCTTGGGATTTGGCGGCATGCTGGGTTCGGGCCAGGCGCTCCGCCTGACGCTGCTCTTCCTCGCGAAGTAAACGCGCAGTGCGTTGTTCGAAGCGTCGCCGGGCATGGTTGCGCTTGGCGGTACGGGCCTGGTGTTCCTCGGGACTGAAGGCCAGGCCTCCGACAACCGGCACCACGGTTGTCGGAGGCAGGGGCCGCATTTCAATGCAGTCGACCGGGCAGGGGGCCACGCAGAGATCGCAGCCCGTGCATTCGTCGATGAGAACGGTGTGCATCAGCTTTGCCGCGCCGACAATCGCGTCCACCGGGCAGGCCTGGATGCACTTGGTGCAGCCGATGCATTCGGCCTCACGGATGAAGGCTATTTGTGCCGGGGCCGAGCCGCGGCTGGTATCGAGTTCCAGTACCGGTATTTTCAGCAGGTCGGCCAGGGCGGCGATGGTTTCGCTTGCACCGGGTGGGCATTTGTTGATCGGTTCGCCCTCGGCGATGCCTTCGGCGTAGGGCTTGCACCCCGGGTGACCGCACTTGCCGCATTGGGTTTGCGGTAGCAGGGCATCGATACGTTGAATCAGGTTCATGTCTTGACCAGCCCGCGTAATCCAAGGAACGCCACCGCCATCAAACCGGCGGCAATCAACTGAACAGGCAGGCCTCGAAAGGGTAGGGGAATATCATTATCGAGGGTGCGCTGGCGCAAATCGTCGAACAGGCTCAACACCAGCCAGAAGCCCAGTCCGGCACCCAGGCTCAAGGCAATGGCGTGGGCCAGCCCCTGATCGTCCAGGCTATTGAGCAGCGTGACACCCAGTATGCCGGCGTTGCCAAGCAACAGTGGCCACAATCCCTTGAACGGCAGTGTCGGCAGCCAACGTGCCAGCAGGCGCAGTAACGGCCTGATCAGCAGGACGCTCAGGGGCAGCCAGGCGAACAGGCGCAGCGACGTCAGGCCTGCCGGCATCAGCAGCCAGTGGTCGATCAGGTAACCCAGGGTGCCGACCATCGGCATCAGGCATGTCGAGGCCAGGCCCAGGGCATGGACCTGCCGTCTTCCGCCAGCCTTCAGCAGCGGATCGACGCCCAGCGGCCAATGCAACACCAGGTTGTTGATCAGGGCGGTGCCGAGCAATGTGAGAAGGAGGTCGGACATGAGCTATTGGGCGACAAAGAACCTGTTACAAGATTAGGCATTATCCGGCAGGCCAGATATGAAAATCCCACAGCCGCTTGCAAAGCGTCTGTGGGATCGGTGCAACGTACAGCCGCTTTACTTGATCCGCTGACCCGGCTTGGCGCCGCTGTCGGGGCTCAGCAGGTAGATTTCCTCGCCGCCTGGGCCCGCCGCCATCACCATACCTTCAGAGATGCCGAAGCGCATTTTGCGCGGCTTGAGGTTGGCGATCATCATCGTCAACCGGCCTTCGAGCTTGGCCGGGTCCGGGTAGGCACTCTTGATACCGGAGAACACGTTGCGTTGCTCATCGCCGATGTCCAGGGTCAGGCGCAGCAGCTTGTCGGCCCCTTCGACGGCTTCGGCCTTGACGATCAGCGCCACGCGCAGGTCAACGGCAGCGAAAGCGTCGAAGTCGATTTCCGGCGACAACGGATCCTTGGTCAACTCGCCGTTGCCGGTCGGGCCGCCGGTGTCGGTCTGGCTGGCGGCCAAGTCTTCCTTGGAGGCGTCGATCATGGCTTGGACCTTGGTGGCATCGATACGGGTCATCAATGGCTTGAACGCGTTCAACTGATGGTTGCTCAGCAGTGTCTGGTGGTCGTTCCAGGTCAGCGGCGCGACGTTCAGGAACGCTTCGGCATCAGCGGCCAGCAACGGCAGCACTGGCTTGAGGAAGATCACCAACTGGCGGAACAGGTTGATGCCCAAGGCGCAGATGGCCTGGACTTCGTCCTGCTTGCCTTCCTGCTTGGCCAGCGACCACGGGGCCTTGTCGGCGATCCAGGCATTGGCGCGGTCGGCCAGGGCCATGATTTCGCGCATGGCACGGGCAAAGTCGCGGCTCTCGTAGGCATCGGCGATGCTGGGTGCCGCCGCCAGGAAAGCGTCGGTCAGTTCCGGCGCGGCGTTACCGGCGACCAGGACCCCGGCGTTGCCCTTATGAATGAACCCGGCGCAACGGCTGGCAATGTTGACGACCTTGCCCACCAGGTCGGAGTTGACCTTCTGCACGAAGTCTTCGAGGTTCAGGTCGAGGTCGTCGACGCCGCGGCCGAGCTTGGCCGCGTAGTAGTAGCGCAGGTATTCCGGCGACAGGTGGTCCAGGTAGGTCCGGGCCTTGATGAAGGTGCCGCGGGACTTGGACATCTTCTGGCCATTGACGGTCAGGTAGCCGTGGACGTTGATGCCGGTCGGCTTGCGGAAACCGGCGCCTTCGAGCATGGCGGGCCAGAACAGCGCGTGGAAGTTGACGATGTCCTTGCCGATGAAGTGATACACCTCGGCAGTGGAATCCTTGCCCCAGAACGCGTCGAAGTCCAGCCCAGGCGTGCGATCGCAAAGGTTCTTGAAGCTCGCCATGTAGCCGATGGGCGCATCCAGCCACACGTAGAAATACTTGCCGGGCTCGCCGGGGATTTCGAAGCCGAAGTACGGCGCATCGCGGGAAATGTCCCACTCCTGCAGGCCCGAGTCGAGCCATTCGGCGAGTTTGTTGGCCACCGCGTCGTGCAACGTGCCGCTGCGGGTCCAGGTTTGCAGCATCTCTTGGAAATCCGGCAGCTTGAAGAAGAAATGCTGGGAGTCCCTGAGCACCGGGGTGGCGCCGGAAATCGCCGATTTCGGGTCTTTCAGGTCGGTTGGTGCGTAGGTGGCGCCGCATTTTTCGCAGTTGTCGCCGTATTGGTCTTCGGTTCCGCATTTCGGGCAGGTGCCCTTGATGAAGCGGTCGGCCAGGAACATGTTCTTTTCCGGGTCGAAATACTGGGTGACCGAACGAGTGGCGATGTGCCCGGCGTCACGCAGCTTCAGGTAGATCTGGCTCGACAGCTCACGGTTTTCTTCGGCGTGAGTGGAGTGGAAGTTGTCGAAGTCCACCAGGAACTCGGCAAAGTCGGCGCTGTGCTCGGCCTGGACGTTGGCGATCAGTTGTTCCGGGGTGATGCCTTCCTTTTCCGCGCGCAGCATGATGGCCGAACCGTGGGCGTCGTCGGCGCAGACATAGATGCACTGGTTGCCGCGATGTTTCTGGAAGCGCGTCCACATATCGGTCTGGATGTATTCCAGCATATGGCCGAGGTGAATCGAACCATTGGCATAGGGCAGGGCGCTGGTGACGAGAATCTTGCGTGGCTCGGACATGGGGCTCGGCTACTTGATGAAACGGAGGTCGGCCACTATAAAGCGCCGGCGGCTTTTTTTCACCCTTCGGGCCTGTTTCGGGAGGGTTAAAGTGTGAACTGTGGCGAGGGGATTTATCCCTGCTGGGCTGCGAAGCAGCCCGGAAATCAGCCGACTCGGTGTGCCAGACTGATCCGGTTGGGTGGACTGGGGGGCTGCTTCGCACCCCAGCGGGGATAAATCCCCTCGCCACAAAAGTATTCACATGCTGGTAATCGGGTCTAGGATAGCGACCTGTTTTTCTAGCCCTGTTATCGGAGTTGCCCATGAGCGCCGTCAATCGCGCAACGGTGGAAGCCGTCCTTCGCCAATACACCGACCCCTACCTGAACCAGGACCCGGTCAGCGCCGGATGCGTGCGCGCTATCGATATCCAGGGTGAGCGTGTCAGTGTCCAGTTGGAAATCGGCTATGCCGCCGATCTGTTCAAGAGCGGTTGGGCGCAGATGCTGCAGATGGCCATCGAGGCCCTGGACGGTGTGACCAGCGCCAAAGTCGATGTCACCAGCGTGATCGCCCCGCACAAGGCCCAGGCACAGGTGCCGGGATTGGCGAACGTCAAGAACGTGATCGCCGTGGCTTCGGGCAAGGGTGGTGTGGGCAAGTCCACCACCGCCGCCAACCTGGCCCTGGCCCTGGCCCGTGAAGGGGCGAAGGTCGGGATGCTCGACGCGGACATCTACGGCCCGAGCCAGGGCATCATGTTCGGCATCGCCGAGGGCACCCGGCCGCAGGTCAAAGACCAGAAGTGGTTCGTGCCGATCCAGTCCCATGGCGTGGAGGTCATGTCCATGGCCTTCCTGACCGACGACAACACGCCGATGGTCTGGCGCGGGCCGATGGTGTCCGGTGCCTTGCTGCAACTGGTGACACAGACCGCCTGGGGCGACCTGGATTACCTGGTGATCGACATGCCGCCCGGCACTGGCGATATCCAGTTGACCCTCGCGCAGAAGGTCCCGGTGGCCGGTGCGGTGATCGTCACCACGCCCCAGGACCTGGCCTTGCTGGACGCCCGCAAGGGTGTGGAGATGTTCCGCAAGGTGAACATCCCGGTGCTGGGCGTGGTGGAAAACATGGCGGTGCACATCTGTTCGAACTGCGGGCACGCTGAACATCTGTTCGGCGAAGGCGGCGGGGAAAAACTGGCCACCCAGTACGGCGTCGAATTGCTGGCTTCGCTGCCGCTGTCGATGCTGATCCGCGAACAGGCGGACAACGGCAAGCCGACGGTGATCGCCGAGCCGGACAGCCAGATCGCCATGGTCTATCAGGAACTGGCCCGTCATGTGGGCGCGCGGATCGTGTTGCAGGAAGCGGCTGCACCGGCGATGCCGAACATTACTGTCAGCGACGATTGATCGCACGCTGGCCCTTGTGGGAGCGGGCTTGCTCGCGAATGCGGTAGGTCAGTCAATTTATCCATTGAATGGCACGCTGCATTCGCGAGCAAGCCCGCTCCCACATTTGGTTTGCGGTGTTCTTACATCCGCAACCCGCCATCCATCTCCAGGATCCGTCCGGTGTAATAGTCGTTCTCGAAGATATAGGCCGCTGAATGAGCGATTTCTTCGGGCCGACCCATGCGCCTGAGTGGAATCGCCGAGGTCATTCTTTCCAGGGCCTCGGGTTTCATGCTTTGGGTCATTTCGGTTTCGATGAAGCCCGGTGCGATGCCCGCGACACGAATGCCGTAGCGCGCGAGCTCCTTGGCCCAGGTCACGGTGGCGGCTGCCACGCCGGCCTTGGCGGCCGAGTAGTTGGTCTGGCCGATGTTGCCGGCCCGGGAGATCGACGAGATATTGATGATGGCGCCGCTGTTCTCCAGTTCGACCATTTTCGCCGCCACTTCACGGGTGCACAGGAACACGCCGGTGAGGTTGACGTCGATCACGGCCTGCCACTGGGCCAGGCTCATCCTGGTCATCTCGCCGTCCTTGACCTTGAGCAGCAGGCCGTCACGCAGGATCCCGGCGTTGTTGATCAACCCGTGGATCGCCCCGAAATCCTGGGCGACCCGGGCGACCATGTCGCTCACCTGCTCTTCATTGGCCACGTTGCACAGGTAGGCCCGGGCTTCGACGCCCTTGGCCACGCAGGCGGCAACAGCCTGGTCGAGTTTCTCCTGATTGAGGTCCACCAGGGCGAGCTTCGCGCCTTTGCCGGCAAAATACTCGGCCATGGAGCGGCCCAGACCCTGGCAACCGCCGGTGATAATGATTACTTTGTCAGTGAGTTGCATTCGTATGTCCAGGTGTCTGAGCGTTTTTAGACGAATTTCATTCAAGGAGTCATAAATTGAGCGTTGACGCTGCCAAGCATGCACGAGAATTACTGCTCAAGGAATACCGTGGAATGCTCTCCACCCATTCCAAATCCATGCCTGGCTTTCCGTTCGGCTCCGTGGTGCCGTATTGCCTGGACGAGCAAGGGCGGCCGTTGATCCTGATCAGCCGCATCGCCCAGCACACCCACAACCTGCAGAAAGACCCGAAGTGCTCCATGCTGGTGGGCGAGCGGGGCGCCGAAGACGTACAGGCCGTGGGGCGTCTGACCTACCTGGCCGAGGCGCGGAAACTTGAAGACAGCGCCGCCATCGATGCTGCCGCCGAGCGTTATTACCGCTACTTTCCTGAATCGCAGAACTACCACAAGGCCCACGATTTCGATTTCTGGGTGCTCGATCCTGTGCGCCATCGCTACATCGGCGGTTTTGGCGCCATCCACTGGATCGACCGGATCACCTTGGCCAACCCCTTTGCCGGCAAAGCCGAGGCGAGCATGATCGAACACATGAATGCCGATCATGCCAAGGCCATCGCCCATTACGTCGATCTGGCCGATCTGCCCAAGACCGAAGCGGCGCAACTGGTGGGCATCGACAGTGAAGGCATGCACCTGCGTATCGGTCAGGGGCTTCATTGGCTGGCATTTCCTGCGTCCTGCAACACGCCGACACAAGTGCGCGAAGCCTTGGTTTATCTGGCTCACGCCGAACAATGGCCGAAAAATGCAGAGGCCGACGCTTGAATTCACGAAAGGGCGACGTCATTTAGGTTTTCATAGCTAGTGGCCTGTGTGGCTAACCGTACAGGCCACCAGGCATTCTTGCGTTGAGGAAACCATTTGATGCGCCCTTTTTTATTGCTCTTTCTGCTGTTCCCGGTGTTGGAGCTGTTCGTATTCGTGAAGGTCAGCGGTGCGATCGGGTTTTTCCCGGCCCTGCTGCTGGTCATTCTCGGCTCGATGCTCGGCGTGTTCGTGCTGCGCATCGCCGGTCTCGCCACGGCCTTGCGTGCCCGTGAAAGCCTGAGCCGCGGCGAGCTGCCTGCCCAGACCATGCTCGAAGGCCTGATGCTGGCCCTGGGCGGCGGTCTGCTGATTCTGCCTGGCTTTATCAGCGACGTATTGGGCCTGCTCATGTTGCTGCCTTTCACCCGTCGGTTGCTGGCCAACAAGATGCGCCAGCGAGCCGAGGAACAGGCGATGCGCCAGCGGGCGTTTGCCGACGACCTTCAACCACGTGGTGGCCCGGCGCCGCGAGAGCCGTTGGGCCGCGAACCCAATGTGATCGAAGGCGAATTCGAACACCGCGATTCCAAGTAAAACCCACCACACGGCACCTTCGGGTGCCGTGTGCGTTTTCGGCTCGATGAAGAAATTTTTTTCGATCCGGCCCTTGTAATCCCCTTGTACGCCCTTATGTATCGGTCACCGCAAGGTTTCCGGTGGCAACACCGGACAGACTTCCGCGGTTCGACTGACGAACCGCACCCGGCTCTGCCGGCTTTTGTTAAACCCGCCGGGACTACACCGGCCGATGAAAACCAAAATTAGGAGAGATCGACAATGAAGCTTCGTCCTCTGCATGACCGCGTCGTCATCCGTCGCAGCGAAGAAGAGAAGAAATCCGCTGGCGGCATTGTCTTGGCAGGTTCGGCTGCCGAGAAAGCCAACCACGGTGAAGTTCTCGCTGTAGGTACCGGCCGTGTGCTGGACAACGGTGAAGTGCGTGCGCTGGCCGTGAAAGTGGGTGACAAGGTCGTGTTCGGCCCTTACTCGGGCAGCAACACAGTAAAAGTCGACGGCGAAGAACTGCTGGTCATGGGCGAGAGCGAAATCCTCGCTGTCATCGAAGGCTGATTTCCCCGCTCATTTTCCCGCTACTACACAGTATTTAAGGAATATCGATCATGGCTGCTAAAGAAGTTAAATTCGGCGATTCCGCCCGCAAGAAAATGCTCGCCGGTGTCAACGTCCTGGCTGACGCAGTAAAAGCGACCCTGGGCCCGAAAGGCCGTAACGTGATCATCGAGAAGAGCTTCGGCGCTCCGACCATCACCAAGGACGGCGTTTCCGTAGCCAAGGAAATCGAGCTCAAGGATCGTTTCGAAAACATGGGCGCGCAGCTGGTCAAGGACGTTGCCTCCCGTGCCAACGACGACGCCGGTGACGGCACCACCACCGCCACCGTCCTGGCTCAATCGATCGTCAACGAAGGCCTGAAAGCCGTCGCTGCCGGCATGAACCCGATGGACCTCAAGCGCGGTATCGACAAGGCGACCATCGCCATCGTCAAAGAACTGAAGGCCCTGTCCAAGCCGTGCGCCGACTCCAAGGCCATCGCCCAGGTAGGTACCATCTCGGCCAACTCCGACAATTCCATCGGCGACATCATTGCCGAAGCCATGGAAAAAGTCGGTAAAGAAGGCGTGATCACCGTTGAAGAAGGCTCGGGCCTGGAAAACGAACTGTCCGTCGTTGAAGGCATGCAGTTCGACCGTGGCTACCTGTCGCCATACTTCGTCAACAAGCCGGACACCATGGTTGCCGAGCTCGACGGCCCGCTGATCCTGCTGGTCGACAAGAAGATCTCCAACATCCGTGAAATGCTGCCAGTGCTGGAAGCCGTTGCCAAAGCCGGCCGCCCACTGCTGATCGTGGCCGAAGACGTTGAAGGCGAAGCCCTGGCGACCCTGGTGGTGAACAACATGCGTGGCATCGTCAAGGTTGCCGCCGTCAAGGCACCAGGCTTCGGCGACCGTCGCAAGGCCATGCTGCAGGACATCGCCGTCCTGACCGGCGGTACCGTGATCTCCGAAGAAATCGGCCTGAGCCTGGAAAGCACCACCCTGGAGCACCTGGGTAACGCCAAGCGCGTGATCCTGACCAAGGAAAACACCACCGTGATCGACGGTGCCGGCGTTGAGACTGACATCCAGTCCCGCGTTGCCCAGATCCGCGCACAAGTGGCCGACACTACCTCGGACTACGACCGTGAAAAACTGCAAGAGCGCCTGGCCAAGCTGTCCGGCGGCGTTGCTGTCATCAAGGTTGGTGCCGGTTCCGAAGTTGAAATGAAAGAGAAGAAGGCCCGCGTTGAAGACGCCCTGCACGCTACCCGTGCAGCCGTCGAAGAAGGCGTGGTACCTGGCGGTGGCGTGGCACTGGTTCGTGCCCTGCAGGCCATCAGCGAACTGAAAGGCGACAACGCCGATCAGAACGTCGGTATCACCTTGCTGCGTCGCGCTGTCGAAGCTCCGCTGCGCCAGATCGTTGCCAACTCCGGCGACGAGCCAAGCGTTGTGGTCGACAAGGTCAAGCAGGGTTCGGGTAACTACGGTTACAACGCTGCTACCGGCGAATACGGCGACATGATCGAAATGGGTATCCTGGACCCGGCCAAAGTGACTCGTTCGGCTCTGCAGGCGGCGGCTTCCGTTGCCAGCCTGATGATCACCACCGAGGCAATGATCGCTGAAATCAAGGAAGACGCTCCAGCGGCTGGCGGCATGCCAGACATGGGCGGCATGGGTGGCATGGGCGGCATGATGTAAGCCAGCTTTACCCCTGTACTGAAAAACCCCGCCTGCGAAAGCAGGCGGGGTTTTTTATTGACGCGGTCTTTGGGAACTGAGCTTCTCGCGATAGCGGTGGGGCAGCAGCAGTGATGTTGAAATGTGCCGCCTTCGCGAGCAGGCTCGCTCCCACAGGGTTAGGCGGTGTTTTCGGAGGTTGTTGGCCTTCACTGTCCAGGGAGGGAGCGAGCCTGCTCGCGATTACGGTGGATCAACTCGCAATGATGCTGGGCATGCCGCTGTTATTGCAGGTTCGACTCCCATAGGCTCCAGTCGGAGGTTGCTCAAGCATTGACCGGTTGTGTCTCGACCAAGGGTTCTGCTCTCGTGGCCGGCCGATACAGGACGAAGTAATAACATCCCAGGCAGATCAGCCAGCAGAACACCGCCGTCCACACGTTGTGCGAGAAGAAGTGTGCCCCTTGCATCATCCGGCCTATGGAGAACACCGTTCCCAGGGTGAACGCAAATACGAAAGCCCGTCGGGCCAGGCGCGGCTTGCGGTCGCGCAATACGAAGAACAGGGCGAACAGGGTAAATCCGGTGGCGGCATGCCCCCCCGGCCAGCATCTGCCCGGTTTGTTGGTATCAGGACGCGGGCTCAGCAGTTCACTGTAGGTTTCCTTGCCGCCGAACTCCTTCAGGCTCCAGGGGCATTGCACCGCCGTCACCGCTTTCATCGGCGTGACGAAGGATGTCGCCAGCGCCAGGGAGAGCACAAGGCAGCCCAATTCACGTTTGAAGGGTTTGAGTCGGGTGACGAAAAAAGCGCTGATGAAGCCGATGATGGAAAACACCGAAAAGGCGATGACCACTTGCTTCGCGCGGTCATGGAGGATGTCTTCCAGGAAAAAACTGTGTCGTCCGATGAAGTCGCCAACGGTGGGGTCGTAGAACAGCTGGGCCAGGTTCATGTCCAGGTCGGTCCATTCCAGCAAAATCAGAATGATCGCCGTAACGGCGGGAATGCCCAGGCACAGCCAGAAGTTCAGCGGGCGGGGGGAAGAGCGTAGAACGCTTGACGGCATAACAGATCCTGCACAAAGAAAGCGCCCCGGGCCATCCTCCCGGGGCAGTTCGGTTAACGTTCGCTGACTTGCTCGGCACCCTCCATGGGCGCTCTCCAGCCAAGCAGCTGTTGCTTGAAGCCATAACTGGCGGTTTGGTAATACGCAATGGCGCGGCTGATCAAGGGATCGTCACTGGTTGCCCGGGACTCACGGCTTTCGGTCAGTGCGTCATCATGCCGGCGCAGGCCCTGGCGCGGGCTGAGTATCGCCAGATCCTTGCCATCGAACATGCCCAGATGCTGGTAATTGCCGACGACGACGCGGGGCGGTAACGGGTTGTCCTGCAACAGGTTGCGACCGAAGAACGTCGACTCGTAATCCAGATTCAGCAAGCCGAGCAAGGTCGGCGCAAGATCGATCTGACTGGCGAGCTGGTTGGTTTCCCGTGGCTCGATCAGCTTTGGCGCATAGACGAACAAAGGGATCTGATAGTTACTGATCGGCAGGTCCTCCTTGCCGGCGCTACCAGCAGTGTGGTCGGCGACGAAGACGAAGATCGTATTATCGAACCACGGTTTCTGCCGTGCCTGGTCCAGGAACTGACCGATGGCATAGTCGGTGTACTTGACTGCTCCATCCCGGCCGTTGCCGGATTTGATATCGATCCGGTTATCCGGATAGGTGTAAGGGCGATGGTTGGAGGTCGTCATCAGTTGTAACAGGAACGGCCGCTGTTTTGCGTAGTTGGCATCGGCCAGTTTCAATGTCTGCTTGTACAGGTCTTCGTCGGCCATGCCCCAGGCATTCTTGAAGTGGATTTCGGACTCCTCGACACTGCTCTGGTCAACGACACGATAACCGTTGCCGCTGAAAAACGCGTTCATGTTGTCGAAGTAGCCGCGGCCACCGTAGACGAACACGCTGTCGTAGCCGATCGCGCTCAATTGTTGGCCCAGGCTGGCAAAGCCGCTTTCCCGGCCGATACGCTTGACGATCGAACGTCCCGGTGTCGGCGGAATGGCCAGGGTAATGGCTTCCAGGCCGCGATCGGTACGGGTACCGGTGGCGTAGAATCTATTGAAATACAGACTTTGCTTGCGCAAGGCGTCCAGGTTGGGGGTCAGGTCGCGTTTGTCACCATTGCTGCCCAGGTACTTGGCACTGAGGCTTTCGATAGTCACCAGCACAATGTTCGGTTTGCGCAGAGTACCGGGATTGTCTATCCGCCGCCGGATGCCTTGTGGATCTTCATCGATAAAATGTGCATTGGGCTCGTTCAGTTCGGCGCGAATCTGCGGGGCGACGGTAGCCGGGGGCAAGCTGCTGTAGAACTGTCCGTAGTCCAGTTCGTTGTTACGGAACGCAGCGAAGAACTGGTACGGGCCGTTGCTCGCCAGCTCGTTCTGGTAGGCGTTGCCGCCTTGGGTGCGTGGCGCATCCTGACTGAGTAATTGCAAACTCAGGCCGGTGAGGGCCAGCAGGCCCAAGGCAATGGCCAGGCGTCCGCGCAAGGCTGGTAATGGGGCGTCCAGCGCGGCCTGGAGCGGTTTGCGCAAGGCCAGGCTCAAACCCACAGCCACTACGGCAAGAATCGTCAGCAGGATGCCGATCGGGTAGGACTCCAGTACGTTGTTCAATACTTCATCGGAGTAGACCAGGTAATCGACAGCAATGAAGTTGAAGCGCACGCCAAACTCATCCCAGAACAGCCATTCGGCCACCGAGATGAACAGCATGGTGAACAGACTGACCGTCAACAGGCCCTGAAGGAACCAGCGATGGCCGCGACGGCGCCACAAGGCAGCAGGGCAAAGCAACAGGTACAGGCCCATCGGCAGGATTGCATAGGCGAGGAAGCCCAGGTCATATACCAGTCCAACACCGAAGACCGAAAGTGCGTTGCCACCGGATTCATCCAGATGGGCCAGCAGTAAAACGGTTCGTGTCAGGAGAAACACCACCAGCCAGGCGCCGGAGATCAGCAGCAAAAAGCGCACGGGCGCCATTTTCATAAAGTCCATTTACTACATTCCTTATATATCGATCCGATAGCGCGAAAGTGTTACCCCCTCACTGTAGTCAGGTTGTGAACCTGTAGTGAAAAACTCATCAATGATGTGATTGCTTGACGGCGTTGACGCATGTCGTTTCCAGTGCTGGCCCTGAGTCGCCATTGGCCTTAAGCTGCGCGGGCCAAGACGGCCGTTAACCGTATATGCAGAGGTGCCCATGCGAATTCTATTGGTCGAAGACAACCGCGACATCCTGGCCAACCTGGCCGATTACCTGGGGCTCAAGGGGTATACCGTCGATTGCGCCCAGGACGGTCTGTCGGGCTTGCACCTGGCTGCGACCGAGCATTACGACCTGATCGTGCTCGACATCATGTTGCCCGGCATCGACGGCTACACCTTGTGCAAGCGCCTGCGTGAAGATGCCCGGCGCGATACGCCGGTGATCATGCTCACCGCCCGGGATCAACTGGACGACCGCCTGCAAGGCTTCAAGTCCGGGGCCGATGATTACCTGATCAAACCCTTTGCCTTGTCGGAACTGGCGGCGCGGATCGAAGCGGTCATGCGCCGGGCCCAGGGCGGCGGCCGGCGCGCCTTGCAGGTCGGCGACCTGAGTTATGACCTCGATACCCTGGAAGTGACCCGCGAGGGCAAGCTGCTCAAGCTCAACCCGGTCGGCCTGAAGTTGCTGGCGGTACTGATGCAGAAGAGTCCCCACGTGTTGCGTCGGGAAATCCTTGAAGAAGCCTTGTGGGGCGATGACTGCCCGGACAGCGACAGCCTGCGCAGCCATGTCCACCAACTGCGCCAGGTGATCGACAAACCGTTCGACAAGCCTCTGCTGCATACCGTGCACGGTGTCGGTTATCGCCTGGCCGAGGGCCGCGATGGAGTTTAAGCAGAGCCTTGCTCAACGGATCATCATTGCCTTTGCATTGATGAGTGCATTGGTGGCCGGGGCGTTCGCCATGGGCATCGTGGCGACGGTGCACCTGGTGGAAGAGAAGCTGATTTCTGCTGGACTGGGTGGCGACCTGCAACGCCTGTTGCTGATGGACAGCGTCTCGGACTGGAATCATCGTCCGGAACCTGACCAGTTGTTCTATTTCAGCGGCGGCCCGGGTGATTTCGAATTGCCCAAGGATTTGCGTCATTTGGAACCTGGCTTCCACGAGGTGTTTCGCGAACAATTGTCCTATCACGCCATGGTGGAGATCGTTGACGGCCGTCATTATGTGTTGCTGCAGGACCAGAGTGACTTCGAAGAACGCGAGCGGGTACTGTTCGCCGTCGTACTGGTGGGCTTCGTGCTCAGCCTGGCGCTGGCGGTGTTCCTTGGCTGGATCCTGGCTCGCCGGGTGATGGCACCGGTGGTGCGCCTGGCCCGGCAAGTACGGCATCGCGACCAGCTCCTCGGGCTCGCTCCACCGTTGGCGCCTGACTATGCCGCCGATGAAGTGGGTGAGCTGGCGGTGGCGTTCGACGCCACTTTGGGGCGGTTGCGCCAGGCCCTGACGCGCGAGCGGTTGTTTACCAGTGATGTCAGCCATGAGTTGCGCACGCCATTGATGGTCTTGGCGACTTCCTGTGAACTGTTGCTGGAAAACCCGGCATTGGATCAACGGGGTCGCCTGCAGGTCGAGCGCATCAGTCGAGCCAATGAAGAGATGCGCGAATTGGTGCAAACGTTTTTGATGCTTGCCAGGGCTCAGCGCGAGGACAACGGCATGTCGCCTCGCCTGACCCTTGGTCAGGTCGCGGAAAATCTTCTCGGCACATGGCGTGCGGCTATTGAATCCAAAGGCTTGGCGCTCATTTTCGAGCCGGGCCAGCCCCTCGATACTCCCTATAACGCTACATTCCTGACGGCGGTCATGGGTAACCTGCTGCGCAACGCCTTGCACTACACCGACCAGGGCTTCATCCGCCTCACCCTCCATAGCACTGGATTCGTGGTGGAGGACAGTGGAGTGGGCATTCCCGAGGAGAAGCGCGAGGCAATGTTCGAACCGTTCGTGCGCGGCAACGAGAAGCGCGGCGAGGGGCTTGGGCTGGGTTTGTCGCTGGTGCAGCGGATTTGCGAGAACCAGGGCTGGGTGGTGAGTCTCAGTACGATGGAACCCAACGGTTGCCGGTTCGAGGTTGAGTTGAATCCCGAGGGAGTGAGTGCGCCCTGAAAAATCTTGTAATCATTGCCAAGATTACATGACTTCTTTTTCACAAACTGATGACAAAGCGATTTTTAAGGTTGGGCCTGTCTGAAATGGAGGTCCCCTTTAATGTCCAAGTCCATCAAGCTCGATTTTTCCGAAAAGTACGACGAGCAGCACGCGCAGAAGTACTTCCATAAGCATCGAAGCGGCTTGAGTCGCCGTCTCTCCAATCGGCGAGATCAACAACTGGCCAAGCGCGCGTTGGCACTTGCTGGTGACCCAGGCTTGGTGTTGGACCTGCCTTGCGGTGCCGGGCGTTTTTGGTCCTTGCTGGCCGAAAAGCCGAATCGCGTCATCATTGGTGCGGACAACTCCGAGGCGATGATCAAGACTGCAATGGCATCTCAACCCGCCGATGTCGTAAAACGGGTACAACCCTTGCACACTTCTGCATTCGACATCGCCTTGCCTGATAACGCCGTCGACAGCATTTTTTGTATGCGCCTGCTTCACCACATCGGCGAACCCGCGCATCGACTGGCCATTCTGAAGGAATTCGCGCGTGTCAGCCGCGATAGCGTGGTTATTTCATTGTGGGTCGATGGCAATTTCAAGGCCTGGAAACGCAAGCGTCAGGAACGTAACCGTGGGCAGAAAGACTACCAGAATCGATTTGTGTTACCGGTTGCTACAGTAGAAGAGGAGTTCAGGCAGGCTGGGTTTCGTATCCAGGAGCAACTGGACTTCCTACCGCTCTATGCCATGTGGCGAGTTTATGTATTACGCAAGAGGTAACAGCATGGTTGCGCAGGTAGTAGAAACACCTGGGGTTTCCCGCAGCAGCTTCGACCATTTCTGGAACATGAAGGGCGAATGGGTAGAAGAGCCCAACGTGCGTCGTGGCGGAGAAAGTGGCGTACAACGGATCATTAGCAAGGATGGCGAGCTGCTTTACGCCAAGCGTCAGACTGGACACATTTATCGCAGTTGGCTGCATCCGTTCGGCAGGCCTACAGTGCTGCGAGAGCAGGACGCTCTGCTGGCGCTGACCCGGCTTGATGTTCGCGTTCCTCAATTGGTTTTCTGTGGGGCCCAGCGGGACCCGGTCCACAAGTGGCGTGCGCTGCTGGTGACCCGGGCGCTCGAAGGTTTCGAGGAGATAGAGAAATGGTATGCCGCGGGTGGGCGCGAGCGCCATGGCGAAGCGGTGAATGATCAGATCCTCCGGGCATTGGCCGAAAACCTGGCCCGTATGCACAAAGGCCGCTGGCAGCACGGCTGCATTTACATCAAGCATGTTTTTGTGCGCGTGACCGGGGAGGGTGAGGCGGCGAAGCCCGAAGTTGCCCTGCTGGACCTGGAGAAGTGTCGCCAGCGTTTGACCGCCCGAAGGGCTGCATCCCATGACTTGAAACAGCTACGGCGCCATTCGTCGTTCAGCGATTCTGACTGGAAAAAACTCGTCTACTTTTATGAGACGGCGTTTGGCAGCGCTATCAAAGGCTTATAACGATGAAACTTGAAATTGCTAGAGGTGTGTTTTTAGTTGGAGCCCTGGCAGTTACGTCGATGGCGGTGGCTGTGTGGGAACAGCCCCGTTCTCAGATACTCAGTGCCTCCCACTCTGACGCTCACTGCCCTTTACCACGGGTGGCCAAGGCCAGTGAGGTTGTCCGGCCGGATAATGACCTGTTGTTGTTCATGTTCAGTCTTTCCCAAGGCGTGAGGCCGCAGAGTTGAGAGTCATGAGATCAAAATAAAGGCCTCGCATCTGCGAGGCCTTTATTTTTGTGTATTGGGAAGTGGTTGAAACCTCTGTGGCGAGGGAGCTTGCTCCCGCTGGGTTGCAAAGCAACCCTGAAGTTCTGCAACTTGGTTTCAGGTGGATTGGGATGGGGTTGGGGCGGCTCCGCCACCCAGCGGGAGCGAGCTTCCTCGCCACAGATAAATCCTCTCGCCACAGAAATCCCTTGCTCAAATAGGGGTCAGGCTTTATCCGGCTTGGCCACCAGCGTGTAGATGCAAGGCAATACGAACAGCGTGAACAGGGTACCGATCGACATGCCGGTGGCGATGACTGTGCCAATGTCGAAGCGGCTCACTGCTCCGGCGCCGGTGGCCAGGATCAGCGGTACCATGCCAAACACCATTGCAGCGGTAGTCATCAGTACCGGCCGCAAACGAATCGACGCGGCCTGCTCCACAGCTTCCCGCGGCGTCAGGCCCTGTTCCTTGCGCAGTTGATTGGCGAATTCAACGATCAGGATCCCATGCTTGCTGATCAGGCCGATCAGTGTCACCAAGCCCACCTGGGTGTATATGTTCATGCTCGACCAGCCGAGGAACAACGGAATCAGTGCGCCACAAATTGACAGGGGCACTGTCACCAGGATCACCAAGGGGTCGCGAAAGCTTTCGAACTGTGCCGCCAGCACCAGGAAGATGATCGCCAGCGCCAGGGCAAAAGTGACCCACAAGGCGCTGCCTTCCTGGACGAACTGACGCGAGGCGCCTGCATAATCGAAGGCAAACCCCACCGGTGCTTCTTCATGGGCGATCTGGCTGACGGTCTGGACGGCCTCGCCCATGCTCACGATGGGGAAGCCGGAAATCCTCACCGCATTGAGTTGCTGGAACTGATTGAGTTGCCGCGGGCGGGCCCGATCGCTGACCTTGATCAGCGTCGATAGCGGTAGCGATTCACCCTTGGCGTTTTTCACGTAGTAATTGTTCAACCAGGCAGGATTGTCCCGGAATGGCCGTTCGACCTGAGCAATGACCTTGTAGCTGCGCCCTTCGAGGGTGAAGCGGTTGATCTCCGACTCCCCCAGCAAGGTGGCGAGGGTTCCGCCCAGGTCCTGCATCGAGACGTCCATCTGGGCGGCCTTGTCACGATCGATGTCGACGACCACTTCGGGCTTGTCGAAGGCCAGGTCAATGTCCATGAACGCGAACTTCCCGGATTCCTCTGCGCGTTTCTTGATTCGTTCTGCCACTTCCAGAAGTGTCGCGTAGTCTTTCGGGGAGTTGATGACGAAGTCAAAGGGCAGGCCTTCACCGGTGCCGGGCAGGGAAGGAAGATTGAAACCGAAGATCTGCAACCCCGGGATGCTTTCCAGCTTGGCCTGGACATCCGGCAGGATTTCCATCTGGGTGCGGCTGCGTTCGTTCCAGGGCTTGAGCAGGAAACCGCCGATGCCGGATTGCACGCCGTTGTAGCCGTTGATCTGGAACGAAGAGTAGTACTCCGGGAACTCCTTGAAGATTTCGAGGAAGTGGTCCGTGTAGGTGTTCAGGTAATCGAGGTTGGTCGGCTGCGGCGCCGTAGCCATCATGAAAATGATGCCCTGGTCTTCGTCGGGGGCCAATTCGGACTTGGTGAACATGATCAGCACAGGAATCAGCAACAGGACGATCACGGCGAACACCAGCACCACCGGCCGGGTATTGAGCGTGCCGTGAAGCATGCGCTGGTAGCGGTTCTTCAAGCGCTCGAAGACGGTGTCCAGCCGATGGGCCAGCCCCGAAGGGTTCTCGTCGTGGCGCAGCAGCATGGCGCACATCATGGGCGATAGGGTCAGGGCGACGATCCCGGAAATCACCACGGCCCCTGCCAGGGTCAGGGCGAACTCCTTGAACAAGGCGCCGGTCAGGCCTTCGAGCAGGCCGATCGGCGCATACACCGCCGCCAGCGTGATGGTCATCGAGACCACCGGCATGGCGATTTCCCGGGCGCCTTCCAGCGCTGCATCGAATGGGCTCTTGCCTTCCTCGATGTGCCGGTGGATGTTCTCCACGACGACGATGGCGTCGTCCACCACAAGACCGATGGCCAGCACCATGGCGAGCAGCGTCAGCAGGTTCATCGAGTAGCCCATCAACTGCATGAAGAACATCACGCCGATCATCGACAGCGGGATGGTCACCACCGGGATGAGTACCGAACGCAGGGCGCCGAGAAACAGGAACACCACGACGATGACGATCAACACCGCTTCGAACAGGGTTTTCACCACCTCATCGATGGAGGCCTGGATGAACAGGGTCGCATCGTAGGCAATCTCGGCCTTGAGGTTCGCCGGCAACTGGGCCTCCATTTCCGGCATGATCTTGCGCACTTCCCTGATCACATCCAGCGGATTCGCGCCGGGCGTGGCCTTGATCCCGATGTACACCGAGGGCGTACCACCGAAGGAGCTGATGGTGTCGTAGTTCTCGGCACCCATCTCCACCCGCGCCACATCACGCAGCAGGACCCGGCTGTCACCGTCGGTCTTGAGTGGTATCGCGGCAAAGGCCTCGGCGGATTTGAGTTCGGTGTTGGCGTTGATGCTGGTAACCACGTATTCGCCCTTCACCTCGCCAGCGGCAGAGAGAAAGTTGTACTGGCGCACCGCGTTGGTCACGTCGGCGGCGGTCAGGCCGAATCCGGCGAGCTTGGCGGGGTCGAGCCACAGGCGCATGGCGAAGTCCTGGTTGCCAAGGATTTCCGCCTCAGCCATGCCCGGGAGGGTCGCCAGCTTGGGCTGGACCACCCGTGACAGGTAGTCGGTGATCTGCGGGTTGTTCAGTTCCTTGCTGAAAAAGCTGATGTACATCAGGGCCGAGGCATCCGCGGCCTCCCGGCTGAGCACCGGGTCCTCGGCATCCTGGGGCAGCTGGTTCTTGACCTCGTTGGCTTTGGCCAACAGTTCGGTGAAGAGCCGGTCGCTGTTGGAGCCGATGCGGGCGTGGACATATATCACCGAGAAATTCTGGCGGCTGACCGAGGTCATGTAGTCGATGCCCTCGGCGCTGGCCAGGCTCTGCTGCATCGGCTGAGTGATATAGCCCTGGATGGTTTCGGCGTTGGCCCCGGGGTAAGCGGTGGTCACCGTGATCAGGGCGTTCTCCATCTGTGGATACTGGCGCAGGGGCAACTTGCTCCAGGCCTGGAAGCCCAACAGCACGATCAGCAGGCTGACCACGGTGGCGAGCACCGGACGGCGGATGAACGGATCGGTAAAAGCCATGGGGATTCCTTGATCAGTCCGCGGATCGCGGGCTGTTCTGTTCGGTCAGGGTCTTGTCGTCACTGATGGCGATGTGGGTACCGTTATCCAGTCTGATCTGGCCGGCGATCACGACCTGTTCGCCGCTCTGTACGCCCTTGGTAACCAGCACCAGCCCGTCACGACGTTCGCCGGTTTCGACGAAGCGTCGTTCGGCAATCAGGACCGGCTGGCCCTTGTCATCCTTCTCGACATTGCCGTCGGCGGCTTTCTTCTGTGTGACCACGTACATGGAGTTGCCATAGAGGGTGTAGGTCACCGCGGTCTCCGGCACGACGATCCCGGCCGCCACATCAGGCAGGATCACCTGCAGGTTGGCGAACATGCCGGGCAACAGCTTGCCGTCGGGGTTGGCCAGGGTGGCGCGTACCAGCACATTGCGGGTGCTGTCTTCGACCTTGGGGTTGATGGCACTGATGGCGCCGACGAACGTCTGGCCGGGGTAGGCCGGGACGCCGACATTGACCGGTTGGGCAACAGCCAGCCTCGGTACCGTTTGCTCAGGAACGTAGAAGTCCACGTAGAGGCTGCTGAGGTCCTGCAGGGTGGCGATGACCGTGCCACTGGCGAGGTAATCACCAACATCCACCTGGCGAATGCCGATGGTGCCACTGAACGGTGCGACGATGCGTTTCTTGTCCAGTGACGCCTTGAGCTGGTTGACCGTGGCCTGGTTCTTTTTCAATTGTGCCGAGAGCCGGTCGAACTCGCCCTTGGAGATCGCCTGGCTGCCCACCAGCTGCCGACCGCGACCGAAGTCCAGTTGCGACAGGCCCAGGTCGGCCTCGGCGGTTTCCAGCAGGGCACTTTCGACTTCACTGTCCAGTTGCAGGAGCGGCTGGCCGGCCTTGACCTTCTGTCCGGACTGGAACAGCACCTTCTGCACGGTCCCGGCAATCTCCAGGCTCAGGTCCACGCCTTGCAACGCCTTGAGGCTGCCGACAGTAGGCAGCCGGCTCTGCCAGGGCTGCTCGGCGGCGCTGGCCACGGCGACACTGATTGGCGGTTTCGGCACAGAAAACGACTGGATCTGCTGGTAGATGGAGAAGCCCTTGTAGCCGCCCAGCAACAGCACCACCAGCAGGACAACACCCAACATGATCAGCATGCGGCGTCGCAGCATGTTCCACTTCCTTGGACAGGTGTTAGAAAAGACATTCAGGCGGGCACATTACTCTGAGTGTGCTGGGGATTCCAGATCCCGTAAGGCCTGCGTTGTGTAGGAATATTCCCGAAATACGGGGGCTTCGTGTCGATAACTCCGCCCCCGTTCAATCAGGCCAGGTGCAAGTGGTTGTCCCAGAGCCCCGCCGGCAGGTCCAGCGGCTTTACAACCGGTTGGGCCTGTCGACAATCGTAATAGCGACAACGGCCCTGGCCCGAGGTCACGACGAAGCCATCCGCCACCGCTCCCACCCCGGCGCAATCCGGCAGAGGGGCGTCCAGGCGGACTTCACCGCTGTCCAGGTCCCAGATGAAAAAGCGATTGCCACGGGGGGCGGTCAGGGCGACCAGGCGCAGGTCACTGTTCACGGCGACGCTGGCGGTGTAATGCCCCATGGCTTGCAATTGCTGCTCGGACACCGGAAACGCCTTGAACGGCTGGCCTGGACGCTTGATCGCCACCAGCTCCGAGGATTCGTGGGCATCTCCCATGAACTGCTGGCCGGAAACGATGGTGCCGTCACTGGCGATGCCCAGGTGGCGCACGCTGTTCATGGCCTGGGGGAGGGTTTCCTTGCTCAACAGCGTGCCGTCGCGTTGCATGAGGACCAGGCTGGGTTCCATGGCGTCGAGGTTCATCTCGACCCGGCTCTCGGCTTCGGTGCGGATACCGCCGTTGGCCACCACCAGGGTTTCGCCGTCGGGCATCCACGAGACCTGGTGCGGACCGATGCCGTGGGTGGGGATCTCGCCGCTGTGTACCAGCCGTTCGCCTTCGAAGCGGTACACGCCCAACAGGCCGCGTCCGGGATCAGAGGTGTCATTCTCGGTGGTGTACAGCCACTCGCCACTGCGATGGATCACCGCATGGCCGTAGAAATGCCGGTTCGGCAAGGACGTGATGGTCTGCAGCAACGTGCCGTCGCGCAGGTCGATCAGGTAGCTTTCGGTGCCCGGGCGACGGGCAACGAACAGCGCAACCGGCTGCGACGGATGATTGACGATGTCGTGGCAGCGCTGGCCGACCCGGGTGGCGAACACCCGCGTGCCGTCCAGTCGATAACCCACGGCGTAGTGCTTGCCATCACCATCGTCCCGTGCCGAAAGCAGCAGCGCAGGTTTGTCCTTGTGCTTGAACAGCGTCCAGCCACCCAGGGTAACGGCGCCGAGCAAGCTGCCCAGTGCCAGGACCTGACGTCGAAACATGATCAGTCACCATCGTTGGCATTAAAGCCCAGTTGGATGCCCAGCGCCTTGGCCAGTTCGCCTTCGTGCAGGCGATGGACGACGTTGAGGCTGTCGTACAAGTCGTTGAGTTGCTGGCGCCCGGCGTCGTCGTTGAGCATTTCGGTCAGTGAGCGCTGGGTGCTGGCGAACAGTTTCAACGATGCGTCATAGGCGGCGTCGATCTTGTCGGCGAGAGGTTTCTGGTCGCTCGGCAACAGACCACGCAGGCCCTTGTTATCCACGCCTACCCAAACCGTCCTGGCCGCGCTGAGGCTGGCTTCCAGGCCTTGCAACGACGACTGGCTGCGCCAGGCATCGGCCTGGAAAGGTTGCGGTACGCCCTTGGTCTGGCGGCCCATCGGGGTGCCGAGTTTCTTCTTCAATGTATCGAGGGCGGTGACCTGGACCCGCAGCAGATCGGCGATCGCTTCGTGGGAATCGGCGTAGCGCTGGTTCGGGAACTTGCTCATCTGTGCGAGCATGCCGTCGTTGGTATTCCAGCGCGACAGGATCTCTTCCGCCAGTTGTTGCTGACGTTCCGCAATGGCCATCAGCAGTGGGCAATACTTGGCTTTCTGCGTGCTGTCGGCCATGTCGATCCTGGCATCGAACAGCAGGTATTCGTAGGCCGACAGTCCCTGGACCACGACGCTGGATTTGGCCAGACCGGCGGCGTCGATCTGCGGCTGGCTTTCGACCAGTTGCTCGACCTGACGGCCCACCAGGTTTTTCTTGTCCGGCCAGAACTGTACCTGCCAGGCGCGGTTGCCTTCGGCCAGCGGACCGATCAGCAGCGGTTGCAGCTCGGCCCAGGCCTTTTGTGCCTTGAGGAAGTCGGCGCGGGCGGTTTCCAGGTTCTCCTTGCCTTGGCAGAACGCCAGGGCGCTGCTCGCCAGTTGCCGGTCGGCATCGACCCAACGGCTGTAGGTCGGCAGGATCACTTGCTTGGCGATGGCGGCCGACGTGACTGCTTGCGGATCCTGGGGCGAGCATGCGCCGAGGGCGAAGGCGGCGAGGCTGGTGAACAACAGCTTGGGACGGAACATGTCGGACTCCCGTTTCGGAAAATTATTTAAAGGGAATTCAGGAAAGCCAGCAACGCGGCGCGTTGCTCGGCATTGAATGCTAAAACCTGGCGCTGTGCCGCTTGCGCTTCACCGCCATGCCAGAGCACGGCTTCGAGCAGGTTGCGGGCGCGTCCGTCGTGCAGGAACTGGGTGTGGCCGCTGACGGTTTCGGTCAAGCCGATACCCCACAGCGGCGGGGTCCGCCAGTCACGGCCGCCGGCCTTGAATTCGCTGCGGTTGTCGGCCAGCCCTTCGCCCATGTCGTGCAACAACAGGTCGGTGTAAGGGCGGATGACCTGGTTCGCCAACTCCGGCTCGGCAGCGTTGGCGGACGTGGTGTATTTCGGCGTGTGGCAGGATTGGCAGCCGGCTTGGAAAAACAGGTTCTTGCCGGCCAGCACCTGAGATGAATTCACGTCCCGGCGCGCCGGTACGGCCAGGTTGCGGCTATAGAACAGCACCAGCCGCAGGATGTTGTCGCTCACCTCCGGCTCGCCGTCCGGACCATTGCCATTGGGTGCGCGCTTGCAATCGACCTGGGCCTCGGTGCAATCGTCGAACGGCCGCAGGCTTGTCGTCAGGCCCATGTCGCCGGAGAACGCGTGGACGTTCTGCTGGTTGAGGTTGGGCTGTCCGGCTTTCCAGCCGAAACGTCCCATGACGGTTTTCTGCAGGGCATCGTCCCAGACCTGGTTCGGCCGACCGGCGATGCCGTTTTTCTCCCGCGCCTGGGCCTCGGCATTCGCCAGGATGGCTTCATCGGGAATGGCTTCCAGCAATCCCAAGCCGATCATCGGCGGCGCGACCCGGGCGGATAAACGTGTGTCGGGGTGCATCGGACCGTAGCCCAACTGGCTGATCTGCAGGTTCGGCTTGCGCAGTTCCACCACCGTACCGTCGTTGAAACGAACCGGGACAGGCGCGTAGTCGACCCGCACCTTGCCTTCCGGGGCGACGCCGGGTACGGACATATCCTGCAATTGTCCGCCGTAGACTGGCTCCGGCACCACGCCCAGGTGCTCGATGACCTTGGCGTAGGCTGGCGCATCGGGGATCGACAGGCGCACCAGCATCGACACCGCATTGGCCGCGTCCGGCGCTGGCGGATGGCCGCGACCGTCCTTGATATGGCAGTTCTGACAGGCATTGGTATTGAACAGCGGCCCGAGGCCATCCCGGGCGGTGGTGGTCGACGGCGCGATCACCCAGGGGCTGCGGAAAAAGCTGTTGCCGACGCTGAAATCCACGCGCCGTGAGGGCGGCAGGTTGGCCGAGGGCAGGGAGAACGCGTTCTGATCGGCCTTGCGAACCGTCGCGGCACCGCCGGACCGGGCTTCACCAGGTTCGGCCTGGGTAAAGTGCGGTGCATCATCGCAGGCGCTCAGGCCCATGGCCATGAATAGTGCGCATGTACGAAGAAACAACGACGGCATCGGACATCCTGGGAGGCAAGTGAAACGAGGGCGCAAAGTCTAACAGGACGATGGACTTTGAATAAGAGGAATTATCGTTTGGTTTGGGAACGTCGCTTTTATTCGGGGGAATGCGGAACGCTACATGATTCAAGGGTAGGTCCCGGCGTCCGGTCATCTCCGGTCCCATCCGTTCGTCTGCAATCTATCCTCACCTGTAAGTTCTAACAGTAGGCAGTTGCCTTGGTCTGGCGTGTGATAACCGTGCCCAAGAGGTCCACGTCCCGTCACCTGTCAGGAGAGTCTGATGGATATCCAATCTTCTACCTTAAACGACTTGTTCGTCCTGTACCCCGTGATCATTCCGGGCTGGGTCACTCCAGTGAGACCGGATGGCCTCGCCGATGGGGGCATCCCCAAAAGCCTTTACGACGGCGAGCCTCAGGGGCTTCTCTGCGTGATTGATCCGTGGACGGAACTCAAGCGTCAATCCTGGACAATGGCGGCCTATGATCGCGCTGACCTGTACGTCAATGATGATCCCACTCCCGTCGCCGGCAAGACTGTAGAGCCGGGGGAAGAGCAAGATCGGATACCCTTGCGCATCCCCCACGGGCAGTTAATTCATGGGGTCAACAGACTGCATTACAAAGTGACCCGCCCCGGGCAAAACGCTGAGGACTCCAGGAACTTGCATGTGTTGTATCACCTGCGGGCACCGGGTGACCCAGCGCCAGACGGCCTGGATCTGCTGATCCCGCCCGATGTTGTCAGCAATGGGGTCAGCGCCGAGCGGGCGGCGCAGGGGGTGGAATTCGGTTTCGCCTACACCAACCCGCGAAATTACGACCGCATTAACTTTTTAGTGGGGAATGTAACTATTCCCTTTGAGGTGGCCGACGCCTCGATACCGGTGACCAGGACTCTGTTCACCGCCACGTTCCAACAGGCAGGTGACAACCCCAATACACTCATCGAGTATCGGGTGACAGACCAATTGGGCAACTCCAACCAGTCGCCAACCAAGCGCCTTGATATTCATCTTGACCGGCAGTTGGACCTGCCCCGCCCAGGGTCGAGGAAGCGCTTGGCAACAGCCTCGACCCGGTTGATGCAAAAGACACTCTGACCGTGGTGGTGCGCTATGACGACATGTTGCCCACCGACCTGCTGAGCGTGACTTGGGCAGGTACGGCCGGCGCCGGTTCCCACACCACCGACGCAGAGGAGGTCGGTACTGTTGGCGAGAAGGAGGTGCCGATTCCGGTCGCGGTCCTGGCCTTCAATTTGGGCAAGACGGTGACGGTAAGCTATACCGTCACCCGTAATAACCGAGCGACCACCACCCCCTCCGATCCGCTCCTGCTCAACGTGCGCGACATCGCCCAGAGCGATCTGCCGACGCCGCTGATTCCCGAAGCGGCCAATGGCGGCGCCGGACCTGAGCTTGACCTGGCCAGTTACGCGGGTGATGCCAATGTGACGGTGGTGCCCTGGCCGCTCATTGCCATAGACCAGAAGGTATGGCTTTACTGCGAAGGCACCAAGACTGACGGGACGAGGCATACGATCACCTTGCAAACCGCCACAAGCCTGACGGCGGATGAAGTGAGGGTCGGACTGTCCAGACCGGTTCCCCAAGGTCAACTGCAACTACTGCGCGACCGCTCTGACCTGAACGTCGTGCTGCAGGTGACGTTCAATAAATCCCCGGATATCACCGAGGCCATCAGCTTTCCCCTGCGCACTTACTCGATCAGGTCCGTGGTGCTGGAAACACCGCTCATTACCTCGGTCAAGGATCCCAGCGACGCCCCGATCTCCGATAACGGCTACACCCTCGCGACCACCGTGATGCTGACCGGCGAAGCAACGCCCAACACGAAAGTCGAAATTTTCGACAATGATGAATACAAAAAGACGGTCGAGGTCGATACCAATGGCTTATGGGGTGACACTCTGAGCGGGCTCGCCATAGGGGGGCATAATTTCACCGCCCGGGCGATCTTACGTAGTAATCCAGTGTCGCCGCCCTGGAGGATTACGGTGGTGGAACGTCTGACTGTCGACACCAGCCTCGCCACTCTCAGCACGCCAATGTACAGAACCGAGAAATTCCCAGTGCGCCCGCCAGTTGGCGCATACGTGGAGCGGATACCGTCCGGAGGTGCGCCTCCTTATAGCTATACCTCCAGCGATCCAAACGTGGCCGAGCTTTTTTCAGCAGATCAACCACGGGTCGTATCGAAGTTCTCAGGGACTACCACGATCACTATTCGAGATCAGCTCGGTGGAAGTGTTTCCTATCCAGTCACCACTTCCAATGTCTGGCTGCTGATGGGGATGGGGGAGGCCTACAGATGGCACACCTATTGGAACTGCTGGGGTGCCGCGGTGAATTTTGGGGGTAACATTCCTGACCTGCAGACATGGGGAGCCATTCGAACCACCCATGACGGCGATCCAGGTTTGGGCAACTTGCGTTCGTGGACTTCCAACCCCGCTGCGGGTGATAGGCAAGAGTATGCGATTCAACCTTTAACTGGGGAGATAGAAACGCTGTCCCAGGATGCCGACTATGCGACGGGGTGGATGATCAAGGCGGTATGACAGCCTCCATGGAGATTTCTTGCAATGCTCAAGGCTGGACAACAGCCCCCGGCACCAACGGAAGTTCCAGGCTTGCGATGAACCCTCCATCGGGATGGTTGGCCAGTATCAAGGTACCACCGTGCCGTTCCGCGGCACGGCGGGCGATAGCCAGGCCCAAGCCATGGCCGGCGGCGGTCTGGCCAGGTGCACGATAGAACGGCTCGCCCAGTTGCCCCAGGTGTTCGGCCTCCACGCCTGGACCATGGTCGCGCACGCTCACCAGAATCTTTTCTCCCTGGCGCACCGCACGCATTTCGATGGGTTGCCCGGCCGGGTTGAAGCGCTGGGCGTTGCGCAGCAGGTTGTCCACCGCTCGCTCGATCATGGTCGGCCAGCCCTTGAGGGTCAGGCTCGGCTCGGCGTTCAATTGCACGCTTTGTTCCGGGGACGCCAGTTGTGCATCTTTTTGCAGGGCGACCAGCAGGCCGTTCAGATCGATCTCTTCGGCGCCGGCGTTGTCGGCATCGACCCGGGCCAGCACCAGGATTTCACTGATCAACGCCTCCAGGCGATCGCATTCGCGGGTCAGGCGCGGCCACAGCGCTTCGCGCTCCTGGGGGCCGGCCCGCTCCGCCAATGCCAGGGCGATGCGCAGCCGGGCCAGGGGCGAGCGCAGTTCATGGGACACGTCCCGCAGCAACTGTCGCTGGCTGCCAATCAGGCTTTGCAAGCGTGCGCCCATGCGGTTGAAGTCTGTCGCCAATACACCGAATTCGTCGCGACGGTTGGCCAGTTTGGCCAGGCTGTTCTGTTGATAAGTGGTTTGTCCCAGGTCATGCACGGCACCGCGCAGCCGGTTCAATGGGCGAGTGATAGAGAAAGTCACCAGCAGACTGAACAAGGTCAGCACCACCAAGGCGATGCCCAGGGCACTGAGGGGCCAGAGCAGGCTGTCGCGGTGCCAGGCATCCAGCTCGGGATGGGGGATGCGGTAGATGAACAGGTAAGTGTCTCCGGTCTTGGCGCTGGTGAACTCGTCGGTCAGGCGTCGCCAGGGCAGGCGTCGGTCGTCGTTGTTCTGGCGTGCCTCAAAGGCGGCCGCCCGATGGGGAAACGTGCCGCGCACCACCGGGTCGCCGCTCTCGTTGAACACCTGGACGTCGATGTGATACTGGCGTTTGCGCTGTTGCAGAATATCCTGGGCCGCATCCTCGCCCTGGCTTTCGTAGGTTTGCGTCCACTCTTCGGGCAGGGTGTTGAGCCCTGGATGGCGGCTGAGGATCCAGGCGTCCTGGTTCAGCATGTGCCCCAGCAGGATGGAAAGCCCTGCAACCAGCGTGATGGCCAGCCAGAAACTGGCCAGGATGCGCCAGAACAATGAACGCACGGTAAATCCTCGAAACAGAGAAAGCCCAGCGGCACGTAGCCGCTGGGCTGGGGAACGTCAGTGCATTATTGCGCTTTTTGCGGCTGTTGCGCCTTCCAGGCCTTGAATTCGGCCCACTCGGCGCGACGCTCGGCCTGTTTCTTCTGGATCGCGTCGAACTCTTTCTGTTGCTCAGGCTTCAACAGAGCACGGATCTGGGTGTCGACTTTCTCGTGCCGTGCTTTCATTTCATCCTGCATGGCCTTCTGGTCGGCCGGCGACAGTTTCGCCAGGTATTTCTCTACCAGCTCCTGACGTTCATGGCGCTGTTCGCCCATGATTCTGCGGATCTGCTGGCGCTGTTCGTGGGTCAGGTCCAGCTGGCTGTACGGACCTCTGTCGTGCATCTGGCCGCCGTGACGCGGGCCATCCATCGGCCCCATCGGGCCAGCGCCTTCAGGCATGGCCATGGCCACGGTCGGCAGGGCGGCAGCGAACATCAGAGCGATAAGGGTCTTGCGCATGGTGTATCTCCTTGTCTCGTTCCCGGTCGGTTCCGGATGTGTGCAGATTACTGAGATCAAGGTCAGCGGCGGTCAGGGGTGGGTAAAGCTTGGGTAAAGAGGTTTGGGTGTGATCCTGACAAAACGCAAACCCGTGGCGAGGGGATCTGCGTCGTTCAGAGGCTGTAGTAGTAACCCCGGCTGCGCAACGCCACGATGCGCGGGCGGCCGTCGGGATGGGGGCCGATTTTCTTGCGCAGGTTGCTTACGTGCATGTCGAGGCTGCGGTCGTACAGGGTCAGCTTGCGGCCCAGGGCGATCTGTGCCAGTTCCTGCTTGTCCAGCGGCTCACCTGGTTGCTTGAGCAGCGCTTCGAGCAGGCGGCTCTCGGACACGGTGAGGGTCTGTTCCTGCTCATCGATACTGACCACGCCACGTACCGGGCTGAAGGTCAGGTCGCCCAGTTCGATCTGGCTGGACACCGCCGTCGGATGACTGCGCCGCAGCACGGCGCGCAGGCGGGCGGTCAGTTCCCTGGGGTCGCAGGGCTTGGCCAGGTAGTCGTCGGCGCCCAGTTCCAGGCCGAGGATGCGGTCCAGCGGCTCGCCGCGGGCCGACAGCATCACCACCGGCAGTTCCGGATGGTCGGTGCGCAGTTGCTTGAGCAACTCCAGGCCACTGCCGTCGGGCAGCATCACATCCAGCACCACCGCTGACGGAGCGGTTTCGGCCAGGGCCTTGCGGGCACTCTGGCCATCGTGGCAGGCCCGGACCTGGAACCCTTCCTGACCCAGCCAACTGCCGAGGAGCTCACACAGCTCCTGGTCATCATCAATCAGTAACAGCTCGCTCATGAAACACTCAATTTAGCCATTGCCGACGCTGTCTACGTCCACCGCTGGCAAAGATACCGCAGAGTAGGGCCAATAGCGCTACCCCGGCACCAATGACGAACCATTGCTGTTGATCGGTCAACAGGCGCGGCAGCGTGCTTGACTGGGCTTCCTTGAGTTGCAGCTTCAGGCGCTGGTTCTCCTGGCGCAACCGGCTCACCAGTGCGGTTTCGCGTTCGCTGTTGGTGTTCTGCAATTGTTGGGTCAGTTCTTCGCGCAGGCGCTCGCTGTCTTTCAAGCGTTGCTGCAGCTCGGCGAGCTGGCCGCCCGCGCTCAGGGACAAGGGCGTCGAATGACTGCCCTCGGTGCTTTCTTCGCCATGGGCGGGTGCCCCGATCGACAACATGATCAACAACAGGCACAACGGACCTTTGCGCATGGTCACTCCTGAATTCCGCTCGAGTTTAGACAGATTAGACAGGTTGTCGGCAGGCAAATGAGAACAATGAGCCATGAAGGCTCATTGCGCATCGGGTTATGGCAGGACTTGCTTGAACGGCTTGACCACGACATTGGCGTAGACGCCAGCGGTCACGAACGGGTCGGCCTCGGCCCAGGCTTGCGCGACGGCCAGGGATTCGAACTCGGCCACGATCAGGCTGCCGCTGAAACCTGCGGCACCTGGATCATTGCTGTCCACCGCAGGGTGGGGGCCAGCCAGCACGACACGGCCTTCGGCCTTGAGCTGCTGCAGGCGCGCCAGGTGCTCGGGGCGAGCGGCCAGGCGTTTTTCCAGGGAGTTGGCGACGTCGGTGGCAATGATTGCGTAGAGCATGTCAGTCCTCGGTTTTTTGCGGGGGGGTGTCGGCATCGTGCAGATGGCGGGACAGGTAGATGCCTTGGCCGATCAGGAACAGCAGCGTCATGCCCAGGCTGCCGAAGACCTTGAAGTCGACCCAGTAGTCCTGGAACGTGAACGCGACGAACAGGTTGGCGCCGCCGCAGAACAGGAAGAAGGCGATCCAGGCGATGTTCAGGCGGGTCCAGATCACGTCCGGCAGGCTGACGGCATGGCCCATGATGCGTTTGATCAGCAGGCTGTCGCCGATGAAATGACTGCCGATAAAGGCCAGGGCGAACAGCCAGTTGACCACCGGCGCTTTCCATTTGAGGAAGGTATCGCTGTGGAAGGCCAGGGTCAGGCTGCCGAACACCAGGCAGGCGATCAGGGTCAGCCACTGGCTTTTTTCCAGCTTGCGCTGGGAGATGAACAGCGCGCCATAGACCACCAGGGAACTGATGATAAGCACCGCGGTGGCGCTGTAGATACCACCCACGGTCAGGGACTGACCGGCAATGTCGACGGTGCGTGGGTCAAGTTTATAAGCGATGAAAAACAGCAGAAGCGGAATGAAGTCGATGAATTGTTTCACAATGGCAGCCAGAAGCAGGATGTGGCGGCATAATAACAAACATCCTTGGCCGTGATAGGGCCAGCTGATTTGAGGTAACAACCCCCCGTGAATGTTGATTTGCACTGCCATAGCACGGCCTCCGATGGCGCCCTGGCGCCTGCGATTGTGGTGGCGCGGGCGTTCGAGCACGGCGTGCGAGTCCTGGCCCTGACCGATCACGACACCCTCGAAGGCCTCGATGAGGCTCGCGACGCGGCGACAGCGTTGGGCATGCAGCTGGTCAACGGCGTCGAGTTGTCCTGCACATGGGGTGGGGCGACCATCCATGTGCTGGGCTATGGTTTCGATGTCGGTGCGCCGCCACTGGTGCAGGCCATCGCCGAATTGCGCGATGGGCGCTGGCTGCGTGCCGAGGAGATCAGCCGCAAGCTGGCCCTCAAGGGCATGCCCGGTGCGCTGGAGGGCGCCCGGCAGATCCAGCAGGAACTGGGGGACAGCGGCAATGCGCCGGCCCGGCCGCACTTCGCCGATTGGATGGTGCGCGAAGGTTTCGTCAAGGACCGCGCCGAAGCGTTTCGCAAATGGTTGGGGGCCGGCAAGCTGGGGGACGTCAAGCAACATTGGCCGACGCTGGAACAGACGGTTGAGACTTTGCGGGCCGCCGGGGCCTGGGTCAGCCTGGCGCATCCCTGGCACTATGATTTCACCCGTAGCAAACGTCGCCGCCTGATAGCCGACTATATTCAAGCAGGGGGCCACGCCATTGAGGTGGTCAATGGCCATCAGCCGGCCGAGCAGGTCGGCAGCCTGGCGATTCTGGCCCGGGAGTTTGGCCTGCTGGTTACCGCCGGCAGTGATTTCCATGGCCCTGGAGGCTGGTCCGAGATCGGCGAGTACCGCCCGTTGCCCGAAGATCTGCCACCACTTTGGTGTAGATTCAAACATGATCTTGTTACCGACGCCGTCTGAACAGGTAGAACACGTGAGTCAATTTTTCCAGATTCATCCGGAAAACCCGCAAGCGCGCCTGATCAAACAGGCGGTGGAAATCATTCGTGGCGGTGGGGTGGTGGTCTATCCCACCGACTCCTCCTACGCCATCGGCTGCCAGATCGGCGACAAGAATGCCGTGGAACGGGTCAGGCGCCTGCGTCAGTTGGACGACAAGCACAACTTTGCGTTGATCTGCAGTGACCTGTCGCAACTGGGCCTGTTCGCCAAGATCGACACCGGCACCTTCCGGCTGCTCAAGGCCCATCTACCGGGCCCCTACACCTTTATTCTCAACGCCACCCGCGAAGTACCGCGCCTGTTGCTGCACCCGAAGAAACGCACCATCGGCCTGCGGGTGCCGAGCCACCCCATTGCCCTGGCGCTGTTGGCGGAACTGGGTGAGCCGTTGATGAGTGTGACGCTGATCATGCCCGGTGAAACCGATCCCCTGACCGATCCCTACGAAATGCGCCAGTTGCTCGAACATCAGGTCGATCTGATCATCGATGGCGGTTATGGCGGCATGAAAGCCTCCACCGTGATCAACCTGGCCGACGGCGAGCCGCAGGTGGTGCGCGTCGGTTGCGGCGATCCGGCGCCGTTTCTGGTCGAGGCCTGAATGTCCGCCGTGGAAGCCGTGGTGGACAGCGTAGACAGCCAGGCCGGCGCCCAGCAGGAGTTGCCGTTCGCCATGGTCTACGGCCAGGCGGTCACCGAAATGCCCCTGGACCTGTACATTCCGCCGGATGCCCTGGAGGTTTTCCTCGAAGCCTTCGAGGGCCCCCTTGATCTGCTGCTGTACCTGATCCGCAAGCAGAACATCAACATCCTCGACATCCCCGTGGCGGAAATCACCCGCCAGTACATGGGCTATGTCGAGCTGATGCAGTCGGTGCGCCTTGAGCTGGCGGCTGAGTACCTGGTGATGGCAGCCATGCTGGCCGAGATCAAGTCACGGATGCTGTTGCCGCGCTCGGCCGAGGTCGAAGCGGAGGAGGACGATCCCCGTGCTGAACTGATCCGGCGATTGCAGGAGTACGAACGCTTCAAGGGCGCCGCCGAAGGCATCGATGGCTTGAGCCGGGTCGGGCGCGACGTGGTGGTGCCCAAGCTCGATGCTCCCGAGGCACGAGCGCGCAAGTTGCTGCCGGACGTGAGCCTGGAAGAATTGCTGATGTCCATGGCTGAGGTCCTGCGCCGGGGCGACATGTTCGAAAGCCACCAGGTCAGCCGCGAAGCGCTGTCCACCCGCGAACGCATGAGCGACGTGTTGGAGCGGCTCAAGGGCGGCGGTTTCGTGCCATTCGTCGAGCTGTTCACCGCCGAGGAAGGGCGGTTGGGGGTGGTCGTCACGTTTATGGCGATCCTGGAATTGGTCAAGGAATCCTTGGTCGAGCTGGTGCAGAATGAGCCGTTCGCAGCGATCCACGTGCGGGCACGAGCCGAATAACGAGCAAATCAATGAATCTGACTGAACCCCGCGAGCTGGCCCCCTTGCTTGAAGCTTTTTTGTTGGCCTCGGGAAAGCCGCAATCGATGGAGCGCCTGTTCGAGCTTTTCGAAGAAGGCGAGCGGCCGGAACCGGCCGTGTTCAAAAAAGCCCTGACCCTGTTGGGCAAATCCTGCGAGGGGCGGGCCTTCGAGCTCAAGGAAGTGGCTTCCGGTTATCGCCTGCAGATCCGCGAGAAATTCGCGCCGTGGGTTGGGCGCCTATGGGAAGAGCGGCCCCAGCGCTATTCCCGCGCCATGCTCGAAACCATGGCTCTGATCGCCTACCGCCAGCCGATCACTCGCGGCGAGATCGAGGATGTGCGGGGCGTGGCGGTCAACAGCCACATCGTCAAGACCCTGCTTGAGCGTGAGTGGATCCGGGTCGTCGGTTACCGCGACGTGCCGGGCAAACCGGCGATGTTCGCCACCACCAAGGCTTTTCTCGATCATTTCAACTTGAAAAACCTCGATGAGCTGCCTCCGCTGGCCGAACTGCGGGAACTGGAGCCCGAGCCGATGCTCGAGTTCGACGACGCCCCGGTGCCCCAGGGTTTGCAAGACCTGGCCGATGCCAGTGCCGAACCGGAGGAGCCGAAGGAAGAAACCAGTTTCCATTCGTTGCTGCTGGAACTGGACACTATGGAAGAGGGGCTCAAGACCGATTTCGACGACTTGCTGCGTGACGGTCCGGAACCTGAGGGCGAGGCGCCTGACAATGAAGTTGAACCCGCGGCCGAGCCTGAACCCGAAGAGGACGTGCTCGGAGTTGCCGAAGCCCGGGAAAAACTGCTGGCTGCTGTAGCTGCCCTTGAGCCGCACGTACCCGAGCCTGAGCTGAGCGACGAGGAAGCCGAAGCCCGGGCGCTGGCTGAAGCGATCGAAAACGAACGTCGCCAGTTTGACGATTGACCCAGCTCATACTGCACCCTCTGTGGGAGCGGGCTTGCTCGCGAAGACGGCGGCACAGTCAACATCACCTCCAACTGACTCACCGCTTTCGCGAGCAAGCCCGCTCCCACAGTGGAATATGGAGAGTATGGAAAATGGCTTGCAACCGATCGGCGGAAATCGCGTCGGGCACCCATAGATCAGCTACTCTCTGATGCGCAAACGCCTCAACGGGCGTATGATTCGCGACCCTTTGGCGAACCTTGCGCCAAACGACCCTTTTCAAGACCACACCGGGAGGTGCCCAGCATGAAAGACCAAGACAAGAACGACAGCCACGAAATCGGTCCCGCAGGCGAGAAACTGCAGAAAGTCCTCGCCCGTATCGGCGTCGGCTCGCGCCGCGACGTGGAAGCCTGGATCACCCAGGGCCGGATCAAGGTCAACGGCAAAGAGGCCACCTTGGGCCTGCGCGTCGACATGCACGACGCCATCACCATCGATGGCAAGGTGATCAAGCGCGAAGAGGCCGCCGAAACGGTGCGCCGCGTGATCATGTACAACAAACCCGACGGCGAGATCTGCACTCGTGACGACCCGGAAGGCCGTCCGACCGTGTTCGACAAGATGCCGCGTCCGAAAGAAGGTCGCTGGATCAACATCGGCCGCCTCGATATCAACACCACCGGCTTGCTGATGTTCACCACCGACGGTGAGCTGGCCAACCGTCTGATGCACCCGTCCTACGAGATGGACCGCGAGTACGCCGTGCGCGTACGCGGTGAGGTCGACGATGAGATGATCGAGCGCTTGAAGGCCGGCGTCGTGTTGGAAGACGGCCCGGCGCGCTTCACCGACATCAAGCAGGCGCCCGGTGGTGAAGGTTTCAACCACTGGTACCACTGCGTGGTGATGGAAGGCCGTAACCGTGAAGTGCGTCGCCTGTGGGAATCCCAGGGGCTGGTGGTCAGCCGTCTGAAGCGCGTGCGTTTCGGCCCGGTGTTCCTCAATTCCGACCTGCCGATGGGCCGCTGGCGCGAAATGAGCCAGCAGGAAGTCGACATCCTGTCGGCCGAAGTTGGTCTTGCGCCGGTGGCAATGCCGCAGATGACCGCCAAGAGCAAGGACAAGCTGGAGCGGATGCAGCGTAAATCCTCGCGCCCGATGGGCAAGACCGAGCGCGTACGGACCTTGCGTCCAGCGGCTGAGGGCGCAGCGCCTGCCCCACGTGCTCCACGCGAGCCGCAGATCGAAGGCGAACGTCCGGCCCGCAAGCCGGGGCCTCGTCAGGATGGTGAGCGTGGTCCACGCACGCCGCGCCCGGCCAACGGCCGGACTGAGCGTGGCGAAGGTCGCGGTACCCCGGTGGCTGAACGCCCGGCCGACGTCAAGCGCCCGGCCAAGCCGACCTCGAAGAAACGCCCGGCCATCACCTTGGTGGATCGTGACGCGCCGTCGGGCAAGCGTCGTGGCGCACCGGCGGGTTCGGGGCAGCGTCCTGGGTTTGGGCGTCGCAAGCCGGAGTGAGGCGGGTTTGAGCTGCTAGCGGCAAGCTGCAAGAAAAAACGCCAACCGTAGGGTTGGCGTTTTTTTTTGGTCTGGCTTGAGTGATGGGGTGTAGCTAAGACCGCTTTCGCGAGCAATCCCGCACCCACATTGGGGCGGTGGCGTTCACCAACCTTCCATTCACTGAGATAACTGTGGGAGCGGGCTTGCCCGCGAAGGGGCCCGCAGTCCCAACCATACTCTTCCAGACCCACCCCTCGCTTGCCGCTTGAGCTTGCCGCTCAACGCTGCCCTTAAAACACAAACCGCCCATCAAACATCGGCTCATTATCCAGCGCCAGCATACCGCTCTCGAAAATCAGATCCAGGTGATGGCTGCCCTTGGCGCCGCCACCCAGTCCCAGGTGCAGGCCACAATGTCGCTCCTCGAACCCGGCGTTGCGGGCATACAGGCTCTTGACCCCTTCGTTGGTGCCGATCCCCAACTCTTCGATGCACCGGTTGGACGGGTTGGCGTCCAGGTAGCGGTTGAAGTCGTGTTCCAGGCCTGGCACCTCGGTAGCGATTTTCTGAATGGTGGAGTCTTCGATCCACAGCTCCAGGGGCGACTGCAGCACGCCATATTTGCGTGCGAACGGGATGGTGCTCAGGAATGTGCCGACGAAACTCACCCGGCCATTGATGGTGTCACTGTGAGTGGCGATTTCACCAGGGGCCAGGTCGTAATTGCCGAGGCCGTTGATGTCGGTCCACTTCTTGACGCTGTCCAGTGCCGTATCGAAGTACGAGCCGTGCTCGTCCTGGAAGCTCAGCGTGCTTGCTTGTGACATGCGCCGGATAAGATGACTGTTGAGCCCGGCGATACGTTGCGGGATGACGCTGAAGGTGTCGTAGAAATATTCGCCGTAGTCCTTGAACAACAGCGATTTTTTCCAGTTGTCCGCCATCACGCCTTGCAGGGCGCGGACGAAGTCCGGACCGTCAGGCCGTGGATGGGGCAAGGTGGAAGAGTCGTAGAAGAAAATATACAGATCGCTGTCGGCAATGGCCTTGGACAGACGCTCGGTGGATTCGAGGTCCAGACGCATGGCGCTGAAGCGGAAGGGTGATCCGTTGCCGGCTTGTTCGGCAATGGCGCCGGTCAGGGCTTCGTAGTCGGCGGTATGGCCGAGCAGTACCTTGGCGGGCTGGATGCCGGCCAGGGCGGGGTGGTGTCCGAGGTAGTAAAGGAAATGTGAGATGGCTCGTTGAGTGTCCATACTTGTTTTCTTCCTTGATGAATGAGCGTCCCTGACAACCTGCTGAAAGTGGCGGAGCCGACCGGCCGGATCAACTCCGCCGGGTTGCGCTTACAGAGGCCACATCGCCGTGCCGAACGGAACGACGGCGTCGGCTTGCATCATTTCAACGGCGGCTTCATGGGTTGGCGCTTCAAACCATTCGTCCAGTTGCAGTTCGGTTTCCAAGTCTTTGTCCAGTGCTTGCATAGTGAATCTCCTAGATGACTTTTACGGAAAGTTGCGGGTAATCCGGTGAGTGAAAGCTGACCGCATCAGGCCCCGCAGGGCTTGCCGGCACGATGCCTGGGCAAGTCGCTAAAACCTAGTCGACGGGATTTTGGAATGCAAAAAATAATTTTATTTTTTTTGAGATGAACTTTTTATTCTATTTCTCGCAGATTTTTTTGCTTTTTTAAACAGCCACCTGCAGGGGTCAGATGTTAGGAAACTTCCTACCGTCAATTTGTAGACGGACTACAGAAAATTCCTACGTGGAAAAATTTCGTTACGCATCGTAAAGGAATGCTTACGAAAAGCGTGCGCCTGCTCGGTTTGTAAATCTCCTCCAGATGAATGTAAGAAAAAGCTTCCAGCAGACCTTTCATACGTCGTGCCGTAAGGTGTTGGCCGGCTTGTTTCCAATCCATGAGGAGGGTCATATGCGCCTCATGCCTTGTCAGGTGTCTAGTGGCCTGTGTGGCTAATTCGTGTACTCAAATTAGCCGTACAGGCCACTACAGCCAAGGGTCGGCGGTGTACAATGCGCCGCGTTTTACTGTGACCCTTCGCGTACCCACGCACCTTCAAGGTTATCCGCCTTGCTCATTCCGCCACGCCACAAGCGTGTCGGGTTCGATTTCGTCACAGATAAAAACAAACAGGTGACGCATGACCGGTGTAAATACAGGCGAGCTGAAACGCGGCCTGAAAAATCGACATATTCAATTGATCGCCCTCGGCGGCGCGATCGGTACCGGCCTGTTCCTGGGCTCGGCGGGGGTGCTGAAATCAGCCGGCCCGTCGATGATCCTGGGCTACGCCATCTGCGGCTTTATCGCCTTCATGATCATGCGCCAGTTGGGCGAAATGATCGTCGAAGAGCCGGTAGCCGGTTCTTTCAGCCACTTTGCCCACAAGTACTGGGGCGGTTTCGCCGGGTTCCTGTCGGGTTGGAATTGCTGGATTCTGTATATCCTGGTGGGCATGTCCGAGCTGACGGCCGTGGGCAAGTACATCCATTACTGGGCACCGGACATTCCGAGCTGGGCCTCGGCGGCGGCGTTTTTCATCCTGATCAACGCCATCAACCTGGCCAATGTCAAAGTCTTCGGTGAGGCCGAGTTCTGGTTCGCGATCATCAAGGTCGTGGCGATTGTCGGCATGATTGCCTTGGGCAGCTACCTGCTGGTCAGTGGCCATGGCGGCCCGCAAGCTTCGCTGACGAACCTGTGGTCACACGGTGGGTTCTTCCCCAATGGCGTGAGTGGGCTGGTGATGGCGATGGCGATCATCATGTTCTCCTTCGGTGGCCTGGAAATGCTTGGTTTCACCGCCGCCGAGGCCGACAAGCCGAAAACCGTGATTCCCAAGGCCATCAACCAGGTGATCTATCGGATCCTGATTTTCTACATCGGTGCCCTGGTGGTGCTGTTGTCCCTGACCCCTTGGGACAGTTTGCTGGCCACGCTCAATGCCTCCGGCGATGCCTACAGCGGTAGCCCGTTCGTGCAAGTGTTCTCGATGCTGGGCAGTAACACGGCGGCGCATATCCTCAACTTCGTGGTGCTGACCGCCGCGCTGTCGGTGTACAACAGTGGTACCTACTGCAACAGCCGCATGCTGCTGGGCATGGCCGAGCAGGGCGATGCGCCCAAGGCCCTGGCCCGGATCGACAAGCGCGGCGTGCCGGTGCGTTCGATCCTTGCCTCGGCGGCGGTGACCCTGGTGGCGGTCTTGCTGAACTACCTGATCCCGCAGCATGCGTTGGAGCTGCTGATGTCGCTGGTGGTCGCGACTCTGGTGATCAACTGGGCGATGATCAGCTACTCGCATTTCAAATTCCGCCAGCACATGAACCAGACTCGCCAGGTGCCGCTGTTCAAGGCGCTGTGGTACCCCTATGGCAACTACATCTGCCTGGCGTTCGTGGTGTTCATCCTCGGCGTGATGCTGATGATTCCCGGTATCCAGATTTCGGTATACGCGATTCCGGTGTGGCTGGTGTTCATGTGGGTGTGCTACCTGATCAAGAACAAGCGCAGTGCCCAGCATGGATTGACCGTAGCGGCTGCCAAGTAGGCATCCTTGAGATACCCCAAACCCGGCTGAATGCCGGGTTTGTTTTTTTCTGGTCCAGTCCAATCCCTGTGGGAGCGGGCTTGCTCGCGAAGGCGTTGTTACATTCAATATTTTTGCTGACTGACACGCCGCTTTCGCGAGCAAGCCCGCTCCCACAGAGGATTCGGGGTATTCTGTGGGGCCTGATACCGGACGCTTTCCATGCTGGCGATTTCCAACAACGTGCACATTCCCGATGCCGAGATCGAGCTGACGGCCATCCGCGCCCAGGGCGCCGGGGGGCAGAACGTCAACAAGGTCTCCAGCGCCGTGCACCTGCGCTTCGACATTCCTGCTTCGTCGCTGCCCGAGTTCTACAAGGAGCGGCTGCTGGCCCTGCGTGACAGCCGCATCACCAGCGATGGCGTGTTGATCATCAAGGCCCAGCAGTACCGGACACAGGAACAGAACCGGGCCGATGCATTGGAGCGCCTGGCCGAGCTGATCCTCAGTGCCACCAAGGTCGAGAAGAAGCGCCGTCCGACCAAACCGACCCTGGGCTCGAAGACGCGTCGCCTGGAGTCCAAGAGCAAGCGTGGTTCGATCAAGGCCGGGCGGGGCAAGGTGGATTTTTAGTTTCTATTGCGTTCCTCGCGATACCTCGGCGCCTGCCGGTACAGGTAGATGCTCAACGCCAGGCCGCCGAGCGCTGCCAAGGCCGCGAACAGGAAGATCGAGGCAAAGCCAAACCCTGCTGCAATCGCGCCGGCCAATGGTCCGGTGATCCCCAGTGACAAATCAATGAACAGCGAATAAGCGCCCACCGCCGCCCCACGGCTGGAGGCCGGTACCAGATTGACGGCCTCGACACCCAGTGCCGGGAATACCAGCGAAAAACCGAAGCCGCTCAACGCTGCGCCCGCCAGTGCCCACTGCGCATCGGGTGCCAGCCATAGGAGCAACAAGCCAAGGGTTTCCACTGACAGGCAGGCAATTGCTACCCGAAAGCCTCCCAGGCGGTTGATCAGATTGCCGAACAGCAGGCGTGCACCGATGAAGCAGGCACCGAACAGGCTCAGGCACAGCACCGCGTTGTCCCAATGTTGGGTCGCGTAGTACAGGGTAATGAACGTGGCGATGGTGCCGAAACCGATGGAACCCAGGGCCAGGCCGCTGCCATGGGGCAGGACACGCCCCAGTACATGCATGAACGGTAGGCGCTCGCCGGCAACCACGGGCGCGGCGGTTTTCGGCCAGGCCAGCGCCACCCCCAGCACGGCCAGCAGGATGATGCTGACGCCCATGCTCCACAGTCCCAGGGACTTGACCAGCCACACCCCCAGTGGTGCGCCTATCGCCAGCGCGCCATAACTGGCGATGCCGTTCCAGGAAATCACCTTGGCGGTATTCGCGGCGCCGACCCGGCCGATGCCCCAGCCAATCGAGCCTGAGCCCACCAGGCTTTCCGCGCTGCCCAGCACCAGGCGACCGATCAGCAGACTGGTCAGGCTCAGCGTCGGCAGGTCATGAGTCCAGGCCGAGACCAGCATGAACACACCGCTCAGCCCACACCCGGCCAGGCCGAAGATGACGGCGCGCTTGCTGCCCAGGTTGTCGATGATCTTGCCCGCGTAAGGGCGGCTGAGCAGGGTGGCCAGGTACTGGACACTGATCACCAGCCCGGCGATGACCGCGCCAAAACCTAATTCGCCATGGACGAACCCGGGCAGCACGGCCAGGGGAATGCCGATATTCAAATAGCCGATGAAGGTGAAGAGAACGATGGAAACGACTTGCAGCGTGACCGCCAGGGGGCGCTGGGAATCTGACATGGGAAAAGGTCCACGGAGCAGCTGGATAGATAGGCTGCTTATGATAACGGCGCGCGTAGAAATGAGGCGTGGGAAAGTAAAACTATTTGCCTGTCAGGCCTCGTTTTGCCCGGCGACCAGGTGTGTGGTGACCAACGCGGCGAGGGCATTTTCCTCGGTGCCGAAACGGGCCAGCAGCGTGGCTTGTTTCTCTGGCGAAAGGCGCGTCCAGATCTCGACCATTTTTTCAGTGGTGCCGATCAGCACACTGGCCTGGGCTTCGCTGAAGTTGTCATCGGTCATGGTCGGGGCTCGGATTCAGGCAGTGTGGAAAGCGCATCTTAGGCTCTGTACGAAAAGACTTGAGACGAAGGTCAGGCAAGGCGAAAACAGCCGGGCAAGCGCAGTGTACTGGAGTACATGAGCATTGCGAGGCTGTTTTCAACGCAGCATGAACGAGTATCAAGGCTTTTCGTCCAGAGCCTGCGCTTTCCACACGGTCTGGTGGTGCTGATGGATCAGTCTTCGCTGTCGGCCTGGCGGCGTTCAGTGGCTTCTTTGGGCTCGGGTTGCCGGGCGTCTGGTTGCCCTGCGGCCTGTAGCGTGGTCGTCTGCTCAGTGTCGTGCAGGCTTGGGAAGGGGAGATTAGGAATCTCGTGCATATCGCGCTCCTCGCAAAGTCTGTTGGTAGATCTGGTAGATCCTCGCTTCTGTAAAGCCCGGGCAGGATACCGCAGGAAAGATGACAGAAAGACTTTTAAATCCTGTTGTACCGACAGATGGGGTTGTCTAGACAGGTCAGCTCACTGGTCTTGTTGCTTGCGAAATGCCCAGCGGCCGGCGATCAAGGTGAAGGTCGCCACCAGTGCCACGAGGATCCAGAAACCTTCAGGGTCAGTGGCCAACGGCACGCCGCCGACGTTCATGCCAAAGAAACCGGCGATGATGTTGATGGGCAAAGCCAGTACCGTGACCATCGTCAGGGTGAACAAGGTGCGGTTGGTCTGTTCGTTGAGGTTGGCGGCGATTTCTTCCTGCAACAGCTTGATCCGTTCGCCCAGCGCGGTGAGGTCGTTGATGATCAAGGCGAACTCCTCGGTGGATTTGCGCAGCTCCTTGACGTCTTCTTTCTGCAGCCACTGCGGCGGCCGGTTCAGCAGGCGCAGCAATGAGCCGGGCTCCAGCGCCAACAGGCGTTGCAGGCGCACCAGCACCCGGCGTTGGGCGCCGAGTTCGGCGCGGTTGGTGGACAGGCGCGAGGAGAGCAACTGATCCTCGATCTGATCGACGCTGAGGCTAGTCTTGCGCACGATCTGGGTCAGTACTTCGCCCTGGTCGCGCAGCAGGTGCACGAGCAGTTCCACGGGTGAGCGAAAGCACTCACCGGCCTTGACCGATGAGCGCAGCTTGTCGACCGAGTGCAGGGGTTGCAGGCGTGCGCTGACAATCAGTCGGCTGTGGACGCAGACCCACAAGGTCGAGACGTCCGAAGAGACCAGGTTGCTCAGGTTGAACACGACATCGTTCACCACCGCCAGCAATGCCGAGTCCACATGTTCGATGCGGGTCGAACGCGAACCTTCGTGCAAGGCTTCGAAAAACTCCTGGGGCAAGGCCAACTGACTTTTCATCCAGCGCTCGCAGGCTGCATGCGCCAGGTTCAGGTGCAGCCAGAGGAATTCATCGTTGTCTTGTGGTTGCTGCAGGCTTTGCAGGGCCTGGGCCGAATCGATTTCCCGCCCGCGCTCGCCGGGACGGAAACGAAACCCGTAGAGCAGGCCGAACAGGTCCGGGTCGCGGTGGCTTTGGTCAATGCTGTGGTTCATGAAGGCTCGCTGGCGGGAAGTGCCTGTGGTGGCTACAGGTTCACTTGGGCGAGATCATGGCAAGAAATCTTGATGGTTTTGTGACAGTTGTGCGGTGTGGGAGCGGATTGATAGATGAATAAAAAAGCCGCGCAACCTGACGATTGCGCGGCTCTTTTTAATCCTTTTTGTCGAGTTCGTTTTTCAGGACTCCGCCGGTGGCTGCGTTGAGCTCAACTTCATACTCTCTGCCGTCGGGGTAACGTACTTCAACTTCGTATTCATAGCCGTTGAAGCGCTTATCCAGCTCAGGGAGGCCGTGGGTCGCTCCCGGATGCAACTTCTCGACTTCTTGTTTCAGCTGTTCCATCGGCAGGATCTTGCCTTCCTTGACCAATTGAGGGATATGTTCAGGTCGAACATCATCATCCGCGTGGGTCAGGCCGGCAGTCAGGGTCAGGGCCGCAGCGGTGAACAGGGCAGTCAAAGTTTTCATAAGGTCTTTCCTTGGGTGTGTCGTTTAAGTGGGATCAGATTAACTGTGGCAACTTAATTCACCCTTAATTTGAAAAAACCTTTGCGCGGGACTGCTGAAGTAAGGTTTGTTGGGATAAGAACTGCGACAGCCTGTGGGAGCAAAGCTTGCTCGCGATGTGGGCAGTACGGTTTCAGTACAGCCGCATTATCGTTCGTCGCAAGCAAGCTTTACTCCCACACTTGATCAATAACCGTTCTTCTCCAGCAACTGCGTCACACTGCCAGTTTCGGGACGCTTGAAATACTTGAGCAATTCACTGGCCCGGTTGGTGAAAATGCCATCCACGCCGGCCTCCATCACTTTCTTGAAGTCCACCGGCTCATCCACAGTGTAGACATGCACCAGCAAACCCTGATCGTGGGTGTATTGGTTCATCCAGGGCTGCACCAGGTCTGAATAACTCTGGCTGCCGCCGTGGGTCAGCGCGGCGGATGGTCCGGTGCCGATGACGCCCTGGGCCTTGGCGTACTGGACCCATTTCTCGAACTCGGCGCGGTCCTTGGGTTGTTGCTTGGCGTAGTAAGCCGCCTTGTCGGTTTCACCGGACTCGGCAAATGTCACCTTGGACTTGGGCTCTATGTTGCCTTCACCCACCCACAGCAACAGGACCTTCGGTACCTTCGGCATCTCTTTGTGCAGCAGTTCGAGACTGCTCTTTTCGAAGGTCTGCAAGACCACTTTGCCCTTGCCCTGGCCTACGCCGGTAGCACTTTTGGCCAACTTGGAGCCGGCCGGACTCAGCCAGCCGCGGTCCTGCAGTTTATCCTTCAGGTCGCGTTCGATGCCGGGGAACAGCTTCGGCTCCTTGGTTTCGATGTACAGCCCCGGTTTGTGCTGCGGATTTCCCTCGGCGATGTCGATGACTTCATCGAGGGTCAGGATCTTCAGCCCCGCGAACCCGGGACGCGCGCGGTCCGGGTAGGCGGTGTTGAACCAGCTGCCGGCATCGAGGGTCTTGAGCTCGGCCATGGTGAATGCGTTGGCGCTGCTGTCCTTGCGCTCGGGGAACTTGGTCGCGACGTCCGTGGTGCGCAGCAGGCTGTCATCGTGCAACACGAACAGCACGCCATCCTTGCTGCGTTGCAGGTCCAGTTCCAGATAATCGGCGCCGAGGTCGCGGGCCAACTTGTAAGAGGCTGCGGTGGATTCCGGTGCATCGAACGAAGCACCACGGTGAGCGATCACCGCCGGGTGGGGAATACCCTGGCGAGTGGCCAAGGCCTTGGGGTTCGGCGCCTCGGCGGCCGATGTCTGACCGACGCCGAGCAACAGGCTCAACATCAACACGCTACGGGTAAAGGTGACGGGCATGCTCGAGATCCTTTCGTCGTTGTGCAAAGCCTATCTTTTAACAACTGAACGCTCTGAGCGCTATCGCCAAACTTACATAAAGCTTCGGGAAACAGATTTTTCCCACATCTTTGCAGGCGGTTTGCAGTACCCTTGGCCGCAGCAGTTTCCCCGGCAGAGGGAAACCTGAAGCGACATTCGCCTGCCCTGCGTGTAAACCATCGATCAGACGTCCCGCGGGACGCATCCATGAGGTTTACCATGCGCACCACTTCAACCTTCATCTGCCAGGCCGCCGATCAACTCAAGGGCTTTGTCGGCCTGAACCGCAAGACCGGCCAATACATCGTGCGCTTCAGCGAAGACGCCTTCGGCATGGACGTGGCCGCCGACGGCATCATTCCGACCTGCGAGTTCGTCTGGGTGGCTGTCACGGACGGCACCATGATCCTCAAACGCGAGCGGATCCAACTGCTGTTGGACCAGAACATCGATGATCGTCTCAACCTCACCGAACCTTTGCGGGTGTACATGGCACGCAGCGACCTGCCGGAAATCGTAGCGATGCGGCAGTTGGTCGAAGGCTGATCCACCGCTATCGCGAGCAGGCTCGCTCCCACAAAGGATTTGTGGTGGGCTTGCCGCTCACGCCGCCTCCCTCGCACACGCTTCGACAAAGGCTTTGATCAGCGGCGGCACCCGATTTTCCAACGCTGCGCGTTCAGGCTGGAACAGGGTCGCGACAAAGAATGGATGATCTCGCAGCTCCACGGCCCGCAACTCGCCGGCCGAATCCCGGGCCACGGCATGCAGGCGGCCACCCAGCAAATCCCGCTCAAACACTGGATTGACCCCAAAGCGGCAACGATAGCCTTCGAACACTGTCTGGCGGCCATAGGCCTTGGCAGTCAGCGATTGCGCATCAAGCTGAAGACTGTCGATGGTTTCGACCAAGGCACAGCTCAGCGGTGTCAGCAGTGCCCGTTGCGCTTCTGGGGAGGTTTCGCCGTGGGCGGCATCGGTCCAGCCCATCACGTGGCGCGCGTATTCCAGCACGGCGTGCTGAAACCCACCACAGGTGCCGAGGAATGGACGACGCTGTTCGCGGGCAAAGCGAATGGCGTGCAAGGCGCCTTGTTCGTTTCGGTAGGGGCTGCCGGGTACGCACCAGATGCCGTTGAAGTCGGCCAGAGGGGTAGCGTCAGTGATCAGATCCGTCGCCAACCATTGAAAGCCAACGTCATGGCCGGTTTGCCTGCTGGCTAGGTCAAGTGCGATGGGAATGGCTCTATGGGCCGTTATCTGCGGGTCGTGGTCGCCGATCAGGGCGATGTGCAAAGGGCGCTGGATTTTCATGGAGGGCTCACCGCTTGTTGATTGCTGACCGCCACTATAGATTGGCGTTCACGCACTCAATATTGGCGTTTATCCAAGTGTTCAATGCATCGGCGCATTATCGTCTGGAGTATTCCGATCTCTCCCTGATCCTGGCGTTGGTCCGTGGCGGCTCGCTGGCTCGGGCTGCGCGGCTGTTGGACGTGGATGTGTCTACGGTGTTCCGCTCGGTACGCCGACTTGAGGCGGCCCTGGGCCAACCCTTGTTCGAAAAAAGCCGTGCCGGGTATTTGCCCACGAGCCTGGCCCAGACACTGTCCGAACAGGCCGAGCGCGCCGAGCAGGCCCTGGAGGCGGCACGTATCGGTGTGGAGCAGGGCGGTGAGGTGGTTACGGGCACCGTGCGCCTGACCTGCACCGACTCGGTCCTGCAAGCGTTGCTGCTGCCCGCGCTGGCGCGGTTCATGCCGGCCTATCCGGCATTGACCCTCGAATTGAGCACTTCGAACGACTTCGCCAACCTGAGTCGCCGCGACGCCGACATTGCCTTGCGCCTGACCCGCACACCGCCGGAACATCTGGTGGGGCGACATCTGGGCGATGTCGTCTACCGAGTCTGCGCAAGTCCGACATACCTGTCTGGCGCGAATCTGGATGACTTGGCGTCCCTGATCTGGATCGCGCCGGACGACTTCCTCCCCGATCACCCCACCGTGGCCTGGCGCCGACAACACTTTCCCGGGGTGATGCCGGCCTATCGCTGCAACAGCATGCTCTCTGTCGCCGAGTTGGCGCGGGCCGGTCTGGGCGTCGCGGCGCTGCCGGACTTTCTGATCGGTGAAGGTCAGGGACTGATCCCCTTTGGTGAGCCGCTGGATGGGCATGACACGGCGCTCTGGCTGCTGACACGGCCAGACTGCCGCGCCTTGCGTTCAGTAGTGACACTGTTCGACGAGTTGGGGCGTAGTCTGCGGCAGCGCTGATGTTTCATGAGCGGAACGCGCTGGGTTAGATGATGATCGCCTAATAGTTATAGTGCCTTTAGCACCAGCCTCAGGCGGAGAACATCATGGCGACCCCTTACCAATCCACCCCCGTAGCTCCTGTTGATCACTTGCGTTTTCATCGGCCTCACGCGCATCTGGGACCCACCTTCGGGAATGATCGCTTTGCGCTACGGGCGGAGGCGTTCGCGCGTTTTTTCGGCACGCCGATGTTCCTTGGCGCGCAAACCCTGATCGTGCTGATCTGGGTAGGCTTGAACCTGTCGGGCGTCGTGCATTTCGATGCCTACCCGTTCATTCTGCTCAACCTGGCGTTCAGTCTGCAGTCGGCCTATGCCGCCCCGCTGATCCTGTTGGCGCAAACCCGCCAGGCCGCTCGGGACAAAGCCCAGGCGGAAGCCGATGCGCAACATCGCGAAGCCCTGGCCATTGCCAATACCGAGCGTCAGGCCCAGGCCGCGCACAATACGGCGCAGTTGCTCGAATTGTTGGAGCAGAACACCCGCCTGACGGAAATGACCAAGGCACTGACGGAGCGTATCGACAGCTTGACCACTGAGATGCACCAGAAATTTGTCAACACGCCCCCAGAGCAGTAAACCTCATACCGCGTTCGTGGCGAGGCGCTCAAGCCTGGTAGCAAATCAGGAACATGTCGAGGGCTGACTCGATCACCTGCGCTTGTTCTTCATGGGGCAGGCTCGGCTGACCCATGGAAATCTGTGGCCAGAAGGCGAAGGTCTTGATCAGCCCGTGCATTTGCTGGGCAGCAAATTCCGGTTCCACGGGCTTTAACCGGCCATCGACCTGGGCTTGGCGAATCCAGGTGGTGAGGCCTTCTTCACGCTGTCCCATGCGCGAAACCATGTTTTGGGCCCGCTCTGGAGAATGTATGGTCGCGGCGATAGCGATACGCGCCAGATCGAGGAAGTGCTCGTCTGACATCACCCGCAGCTTGGCTTGCAGTAACCGATGCAATTGCTCACGCAAAGGCTCCAGCGGGTTGTACGTCATCTCCTGCTCGGCGGTAATGCTGTTCCATAGCCGATTCAGGATTTCAGCGAACAACTCTTCCTTGCTGGGAAAGTGGTTGTACACCGTACGCTTCGACACTCCGGCGGTTGCCGCGATCTTGTCCATGCTGGTGACCTCGAAACCGTTGCTGCGAAACTCGGCAATCGCGGCCTGGAGAATGGCTTCGCGTTTTCGTTCGGTAAGGCGTTGCGGTACGGTCATGGGCATTCGTCGGTTGATGAGCGTGGAATTACACTTGGTAGTTTACTTGCTCCCGGGATTCATGCAATCTAGAAACTACACCGATTGGTGTAGATTTAGTGTGGGCGGCTGAGTGTAGATCTCGCAGTCACCCATGTCCCGCAACGGCGAAGCGTACTTTCGGCGACGCCCTTGGAGTTATCGCACCATGAGCACTCCTGCTTCCTCGACCGACAGCACGGCTGCCAGCCCTGCCTCCCGACACGAACAAGGGAAGTATCGCAATCACGCCCATACCCCACGAGAAGGGTTCGGCCAGATGCTGCGCATCATCTGGAACATGCTGCTCCACAAACCGCGCACCACCCGTCCGGCGGGTGCCATCACCGTCCAACCGCTGACACGCGCCGAACTGTTGGCAGCGCCGAACCAGAGTGTGTTTCGTCTCGGCCATTCCACGGTCCTGCTTAAATTGCGCGACAAATTCTGGATCACCGACCCGGTTTTCTCCGACCGTGCCTCGCCTGTGCAGTGGGCCGGACCCAAGCGTTTCCATCAGCCGCCCATCAGCCTGGACGAGCTGCCGCCGATCGAGGCGGTGATCCTTTCCCACGACCATTACGACCACCTCGATCACCAGGCCATCCTCAAGCTTGCCGCCAAGACCCGGTACTTCCTGACGCCCCTTGGCGTGGGTGACACCCTGGTCAAATGGGGTATCGAGACCAGCAAGGTACGTCAGCTGGATTGGTGGCAAGGTACCGAAGTGGATGGCATCGAGTTCATAGCCACGCCGTCGCAGCATTTTTCCGGCCGCGGTCTGTTCGATGGCAACAGCACGTTATGGGCGTCATGGGTGATGATCGACGGCGGCACGCGGATCTTCTTCAGCGGCGACACCGGTTATTTCGACGGTTTCAAGCGCATCGGCGAGCGATACGGTCCCTTTGACCTCACGCTGATGGAAACCGGCGCCTATAACGTCGATTGGCCCCATGTCCACATGCAGCCGGAGCAGACCCTCCAGGCTCATATCGACCTCAGGGGCCGTTGGCTGCTGCCGATTCACAATGGCACCTTCGACCTGGCGATGCATGCCTGGTTTGAACCCTTCGACCGCATCCTGGCCCTGGCCTGGGAGCGCAATGTGTCCATCACCACGCCGCAAATGGGCGAAGCCTTCACCCTGACCCATCCGCATCGTGGCCGTGCCTGGTGGCTGGATGTAGAGGCCTCGGCCTATCAGAACCAGGCTGGCGCGGCCTGATACCCGATGCAACGATCCCGCTATTCGATCATCGCGTAGTCGGGCCGCCCCGCCGGGTCTGGCGTGGCGCCCTTGATGTTCATGCCACGCCCCGGTGCAAAGCCGGGGAAGAACACCAAGCCTTCGGCTTCAAGGCAGAATGCGAGCGCCAGGCGCGTTACATCGAGCAACTCGCCTCCCGCTTCGAAGCGCCGGATAGCCTTGACCGAAACCCCGGATTGTCGGGATAGCTCCTCGACGCTCCAGCCCAGCATGGCGCGGGCCTGTGCGCTGTGGGCAGGGGTGAATTGATAGACAGCGATGCGTTCCAGGGTGGTTTTGATTGCGAGAGAGGCCATGGGATTCTCCAAAGCAGTGGATTCAAAAATACTGTGTTTTTGTACAGTTGTTTTGAGGCCGGATCAATCTCATTTTTTTGATCAATGACCAGCGGTCTTCAGCCAAGCCACTGCGCGGTACCCTAGCCATCAGCCAACCCCGGCGCCTCCCGAATAATGAAGTGGTCCAGGTTCTCGATATTGGCGCTGAACACCCCGAACGTCTGTTCGGGATTTTTCTTGCTCGGTACCTGCTTGAACCCCGGCGTTACGCCATAAAAGAAACAATACAACGGCGCTTCACTGTCGACGGCGTGCTTGATCTCTTCCAGGAATGCCTTGCGCTTGCGGTAGTTGTCGATCAGCTTCTTGCTCAGGTAAACGTTGACCGAGTAAGGCTTCTTCTTCGCGTCGTCCGCTTGCTTGAACCAGACCTTCTGTTCGAAATCGATGCGAAAGCTCTGGGTGTAGTCCTTGATCTCCTTGATCTTCCCCCAGTAAATCAACCCTTTGTTATCCAGCAGGTACTCGATCTTCTTGAAGAACGACGCGTAGGGCGCCGTGTGTTCGCCAATCTTCAGCGGCATGCGCTTGAGCAGGTCCTTGTCGGCAAAGTTCGAAACAAAACATTCCACCGGGTGGGCGAAGACACTGGTCTTGTCCGGCGCCGAATCACGGCTCGGGTGCTCGACATGACTGGCAGGCGAAGGCGCTCGCTCATTGCCCATGGAGTCCGCCACCACCGCCAGGTTGGATGGCTTGCGCACATACTCACGGCGAGTCAGCAGCAACTCCGACGGAAAATGCTCCTCCCGACCGTCATCCATTTCCGCACCTTCCGCCTCCAGCCCTGCGGCCGGTGCTTTCAGGCTGACGTAAGGACAGCCTTCTATGTGCCGCGTGCTGGGGATGTTCTTGAAATGCGGCGTACGCACGTAGCGCACGTTCTTGGCATTGAACGTCCCCAGCACATTCTCCACATCAAACGCCGCCCGACAGGCATCGTTGGGACACTGGAAATGTTCTTTCGCGGAATCGAAGGCCACCGTCTCGTCAAAATTCAAATCGCGCACGTCATAGATCGACAGCTTTTCGTCGAGGCTGAGGCAGTAGGCGAGGTCGAATTTCATGAGGGCTCGGGTCCTTGAGGGGAGGGTATTAATAGCGAGTGGTGGGGCGGGTTGCACTGAATGTTTTCAATGCATCGTAAAAATGTCAGACAGTCAGCCCGATCGTTCTGCCTATCGAAAATATCCTGCTCAGGTTAACTTGGCTAATCCGATGGAGGTGTTGGATGAGTGAGCGGGTACAAGTGAACATGCGCGAAGCTAAGTCCATGCTCTCCCTGCTGGCTGAGCGTGCATGGCGTGGCGACAAGGTGGTGATCACCAAGGACGGCAAGCCTTATCTGGACCTGTTGCCTCATGTCGATTCATCTCGGGCGCGTAAACCTGGGCGGTTGAAGGGGAAAATTTGGATATCTGCTGATTTTGACCAGCCTACCGAAGATATAGGGTAATCGGCATCATAATGCCGGATATGAGTGCGAATGCTCATGTAACCGGAATTATATTGCTGGGAGTGAATAGCTGTTGCTTATGGTTGAACGAGAATTTTGATGGAAGAGAATCCCGGCGAACGGCGCAAGATGCTCATTGAAGACATCGTGATGCAGCACGCGATGGGGAACGAAACCCTAGGAACCGCTGTTCGCCGGCTAAGGCTCGAGGTGACCGGTCTAGACCAAGACACCTTTGCACTGATGTGTAAGATGTCGACCAAAGCCCTGTACCAGATCGAGAAGGACAAGGGCAATCCGACCCTTAGCACCATCGAATCGATTTTGAGGAAGTTCGGGCTGCGCTTGGGGCTGACCACTGCCCTCCAAACCATTTATGCGCCGCCGCCTGAACCGCGCAAGCCTGCCGCTAACGCGCCGATTCGTGGGGCTAAGCCTCGGCGAAAGCCGGCGGGTTAGCGCCGAACATCTGAGCAGGTGGGATTTCAGGCTCCTCACCAATGCACGCCTCGTCGAACTCGCCCATGGTGGTCTCGTCGATAGCGCCGATTTTCAGCAGGGCTTCAGCCGAGCTATGAATCGACTCGAAGGCCACACTTTTAAACGCGTTAGCCATTAAATATCTCCAGTAGAAGTTGGACTGAAGCCTTGCCCATCCCGTGGGGCTGCGAAGCAGCCCCGCTTTAACTAAATGTCGTCACTCAACTATCAGCCGCTCAACCCTTTCATACAACGACAGAGTAAATGCCTCTCTATCACTGGCAAGATGACAACGCCGATGACAGTTCGGACACAACGCAACGGCATTAGTAATACTGTCCGACCCTCGCTGAGCCAAATGCTTCACATGATGCACTTCAAGGAACGGCAACCCATCCACCTCGAACGGTGCCTTCTGGCCACAACCTTCGCAGACACCTTTCGCCAACCCAGCAACCCACGCCCGAACCTTCGGATCCCGAACGTAGGCTGTCGTAGCCGTGCTGACCTGCGGCGGATTTGGATTCCCTGATGGCTCGACCTTGAGTCCGTTTTTTTGAAGCCTGGAGGCTCGGCTGATCAAAGTTCGTTGATCAGATGTCGGAGCAACTTCATCGGCGCCAGGTATTACCTTATTGGCGAGTACCTTGCGGATCCGTTGAGCCACACCCGCCCCGATGTTCTTGGCAGGCATGTAGCCGCTGATGCGCCGCAAACCCATCTGTTCCAACACCGCCGAGATATTTTGCATACGGTATTCCACCGATGAGGCACTGCGCTTGCTCAGCGGTCCATCACGTAAAAGCTGGTTCTCAACCGACTTCTTGAATGTCTGGCCGCTTAACTCGCGGGCGAGCATCATCAAGTACGCATCGATCGAAGCCTCAAGCTCGTCATCGCTCCAGCCACTTTTTTCAGTTGGTGTGTCCATACAGCCGCGGAGGTTGAAAATCCTCGGACGATACTGACTGGCCATTACCCCTGTCTATGAAAATTCCTACATAACAAACTGAGCTTTCGCTCGGAATGCTCCTAGGATGCCGAATGCCCAGAGACACGTGAAACACCTCAAGCAACCGACGCCACCATGGCTTTGCTAACACCGCCTGGCCTCGCGTCCGATTCAATAACAGATAGGGGATATCTCGAAGCCAGAATCTGTTCTGGCGTAAACACGGTTGATTCTGCAAATGCAAAAAACCCCGTTTTCACGGGGTTTTTAGTAGAGCGTCAACTGACAGGCAACTCAGGATTATCAATCCCAGCTAAGTGCACCACCCGTCTGATACTCAATCACCCGCGTCTCAAAGAAATTCTTCTCTTTCTTCAAGTCCATGATCTCGCTCATCCAAGGGAACGGGTTAGTCGTGCCTGGGTACTCTTCTTTCAGACCAATCTGCGACAACCGACGGTTGGCGATGAACTTCAGATAGTCCTCCATCATCGCCGCATTCATTCCCAACACCCCGCGAGGCATGGTATCGCGTGCATATTCGATCTCCAGCTGAGTCCCTTGCAGAATCATCTGGGTCGCTTCTTCCTTCATCTCGGCATCCCACAAATGTGGGTTTTCGATCTTGATCTGGTTGATCACGTCGATGCCGAAGTTCAGGTGCATGGATTCGTCGCGCAGGATGTACTGGAACTGCTCGGCGACGCCGGTCATCTTGTTGCGGCGGCCCATGGAGAGGATCTGGGTGAAGCCGCAGTAGAAGAAGATGCCTTCCAGGACGCAGTAGTAGGCGATCAGGTTGCGCAGCAACTCCTTGTCGGTTTCCGGGGTGCCGGTTTCGAACTTCGGATCGGAAATCGAGCGGGTGTACTTCAGGCCCCAGGCGGCTTTTTTCGCGACCGATGGGATCTCGTGGTACATGTTGAAGATTTCGCCTTCATCCATGGCCAGCGATTCGATGCAGTACTGGTAGGCGTGGGTGTGGATCGCCTCTTCGAAGGCCTGGCGCAGGATGTACTGGCGGCATTCCGGGTTGGTGATCAGGCGGTATACGGCCAGGACCAGGTTGTTGGCCACCAGGGAGTCGGCGGTGGAGAAGAAGCCCAGGTTGCGCATTACGATGCGGCGTTCGTCGTCGGTCAGGCCTTCCGGGTTTTTCCAGAGGGCGATGTCGGCGGTCATGTTGACTTCTTGCGGCATCCAGTGGTTCGCGCAGCCGTCCAGGTACTTCTGCCAGGCCCAGTCGTATTTGAAAGGTACGAGCTGGTTGAGGTCGGCGCGGCAGTTGATCATGCGCTTTTCATCGACGGCGACACGGGCGGAGGCGCCCTCGAGTTCGGCGAGGCCTTCGGCGACGTCGAGTTTGTCGAGGGCGGCTTTGGCGCGAATGATCGCGGCCGAGTCGCTGGCCGTCACGGCGCGGGCTTCGAGCGCGGCGGCACCGCCGGCGCTGTCGAGGCGGTCCATGTTGGCTTCAGAAGCGTGGCCGGCATTGGCGCCTTTTACAGCGACTTCGCCATCTTCTTTGTCGAATTCGTCCCAGCTCAGCATGACGTGTCGTCTCCTGCGTGAGGGCCAGAAGCCTGGTAAGGGCCTGCTGGCGGCGGTGGATCTTGGAAAATCGTTTCTTGCAGCTGACGCAGGCAATAAACAGAAAAATGTACGGGTCATGCTGAAGCGGCGGTGAACGCGAAAAGGCGAGGGGCCTTTGCGTGGGCTTCAGGCTGGCTTGATCCCCTGTAAGGGAATATTGCAGGCCCGTTTAAGGCGGCATTATAAGGACTTTTTTGCCTACGTGGTGCGGCGAAATCGCCCACGGAGGGCGTGCTGGGGGGGCGTATTCGCGTTGGAGCGAGGGTTTACAAGGCTTTGGCGGTTATAGATTTTTTTTGCATGAATCGAATGACATGATTTTTTGATCAAAAAACGACCTGTTTTTGCGTTTTTACACTACATGTTGTGTTTGGGGAGGGTTTTCGACGTCGCCAGACACAACCAGGCCCGATCAAATCGGGCCCTGAAAAATAGCGGTAATGATCAGCCGTCCGAACAGCCGTTGCCCATGACGCTGTAGCGCAGGATATGACGTTGGCCCTTGGAGTCTTCGTATTCCATTTTTGCCGGGACCACTTCGCAGACGTTCGGGACAGCGCTCATGGAGATGATTCTGGCGATGTCCAGGTGGGTGGAGTAGGTGTACTCCTCAATGGCGGTTTTTTGCCGGGCGACATCGGTCGGGGCCTCGTCTGCCGTCGCCGTTGCGCAAAGGCTGCCGAGGACCAGGACCCATAAAGCTTTCATCTGATTTCACCTTTCTTGAGGTCGAGTGGGGTCACGCAACCTTTTTGGGGTTGCGTGTGGAGCAGGTTTTGGGAAGTTGATTAACGGCCTTCGTGGGGGCTGTGTTGCGTCAATCATGTTTGCCGGTTGGCGAGATGGATTCTAGGGCGCGGGGATTGATGCAAACAGACCGGGTTTTGATAAAGACTTTTGGTTGATTTGGTAATAATCGCTGACGGCTGAAGAGTGCCTGTTAACTCTGTGTTGGATTGGCTGGCGTCATCGCGAGCAGGCTCGTTCCCACAAGGGAATGGGTTGTGATTATGGTCTTGCACGTTTGTACCGACATTTTGTAGGGACTTGTTACTACCATCGTCGAATGGTTCTATAGGCCCGCCCCGGGCTACAACGGGACCATACAAAAACAACTATGTCACCGAGGTAAGAAACATGAGTGCGGCTTCTCTGTATCCCGTTCGTCCCGAGGTAGCAGCCAGTACGCTGACTGACGAGGCGACCTACAAGGCCATGTACCAACAGTCGGTGGTCAACCCGGATGGCTTCTGGCGCGAGCAGGCCAAGCGCCTCGACTGGATCAAGCCGTTCACTACGGTGAAGCAGACGTCCTTCGACGATCACCATGTCGATATCAAGTGGTTTGCCGACGGCACCTTGAACGTTTCCTATAACTGCCTCGACCGTCACCTGGCCGAGCGTGGTGATCAGGTCGCGATTATCTGGGAAGGCGATGACCCGGCCGAGAGTCGCAAGATCACTTACCGGGAACTGCACGAAGAAGTGTGCAAGTTCGCCAACGCCCTGCGCGGCCAGGACGTGCATCGCGGCGACGTGGTGACGATCTACATGCCGATGATCCCCGAGGCTGTGGTCGCCATGCTGGCCTGTACCCGCATCGGCGCGATTCACTCGGTGGTGTTCGGTGGTTTTTCGCCGGAAGCACTGGCCGGTCGCATCATCGACTGCAAATCCAAAGTGGTGATCACCGCCGACGAAGGCGTTCGTGCCGGCAAGAAGATCCCGCTCAAGGCTAACGTCGACGACGCGCTGACCAACCCGGAAACCAGCAGCATCCAGAAAGTCATCGTGTGCAAGCGCACCGCGGGCAACATCAAGTGGAACCAGCATCGCGACATCTGGTACGAAGACTTGATGAAGGTGGCGGGCACCGTGTGCGCGCCAAAGGAAATGGGCGCTGAAGAAGCGCTGTTCATCCTCTACACCTCCGGTTCCACCGGCAAGCCAAAGGGCGTGCAACACACCACGGCCGGCTACCTGCTGTACGCGGCCATGACCCATGAGCGCGTGTTCGACTACAAGCCGGGCGAGATCTACTGGTGCACCGCCGACGTCGGTTGGGTCACCGGCCACAGCTATATCGTCTACGGTCCGCTGGCGAACGGCGCGACCACCCTGTTGTTCGAAGGCGTGCCGAACTACCCGGACATCACCCGGGTGGCCCAGGTCATCGACAAGCACAAGGTCAATATCCTTTACACCGCGCCGACCGCTATTCGCGCGATGATGGCCTCGGGCACCGCGGCCGTCGAAGGCGCCGATGGCAGCAGCCTGCGCCTGCTGGGTTCGGTGGGTGAGCCGATCAATCCGGAAGCCTGGGACTGGTACTACAAGAACGTCGGCAAGGAACGTTGCCCGATCGTCGACACCTGGTGGCAGACCGAAACCGGTGGCGTGCTGATCAGCCCGCTGCCAGGTGCCACGGCGTTGAAACCGGGTTCGGCCACGCGTCCGTTCTTCGGCGTGGTGCCGGCACTGGTGGACAATCTCGGCAACCTGATCGAAGGCGCGGCCGAAGGCAACCTGGTGATCCTCGATTCGTGGCCAGGCCAGGCGCGGACGCTGTACGGCGACCACGACCGTTTCGTCGATACCTACTTCAAGACCTTCAGCGGCATGTATTTCACCGGCGACGGTGCGCGTCGCGATGCCGATGGCTACTACTGGATCACCGGTCGGGTGGATGACGTGCTCAACGTGTCCGGCCATCGCATGGGCACGGCCGAGATCGAAAGCGCCATGGTCGCCCACCCGAAAGTCGCCGAAGCGGCGGTGGTCGGTGTGCCGCACGATATCAAGGGGCAGGGCATCTATGTCTATGTCACCCTCAATGCCGGCGAAGAAACCAGCGAAGCCCTGCGCCTGGAGCTGAAGAACTGGGTGCGTAAGGAGATCGGTCCGATTGCTTCGCCGGATGTCATCCAATGGGCGCCAGGGCTGCCGAAAACCCGCTCCGGCAAGATCATGCGCCGTATCCTGCGCAAGATCGCCACGGCGGAATACGACGGGTTGGGTGATATCTCCACGCTGGCCGACCCGGGTGTGGTGGCGCATTTGATCGAGACACACAAGACCATGAACGTCGCCTGACGACGGTTCGTGTCACCTGAAAGCTCCGCCCGGTAATTGCCGGGCGGGGCTTTTTTTCGACTTGCCTTTACTCAATGGCAAGCTGAGCCACCGCTATCGCGAGCGGGCTCGTTCCCACATTGGTCCGGGGCGGCTCCAAATATCCAGTCGCCGCAGATCCCCTGTGGGAGCGAGCCTGCTCGCGATGACGGTGCTCCGGTCAGCACAGGATCCACAGACAGGCTGCCTTCGCGAGCAAGCCCGCTCCCACAGGTTTTGTGTATAGCTTTTCCTGCGAATAAATATCGACGTTCAACATCAGAGCTTTCGCAGCGTTACCGATGTTTTTTAATGTGTAACCAAAGGCACCGTACCGAGGCGATGGGAAACGTCGAGTCCCGATTCAGGGCGTTCGCAGCCTCTTGATAAAATTAGCCGACACGCTGTGCTTGCCGGATTAGAAGGGTTTGCGAATAATGGGCCCGCAATTTGCAATGTGTATTGGTTTCCTTTCTTTTGCTCTTGCATGAATTTGCTGGGCTGTCAATGTGCTTGAACTGGTTTCTCGGTGCTTCTGTAATTTGTTGTCGCATTGAAGAAATATCGGCTTCGGGCCTGTCGTTAGAATGCCGATCACTCGCTCGTCGTGGCCTGCGTTGATAAAAACGCCCGCTTCTTAGGACGCAGCACCTACGTTTGTTTCACCCATTCGCATATTGGGCTGTTGCTCACTCTGCCGTTTTGCCCTTTACCGATGGAGTCCCAAGATGAAGAAACTTGTGCTGCTTGGCGCCCTGGCATTGTCCGTGCTGTCCCTGCCGACATTCGCCGATGAAAAACCCCTGAAGATCGGTATCGAAGCGGCTTACCCTCCGTTTGCTTCGAAAGCCCCGGACGGCAGCATCGTCGGTTTCGATTACGACATCGGCAACGCGTTGTGCGAAGAGATGAAGGTCAAGTGCGTGTGGGTCGAACAGGAGTTCGACGGCCTGATCCCGGCGCTCAAGGTGCGCAAGATCGATGCGATCCTTTCCTCGATGTCGATCACTGAAGATCGCAAGAAGTCCGTGGATTTCACCAACAAGTACTACAACACCCCGGCCCGCCTGGTGATGAAGGCCGGTACTCAGGTCAGCGACAGCCTGGCCGAGCTCAAGGGCAAGAACATCGGCGTACAACGCGGTTCGATTCACGAGCGCTTCGCCCGTGAAGTCCTCGCCCCGCTGGGTGCCGAGATCAAGCCGTACACTTCGCAGAACGAAATCTACCTGGACGTCTCCGCCGGTCGTCTCGACGGCACCGTGGCAGACGCTACCCTGTTGGATGACGGTTTCCTGAAGACCGATGCGGGCAAAGGCTTTGCCTTCGTGGGGCCGGCCTTCACCGACGTCAAATACTTCGGCGACGGCGTAGGGATCGCGGTTCGCAAGGGCGATGCCTTGAAAGACAAGATCAATGGCGCAATCGCTGCTATTCGCGCGAGCGGCAAATACAAGCAAATCCAGGACAAGTACTTCGCCTTCGACATTTACGGCAAGTAACACCGTTCCGCCACTCGTGCGAAATGGCGCAAGCAACAGGCTCCCTGCGGTTTGCGCCATTTTTTCATCCCACTTTCGAGGACCTGAATCATGTTGAAAGGCTACGGGGCTGTCATCCTCGATGGCGCATGGTTGACGCTTCAGCTCGCCTTGTCGTCCATGGCTCTGGCCATCGTCCTGGGACTGATTGGTGTCGCGTTGCGCCTCTCGCCGGTGCGTTGGCTGGCGTGGTTGGGTGACCTGTATTCCACGGTCATACGCGGTATTCCCGATCTGGTGCTGATCCTGCTGATTTTCTACGGCGGCCAGGACCTGCTCAACCGCGTGGCGCCGATGCTGGGTTATGACGACTACATTGATCTGAACCCCCTGGCGGCCGGCATCGGCACCCTGGGCTTCATCTTCGGTGCTTATCTGTCGGAAACCTTTCGTGGCGCGTTCATGGCGATCCCCAAGGGGCAGGCCGAGGCGGGCATGGCGTATGGCATGAACGGGTTCCAGGTGTTCTTCCGGGTGCTGGTGCCGCAGATGATTCGCCTGGCGATTCCGGGCTTCACCAACAACTGGCTGGTGCTGACCAAGGCGACCGCGTTGATTTCGGTGGTGGGCCTGCAAGACATGATGTTCAAGGCCAAGCAGGCGGCGGATGCCACCCGTGAGCCTTTCACCTTCTTCCTGGCAGTGGCGGCAATGTACCTGGTGATCACCAGTGTTTCGTTGCTGGCATTGCGTCACCTTGAGAAGCGCTACTCGGTAGGCGTAAGGGCGGCTGATCTATGATCTTCGACTACAACGTCATCTATGAAGCCTTGCCGCTGTACTTCGGCGGCCTGCTGACCACCCTGAAGTTGCTGGCGCTGTCGCTGTTCTTCGGGCTGCTGGCGGCGCTGCCCCTGGGGCTGATGCGGGTGTCCAAGCAGCCGGTCGTGAACATGACGGCCTGGCTGTACACCTACGTGATTCGCGGCACGCCGATGCTGGTGCAACTGTTCCTGATCTACTACGGATTGGCGCAGTTCGAGTTCGTGCGCGAGAGCTTCCTCTGGCCGTGGCTGTCCAGCGCGACGTTCTGTGCCTGTCTCGCCTTCGCCATCAACACCAGCGCCTACACCGCCGAAATCATCGCCGGCAGCCTGCGGGCCACGCCCAATGGCGAGATCGAGGCGGCCAAGGCCATGGGCATGTCGCGTTTCACACTGTATCGCCGGATCCTGCTGCCGTCGGCCCTGCGCCGGGCGCTGCCGCAATACAGCAACGAAGTGATCATGATGCTGCAGACCACCAGCCTGGCCTCCATCGTGACCCTGATCGACATCACCGGTGCCGCGCGCACGGTGAACGCCCAATATTACCTGCCGTTCGAGGCTTACATCACGGCCGGCGTGTTCTACCTGTGCCTGACCTTCATCCTGGTGCGCCTGTTCAAGCTGGCCGAGCGTCGCTGGCTGAGTTACCTGGCCCCGCGCAAGCACTGATAACGCGTCGATCCGATCGACTGCCCAACGACTGACGTTTTGTGAGAACCGACATGTACAAGCTCGAAGTCCAAGACCTGCATAAACGCTATGGCAGTCACGAAGTGCTCAAGGGCGTGTCCCTGAAAGCTGCCGCCGGCGATGTGATCAGCATCATCGGCTCCAGCGGCTCCGGCAAAAGCACCTTCCTGCGTTGCATCAACCTGCTTGAGCAGCCCCATGCCGGCAAGATTCTGCTCAACAACGAAGAGCTGAAACTGGTGGCTGGCAAGGATGGTGGATTGAAGGCCGCGGACCCCAGGCAACTGCAACGCATGCGTTCGCGGCTGTCGATGGTGTTCCAGCATTTCAACCTGTGGTCCCACATGACCGCGCTGGAAAACATCATGGAAGCGCCCGTGCATGTGCTGGGCGTCGCCAAGGCCGAGGCCCGTGAGAAGGCCGAGCATTACCTGAGCAAAGTGGGCGTGGCCCATCGCAAGGACGCTTATCCGGGCCACATGTCCGGCGGCGAACAGCAGCGCGTGGCGATTGCCCGGGCGCTGGCGATGGAGCCGGAAGTCATGTTGTTCGACGAACCGACGTCGGCCCTCGACCCGGAACTGGTGGGCGACGTGCTCAAAGTGATGCAGGCCCTGGCCCTGGAAGGCCGGACCATGGTGGTGGTGACCCACGAAATGGGCTTTGCCCGCGAGGTGTCGAACCAACTGGTGTTCTTGCACAAAGGCATCGTCGAAGAAAGCGGCAACCCGCGCGAAGTGCTGGTCAATCCGCAATCGGAGCGCCTGCAACAATTTCTTTCGGGCAGCCTCAAGTAATTGCTCCCGTTACGCACCTGATTTGGGTCATGCTGCGCACCACGTGCCAGATGGACTAATTTGGTTGCAGCCGCTTTTGGCTTTAACACTGTTTTCGTTTCGGATCGCCCGCCATGACTGCCCATCGAATTGGTTTCCTGATTTGGCCCAGCACTAAAGCCTTGACGCTGGCGCTGGCTGAGGAGGCCTTGCGTGTCGCTCAGCGGGTGCATCCTGAAGTGGTCTACGAACTGTCGTTCCTGCAGGCCGAGCCGGCGGGCGAGGGCGCCTGGCAGTTACCCGGCGAACCTTGGGCGGGCAAGCTCGAAGGCCTCCAGAAGCTGTTCCTGCTGGCCGACGAGCCCCCGGCTGCATTGGCCTCCAACCTGAGCAGCGCACTCAAGCAACTGGTGCGTGCCGGTTGTGTGATTGGTGGTTTGTCGGCCGGGGTCTATCCCTTGGCTCAATTGGGATTGCTCGACGGTTACCGCGCCGCGGTGCACTGGCGCTGGCAGGACGATTTTTCCGAGCGCTTCCCCAAGGTCATCGCCACCAGCCATTTGTTCGATTGGGATCGCGACCGCTTGACGGCCTGTGGCGGCATGTCGGTGCTCGACCTGCTGCTGGCGGTGCTGTCGCGCGATCACGGCGCGGAACTGGCTGGGGCGGTGTCGGAAGAGCTGGTGGTCGAGCGCATCCGTGAAGGCGGCGAGCGCCAGCGCATTCCGCTGCAGAATCGCCTCGGCTCCAGTCATCCGAAGCTCACCCAGGCGGTGCTGCTGATGGAGGCCAACATCGAAGAACCGCTGACTACCGACGAAATCGCTCAGCACGTGTGCGTATCCCGCCGGCAACTGGAGCGGATCTTCAAGCAATACCTCAACCGCGTGCCGAGCCAGTATTACCTGGAACTGCGCCTGAACAAGGCCCGGCAGATGCTGATGCAGACCAGCAAATCCATCATTCAGATCGGCTTGTCTTGTGGTTTCTCCTCGGGGCCGCACTTCTCCAGCGCCTATCGCAACTTCTTCGGCGCCACGCCGCGGGAAGATCGCAACCAGCGACGCAGCAGCAGCCCGTTCGAGTTGTCTTCTGTGCCGGCCGAGCGGGGCTAAGCGGCGACCCTGGTGGCAGGGAGATTCATTTGTGGCGAGGGGATCTATCCCCGCTGGGTCGCGAAGCGACCCCAAACCCTGACACCTCGGTGTGCCAGGCAGATTGAGTTGACTGTTTTGGGGCTGCTTTACAGCCCAGCGGGGATAAATCCCCTCGCCACAGGTGTCCCTCCCAAACTGCTGCTGTGTCTGGTAACGGAAATGTGCAAGCAGGCGCCTAAAGTCCCCCGACAACGTTTAAACTGCGCCTTTGCGACGCTATTTGTCGCATTGCCATAAACCCAATGAAAACGGGGGTTGGCGCTATAAGAAGTTGTCGCTTGGCGGCAAGGCCGGGCTGAAAACTGTCCTTACAATCCTCACCAAGCTCGCCATTTCCAGGCGAGTGTTTCTCTTCAGGAGACTCCGATGTCCGTTGAGCAAGCCGCGGTACAACGCGCCGATTTCGACCAGGTAATGGTCCCCAACTATGCGCCTGCTGCCTTCATTCCCGTGCGTGGCGCCGGTTCCCGCGTGTGGGACCAGTCCGGCCGCGAGTTGATCGATTTCGCCGGCGGTATTGCAGTCAACGTGTTGGGCCACGCCCACCCGGCGCTGGTGGGGGCGCTCACCGAGCAGGCCAACAAACTGTGGCATGTCTCCAACGTATTCACCAACGAACCGGCCCTGCGTCTGGCCCATAAACTGGTCGACGCCACCTTTGCCGAGCGTGCTTTTTTCTGCAACTCCGGCGCCGAAGCCAACGAGGCCGCCTTCAAGCTGGCCCGTCGTGTTGCGTTCGATCGTTTCGGCACGGAAAAGTACGAAATCATCGCCGCGCTCAACAGCTTCCACGGTCGCACGCTGTTCACGGTCAACGTCGGCGGGCAGTCGAAATATTCCGACGGTTTCGGTCCCAAGATCACTGGTATCACCCACGTTCCCTATAACGACCTGGCGGCCTTGAAAGCGGCCATTTCAGACAAGACCTGCGCCGTGGTGCTGGAACCGATCCAGGGCGAAGGCGGCGTGCTGCCGGCCGAACAAGCCTACCTGCAAGGAGCCCGCGATTTGTGTGATGCGCACAATGCGCTGCTGGTGTTCGACGAAGTGCAGACCGGCATGGGCCGCAGCGGCGAACTGTTTGCCTACATGCATTACGGCGTGGTCCCGGACATCCTCACCAGCGCCAAGAGCCTGGGCGGTGGTTTCCCTATCGCGGCGATGCTCACCACCGAAGCGTTGGCCAAGCACCTGGTCGTCGGGACCCACGGCACCACTTACGGTGGCAACCCGCTGGCATGCGCGGTGGCCGAGGCGGTGATCGATGTGGTCAACACCCCTGAAGTGCTCGGCGGCGTCAAGGCCAAGCATGACAAGTTCAAGACCCGCCTGGAGCAGATCGGCGAGAAGTACGGCCTGTTTACCCAGGTGCGCGGTCTGGGCCTGTTGCTCGGCTGCGTGCTGAATGACGCCTGGAAAGGCAAGGCCAAGGATATTTTCAACGCTGCTGAACAGGAAGGCCTGATGATCCTGCAAGCCGGCCCGGACGTGATCCGTTTCGCCCCGAGCCTGGTGGTGGAAGACGCCGACATCGACGCCGGCCTGGACCGTTTCGAGCGGGCGGTAGCGAAGCTGACCCAGGCTTGATTCCTACAGGCTGAACTGGACCCCATGTGGGAGCGGGCTTGTTCGCGAAGAGGCCATCACTTTCAACATAAATGTTGACTGATAAGCAGCCTTCGCGAGCAAGCCCGCTCCCACACTGGACCGGATGCGGTAGCCGGTGCGGTATTTTTTTCATGTATCGACCCCCTCGGTCGAACCCTTTATTTCAAGTTAAGGAGTGACACCATGCTGGTGATGCGCCCCGCGCAAATGGCGGATCTGGGCGAGGTACAGCGTCTGGCTGCGGACAGTCCGATCGGTGTCACTTCCCTGCCGGATGACGTGGAACGCTTGAGCGACAAGATCGCCGCGAGCGAGGCTTCGTTTGCCGCCGAAGTCAGTTTCAACGGTGAAGAAAGCTATTTCTTCGTCCTTGAAGACACGGCCACCGGCAAACTGGTGGGCTGTTCGGCCATCGTCGCGTCGGCCGGTTATTCCGAGCCGTTCTACAGCTTTCGCAACGAGACGTTCGTCCATGCCTCCCGTGAGCTGAAGATCCACAACAAGATCCACGTGCTCTCCCAATGCCACGATCTGACCGGCAACAGCCTGCTGACCAGTTTCTATGTGGTCCGGGACCTGGTGGGCACGCCGTGGGCGGAGCTCAATTCCCGCGGGCGCCTGCTGTTCGTCGCCAGCCATCCGGAGCGGTTCGCCGATTCGGTGGTGACCGAGATCGTCGGCTACAGCGATGAAAATGGCGATTCGCCGTTCTGGGACGCCATCGGTCGCAACTTCTTCGACCTCAACTATGCCGCCGCCGAGCGTCTGTGCGGGCTGAAGAGCCGCACCTTCCTGGCCGAGCTGATGCCCCATTACCCGATCTACGTGCCACTGCTGCCGGACGCCGCCCAGGAGGCCATGGGGCAGGTTCATCCGCGGGCGCAGATCACCTTCGACATCCTGATGCGCGAAGGCTTCGAGACCGATCATTACATCGACATCTTCGACGGCGGCCCGACCCTGCATGCCCGCGTCTCGGGGATTCGCTCGATTGCCCAGAGCCGCGTGGTGCCGGTCAAGCTCGGCGAACCGGTCAAGGGGGCCGGCCGGCAATACCTGGTGGCCAATGCGCAGTTGCAGGATTACCGCGCCGTGTTGCTCGAGCTCGATTACGCGCCCGGTAAACCGGTGATCCTGGACATGGAAGCGGCCGAGGCACTGGGTGTTGGCGAAGGCGCCAGCGTGCGCCTGGTGGCGGTTTAAGTCTGAGTTTCGCGGGTGGCATGAGCGGCCCGTCTGAGGAGATAGCATGATCGTTCGTCCCGTACGCAGCAGCGATTTACCCGCTCTGATCGCCCTGGCCCGCAGCACCGGCACCGGCTTGACCACTTTGCCGGCCAACGAAGAGCGCCTGGCCCATCGGGTTGGCTGGGCCGAGAAGACCTTTCGCGGCGAAGCCGGGCGTGGCGATGCGGACTACCTGTTCGTACTCGAAGACGACGATGGCCAAGTGGTGGGCATCTCCGCCATCGCCGGTGCCGTGGGGCTGCGTGAGCCCTGGTACAACTTCCGCGTCGGCCTGACGGTGAGCGCTTCCCAGGAGCTGAACATCTACCGGGAAATCCCGACGCTGTTCCTGGCCAACGACCTGACCGGCAATTCCGAATTGTGCTCGCTGTTCCTGCATGCCGATTACCGCAATGGCCTCAACGGCCGCATGCTGGCCAAGGCGCGGCTGCTGTTCATCGCTGAGTACCCGCAGTTGTTCGGCAACAAGATCATCGCTGAGATGCGTGGCATGTCCGACGACACCGGCCGTTCGCCTTTCTGGGAAAGTCTGGGCCGGCACTTCTTCAAAATGGAATTCAGCCAGGCCGATTACCTGACCGGAGTCGGCAACAAGGCGTTCATCGCCGAACTGATGCCCAAGTTCCCGCTGTACACCTGTTTCCTGTCCGAGGATGCCCGCGCCGTGATCGCCCAGGTTCATCCGGACACCGAGCCGGCCTTGTCGATGCTCAAGAGCGAAGGTTTCAATTATCAAGGCTACGTCGACATCTTCGATGCCGGCCCGGCCGTGGAGTGCGAAACCGCCAAGATCCGTGCTGTCCGTGACAGCCAGGCCCTGGTACTGGCCATCGGTACGCCGGGTGACGACGCCACGCCGTTCCTCATCCATAACCGCAAGTGCCTGGATTGCCGCATCACGGCAGCGCCGGCGCGCTTCGCCTCGGGCACCCTGGTGGTCGATCCGTTGACCGCCAAACGTCTTCAACTCAACGCCGGCGATCAAGTGCGCGCCGTTGCGTTGTCTGCTCGGGAGTCGAAATGATGAACTCGCTGTATATCGCGGGAAGCTGGCTGGAAGGCCAGGGCGATATGTTTGAATCGCTGAACCCGGTGACCCAGCAAGTGCTGTGGTCCGGCAAGGGCGCCACGGCGGCGCAGGTCGAGTCGGCGGTGCAGGCTGCGCGCCAGGCATTCCCGGACTGGGCCCGGCGCTCGCTGGATGAACGCATCCAGGTGTTGGAAGCCTTTGCCGCGGCGCTGAAGAGCCACGCGGACGAACTGGCCCACTGCATCGGCGAGGAAACCGGCAAGCCGTTGTGGGAAGCGGCCACTGAAGTCACCAGCATGATCAACAAGGTCGCCATCTCGGTGCAGAGCTACCGCGAGCGGACCGGCGAGAAGAGCGGCCCCCTGGGCGACGCCACTGCGGTGCTGCGGCACAAGCCTCACGGGGTGGTGGCGGTATTCGGCCCTTACAACTTCCCCGGCCACTTGCCCAACGGCCATATCGTGCCTGCCTTGCTGGCCGGCAATTGCGTACTGTTCAAACCGAGCGAGCTGACCCCGAAGGTCGCCGAGCTGACGGTCAAGTGCTGGGTCGAAGCCGGTTTACCGGCGGGTGTGCTGAACCTGTTGCAAGGCGCTCGGGAAACCGGTATCGCCCTGGCGGCCAATCCAGGCATCGACGGGCTGTTCTTCACTGGCTCCAGCCGCACCGGCAATCTGTTGCATCAACAGTTCTCCGGTCGCCCGGACAAGATACTGGCCCTGGAAATGGGCGGTAACAATCCGCTGGTCGTGGACGAGGTGGCGGACGTCGATGCGGCGGTCTACACCATCATCCAATCGGCTTTCATTTCCGCCGGCCAGCGCTGCACCTGCGCCCGCCGATTGCTGGTGCCGGAAGGGGCGTGGGGCGATGCCCTGCTGGCGCGCCTGGTGGCGGTCAGTTCTGCGATTGAAGTCGGTGCTTTCGACCAGCAGCCGGCGCCATTCATGGGCTCGGTGGTTTCCCTGGGCGCGGCGAAAGCCTTGATGGACGCGCAGAATCATCTGCTGGGCCTCGGCGCCGTGGCGCTGCTGGCGATGACTCAGCCACAGCCTCAGGCCGCGTTGCTGACGCCAGGGATTCTCGATGTGACGGCGGTGGCCGAACGTCCTGATGAAGAGCTGTTCGGGCCACTGCTGCAAGTGATCCGCTACGCGGATTTCCCGGCGGCCATCGCCGAGGCCAACAACACCCAGTACGGCCTGGCCGCCGGCTTGTTGTCCGACTCTCAGGAACGCTACCAGCAGTTCTGGCTGCAAAGCCGTGCCGGTATCGTCAATTGGAACAAACAGTTGACCGGCGCTGCCAGCAGCGCGCCGTTCGGCGGCGTCGGCGCCTCGGGTAACCATCGCGCCAGTGCCTATTACGCGGCCGACTATTGCGCGTACCCGGTGGCGTCCCTGGAGACGCCGAGCCTTGTCATGCCGGCGGCCCTGACGCCTGGCGTGCGGATGGTGTAGCTCTCTTCGCGAGTAAGCCCGTTCCCACAGGACTGCAAAAACCCTTGTGGGAGCGGGCTTGCTCGCGAAGGCCGCGCCGCGGTGTTTGATCGAACGCGTTACCTGATGCCTATAAAAAACAGATCCTCGTGGAGCCTCGCTGATGAAATCCTTTGAAGTCAACTTTGACGGTCTAGTGGGGCCGACCCATAACTATGGCGGGCTCTCGTACGGCAATGTCGCGTCCCAGAGCAACAGCCAGGCGTGCTCCAACCCCAAGGAAGCGGCGTTGCAGGGCCTGGCGAAGATGAAAGCGCTGATGGACATGGGCTTCCAGCAAGGTGTGCTGGCGCCACAGGAGCGTCCTGACGTGGCTGCCCTGCGCCGGTTGGGCTTTGCCGGCAGCGATGCCGAGGTCATCCAGCAGGCCGCGAAAGAAGCGATGCCGCTGCTGGTCGCCAGTTGCTCGGCCTCCAGCATGTGGGTGGCCAACGCCGCCACCGTCAGCCCGAGTGCCGACACCGCGGATGGCCGCGTGCATTTCACCGCCGCCAACCTGAACTGCAAATACCATCGCAGCATCGAGCATCCGACCACCAGTCGCGTACTGGGGGCGATGTTTGCCGATCAACAGTACTTCGCCCATCACGCCGCGTTGCCGGCGGTGGCGCAGTTCGGTGACGAAGGGGCGGCCAACCATACCCGGTTCTGCCGGAGCTACGGTGAGGCGGGCGTCGAGTTCTTCGTGTTCGGTCGCAGTGCTTTCGACACCCGTTACCCGGCGCCGCAGAAATACCCGGCCCGCCAGACCCTCGAAGCGTCCCGCGCGGTCGCTCGTTTGCATGGCCTGCGGGAAGAGGGCGTGGTGTACGCGCAACAGAACCCGTCGGTGATCGACCAAGGCGTGTTTCACAACGACGTGATCGCGGTCGGCAATGGCGAGGTGTTGTTCTATCACGAGGACGCGTTTCTCGAGACCGACAAGATGCTGGCCGAACTGAGCGGCAAACTCGCCAAGGTCGGTGGGGCATTTCAGTCTGTGTGTGTGCCGCGTTCGGCGGTCAGCGTCGATGACGCGGTACGTTCCTACTTGTTCAATAGCCAGCTGCTGTCGCGTCCCGACGGATCGATGCTGTTGATCGTGCCGGAAGAGTGCCGCAGCAACCCGCGTGTCTGGCAATACCTGCAAGGCCTGACGGGCTCTGGCGGGGTGATTCGCGAAGTGAAGGTCTTCGACCTCAAGCAGAGCATGCAGAACGGTGGCGGTCCGGCTTGCCTGAGGCTGCGCGTAGCTCTCAATGAAACCGAACTGGCGGCCGTCAACCCAGGGGTTATCATGACGGCGCCGTTGTACGATTCGCTGACCCAATGGGTCGAGCGTCATTACCGCGACCGTATGACCGAAAGCGACCTGGCGGACCCGCAATTGCTGCTCGAATGCCGGTCGGCACTGGATGAACTGACACAAATCCTTAAACTTGGCGCGGTTTATCCTTTCCAGATCAATTGAAAGCGCGCGCGACCTGACTACAGTCAAAGCAGGGCGCGTGGCCTTATCCCCAGACGAGAACGTAAAACATGAGCGATGCACTGCAGCTGATTCTTGAAGACACCGACGGCACCCAGCTGGAAACCTCTTGCACCCGCGTGGCGGTGATGTGGCAGGGCAAGGAGTTGTGGATCCAGCAGGACGGCCGCGGTCAGCTGCTGATCGGCGTGGATGTCGAGGAAGGGGATGAGGAATACGCCAACCTGTTGTTGCGCCCGTTGGCAACCAACCTGGTCAGCCTGCAGCTGGAAATGGAACCGGCCGACCTCGGCGACGATGACCATGTCCATGGCCCGGATTGCGGCCACGACCATTAAGGAAACCGCGCTATGCTCGCCCTCGGCAAACTGCTTGAACTGACCCTCGCCGGCCGTGAACCGGCGGAGAAGACTCAACTGACTGTCGAAGGCGTGCGCATGCGCTGGTTGAGCGAGGGTGCGCTGGAGGTCAAGCCGCCCGAAGCCCGGGATAATGGCCTGGACCTGCTGTTATCGGCAGGGATCCACGGTAACGAAACCGCGCCCATCGAATTGCTCGACCGCCTGCTGCATGACATCGCCCGTGGTGACGTGAAGCCTCGGGCTCGTATTCTGTTCCTGTTCGGCAATCCCGAGGCCATCCGCCGCGGTGAGCGTTTCGTCGAGCAGGACGTCAACCGGCTTTTCAATGGCCGTCATGAACTGAGCGGCGGCCCGGAAGCGCTGCGGGCGTGCGAGCTGGAGCGGCTGGCTGCCAGCTTCTTCAACCGGCCAGAGCGCAGTCGCTTGCATTACGACCTGCACACGGCCATCCGCGGCTCGAAGATCGAGCAGTTCGCCCTGTACCCCTGGAAGGAAGGTCGACAACATTCACGTCGTGAGCTGGCCCGCCTGCGTGCGGCGGGCATGGAAGCGGTGTTGCTGCAGAACAAGCCGTCCATCGTGTTCAGCGCCTACACCTACGACCAGCTCGGGGCCGAATCCTTTACTTTGGAACTAGGCAAGGCGCGGCCGTTCGGGGAGAACGAAGGCGTCAATGTCAGCCTGCTGGAAACCCGCCTGAAGCAGATCATCGAAGGCAACGAACCTGAGCTGGACGAAGGGCTGGATGGCCTCCAGCTGTTCAGCGTGGCCCGGGAAATCATCAAGCACAGCGACAGTTTCCGCCTGAACCTGCCAGCGGATATCGAAAACTTTTCGGAGCTGGGAAAAGGTTATGTGCTGGCCGAAGACATCGCCCAGACCCGTTGGGTGATCGAAGAAGAGGGGGCGCGGATCATCTTCCCCAACCCCAAGGTGAAGAATGGTTTGCGGGCCGGCATCCTGATCGTGCCGGCCACCGGCGAAAACCTGGTCTGAAAGGCGTCGCATTCCAAATGTGGGAGCGGGCTTGCTCGCGAAAGCGGTGTATCAGCAACATTATCGTTTACTGACACACCGCCTTCGCGAGCAAGCCCGCTCCCACAGTTGTTTTGTGGTGGCTGCAATATTTGCGATAAGCAGGCCCCCTGTGGGAGCGAGCCTGCTCGCGATAGCGTTCTATCAGCCAACATCATGGCGACTGACACTCCGTCATCGCGAGCAGGCTCGCTCCCACATTGTGGCCAGTGTTAGACGGCTAAGGCGCGCGGCTCAGTGCGACGCAACGCCCGGGTTTTGTGCAGGGTATCGGCGCAGGTCTTCGCCGCTTCCTGACCCTTGTGCACGAAGTGCTCGAAGAAGAACTTCTGGTGCTCTTCCCCGGCGTGGAAGTGGTGCGGCGTGAGCACCACCGAGAACACCGGCACCTCGGTTTCCAACTGCACCTGCATCAGGCCGCTGATCACCGATTGGGCGACGAACTCATGCCGGTAGATGCCGCCATCCACCACCAGGCCGGCGGCGACGATGCCGGCGTAGCGGCCGGATTTGGCCAGCAGCTTGGCATGCAGCGGGATCTCGAAGGCGCCACCGACTTCGAAGCAGTCGATATCACTTTCCTGGTAGCCCTGGTTGATCATTTCCGCGACGAAGCCGTGACGGCTCTGGTCGACAATTTCCTTGTGCCAGCAGGCCTGGATGAACGCAACGCGCTCGCCCGGATGTTTGATTTTGCTGTCGATTGCAGTGGGTTGCATGTTCTGGTTCCTGTTTGTGTGAAAAACAGGGCGTCATGAATCGAAGGGGAGTCGAGGGTACGCCGCGCACAGATAGTCGCAAACGGTCCTTGGGTGCCGATCCCGTTCTCTCTTCATCCGGACTATGACCGTCGGCCCTGGGATCGCACCGGGTCTGCTGACCTTGCCGCCGCACCGCAAAAGCCGTGCATTGCCAAGCGCTCGCGGGCTATGCACCTTGCATGCAATTACCGCCGGTGGGGAATTACACCCCGCCCTGAGAACGTTTTGCCGCTACGCTGTGTGGCGGCGCAGGATTTTTAACACATAACCTTTGTGGGAGCGAGCAGGGGTGTTGTGTCTTTTCCCTGGATCAGCCTTGATTAATTCCCACCATGCCCGCAGTAATTACCCTTCGAAAGGGAATTCCCTCCACCAGCACCCGAGGCCAGATTCATGAGCGTTATTGATCTTCGCAGCGACACGGTCACCCAACCTTCCGCCGCCATGCTGGATGCCATGGCCGGCGCGCCGACCGGCGATGACGTGTACGGCGAGGACCCGACTGTCAATCGTCTCGAAGCCGAACTCGCCGGGCGCCTGGGGTTTGCGGCGGCGTTGTTCGTGCCCAGTGGCACCATGAGCAACCTGCTGGGGTTGATGGCCCATTGCGAGCGTGGCGATGAGTACATCGTCGGCCAGCAGGCCCACACCTACAAATACGAAGGCGGCGGCGCGGCGGTGCTCGGTTCGATCCAGCCCCAGCCTCTTGAGGTGCAGGCGGACGGTTCCCTGGACCTGGCGCAAGTCGCCGCGGCGATCAAGCCCGATGACTTCCATTTTGCCCGCACCCGCCTGCTGGCCCTGGAAAACACCATGCAAGGCAAGGTGTTGCCATTGGAATACCTGGCCCGCGCCCGGCGTTTCACCCGGGAACACGGCTTGGCGCTGCACCTGGACGGCGCCCGGTTGTACAACGCAGCGGTCAAGCTCGATGTCGACGCGCGGGAGATCACCCAGTATTTCGATTCGGTGTCGGTGTGCCTGTCCAAAGGCCTGGGGGCGCCGATCGGTTCGGTCCTGTGCGGCAGCGTCGACTTGATCGACAAGGCGCGCCGATTGCGCAAAATGGTTGGCGGCGGCATGCGCCAGGCCGGGATCCTGGCCGCAGCGGGGCTGTATGCCCTCGATCATCAAGTCCAGCGCCTGGCCGACGACCACGCCAATGCCCGGCGCCTTGCCGAAGGGTTACAGGCGGCGGGTTATGAGGTCGAGCCGGTGCAGACCAACATGGTCTATGTGCACATGGGCGAACGGGCCGAGGCGCTCAAGGCATTTGCCGCCGAGCGGGGCATCAAGCTCGTTGCCGCGCCGCGCCTGCGGATGGTGACCCACCTGGACGTCAGCGCTGCGCAAATCGACCGGGTGATCGCCACTTTCGTCGAATTTTCCGGCAACTGATCGCCTAAGCGACCCAATTGACAGTTTCTATCGCATAACACGCTGTACCCCAAGCGCAGGGCCGATATAATGCGGCCCTTTGCCGTTGCTTCGTCTGTTGACGTTTTGCACAGGCCTTTGGCCGCAGCCTCCGTGGAAGAACCTAATGAAAAGCGCAGAAATCCGTGAAGCCTTCCTTCGCTTCTTCGAAGAGCAAGGCCACACCCGAGTAGCCTCCAGCTCTTTGATCCCGGGCAATGACCCGACCCTGCTGTTCACCAACGCGGGGATGAACCAGTTCAAGGACTGCTTCCTGGGCCAGGAGAAACGTGCCTACACCCGTGCGGTGAGCAGCCAGAAGTGCGTGCGCGCCGGCGGCAAGCACAACGACCTGGAAAACGTCGGTTATACCGCTCGTCACCACACGTTTTTCGAAATGCTGGGTAACTTCAGCTTCGGCGACTATTTCAAGCGCGACGCCATCACCTTCGCCTGGACCTTCCTGACGTCCGACAAGTGGCTGAACCTGCCCAAGGAAAAACTCTGGGTAACGGTCTACGCCACCGATGACGAAGCCTATGACATCTGGACCAAAGAGGTCGGTGTGCCGGCCGAGCGCATGGTGCGCATCGGCGACAACAAGGGCGCGCCTTACGCCTCCGACAACTTCTGGACCATGGGCGATACCGGTCCGTGCGGCCCTTGCACCGAGATCTTCTACGATCACGGCGCCGACATCTGGGGCGGCCCACCCGGCTCGCCGGAAGAAGACGGCGACCGCTACATCGAGATCTGGAACAACGTGTTCATGCAGTTCAACCGCACCGCTGATGGCGTGTTGCATCCGCTGCCGGCACCGTCGGTCGACACCGGCATGGGCCTGGAGCGGATCAGTGCGGTGCTGCAGCACGTTCACTCCAACTACGAAATCGACCTGTTCCAGAGCCTGCTGAACGCCTCGGCCAAGGCCATCGGTTGCACCAACGACAACCAGGCCTCGCTGAAAGTGGTCGCCGACCATATCCGTTCCTGTGGCTTCCTGATTGCCGACGGCGTGCTGCCGTCCAACGAGGGCCGCGGTTACGTGCTGCGCCGGATCATCCGTCGCGCCTGCCGTCACGGCAACAAGCTGGGCGCCAAGGGCAGCTTCTTCTATCAGATCGTGGCGGCCCTGGTGGCCGAGATGGGGGATGCCTTCCCGGAACTGAAATCCCAGCAGGCGCACATCGAGCGTGTGCTCAAGGCCGAAGAAGAGCAGTTCGCCAAGACCCTGGAGCAGGGCCTGAAGATCCTCGAGCAGGACCTGGCCGAACTCAAGGGCAACGTGGTGCCGGGCGATGTGGTGTTCAAGCTGTACGACACCTATGGTTTCCCGATGGACCTGACCGGCGACATCGCCCGTGAACGCAACCTGACCCTCGACGAAGAAGGCTTCGAGCGCGAGATGGAAGCCCAGCGGGTGCGCGCGCGCTCCGCCAGCGCCTTCGGCATGGACTACAACAGCCTGGTCAAGGTTGACGTGGCCACCGAATTCACCGGCTACGCCGGCACCACCGGTTCGGCCAAGATCGTGGCCATCTATAAGGACGGCCAATCGGTCGACATCCTGAGCGAAGGCCAGGAAGGCGTGATCGTGCTCGACACGACCCCGTTCTATGCCGAATCCGGCGGTCAGATCGGCGACAGCGGTTACCTGCAGGCCGGCAGCTCGCGCTTCGACGTGCGCGACACTACGAAGACCGGCGGGGCATTCCTGCACCACGGCGTAGTGGCTTCGGGCAGCCTGATGGTCGCTGCGCCGGTGTCCGCCCATGTCGACGCCGAAGTGCGCCACGCCACTTCGCTGAATCACTCTGCCACCCACTTGCTGCACGCCGCGTTGCGCCGAGTGTTGGGCGAGCATGTCCAGCAGAAGGGTTCGTTGGTCGACAGCCAGCGCCTGCGCTTTGACTTCAGCCACTTCGAAGCCATCAAGCCAGAGCAACTGAAGGCCCTGGAAGACATCGTCAATGCCGAGATTCGTAAGAACTCCCCGGTAGAAACCGAAGAAACCGACATCGACACCGCCAAGAAGAAAGGCGCCATGGCGTTGTTTGGCGAGAAGTACGGCGACAGCGTGCGCGTGCTGAGCATGGGGGATTTCTCGGTGGAGCTGTGCGGTGGCATCCACGCCAACCGGACCGGCGACATCGGCCTGCTGAAGATCATCAGTGAAGGCGGCGTGGCCTCCGGCGTGCGGCGTATCGAAGCGGTTACCGGTGCCGCGGCACTGGCGTACCTCAACGCTGCCGAAGAACAACTCAAGGAAGCGGCGAGCCTGATCAAGGGCAGCCGCGACAACCTGATCGACAAGCTGTCGGCAGTGCTGGAGCGCAACCGCCTGCTGGAGAAGCAACTCGAGCAGTTGCAGGCCAAGGCTGCCAGCGCCGCGGGCGACGATCTGTCGGCCCAGGCCGTGGACGTCAAGGGTGTGAAAGTACTGGCCGTGCGTCTGGACGGTCAGGACGGCAAGGCCCTGTTGGGACTGGTCGATCAGCTGAAAAACAAACTCGGCCGCGCAGTGATCCTGCTCGGCAGTGTCCATGAGGAAAAGGTCGTTCTCGTCGCAGGCGTGACCAAGGACCTGACCGGCCAACTCAAAGCCGGTGATTTGATGAAGCAGGCCGCAGCGGCAGTGGGCGGCAAGGGCGGTGGTCGTCCGGACATGGCGCAAGGCGGCGGTACCGACGTTGGCGCACTGGACGCGGCACTGGCCCAGACCGTTGCATTTGTAGAGCAGGGTATTTAAGGCGGTGCTTCGGGCTCGCGGTCTAGTCGCGGGCCCGACCGCCGTAGTAACTATTGGGCGCCCTTCATGGGCAGAGGCGGCTTTGAAATGGCTTTGATCGTACAGAAATTTGGAGGCACCTCGGTCGGCACTGTCGAGAGAATCGAACAAGTCGCCGACAAGGTTAAGAAATTCCGTGATGCGGGCGATGACCTGGTGGTTGTGCTGTCGGCAATGAGCGGCGAAACCAACCGTCTGATCGATCTGGCCAAGCAAATCAGTGGCGAGCAGCAGCCGGTTCCCCGTGAGCTGGATGTGATCGTGTCCACCGGCGAGCAGGTGACTATCGCCTTGCTGGCTATGGCGCTGATGAAGCGTGGCGTGCCGGCGGTGTCCTACACCGGCAACCAGGTGCGTATCCTGACGGACAGCGCGCACAACAAGGCGCGTATCCTGCAGATCGACGATCAGAAGATTCGCGCTGACCTGAAGGCTGGCCGCGTCGTGGTGGTCGCCGGTTTCCAGGGCGTGGACGAGCACGGCAATATCACCACCCTCGGTCGTGGCGGTTCCGACACCACCGGTGTTGCGCTGGCGGCAGCTCTCAAGGCTGACGAATGCCAGATCTACACCGATGTGGATGGCGTCTACACCACCGATCCGCGTGTGGTTCCCGTGGCTCAGCGCCTGGACAAGATCACCTTCGAAGAGATGCTGGAAATGGCCAGTCTCGGCTCGAAGGTACTGCAGATCCGGGCGGTCGAATTCGCTGGCAAATACAATGTTCCGCTGCGCGTCCTGCACAGCTTCAAAGAGGGTCCGGGCACCCTCATTACTATTGATGAAGAGGAATCCATGGAACAGCCGATCATTTCCGGCATCGCCTTCAACCGCGATGAAGCCAAGCTGACCATCCGTGGCGTGCCAGACACCCCCGGCGTGGCCTTCAAGATTCTCGGCCCGATCAGTGCCGCGAACATCGAAGTCGACATGATCGTGCAGAACGTCGCGCACGATAACACCACCGACTTCACGTTCACCGTGCACCGCAACGACTACCAGGCCGCCGAAGCCGTGCTGAAGAAGACCGCAGCCGAGATCGGTGCCCGGGAAGTGGTGGGGGACACCAAGATCGCCAAGGTGTCGATCGTCGGCGTCGGCATGCGCTCCCATGCAGGCGTGGCCAGCCGCATGTTCGAATCCCTGGCCAAGGAAAGCATCAATATCCAGATGATCTCGACTTCGGAAATCAAGGTTTCCGTGGTGATCGAAGAGAAATACCTGGAACTGGCCGTGCGTGCCCTGCACACGGCTTTCGAACTCGACGCAGCCGCTCGACAGGGCGAATAAGGCGTTGTCCCAAGGGCGCGGTTCTACCGCGCCCTTTGTTTTTTTGAATGGCGCGTCTCAAAACTGTTCTTTTGCTCGCGCTGGTCAATACTGAGGCCTGTAGGCTGCGACCGTTGCGGTTGCAGGTCCGACGCCCTTGTTTTGCAGACTTGTAGTCCCTGAACTGAATTGCGTGAGGAGAAAGGTATGCTGATTCTGACTCGTCGGTGCGCAGAGAGCCTGATTATTGGCGATGGCGAAATCACCGTGACCGTGCTCGGCGTCAAAGGAAACCAAGTGCGTATTGGCGTCAACGCCCCGAAAGAGGTCGCGGTGCACCGGGAGGAAATTTACCTGCGTATCAAGAAAGAGAAGGACGACGAACCAAGCCATTAATTTTTATCGATTTTTATGTTTGCAAACGGGGATGAAGGTGGTTAATATACGCCCCGTGTTGCGGAGAGCTGGCCGAGTGGCCGAAGGCGCTCCCCTGCTAAGGGAGTACACCTCAAAAGGGTGTCGGGGGTTCGAATCCCCCGTTCTCCGCCATTATTCATGTAGTGCGTTGTGATCCGGCTTGTTCAGTAAGTTGTTGAAATTACTGGAAAAAGCGCTTTACAAAAAGATTCGACGACCTATAATGCGCGGCAACACATGCACTCGTAGCTCAGCTGGATAGAGTACTCGGCTACGAACCGAGCGGTCACAGGTTCGAATCCTGTCGAGTGCACCATTTAAGAGTCGTTTGCAGCAATGCAAATAACTTGGCTTCAACCAGTTGTGATCTGGTATAAAACCACAACCTGCACTCGTAGCTCAGCTGGATAGAGTACTCGGCTACGAACCGAGCGGTCACAGGTTCGAATCCTGTCGAGTGCACCATATATCAAGAAGCCCGCGTTTAACGCGGGCTTTTTGTTGCCTACGATTTGCCTTTTACACAGCCTTTCTCATCGAACACGACCTCTGCGCTGCGACCGCTCTTCTCTTTGTAGGTGTAGCGGGTGCTCGAATTCCGGATCTTGATTGAGTCAGGTTTGCCGAGGGCGCTTTCCACGTCCTGCTGGCTCATGCCCGTGACGATGCGCCTGTCCATGATCGCATCGCGCCGCTGCCCGGCGGTCAGTAGATTTCCACAGCGCTCTTCGAGCTGACCAACGACCGTCGGTTCCCTGCGCCTGGTTTTGTTGCTGGATGTTTGTCGGTGCTCTGCTTCGGGCAGCAGCGATTCGCCGGCGGGGGCTATTGTGCCAGGGCTGTACGGATGGATTCGCTGCACTGACTGGTTTTCTTCCGGGCCACAGCTCAAGGTGGTGAAGGTGACATGCCCTGCGCTGTTTTCGCAGCGATGAACGGTGTGCTCGGCCGCTCGCGAAGGCAGGCAGCACAGGGTGACGAGCAGAAGCATATAGCGATTGAGCGGCATTCGAGCGCCTTCCTTGCGGATGAAAGGTGGGAGTTGATGCATTACCCGGGGAGCAAAGCTTGCTCGCGACAGCGGTAGACCAGCCGATTCGCTGTCTATTGACTGTCTGCAATCGCGAGCAAGCTTTGCTCCCACGGGCTTGTGATCAGTTGATTGTCCTCAGGGTAGCCGCTCCATTTTTGCCGGGTGGTGTGTTTTCTTTTCAGGATAAAACGTCGTAATTCCACAGGTTCAGCCTGCGTTCAGGTTTGTCTCGCAAGCGCTTGTTCTTGCCGTGATTTTTTAACGTTTTAAAACGCCAAGCGGTGTATGATTGCGCCCGTCAGCCCCGCCGGGGCTTTGGAATACTTCCATGGACTTACCCAGTAGTTACTCAAAACCGCGTTTCACCAATCATGAATTGACTGATTGATCCTTCCGGCGTGCCCCACTGCTGGGAGTGGAGTTCGCCTATGACCGAAATTGAAGTAAAGAAAACGCAGGAAAGCCTTCAGGACCGTCTCGCGCAAGTCGTTGAGCTGCTGCATCGCCAGCGGGTCGTGGAGGACCTGACGCATCGCCAGGAAGGCCCGCATCATGATCGGGTCGAGAACCTGGTCCACCGGCAGAACCTCGTCGAGTTGCAGCGCAAACTCGATGACCTGCACTCCGCCGACGTCGCCTACATCCTCGAAGCCCTGCCGCTGGAAGAGCGCCTGACGGTCTGGCAGCTGGTCAAGGCTGATCGCGACGGTGACATCCTGCTCGAAGTGTCCGACTCGGTTCGTGAAACCCTGATCGCCGACATGGATGATCACGAGTTGCTGGCGGCGGCCAAGGAAATGGACGCCGACGAACTCGCCGACCTTGCACCTGAACTGCCACGGGACGTTGTCCACGAACTGATGGAAGCCCTCGACGGCCAGCAGCGTGAGCGCGTGCGCTCGGCGTTGTCTTATGACGAGGAGCAGGTCGGTGCGTTGATGGACTTCGAGATGGTGACGATCCGTGAGGATGTCAGTCTCGAAGTGGTATTGCGCTACCTGCGTCGTCTCAAGGAGCTGCCGGGGCATACCGACAAGCTTTTTGTGGTCGACTACGACGGCGTGCTCAAGGGTGTGCTGCCGATCAAGCGATTGCTGGTCAACGACCCGGAAAAGCAGGTGGCCGACGTCATGGCCAGCGATCCGGTAAGTTTTCATCCGGACGAAGACGCCTATGATGCGGCCCAGGCGTTCGAACGTTATGACTTGATTTCCGCCCCGGTGGTTGACAAGAACGGCAAGCTGATCGGCCGTCTGACCATCGATGAAATGGTCGACCTGATTCGTGAGGAAAGCGAGAGCGAAGTCCTCAACATGGCCGGTCTGCGTGAAGAGGAAGACATCTTCGCCTCGGTCTGGAAATCCCTGCGCAACCGTTGGGCCTGGCTGGCGATCAATCTGATCACGGCGTTTGTTGCTTCCCGGGTCATTGGGTTGTTCGAAGGTTCCATTGAGCGGTTGGTGGCGCTTGCGGCGCTGATGCCCATCGTTGCCGGGATCGGCGGCAACTCCGGCAACCAGACCATCACCATGATCGTTCGCGCCATGGCGCTGGATCAGGTCAGCACCGGCAATACCTCGCGATTGATGCGCAAGGAACTGGCGGTGGCTCTGATCAATGGCGTGCTTTGGGGGGGGGTGATCGGTGTGGTGGCGTATCTGCTCTATGGCAGTTGGTCATTGGGGGTGGTCATGACGGCAGCGATGACCCTCAACTTGCTGTTGGCGGCATTGATGGGCGTATTGATCCCCATGACCCTTGCCCGGTTGGGGCGTGACCCGGCCATGGGCGCGAGCGTGATGATTACCGCCATGACCGACAGCGGCGGGTTCTTTATTTTCCTCGGGCTGGCGACCATCTTCCTGCTCTGAGTCGCTGGTCAAAAAAACCGCTTATCTGATGTAACGCTGTCCACTTAAGACTTGCCCAGCTCGTTGTGGCGAGGGGATAAATCCCCTCGCCACAACGGTATTACGCCTGTCTGGCGGCTTTTTGGGGCTCGAAAATACAAGTCGAGCCCAAATCCCAGGCAAAAAAAAGCCAGCATAAGGCTGGCTTTGGGTATTGCGGTGCGATCAGGGCGCGTCTGCGGCCATTTCTGCATCCTGGTGGGCAATCAGCGAAACGAGGGCGTTCTGCTGGCGGTGGGAGAGTTGTCGGAAGCGTTGAAGCAATTCTCGCTCATGCAATGACAGCTCCGGGCTGTCCAGGCGCATGCTCAGTTCTTCACCCAACGCGCCTTCCTGGATAAGGCTTTGCTCAAGGCGCGCGATGATTTCAGAGTTCATGCTGCGATGATGATTGCGAGCCACCTCGGCAATGCGTTCCCGCATTCCGTCTGGCAGACGTACGACGAACTTGTCAGCCGTACGGCTGGAATAAATTGCCTTTGTCATTGGGCGCATATTTATTTAACCGGTTAGTTCAGGGGAGCGGTTCTCGGGATTGGCCGCAGGATGTCGATAGGACAAGCACCGTAGCCAAATGTTCAACCTGAATTGTTAAGAGGCCCGCATCATGCCTCAAAATTGCCAGATCATTGGCGCCAATTCTGTGACAAATATTGATCCGCGTAAAGGCGTTCTGCTATTACTCTTCATCAAAAATGCGGACTGGTTTGGAAAATCAGCAGGTCCGCATGCTATGACCATCACATCGTGTCTATGTGCCATACCGTCCGGCGGATAACCGGAACGGCAGCAAAGACCGGTGCTGTCCTTGTATTGTATAGGATAGTGGCAATTTGCCGATTTACTAGCGGAGGCAGATGGGGGCGGATGAGCGGCGTCCCGTTTATCCGTGTCATCGGGCTGGGGGCTATGGGCTGCAGCATTTGCCTACACTTAAAAAGCCTACGGACGACATGACAAACGCCAGGCTGGCCGTTAACATGCACGCCGTCCATCGCACCGCGTTTCTCGTGGTCGACCTGTGTCTCAGTAGCTCAATTGGATAGAGCATCCCCCTCCTAAGGGGAAGGTTGGCAGTTCGAACCTGCCCTGGGACACCATATGATCAAAGGTTGGCGTAACCTCTCGAACCGTTCGTCGATAGCGGTACAGTGCCAACCCGACTCTCCAAAGCATCAGCAGAAGCCAGCATCGACCGGCTGTTAAACCGGTTGCGTGGCCTCTTCCGCGGCTATGGCGGCGCGCACGCTTGGACGTGTTTCGATGCGATTCATGAATGACTCAAGTTTCGGCCACTTCTCGATATCGATATTGAAGAAAGGCAGCCACTTAAGCACGGTGAACAGGTACGCATCGGCCAGGCCGAAGTCACCCAACAGATAGTCTTTGTTCATCAGGCCGTTGTTCAGGTAGTCCAGGCGCTTGAACAGCTTCTGCCGGAAAATTTCTTTGGTGGGCTCAGGAATATCGACATTGAACAGCGGCGCGCTGCCACCGTGGATTTCCGAAGTGATGAAGTTCAGCAGTTCCTGCAGGCGAGTGCGTTCCCAAGTGCCGTTGGCCGGCGCCAGGGAATTGCCCGGAACTTGATCCGCCAGGTATTGAACGATGGCCGGACCTTCGGTCAGCACCTGGCCGTTATCCAGCATCAGTGCGGCCACGTAACCCTTTGGGTTGATGTCGCGGAAGTCATGGCTGTCGGCGGTGGCTTTGGTCTTGTTGTTGACTCGGATCAATTCGAAAGGCAAGCCCAGTTCACGCAGCACGATGTGCGGCGACAGTGAGCAGGTCATGGGGGCAAAGTACAGTTTCATGGGGATTTCCTTATAGGCGGTAACGTAAGCCCGAATGCGCGGGCCGCCAGGATCCATGACCGGCAAAACATTTTGCAAAGGACTTCTTTGGCGCTACCTTATGACAAAATCTCATGAGCATTACGCAGCCTTATGGTCGCCAGAATTCCCTCTCTCAATGGATTGAAAGCGTTTGAATCTGCTGCTCGCCATATGAGTTTTACCAAGGCCGCCGAAGAGCTGAATGTCACGCAGACGGCCATCAGCCATCAGATCCGCCGCCTTGAAGATGAGCTGGGCGTCCGCCTGTTCCTGCGGCTCAAGGACGGTCTGGCATTGACCACCGAAGGCCATGCTTATTTGCCGGGTATTCGCTCGGCATTTCATGAGTTGCGCTATTCCACGGAAATGCTGCTCGAGTCGACCAAAAACAGCGTATTGACCATCAGCACGCTGGTTTCCCTGGCATCCAAGTGGCTGCTGCCACGCCTGGCGTCCTTTCAGGACGCATTTCCCAATATTGACGTGCGGGTCACCGCATCAACCGAATTGGTCGACTTTCGCAAGGGCGGCATCGACGCCGCGATCCGCTACGGTTTCGGCGACTGGAAGGGCTTGCGGGCGGACTGGCTCATGTCCGATGAGATATTTCCTGTATGCAGTCCCAAGCTGCTGACCGGTCCCAAAGCCTTGAAAAGCCCGGTCGATCTGGTCAATCACACGCTGTTGCAGGTCAGTGGCATGACCAGTAACGACTGGAACATGTGGCTGAGCGCGGCCGGGCAACCGAAGAAGCTCGCTGAAGGCACGCGGCTGACGTTCGATCTGGCGATGATGGCGGTGCAGGCTGCAATCGACGGGCTGGGGGTGTGTATCGGTCGTTCCACCTATGTCGATGACGATTTGAAAGCCGGCAGACTGGTAGCGCCGTTCAACCTCAAGTTGAAGTCCGATCTGGGCTTTTATCTGGTGACGCCACTGGAAATTGCCAACTCGAAAAAAGTCGTGGCATTCCGGACCTGGTTGATCGATCTGGTGCAGAGCACTGAGTCGACCTCGGTTTCTGACATCTTCAAATGAGCTTCCTGTCCCGGGCACCTGCGTCTGGGTAACAATCTTCTAATCTCTTCCTTGCGATCCGCTTAACGGAAAGCCGAATTCAGCCGATAGCCTGATGAGCCCGTTTTTCTCCCACACCTGTGTGTGCCGGAAAGGTTCGCAATGTGCGCCACGGCACAGCCAGGGCAAGAGGTTCGGAAATCTCTTGCTCCATAATGGCTGGTGGCTATCATCTGCGCGCCCACGGGTTGCAGGACCGCATTTTCGTTGTCTGCCATTGGGTGCACCTTTTTACTTGCCTGGACATCCTCGATGCTGGCGTACCACCAAAAAAGTTTTCTGATCGTCGATGATTTCTCGGATTTCCGCAGCTCGATCCGCTCCATGTTGCGTGAGTTGGGCGTCAAGGACGTGGACACCGCCGATACCGGTGAAGTGGCGCTGCGCATGTGTTCGCAGAAGCGCTATGACTTCATCCTGCAGGACTATCACTTGGGCGACGGCCGCAAGAACGGTCAGCAGGTGCTGGAAGACCTGATGATCGAGAAGCTCATCAGCCATGAAAGCGTGTTCCTCATGGTGACTGCCGAGACCAGCCAGGCCATGGTACTCAGTGCCCTGGAGCATGAGCCCGATGCGTACCTGACCAAGCCTTTCAACCGTTCGGGCCTGGCCCAGCGGTTGGAGCGGCTGGAGCAGCGCAAGACCCTGCTCAAGCCGATTCTCCAGGCGCTGGATCGTGGCAAGCCGCTGGAAGTGCTCAATGCCTGCATCGCCCTGTGCAAGCAGGATCCGCGCTACGGGCCGTTGTGTCTGCGTTATCGGGCCGATGCGCTGCGGGACCTGAACCAGAACGAAGCCCTGGAGCGCCTGTACAACACCATCCTGGCCGATCGTCCGTTGCCTTGGGCCTATGCGGGCCTGGGCAAATTGATGTTCAAGCGCGGTCAGGTGACGCAGGCCAAGGCTGTCTATGAAAAGGCCCTCAAGGCCTTTCCGATGATGCCTGCCTTGTATGATGGTATGGCCGATGTGCTGGTGGCCGAAGGCGACACGAAACAGGCCCAGGAGGTGCTGGAAGAAGCGGTTCGCCTGTCGCCCCTGGCGGTTCGCCGGCAATCGTTGCTGGGCAAGTTGGCGATGGCCAACGAAGACTTCGACACCGCTTCCAGAGCCTATCGCCAGGCGGTCGGGCAGGGCGCGCAGTCGCGTTTCAAGGATCCGGAAAGCAACCTCGGCCTGGCCCATGCACTTATCAGCAAGGGCAGCGAAAAGGGCCTCGACACCCGGACCCGGTTGGAGATCAACACGACCCTCAGCGCGGTGGCGAAGGAAAACCTCAACGACCCGGGACTGCAGGTCCGGGCGCGACTGATGAAAGCCACGAGCCTGTTGTTGAACGACGCCGAAACCGCGGAAAAACTCACCGAGCAGGCCCTGCAGCGCCTCGATGGCATGGAGCAATTCATGAGTGCCGAGGCCGCGCTGCTGGTAGCCAAGCAATTGCAGATGCTCGGCCAGACCAGCGCCGGCGAATCGATGCTCAAGAACTGCGCGGAAATCTACGGGGATGACCCGACGGTGATGCAGGGTATTGCCAAGCTCACCGACGACCCGAACATCCTCAATCAAGGCAATGCCGCCGCCGAACTGAACCGCGAAGGTGTGCGGGTCTACAAGACCGGCGCGTTGCCCGAGGCACGGGAGCTGTTCCGTCGTGCGCTGAAGATGCAACCGAAGAACATCAGTATTGCCCTGAATATGGCGCAATCCCTGCTGCATGGCACCGATACCAGTGTGGAATCGGAGCTGCTGGAGGAATGTCGCGCCTGCCTGAAACTGGTGGGCATGATGCCCGACACCGATGCGCGTTTTGCGCGCTATCAGAAACTGCGAAGCAAGGCATTTGGCGATGAATGACAGCGAACAGGCACTCGATTTTTCCACGGTGATCGCATCGACCGTGCACGACATGAAAAACTCCCTGACCTTGCTCATGCAGGCTCATGCGCAGTGGCTCGAGCGCTTGCCTGAAGAGGTGCAGCAGACCTCCGAGCAGGGCGTGATGGAGTTCGAATTCGCCCACCTCAATGGCTTGATGGTGCAGCTGCTGGGGCTGTACAAGCTGGGTGTCAACCAGTTGCCGCTGCACCCGGCCTACCACGAGCTGGACGACTTTATCGAGGCGCAGCTGGCCGGCCATCGGGAGGTGTTCCGCAGCCGTGGGATCATGGTCACGTATGAAGTCGATCCGTTGAGCCCACTGGGCTTCTTCGACCGTGAGCTGATCGCTTCGGTGCTCGACAACTGCATCAACAATGCCATTCGCCACGCCCGGCAGACGTTGTTGATCAGTGCCAGCGATGAAGCCGGGCAATTGGTGCTCACCATCAATGACGACGGCGAAGGCTATCCGCCTGAAATGCTCGAACGTCAGGCCGATTATGTGCAAGGTATCAACCACAGCAGCGGCAGCACCGGGCTGGGCCTTTACTTCGCCGCGCGGATCGCCGGGCTGCACCAGCGCGGCGGCGTGTGCGGGCGGACCGAAATTGCCAATGGCGGTGTGCTGGGGGGCGGCGTGTTCCGGATTTATCTGCCCTGAACCTGTTCCATGCAGGTGGCCCCGACAGCACAAAATACTTGTGGGAGCGAGCCTGCTCGCGATAGCGGTGTATCAGCCAATCCGGTATGAGCTGACCCGCCGCCATCGCGAGCAGGCTCGCTCCCACAGGGGTGTCCCCAGGCTCGATGTTTATTGTCCCCGAGTGCTTGATATTCCGAACAGCTGAAGCCTATTTTGTACGGGTTGCCGTTCGCGGCTCGCACATAACAAGGAATGCGTCATGACGACCGATGATCAATGTTCAATCGCGCAGCGACTGACGGGCATTGATGAGATTGAATGTGTCACGCCGGACCTCAATGGCGTACCGCGGGGCAAGGTGATGACCGCCGCGGGTTTCCTGGAGGGGCGGCGATTGCAAATGGCCCGGGGCGTGCTGCTGCAATGCATCATGGGCGGCTATCCGCCGTCGCGTTTCTATGGCAGTGACGATGGCGACCTGGCGTTGGTGGCCGACCCGAAACAGATCCACCGCCTGCCCTGGAGCTCGCATCCCCGCGCCCTGGCCATCTGCGATGCCGACGAACTGACCGGTGAAAGCTCCCGGCTCTCGACGCGTGGCCAGCTCAAGACGGTGATCGCCCGGTACGCCGCCCGGGGCCTGGCACCGGTGGTGGCGACCGAGCTGGAATTCTTTGTTTTTGCACCCAACCCGGATCCGACCCAGCCATTCCAACCGCCGGTGGGCCTGGATGGGCGTCGTGAAGACGGCCACTCGGCATTCAGTGTCAGCTCCAACAACGGCCTGCGCCCATTCTTCAATGAGGTCTATGAATGCATGGCAGCCCTGGGGTTGCCGCGCGATACCTTCATGCATGAAATGGGCGTGAGCCAGTTCGAGATCAATCTGCTGCATGGCGATGCCCTGCTGCTGGCCGACCAGACGTTCCTGTTCAAGCACCTGCTCAAGGAAGTCGCTCTCAAGCACGGCCTGACCGTGGTATGCATGGCCAAGCCGCTGGCCCATACGCCGGGCAGTTCGATGCACATTCACCAGAGTGTCGTCGAGCTGGACAGCGGTCGTAATGTGTTCAGCGACGAGGTCGGCGAGCCGACGGCAGCGTTTCGGCACTTCATCGGTGGACAGCAGGCGGGCATGGCGGACTTCACGGCGCTGTTCGCGCCGAACGTCAATTCCTACCAGCGCCTGTGTCATCCGTTCGCCTCGCCGAACAATGCCTGCTGGTCTCACGACAATCGCTCGGCCGGGTTACGGATTCCGGCCAGTTCGCCAGTGGCCCGACGGGTCGAGAATCGCTTGCCCGGGGCGGATGCCAACCCCTATCTGGCGATTGCCGCCAGCCTGGCGGCCGGTCTTCATGGGATTGAAAATCGCCTGGAGCCGAGCGCTGCGATACAGGGCGAATTCCAGGTACCGGATAATCTGTCGTTGCCATGTACCCTGCACGCTGCCCTGGAGCGTCTGAAACGTAGCCTTCTAGCGAAGGAACTGTTCGGTACGGAGTTCATCGAAGGCTACATTGCGACGAAAACCCTGGAACTGACCAGCTACTTTGATGAAATCACCCCCTGGGAACGGCGTGTGCTGGCAGCCCAGGCCTAGGCTTTGTACGTAAAGTCGCATTCGGGCTGTCTACAGAGGCAGCCCCTACTTATCTCAAGGAGCCGCTCGGAACGCCGATGCGCCAAGTCTGGAAACCTTTTCGAGCGCTTTATTTCGCCTCGCTGATGATGCTTATCGGTTCGGGGCTTTTGAGTACCTACCTGGCCTTGCGCCTGGCTGCCGAGCATGTGGATAGCCTGTGGGTCGGTGCGCTGATGGCCGCCAACTATTTCGGCCTGGTGCTGGGTGGCAAGATCGGCCATCGGCTGATTGCCCGCGTCGGGCATATCCGTGCCTATTCGGCCTGTGCCGGGATCGTCGGTGCGGCGGTGCTGGGCCACGGCCTGGTGAGCTGGCTGCCGGCCTGGGTGGTGCTGCGGGTTATCGTCGGCCTCGGCATGATGTGCCAGTACATGGTCATCGAGAGTTGGCTCAACGAGCAGGCCGATGCCAAGCAGCGTGGGGTGGTGTTCAGCGGCTACATGATCGCCTCGTACCTGGGGATGGTGTTGGGTCAACTGATCCTCGTGATCCACCCGGCCCTGGGGTTGGAGCTGCTGATGCTGGTGGCGTTGTGTTTTGCCCTGTGCCTGGTGCCGGTGGCGTTGACCCGACGGATCCACCCGGCGCCGTTGCGTCCGGCGCCCATGGAGCCACGGTTCTTCATCAAGCGCGTGCCGCAGTCGCTGAGCACGGTGCTGGGTTCCGGATTGATCGTCGGCTCGTTCTATGGTCTGGCGCCGCTGTATGCGTCCCAGCAAGGGCTGTCGACCGAACAGGTGGGGCTGTTCATGGGCAGCTGCATCTTTGCCGGTCTGTTGGTGCAGTGGCCGTTGGGCTGGCTGTCCGACCGTTACGACCGGGCGCTGCTGATCCGTTGCTTTGCATTGTGCCTGGCAGTCTTCGCGTCGCCATTGGCGATCCTGTCGACGGTGCCGCTGGAAGTGCTGTTCGTCGCCGGTTTTTTCTGTTCGCTGATGCAATTCTGCCTGTACCCGCTGGCGGTGGCGTTTTCCAACGACCACGTCGAAGCGGATCGCCGGGTGTCGCTGACAGCGATGCTGCTGGTGACGTACGGCGTAGGTGCGAGTATTGGCCCGCTGGTGGCCGGGGTGCTGATGAACTCATTCGGCAGCCACATGCTGTACGCCTTCTTCACCTTCTTTGCACTGGTACTGGTGTGGCGCATACGGCCAAAAGCGGTGACCAACCTGCATCAGGTCGATGACGCGCCGCTGCATCACGTGGCGATGCCCGACAGCATGTCCAGTTCCCCGCTGGTGGCGTGTCTCGACCCGAGGGTCGATGAGCAGGTGGTGCAAGAGCAGATGCAGGTGACGCCGAATCCGGAGGTCGAGCCGGTTGCAGAGCCGGTCACCGAGGGGGCTGACGCTGAGGAACCTCAAGCCAGGTAAGTAGGCAGTGGTGTCGCCAATCGCGAGCAGGCTCGCTCCCATATGGGGGCGGTAAACCGCAAGTCCTTATGGGAGCGAGCCTGCTCGCGATGAGGTCGGTCCAGGCGCAGAAAATATTCGGGGCTGGGGATCAGATATCGTCTTTATCGAAGCGGCGCGCTTCGCGCTGCAGCTGATAGACGAAACGCTCGACCTGCCGCTGCACCAGGCCACTGATATTGTGGAAGCGCACGCCGGCGAAGGTGGTGTTGATGCGTTCTTCGAAATGCAGGTAGCGCAGTTCGACCGGTGCCGTCATGTTGCCAAAGGGCAGGGCGGCGATGAAGCGCTCGTAAACCTGGCCCAATTGCAGGCGCTCGGTGATGTCGCCATCGAAGCGCAGCTTGCAGCCGGTGGCGGAGATATCCAGCAGTTTGCCGCTCACGGGTGACTTGAGCTTGTCGCCGCCCAGTTCGATGCTCACCAGTTGCGCCAGCTTCAAGGCTGCGCGGAAGGCGTTGCGACGTTGGTGATAAACCACTTCGTCGGGCAAGGCGCCACGGTAGCAGCGACCATCGTGGGACTCATTGATCGTCAGCGGACCCTTGCCTTCCCATGCGATGCGCACGCCATCATGGAAACCTTCGACCCGAAACGGCTCGCCCGCGAGCAGGAAACGCTCCCCGTCGCGAGGGATCATTTCATCCAGGGCGATGGTGTTCTTCTCGCGATCGACGTCGACCAGGTAGCTCTGGAAGCGCTGGGTGCGTTCGTGGAAGGTAATGATCAACGGATCGTGGCTATCTTGCAGCATCCGCAGGTTGCCGGAGATTTCCAGGGGCGTGGTAAGGACCTTGGGCGGTTGCGGAGCATCATCCGCGTTTGAGGCATTGAACACGGTGGGTCAATCTCCAAGCAAAATACGACTACGAATGGCCAGCATTTTGCCAGCATCTATCGCGGGTTGATAGAGCGCAGGCATGGTTCGTTTCATGCCTGGCTGAGCGGGCGGTGCTTGACCATCTTGGCGGTCGAGCCGCGAGCATCGTAAAGCGTCGGGATTTCACCGCCATTGAGGATGCGCAACTGGTTGGCGGTAGCGGCTTGCTGGAGTTGGATCGACTGGCCGTTGCGGGCGTTGGCCGCCTGGCACTGGGCGAGCAGATCATTGAGCACTGCGCTTTGGGACAACAACTGATCGCCGATCGTCGACTGGCTGGCCAGTTGCTCGAGGCCATCGTTGTTGGCGGGCAGATTGAGGCTGGCGAGAATCTCGCTGCGTTTGCGGCCATGCTGATCGAGCAGAATGATCAATGCCTGTTTCTGTGCCAGGATATTTTCCAGCAAGGGCATGTCGCGACCATGCAGCGCCAGGGATTCGGTCTGCAGCAGCTCCAGCAATTGTTGTGCTGGAACAAAGTCGTCGATGATCAATTGCAATAAATGAGTGTCGTGCATGGCTGGCCTTGGGTCTTAGCATCCAAAAGCCTGCGCTGGCGGCGGCCTAGCGCTGGGCTTCGAAGTTGAGCAGTTTGCTGGCTACACGGTTGCTGTCGACCTTATAGCTGCCATCGGCGATGGCTGCTTTCAACTCGGCCACGCGGGCGTTGTCGACGACAGGTTGATCGCGCAGCTTGTCAGTAATCTTCTGCAACTGCTGAGCCTCATCACTGAGGTGTACCGACTCCCCGTTCTTGACAGTGGTGGCCTGCTCGGCCGGCGAGGATTTTTCAGTTTCCTTGCTGGCGTTGGTGCGCGTAGTGCCTGTCAATGGTGAGGAGCTGTTTAAACGATTGAAATCGATGACCATGGTAAAAAACCTCTGGGTATTTGGACGCTTGCCATGTTTTCGGCCATCCCCCAAAAAACTTTAGGCTCATTTGTTCAATGAGCGTGCGCACGTCTGCGCTTGCCTTGCGTAAGGCACAGTCTAGGGAACAGCAGGGTCAAGCGCCAGCTTTCTACCCGTCTCTACCGGATCACTACATAGCCACTTCCACCTGGCCTGGGGCCATCACTTGCGCCTTGATGACGCGTTGGGAATTTAGGTTCTTCACTCGAATCTGTTCGTTCATGCCGCCATTGGACAGGGCTTCGCCGGGCATCCGCACGGCCAGGGTGCCGCTACGGGCCGTGATCACCACCTGGTCACCTTTGCGGACGACTTCGGCCTGTTCCAGGTGCAAAAGAGTCACGATCTGGTCGGCTACCATTGGTCGGACAAGTTTCTGTCCGATGGCCTGATCGACGGAAGTCAGGAACCCTTGGGTGATCTGGCTGACATCCCGTTCACGCAACGTCACGTCCTGGGGCTCGACGATTCCGGCCCGTTTCAAAGGGCGGGTGGTGGTGACGATTTCGCGAAACAGGCGTACCTGGGCTGGCACGAAGACCGTCCAGGGGGCCGCGCTGTCGCAACGGACCTTTACCGTGACCCGTCCCAGTGGCCTGGCAGGGCTTTCCAGGGACGCAGTCAATTCCTTGTCACACATTGGCATGCGCAAGCGCGGGTCGATCTGGTTGACTTCGATTTCGTAGCGACCTTCGGTTTGACTGGAAGCCAGATAGTCTTCTACGGTGAATTCAAGAAAGCCCTGAGTGACGCCGATAAGGAGATCAGGCAAGGTAACCGGAGCTTCGGCAAGGGCGCGTCCCCCCGAGGCGAACAGGCAGACAGCCAACAGCATACCGAGCCAGAGGCGGCAATGAGTGGTCAGGCGTCGAGAAAATGTCGTTTGTGCGTTCATGCCGGTTGAATAGCAAGCCCCGTGCCGTTTAGTGATGAATGCGCGTCGGACACATTAGCGTTAGGTAGGAGTCAGGGCATGGCGGGAGTGATGGATTCGGTAAACCAGCGCACACAGCTGGTCGGTCAGAATCGCCTGGAGCTGTTGTTGTTCCGTCTCGATGGCCAGCAGTTATATGGGATCAACGTATTCAAGGTGCGCGAGGTGCTGCAATGCCCCAAGCTGACCTTGATGCCCAAGTCCAGTCCCGTCGTGTGCGGTGTGGCAAATATCCGGGGAGCGACCATCCCGATTCTCGATCTGGCGATGGCCACCGGTTCCGGTCGGCTGCTGGATCAGAGCAATCCGTTTGTGATCATCACCGAGTACAACACCAAGACCCAGGGTTTCCTGGTGCGCTCGGTGGAGCGCATCGTCAACATGAACTGGGAAGAGATCCATCCACCGCCCAAGGGCACCGGCCGCGATCACTACCTGACGGCGGTAACCCGGGTCGACGGCCAGTTGGTGGAAATCATCGACGTGGAGAAAATCCTCGCCGAAGTGGCGCCGACCACGGAAACCATTTCCCACGGTGTGGTGGATGCCGAAACCCAGCACAAGGCGATTTCGTTGCGGGTACTGACGGTGGACGACTCATCAGTGGCACGTAAGCAGGTGACCCGTTGCCTGCAGACGATCGGCGTTGAAGTGATTGCGCTGAACGATGGGCGGCAGGCGTTGGATTACTTGCGAAACATGGTTGACGAGGGCAAGAAGCCGGAAGAGGAGTTTCTGATGATGATCTCCGACATCGAGATGCCGGAGATGGACGGGTATACCCTGACGTCGGAAATTCGCAGCGATCCGCGTATGCAAAAGCTGCACATCATCCTGCACACGTCCCTGTCGGGCGTCTTCAACCAGGCAATGGTCAAGAAGGTCGGTGCCGACGATTTTCTTGCCAAGTTCCGCCCCGATGACCTGGCTTCCCGGGTGGTCGATCGGATCAAGACAGCTGGATAAAGGTCGGGCGCGTTGTGCGCCCGGCAAATCAATACAATGGAAAGAGGCGGTAACTTGTCTACGGGTAATTTGGATTTCGAACAGTTCCGGGTCTTCCTGGAAAAAGCCTGTGGCATATTGCTTGGTGAAAACAAGCAATATCTGGTGTCGAGCCGTCTCAACAAATTGATGGAGCAACAGGGCCTCAAATCGTTGGGCGAGCTGGTGCAGCGTATCCAGACCCAGCCGCGCAGCGGTTTGCGCGAAATGGTGGTGGATGCCATGACCACCAACGAAACCCTGTGGTTTCGCGATACCTATCCGTTCGAAGTATTGAAAAACAAAGTGCTGCCGGCGGCCATCAAGGCCAGCCCGGGCCAGCGCCTGCGGATCTGGTCGGCCGCTTGCTCGTCGGGCCAGGAACCCTATTCGCTGTCGATGTCCATCGACGAGTTCGAGCGGACCAATATCGGCCAGTTGAAAGGTGGCGTGCAGATCGTTGCCACGGACCTGTCCGGGACCATGCTTAACAACTGCAAGACGGGTGAGTACGACAGTCTGGCCATCGGCCGCGGCCTGTCGCCTGATCGCCTGCAACGCTACTTCGATCCGAAAGGGCCGGGGCGCTGGGTGGTCAAGGCGCCGATCAAGAACCGGGTGGAATTCCGCTCGTTCAACCTGCTGGACAGCTATGCCAGCCTGGGCAAATTCGACATCGTGTTCTGCCGTAACGTACTGATCTACTTCTCCGCCGAAGTGAAGAAGGACATCCTGCTGCGTATACACGGCACCCTTAAGCCGGGCGGCTACCTGTTCCTCGGTGCATCCGAAGCGCTGAACGGCTTGCCGGATCATTACCAGATGATCCAGTGCAGCCCGGGGATCATCTACCAGGCGAAGTGATTCGCGCCGGTGGTCAAGAAAACGGGAGCCGTCACAGGTTCCCGTTTTTTTTTGCCTGCCAAATCTCCATCAAGTCACCGCCATCCCCTTGTGGGAGCAACTGTCTTGGATGATTTATTTAGCCATTCTTTTTCAAGGCAGCAAAAGCTCTCACAGCTCTTGGCAGTGCAGATATCTGGAGAGG